>NZ_RJJW01000001.1 GCF_003781945.1 Halorubrum sp. CSM-61 | reverse complement strand
CTCCAGAATCACGCCGATTACCTCCGGTCGGGGTTTGAGGACCTCGGCTTCGAGGTGCTCGGTGAGACCCACATCCTGCCCGTGCTGGTCGGAGACCGGGAGGATGCGGTCGCGCTCGATGAAGCGCTCCGCGACCGCGGGGTGCTCGCCCCTGCCATCCGCCCGCCGACCGTTCCGGTGGGGATGTCACGGCTGCGCGTCGCTCCCACAGCCGCACACACGCGCGAGCAACTCAACCGCTGTCTCGACGCGTTCGAGGCCGCCGGCGAGGAGGTGGGGCTGCGATGAGTTTCTTCGTGCTTGGCACCGGGACAGGTGTCGGCAAGACTGTCATCACTGCCGGCCTCGTGGGCTGGCTCCGCGACCGCGGCCGCGATGCAGTCGGTATCAAGCCCGCACAGACTGGCTTTCCACCGGACGACGACGCTGGCTTCGTCGCCGAAGCCGCGGGAAGCGAGGACGCCAGTGTCTGCCTGCGCTATCTCGAACCCGCGCTTGCCCCGGCAGTTGCCGCAGATGTAGAAGATGTCGCCCTCTCTTACGACGAGATCCTACAGGGTTGTCGGCGCGAACTAGAGGCTGCTGACCCGGGTATCGTCGAAGGGATTGGCGGTCTCCGGGTGCCGCTCGCTGAGGGGATGGAGGTCGTCGACCTAGCCGCCGATCTCGGGTTACCGACGCTCGTAGTCGCACGCTCGGGACTCGGCACGCTCAATCATAGCGCGCTGACCGTCAAGGCTCTCGAACGGCGCGGTCTTGACGTGTGCGGTGTCGTCCTCAACGATTACGCTGGCGAAACGCTCGCCGAGCGGACGAACCCCGACGTACTCGAATCGATGGTCGACCTGCCTGTGTACACAGTGCCGGGACTCGACCTAGACACGCCGGGCGAAGCGGTGACAGCGGTAAAGGAAAACCTTCCGCCGAGTGTATTACCTGAATAGCGCCTACGACGGACCCAGAGGAATTGATAGATTCTGGGATTGATCCGCCTCAAAGCCGTATGCATTGAGACAACCAGTCTCAACTTCTGCTGAGCCTGGGAGTTGAGACTACAGCGGGCATAGCGGGCCTATTATGCGTGGTTTCGGCTGATTCAGTGGTCGGAAACCGACTCAGATTACTCTCCAGACGCGCGGTTTTGTTGAGTTTCCAACCATATACGCGAATTTCGGCGACTTTCGACAGCGTAGCCACTCAGATGCCCCGCTATCGCGGAGAGAGTCTCGTTACTATCCGATTCCGGTTTCCTTCTTCAACAGCGTCAGCGTATTGTCGGCTGTTACGATCGGCGAGTGTTCGTATTCACCGGTCAACTGTACCTGCACGAGTAAATCGACCGCCCGCCAGACCGAGTACAGCAGACACGCGAACGCGAAATAGAAGAACCGCAGGCCGAAGTGCTTCGACGTTGTGGCGGCCATGAACCGCTTGATCGACTTGTAGCCGCTCTCAATCTCCCATCTGTATCCGTACTCAGTAAGGAGCCCGCTATTCCGATTCGTCATGAACACCGAATACTGCTGATGATCGGTGTGTTCGGGGTTCTCTTTCCGCCGGTAGATCAACGTCGTCGAGTGCCACTCGTTGTCACCGAGATGCAACTTCCGATCGGTCTCATACCGATCCTTGTCGCGCTGTAGAAGTCGTTTCGCCTGCGCTTTTTCGCTGGTCTGCATCCGCTTGGGCACGACGTAGGAGAGGCCGCGCTGGCTGAGCATCTCCAGGATGTGCTGGCTGTCGAACTCACGGTCCATCAGCACGTTATCGACGTGAACGGCTGCCTCAGCCGAGTCCAACAGATCCTCGACGATTTCCATGCGTGTATCGCCTTTGCGCACCGGGCGCGCATCCAGGACTATTGGAACAGCGTTCCCAACCAGCTGGACCGTCGCCCACTGATAGGCATACTCGTCGGTTTTCTCCTTCGTCCCGATGATCTCGTCTTCGTGGTCCGTCCTATCGCCTGTGAAGGGATCATCCTCGGTAATATCGATGGCGACGATACCAGCTCGGAAGAACTCCTCCGTCTCTGCGACTCGATCCAAGATGCGACCCAAGGCTTGGCGGTACATCTCCCGAATCTGTTTGATAGAGAGGTTCCGTACATGCTCGCGATGGGCGTGGCCGAGCGGTGTCCTCTCTCGATTGGACTCGTGGATGAAGCTCCGAGCGCCTTCGTTGACGGCCAGATTCTCACGGAGGCCCAGATACGTCTGTAAGTCCCAGTAGGCGTTCTCGTGGATCTCACACCCCTCGCCACGGTCCAGTGAGAACGCTGGTAACGCAACGCGACTCACCTGCTCAGTGACTATCTCAGCCTGCTCTAATACGGTTTGGTCAGATGGGTCCGATTCTGGACTCTCGTCATTATGTCTGCGGTTCTGTCGGTTTGGTTCACGCGGGATTGTAACGCCCGCATTCTGCGCTTTAATCAGAATCGTTCGCGCTGCTGTCTCGACGGTAGCTTGGAGTTCAGCAGTGAACCGATGGTGCCAACTGCGCCACAGCGTGGATTGGCTCGGCACCGACTCCAGGCCGAGTTGATTACAGAGAGCGGGGTGGTTGGTGAGGTATTCGGCGAGGGCAGTCTCGTGGTCCCAGCCATGGCACTCTTTCAGCAGGAACAGGCGAAACAACGTCTCCATCTCGTAGCTTGTTGAACATGTGTACCGGTCGTGGGTATCGAACTGAACGTATGCGAGCGGCACTTCGTGGACGAACGGTTCGACTGTCTCGTGTTCATCCTGGTTGAACCATACTTTTGCGACGGTGTGGATATCCGACTCCAACGCTGGGAGGAACGAGCGATCGGCCAGCGGGCTAGACTCGTACGTGGGCCAATCGACGTAGGATTGTTGGGCGATCTGGCGGAAGACAGTGCGGCGAGACTCACGGGTTTGGGGCACAACAAGAGGCTGATCACGGCACGCTCAAGTACTCGTCTGGTTGGTAAATTCACCTCCTGTTCTCATATAATAGCCTCATACTGTGAGCGTTCTGCTAGATGTTCTGTTGTTCAGGATCAAGCATAACAGATCGTAAAATCAGCAACATCCCAATAGAGACGAGTACCGCTTGAACGAGCGCAGCTGAAAACAGCGAGGTGTTGAACGTATTGAGAATAAGTCCTTCACAAACTGCGCCGATTCCAATAAAGACGAATCCGATCGAAACGTAGAACATCGGACTGCTTTCACTCCGGCGATACGCATAGAACGCAAGATACGCAACAGAGAGACTCAGCGAGAGCGCGATCAGCTTTATCGCGATGGTCGGGATGCTAATCATATATTCTCGCGAAAATTGTTCCAGAGCGTGGTGAAGTTGTCGGCGAGCTCGTCCCGAGTCTCGATGGACAGTTCGAGCTCACCGTCAGAAATGGCGAGCTGAAGCGTTTCAATTGTCGTTTCAAATAATTGTTTGTGTTCGCCACCGGAACCGATCGTCGAATGAACTCTGATGAGACCGTGTTCCTGTAGGGTGGAGATACGACGGTAGATCGTCGCCAACGACGCATCACATCGCTGACTGAGCTCTTTCGCCGTTCTGGGGGATTCATCAGCAGCTAGCAAGATTTCTCGAGAATAGTCGTCCGCGAAAAGCTCCAAGAGGGCCGCAGACTGGCTGTTTTCCCCTGTCGTCATATGCCCATATTAGGAGTTCGTCCGCAAAGAAGCGACGATTTGGCCACACCAAACGTATCGTTGCTATGCACAACAAAACGGAACTCCCACGAAATCGAATCCGCTTTTCTACGAACGAGCAAAGAGCCAGCCTGCTTTATTTACCAGAGATCTAAACGGGAATAGGAATGCGATCATCATCAAGACGTTACCTGAAAGCAGTAACTCTCAGTGCCGGTGCGTTCGTGCTCTTTGGAATTGTCACGGGCTTGATTCCGAATCCTCTCTACATTCGGCAGGTACCACGAACGCCGCTGGATTATCTATTCCTCACCACTACTGCGGCCTTCTTGGGAGTATACACCCTCCAACGAACTAACAACCAGCGCAATGACGAGAAGACAGCTACTGCAGGAACAGTGGTGGGATTTCTGGCATTTGGCTGTCCAATCTGTAATGCGTTTCTGCTCGCCTTGTTTAGCAGTTCCGCACTAATGACGTATTTCGACCCGTTACGACCCCTCTTAGGTATCGTAAGCGTCGTGTTCTTTGCAGGACTTCTCTACAGCCGTTCACAGAGTTCATGTGACGCCTGTAGTATGGAAGAACAGGGAAGGCAAACTCACTAGCAAACATACAGAATGACAGACACTGCAACAGGCGAAGCTGAAGATACGGACTCGAAGAACAGATGGCCTCTAATCGGGCTCGGCGGTGCCGTAAGTCTCTGCTGTCTCTTTGCGGCACCAGCAGCGACAGGTGCAGCCGGAGCCACCGTTGCTGGAGGGGCCACAGCGGCATTTGGTGGCGGCATAATTCGAATCCTCGTCTCAGCCATAGCCGTTGGGATTGTCGGCATTGCCATCCAACTGTGGCCCTCTTCGTCGTCCTGTGAACGATAAACACAGACCCACCTTCTTTGCTGGCGGTGCAAAACGCCAGACGATACTTGTTCGGATGATGGTAAGCCACGGATATGGATCGACGAAGGTATTTGCAGTCGATCGCTGCAGCCGGGACTACCGCAAGCGTCGCAGGTTGCCTCGGCGTACTTGATGAATCTGGCGCTGAGGGAACAGTCCTTGGCCCGCCTGAACAGGATCTAAGTGAAGCCGCTCATCCGAGCTACGGCGACGAGATGCCCGAGTTCACCGTCCCCGACCCGATTACGGGTGAAGATATTTCAACGGCTGATTTTGAAGGGGAGCGAACCATCCTCTGGACATCGTTCTACACGAATTGTCCGGACGGTGTTTGTCCCGCCCTCATTCTCCGACTGCGGCGGGCACAGGAAGTCGCTGCCGAGGGTGGGTACGGCGACGCCGCCGCCTTTCTCGCACACACCTTCGACCCCGAGCGCGACACGGCCGATGTCCTCCGCGACTATGCCCGTCAACAGGGTGTCGATCTCGATGCCGGCAACTGGCACTTTCTTCGGCCGGAGAGCTACGAAGCGGGGCAGGAACTGCTAGAAGAACAGTTCGGGCTCGTCATCGAGAAGCGGCCTGCTGAGGATATCGAGAATCTGGAGTATCAGTTCCCGCACTACGGGCTAATCCTTCTCGTGAACGAGCGTGGCATCGTCGAACGGGCGTACCCGAACGGTGCGTCGGTTGATGTCGAGACCGTCGAAAATGATTTCGAGCAGGTGGTCACAGGATGAAGCGTCGGAACCTCCTTGCTGGACTCGCTAGTGTCGGGGCAATTGGTGGCGCTGGGCTCGTCGCGACCGGGACAATCCCTGATACCTTCAGCAACCGGAGCGAGACACCGGAGCCAGTCGAGCCGACGACACTCGATACGATCGAAGCGCCAGGAAGCCGCGATGGTGAGGTGACGATTCCCCCAGATAATCAAGCCACATTCGTCGACTTCTTCGGGACTTGGTGTGCGCCCTGTGTGGAGCAGATGCCAGCACTCGGTGAGGCCGAGGACCGGATTGGTGACGAGGTGCTATTCCTCTCGGTAACGACCGAAGACGTCGGTGGCTCGGTAAGCGAGGATACGGTCGTCGAGTGGTGGCGCGAGAACGACGGCGACTGGTTGGTCGCTGCTGACGTGACCGCCGAACTTGCAGCGAAGCTCAATGTCGGATATTACCCGACTGCTGTGGCGCTCGATGCGACTGGGCGAATCCAGTGGTCTGAAAAGGGTATTCATACCGCTGACGAGATCGTCTCGGGCATCAAAACCGCTCTCAACGCATGATCAGCGAGACGCTTCTAACAAATGTCTCGTTCGCGCTCACAGCGGGTGTAGCAACGTTCTTTTCACCGTGTGCCTACCCCCTGCTACCCGGCTACGTTGGCTTCTACGTGAACTCTACTGACACCGAAAGCGCCTCTGTCACAGGCGCCGGGATTCGAGGTGTGGCAGCCGCGTTGGGCGTACTTGCGACGTTTGCGTTGCTAGGCGGGGCAACGGCGTGGGTCGGCCACGAGGCACTGTCAGATATCACCATTTTCGAGACGCTAGTCGGCGGATTGCTCATTGTCTTCGGATTACTTGTCGCATTCGACCGCGCTCCGTCACTGTCATTATCACTGCCAAAGCGCCGATCAAGCATTCTCGGCTTCGGTCTTTTTGGCGCGGGATACGCACTAGCGGGTGCCGGATGCGTCGCCCCAGTCTTCCTCGCAGTCGTAGCCCGGACCATCACCCTCCCGACCGAAGCAGCGATGCTCGTATTAGGAGTCTATGCCGGTGTTGTGGCTGTACTAATGGCTGCAACAACCGTCGCAACCGGAGTCGGTGTCGTCAGTAACGCAAATCGCGTAATGGCTCATGCCGGATGGCTCAAGCGGCTCGCCGGCGTTGTGATGATTGTCGCTGGGATCGGTCAACTCTATCTATCAGTTATCGTATACTGATACGGCAATTGAGGTGTCCAAAAAGTACGGTTCTAATGCTTGAATACTGTTGTGGTGAATGCTCCAAAGTGGGAACCGTGGGGCTACTCATAAGCTATTGTGCCGTAGCGTAAGGTCAATGGGTCCAATCACACTACTGGGTGCCATCGACCCAGGATTGGTGACGTTCCTCTCACCAGAACTCGCGAGCCGCATGCAGTTCGGATGGACAATCTCCGTTCACATCATCTTCGCGTCCCTTTCGATCGGGCTCGCACCGTTTATTATCTACTTTACTTGGAAAGACGTGCGGACGAACGAGCAGCGGTATGCGCGATTGCGCTCGTTCTGGGTGAAGGTGTTCGCCGCCGGCTTCGTGATGGGTACAGTCACCGGGATTCCGATGAGCTTCCAGTTCGGTACAAACTTCCCACAGTTCGCCGAGGTAGCCGGTGAACTGATCGGCGGCCCGCTGGCCTTCGAAGCGAAGATGGCGTTCTTCTTAGAGGCCGTCTTCCTCGGCGTGTTGCTGTACGGCCGCGACCGTGTTGGGGACCGAACATACGTCATCTCGTCGGTGCTCGTCGGCTTTGGCGCCTGGCTGTCGGGGTTCTGGATTCTGATCGTCAACGCTTGGATGCAGACCCCACGGGGGTACGAGATGGTCACCCGCAACGGGATGGAAGTCGCCAAACTAACCGATCCGTTCGCCGCGTTCCTCACCCCGCGAATGCCCTGGATGTACGTCCATATGATGAACGCGTCGGTGATCTCGGTCGCACTGCTGGTCGCGGGCGTCTCGGCGTACATCGTCTGGAAAAAGCCCGACACTGAAGCCTGGAACACCGCACTCAAGCTGGCTGTCGTACTCCTAATCATCTCCGCACCGTTCCAAGCGGTCCACGGCGACGCCTACGGCCGTCACGTCGAGGACACCCAGCCACAGAAGTTTGCCGCGATGGAGGCTCACTACGAGACGGGGCAGGCCGACCTACACCTGCTCGCGTTTCCGAAGTCACCTGAGGCACTCACCGACCCGCGAGCCGAGAACCTCGTCACCGTGAGCCTTCCCGCAGTTGGGTCGTTCCTCGCCAGTGGCGGGGACTTCGACGCCGAGGTCATCGGACTGAACGAGTACGAGGAGAACCCCCCGGTAGCACTCGTGTTCTGGTCGTTCCGCTTCATGGTCGGGCTCGGATTCCTGTTCATCGGGTTGGCACTGTGGGGCGGTTACCTCATGTACCGCGGGCGGCTGTCCGACAGCACACGCTACCTGAAGGCGATGATCGCTGCATCGCCGTTCGGCTACGCTGCGTTGCTCACCGGCTGGTACGTCACCGAGATCGGTCGGCAGCCGTGGGTCATCCAGGGCGAGCTCAAGACGAGCGAGGCGGTGTCATCGACGCTCACCGGGGCCGAGGCGACACTGACCCTGGTCGGGTTCGTCGTGCTCTACGTCGGGCTGATGCTGACTGCGCTGTACATCCTGAAGTGGCTGGTCCGGGAGGAACTCCGGTCACTCGGCGTCCGAGAGTCGAGTGGCGGCCGCTGGCACGGCCCGATTCCGTGGGTGAGTAGCGATGACTGACCCGCTGTTGCCCGTCGACGCGTACCTCGTCGAATCGCTGCCGGAGATCTGGTTCGGCGCCGTGCTGTTCGCGTTGGGGATGTACGTCGTCCTCGACGGGTTCGACTTCGGTATCGGGATGCTTTACGCGACCCGGACGGACGAACGCGAGCGGGAGACGTTCCTGGCGGCGTTCGGACCGGTCTGGGACGCGAACGAGGTGTGGGTCGTCGCCTTCGGGACGATGCTGCTAGCGGCGTTCCCGCGCGTGTACTCGCGCCTGCTGGCGGACAACTATCTGCTCGCGCTCGGGTTCGTCGTCGCGTTGGTGTTCCGCGGCCTCGGTCCGGAACTCCGCGAGCAGCGCGACGACGAGCGCTGGAAGCGCTACACCGACTACGCGTTCATCGGCGGGAGCGTGTTCGCGCCGCTCCTGTTGGGGATGCTCGCGGGTCGCTGGCTGTTCGGCGGGGCGACGCTACCAGTGGCGTTGACTGGCGTCGGCCTGGTCGCCGTCTCGATAGTCACGGGGGCGGCGTTCCTCGCAGCCAAGACCGAGCCCGGTCTGGCATCGGAACTGCGAGCGTACGGCATCGGTGCGACACTGGCGTACCTTGGCGGTGTGGTCGTGCTGCTGGGAACCGTCGTCCTGACCGATGCGGGCGGCGCTGCCGACGCGGTGCTCTCGCTGCCCGTCGCTACAGTCGTCGCTCTCTCGGTCGCCGTCGGGCTGGGCGGGAGCGTACTGGCCAGACGCGGCCGGTACCGAGCCTGGCTCGCGAGCGCGCTGGCGCTGCCCACACTGTTGACGATCTTGGTCGCAATTCTGCTGTACCCGACGATTTATCCGCCGACCGGGCTGTTGGTTAGAGAAGCGGTCGTGTCGCCACTAGCGCTGAACCTCGTTACCGTCCTCGGGTTTCCGGTCCTGCTGCTGGTACTGTGGTACTTCAAGTTCCTCTACGGCGTGTTTAGCGGCCCAATCGAGGGTGAGGGCTACGGGGGATAACCCCAGCAACTTCTCGTCGTTCCATTCTCCGCTCAGTACTGGTGACTCTCCGATCGGGGATGTGTACGATATGATGGAATCACATCCTCGCGATAGTGTATCACTCTCAGTGTCACACATCACCAGTGCCGGCAACTGGAACGCGACAGAGCATATCGGCTTCGGACTGCCGAGGACCGCATTGTGTCGCAGTTTGTCGAGCAGACACTCTAGCTGGGGCCATCGAAGGAAGAGAGTCCATATGCATTGAGAACGCCGGTCTCAACTTCTGCTGAGCCTCGCTCTGCGCAAGGTCATTCGTCGCCGAGTTCCGAGAGCCGAGCCTGGATTTCCTCAGCATCCGCATCAGAGAGCGCCTCAACACCGAACTGGACGAGTAGCGGGTAGAAGTGACGGTTCTTCTTGAACTCGTCCTGCCCCGCCTTGCGGAGCTTCAGCTGGGACTCGAGGTAGGTATCCTCCATCTCGTCGAGGACATCGTCGGGAATGTAGATCGTCCGCCCATTCCATTCGTCCTTGATGTTCGTCTTCGTTTTGCTCGTTTCGTTCGTTTCACTCGTTGAAGTCGATTCGGTCGTTTCGGTCGATGAACTGGTTTCCACCGTTTCACTCACCTCACTCGTTTCGCTGGAATCAACCTCGTCGTCCTCCTCTTCGTAGTTACCCTCGATGCCGGAAGCATCACCCCAGCCGTCGGTCATGCTTCCACCTCCTCAGGCGCAGTCTTCTCAAACGTCTCGTCGAAAAGGTCCGCGATCTCGTTGAACAAATCGCGTGCATCCTCGACGCGCTGGTTCTCCTTGCCGAAGCCGAAGACGGACACACCCTCGCCAATCGACTGAGAGAGGTCGGTCCGCTTCGGGATCTCGAACACCGGGAGGGAGTACGCCGACTTGATCTCCTCGATGGTGTCGCGGTGCTCGGCGTTCTGCTCGACACGGTTACAGACGATGGCGAGCCGATTGATGTCTCCGTACGCCTGTTCGAGGGAACTCAGCTGCTTCGCGAAAATCTGGAGGCTGTTGGCGTTGAGCTTCTCGGGAATGACGGGGATGACGACGTTGCCGGTCGCGACCAGGGCGTTGTCGGTGAGGACGTTCAGGGATGGCGGCGTGTCGACAATGATGTAGTCGTAGTCCTTGTCGAGCTCGTCGAGAGTCATCTCCAACCGCTCGCGACTCTTCGGCGCCTCAAGCAGCGTCTGGATGTTCTTGTTGTTCGCGAGTTTCTCGCTGGCGGGAAGGATGTCGAATTCCTCGTGCTCGACGATGATGTCGTTCACCGACTCCATCTGGTCGAAGTCGAGGACGTCGAACAGCGTCGTACGGTCGGTATCGTAGTACAGATCGTTGTAGCCAAGCGAGCAGGTGAGCCCTCCGTGGTAGTCGATGTCGACCAGGAGGACGTCGTGGCCTCGGGCGGCGAGTGCGCCGCCAGTATGAATGACGTCGGTTGTCTTCCCCGCGCCTCCCTTCTGATTCGCCACCGTGATTCGTGTGGTATTGGTGTCGGTCATTATCTTCGTTTCTCTCGTTGTGTTCGTTTCGTTCGTTTTGGTCGTTTAATTCGGTGCGTTCGGTGAGGGTGTTTCACTCGGTGAGAGGATTACTACGATGTTAAAACCAACTGTTCGTTCCACTCGTTGAAGCAAACGCACTCGTTGCCATCAACTAATTCATTCTATTCGTTACGTTCGTTTTTCTCGTTTTGTTCATCGAGTAGGGGATGCTGGTTCGTTCCTCAGAATGCGTTCAATACATTCGTTTTTCTCGTTCAATTCGTTTTGTTCGTTGAATTCGTTACAGTCGTTCCACGTGTTTTCAGCGGGAATCAGGTCTACCTTCGAGAGTATGGAGAGAGGTAGTGGCTTCATGGCCATTCGAGTGAGACTTTTAACTGTTACCGGATTATTGGTAACCACCAGATGTACGAGGTGCTCGACGACACCGCGGCGCAGGTCATCCTCGCTATCGGGAGTGGTGACTCCATCCGTCGTGTCGCCCAACACCTCCACACGCCGTACGAGACGGTGAGACAGGCCGTCAACCGACTCGAAGACGCAGGCTACGTCCGCTATGACGACGGCCTCACTATCGTCGACGAGCGCGTACGTGATGCAGCGCTCGAGCTCGTCGCTGCCAGCGCTGGCGTCAGTCTACCCTCCATCGAGGAAACGTACGTCATCCCACAATTCGGTGACTGGCCGTTCGCGTTCACGCGGATCGACGCCGTCTACGTGTGGACTCAGGGCGGCTACCAGGTCGGTCGCGAGCCCGACGACTATCCACTGTTCCTCACTGTTCGTGAGCAGGACGTCGACGCCTGGGAGACATTTTTCGAGTGGTTCGACCTCCCGACCGCATTCGAACGACAGCCCCGACACGAGCTGGACGGACCGCTACAGATCGTCCTCGAGCCAGGGCCGTCTCTCGACATCGAGCACGTCGAGGGGTACCCGGTTATCCCGAGAGCAGAGACGGTCGAGTATATGCGCGAAAACTACGCCCAGTTTCAGTCGGCGCTCGCGATGCTCGACCGGATGTACGAGGACCTCGGCGTCACGTATCGAGAGATCGAACGGGCACAGCCATGAGCTTCAACAACCGAAGTGACGCGCTCATCGAACTGCTCGAGGAGCTCACCCAAGAGGGCCACGAGTACGTTCTCGTCGGCGGGTACGCTGTTTCAGCGTTCAATGCTCTCTTCTCCACGGACCTCGATATCGTCGTCGCATCGGACTCCAAGGCTAAATTCGCAGGATTTCTCGAAGAACAGGACTTCGAAGGAAATCAGTCGAGACCCTCAAGGAAGCTCTGATACTGTTCCAGAAACTCGTCTAGTTCCGGTGGAGCCGTAATATCACTTCTAATCAGCCGAAATCCCTTCTCAGCGTAACAGTTGAGGACGGTTGTACCGTAGTCTGATAGCCGGGTGTGAGAGGATGAGTCGAGGATTTTCAGCATCATGTCCTGTATCTCCTGTTTTTCATCCCACGGTATTCCTTCTCGCTCTATTTCCGCAACTATGAGGGTGGAGTAGATCTCGTATTTCTGGTCGTCGTAGGCTTGGATGACGTCGGTGACGAACTCTTCACCGGGTTCGTCGTCCTCTGGGACGCGGCTCCGGTCTTTGATCCCTGCCATGGCGGAGAGGTAGTACTGGTCCCAGAGACTATCAAATTCTCCAGTAGTACTTTTCTCGTTGATCTGCCGGTAGTAGCTCCGTGCCTCGGTGCTGAGTCTGAAGGACATATTATGCAGCCTCCTGTCGTTCTTCCTCGGACTGGAAGTCCATGAAGAAGTCCTTGTCGAGGTGCTTCTCTATTTTCCCGGGTGTGTCGGTTTTGTGGATTGTGGTGTACTGGATGTCGTTGGATTGCAGTTCGTTGACGAAGCTTTCTCTTTCTGGGGAGATGACAAAGATGATCAGCTGGTCGAAGAGGTCGGAGATTATTGGTGCGACTTCTGCGCGTTTTTCGTAGTCGATACTGACTGCTGGGCTGTCGATGACGAAGGGGACGTCGAGTGCGGAGTCTTCGAACAGGGTGGAGAGGTAGGCGTAGGCGATGGACAGGCTTTGGCCTTCAGAGATGTCGTCCCTGCCTTCGATTTTGATGGAGTTGTCGATGTCTTCGACTTGGACTTTGGAGAGGCCGAGGATGCGTTCGAGCTTCTTGTTGGTCTCCTCGATCTGACTCTCCTTCATCGACTTCAGGCATTCCTCGATGAATTCCTCGAAGATGTCCTCCAGGATATCGGCTTTCTTCCCGAAGTTGACCGTGCCACTAGCCTTCCGTAGCTCCTCTTTCCGCTGCTCACGCTTCCTTTTGCACAGCGGGATGTTGTTCTTCCAGTCGAGGCCGAACTCGGCTTGTTCGTTCTTGTCGTTGGTTTTGAGACGCCGGAGCTTGTCCTCTTTCTCCTCTTTTGCGTGTTCCTCTTCCTCGATTTCCTCGATGATCTTGTCGAGTTTCTCGTTGAGGTTGGGGTCATCAAGGTCGAGTCGGGCTCTCTCTTCTTCGGCTTGTTTGAGGTCGTCTCGTTTCTCCTGGAGTTCTTCGAAGGTGTCGTCGAAGCTTTCGTAGTCCGGTGTGTCCCTGAGATTGTCCTTTAGCGAGTTGAGCACCCCGATATCCTGCTCGCTGAGGAACTTCTCGGCATTATCCAGGATCTCTTGCTCGTGTTCTTCGTGGATTTCCCTACCGCAAATACAGTTCTTTCCTTCAGAAAGCTCGGTGAAGAACTCCTGCGACGTGGATTTGGGGAGCTGCATAATCTTCATGTTCTCCAGCAACTTCTCCATGTCGTCGTTGAGATCTTCGTCAAGCCTGCTGGGCTTCCTCATTGTGCTCAACAGGTCTTTGGTAGCGGTTTCCAGTTCGTTCTCCAGGTTCTGGATTTGGCGCTCTAGGCGTTTGTCTTTCCCCAGTTGCTCTTCGTTTTCAGCGAGGATGTCTTGACGTCGTTCCTCTAGCTCTTCGATCGTCTCCTCGTGGTCTTCGACGGCGTCTTCCAGTTCATCTCTTTTTTCTTGGAGTTCTTCGAGTTTTTCCTCTGTTGTTTCCAGCCTTGTCTGGATGTTGCGGTAGCCTTGCTGGGTGGTTACGCTGGCGTCCTCCTGCCGATTTTGGACAGTCTGTTGTATCTGGTTTTTCTGGTTTTCCAACCGGTTGAGGAAGTTGACGATTTTGAGTGCGTTTTCGGCTTCATCGCTTCCGGTTTCGATGAACTCCTCAGTAAGTTCTCCGTTGAAGACGAAGAGGTCGACGAAGGACTCAGTGATTACGTTGTTGAGTTCGTTGGGGAGGAAGTGTCCGGCCATGTCTCCTCCGCCGACTTCCTTTGGTTTGATGTGCCGGTAGGAGTGATCTCCGACCTCGTAGTCAAGTTCGAGACGGAGTGTGAATGGTTCACCGGAGGATACGAGATCTATTTCGAATGCTCCTTCGATGGCGTCGAAGTCGCTTGGCTGGTAGGATCTGACCTCGTCCTGATCCATCTCTTTGCCGAGGAGGGTTGTCCGGATCAGGTTCATGGTGGTTGTTTTCCCTGTACCGTTCGGCATCTGGACGAGAGAGATATGATGCGGGTTGTCGTTTGACCCATTAGCGAAGTCGAGTTCTACATTTTCGAACTCCCGAATGTTCTCGTACCGTATGCCTGTGATTTTAAGATCCATCGAGTTCCTCCTCCTCGGATAGCTCCACGTTGTCGATGAGTCGTTCCAGCGAGGTGCCTCCCAAATTGTTCTCAACCGTGTTCTCGTAGAAGTTCATGAACCGGTCTTTGAAATCCTCTGACTGGTCGTACTCGTCGAGTACGTCGTCCGCTATTTCTTCGATATCGCGTTGATCTGTCATTAGGTTAGTATTCTTGCTTGGTTACTTCACTGAGGTCCAGTAGCCATTCGTATCGCTCTTTGTCCGGTGGTGTTTCGACTTCATCCTCGCCTTCGTCTTCCTCGGAGTCTTCTTCGATGTCGCTTCTGACAACAAAGTCAACTATGTTAGCTGTTTTGCCTGGGTTATCGGGATTAGTTCTCATCGCCCGACCGATTCTCTGGATGGTAGTTCCCTTGGACCGGTTTGAAGTGAATAGGACGATGTTCTTCACTGATTTAATGTCTATTCCTTCGGAAATCGCTTTACTTGTGACGAGTGTGGAGATCTCTCCATTTGAGAAGTCTACTAGGTTTTTCTCGTCGTCTTCACCGTAGTAGGTCCTGTATCGTTTAGTGTGTTCGTGGATTATCTCTTGGACCTTTTTCCCGTATTCCTTGGTTTCAACGAATATGAGGCAGTCTTCGAGGACATCGGTGTTCTTCTCCAGGTATCGCTCGAATACTGGCAGTTTTTCTTCTGACTCTTTCCTGACCCGGGCCAGCATCATGTAGAGACGGCTTTTTGGGAGGGTGGGATTTTCGGCTTTCATCCCTTGGAACCGGCCGAAGGCGTCTTGTTGCTTCTCTTTGTCCTTGGGTGAGAGTTCGTAGAACAGGGGTGTGTAGTCGAGTTCGCAGAGGATTCCCCTGCGGATGGCGTCGGCTAATCCGAACTCGTAGACTACGGGGCCGACTTCATCTCGGAGGAAGTCGTTCCGGTCCGGATCGTATGGGTCGAAGGGGGTTGCGCTGAGGCCGAGGCGGTGACGGAATACGTCAAGTTCGCCTTTCAGGGCTTGTTTCCGCGTCTTGGAGCCCATGTTGTGTACTTCGTCGCAGATCAGCAGTGTTCTCTGCAGTTTGTTGTTGATATCGGCGTCTATGCATTCGTGGAGGTTGTCGTAAGAGATTATCAGGCCCTCCAGTTTGTCCCGATTCTTGGTTAGGAAGGATCCGAGGTCGTGGTTTCCACCGTACTCCTTGTAGATCCACATTTCGTCGGCGCTGAAGTTTTCCAGTAGTGTGTTGTACCATTGGTCCAGCAGGTCGTTCCCGTAGGTGGCGACCACGACATTGTCGACTTTGTCCTCACGTAGGAGCCGGTTCAGGATTTTGAGTGAGGTGCGTGTTTTCCCGGTCCCTGTCGCCATTTTCAGGATTCCGTGGCCTTCTTCGAGGAACTCGTTGACTGCTTCCTCTTGATGTCGCCATCGGTAGGCGCTGGTCATTTTCTTGGATTCCGATGGATTCTGGTATGGGCGGTCATCGTCACGAAGCTCCGCGATGTCGAGGGAGATGCTGTCGGGGAGAGAGATGCTGTGTACGCCTTGTTTGGCGTTATCCCAGATTTCGTCGAACCGTTTTTCGTGTTGGTCGATTCTTTGTTCTTCTCTGTCGGACATCCAGGAGGCGAAGACGGAGTAAGATTCGTAGTTGGAGAATCCTTGTCTACTGTCGTTCTGTGAGCCGTGGAAGGCGATTTTGTCGTCTTTGGCGTCTCTGACAATCCCCCATTTGTCGTGGAAGTCGCCGGATAGGTTTTCTCCGGTTATTGCGATCCGGATGTCGAGGAGTCCGTCGGCAATCATCCAGGCGATTGTGTTCTGGGTTTCCTGCTCGAGGCCTTCCTCGATGTCGGAGACCATGTGGTTCAGCCGGTCGTACAGCTCTTGATCTCGTTTCGCTTCTTCCCCTTTTTGAAGTGCTTCCCAGTCGCCTTCTTCCAGGATGGGACTGATGATCCATTTGGCTGTTCCACCGTTTTCTGCGAGTCCTTTCAGGCCTCTTGCTGCGAACTGGAACCAAGAGCTGGTGAAGTATCCGACGCCTCGTTTGTACTCTTCTGCTACGCTCAGAGCGGGGTTGTAGAAATCCTCCGCGAAGTCCACGTCGGATG
Organism: Halorubrum sp. CSM-61; assembly: GCF_003781945.1. Classification (GTDB taxonomy): domain Archaea; phylum Halobacteriota; class Halobacteria; order Halobacteriales; family Haloferacaceae; genus Halorubrum. Next base: position 577,507 of record NZ_RJJW01000001.1, on the reverse strand, counting down.
TTTCTATTAGCAGCGGGAGATCTAGGTCCCTCAACCCTTTGGGAGGGTTTGACATCTATGATGTAGGTCACTCACTGACCATTTGAATCCTTTGCCGCCCATCGGTTTCGCAGACGGTTACTGATACACCAGAAAAGATAGTGTAGTGATTAGCTGAATCAACCAGTTGACTAGGTTACAAGCGGGGTTGGTCGGTGCCTCGTTCAGAAGGTGAGGTTGCGGAGGCGGTTCACGATATTGATCACTTCGTCAGTGGCGTACTCGATTTCCTCTCGGGTGTTGTCTTTCCCAAGTCCGAACCGGATTGCGTGGTGCCAGATTTCCTCCTCGTCGGTGATTGCTTGGAGAACGTGAGAGGCTTCGACGGTCCCAGTCGTACAGGCGGATCCTGCGGAGACGGCGATATCTGGCTGCAGGTTTTTCACCAGGGCTTTGTTCTCTACTCCAGTGAAGCTGATGTTGAGGTTGTTAGGGATCCGGTCTTCAGGGTGACCGTTGAGTACGACATCGTCCAGTTCGTCGTCGAGCCGGTCCCACATATATGAGGTGAGTTCGTCGACGTGTTCAGTCCGTTCCTCCAGGTTTCGATCCGCCATTTGTACGGCTTTTCCGAACCCGACGATTGCAGGGACGTTGAGTGTCCCGCTGCGCCAGCCTCGTTCGTGGCCTCCGCCATGGAGTAACGGGTTGAGTTTGACTTTCGGGTTCCGTCTTCTGACGTAGAGTGCTCCGACGCCTTTCGGCCCGTAGATCTTGTGTGCGGAGATAGACATCAGGTCGATACCCATTTCCTCGACGTCGATGGGGAGGTATCCGAGTGCTTGGACGGCGTCGGTGTGGAAGAAGACCTCGTTCTCTTTGGCGATTTCTCCGATTTCCTTTATGGGTGCGATGGTGCCAATTTCGTTGTTGGCGGCCATGATGGAGATCAGGATGGTTTCGTCTCGGATTGCGGCCTCGATGTCCGCAGGATCCACTTTTCCGTTTTTATCAACGGGCAGGTAGGTAACGTCGAAGCCGTCGGTTTCCAGGTCTTCACAGACTTCGAGTACTGCTTCGTGTTCGGTGACGGCGGTTATGATATGGCTGCCTTTGTCGTGGTCAGCTGCGTAGTCTGCTGCTCCTCTGATAGCCAGGTTGTCGGACTCGGTTGCTCCGCTGGTGAAGATGATTTCTTCTTCACGGCAGTTCACAGCTTCAGAGACTCGTTCTCGGGCCTGGTTTACGGCTTGCTTCGCTTTTGCCCCGAATATGTGGTCTTCGCTGGCAGGGTTGCCGTAGCTTTCAGTGAAGTAGGGGGTCATCTCCTCGACGACCTTTTCGTCGACAGGTGTGGTGGCGTGGTGGTCGAGGTAGATGGGTGTGTCCACGTCAGAAGTCATTCGTTATCCTTCCTGTTTGGCTTCCAGTCCTTTTATCTCTCCGGGAACGAGGTCGTAGAAGTCGCTTAGGTCGCTTACGTTACCTGCCACTCGTTCGACGCCTCGGTTGAGGTGTGCGACGAACTCTTCGTACAGGTCCTCTTCAGGGTCTTTCCCTTCCTGGATCAGTCGTTCTTTCAGGAGAGCCATGTAGAGGGTGTCGTGCTCCCCGAGCAGGGTGTACCGGTTGAAGGTTTGCCCGTCAGTGTCGTACTGCTGCGGGTTTGGAGGTCGTGGCTCATTGAGGGAGTAGCAGAAGCCAATCCTGCCGAGGTAGTTGGGTGTCATCCCAGTGTTGGCTTTCAGCATTTTCAACTGGTTGGTGGCGTCGCTGTCGATAGTGATCCGGTTGAATTTCTGGCTCATGATGTAATCTCACCGAGTGATCGCTGATCTTCGTCGTCTTCGGTCCAGAAGTAGCCTTCCGAGGGAACGGTTTTCCCTTCCTCTTCGTCGTACTCCAGACGGTATGCCTGGGAGATGTAGCCTTCCAGTTTCTTGTACTGGTGGTCATCGATCTCCGTGTCGGTGGAGAAGATGATTACCTGGTGTGCTGCTTCAGGGAAGAAGTGGGTGATCAGGTTGTCCCGGTGATCGTTGTCGAGGCGGCCGAGCGGTGTGTCGACGATGAAGGGTAGTGGCCGGTCGGAGATCTCTGCCAGTGCCCAGAGAAGGGATGTTGCGAAGATCTGCCGTTCCCCGGCTGAGAGCTCTGTATGCGGCTTGCTGTTGCCGTGGATGGTCTTGATCGTGATGTCAAGATTTTCTTCGTCGATCTCGATTTTCTCGTAGAAGTCGCCCTTGTTGGAGAGAGTGATGTAGCGTTCGCTGAGTTTCGACTCCAGTTTCCGCAGCTTCTTTTTGGCGAGTTCCTCGCGGAAGTCCTTCACAGCGTTCCGGACGTCAGAGGCGAGGTCTGCCCGTTCGGAGACATCTTCGACACGGGACTTCTGCTCCAGCTTGTTTTCGACCTCGTTCTCTTTCCGCTCTAACCGGGTCTGCGCTGTACTGATTTCTTCCTCCAGTTCTTCCAGCCGCGATTTGATGGCTCCCTTCTCCTCGGTAAGCTCGTTCAGGTCATCGATCAGGGGTGAGATGACTTCCTGGTCAGGAGCCTTGTTGAGACCGGATTCGACCTCTTGGAGTTCCCGGGTTTTGTCTTCCAGGCTCTCTGTGAGGTCGGCAAGCTGGTCCGGGACGTCGTTTAGGGCTTGGTCGGTAAGCGAGTAGATCTCCTGTCGCTGTGCCTCCGAGAACTGGTGGGCGAGTTCCGGCTCCTCGTCTTCGATTTCCAGCCGGCTTTTGAGTTTATCTTGGATGCGGTCAGAGAGCTGTCCGACCTGATCCTCCGGCATATCCATCTCTTCCCAGACATCCTCGTCACCGAGTACGTCGTCGAGTTCGTCGGTCAGCTCGTTCCTGGCGGTCGCCCGGTTCTGGCGTTCGGTCTCAGTCTTCAACCGGTCAACTACGGATTCACAGAGATCCGGTGCCAGGGTGAACGGGTACGCGCCTTCTGCAAGATCCCGGATCTGGTCTTCGAGTTGCTCGATACTGGCGTTCAGTTCAGCTCGGCGTTCCTTGAGTTCCTCCCGCTTGTCGGCGTAGGAGCCGCCCTCTTGGGCGATCTTCGATTCCTTGCTGTCGATCTCGTCTTCCAGCTCTGCCAGTCTCTGCTCCTTCTGTTCTCTCTCCTGTTTCAGGTCCTCAAACTCCTGTTCGATTTCGTCTCGCTGGTTCTGAAGTTCCTGGATTTCGTCGTTGATCCCTTCTACACCGCTTTCTTCGAGCTTCTGGGAGATGTAGATGGATAGGTCGGTGTCCAGGCGTTCAATTAGGTCGAGGCCGAGGAGTGAGTACATCGAGTCCTCGAAGTCGGCGTCAGATTCGACTGCTGACGCAAGCTCCTGGATTTTCTCCCCGTCGAAGAAGAACAGTTGGGAGACTCCTGGTGGAACCAGTTCTTTCAGGAAGTCCTGCCACTGGTCCTCGTTGAGTTCGGAGGGGATCTCACCGTTCCTCCGGACTTTCAGGTCCTCGACGATGCTTTTGCCACGGTCGCGCCAGGAACGCTCCACGGAGTAGTGGTCCACTTCGCCCATGTGGGAGTACTCGAACTCGAGTCGGACGGCTGCTGTATCCGCTTTGCCGTCAGGGTATTCGTGGAGCTTGCTGCGGATTGCTTGTTCGTAGTCTTTCCTAGCGGTGCGCCGGCCGAGAGAGGATTTGCCGTGGAGGCAGAACCCGATTGCTTCGAATAGCGTGGTTTTCCCTGCCCCGTTTTTCCCGCCAAACAGTACGATGGGGGCGTCTTCAGTTGAGCTAAGCTCGATTTCGTTACGTCCTCTGTAGGGGCCGAAGTCTGTGATGATTAGCTTGTTGATTCTCATGTAGCCTTGTCCGTTAGACGTCTACTCCGTCGTATTCCCACGCTTCTATACGGTCTTCACCTTCGAGTTCTGCGACGATCTCTTCCATGTCCCGCCAGTCCTCCCGCATGACTTTGTCCAGCTCGCTGTAGATGGATGCGCGGCGTTTCATGCCGTAGTGCTGGAACTCGGTGTCGAGCAGGCGTTTGACGAGTTCGGCAGGGACGTCGTGTTCTTCACAGACCTCGTTGAGGACTTCTGCCTCCATCTCGCCGAAGGAGCCGAGGTCGTCGTGGACCCAGTCCAGGTCGTCGTCCATGACCTCGTTGTAGATCTGGGGTACGGAGTCTTCCCAGTCAGCACGTTCTTCGCGCCAGAGACGACGGATCTCTCTGAGTTCTTCCTCCCGGATGAGATCCATTTCCTCATCTTCGGGGATCTTCTCGTTGACCTCTTTCTGGGTCTCCAGGAGTTTCCGGAGCAGGTCTTTGCAGAACTCGAACTTGTGGGCGCGGGGGATGATGCCGTCACTGCCGTTGGTCTTCTCTTTGACGTAGCCGTGTTGGCGGCCTTTGACCATCCGGTAGTTCGGCTTCTTCTCGGGATCCTGCGTTTCTTTGAGGAAGTCACGGAACTCGAGGAGGGGTTCCATCCATTCGTCGCCCTCGTCGATCATGTTCTCCATCGCCTTGTCTTCGGAGACGACGGTGCAGGTCCAGCAACCGAATCGGCTGTTACCACAGGAGGGTGTCTTCGTGTCGATCACCATCGGGCACTCGTCGTCCGCTTCCTGGTAGAGTGCGGCGAGGTCCCGGTTGTTCTTACCCCAGGGGTTGTCGACGGCTTGGATGAGGTAGGTCCAGACGTCGTCGACGATCCAGTCCTCGATAGGTGTGTAGACGAAGGCGTTAGCGAACTTGTTGTGACGTGAGAGGACGGTTCCGTCGATGCTGTGCATCTCCATTACCTGTTCTCGGGTGGCGGATTCTGCTTTCCGTGCTCCGAGGATTACGACAACTTCGCCGTGTTCGGATACCTGGTTCTCGATGAACCGATCTGCAGGATCGATTTTCAGGCGTTCGGTACACCAGCGGAAGTTCTGGTTGGGTGCTGGGTAGCCCCGTCCGATGAGGTTGACCCAGAAGGAGTCGTCAACCTTGGGTGTGACTTTGTGGGCGGTGAAGGGCAGATTTTTCTTTTCTGCGTACTCGTTGATATTTTCCAGAGTAGAGATGATGTGGTTGACGATTTTCGGCGTCTCTACTAATGTGTCACTTGAGATGACATGGATCGGTTTCTGCCTCTTCTCTTCTGGAAGGTCTTCGATGGCGTACCAAATTAGCTGGAGGGCGGTGGTGGAGTCCTTGCCGCCACTGTAGCCGATGACCCAGGGGCGGTCGTCCGCCAGATAGGTTTCCTGTATCTCTCCGTAGATGTCTTCAAGAGAGCGGTTGTCGAAAACGGACTCGCCTTTTTCCTGGCCAGTCTTCGCAACCTCTAAATTATCTGTACTCATGATGATATCCTCTTGGTAAGATTGCTGTTCGGGAGATACTTGTATCTACCCGTACCTACCGGTGGATTGACGAGTGGCCCCGCTATGATCCGTTGGTTTTCCATTCTAGATTCCCTGCGTTGACCTCCGATTTTTCTACCCGAATAGCGCCCTGTTCAACGGCTTGCTCGAGTGATAGTTTGTCTTTCATTAAGTAGATATCGTGGTTCCGGCGTTGCTTTCTCATTACTGAGTTACTTAGTATCGCGTTTGAATCTGTTTCTTCGTCTGCGACGACACAGTACTCCTCAGGGGAGTCCTCTAGCACCAGTTCGTAGAAGTAGTTGTCCAGTGTTTGTTGTACCTCTTCCAGGTCTTCCTCTGGGACTTTGAAACGGTATTTGTCCCTATTGTAGTACTTTTTGAGCTGGTTGAAGAGCTGTTCTTCGTCGAAGTACGCTGTGAACAGGTATGTGTTCCCGAAGTCGAATGCTGTTATCTCCTCCGTGTCGACGTTGAAGATGGGCATTGGTTTTTCCCTCCTTCCAGCGCGGGTGGGCTCTCCTTTCTAGTTGAAACTCTACTGTCTAATACCTCCGCCAAGGGGAGTGAAAGTGGAACCGCGGGACGGCTGCCGTCTGATCATTAGGGAAGTCAGGCAAAAAATTCTGAGTTTCTCTTGTGCTAGAGGGAGCTTCCCCTTCGGACGTCCTCCCGTTCCTTAGTCTGGTGGCCAGCACCTCAGCACTTTTCGACATGGGATAAAAGATCGATAATAATAAGAAAATAGATACGACGAGTTTATTCCACATCATATTCAAAGATGTAAATTAACTTTGACACGTATACCGGACCACTCTTTAGTTAAAAGACAAAAAGATAACTTTCCGTTAAATTTTACATTTCTGATACTTTGACAATATTGTCCGCGCCCGTCTGAAGCCCTTTCAAAGCCGTTGTAGCACTTCCTAAACTAGTCAAGTCATTTATATCTGTCGGCGTATCTGCCTTCAGAATTACTATAAGTAATCATATACATCTCGAAGCAGTCAATAATCATGTTTCTCGCAACGCCTGAAAAAACCCCAGGAAGCTGGTAGTTCTGGATCCCAGAGTACATAAATCCAAAACCGTTGTGCGCAGAGCTGACAACTGAGGGATGGAAAACATTTATCCTGTTCGGGGGCGAACATCACACTAATGAGCCAAAGAGCCACGAAGAAATTCACCGTGGCGGAGTTCGATGATGAATACGTCTGGCTAAAACTACGAGAAGGTGAAAAGCGTGGTCTCCAGTTCGCGATCCCTCTCGACAATGGCTGTCAAGATGAGTTGGAAAGCCTGAACGAGGGTGAAAAGATCACAGCGACTCTTGAAAGTATGAACGAGCGAAACACCGCTTGGCAGTGCGTCGAGATTCAGCGAGAAGAGGAGGAAAACGGTCGTACTGCAATGCCTGCTGACGACTAAGGCTCTCTATTTCATCCGTACGCTCTTCAGTAGGAGGTTGTTGATACTGTGCCTTTGGACCTTATTAAGTAGGTAGACGTCAGAGCTGCAGATTCGTACGTTCTCAATTTACCTGGCTCACCAAGAAATCGCAAGACAGCCTCCCATCAACAATGTGCTACACATAAGGTCGATCCGTATTTTATTCCGCATCAAAAGTTAGGTCAGCCTCCATTACCGCTCCCAACTTCACCCGTATCCTGGTTCTGGATAGCCACGAAATAATCCGTGATAAGATACCGAATAAAGACTCGTTCGTAGTAAACAGTCAATCTCCAAGATACAAACAGTACAGCCAGTAACAAGGAGAAAATCACCACAGTGGGATAAGATTCGATTATGAAAGGAGAACAGATTTCTACACTTCCAAAACAAAATAGACCACGGTAAGGCCACCCGTCAAGAGGAATAAACGCACCAATTTCATAAGCGACGATGAATAGCCAGACAAACCAAGCAGAAACCCACATACCACGGTGGAAATTTCTGATAGCCTGAAAACGATACGACCGTACAGGCGACCTCGGATCGTCAACCCGGCTTGAAATCATCTGCTGCAGATCCTCATATCGGTCTATCCCGACATCTAAATCATAGGTTTGTCTTAGATTTTTCCAGACAAGATTTGCGTGCAGAAGCTCTTCCACCTCATCATCATTCGGGGACCACCACAACCACACAACCGGGCCGATTAACGGGTACAAAATAAAAAGCAGAATCCGGTGTCCCCAATAGGAGTTCGAAAAACGTTCTCTAAGCCCAGAATCGTCATCCTCTCCACCAGTATCTTCGTCGTCCTGATCATCTGGCGACTCTTCTTTATTGTTCCCCTCACCATCACCACTACCCTCATCTCCTTCCCCAGTATCATTATCATCCTCATCATCGTCTACTAAGACGTTTCTAGTCTCATCCATCGTGTTCTCAAATACCTTCAGCTCACCCATGGCCGAAGAAGAATACGCCTGGGCAATATGGCCCAACGAAAACGCTACGATCAGGTAGAACAGGTACTCCCAGATAGCAGAGGGAACAGGTGGATCCGGAAAGAGAACTAGAATCCCGAACAGCAGAGTCGCCCCGGGCAAGAAGACGCCGATAATGTCGTATAGATTGAAAACCCGGGGTGCACGGGGATTGACCATACCCTGTCCAATACAACCGAGGTAAAAATCAGTTGTCACAGAGGACACCTATCGTGTTCAACTGGAGGTTAGAGCAAAAGCAGATGTCCAGTGGCGCGATCCCCGGCTACTCTAAGGTATCGTTCAAACGTTATCCCGAAAAATCCCGGAAAGGTTGGTTTTCCACAAAATAAATCGCGTTACAACGCGGGAATCAACTCAGATAGAACGGGACTAATTGAATCGTTTCCGGAACCGACCCGGTCACGTTTTTATTACTAGCCGAGAAACCAGTCTGTCAGAGACAGATGATCCGCGATGCTCGCGTTCTCCGTGCCGGATTCGTCCCTCGAGAAGTTGAGCATCGCGACGCTGAGGTCAACCACCTTTCCAGCGTTCTCGAGCCCATCACGAACGGAGAACCAGCTGACACAGCTATCGTCACCGGACCCAGTGGGACGGGGAAGACGTGTATCTCGAAATTTGTCACGGAACGGCTGCGTGAAGAGGTCCTCGACGTCGAGGCCACCTACGTCAACTGCTGGCGTAACTACACGCGGTTCCGCACGCTCTACCAGATCCTCGACGACCTCGGCGCGACCATCGACATCCACCGACAGTCGACGCCGCACGACGAACTCGTCGATCGCCTCCAGCAGCACGACGGCCCACGAACCGTCGTCATCCTCGACGAGGTCGACCAGCTGGAGGACCCCAGCGTCATCTACGACCTCCACAGCCTCCCGCAGTTCGCGATCATCTGCATCGCGAACAAGGAAGAGGAACTGTTCAGCCGCGTCGACGACCGCCTCGTGAGCCGCCTGCGCTCCAGCGAACACGTCCGGATGGACAAGTACCACGACGAGCAGCTGTACGACATTCTGAGTGCGCGGGCGAAGTGGGGACTCGACGAGGACGTCATCACCGACGACCAGCTCTACCGGATCGCCGACGCGGCCGCCGGCGACGCCCGTCTCGCAATCGGCATCCTCCGAACGGCCGCCGGCAAGGCCGATCGCGAGAACCACGAGCGCATCACCGACGACATTCTCCTGGACGCCGCCGAGGATGCTCGGGCCCAGATCAAGCAGAAGAGCCTCGACTCGCTCACGCCGCACCAGCGCGTCGTCTACGACGTCGTTCGCGAGCACGGCCCGGTCGGGCCGAGCGAGATTCACGAGCGCTATACCGAGGACGTCGATGATCCGCGGACGAAGCGGACTATCCGCACGTACCTCTCGAAAATGGAGCAGTACAACCTCCTCGAGGCGGAAGGGACGAGTCGAGACCGAGAGTACTCGCTCGTCGATTCGGCAGCGGCGTCGCCGATGCAGTGACTGTGACCCCGTCAGCTATCAAGAACTGAACTCGCCGAGGCCCGATTGCTCGTGGTCCAGCGGCTCGATGACCTGGGGATCGTCGTTGCCGGGGTTGTTGACCCGCGTCGAGATTTCGTAGGCATCTAGATCGTCCTTCGGGTACGGCTGGCACAGTTCCTTGCGGGTGTCCGAATCTGCGGCGAGCCAGTCGGATTCGGCGTCCCTCGGGAGGACGACCGGCATCCGGTCGTGGATTGAGTTCATCAGGTCGTTCGGCTCCGTCGTGAGAATCGTGACGCACGGGATCGTCTCGTCGTCGCCCTCCCAGACGTCCCAGAGTCCAGCCATCGCGAAGGCAGGGTCGTCTTCGCGGTAAATCCGGTAGGGTTGTTTCGACCCGCCATTTGGCGATTTCCATTCGTAGAACCCTGACGAGAGGACCAGACAGGGACGTGATTCCCACGCCCGCTCGAAGACGCGTTTCTCGTCGGCAGTCTCGGAGCGAGCGTTGATGATGCCCTCCTCGGGTTCGTCCGCCCAGAACGGAATCAATCCCCAGTGATAGGCGTCGATTTCGTCGGAGGCCTCGTTCGTGATGATGTGGAGGTCGTCGCCAGGCGCAATGTTGTATCGGGGTGTGTACCCGCCGTCCGCGACGACCTCGGCATCGAAGCGGGCCTCGAGGTCTGCTTGGTCGATGAAGAGCGAGTTCCGGCCACACATACCGAGGAGTTCGGAGGGAAGCATCTTCAACGTGGTCGCACAGGAATCTCGTCAGCAGCAACGCCCTTAACCAACAAACAGCCCCGGAAAATTCGGTGTGTTGGTTAACTGAGCGCCAGCGGAGATAGTCAATCGTCCGCAAAACACGACGACCGAGATCGGGCTGCCATCTATCTCGTTGCTTTCCTGAACCGCGGAAGCGCCACGGCGAAGCGTATCGAGACTGTGGACAACTAGTACACTCGCCCAGATCGCGCCCATTGACATCCTCCCATCCTTAGGGGAATGGGATTCCTCCGGTGGGGGTATTGGCTATGCCGCACCCACGGAGGCAAGTTTCCCCGTGCGGGTACTCCGGTTTGTGCGCTCCTCGTTGGGACTGGCCCTCTCGGGAGAGCGTGATAGCTCCGACCAGATATGGTCGTCCCACTTGAGGCGCACGGGCCGTGCCATCGACCCGACGTCCAGATTTACGCCAGCCTGTCGTTCGAGGAATGTCCGTGACGCACCGAGGTCGGCGTGCCCCTCGTAGCCACACGAACAGCGGAACACGTCACCGTCTCGTTCCGTCTTCTCTCGTTCGCCACACACTGGACACTCCGCCGTCGTGTATGCTTCTGAGCGAACTTCGACCGTGATACCGTACTCCTCGGCGGTCGTGGCGAGACGATCGATGAACGAGCGATACGCCCAGAACTGGTGAGTTTTCTCGTTCACTTCCGCGCTCCAGTAGTCCACCAGCACGTCGGTAAGGTCGCCGACGTACACCGTATCGACACCTTCGTCGTATAGTCGCTCGATCAAATTCCGCACGAGAGCGTCTTGGGCGTGGTCGCGGCGGCGCGTTCGCTTGCGGTACAGGGATCGAATCCGCTGACTGCTGTTTCGGCCCTCTTGGAGTTTCGATTGGAGCCTCGCGATTTCTTCGGTGGTTTCACGGAAGCGGGCGAACAGGTCGCGCCCCTCGTAGAGATACTGTTGACCGGTGGTGGTGGTACAGGCGACGAGATTGTTCGCGCCTACATCCAGAGCAGCCGATTCGTCGGCTAGTGGTGAATCCTGTCGAGAATCCGGGACAGTGACAGGCTGAATGGCTCTGAACGTGTCGTCGATCTCGTCGAAGTACAGTTCCAATCGGCCCTGTTCGCCGTCCCACTTGGGAGCGCCGCAGACTTCGAGCCGCAGCCGGTCGTAGTAGCCAAGGCCGTACTCGTCTTTCAGGTCTTGGCCGACCGGGATTTCGAGGCGACTCCGTTCACCAGTTTCGATGGTGTAGGAGTCATTACGGATGTACGTCCGCAACTCTCTACCGGCCTCCTCGTTGCCCCAGTAACCGGGAGGGGCTGTGTCCTCGCCATCTTCGCAGGCGGCGAAGAACGACCGCCACGCCTCGCTGTTCTTACGGATGACTTGTTGGGCAGTAGCGGACCCGAGGACACCGACGTACTGTTTGCGGTAGTCGGCAGTATCCCATACGGAGTCGCCGTCGAAGAAGTTCTGGCGGCGCTCGTAGTTCAGTTCGTTCCACAGGCTGGCGGAGGCGTCCAACAGCTCGCGGAGCAGCTGCTCATCCTGCTCAGAGAGCGGTCGCACCGCGAACGTATTGGTTCGCCTCACGACAACAGACATTTGTTCCTGAATGTCTAAATGTCTTTTGGACACAAACGATGCGACCGAACATCGACATTTCGCACACACTGAATGGGCGGGTGAAAGACTACGCCGAACAAGAGGACAAGGACCTCGAAGAAGCCTATCAAGAGATTATCGAAGCCGGTCTAGAGGCGGTAGAACATCCTGACAAGCTGTAGCACCTGGATTGTGGGGCCGTGTTGTCGCTCAGGCCTAGCCTGAAAGGATGGGCCCACTCGCTACGAATCATCCGAACCAAGGTCATTCTGGAAGCCTTCTCGGAAACCTTCGGACGATCGCCAAAATCCAGCGTCTGAGTCCGATTTACCGCATTACTCAGTCATTCCTTGGAAATGCGGAAGCGACACGCCGCGGCTTATCTGGTACGTGGCCATCTACTGGAGTATGCCCAACCGCTCCACATCGACGTCGAACCGATTGGCGGTAGACCAGCCAACACGGAGCGCTGACCGCAACCAGAATCTGGCTAATCAAGCCGATCCCGCGACGGACGGAATGCTGCTTCCCTCCCTTGAGGACGGTATCACGCTCCTCGATGTCGAAGGTGATCGGGGTGTTCCGATCCTTCAGTCATTGGTACTCGACCATCTCCTCCTACACGGCGGGCCTGCATTCTGGGTTGACGCAAACGGCCATGCGACGACGGCCACGCTGACGCAGATAGCCCCCAGTCAACGGTTGCTCAACCGAATTCACGTCGCCCGCGGATTCACCGCCTACCAGCACTACGGCGCCGTCTGTGATCTCCCTACGGCAGTGAACAAGTCGATCCAGATGTCCACCGTCGATGCCGGGGCGGCCAGTCGAGGGGCGCCAGGTCGTGACGAGAACACATCGCCCCACACGCCCGCCCTCATCATCGCGCCGGCCGTCGACGCCCAGTACCGCGCCGACGATACCCTCGGCGAAACCCACGCGAAAACCCTCCAGGCCCGAACTCTCGCCCGGTTGGCGACCTACGCCGAGGGGTACGACATCCCGGTGCTCGTTACGCGAAACGAACGAAACGAATTCACCGAGCCAGTCGCGACGGTCGCCGACCACCATCTGGAGTGCGAGCAGACTCGGATGGGGCCACGGGTCGTCGGCGAGGACTTCGAGACGCTCGTCTATCCCGTCGACGACGGCGCGTACTACCAGACGACGTTCGCGTACTGGCGGCAGCTGCTCGTGGCACGCGCCACGCAGGTCGGCGTGGAACCGACAACGCCGGCGCCGTCGACGCCGACCCCGGAGGGTGTCGGGACAGGGGTCACAGCTAACGGTGAGACGGTGGCGGCCACTGCGGACCCCTTGCTCGATGCGTGGACCGCGACCGGGACAGGAGGCCGATAGCGATGGGGCGCACAAACCCGACGTACCGGGATGCGCTCCGGGCCATCGAAGAGCGCTGGGCGGAGTTCCGCCGGGCACTGCGGCGTCGCGACCAGCCGCGCTTCGACCGGCTGTTCGAGTATGCCCGCGAGCACGCCGACGCGAGCGGGCTGTTGAACCACCAGAATCCGCTGCTGCCGGCGCTGTTCAGCATCGATATCGAACAGGAGGCCCGCCTCGACGACCACGAGGAACGCCTCGAGGAGCTCGAAGCCGCGGTCGCAGCACGCGATGACCAGGAGAGTACCCCACCGGACGCGAACCCGTGACGATGCCGTTCAGTATCGACTTTCTGGACCACGGCCGCGTCCTGGAGTGGGAGGCAACCGCCGACGGCGCCGTCGCGACCGAGCGCGATGACTACACCCCACGCTTCTACGTCGCCGCTCGCGACCCTGATGCCGACCTCGACCTCACGACACTCCAGTCGGTGTACGACCAGCACCCGGACGTCGTCGCGACCGAGATGGTTGCGCGACGCCCCGGCTTTCGACGAGACGAGGAGGCCGTTCTCGCAGTCGACGTTGCCCACATCGATCGCGTCACTCCACTCGCCCGGCAGGCGCGTCAGCTGTCGGCCTATCCAGTCGGGGATCTCGCCTGTTTCAACGTGGACTTTTCGCGAGAGTTTCGGTACTGTCTGGAGACCGGCGCCGATCCGACGCCGGCGAGCGAGCTGTCGACGCTCTGTCTCAGTGTTCCGGTGACCGAAACGAGCAACGACGTCTACGAGGAACTGTCCGTCGCCGGCGACACCGTCACCGGCTCGCCGACGGATATCCTGACCGCCGTCCAAGGGGCACTCGAAGCGCACGATCCGGACGTCCTGGTCTGCTCAACCAGCGAGATCGTCCCGACCCTGTACGAGATGGCGACGGACGCCGGCGTCGACGGCTTCTCGCTGAGTCGGTGGCCGGACGTCGACTACCAGCAGCTCGCGAGCCGGTCGACGTACTCGAGCTACGGCCGCGTCGGCCACTCGCCGGCGCGGTACAACGTGCCCGGCCGGGCGATTATCGACGAGTCGAACACGTTCTTCTACGGAGAGACGAACCTCGACGGCGTTCTCGACCTCGTGTCGCGCTCAAAGAAGCCCGTCCAGGAACTTGCGTGGGCGTCGATCGGGAACGTGCTCACGGCGATCCAGATCTGCGAGGCCCACGACCGCGACGTCCTCGTGCCATGGAACTTCTGGCGTCACGAGTTCTACAAGCCGATGGGGACGCTCCACGACGCCGACCGTGGCGGCTTCATCTTCGCACCCAAGGTCGGGCTTCACGAGAACGTCCATGAACTCGACTTCTCTTCGTTGTACCCGAACATCATCTGTACCCGGAACGTCTCGCCGGACGTCATCCGGTGTGAGTGCCACAGCGACCGCGACGACGTCCCCGGCCTCGGGTACTCGATCTGCGACGACCGGGGCTACCTCGTCGACGTGCTGCAGCCGATCATCGACGCGCGCGACGAGATCAAGGCGGCCATCCGTCACGAGAAGGAACGGGACAACCCCGACGAGGACCGACTGGCGGAACTCGAGGGACGGTCGGGTGCGCTGAAGTGGATCCTCGTCGCCTGCTTCGGCTATCAAGGGTTCAGCAACGCGAAGTTCGGCCGCATCGAGTGCCACGAAGCAATCAACGCGTTCGCTCGCGAGATTCTGCTGACGGCGAAACAGCGGCTGGAAGCTGGCGGCTGGCGGGTCGTCCACGGCATCGTCGACTCCATCTGGGTGACGCCGGACCCTGACGTCGACGACGAGGACCGCGAGGACCTCGGGACGCTTGCGACGGAGATTACGGAACGCGTCGAGATTCGGCTCGAACACGAGGCTCACTACGACTGGGTGGCGTTCGTCCCGCAGCGCGAGAGCGACGCCGGGGCGTTGACGAAGTACTTCGGGAAGGTCGCCGGCGACGACGACTTCAAGGTCAGAGGCATCGAAGCCCGGCAGCGCTCGACCCCGCCGTTCATCGAGGACGTCCAGCGGGACTGTCTCGACCAGCTCGATGCCACGCGGTCACCGGACGCGGTACTCGGACGGCTCGAACGAGCAATCGGCGAACTACAGGCGGGCACCGTAGCAGTGGAGCGGCTCGTCGAGCGGAACCGTGTCTCCAAGCCGCTGGAAGGCTACTCACAGAATACCCAGAACGTGGCCGCCTTGAAGCGAGCCCGCGAGCAGGACCTGGCAGTCCACCCGGGCCAGGATATCGAGTACGTGGTCGTCGACGACGAGAAATCCTCGCGAGACCGTGTCGCCCTCGCCCACGAGGAGATCGAGACCTACGACGCCTCGTACTACGAAACGCAGCTGGTCAGAGCCGTCGAGAGCGTGCTTTCACCGCTCGGGTGGGATCGGTCCGACATTCATCGAGAGCTCTCCGGTGAGAGGGACGCCGTTTTGAGCTCGTTCGGAGCCTCCAACGAACTGTCGTAGTAGACCCCACCCCTGGTTTCCGTCGTTTCGAACCAACCCCACGTTTCCGACGTAATTTTCGACCCCCCTCGTTTCCGTCGTTTCCTCACGCCCCACCCCGGATTTCCGTCGTCCGCACCCACTCAGTAGTAGGGGGTCACTACTCGCGAGTCCAGTCCTGCATCCGGCTGTCCTCGAGGATCGTTTCGCGGACAACCTGGGGATCTTCGATGAGTCGGTTCTGGAGGTGGATGCCGCCCGCACTCCCCTTGTTGATCTTCTCGATTTCGACAACCCCGAGGAAGGCCTGCTCTTTCAGGATGTCGCGGAACCGACGGACTGAGAGGATATCCATATCGAGATGGTTGCAGATACGTTCGTACTGGTCGTACACCCGGCTCGTGAGGAACGCATCGTCGTTACTGTTGACACTCAGTTCCGTGAGTGCCAGCAACGCCGCCTTCGCCTGCGTGGGTGCGCCGTTCACGAGTTCTCTGAACCGGTCCTTTTCGGCGTGTTGCTGTGCCTGGCGGACGTGTTCCTCCGTCACTTGCTCTGCTCCGGCCTCGTAGGCGACCTCCCCGGCGTGACGAAGAATGTCGATCGCCTTCCGAGCATCGCCGTGTTCCTGCGCAGCGAAGGCCGCCGAGAGCGGAATCACGTCCTCGGAAAGGACGCCATCCTGGAAGGCGTCCTCGCGGTTGAACATGATCTCCCGGAGCTGGTTGGCGTCGTATGGCTTGAAGAACAGCTCCTTGTGCTGGAAGCTGCTTTTCACGCGCTCGTTCACGTTGTCGACGTACTGGATCTTGTTGCTGATCGCGATGACGCCGACGCTACAGTCGATTTTCCCCGCCTCCTCAGCGCGCGAGAGCTTCATCAACACGCTGTCGTCGTTCATCAGATCGATCTCGTCGAGGATGATGATCACAGAATCGAATTGAGCGTCGAGCGTCTTCCAGAGGAGTTTGTAGTATTTCGACGTACTGAGGCCGGTATGGGGGACGGAGATTCCAGTCGAAGATTCATCGTTCAGCTTCGCGGCAAGTGAGGAGATTGCTTGGGTTTCAGTATTGTCTTCAGCACAGTCGATATACGCTGTTCCAATCTCGACGCCATCCTGAGCGGCATTTTGAGCTCGTTGACAGACGTGTTTTGAAACGAGAGATTTGCCGGTCCCCGTTTTCCCGTAGATCATCACGTTTTCCGGGGAGTACCCGTGGACAGCACCGTTGAGACGTTTCGCGAGCTTCGAGATTTCCTCGTCGCGACCGACGATCCGGTCAGCCTCCGGCACGTGGCCGATTTTCAGGAGATCCTTGTTCGCGAAGATACGATGCCCGGATTCAAAGAGTGGATCGTCGACAGAACTGGGTGAAGAGTCGGGCGTCATTGAATATCACACGGTGTGAGCGGGGGGAGTATAAATCTAGTGGAGAACGCCACCCCACGTTTCCGACGTTCCTTGTCCGATATCAGCCGGAAAATGCCGTAATTCGGTGGAATTGGATTGCTGACAATATAGCCCCGTTTCCGACGTGAGAGAGGAAACCCGTAGACGGAAGCGTCGCCTCGATGTCGAATCCCGAACCCACACACCCCACGTTTCCGTCGTAATCACCGAACAGGTGGGGAGGGGACTCGAAGAAGACATCTACGACGAGATACCAAAGACGAGAGCGGCCTAGCCGTCCAATACTGGCCGTCTACAGAAGCAGCTGGAAAGGATCGTTTCATCTGAGGGGGCGAAGTACTTCGCCCCCTCTCTTTGGTCGAAGTACACTTAATGAGCGTTTTTCAGCTATACCACTTTAATCTATGTGTTGCAGAAGTTAGTTCATCTCTAGATTCATTCTAGCTCAACAGAATTAGTGGCTGTATTGCACTACCGTAGCCTCTCCCTACGCCGTCGTGGAGAAACGACGGAAACACGGGGGGTGTGGTCCCTTCGAAATCAGCGTCACCCCCTCCACCAACATCCAGTTACGACGGAAACGTGGGGTGGGTGTCCTCCATCATCGAGTTTTACTCGTCCGGGTTGACCGGGCCATCCAATTCTGCGGCATCTCGTCGAGTTCTGTTCTGAGTGAGGTCCCTTCCTCCGGACCTGTTCTCAGAGCAATTTCGGGCGAAGCGGGACGCCTTCCCACCTGGCGTGACAAGGCTCACAGAGCGAGACCAGATTCGATGGATCGTGAGCAGCTTCGACCTCATCCTCATCGAACTCCGCGAACGGCCGAATATGATGTACTCGCGGCGTATATCCGAGCTCGTTCTCGCTATGGCCACACCCCTGGCAGGTTCGATTATCTCGCTCTAAGACCTGTTCACGCCGCTCTTTCCATAGCGGTCCATAGTTCGGGGTTGATTCCCAATCGTACGTAGCTGTCTCCTGCTGCCATTCCCACTGACAGTCTCGACTGCAGAAATGGCGATCAGCTGATTCGATATCGTACTGAATCCGCCCGATTGTCTCGCCGCAGTTTGTACATTCTGTCTGTGGACGATTTTCTATCTGCCATCGTCCTCTACACTCGTTGCTACAGAAATGGTTTGTCTGATCGTCTTTGAGATTCCACTCGTATCGTTTGAAATCCGTCCCACAGTAGTCGCATTGGAGGACGACTCTGTTGTCCTTTTGTTCAGACCGCCAATTCCCCTGACACGTCTTATCGCAGAAGTGGTGCTCTGCACGCTCCACTACCGACGGAGGTCTTGAGATTGTCTCACCACAGAAATCACACTCAACTTCGATGGGCATGGGTCGGCCTTTCGCCGCCCATTAGCAACCGGCATCACTGATGAATGTCTGGGGCTATTCGTTTGGGTTGACCGGTCCTTTGTACTTTGACGTCACCGTATCGCCCTCCCGCCACTGCCAGTAGTAGTAGCGGTTGTCGTTGATCTCCTTGATCGTGATCGTCGCTTTGGCAGGGACGTCGTCCGGGAGATCGTCCGGTCGCTCTTCGACCTCTTCTTGATCTGCCGACTCCTCGAGACGGGTCTCTCGTTCCTTGTGCTCGGCGAGCGCTTCAGTGTACGTCGCAACGTCTCGGAGCTGCTCCGGGTCCGACTCGTTGAGCGTGTTGACGATCTCCGTCGGAAGGTTCGCCGGTGGGGTCGGGGGTTCGTAGGACATCGGCTCTTCTCGTGTTAACCAACACGCCCCACGAATCCATAGTTTTGTTGGTTAAGTCGATGGAGACAGTTCTCGCGACCGCTGGCTGTAACACTACTCGAAACTTATTTATATATAGGTTTCGTACTATGTTACACTGTGCTCCGGCGCATCGAACTCGAGGTCCTCGCCACGGTCGACCGCGGCGACACGATCTCCGAACTCGCGACGAAGCTCGACCACAGCGAGAGTTACCTCTCTCGTGCCGTCGCCGACCTCGTCGAGAAAGGGCTCGTCTACACGGAACGCGATGGCCGGCGAAAACGAGTCGTCCCGTCGGATGCTCGCGCCGTCGAACTCTACCAGGACCTCGTCCGCCAGCACTCCCACATCGACTTCCCCGAACTGCTGACGGGCAAGGCACTCGAGGTGCTGTACTACCTCGACCAGCCGCGAACCGTCTCCGAAGTCGCTGACCGGAGCGACAACTACCGCAACACGGTTAACCGCGTCCTCAAGCGGTTTCGTGACCGTGGGCTCGTCGGGACGGCCGACGGCCACTACGAGTTCAACGCCGACTTCGACCGCCTCCACGCGTTCGCCCGTGAACTCGCACACCAGCTGCATCGCCAGCGCCTCGAAGCCGTCGCCCCGAAGGGGACGATTCTCTGGGAGGATTACGACGAATTCCTCGCCCAGACCGAGACGGAGATCGACGCGGCGGCGTTCCACGAAACCGGCCTCGCTCGATTCGCGGCCTATGACCTCCAGTTCCTGCTCACCGGCCATCGCTACTACTTCTACTCCGAGGATCTTGACGCAGTCTCGCCGGCGGAACTTTGCTGTCACACACTACTGATCGACGACGGCAGCCGCCACCGCTCGTACTGTCTCCTCCTGCTCAGCCACGTCGACGTCGACGAGGCGGACCTCCGAGAGCAGGCGGCGAAGTATGGTCTCGAAGACGAAATCGACGCCTTGCTCCGCTACCTCGAGACGCACGGCGAGGTCGACGACGACCGGCTCCCGGAGTGGGACGAGTTTCAGAAACTGGCGGCTGACTACAAAATCGAATCCTGATCGAGTGTTAATTTGGGTGGAACGTTCGGCAGTTACGCTTCTTCCGGTCGGGGAGCGTTCTCGTATTTGACCATCTTCTCAGGCTTGTCTGAGATGGTGTCGTAGATCTGCTGGAGCGTTTCCTCTGCGGCAAGCAGGTTGTGGTCGTCGAGGAATGCCCGCCCCTTTTCGGTGAGCCCGTAGAACTTCCAGGGGTAGCCCTGTCGGCGCTGGTCATCATCGAGGGCGACTTCTTTGACGATGCCGGCGTCGATGAGCTTCTGGATGTGCTTGTAGACGGTCGCGTCGCTCACGCTGGGGTTGAGCTCCTCGAGCTCGTACATCGAGGGCAGCTGCTCGGGATGCTGGAGGATGTTGTTGATTAGCGCGAACCGCGTCTGTTGGGTGACGAAGTGGACGAGTTCGCGGGATTCCATCCCCTCAGCAGTCCCCAGTTCGGTGCTCATACTGTATCGTACACGATGGGGCGCCAAGTAGTTTACCCCTGAGTAAATCACTCCACAGTAAACTACCTTTACTTGAACAAGTGATTTACTCCATAAACCATATCTCTCCGCCACGAGACACTCACATAATGACCGAGGAGGAGCCTCCCGTTCCCGAAGACGTTCTCAGAAGTGCCAAAGACCAGCTTGACGAGGAAGAGATAACGCTGGCCGACAACGAGGAAGTCCTCCACGCATTAAGCGAGTTAACCCCAGTCTACGAGAACGATCGGTCGTATTTCATCCTCGGAAACTATGACCGGGAACCGATTCAACGGCTGAATCTGGTGGTCGACCGCCTCAACCGGCGTACCAACGCGTACGCGTTCCGAATGGTCGATATTCGTGGCGAGTGGGACAACAGCATTCAGAAGTTCTGCCTCATCGCGGACATCGTGACGTACCTCGTCGGTGTCGCCGAGAAAGAGCCGAGTGACTTCCTTGTAGAACAGGGATTGCTCGTCGGTACGACGGAGTTCTTCGCGAAAAGTCACGTCCTCAAGCGAGAATACGAGGACGAAGAACACCCATTTGGGTGGATGCAGGACGGCGTCTTCGAACTATTTGACCAAGAAGGACGGCTCTATCGCTGGCAAACCGAGGAGGACCTAGTTGACGTGACTGGCGAGCTGCCTTGACCTCCTCCCACCCCTGAAGGATGGGATTCCACCGGTGGGACGACCGATACTGACTGAGTCACCCGACGCAAGCGTGGTCCTGAGAGGCCTGTTGGTTACTCAGGGTTAGTTCGAGTCAGCTGGGAGCCGGCCGTCTGGTCGGGGTACACGGCCCCGTTTGATCTCGTGATCGACGCGACGCAGGTGTTTACAGCCGCCCTCGGGTGAGCGCTGCTGCCAGTCGGGACAGGTACACGATTCGTCGATGACGTCGACTTCGTACCTGTTGCCGGACGCGGACTGCACCTCGTAGCGGCCACCTTTCGAGAGGAGCGAGACGTCCATCGCTTCGGCGACAGCACGCTTCGTTCGGGGCTCGAGATCGTCCTGTGACTCTGCGTTCTCGTCGACGACTAGCCGGTCGCGAACGTCGCCCGTTCGGCCACCGTCCGGCGCGACGGCTTCCGCCGGGCTACTGCGCCGCTCGTGGAGCACTTCCTCGACCGGATGGCCTTCCGGCCACAGATGACATCCTCCCCCGCGTTTACGCCGGGGTTTCCTCCGTGGGAGTCTCATCCCGTCTACGACTCGCCGGAGGCAACATTCCCGTCATGGTGGACGGTACTCGGGTCTGTGCGCTGTTCTTTGGGACTTTCGTGAGGGTGTGGTGTCCCCGACCAGTTGTGGTCGTCCCACTGGAACCGCACGGGCCGTGCCATCGGCCTGACTGCCTTCTCTGTGTGCCGCTTCAAGAACGTCTCTGACGCTGTGAGGTCGGCGTGTCCCTCGAATCCACACGGACACGTTAGTGTGTCCTGATGTCGTTTCGTTTGGTCTGTTGAACCGCACTGCGGGCACTCCTGACTCGTCCACGCTTCCGACCGGACTTCCACCGAGATACCGTATTCCTCAGCAGTACATGCCAGCCGCTCAGTAAATTGCTTGAACGCCCAGAAGTTGTGGGTCTTGGCATTAGTTTCGACCGACCAATGCGTGTCCAGCACGTCGGTCAGTCCACCGATATACACCGTATCGACGCCGTCCTCGTACAGCCGTTCGATTAGGTCACGACACAACGCTTCCTGTGCGTGGTCGCGGCGGCGGGTTCGCTTCCGATACAGCCGCCGGATACGCTTGCTACTGTATTGGCCTTCCTGTAGCTTGGATTGTAACCGGGCGATTTCTCGCGTTGTCTCACGGAAGCGGTTAAACAGGTCCCGACCTTCGTACAGGTATTGGTCGCCGGTCGTGGTGGTACAGGCGACGAGATTGTTTGCACCAATATCCAGAGCGGCCTTCTCTGCGGCCAGTGGAGTCGCCCGTGCATCAGTAATAGTCACGGGTTGTGAAGCTCGGAAGGTGCAATCAGTCTCATCGTACCACAGGTCCAACCGGCCCTGCTTCTGGTAGTTGGGCCAATTCGGGTCGCCAACGATTTCCAGCCGGAGCCGCCCGGTATGGTCGTATCTGTCTTTCAACTCGCTCCCGACCAGTATCTCAAGTCGGGACCGCTCGCCCCATTCAGTCGTGTATGCGTCGTTGCGAATGACGCCTTTGAGGACACGCCCATCGTCTTTGTTACCACGGAAGCCCGGCGGTTCCGGGTGTTCCGTAACGGATGTGTTCGACTCGTCGTGATACGCCTTCTTTGTATCGAAGAACCCCCGCCACGCTTCGCTGTTTTTGCGTATTACCTGTTGGGCGGTGGACGCGCCAAGCACACCTTTGTACTTGCCTTCGAGACTGCCGGTGTCGGCGTTCCACACGTCCTCGTCCTCAAAGCCGTCTTCGTCGTTGTAGCGCATGAGGCGCTGATAATTGATCTCGTTCCAGAGAGCGGCAGAAGCGTCCAACAGGTCCCGTAGCAGTTGCTCTCCCGTATCGGAGAGGGGACGCACGGCGAACGTGTTGGTGCGCTTCATCAGCCATTTCCAGATATGTTCGTTTGGAACTTGAACGTCAGCCAACCACGGTGAAAGTAGAACCTAATCATCTCGTTCGAGAATCAAGATCAGCATTAACGCAGTGGTTCTCATCGGAGCTTACGCGATTTACACCCGCCACGAACGGCGGGGACTCTCTTGCTGTCAAAAGGTAGACTTCGCGGCGCTCGCGATGGTCGTAGGAGCCGCACACGGCAGCGCTCCCGATCCAGACACGCCACGCCCCGAGTGCTGCCATCACGTCGACGATGACGCGGGGAACCGTCTGGTGATCGTCCGGGAAGAACACCCTGAAGCGTGTACACGCTTCTTGCGGCGGGAGGGTCTCCCACCAGTCTTCGCTGGAGCCCCAGCTATCGAACATCGCCTCGTCGCTTCCGTAACCGACGGTCACGCCGTCGATCGGCGTCCAGTCCGCCGGGAGGTGGTCCGCCTCGCCTTCGAGCACCCGGAGGACGGCGTATCGGAGGTACTCGTGGGCTTGGTTGTCTGTCGTTCGGGCGACCTGGTCGTGCTGCTCGGCAACGCGCTCGGCTTCCTCAAGAACCGTCGTGAGATAGGGTTCAGTCATCATTCGACGGAGGTCAGAACGCGCCTCCGCCCCTCGGCGGGCGCTGAAAAACTTAACCAACAAGCCACTTCCAAATCGTGGGCTGTTGGTTAACTTGTGTGTAACTTCCAGTCACACTTTCGCTCGCTGTTGATGGTTGGCCGTGGCTCGGAACGACGTTTGCAGGTCTAAAACCAGGCTACGGGGCTGCCGAGGAGGGGGTCATTTGGACTTTGAGAGTCGCGTTATTGGGTGCGACTAGTAGCTCTCCATCAGATTTCGTTACTGTCCACTCCAGGCACCAGAGCGCTAGTCCTTCCGCGTGATTGAGCGGGGTCTCCTCCCCTGCTTTGACGGCCTCAATATCTAATGCTGGAAGCCCGTTGGCATCATCGTCGACCCGGAGAACGACCGACTCTCCATCTGAATCAGTGTTCTCGGTGGTTACTGAAACAGTGATCTCTACATTCCCATCGTTGTGTGTCGCGATCTGTTCGACGACGTCAGCGACCGCTGTCGGGAAGGTCTGTGGCGCCTCGACTACTGGGTCGCTAGTACACCGGTCAAATTCGACGCTCGCACATGGTGTACTAGCCTCGACGTCGGTGAGCTTCGATGCTAGTGCTTCGTTCAGGTGAATGGGTTCAGGTTCTGCTTCCTCTTCGGCGAGCAGCTGCTTGATGCGCTGTGTACGCGTCGAAATCGTACTGAGTTCCCACGCAGCACTCTGTACGGCTTCCAGATCTGCCTGTGCCTCCTCATCGTCGACGCGGGATGCAGCCAATTCTGCACGGCCAGTGATGACGTTCACCTCGTTTCGAACATTGTGCCGTAAGATACGGTTCAGGACGTCCACCATCTCAGACCGTTCTTCGAGGGCGGTGTTCGAGGCTTGGAGTTCTGCCTTGGTTTCGCGAATCTCCTCGATGCGTTGTTGCAGGGCGTCCCGTGTCGACGCTACCGTCCGATTGAGGTCGCCGAATTCGTCCGGACGATCAGTATCGAACTCAACATCGTACTGACCATCCTCAATCCGTTCCGCTCGGTCGGTGAGTCGGGATAGTGCTCCTGTCACGTTCCGGCCGAGAACGCTGACGACACCGACGAGTGCGAGTAACGTGAATACTGCAATCCCACCGATCCATCGGAGCGCTTGCCGAGTAATGACGTACGCATCGTTGGCCGGTGCATGCTCAATGACGACCCAGTCGGTGTTCGGAACCGCTGCATACGCCGCAACGTACTCTCCCTCTGTCTCCACTTGGCTTTCGTACGCTGGAGACGCAGTGAACCCGGAATTCCCACGAAGGCCGCTGCTGACAGCGGCGGCGCGACGAGCCCCATCACGGTATTGCGTGAGTGTCGCCGCCGCATCATCGCTAAAGACGACGGTCCCGTTCGAGTTGACGACTCGGGTAAACCCGTTGTCGACAGGGTGTTCGAACCGTTCGAAAACGCTTGCAGTGTCTACCTCCACGACGAGCAACTGTTCCGGTGTCCGGCGGATTGGTGAGATGAAGCCGATAACCGTCGTATCGTTCACCGCGTACGGCTCGGTCACTTGGACGTCGTCGAAATCCCGGAAGGAGAACCGTTCACTCCAGCTGAGGTTTCCGACCGTCCGCCCCTCCATCGTGGGATTGGTACTCGTCGCGACGGTCTGGTTCCGCCGGTCAATCACGTAGGCGCGGATGATCGCTGCGTCTGGTCGTTCTTCTTGCTGGGTCTGTAGATACGCTCGAACGTCGGCTCGGTCTCCATTCTCGTAGATGGGATGCTCGGAGAGGAGTCGGACAACGAGCCGATTCCGTTCACTCCACTCGCTCAATTCGTTTGCTTCGGTCTCGGCGGCCGCCGTCATCGACTGCTCGACGTTTTCTTCGAGCAGTCCGCCGACCTGCACATACAGGCCGACTGTGCCGATACTGATGACCAGGAACACGAGGAGCAACGCGGTTGCCAGCTTTCGCCGAAACGACGACCGGACGACGTCGACAAGCGTACCGAGAACTGGAACGCCCGACAGTGACCTACGCATCGCCGGCTACCTCCTCGTTTAAAAACCGTGTTGCGACTGCAAACGGATGGTCTCCATCGATTAGCACCTGTTTGTTGAGGTTCCGCATCGTCGGTTTATCGAGCGCTGAAACCACCGGCGAGAGCTCCTCGAAAATTTCCGGATGGTCGTCGATGAGAGGTGCGTATGCAGTTGGAGCCGGTTGGTAAGGAAGGAAGTAGTCACGGTCGTCTTCGAGGACGGTAATCGTGGAACGGTCGAGCTGGGGATCGGTTGCGAATCCGCTTGCAATCTGGACTCGGCCCTGCTCGAGTAGCTCGTAGGTCAGTCCGATGGACGTAACGATGAACGTCTCGGACTCGAGTTGCTCTCTATCTTCCGTCCTGACATCATAATACGACGCAAGTCCAGGCCACCCGTCTTGCCGGTGAAAGAACTCCTCGTTAACTGCTATTCCCGGGATTTGATCTACGTCGCGGAGATGGGTTGCCAGTTCACTGATGGTCGATATTCCGGTCTGTTCCGCCCACGTTGCGTCGGCGACGATAACGTACTCGTTCGAAAACGAGGCCGGTTCCGCCAGCTGGAGTTGCTGGGAGTGAGCATCCGACTGCACGCGCTCATAGAGTGAGTTGGGGTCCGTGATTCGTGTCTCATGACGCGGCGGGAGCTGCATCCACGCCGTTCCCGTATATTCCCAGTACAGGTGTTGCTCGCCCGCTGCCGTCGCATCCCAGTTCGACAGCGAGTTCCCGGAGCCAATTTCGTCGACTGCTCGAATCCAATCAACTGACTGCAGTCGCTGGTACGCTAGATACCCGAGAATCTTCTGCTCGACGAATGGCTTCGACCCGATTCGGACGGATACCGACTCTGTGTCGGGTTGCCGGTTGCTGGCGCAGCCACCCAGGACTGCGGCAGCGCCCACGCCGCCGACGCGACCGATCTGGCCGAGATACTGCCGGCGTGTGAGCGACATATAAAATACCTGTGTCATCGAATGACAATATAATTACGGGGGTTACTTCGTGGCCGTCTAAGACAGAGATTAAACGCCAGATAACCGTCCGGGGGCTAATGAAGAGTTTACTGGCGCAGTGCTGTGACGACAGAAAGCCTATGATTGGTAAAGGCGGTTCTGCGGACATGGCTGAGTGTCAGAACTGTGGCAGCCACGTGACGGAGGTCTATGTACGGGTGTTCACGCCGGACGCAGTCGATAACCCACGTGTCTGTCCGAACTGTGAGGATAAGACTCGCGACCGAAATGGCGTCCGGGAAAAACGAACGTAACTCTTCGCAGGAGAACCTAAGAATATCTATCTCTGCCCGGGCTACTAGTTATATCCCTGATTCTACTAATATTCTGATTTCGCTACGAGAGCATAACGGTGGAAAGCCGTCAAATAATGTTCTCCATCACTCAAGACCCTTCGATTAGAACGGTTCCGTTACTCGATTGCAAACTCGAAACGCGCACCGCCGCTAGCACTGTTTGCGGCTGAAACTGTCCAGCCGTGTCTACTGGCGACCTCCTCGACAATACTGAGTCCGAACCCTGTCCCGTCATCAGCTGTCGTGTACCCGGCGTCAAACACGTCTTCTCTCGCTGACTCAGGAAGACCGGCTCCGTCGTCCGCGACGTAGAATCCGTCCGCTGTGTCTCCAACTGTTACTGTTACGGCTGGTCCGCCGTGCTCGACAGCGTTTTGAAGGAGGTTGGTCAGAAGTTGCTGGAGCTGATCGCGGTCGGCCTTGACAGCCCGATCGGTTTCAATCTTTAATATTGCATCTGTCGCCGACAGTGTCTCCCAGCTGGTTTCGACAAGGTCCGATAGCTGGATGGGTTCGAGCGTCATCGCTTCCTCTCCGGTCTGAGCGAGTGTTAGCAAATCCTCGATAAGCGCATCCATGCGGCCTAGTGCGTGGTCGATGTGCTCAATTTGATCGCTGTCGCAGTCCTCCCGCAGTAACTCGAGGCGTCCCTCTGTGACTTGCAGCGGATTTCGTAGATCGTGGCTGACGACGCTCGTGAACCGGTCTAGTCGCTCGTTTTGCTGGACGAGCTTTCGTTCGCGGCGCTTCTGGTCGCTGATGTCGCGGTCCATCGCAACGAATCGGTCTTCCCCGTCCAAGTTCAGACGGATGAGATGCACCTCAATAGGGAACGTCGCCCCATCCTTTCGTTCGAGTTCCCCCTCGAATCGATGCGGAGTATTTGGTGGAAGCGTATCCCAGAACGTAGAGGCCCGAGCGGGATCTGCTGTCGGGTCAATATCCCAGACTGTCCGACCCAGAAGTTCTGCTTCCGTGTAGCCGAGTTCGTCACACAGCCGTTGATTGACGTCTCGAATCACGCCGTCGATGTCATGGACGGCGAACATATCCGGGGAGTGTTCGAACAGCGCCTCCAACCGTGCACTGTGGGACTGTAACTGCTGCTCGTACTGTTTACGGTCCGTAACGTCATCCTGGAACCCGACGAAAAGGTCTAGCTCTCCGTCATCGTCGAACAGCGGCGCGACGCGGACACGGTTCCAGAACTCTGTTCCGTCCTTCCGGTAGTTCCGTAACTCGACGGTCACTGATTCACGATTGTCGATTGCAGTCCGGAGTTTCTGGACTGGTTCATCCGTGGTCCCCTCGCCCTGAAGAAGCCGGCAGTTCTGACCGACAATTTCTCGTTTCTCGTAGCCAGTGAGGTCGGTGAACCCCTCGTTCGCATAGATAATTGGATTATCCTCCTGGTGTGGGTCGGTCAGGAGGATTCCGATGGGCGCTTCGTCCATCGCTTGTTCTTTTGCGGACAGATTCGACTCGTCGGCGGTAGCTGCGCCTTGTGGGCTGAGTGTACAGATGAGTGAGCTGTCCTCGGTGTACGAGAGCGTGTGTTCGATGTCGAGTTTGGCGCCGTCCTTCCGGACGAACGTCGTGGTCCCGTGCCAGCGGCCGTCGCGTGCTTCCGGGAGGAGCACGTCGTAGACGTCATCGATATCGTCGTCGTGATAGAACGTCTCCCAGTGGAGACCGATGAGCTCCTCACGGGTGTAGCCGAGTATCTCTGCACAGGCGGTGTTCGCGTACTCGATGTAGCCGTCTTCGTTGAGAATGCTGATCCCGTCTTGGGCGGTCTCGATGGCTTCAAGACCACGGTTCATGTATCGCTCAGCCCGATACCCACCGACCGCGTTCTGGATGCGGTTGGCGAGAACGCTGTACTGTTCCGTGCCGCCGGCTTTCTGGAGATAGTCGGTGACACCGGCTGTGATGGCTTCGCTGGCTATCTCCTCGCTTCCTTTCCCGGTAAAGAGGATAAACGGAATTTCAGGGTGGGTCTCCCTCACTCGTTCTAAGACGGCCAAACCGTCCAAACCCGGCATATCATAATCGCTCACGATACAGTCCACTGAACAGGTATCTGCTTCGAGAATCGCAAGTGCGTCACGGGGGTCGGTCTCGGTGCGAACGGTAAACGCGTCTTGCTCGCGCTCGAGGAAGGTCGCGACAAGATCAGCGAAGCTTGGGTCGTCCTCGATGTGTAGTATCTCGATGGGTTGTGAATCTAGGAATAGCGTCGAGTCCAGATGGACTCCAACGTCACCGGTCATATTCTCCATTCGTATGCAACTGATAATGGTCTTATGAGTTCGTTCGAGTCCGCGACCGGACCTTCACACCGGAGAGGATGATTCTCAGCCACGTCTCCGCCGCTACAGGTCAATCTGGTGCTCACGTGCCGTTCGGGTGTTCTTTCACTTATTCGGCTGATGCCGTTACCAGAAACGTTTCTGGCCGTACCGCTTCGAATTCGACTGTGAACCCGTGCTGGCGGAGCGCACTCGTCGTCTCAGTGGCGGAATACCGCTCGTCAACGGGTGGGCCGTGAGACCCACTTCCGGAAGCTGCCCAGTCCACGATAACGAGCGTCCCCTGTGAGGCGAGCACGCGACTGAGTTCGCTCAACGCCTGTTCGTTCGCGAACTCGTGGTAGGTCATCGTCGAGAACGCCGCGTCGAGACTGTCGGAATCGAGTGGGAGGTCGTCCACGCCACTCGTCACGAGGTCGACGTTCTCGGGGACGCCTTTCTCCCGGTAGTAGTCGTGCATCGCATCCTGAATGTCGACGGCGTACACGTGGTCGACAGTCGGTGCGACGTCGTCGGTGTAGAACCCGGTCCCGCTGCCCAGATCTGCGACCGTTTCGTCTCCATCTGGAGAGAGCGCCCAGAGGAGTTCCTCCGCGGAGAGGAACCGGTACCGTCGCTGTGCCTCTTCGAGTTTGTCAGCGCGGTCGGCGTCGAACGTGTGATGTCCCATCTTAGAGGTTCGCGAACGCCTCGTCGACGAGTTCGCCGGTGTCGGCGACGATGTCTGCCATCTCGTCGTCGTCGGACGCCATCCCGATGAGGCGGGCGATGCGCATGATGGAGACGTGATAGACGACCTGCTTGCCCGGTTCTTCTTCCCAAACGACGACGTTGCACGGCATCAGTGCACCGAGTTGGTTGTCGGTTGCGTCCAGCGCGCGGTCGGCGACTTCGGGGTTGCACGCGCCCAGCACGTAGTAGGGGTCGCGGCCGGCGTCGACCTTCTCGTTGAGCATCTCGGAGGGGGAGAATTCGACGGGGATGCCGAAGCCAGCGTCCGTGAACACGTCGCGGACGTGTTCGATCGCTTCATCGTGGCTCATTTCGAGAGTTACCTGTTCTTCACCGATGTCCGCAGGGTCGATCTGGCTCGGGTCGATTGGGAGTGCCATTCGTGTACTATCTTGGGTCTTCAGGACAAAGTCTCTTCGGGTCTTCTTTCGCGAAAGCGGATTTCCATGGGAAAGAGTGGCTCCAGTATCTGATCGGCTATCGGAGTATTGTAGTATTCGGGAACAGCTTTAATCGTCTCTGTCTCCCTATTTTTAGATATGGTGGCCACGTCAGTGCGTGAGGACCTCGAGCGCGACCTGGGGTGCCTTGACCTCCTGGGCTGCATTCACGGGCTCAACGAGCGGGATCAGGTGGTCTTTCAGCTGCTACAACAGGCAGAGGAGGGTCTTACCGTCGACGACGTCGCAGATCGAATGGATTGTGAACGTTCGACTGCGTATCGTTCGATATCTCGACTCCTTGAGGCCGGCGTGGTAGTTCAGGAGCAAGTAAACTACGAGCACGGAGGGTACTACTACGTGTATCGTTCGCGGACATCCGAGGAAGTTGCACACGACATGCAGCGATTGCTCAACGATTGGTATGCGGCCATCGGACAACTCATTCAGGAGTTCGAAGACCGGTACAGCCGAGACTTGGAGGATCGCGAGAAGCAGCCGATTGAGTCCTGTCTCTGACCCCTATCGTTCAAACCCGCACTGGGGCAGTATTGTGCGAGTTATACAAAACAAATAAGGCGGCGCGGTTCAAACGGACACCTAATGGCAGAAGATATCGAGGAGATCCGTCGACAGAAACTGGCGGAGCTTCGAAACAAGGCTGAAACGGGCGGTGCTGAGCCGTCCCCCTCGAAGAGCCCGTCCGAACCGATCCATATCGACGGCGGCGCCGAGCTGTCAGAAACTGCCGCCGAGTACGGTCTCGTGCTAGCCGACTTCTACGCCGATTGGTGTGGTCCGTGCCAGATGCTTGAACCAATCGTCGAAACGATTGCGGCCGAGACCGATGCGACCGTAGCGAAGATCGACATCGACGCGAACCAGCAACTCGCCGCAGAGTACGGTGTCCGGGGGGTACCCACGCTCATCCTATTCGCTGACGGCCAGCCGGCGGAACGACTCGTCGGAATGCAGGACGAAGCGCAGCTTCGCTCCGTGATCGAAGCGCACGCGTGAACCAACGATGACCGATGAGCCTACTGACGCGGATAACCGCTCACTGGGGGAAATCGCTGAATCCCTCGAATCGACACTGATGGCTGATCTCGGTGAGACGCTGGTCGGCCTGGCGTCCTACGAGGATGGCGAGTACGATGTCCTGTACCGAGACGAGGCGGCGTCCTCACAGTACGCTGCGTCGGATATCCGGGCGATTCTGGAGCACATTCAACTGGAGGCGATCGGCACTGCAGTCTACGAGGAGTACCACGGAGAGTCGCTGCATGCGACCGTTCGCGTGTACGATACACTGGTCACCATCACCGTACCAGTCGAGGAGACGACCGGGCTCGTTGTCGTGGTACGGAATGATGACAAACACGATCCGTATTCGATAATTGAAACAGTCGAAAACGCGGTATAGGCGCCGTAGAAAGTAATTTTGGAATTCAGTTAGGACCACAACGTCTATCAGCCGATGCGAAGTGGTATTGTATATAGATGGACGAAGAGGGCAATATCACTCGGCGGAGGGCACTCATCGCCGGCGGCTCGGTGCTCGCGTTCGGTAGTGGTGTCGCCTACATGGGATCACGATCTGGTGCGAGCGGACAGCACTACGTCCCCGACACCACGCACGCTGGTTCCGGGACGACCGGATTCGACGTCGACCTCGACGGCCGCCCCATTGCCGGTGAACGCGACGCGCCGATAGACATCTACTACTGGACGGACTATCTGTGTCCGTTCTGCAAGCAGTTCGAGACGGAGACACTCCCGGAACTCGGCCGAGAGCACCTCGATACCGGCGACGCACGCCTGGCCGTGCTGCCCTACCCGAACATCGGAGAATACTCCACGCCAGCGGCGGTCTGGGGGCGCTGCGTGTGGTCGCAGGTCGCCGACAGCGACCCGGATGCGTTCTGGAACTGGCACGCGGCGGCCTTCGCCGAACAGCCAGAGTCCGGCACGGACTGGGCCGACGACGAAATGTTCGCGGCGGTCACCGAACAGACAGCTGGCGTTGGCCTGTCCGCGGTCGAGACCTGCCGTGAGGAACGCGGCGCGACGATCCGGGAGCGAATCGAACCGAACGTCGCCATGGCCCAGGAGTCGAGAATCCAGGGGACGCCCGGGTTCGTACTCTACAACCGTGACTCCGGGGCGGCCGGAAAGCTCGTCGGCGCCCACCCCTACGAGAACTTTGCCGACGCGATCGACCAGGTGAGACGGGCATGACCGGGGGTCCCGCCACCGCGAGCCGCGACTGGACTCGCGACCTCCGCGACGCGCTCGGCTATCCGCTCACGTCGGACGCCCGGTTGCTATCGGCCGCCG
This sequence comes from Halorubrum sp. CSM-61, assembly GCF_003781945.1. GTDB lineage: Archaea > Halobacteriota > Halobacteria > Halobacteriales > Haloferacaceae > Halorubrum. Next base: position 545,135 of record NZ_RJJW01000001.1, on the reverse strand, counting down.
TCGTGGCCCTCGCCACGTACGTCATCCTGGTGTTGAGCTCATTCCCCCAGTTCTCGGTCCAGGTGCTCTCGACCGACCCGACCGACATCGGCTACGCGGTTACGGCGCTCACGCGCGAAGTGTATCTGACTACCGGCTACCTTGGGCTCGCGCTAGTCGCCACGTACGCCGTCCTGGCCGGTGTCGCGGTAACCAACGCGCTCGCGCTGGTCCAGCGCGCACGTCGCCGGAGTGTGTCGACGATTGTCGGCGTGCTCCCCGGACTGCTCGCCGCCGGCTGTGCGAGCTGTGGTGCGGGCGTGCTCGGCGCGCTGGGCTTCGTCGGTGCGATGGCGGCGCTGCCGTTCGACGGCAACCTCCTTCGAGTTGGCGGAATCGCCCTACTCCTCTTCTTCCTCGGTCGCGCCGGCGACCCACAAACGTGTTCGCTCGACGGAGGTGGGCGTGCATGACGGCGCTGCCGCGCCCGCGTCTGCTCCGGAGTGTCGGAGTGAGCATCGGGGTGTTTGTCCTGTTCGGGGCGGTGACCGGCCTGCTGCCGAACCCGGTCTACGTGCGGATGGTCTCTCGGACCCCGGCGGACTACCTGTTCCTCGTCGCGACCGCTGCCTTCGCCGGCGCGTTCGTCTACCAGCGCTCGCTAGCCGAGAAGCCAATTGGCGATCGATTCGCTGCCGGTGGAATCATCGGCGGATTCCTGGCGTTCGGCTGTCCGATCTGTAACGCCGTGTTGCTCGCGCTGTTCAGCTCGTCGGCGCTCATGACGTACTTCGACCCGATCCGCCCAATCCTCGGTGTCGTGAGCGTTGCGTGCTTCGCCGCGCTCTTGGTCTACCAGCGCCGGCGTTGCGAGGTGTGCTGACAGTGCGACCGACGGTCGTGACGACCCAAACGCACTTGGGCCAATCAGGCGAACAAGGGACTAATCGATGACTGGTTCGGACACGGAGGCGAGTTCGGAGGATGCGTCGACGCCGCCGTGGCGACTACTCGGTGTTGGCGGCGCGTTGAGTCTCTGCTGTCTCTTCGCGGCGCCGACGGCTGGTGCCGCGGCTGCCGGGGGAACGGCGGCTGCACTCGGTGGTGGGCTCGTCAGAATCGTCGTGACTGCGCTAACAGCTGGCGTGATTGGCGCCTTGTATTGGCTTTACTCTTCTGGTGATACCGACCAAAGCTGCGCGATACGAACATGACGTCGTTTGTGGCGAACTTGGTAACGGCCGGGATACGGGACGGAAACCAGGCTTCTGCACTGACGCTTGGCCATCACTGGCTCTCGCCGCTCTCGGTGGCGGGACCGCTCGACAGCAAACCCGCTCCTGAATGAGTAATGACACTCCTACCGAGTACGTGCGAGCCCACCGAGAGGAACTGGTCGCGCTCGCCCTCGACCTTCTCGCGGTTGAGACGTCGAACCCGCCCGGCGACACGCGCGAAATCGTCGCCAGAATCGAACAATTCCTCGACCCGCTTCCGGTCGAAGTAGAGCGTTTTGCAGTCGATCCAGCAAAGCCGAATCTGCTCGTTCGACTACCGGGTGAGTCTGACCATACACTGCTATATAATGGCCACCTCGATACGGTGCCCTTCGACGCAGATGCCTGGTCCCACGATCCACTTGGCGAGCGCGTCGATGAACGCGTCTACGGCCGCGGTGCAACCGACATGAAAGGTGCCGTGGCGTCGATGTTGTTGGGAATACAGGCCTTCGCAGCCACCGACACTGAGCCACCTGTCGACCTCCAATTCGCGTTCGTGAGTGACGAGGAAGTGGGTGGTGACGCCGGCTTGCCAGCGTTACTGAACGCTGGTGAGCTCGACGCTGACGCATGCGTGATTGGCGAGCCGACCTGCGAGGAAGGTCGCCACTCAGTCACAATCGCGGACCGGGGCAGCATTTGGCTGACGCTCGAAGCCAGCGGTGAGGGGGCCCACGGCTCCCGCCCAATACTCGGCGTCAATGCCATCGACCGGCTCTACGACGCCGTCGGGACGATGCGCGAACGGTTTGGCACCCAGCGACTCGAGATCGACGCTGACGTGGCTCCGATCGTCGAGGAGTCAGTCGAATACTACGCCCCCTCGATGGGTGAGGCCGCCGCCCGAGAGCTGTTCTGGTACCCCTCGATCAATCTCGGCGTCCTCGAGGGCGGGGACGCGATAAACACCGTCCCGCAGTCTGCGCACGCCGAAGTTGACGTGCGACTGACCGCAGGTGTCCACACGCCCGATGTGCTCGCGGAGATTCGGGAGTGCGTCGCCGACTGCGAAGGTATCACAATCGCCGACGTCTCCTGGAGCGTCGGTACGGCTGAAGCACCCGCCAGCCCACTCGTCGAAGCCGTCGCGTCGACTGCGGAGGAGGCCACAGGTGATCACGTCTTCCGGCGGAGCGCTACGGGTGGTGGTGACGCCAAGAAACTCCGGAATGCGGGCATCCCGACTGTAGAGTTCGCGCTCGGAACCGACACTGTTCACGCGCCGGATGAGTACGTTCCGGTCGACATCCTCGTCGACAACGCCGTCGTCTACGCTCAGCTACCAATACGGTGGCAGTCCCAGCTCGGGTAGTAACCCCTCCAGGCACGGTTGTACCGGATTGCTTGGGCGGTGAGGGGAAGCCGTCGGGAAACACTTAGGTAATATCATAGTGTATTTGTGGGTATGAAGAACAATATTGGTGCGGCAGACAGCCGAATCCGGATCGGTGGCGGGATGGGTTTGGCGGCTGTTGGAGTGGCCTCACTCGGAGGGCTGCTTGGAGTTGGGACGGTGGTTGGCACAGTCCTGGCCCTGCTGGGTCTCGTTCTCGCCGGGACTGGCCTCGTTCGAGTCTGCCTCCTGTATCGCCTGCTGGGAGTGGATACGTCGGGGTCCCGCTAGGGATGGAGCGCTTCCAGAACACCGGCCAACCCGACTGGGACTGGTGGAGCAAACTCTGGCCGACACCCGGCGCGACGCTCCGGGAACTCGGCGTCGAATCCGGCGAGTCGGTCGCCGAAGTCGGCTGTGGAAGCGGCTACTTTGCCCTTCCAGCTGCCCGAATTGCCGACCCTGAGCCTGTTTACGCTATCGACCTTGATGCGTCACTGCTCGGTGAACTCGATGATCTCGCTGAGCAGCAGGACATCGAGAACGTCGTTCCGACTCACGGTGACGCCCGGAACCTGACTGGGGTCCTCCCCGACTCAGTCAGCACGCTCGTCGTGGCAAACACGTTCCACGGCGTCGACGACCAGTCGGGGTTGGTCGAGCAGGCGTTCCGGGTGATCGAACCTGGCGGAAGCCTGATCATCGTCAACTGGCATGACCGCCCACGTGAAACGACGACTGTCGGAACCGAACCCCGCGGACCTCCGACGAAACTTCGGATGACGCCGGGAGAAACTGAAGAAGCCGTGCTTCCGGCCGCAGCGTTCACGCTCGACCGGCAGGTCGAGTTGCCGCCGTACCACTATGCGCTCGTGTTCGAGCGGTGAACGCTCCTCCTCTACGATTTCAATATTACCTCTCGGTCGCTCATTCCAGGCCTACAGATTTTCAGAATCTTGGAACTCGCACACAATACTAATATAGGATAGTTCCAACTGCCGCCTGTGAGCTCTCTATGACTGACATCGAGCCTGACGACACCGTCGATGCCAGAGGCGCAGCATGCCCCGGCCCGTTGATGGACCTCATCGGAAAGATTCGGAGCGCCGAGTCCGGGGACGTGATCCGACTGCTGAGCGACAACGACCAGTCGCTCACCGACGTCCCCGAGTGGGCCGAGGAAGCCGGCAACGAGCTACTCGCGGTCGAAGAGCTCGACGACCACAACGAGTTCTACGTGGAGAAAGCATGACTGAACACGTCGTTATCGTCGGCGGCGGGACCGGCGGCACCGTCCTCGCGAACGACCTCGCCGACCGACTCGAACCCGAACTCGACGCCGGTGACGTCCGAGTCACGCTCGTCAACGACGACCCCGACCACGTCTATAAGCCGGTCTGGCTGTACGTGCCGTTCGGCCAGCGCGAACCTGACGACGGCCGTCGCCCGCTCGACGACCTCGTCGACGACGCAATCGATCTCCGGATCGACCGCGTGTCCGACATCGACACCGAGGCCCAGCGGCTCCAGTTCCACGGGAGTGCCCCACCAGTCAGCTACGACTACCTCGTGCTGGCGACCGGCTCGACGTTGGAGCCCGACCAGATTCCGGGCCTCACGGAGGGCGGTCACAACTACTACAGCGAGTCGGGCGCGACCGACTTGCGCGACGAACTGTTGGAGTTCACCGAGGGTGACCTCGTGTTGAGCGTCATCGGGACGCCCCACATGTGTCCGGCGGCACCACTCGAATTCGTCTTCATGGCCGACGACTGGCTCCGCGAGCGCGGCCTCCGCGAGGATGTCGATATCACGTATACGTATCCGATCCAACGCGTCCACGGCAACCCTCACATCGCCGAGTGGGCCCGCCCCATCATGGAGGAACGGGACATCCAGGTGGAGACGTTCTTCAACGCCAAGTCGGTCGACCCCGACGCGGAGACCATCACGTCGATGGAGGGGACCGAACTCGACTACGACCTCCTCGTGACGATTCCACCCCACGGCGGCATCGACCTGATCGAAGAGGCTGGGCTCGGCGACGACGGCTGGGTCGACGTCGACAAGCACACGCTCGAAGCAGAAGCTGCCGACAACGTCTACGCGCTCGGCGACACCGCCGACACCGGCGTCCCGAACGCGGGCAGCGTCGCCCACTACCAGGCCGGCGTCGTCGGGCAGCGCCTCGCCAGCGAGATTCGCGGCCGCCCGGCGACCGCGACCTACGACGGGAAGACGCTGTGCTTCATCGAGACGGGGATGGACGCGGCGTCGTTCGTCGAGTTCGACTACGAGAATCCGCCGTCGCCGGCGCCGCCCTCGGAGAAGCTCCACTGGTCGAAGCTGGCGTACAACGAGTCCTACTGGCTCACCGCGCGGGGACTGCTCTGACCATGTCCGAGAACCAGGCTAACGCGCCGACCGACCTCGAAGCGGCGATCGAGCAGAACCCCGAGGCGGTCGCCGAGTTCGTGGAGCACCTCGACGCCGTCAACGAGCTACTGGACGTGCTCTCGCTGGGCGAGAGCGCGCTCGACGACGAGATGGTCCGCGAGCTCTCGGCCACGGGATCGACACTGGCAGAGTCTGCGGACGGGCTGGCGACCGACGAGACCGTGGCGCTGGCCGAAACGGTCGGGGAGAACGGCGACGACCTGCGGGAGGCCCTTGATACGTTGCTCGCGCTCCAGCAAAGCGGAACGCTCGACGACCTGGCCGAACTCGCGGAGGTAGGGTCGTTGGCGACCGCGGCGCTCGACGACGAGATGGTCACGTCGCTGGCCGGCACCGGTGCTGCGGTCGGCGAGGTCGCGCAGACGGCCGCTGACGACGATACTCGCGACGGCATCGAAACGCTGCTAGAGAGCGTCGGCGAAGCGGAGCGTGAATCGCCCGAGCAGGTCGGAGCGGTCGGCCTGCTTCGCGGATTACGTGATCCGGACGTCCAGTACGGACTGGGCTACCTGTTGGCTCTCGCAGGCGCGATCGGCCGCGACCGTACCACTGCGGAGTCCGACTAGCAGCCGAGCGGCGTTTCGCGCTCCTCCGTGGCGCGATCGAACGACTCCCGGTTTCGTCGCCCTGACCTCCTTACAGTCTACGGATGAACAAGCGAGTGCCTCGAGGCCTGACCCCGAGGCGGTTCACGACGGTCGAAGCGATACCTTCCGTGTGGGACAGCACGGCGCCCGCTATGCCAACCGTGGTTCGAGAATCGGGACCGCGGGTTCGTCCGTCGTCGGGAGTCAGACGAGAAGCTGAATGTCGGCGTCGGCCATATCTTGGAGGGCGGTCGCCGCGCCGACGCCCGTGGTGACGCCGTCGTAGAAGTCGGCCTCGTCGTAGCCCATCAGGTCGATGGTCATCTGACAGGCCTGGAACTCGACGCCCATGTCGAGGCTCGTCTCCAGCAGTTCCTCGATGGTGGCGGTGTCGTTGTCCGCGATCTTCTTTTCCATCATCTTCGTCGTGACGCGGTCCATGCCGGGGAGCGCGGCGACCGCGTTCGGGACGGGCATGTTGGGGTTGCCGACGGAGCTGAGCTTGAGGTTCTTCGAGCGCTCCTCGTGGAGGATGTCCAGCCCCCAGAACGTGTGGAAGACGGTCACGTCGTAGCCGAACGCGGCCGCGGTGCTGGCGAGGATGAGCGGCGGGTACGCCATGTCCAGCGTGCCCTTCGTCGCGATGATGCTCATCTTCTTCCCGTCGTCGTCACTGGTGGCTTCGGCGAGCGCGTCCTCGAGTTCGTCGACGCGCGCGGCCAGTTCCGCACGCGAGGGCGCGTCGTCGGCCGGCGCGTCGGGTGTGTCCGTACTCATCGTTACTCCGTCTTGCGGACGTAGTGTTTGAACACGTCGTCGCCTTCCTCCTGGTCGACGAGTTCGACGCCCTCGGTGCCGGACGCCCAGCCGTCGATGTCGCTCATGCTTCCGGGGTCGGTCGCCAGCACTTCGAGGACTTCACCCTCCGAGAGCTCGTCGATGGCCGACTTCGCTTTCACCACTGGCATGGGACACGATGCACCTTTCACGTCTAGCGTCTCCGTAATGTCGAATTCAGCACTCATTGGTTATCTGCTCCGTTTGTCTGTATTGGAGCTATCGCACAATACCCACCACCCAAGTAAAAGATTGTCGGTCCTTGGGAATACTCTACCAACCCAAATAACGGTGTGTCCTCTATACACCGACCTATATACCTAATTTCGGATGGTTGAGGGAAACGGAGCCGTCTATACTCGGATTAGTATTGTGCAGTTAGGGAACTTCTATGCAAATGCTTTTGTACGTCCACCCAGTAGAAACGACTGCACAACATGAACGCCGATGACTTCCCGACTCCGGACGTCGACGTCGAAACTGTCGACCCGGAGACGCTGAAGGATCGTATCGACGCCGGCGAGGACGTCACCCTCCTCGACGCGCGCATGCAATCAGACTACGAGGAGTGGCGTATCGACGGCGAGAACGTCACGTCGATCAACGTGCCGTACTTTGAGTTCCTCGAGGACGACATCGACGCGGACGTCCTCGAGCAGATCCCCGACGACCGCGAGGTGACTGTCCTGTGTGCGAAGGGCGGCGCCAGCGAGTTCGTCGCGGGCACGCTCGCCGAGCGCGGATACGACGTGAACCACCTCGAGGACGGGATGAACGGCTGGGCGAGCATCTACGAGGCCGTCGAAGTCGAGCGCTACGACGGCGCCGGCACGCTGCTACAGTACCAGCGCCCCTCCTCGGGCTGCCTCGGTTACCTCCTCTACGACGACGGGGAAGCCGCGATTATCGACCCGCTGCGGGCGTTCACCGACCGCTACCTCGCGGACGCCGACGACCTCGGCGTCGACCTGCAGTACGCGCTCGACACGCACGTCCACGCCGACCACATCTCGGGCGTGCGGAATCTGGACGCGGAGGGCGTCGAGGGCGTCATCCCCGAGGCCGCGGTCGACCGCGGGGTCACCTACGCTGACGAACTGACCACGGCCGCTGACGGCGACTCCTTCACGGTCGGCGACGCGACCATCGAGGCGGTCTACACGCCCGGCCACACGACCGGGATGACCTCCTACCTCGTCGACGACAGCCTGCTCGCGACCGGCGACGGGCTGTTCGTCGAGAGCGTCGCCCGCCCGGACCTCGAGGAGGGTGACGACGGCGCCCCCGAGGCCGCGAGCATGCTCTATGAGTCACTGCAGGAGCGCGTCCTCTCCCTGCCCGACGACACGCTCGTCGGCGGGGCCCACTTCAGCGACGCCGCCGAGCCCGCCGCCGACGGTACCTACACCGCCCCCATCGGCGAGCTCGTCGACGAGATGGACGCGCTCACGATGGACGAACAGGAGTTCGTCGAGGTGATCCTCTCGGACATGCCACCGCGGCCGGCCAACTACGAGGACATCATCGCGACGAACCTCGGCCAGAACGCCGTCGACGACGAGGAAGCGTTCACGCTCGAACTCGGCCCCAACAACTGCGCAGCCAGCCAGGACTCGCTTGCGGGTGACTAACGACGCCGATGGTCACTGATCCAGTACTGCTCCAGACGGCCGCCGACCTGTTCCCGAACGGGATTAGTCGGTACGCCGTCGGCGGACTGCTCGTCGGGCTCGGCACCGTTCTGATTTACATCGGGACGGGTATCCCAGCCGGGGCGAGTACGTTCTTGGAGTCGACGCTGTCGTACGTCTCCGACCAGTCCCGCTTCCAGCAGTACGTCGGCTCCCGGGACTGGCGGCTCGTGTTCACGGCCGGCATCATCCTCGGCGGGCTGGCGTTCGCGGCGACGTTCCAGTCTGGGCTGGTCACGAGCTCGCTGTACGAACCCGGGACGACCGGCCAGCTGTACGAGGTCGCCGGAGTGACGCTCTGGATGACAGAGGTGCAGCCGTGGCGGCTGTTCCTCGGTGGCATCCTGGTCGGCATCGGAACCCGAATCGGCAAGGGCTGTACGTCCGGGCACGGCGTCTGCGGCGTCGGCTCGGCGTCGAAGACGTCGCTGGTCGGCGTGGTGACGTTCCTGACCGTCGCCATCGGGACCGCCCAGGTCGTCGCAGCGCTGGGGGTGAGCCCATGAGCGACCGCCACCCGCTGTTCAAGCCGCTGATTTTCGTCGGCGGCATCGTGTTCGGGTTCGGGCTCGGGTTCAGCCACATGGCGCGACCGGAGGTTGTGCTGAACTTCCTCCAGTTCGACGACCTCGGCCTCCCGTTCGTGATGTTCGGGGCCGCCATCGTCTCCGGAATCGCGTTCGCCCTGTTGCCACGAATTCGGGACGCGGCACCCCTCACGGGCGACCCCTACGAGCGGCGTCTGAAACCGTTCGACCGGAACGTTCTGGTCGGCGGCGCCGTCTTCGGCGTCGGCTGGGGGCTCTCCGGCATCTGTCCGGGCGCCGCGTACGCAAGCCTCGGTGTCGGCAACATCACGATTCTCTGGGCGCTCGCCGGGATGTTCCTCGGCGCGTACGCGCAGGGCTACTGGCGGAGCCGCAGCCAGGCGCGTGACACCGCTGCGACGGGCGCAGACTAACTCACTTCTATGGACCCCGCTCTCATCGCCCTCTTCATCGGTGCAGCGCTCGCCAGCCTGTTCATGGCGTGGGTCATCGGCGCCGGGTCGAGCGGCGCGACGCCGTACGCCCCCGCGGTCGGCGCGAACGCCATCGGGACGATGCGGGCTGCGTTCCTCGTCGGCATGTTCGGCTTCGCCGGCGCCGTCACGCAGGGAGGGAACGTCTCGGAAGCCATCGGGAGCGGCCTCGTCGGCGGCATCAGCCTGCCGATCGCCGGCGTCATTCTCGTGCTCGTATTGGGCGCGGGGCTGATGGCAGTCGGTATTACGACCGGCTATCCGATCGCGACGGCGTTCACCGTGACCGGCGCTGTTATCGGCGTCGGGCTCGCGCTCGGTGGCTCGCCGGTCTGGCCGAAGTACCAGCAGATCGCCGCCGTCTGGATGCTAACGCCGTTCGTCGGCGGCGGGATTGCGTTCACGATCGCGAGCCTCCTTCCGCGTTCCGATGTCCCCGAACGGTACAGCATTCCCATCCTAGCCGGCCTTGTGGGAGCTGTCCTCGTGAACGTTCAGTTCAGCTTTCTCGGTGAGGGGAGCCCGTCAGGGACTGTCCGTGGGCTCGGTCAGCGGGTGCTGGCAGCCGACGGGCTCGTCTCGGCGGTCGGCATTACGGGCCTTGCGGCGCTGGCTGTGGGGGTCGTCGTCTGGTGGGACGTCAGTCGTGACAAACACGGCGGCCTACGGCGGGTGCTGCTCGCGCTCGGCTCGCTCGTCGCGTTCTCCGCGGGCGGGAGCCAAGTCGGGCTCGCCGTCGGACCACTGCTGCCACTGCTTGACGAGGTGGGGATGGTTTCGACGTTCGCCGTGCTCGTCGGCGGTGGCCTTGGAATGCTCGTCGGTTCGTGGACGGGCGCGCCGCGGATGATCAAGTCGCTGGCGCAGGACTACTCGTCGCTCGGGCCGCGGCGTTCGATCTCGGCGCTTGTGCCGTCGTTCCTGATCGCACAGCTGGCAGTGCTGCTGGGCGTCCCGGTCTCGTTCAACGAGATTGTCGTCAGCGCCATTATCGGGAGCGGCGCCGCGGTCGGCGGTTGGGAAGCTGTGGATGCCAGAAAGATTCTCCTGACAGTCGGGGCGTGGGCAGGGTCATTTGTCCTGTCGTTCGGCCTCGCGTACGGTACCGCGTTCCTCCTACTGTAACCCACAAATGAACCTACTAAACTCACGAACTAATGCCTACGACAACTGAACTCGAACAAGGAATCCGCGAGCACCTCGGGCAGTTCTCGCTGCACGTCCTGCTCGTCTTCGCGACCGGGCTGACCATCGGCTCCGAACGAACCGTCGTCCCCGTGCTGGGGGAGGACGTCCTCGGCGTCGAGTCGTTCCTGGTGATCGGCTCATTCGTCGTGTCGTTCGGCATCGTGAAGTCGCTCCTCAATCTCTACGCCGGCAAGTGGGGCGAGGAGTACGGCCGCAAGCCCGTCCTCATCGCCGGGTGGGCGACCGCGCTCCCACTGCCGGTCATCCTCATCTTCGCCCCAAGTTGGGGCTGGATCACCGTCGGGAACATCCTGCTGGGTGTCAACCAGGCGTTGACCTGGAGTATGGCGATCAACGCGAAGATCGACCTCGCGGGCCCAGACCAGCGTGGTCTCGCGGTCGGCATCGACGAAGCGTTCGGCTATACCGGCGTCGCGGTCGGCGCCTGGGTCACGGGCGTCATCGCTGGCCAGTGGAGTCTGCGGCCTGAGCCGTTCTACTTCCTCGGCGTCGTTGTCGTGCTGGCGTTCCTCATCTCAATCTTCCTGATTAGGGAGACCGTCCAGTACGCCCAAGCCGAGGGTGACGACGACCACCACGATGCAAACCTGCCGTTCAACGAAGTGATAAAGCGCGCGACGTACGGCGACCGGACGCTGTTCGCCGCGGCGCAGGCCGGTCACATCGAGAACTTCGTCGACACGCTGTTCTGGATCGCCGTCCCGCTGTACCTGACGGGCCAGGGTCTCGGCATCGCAGCGGTCGGGGTTGTCGTCGGTGTTCACAGCGCGATGTACTTCCTCCAGATTGCGACCGGTGGGCTTGCGGACCGCATTGGTCGCCGTCCGCCAGTCATCGCGGGGATGTTCCTCGCTGGCGCGGGCGTCCTCGGGATGGTGCTCGTCGATAGCTACATCCCGTGGGCAGTCTTGGCCGGTATCTCCGGGCTCGGCATGGCGCTGCTGTACCCGAACCTGATGACGGTGCCGAGCGACGCCGCCCACCCGACGTGGCGGTCGGCGGGGATGGGCGTCTACCGGATGTGGCGCGACTCCGGGTACGCTGTCGGCGCGGTCCTGATTGGACTCTCGATGGAGTTCGTGAACGTTGAAGCTGCGTTTTACTTGACCGCTGGTCTGATGTTCGTTTCCGGCGCTGTGGTGTCTCTCTGGATGGAGGAGACCCATCCCGAGTTCGGTACTCACGAGCCACCCGCGCCTGTGAGGGCCGGAAGGGGAAGCGTCACTGAAGACTGAATGCTCCGTGGGGGGCCGTCTCGTGGACCTCCACACGTCCTGAGAGCTGTCAAGGGCTGCCGACGCCCAACGATATCGCAGCCCTGGTGTTGCTTCTCTCAGACTGCCCGGGGTGGCGGGACGAGAAAGACGTTTCCAGCTGCCTGTGCGACGATCTCCTCGGAGACACTCCCCAACAGGAGCCGTCGGATACGGCTTCTCCCTTTCGACCCGACAAGGACCGTTGACGGTGTTACCTCAGATTCGACGGCGAGGATTTCGTTGGCGGGATCACCGTGCCGGACCTCGACCTGTGTCTCGATGCCCCAGTTTTCCAGCGTGCTCGCATGCTCGGCCAACTGTTCCTGTGGGCTGGCATCGGCGTCGACGTCATCGTCTTTCGGCGACCGAACGTGAACGAGCGTCACCTCCTCGGTCGCGTGACGGAGGTACGAGAAGGCGTCGAACGCTCGGTTGGCGTTCTCAGAGAAGTCCGTCGCGAAGAGAACACGCTGAAAGAGGTATTCTCGAAGAACCTCGGGGTCGTCGGTCCCCCGCTCGACGCGGTTGACCAACAACGGAACGACAGTCGTCCGCGCGAGGTTGCGGGCTGTCGAGCCGATGATTCGGTTCTCTAACGGGCTTTGTCCCCGTGAGCTGACGACCGATAGATTGGCGTGGACGGTCTCAGCAATGCCGTTGATACGTCGATAGGGGGTCCCACGGACGACGTGAGTCTCGACGTCGAATCCGGCGGCCTCGATGACCGTCCGATACTGATCGAGCGCTCGTCGACGTTGCTCTTCGAAATTCACGCCGGGCATCCCGGAGTGGACGTTCGCCGGAACGACCGTCACTAGGTGGATCGTATCGACGCCGATACGGCCCAAGCACTCGAGGCAGGTTTCGTTCTCTATTGCGGCCTCACTTGCAGCCGACAGGTCGGTCGCGCACAGGGCCCTCATAGCGACACTTTTGTCGAGTGTCCACAACATGGTTTTGTTCGATTTTGTAGAAATAGTCGACAACGGTATCTTCGCTGAGCAGTTTCGTGAGCTGCCAGCATCTATATGTTTTCTATAAGTTATCGATAGTCTGGCCGAGGTTACCGGAATATAGTATTGTATAGTAATCCCAAAACCGTTATAGGCACGAGGCGGGTAGAGGCTACTGAGCAGAAATGTGCAAACAGCGAATTTCCGTGTTCGAAACTCAGAGGGAGAACCGATGGCAGGATTAGAGATTCCCACATGGGATCCGGAGACAGCCTTGCTTATCGGCACGATACTACTGGAAGCGATCGTGCTGTACGTGGGCTACGGTGGCCTCGAACGGCTCTTCGGGCCCTATCTGATGAAGCTCTTGGTGGGAGGTGAAGCCAATGCTCGATAGTCTCCTCAACGCGCTCGGCGGCTTGGGGACGAGCCCTGAGATGCTGGCGCTGTTCGTCGGCTTCGGCCTCGTCGTCGGGGTTCTGTTCGGCTTCTTCGGCATGGGCGGGTCGTTCCTCGTCACCCCGGCCCTGCTGATGCTGGACTACGAACCGTCGGTCGCCGTCGGGAGCGGGATGGCGTTCGTGTTCGGGACGGCCGTCATCGCGACCCTGAAACACCACGACCTCGGGCAGGTCGACTACAAACTCGGCGCGATAATGATCACCGGGACGACGATCGGAATTGAGGCCGGCCGTGCTAGCGTCTACTACCTCGAGTCGATGGGGCTCGCGGGCGGCATCATCAGCATCGCCTACGTGGTCTTGCTCGGCGGTGTCGGCGCGATGGTGACCCGTGACGCCCTCAACAGCGACGGCGGCGGTGGAATCGATCATGAGGCTGCTGACAAGGACCTCGACGAGTACGAGATCCCAGAAATCGCCAAAACGATTCAGCAGACCGTTCGGATTCCGCCGATGGTGACGCTCCGCGGCGACGTCCGCGTCTCCGCGTGGGTCATCACCGCCGTCGCCTTCGCGACCGGCCTGCTGTCCGGCTTCCTCGGCGTCGGTGGGGGCTTCATCCGGATGCCGGCGATGATCTACGCGATCGGCGTCCCGGTACCCGTCGCCGTCGGAACCGACCTGTTCGAGATCGTCTTCTCTGGCGGTCTCGGAAGTTATCTCTACGGACAGGGCGGCGGCGTGAATCTCGGTATCGTCGCGCCGCTGCTGTTCGGGAGCGCACTCGGTGCGCGTATCGGCTCTGCTGCGACCGCCGTCGTCGACGCTGACGGCATCAAGATCTACTTCGGCGGGATGCTCCTGATCGGTGCCATCGCCGTGGGTATCGGCGAGATCGGCTCCTACGTTGGAAGCCCGACGCTCGAGCTGATCGGGCTGGTACTGGTTATCGGCGCGGCGGTCGTCGTCGCCTTCGCGATTCTGTACACGACGATTTCGTCGCTCCGGCAGAAGCGTCATCAGGGAACCACAGTTACCGACTAATCGGTTTTTCGCGCCAACCCGCTATCCGGTCGGGTTAATTGATTGTTTACTCCCTGAATTTCACCAGAGTAAGAAGTAGCTGTTCACGCCTTTTCCTGTTTACTTCTCTTGGTTCACCGCGAAATTGTGCGTACTGTGCAAAAGTCTTTTATTGGGCTAGGACCTACGTAGTATTGATAACAATGCCAGATTCGATGTCTGAACAGCTCCGTCGGGACATGGAGTGCGAGGGACTGTTGGAGTGTTTCCACGGTCTCAAAGAACTCGATAAGGAGTGCTTCCAGGCGCTCGTCGAGTCCCAAGAACCGCTGACCGTCGACGAGATCGCCGATGCAGTCGACCGAGAACGCTCGACAGCCTACCGTGCTGTCCAACGGCTGCTGCAGACCGGTTTCATCGAGAAAGACCAGATCAACTACGACCAGGGCGGCTACTACCACGTCTACTCGCCGACTGACCCATCCAAGATCGCCGACGACATGCAGCGGTTGCTCAACGACTGGTACGCGAAGATGGGCCAGCTCATCCAGGAGTTCGAAACCAAGTACGAGCAGTCCGAAACTGCGGCTCCTGCAGCCGAAAGCTAACGCTCTACTTCTCTCTATCTCTGGTTCTAAGATCCCCTCGGGAGCAGAATTTAGCGCGATCTCGAGTTCGCATCAGTATTTCGGTCGACCATCTGTATTGGGTAGTATTGTATATATTCCCCAAAACCCTTAATTAGCGCTGGTGCATACGTACTGGTGATGGCAACTGATACTGCATCCGACGCTGGCACCGCGTCCACGAATGAACCAATGTACGTCGACGGGCAGTCCCAGCTCGACGACATCGTCGCAGAGAACGATGTCGTCCTTACGGACTTCTACGCCGACTGGTGTGGGCCGTGCCAAATGCTCGAACCGATCGTCGAGACGCTCGCCGCCGAGACCGACGCGACTGTGGCGAAAGTCGACGTCGACGCGAACCAGCAACTCGCCTCCGCGTACGGCGTCCGGGGGGTTCCCACCCTTGTCCTGTTCGCCGACGGTGAACAGGTCGAGGAAATTGTCGGTCTCCAGGGCGAAGACCAACTCCGAACGCTCATCGAGAGCTACACTGAGTAAATGACTCAGGATATCCACGACCTCGTCATCGCCGGATCGGGAATCGCAGGCCTCTCGGCAGCCGTCTACGCTGCGCGGGCCGACCTCGACCCACTCATCCTCGAGGGCGACGAGCCCGGCGGCCAGCTCACGCTGACGACCGACGTCGAAAACTACCTCGGCTTCCCCGACGGCGTCGGCGGGATGGAGCTCGTCCAGCGCGGCAAAGAGCAGGCCGAGCAGTTCGGTGCGCAGTTCGAACACGGTCGCATCGAGGATGCGGACCTGGACGGCCAGCCGCTGGAGCTATCGCTGTCGACCGGCGACACGCTCTACACGCGGTCGTTGATCGTCGCCACCGGCGCGAGCGCGCGCTGGGTCGGTGCCGAGAACGAAGACGAGCTGATGGGGGCCGGGCTCTCGACGTGTGCGACCTGTGACGGTGCGTTCCACCGCGGCGACGATGTCCTCGTCGTCGGTGGCGGCGACAGCGCCATGGAGGAGGCCTTGTTCCTCGCGAAGTTCGCCGACTCCGTGACAATCGTCCACCGGCGTGAGGAGCTGCGCGCCTCGGAGATCATGGCCGACCGTGCTCGCGAGCACGCGGACGTCCAGTTCCGCTGGAACACGGAGCTCGAAGCCATCCACGGTTCCCAAGCGGACGGCGTTACCGGCGCCACGCTCGTCTCCCATCCCGACGGATACCCCCGAAAGAAGGCGGAGTCCGGTGTCGACGTCGAGCGAGAGACGGTCGACGTGGGCGGCGTATTCTACGCTGTGGGTCACACGCCGAACACGCAGTTCCTCGAGGGGACCGGCGTTGAACGGGACGAGGACGGCTACATCTTCACGGAGACCGACGACGCTGGGCGGCCCACAGCCCAGACGGCTGTCGATGGGGTGTTCGCTGCTGGCGACGTTGCTGACCCCCGCTACCGGCAGGCGATCACGTCCGCCGGCACAGGAAGCATGGCTGCCCTCGACGCCGAGGAGTTCCTCGAGACGCGACAGAATTCAGACGGATCGTCCGCTACTGCACACCCACGTCCGGAACAAACTGCACCATGATTTCCAAGTTTTCCACGGTACTCGTTCGTAGTACCGCTGGGTCCGCCCTCTTATTCGCAGTCACCGGAACAGCCACTGCTCAAATGGGTAGTGGCCATTCCGGTGGGATGGGTGGTGGAATGGCTGGTTACGGCTGGTGGCCTGTCCTATGGACGCTTGTCCTACTGAGTGTGGTGCTCATCGTCGGCTATGCGATTCATACACATGGGAGGCCCCCGGCTACTGAGCAATCACAGGCGGATACGGCCCTATCGACGCTTCGCTCTCGGTATGCTCGTGGAGAAATCTCGGAAGAAGAGTTCGAAGAGCGCCGTCGCCGACTCGAAGAGTAACTGGTAGGCAGTTCGTCAACAGCGCTGTCACTTCATTTGACTCCGATTACTGGGCCTAATGGTTCGACGAGTGGGCTTCGAGAACGTCGATGAGTTCTTCTGCCGTTCGACTAATCCGTCCGAGCCGCTCGCGAATGACCTCGGGATCGTCCGACTCCCACGCAGCGAGGTAGAATGCCGACCCGCTCGTGTCGAGCCCGCAGTAGCGCCCGACGACGTACGCGACGGCTTCGGCCTCAACCTCGCGTTTCGCCCGTTCGGTGTCGTCGTCGACGTCGAAGTGGAGCAGGGCGTGGGCGTACTCGTGAATCAGCGTCCGCGCGAGGTCGGCCTCGTTCTCCCGATCGCGCACCTCGACGAGCGGCTGAACGTCGACGAGGCTCAGCTGCTCGCAGATGCCCTTCGCCTTGCCGTGGGTCCACTCCTCTTCGGGAACGATCCGCACCGTCACGCCGAGGTCGTCAGCGGCGGCAGTCAACTGCTCGACGAGGTCGCCGGCGTCCCCAGTCGTTTCCGTGTCCAGGTCGGGAAGCGGTTCGCCCTCGGTCTGGGAGACGTCGAACACCGGCGCGGGCTTGAACCCGACCAGCCCCTCGGACCACTCCTCGGGCGGCGTCTCATCGTAGTCACAGTCGCTGTCCTCGTGGTAGCTCGGCGAGTTCTCGCACTCCGGGCACTGCTTCGTGATGATTGGCGCCCAGATCCAGATGGCTGACTCGCCCTCCGTGACGTGGCGGTCGAACTCCTCCTGCCACGTCCGGTAGCCCGCCACCCGGCTCGCCTCGGGACACTGCCGCTTGATGAGGAGCGTGTTCCGGTAGGAGTAGTCGTGGAAACGACTCTGGAGGTCCAGCCACTCCTGGAACTCCGCGCTGGCTTGCGCGTCGTCGACGCCGGCGACAAGCTCGTCGATCCACTGTTCGATGGTACTGTTCATCTCGTCGTCTCGCGTGTCGGTCTGGTCGAAGGAGACCGACGAGTCACTAGTCGTAGCCATTGTGTTCACCAAATCGAGTTCACGGCGACTGCGTCTGTTCAGACCGCGCCGCACCCCTCTGGGGCGCACAAAAAACCGAGTCTGTCGGTTAGCGGAGCTCGTGACGTTCGTCCGCAAAACCAACCGAGACGAGGTACTCGAGGAACTCGTCGAACCGCTCGACGTCGCTAGGCATGTCGGTCGCAAGGTGACGTGCCCACTCGATTGCCCACTGGAAGGCGGGATCCGTGCCGCCCTTGCCGTGAATGTACCACCACCGGGCCGCCTTGAGAACCACAATGGGATTCGTCGGCGGCTGCTCACCGGCGAGCCCACGGGTGATGGATTCGATTTCGTCGGGGACGTCGGCGGAATCGACCTCCGCTGATTGCGTGTTGTCGATATCGACCGGGATCTCGTCGATCGAGACGTTGTCAGGACGCTGTTGTTGACTCACTGGAAGTCACCTCTGAGGACTCTCGAAGGAGCCCTCGCCCTCTCTGGGGGCACGAAAAACAGGTCGCGAAGTCACGCCGGCGGGAGGTAGATGCTCTGCTCGCCAGCGATCTCCTCCAGGTTGTTTCGGTGACGGTGGCTGAAGTAGCACTCGTAGCTGCAGTATCCACAGATTGCGCCGGTATCGTATTCGGCGACGTACGGGCCGCGGCGAGTTCGCCAGACGTTCGTCCCGCACTCGGTACAGGCAGCGTCCTCGAGATCGGCAGGACTCGGTCCCTTGTACTCGACGTCGAGCCCCTCGTCTCGCGGTGTCGTTTCGGGCCAGATTCCGTGGGTCCTCCAAAACTCACGGACGCGAGCGAGGCTGTGGCGCACCGTCTTTCGGACGGTGACGTGGTCGGCGTCGCGACCGCTGTCGTCCCAGCCGTCGGCCGTCCAGAACTCACCGAACTGTGCGCCGCGATGCAGGCCGTTCCAGTCGATGCCGACGATGTCGGCCGGTGGCTCGTCGGTGAGTGTCGGTCTGGTCAGCTGTCGAATGGCGTCGAGCTGCTTGGGCGGACTCCCACCGAGGATATGGACGCGCCGCCCTCTCCAATCAGCTGGATCGGAGAACTCGTGGGCCAGCCGGTCGGCGTATCCCCGTGAATACCCGAGGACGAGGTTCTCGGGTATCGCGTCGATCACCGCCCGCGACTTCGGAACGACGATGAGCTCGGCCTTGGGATAGCTCGCTCGGATCTCACGAGCCGCAGCGACGTGGGCGTCGACGTCAGCTGGTTCGTAGATGTCGCCGATGACACCGACCCGAGGCTCGTGCTCGAAGAATCGCTCGACGAACCGTTCCAGGTCGGGATTCCGGAAGTCGTTGTCGAGCATCCCGACAGGAATTTCGAGGTTCATGTACTGTTCTGCTTGATACCCACAGTCTTCCCGAAACCCGGGGAGAAATCCGAGAGCTAGAGCATCAGCCGCGAATGGAGCTCGATGAAGGAACGCTATATGGTCTGCTTGTCTGGCGGCAGCAATGTCGCTAGCCGTGCTGGAGTCTGTACTCAAATCGAGGGACATGATTGGGATCGCGAGGTCGCTGCTGGCTGCCCCGCACCCATTCAGGGGCCCGAAAAACCGAGACACAGCGGGTTAACCAACAATAGGGGGAACTCACGCGGAACCTGTTGGTTAAGAACAGAGCTTACTCTTCGCCCTCACGGAGCTCTTCAGCCTTCCACTTGAGCCGGCGCAGGATCTGCGTCCGATTCTGGTGGGCGTTCTCGTAGGCAACACACTCTTGGAGGATTTCCATATCCGGGATCGTCGCGATACCGGCCTTGACCAATCGGTAATTCGGTGCTTCAAGACGCTTCTCAGGTGGGAATTCGTCGTCACTCCCGTCGCTAATCGTGGACTGTTCCATCTCGGTAGCCCTCCACCCCTCGAGGGCGAGAAAAACAGAACAGACGACTACATCACCGCCGCGGCGTCAGGCCATCGCCTCTTGGAACCGCTCACGCAACGCGTCCTCGCGTTCTTCGAACTGCTCGACTTTCTCCTGCAGGTCGTCGCTGACGCGCTCGATGCTCGCCAGCGCTCGTTCGCCGGCCAGCGACGCCTGTGACCCGTCGTCACCGTCCGCCTCTAGCTGCTGCTCGTAGGCCTGCTCGACGCGCTCGATCGTGCCTTCCGGGTTGAACAGGATGTCGTTGGCGATGCGGACGTACTGATCGAGGGACGCCCCCTCTTTCCCCTGGAAGAAGTGGGTAAGCGCGTACGTCGCACCGGAATGCAGCGTCCACATATCGATCTCGAAGGGCGACGCCGCATTGGCTTCTGCATCGCCGGTGGCACGCTCGGCCAGGTAGTCTGGGAACCCCAGCAGGGTGTAGAACTCCGTGACGGTGAACGGGAGCTCAGAGAAGTCGAGTTCGATGTCCTGGGCGTCCCGGATGAACTCGAAGAGATCGTCGGCGACGAGTTCGACCTGTGCGAGGAGTTCCTCCCACCAGCTCCGGAAGTTCCGCACGTCGCCGACGTGTTTGATGACCTCCTTGTCGGTGAGCGAGCGCATCGTGTTCGAGCAGTAGCCATCCTGAGCGAAACCCTCGACGTAGACGGCGTGCTCGCCGAAGAAGTCGTAGCCCGACGTGACGCCCATCGTGATCGGGTCCGACCGGCCAGGAAGGTGCACCTCGAGGCCGTCGAACATGATGTCCATGTGGACCTCGCCGCCGCCCCGGTAGCGTCGGATCTCGCCGAATATCACGTCGCCCAGCGGCGTCCCGTCGATGGTCTCCTCCCGGAGGACCTCCTCTAGGGGCCCGTAGACGTCGACCGGGTTGATGATCGAGTACGAGTCAGTCGGGATATGGAATAACGGGTCTGTCTCCGCGTCCGCGTCACGGCCCTGTGAGCGGGCACGACTCGGTTCGACGAGCGCGTTGAACCGCTCCGTTTCGACCCACTCGTCGGAGTGTGGATTGCGATACGCGACTGCTGTGTCGATTGCCTGTGGAAGCTCTCGAATCGCCGCACTGAAGCTGATCGGTTCGGGACCACCGTGTTGCTCGGCGTACCACTCGGGTAGTTCGGTGTTGGTTCGCCCATCGAGTCCTGCGAAAACCGTAGCTGTCTCTGGGTCTTTCATGGATTCCATCCCACAGGCGCAATGCGTTCCGAACCGCGCCTGCACCCATCGCAGGCGCAAAACAGACGCTACGTATCGTCGATATGTGGAGTTCTCCAGATTGAGGCGACGCGCTCGGCGAGGTCCTGATTACGTTCCCTGATATTGTCCTCAGTCCAGCGTTCCAAATCGTCGAAGTAGCTGTTTAGTTCGACGTGGCTTTCCATCAGCAGTTCTCGCTTCTCTGCGAAGGGCCGATTCGAGAGTTCGGGGTTGTACCCGCTGAGAGTCAAATTACCGAGTGCGTGTAACCACTGGTCATGAATACGCTCCCACTCTTCGCCGAGCATATCCTTCCATTCGTCACCCCACTCGTTGTCATCGATTGTCTGGGGCATCACATGCTCTATCGTTAATTCATCGTACTGTACTGGCTCTTGGTGACCGAACTGCTCTTCGAGCGTCCAGAGAATTAGCCACGTTTTCTTCTTATCCCGGTTGTACATATCGAAACGATTGATATTATCGAAGAGTTCTGCGTCATCAGGCCACCCTTGACTCTCGAGATAGGAGAACAGCGATTCTTTCTCGTTGCCATCTTCGATTGAGCGGGCCGCAATTGGGAACGTCCGATAGTACCCTCGAGTACTACGACCGCAGATGAATCGCCGGAGCACGAAGCTTTCTAGTCCATGTAGGATGTCGAGGAGCTCATCGAGGCTGAGCTCATCGGAGTTCCAGCGGTCAAGCAAATTCAGGATCAATTGGTGCGCAGTCCCAATCTCCAGATATTGGATGCGTTCTAGCGCATCCGTCAGCTCCTCACGGGGCGCTGTCTCAGGCCGATGAATCCAGAGGTACAGATCGGCATAGTACGATAGTTTGTCAACCAATTCGTGGGGAGTCAGGTCTGCGGTTCGTCGCTTGAACTGGTGATAGATTTCGTTCTTCTGGACGTACTCACCGTTTCGCATCATATAATCCCGATAGAACTCGGTGAGATCGACCCCGGCATGACGGTCTGTTTCTTCGAATTTTTGCTCGAATGGCATCCAGTGATCGTCGTTGAACTGGTCCTGTTCGGTCAGAGATAGCTGCATAAAGACGTGATTCCGGATAAGATCCGATTCCTCGAGCTGGAGTCCACGCTCGTTTAACGTCTCAAAAATCGCATAGGGGTTCTCATCTTCAGATGTCGTAATCATCACCAGTGGAAGCTGCTGGATGATGATTTGCTTGAGCCGATCTAAGGTTTGTAGTTCGTCGTCGCCGTTGAGGTCGTCAATTCGTTCATAGAGGAACTCGTAGCTGTTATAGATCGAAGTATCCGCCAAATCCCCGTCCACAGACTCCTGCTCAACGATTGCGAAGAGGGCGTCTCGGTCCTCAGCGCGGGAGACGACCTTGAACTTCTCAACCCCGTCTTTGAACTCGTCGATAAGATACTTCTTGTTGATCTCCTCAGCGAAGTTCGTGTACTGTTCGCCCTCGATTTCGGCTGCGTAGTCACGAATAGCGCTCAAAAACAGTGTGAGCGAAATGAGGCGCTGCTGCCCGTCAATCACGAGATATTCGGGAACGGTCCCGGGTCGGTGGTTGCCGGGCATAACGACGAAGGTGCCGATGAAGTGTTCTTCTGAGATTGAGTCGGCTTCTAAGAGATTCTGTATATCTGACCAGAGGGCTTCTAATTCCTCTTGTCCCCACGAATAGTTCCGTTGGAATACTGGTATGACAAACTGCTTCTCGCCCGCAAATACGTTCTGGAGAAATTGATCTTCGGCGTCCATTCGTGAATCTATGATAACCACTTAATGCGAATCTCATAAACATAAGGGAAGTCACCAGATAGAATCGTCCTACACCGCCGTGATTCAGTCCTTTGTAGAGGTCTACGGCTCGGAAGCTGAATGTATGGTTTTTGATCTGTCGTTCCGGTCGCCTGAAGCAGCAACGCCCACCAATTCGCGATTGCATCGTCTCGGCTCCGCGAATAGGTGGTTAATCGAATTTTTTCGCTGAAAGGCGCGACGAACTTCACAAAAGGCAGCTGGATGGCCTGTTGTCAGCGACTACTCTCGTTCTTCGAGGACGATTCGCCTTGCCTCAGCTACCAGCCCGTGGGCATCAGCCATTGCTTTAGCAGGCTGTGTTGAATCGCTGTAAGGCGGAGAGATTCACTGTTTGACGAAGCGTTTGATGTTATAGACGACACACATCAGCGCGATTTCGCGGAACTCACGGAACCACGAGCGCGCTCGCACGGCGAAGCCGAGCGAGCGCTTCACAGCTGAGTTCACGGTTTCAGTCATTGAGCGCTGATTGTAGCTGTTATCGTCAATTCTGGCGTTGTGTGCGTGGTCGTACGGAGCGAAGATACGATGCTTGATCAGCGGTCTGATCGCGAGCTCACGTAATCCTTCACGAAGCGATTGCTTGTCATAGCCTTTATCGGCCGCGAGAGACCGCAGATCGCCCGCGTTCCGGCGGGCTATCTGCTCAGCAAGGTCTGCGTCGCTTCCGTCTCGGTTCGTTGAGCAGTGAACGTCAAGGACGGCTTGAGACGCTGTATCGACGAGCTTCGTGACTTTTAGTTTTTGAACGCGGTAGCTGATTCGCTGGCAGTAGTGGCGGCTTGCTGGTGAGCGGTCGTAGAACGTGGCGTCAATCGCGGCGTGTTCAGAGAGATCGTGCAGCTGCGCCGACTGGCGCAGCAGCACTCGACAGACGCTCATACTGATCCGGTCGAACGCCTTACACAACGTGGAGGGCGCGGGGAGATCGGCCGCGCTGAGGCCGATCTCCCCGGTTATTTGTGGCATCTCTTTGAGCAGGTCGATCGTCATGCGATACGATGAATCGAGGTAAATCCGCAGACAGTGAAGGGAAACGAGTGCATAGTCGGCGAATCCGCCGCCACCGTCCGGGGCGGCGGATTCGCCTCCATCGCCAGTAACTCTTTGAGCAACCGGCACAACTTCCTCGATGAAGCGGGAGATCTGCGTCATAGACAACCGCATTCTCCCGCTTCAACTCCTTTGATTTAGCGGCCTACCTCGCTGCTGTATGGCGATTCAACACAGCCCTTTAGCATCAAGAGCGACGGCGGCCCCAACACCGTCCTCAAGGACGAAGTTCATCTCAATAACGTTCTCGAAGCACTGCACCAAGCAGGTGAGATTTCCGTGGTCTCCCGAATAGGTGTCTTCATAGATTGGAGCAGTTAATGATTCCATCCGAGAATCGTCGATCGCGGATTCAATCTCCTCGGTAGTATATTGCTCAGCGACATCATCCCTGAGATAGACGATCTCGTAGGAATTCTCCTCGTATTTCACGATACTACGAAGGTGTCCATCTGTTCGTTGCTCGAAAAAGTTCTCGAGACGGGTGGCCATCCTTGTCGCCATATTACCATCTCTCGTCTCTTTCACTATATGTGTACGGCAAAGAACCCGGCGTAATATTTCACGTCGACCGATTTCTTGGCTGAGGGCTGGAGGATGAACCATCGCTCGTGGTCATCTCGGAACAGGTAGCGTTCGGTCCCCCTGTTTTGGAGGTATATTGGGTCACCCCTGCCGGGGACGAGCCGTAGTCCGAGCGACGGCGATACCGGTTTCAAAAGCTGGTCGACGACCGATGGGCCGTCATCTGTCTGGCTGTCCGAATCAGCCTCCGCTACGAATTCATCGAGACTGGCATTCGTGGTCACGGGGACCACCTCCCGAGTGAGGCCTGTTCCCGGTCGGACTCAGCTGGAACTTCGCAGAGAAACCGCCACTTTGGCTGCTCTCGGATCTGCTTATCGGGGCGATTTCCCGCTTGGCTGGGGTCCGTTTTACCGGCACAGTGCCAGCCCTTGTCTCTGAGCGCTTTGATCATCGAGCCGTCGAAGTCGGCTCGCACGAACGTCAGCAGGAGCCGAACGCCTCGTCGCCGACCGTGCCGACGCACGAATCGTTCCATCGACCGGGCGAGGGCGGCAGAGGCGAGATTGGGGAAATCGACGCCGATGCAAATCCGTGCTGCCTCGACGATTTCGTCACCCTCGAATCGCGTTCCGTCGTACTCCAGCGAGCGAATCAGCGGATAGCGCCACGTAATCGCACCTAGTAGCTGGTCCTGGTAACAGAGTCCGTGATGGACGAGATTCGTCCGGGGGACATCGTCCATATAGGAGTGATGTGCTTCGTAGATCGCGCCGGCGACATGGCGCGGGATCGATTCGATATGGACGCGTTCTGCGAACCGCAAACCGAGCGGCGCCGTGACCGGCTGCCCCTCCCGATGGATGGGACACGAGCACCCCTCGGGGGTAGGCGTATACTGGAAGCCGGTACTCCGTATTTGGTCTAGAGAGTGAGTTTCGGTCACGAGTCGGTGTCGTCGGTGCGCTCCTGTCGGTCGTTGTATCGCTCCAGTTCACGCCCGATTTTCTCGAGCGCCTCGACACCACGTTCGAGGAGCTGATGGGTGGCTCGCGCCAGTCGAAGCGTCTCCATCAGTGCTCCCCCTCCGGGGGTTCGATGAGGTCGTTGCTCTCTTCGGCGAGTTCTTGGATTACCCGTTCCACGTCAGCCTCCTCGACAACTGTCCGATGTGCGAGCGGGGCAGGATATGCCCGGTCACCCTGGCTGCAGAGCACGACCAGCCACTCGTCGCTTCCATCCCCGAGCACGATGTAGTGGTCGCGATCAGCGCGCTGGAACACTCTTCGATCAGGGCGGGAGACGGTTCGCCAGTTCTCGGGGAGCGTCGGTGACGGCCGTCCACCGTCGGCGAGGGCGACGACGTCGTCGGTAAGGGTCGTCATCGCGGCGTCGATCTCCTCGCCAGTGAGGTGCCAGCACGCCGCTGCACCGTCGCACTCCAGCTGTGAGACCACCTGATTCCGGAACGCGATGTAGTGCTCACGGGCGAACTGCTCATCGTCGTAGTAGTCGAGGAGGAGCGCGCACGCGAGCTGGGCGGGCCCGCTACCACTGTACCCCCACTCAAACCCGCTCGGACTGTGGTTGACGAGGTCCAGACTGCGCTTGAGGGAGAGTCGCCGATGCTCCGAGAGGTTCAGGACGACGGCTTGGCCGTCGACGCGGAAGCCGACGTATTCGACTGCGTCTCGGTGAGCCTGACCTGGCGATGCGACTGGAACCGATTCCGAACTGGCCATAGGTACATTCCCGTTCATTCGTTGCTCGCAGGCGGTTCGGTTACCCCCGCACCCCTCTCAGGGGTTCAACAAACAGGATGGCGTAGCGTTCGGCAACGTATTTGGCAGTTGCAACGTATTGTCCACATAATTGAGGATGGCTGTACTGGACGATCTCTCGGGGTTCGAGTTCGAGGACGTGATGGAGGACGTGTTCCGGAACCTCGGCTACGAGAACGTCCGCAAGGCCGACCGCACGGCTGACGAGGGTCGCGACGTCATCATGGAGGAGGTCGTCGACGGCACGCGGCGCGCGATCATCGTCGAGTGCAAGCACACGGGGACAGTCGGGCGGCCGGTCGTCCAGAAGCTTCACTCGGCGATCGCGACGTTCGACTTCGACGGCCCGAAGCGCGGGATGGTCGTCACCACGGGTCGGTTTACGAACCCTGCTCAGGAGTACGCCGACCGCCTCCAGCAGAACGACGACCCACATCCAATCGAGCTGCTCGACGGCGAGGACCTCCGGGAGATCGCCGACGAGATCGGCCTCGACCTCTACAACGGTCGCATCGAGATTCTCTGCGACAAGACCCTACGTCCCTACGACCCGGCCGCCGACGTCGACGCGCCCGTCGCGGAGGCGTTCCGCGACGTCGAGAACATCGAGGCCGCCGACCTCCCAGACCCGCATTCAGCGGTGACGTTCCGTCCGGTGGTCGCGGTCACCGCGGACACGAACGCCGTCTTCGAGACGTCGGTGGGCGTCATCCATCGGATCAACGACCGGACGCGATTCGTTGCCCACGCCGAACGCGGACAGCCGCAGGTCGTCGACGAGGACGTCGCGACGCTGGTCACCGAGAACCTCCACGCGACGGTCGATCTCGACGCCGAGCAGTTCGGAGAGGTGTTCGATGACGTCGAAGAGCGCCGGTTCGGCCAGACGCAAACGGAGTACAAGGACTGGGCCGTCGAGCGGCTCCAGCAGCACCACACAACGACGGTGACCTACACGGGCGACAACAACGTCACGTACAACAAGACCTGTGAGCCGAACCGCTCGGACATCTCTGTCCAGTCGATCGAACCAGTGTACCTCCCGGAAGTTCGGCACACTACCGACGTCCAGGAGTACACCTACCCCTACGAGTACTACGTGGCAGGCCCGTCGAGAGTGACCGCCGAGGACGGCATCCATCAGTGCGTCCACTGTGACACGAGTGGCGTCACCGAGACGTACACCTACTGTCCGAACTGCGGGGCCATCGCCTGCTCCAGCCACACCAAAACGGAGCGGCTGGAAGGCGAACCGGTCTGTACGGGCTGCGCGGTGACGGAACGGTTCGCATTGAAGACGAAGTACTTCTACGACGAGGAGAATCTCGAGGCGTTCCGCGAGGAGTACGCCGATATGCCGCTTCACAAGAAGGCGATGGAGAACAAGTTACTGGCCGGGGGAAGCGTTGTCGCGACGGTGCTGCTCGTCGTCGGACTCCTCGTCATCGGCGGCATCATCTGAGCGGGCTACGCGTTCACGCAGGCTCAGCGACCAGCTCTTCGAGCGCCTGCTCAAGCGGGCCGTGGAACTGCCAGCTGGCCCGCTCGAAGGCTTCCTCGGTCGGACCATCCCAGCGCGGGAATGCGGAGTGACCACTCACCTTGACCGTCCACTCGGATGGCTCCTCGAACGGGTTCCGGGTCGGAAGTTCAACGACGTAGAGGTACTCTTCGTCGCCGTGAATGCCGTCGGCTGGGTTCTCGACGCCGTGACCGAGCAGGAACATCGGCTGATCAAGATGCTCCATATTGTCCGGCTCGAGGAGATCCGAGGGTTGGTCGGCGTGGATGCTCCGGTTACGCCCTTCGTCCACGTAGAGGGTCATCGTCGAGAGCGTGTCGAGGAACAGGAACGGGACAGCAGCGTACGCAGACCCGCGCTCTGTTCGCGTCTCATCGAGCAACTGCTTCAGCTGCTCAAGCTCACGGAGGACGCTGGCGGTATCGTCGTCCGAGTGTCGGTAGTTTTGTGCAATCCAGTTGCCCTCGGACGGTTCATAACTCCTCAGCTATCGAGAGTGCACGGGCCGCAAGATCGGCGGCGTCGCTTGCAAGCATGCGCGTGATCGGTTCCTTGCCAACGTCACCTCGGTCGAAGACGACCGCCGGCGTGGTTTCGACCTGCTCGAAGGCTCGCTCGGCCGCCCAGCCCATGGTCGAGCCTTCCTCGTCAGGTTCCGGTTCGTTTGAGCGGTCGATCTCGACAACTGGGGCATCAATCTTCTCCAGGGCTGCCTCGATGGAATCGTCGAACCGGAGGTTCGCGGCGAACCGGATGTCGGGGTCGTGCTCCCGCGCCGACAGCAGGAAGCGGGCGACGTGGCTCGAGGCGCCGAAGCGTGTTCCCCGCGTCACGCGGATTCCGGTCATCGTCCGGGCGATCCGTCCCTCGACGGCGACGGTCTCATCCGGCCGTTCTGCGTAGGGCGTGGCCCCGACCACGTTCATCCCAACCTCCGGAACGATCGACGACACGCCAGTAGAGACCAGCTGCTCCACGACGGACTCGACAGCTTCCTGAGTGGGCTGTCTGGCTGACCGATCCCGGATATTCGCGAGGTGGTGGACCGGTCCTGGTCCCTCGCCGACGTCGAGCGGGTATCTGATGGCGCGGGTCATGAATGCCACGCCGGATTCGATCGCCTCCGGGATGTCATCGCCGTGAGCCAGTCGTGCCGCGATCGCACTCGAAAGTGTACATCCCGAACCGTGTGTCGCGTCCGAGTCTACTCTCGAGTGCTCAAGTGTGGTTACGTCGTCCCGAGTCACGATGACATCTCGAACGACATGCTCATCGCCGACATGGCCACCTTTCACAAGTGCTGTGTCGGCTCCCATCTCCACGAGTCTCTGCCCCGCAGCCTGCATCGAGTCCGGATCCTTGACCGGGATGTCTGTGAGTATTTCGGCTTCGTCAGTGTTTGGCGTCACGACCGCTGACTCGGCGATCAACCCCTCGTAGGCGGCTGCAGCGTCATGATCGAGCAATTGGTCGCCCGAGGCGGCGACCATAACCGGATCGACGACGAAGGGCACGTCCATGTCAGCAGCGTACGACGCAACCCTCTCTACGACGGGTTCAACACCCAACATGCCTGTCTTGACGGCCTGTAAATCGAAATCGGTACGGATAGCCTCAACCTGGGCCTCGATTTCCTCGACCGGGACGGGATGGATCGACTCCACGCCAACGGTGTTCTGTGCCGTGAGGCTCGTGATCGCACTCGTCGCAAAGGTGTCGAGTGCCTCCATCGTCTTGAGGTCCGCTTGGATGCCGGCGCCACCGCCCGAGTCACTCCCGGCGATCGTCATGACCTGGGGGAGCTCAACCGGGGCTGGCCCTCGTACTGTGGGCATATCAGTGATATAACCGACGAGTACAAATCGGTAATGGTCGAGCCGCGTCACTCGGCTTCCTGGACCGTCTCGAGGAGCGAGACCGCGAGGCGAGCGGCGTCTTCCGCGGTCTCCCCGAGGACGTAGGTAATGGGTTCGATCCCGAATGCGCCGCTGTGGTAGATGACTCGCGGAACGGCATCCCGAGACGCGAACCGATCCAGGAGTCGCTGGTTCCGGTCATCGTACTCGGCGTCGAACTCCATCGGGTCGAGCCCCCGGGCCCGAGCGGTCGAGAGGAGCGCATCGTCGGTTGCGATGTTGACCGCACCACGTAGCCCGTCGTCCTGGGCCATCGCAGCTAGCACGACCGTCGCGACGTGTCGCGATGCCCCGAATTCCGGGTTTGCTGGGATTTCGACGCGACCGTCGACCGCATAGATCCGCCCGGGAATCGCTGCAACCTCGGAAACGTCGTTCGCACCGGGGAGCGCAGATCCGACGTTCGTCCCGACGTTGGGGACGTATGTCGCCATCCCGGGTGCTGTCGCAAGGATGCGTGCCGCCGTCCGGACGTCCGTCAACGTCTCCCGTTCTGCGGCGAGGCGCTCGTCGGTGCCACGGACACAGAGGTCACAGCCGAGACCGGCGAGCGAGGGCATCGCCTCCTCGTGCAGTTCACACACCGGGCCACGGTCTTCAAAAGCCCGAACGAGCGCGAGCAGTTCATCGAGCGCCTCGTACCCATCCATGTGTCCGGAGGCGAACCCCTCGGCGATACGCGTAACCGTCTCGGCGGTCAGCGGATGGTCTTCGATGCGTTCTTCGACTGCTACGTCGCCGCTGATGTACTTCGAGACGGCGGCCTGGGAGACGCCGATATGTTCTGCCACCTCTTGCTGGGTCATCTCCCGATTAGCTAGTTCCCCGGCGAGACAGACACGGATGGTGGGGAGGACCCGCTCAACGACGATCTCGCTCGGGAGGTGGAGTGACATACGGATAGGATCAGTTGCCCCACAATAAATCGTGCCCACCGGTGAACGAAGTCCGTATCTCATCGAAACCGTACGCATCGAGTGACACAGGCCTAACCGGGCCAGGCCGACTCCTCGGCGTCCGCATCGGGGTACTTTTTTACCCAACCCAATATTCTCTGGTAATATGACTAGCGAATACTCACTTGAGGTCGGGACAGTCCGCGAGTATTTCGGCGCGATGGGGCCCTCCTGGGTCGCGGGGGCAATCGCCGCCGGTCCAGCGACGATGGCGAGTCTAATCACCGCGGGGGCGATCTTCGACTATCAACTCCTCTGGGTTGTCGTGCTCTCTGCCGTCGCTGGCACCCTAGCACAGTACCTCGCGATGCGGCTGGGGCTGCTTACTGAGCGGGGAATTGTCGGCGTCGTCGAGGACCATCTTGGAGAGACCTGGGCGTGGATCCTGGTCGCGGACGTCGTCATCGCGGCCGGTGTCGCCCAGCTCGTCATCATGAAGACGGTCGCTTCCGTTTCGGCGACGATCACTGGGATCGACCCACGCCTCTGGGGCATTGCCTGGGGCGGCATCCTCGTTTTGGGTCTGGCCGGTCAGGGATACCGATTCGTCGAGCTCTTCGCGAAGCTGCTAGTCACCGCGGTCGTCCTGGCCTTCGTTGCCTCACTATTCGTCGTCTCGATCGACATCGGCCAGGCTACCCAGGGGTTGATACCGACGCTGCCCGGCGGCAGCGCACTGGTCGCTGCAGGCATCCTCGGGGGCGCGGTCCACATCACGCTTATCACCATGCACTCCTACACGATGCGAGCCCGGGGCTGGACGGAACGTGACTATGACCTCGCGACGGTGGACGTTCTGGCGTCGATGCTCGTCGCGTTTGGCATCTACAGCATCGCCATCTTCCTTGTCACAGCGAGTACTCTGACCGATCCGGATCTGACGACCGTCGGTGCAGCCCAAGCCCTCGGACCCCTGGTCGGCCCGGCCGCTAAGTGGCTGTTCCTGCTCGGTCTCGGCGCCGCTGCCGTCTCGACGCTCGGTGGCAACACCATCGTTCCGCCGTTCCTCGTTGCCGACAAACTTGGCTGGGGCACGACCGTCGAGGATACGCGGTACCGGGTGCTCCTCGCACTCTTTGCTGTGTTATCGGTGCCGGGTGCGTTCATCGGCGGTGAGGTCATCGGCCAGCTCGTCCTCGTTCTGGCTCTTGGCACGGTTGGCACGCCCTTCGCCATCGCCGTCGTCCTCTATCTGTTGAACGCTGAGAGTGTTGGCGCCTCGAACTCAACGCTCGCGAACCTCGGCGGGCTTGCCTTACTCGCCGTTTCGGGTGGTCTCGCGGCCAACTTCGTCAGGGTACAGATCGCGACCGGCCTCGATCTGCTTTCCGGACTCGTACTTATATTCGCGCTCGTTCTCGCTGCCGCGACGCTCGTCCTCTTTGGACAGTACGTCCGCGAGGAGGTGCCTCTAGCGTGACTGGGCTTCCGTTCCCGTTGACCGGCTCGACGCTGATCGTCGGGCCATCCCAGGTCGGAAAGACTCGTCTCACGGCCCGCGCCCTCGAGGCCTGGGTTGGACGGCATGGTACTGATGGAGTCGTGGTTCTGGAGTTCGCGCCCGAACTAGAACGCGACGGCCAGATCCTTGGCGGTCGCTTGGACCGGTTCACTACTATTCCTGACGGTGTCTGGCACGGCGTCCTCGACGCGCATGCCCCCCGGGCGGAAGGGGCCAACGAGGCAGAATCGGCGACACTTGCGAAGGACAACGCCACCCGTGGTCTCGAGGTTCTGGAGGCTGCCCCGGATCCAACCGCTGTCTTCGTCAACGACGCGACCATCCCGCTCCAGCACACGTTCGTCGAGGTAGATACGCTCACAGGCTACTGCGACCGTGTGCGCTGCGCTGTTCTCAACGCGTTCGATTCCGACGAGCTTGGAACGGACGACCCGGTGTCACGTCAGGAACGGGCAGCACTGTCGGAACTCCGTTCTTGGGCGAATCGGACGATCGAACTGGACTGACCGTCGGAACCGAAGCGGATCTATTGCATCGGTTCGATAGTGAAATCGCCGTCAACTACAGGTTCGAAGCCATTGACAACGTTCGAGATATAACTAACTAATATAGGCAAGTTATATCCTCTCTCAGACGGTACGGCTCGCTAGTGCCATTCAGCGATACCCTTCTTGAGGCGGGACAGGATGTATGGGCGGCCCAGAAGGAGCACCCCTTCGTCCGCGAACTCGCGACCGGAACTCTCGACGAGGCGGCGTTCGAGCACTGGATCAAACAGGATTACCGCTACCTCCTGGACTACGCTCGGTTGTTCGCGATTGCGGGCACGAAGGCTACCAACGAGAAGACGATGACGCACTTACTCGGCGTGGCCCACCAAGTGCTCGACCACGAAATGGACCTTCACCGTGGCTTCGCGGCCGATTACGGAATCTCCGACGGCGAGCTCGAAGCAGTCGAGAAGGCGCCCACATGCGTGGCCTACACAAATTTTTTGATCCGGACGGCTTACGAGGGCTCGATTGCGGAGATCGCGGCCGCACTGTACCCGTGCATGCAGGGCTACCTCGACGTCGGAGAGCATATGGCGTCGCTCGCCACCGACGAACACCGGTACACACCCTTCATCGAGATGTACACCAGTGACGAGTTCCGTGACGCGACAAGCTGGTGTCGCGACTTCGTTGACCGATGTGGCGAACAGTCTCCCGGTGAACACGACGCTATGAGGGCGGCGTTTCTAACTAGCGCGAAGCTCGAGTATCGGTTCTGGGAGATGGCCTACACGCAAGAAGGGTGGGGTCTATGACGGACGTCCCCGATAGGTATAACGACTACCGGGCCACCGTCAGCGACCCCCGGTTCACTGACTGGCTGCGGGAGCGTGCCGAACCCGACTGGACGAACGCCGTCGATCATCGGTTCACCCGTGAGATCGGTAGTGGCGCGCTCTCCGAGACGGTCTTCGCCGACTACCTCATCCAGGACTACGCGTTCGTGGACGTTCTCGTGAGTACGTTCGGCTTCGCAGTGGCCCAAGCACCCGATGTCTCAGCGAAGCGCGCGCACGTCGAATTTCTCGACACCCTGACTGACGAGGAAAACGACTACTTCGAGCGTTCCTTCAGCGCGCTTGGCGTCGATGATGCTCGGTGGAAACAGACAGAACTGTCCACGACCACAGCCGCGTTCGTCGACTTGCTCGGTCGTACTGCCCGCGAGGGCGGCTACGCCGAAACACTCGCAGCCATCGTTCCAGCGGAGTGGATCTACGCCGAGTGGGCGACACGCGAAGCTTCAGCACACGAATCGACTGCCGGGCTTCCGTTCTACTTCGCCGACTGGATAGCGTTGCATGCCAACCCCTCCTTCAAGGAATTCGTGACCTGGCTCCGCGGCCAGTTGGACGCCCATGGCCCGACGGTCTCTTCCGCACGGGAACGGGAGATCGAGCGAATCTTCTGCCGGACCGTCGACCTCGAAGTTGCCTTCTTTGACGACGCCTACGCGGCCGTTGAGACCGACGGGGAGGGTAGGCAGTAATGGTTTCAACAGCTGTCGCACTCACCGCTGTCGTGCTCACAGTACTGACCGTTACCGCTTTCGGCCTATTAGCGGCTCGCGGCCGGGTCCGATCCGTCGAGGATTATATTTCCGCCCGCGACTCAGCCGGTCCCGGAACCCTCACCGCTACGATCATCGCGTCGATGATGGGCGTCTGGATACTGTTCAGCCCTGCCGAGGCCGGGGCCGCCTTCGGCGGGCTCCCGGCCATCCTCGGATACGCAATCGGGAGTGCGGTTCCGCTCCTCCTGTTCATTCCGGTTGGCACACGCATCCGTGCCATTGTTCCGGCCGGCCACTCACTCACCGAATTCGCGTACGCTCGCTTCGGGACCGGAATGTACCTGTTCGTGCTCGTCGTGTCCGTGTTCTACATGTTCATCTTCCTCGCGGCCGAGATGACGGGGATTGCCGGCGCCCTCTCACTCGTCATCGGGATCCCCCAGTGGCAGACGGCCCTGCTCGTAGGCGGATTCGTCTTGATCTACACGGCGTATGGGGGACTCGTGGCGAGCATCGTCACCGATACCGTCCAGACGCTCGTCCTGCTCCCGCTGCTCGCCCTCGGTTTCGGTGGCGCCGTGCTTGCGTTGGGTGGAACCGCCGAAATACACGCTGCAGCGATCGCTGCGGACGCGCCATTGCTGGATCCGACGTTCGGGCCCGGGCTCACGTTCGGCGTGTACGTTGCCTTCGCCATCCTCGGTGCGAATATGTTGAACCAGGGAATGTGGCAGCGCGTCTACGCTGCCAACGGCGAATCGTCGCTTCGGTGGGGATTCGGCGTCGCGGCCGTCGCAGTCACCCCGATGATTCTACTAGCTGGGTTGTTCGGTATCGCTGCGGCCGCTCTCGGGCTGACCGAATCCGGCGGTGCCAGCATCGCGTTCTTCCTCGTCCTCGAGTCAGCCTTCCCGAGTTGGGTAACGCTCACGGTCGTCGTCCTTGCGGTCCTGCTCGTGATGAGTTCCGCGGACACGATGTTCAATGCCATCGCGAGCGTCGTTACTGCCGATCTCGCGCGGTTGCTCGATCAGCCAACCCAGCGGGCGTTGTGGGTGGGCGGTCGCGTCTTGACCGGGATCGTCGGGATCGGGGCGATCGTCATCGGTTCGCAAGGGTATAGCGTGCTTGAACTGTTCCTGACGGCAGACCTGCTCGCGGCTGGGATTTTTGTCCCGTTTCTCGCCGGCCTGTATTCCGAGCGGCTTTCAGGAGCCGGGGCTATTGTCTCGAGTCTGGGTGGGCTTGTGGTCGGTGTCGCCTACTTCCCGCTCCTGCGTGGACCGGTCGCGTCGATTCCGAGGCTTGGCCCGCTGCTTCCCGCACCCGAGTTTCTACCCGCTTTTGTCGGGGCGACTGTCGTGTCAACCGGCGGGACGATTCTCGCTATTGCCCTCTGGGACGCCGACGTCGACCTCTCCAGCGTGGATCGTGATATCCGGAGCTTGGATGAACCGGTCGCCGATGGGGGTCCGAACGGGGGGGAAAACCAATGACCCCGTCGGTCATGGCTGTGTTCGGTCTTGCGATCGGTCCGACCGGCTTTTCGGTACTCGTGTGGGGCGCTATACTCGTCGTCGTACTCGTGTTCATCTTCATCGTCAGAGCGTTGATTCTGGACACCCATCGAACCTGACTCGGACGCCCACGGTGTGTACGAGTCGAACTATTTTCTGGGATACTCAGCGCGAATATAGATAGTGGGTGAAATAGCAGGTACGCATCCTCCATGCAGCAGAGTCGCTGACACCTATCACCGACTGAGGGTTACAACTAAACCACTACGCCAAATGTGACACCTCTGATGGTTCCTCGACGTCGTCGAACTCGCCGCGCTCGACAGGTTCCCAGTCCTCACCCGGCTCTGGACTCCACCAGTCGACCTTGTAGGCGCCCGGTGAGCAGAGGATCTTCACGCGGGCCGACCCATCAGGCAGGTCGCGACGCAGTTTCTCGTCGACGTGGAGGTTCCAGGTCGTGGTTGTATCGAAGCAGGCGAGCACGGCCTCCTCGTAACCGCGTGTTTCTCGGGATTCTTGGAGTTCGACCTGGGTGTTGCAGTTCTTGCAGAACACCCCCTCGAAGGGGATGTGAGTGAAGACCTCCTGCCCGCAGACGGGACACCAGAGGAACTCGAACAGTGCCTCACTGTGTCGATCTAGTACTTCGAGGGTCATTGGTTGACTCACCCGGTTGTACCGGGCCACCACCTCGTGCCCGGCCGAAAAACAGCGCCCAGCGCTCACTCACTCACTCACTCACCGTTCGGCGCCGTAGACGATGCGTGAGGGGGCTTCGTACCCACAATCGGGGCAGTCATACCACCGCTGGACTTTCGCCCCGTCTGCCGCCTTCTCGCCGACGCGAACGTCGTCGTTCGGACACTCCGGGCAGTTGAGGTCCGGTGCGGGCCGCTCCCGGAGCTCGTCACGGAACGATGTCGCATCCTTCGTCTCGTATCCCCGCGACCAGACCGGGTAGCCGTCGATGAGGATCAGTCGATCACATCGACAGCTGCGTAATCTCGTCTGATGGCGATGAATCAGATGGAACTGGTCATGGAGCGTCTTCGAAGCGCTGGTGAGTGTGATCTTCAGGATGGACCGTCGCTGTCGGCGGCGCACTGCCGCCGACGCGACAGTGTCGCCACTCACGACCGCTATCTAAATCGGTGGACAGCTACCGGAAGAACCGGTTGTCGAGTGGCTGGTTCGCTGGAATGGACCTACGTACACCAAGCGCTGTCCAAGCGGCCCGCAGCACCATCTCACAGAACTCCGTGAACGACCACTGCCAGAGGCGGCGCCCCCCGTGGCGGGGCGCCGCCACGTACTTCCAGTGAAGATACCGCCAGCTGTTCTGGAGCAGCAGGCTCACCACAAACATCACCAGCCGTAGCCCAGCGTCCTGAGAACTGGTGAATGCGAGGCTCTGCTTGGCTAATCGGTAGCTCGACTCGATGCCGAAGCGCTTGCTGTAGTGTTCTCGGGCATCCCGTGGGGTGTCGATAAACGGCGCGTCAGCGGCGTAGCCGTGACGCGCCACCCCGTGTTCGTCGTATCGTCCCTGTTGGTAGACGCAGTCGATGAACACAGGGAACGTTACCTTGCCGGCGAGATCGTGTTCGATCTCGCGGCTCCAGCCGCTACTGAGTTCGTCTTGGATCGTTTCACCCCACTTGACGATCGGCATCACGTAGGCGTAGTTGTGCGTGGACAACAGCCCAAGACAGGTGCTGTTGTAGAATCCGCGATCGAGATAGACGGCCTTGACGCCGAGGTCAAGGCCGTCGAGGAGCTCGAGAAACTCACCAAGGACGTCGCTGGTGGTGTCGCCAGCGACAAGCTGGCGCACCGCCAGCGTGTACCGCTTGTTGCGTACCCGCGCGTACAGCGTCGCGTACGCGTGAAACGTCGTCGTTCCCCGTTTCGCCTGTGAGGAGTACAGCGCTTCCGTTTCGTCTTCATCGCCGTAGTAGGGGTCGAGGTGGAGGTCTGCACAGACCTCCACCGGTCGATCTGGAAGCGTCTCAAGCGTATCTCGTTGAAGTAGCGTGTCGCCAACCGCCTCAACGGAGTCAAGTTCGAACTGCTCGGTGAGATGTCCTCGGACGGTGTTGGCGTGTGGCGAGTCCTCGGTCGTTTCGCAGACGTGATTGATCGAGGTCCCGCCGGCGCTGGCGCCGGCGAGGACCTCGTACAACGTCTCTGTCGTGACCTTGACGTTCTCGTCGAGATCTATCGCAAGCTCTTCGTTGAGGCTGTTGACGACAAAATTAAGGAGGTGCTCTTCTTCTATCTCGCTGTCTGCTTCGGTAGCTTCCACACCCTTCCCAAGCAGACACTTTCACTCAAACCCGATGTGATCGACTGAGACTACCGACGGCGCCGCGATCGAACGGCTCGACCGCGCGTCAGCCCCGGCGCTTCACCGGCTTCGTGACCTTCGCGCCATCGGGTACGAGCCGGAACTTGTCGATAACGTGATCGACTACATCATCTCGCGACCGAACCACCGGAAGGGAATCGGCCCCGAGAGAGCGCGCGAGTTGTTGAAACTCGACAACGGGCGGTTCTGCCTCCGGCTGACCGGCGACGCAACGGTGCTGTACGTTCGCTGGGAGGAGGATGATACATTCGTCGTCAAGAAGGTCTGGACCGACGCGTGGCCCGACTGCCGCGAAGACGGCGACGTTGTGTGGGAGGTGAAAACCCGCGACTCGGTCGGGCACCACCTCGATCACGCTATCTGTGCGTTCCGGGAGAAAACTGTGCTCCTTCGCGAGAACCACTTTGACGAGTCTGTTCCCGAGGAGGTGTTCGACGGTGCAGAGTGAACAGACCGACACCGATGACTCACCCAGCCACCCGATCAGCGTCATCGACCAGCACCCGCTTCCGACCACCGAGGAGGAGGCCGAGGAGGTCGTTCGGATCAACCCGCAGTTCGAGGGCGTCGACGACGCGCCGCACCCGGACGAGTTCCACGACCAGTACAAGGACGTACTCGCGGAGACCCACGAGTGGCGGATCTTCCGAGCCGAGATGTACCCCTACTCGAACACGGTGTTCGTGTGGAACCACCAGCTCGGGTTCGGGCTTCGCGTCCCGGACAACGAGGACCAGTTCCGGAGTCTCGTCTTTGCCATGATGAGCGCCGCCGAGGAGGTGGCGTAGATGACCGATCACACTCCGGACCCGCGCGAACACGACCTTCCGAACGGCGACCTCGCGGTCTCCTCGCACTGGGTGTGGGGCGTTCGCGACGCGACGACGGTCGCCGACGCCGACCGGCCGCTGTACCGCCTGCTGATGGACGTGCTCGCCGACGCGAACGTGCCGGACTGTATGCCGGCTCGTCTCGCGGCGGCGTGTGACGACCTCGTGGATGCCCGCGAGACCGTCACGAACATCGAGCGCGGCGTGGTGGACGTGGAGAACGTCGGCTACGGGATGAGCTACTGTCACAAGGTCCGCGACGCGATCGAGGCTCACCGCGATCGCGACCCGCTCACGTTCGTCGCGGTCGGGTGCTCGGGCTCGAAACACGACGTTGCCGGCGCGGTCCCGGCGAAGGACCTCTACCGGCGATCCTACTGGACGTGCAAGAGCGACTACGGCGAAACGATCGGCGACGAATGGGCGATCATCTCGGCACAACACGCCGTCCTTGACCCCGACGAACCGATCGAGCACTACGAGCGCACGCCGGACGACCTCGCGGGCGTCCCGGTCGACTCCAACGAGCGCCTTCCGGCGGGTGAGCCCGTCGAGACGCTGCTCGATCAGTGGGCGTACCGCGTGTACGTCGGCCTCACAGAGTGGATTTCGTCTGTTTCTGGCCCCGATCCACGGGATATCGAACTGGAGATACTTCTCGGCCGGTCGTACCGCGACCCGCTGGAGGAGCGCGGCGTGTTCGACCGACTCCGCGCCCGTGGCGACCTCTCGATCCGCTTCCCGTTTCAGGAGGTCGAGCAGGCGGCCGGCGGCAACGGCAACCAGATGGGCTGGATGACCGACGAAGTCGCGGCCGCGACCGCGATCGCGACCGACGGAGGGTCGACCGATGGCGACGAGTGAGCGCAAACCCGTGTTCCCGGACGGCGAAGACACGCGTCGCCACCGGATCACGACCCGCATCTCGGCCGATCACCTCGACGAGATAGACGATCGCGTGGAGGCCGGCGAGTTTCGGAATCGCTCGCACGCGATCCGGCTGGCCGTTGCGGACCTCCTCGACGCCAGCGAGGCGAACAGCGCGACTGACTGCACTGACGACGACAACAGCGGCACAACCCCCAATGACGACTGATACTGACGACACGACGACGGACGAATCGCTTGAAAACGACGGCGTGAGCCTGCGCCAGCGCGCTCGCGCCGAGCGAGAGTTCCGGAAGCTCCGCGAGTCGGACAACCCCTTCGCCGCGGTCGCGGTCGACCTCCGCGAGCAGGGTGCGACCGTCGACGAAATCTATCAGCAGTACGCCCGGATCGAATCGGTGCTCGGCGACGCGTCGATGGCCGAACAGACAGAGCTGATCCCGGAGTGGGAGATTGCGGTGAAGGTGCCCGACGACACGCCGAGCGGCTACCGGTACGAGCGGAAGACCCGAGCGCATCAGGACCCGAGGAAGGCCGAAGCCGAGGTCGAAGAAACGTCCGGCCGGGAGGTCGTCTCGGAGAAGACCGAACAGGTCGGCTACATCAAGGTGGTCTAATGCACGCGACTGACACCCGTCGCGGTGACGACGACACGATCACGATGCCGAGCGGCGAGACGGTGCCCGTGGAGATGGGCGACGCCGTGCTCCCCTGCGTCACCGAGTTTGACGCCTCGGTCGGCGTCTGCATCGAGGATGGCCGGATCAAGATGTACGATGGGGGCGACTGCACGCTCTCGCTCGGCGTCTCGAAGCGGTCGATCGACGACCCTGATCCGGTCGCGACGCTGTACGCGTCGATCAACCTCGACACCGGCGATGACGATATCTACTCGGAGACCGCGTTCGAGGACACCGCGGACCTCCGGACACTTCGCGACGCACTGACGACGGCGCTCCGGTACCGCGGCGCCGACGTGGGACTCGTCGAGACGTTCGAGACGCACAAGGCGGCCCTGTCGGATGACAGCCTCCACGAGCTACGCCTGCGGATCGAAGATGAAGTGAGCCGTCGGGCAGCGCGTGAACGGGAGGCGGAACGCGAGAGCAGGGGTGAGACCGATGAGTGACGACACGGACGACGAGTACACCCTCGACGACGAGTTCGAGTACGCCGGCTGGCGGATCGGTCGCCCGACGCGGACGGCCGAGGTCGATGCCCCGGACGGAACACACACGATCGAGGAGGGTGTGTTGACCTGCGAACTCGTCACGAAGGACCAGCTCCGCGAGGCGAAACTCGACGGTGAGTGGACCGCTCACTTCGTCGCGCCGGACGGCGGGATCGGGTTCGGACTCGATGAGGGCAACAGCGGCGGCGTTGCGGTGCCGTACGCGCTCGAAGCGACGATCACCTTCCCGACGCCCATGACTGAGAAGGAAGCCGACGAGTGGCTGCCCGACGGGTGGTTCCGTGACTATCCCGACACCGACGTGCCGGGGCTGGAGCGCTTCGACGACTC
This sequence comes from Halorubrum sp. CSM-61, assembly GCF_003781945.1. Classification (GTDB taxonomy): domain Archaea; phylum Halobacteriota; class Halobacteria; order Halobacteriales; family Haloferacaceae; genus Halorubrum. The sequence goes on along the minus strand of NZ_RJJW01000001.1, from coordinate 504,281 downwards.
GGATTCAGAAGACGACGACACGGGCGGCGTCGTGGTCGACTCTCCGGACGGTGACGAGCCGATCATGACCAGCGACACGACTGCTGCGGACATACTGGAGGACCTCCGATGAGCGATACCGAAAGCGATACCGAAAGCGATACCGAAAGCGATACCGAAAGCGATACCGCCGACGAACAGGGGGAAAAGGCACTCGAAGACGTGTATTACGACCGCAACCTACTGGCGTGTGCGCTCGCCGTTGCGACGGGTGCGCCGTCGGGTTGGAAGCCGGCACCGGACGCCGGCGACGAGTGGGCGATCGTCTGGATCGAGACGCCGATGGGACAAACCTCGTGGCATGTTCCGCGCGACCTCGCAGAGTCGATCGGGCCGATGCAACGAGACAGCGACTACGGCGGCTACTCTCGCGAACAGAAGAACGACGTGCTGGCGTCGTGGGCCGAAGAGGGGTGCTGGTACTAATGTCCCGAAGTGACGACGCCTCGACGACCGGCCCCGACCTCGACACCTTCCGGTTCGAGTGTTCCCGGCGTGACTGTTCGACGATTGTCGCCGGCGACGAGCTGGCTGCGATCGCGAAACGGGGCGCCCGGCACCTGAATCGTGAGCACGGCGACTCGTTCCGCACGTACGAGCAGTTCGACACGATCGAGCGCGGCGGCCACAAGGTTCACGGCAACGAGTGGACCGTCACGCGGATTCCGCAGTACGTCACCACGTTTGACGTGATGGAGCGGATCGGTGCGATCGACGGGTTGCTCGTCCCGGCCGACGACGACCGGACGTGCCCGGAGTGCTGCCGCGTCATCCGCGACGATGCGGCGCGGGTCGCCCTCGACGAGACGGAGCGTATCGACACGAACACGTCCGACGACTGGTGGTGTGACTCGTGCGTCACCGAACGAGAGATCGAGGAGAAAGCGGCCGCGAACGCCTCGCTCAACGCGTTCGGGTTCACGGGTGAGACCGATGACTGACACCACGTCGCTTCCCCGAGAGAACGTGACAGTCGGGACGATCTGCGAGTACACCCGCAACGACGTGGACGCGTGGGTCATCGTCGTTCGCGAGCCGCAGTCGATCAGCGAGTACGCCGACACGCTCGGCGGCCGTTCGATCCCGGAAGGCTGGGAGGCGTTCGACGCCGAGACGACGGACGTGATCCATTTCGTCCCGCTCGATGGGAAGGACGACGTGATCGCCCGGCTCGAAGACTCGGGGTTGGAGGGGCACCGTGCGGTCGCGACCGATCTGTTCACGCGCGACGACGTGCGACCGCTCGTTGGTGCGCTCCCGCACTTCGACGTGCTCGGGCCGACCGAACAGAGCGATTCGCCCGACTCGGGGACGGAGGAGCGCCATGCCGAGTAGCTTCGGCCGGGGTTCGAGCGGTCGGATCGTCCCTCTGGCCGGCGATATCGACGCCGATCAGCGCGACGCCATGCTCGCGGCAGCCGCGTGGACGCTCCTCGTTATCGCGTCGCTGCTGGACTTCGTCACCACGCAGTTCGGGCTCACCGCCGGGTTCACTGAGGACAATCCCGTCATCAAGGTGGTCATTCACCACTTCGGCTTCGCGGGCTTCGCCGTGTTCAAGCTCGGTGCGCTCGCGCTGGTTGCGACGGCCGTCCTGATCGTCCGCGAGTGGTCGCGGACGGCCGCGGCGGGTGTCGTTGCCTTCGGGGCGTTGCTTACGTCGCTGGCGGCGCTGACGAACGCGCTCGCGCTCCACGGGGTACTCGGCTGATGGGAACGCGTCGAACCGCCGGGCCGTCTGCCTACCGCCTGCTGGTCGCGTGTGAGGGCTTACCCTTCGCGCCGTCACCGGCGACGAAGCCCGTCGTCGACGTGCTCGCTGGTCGCCAGACGAACGACGCGATCGACCCCAGCGCGTGGCTCGATGCCCTCGCTGCGGCACGGGGGACCGTCGCGATCTACTTCTTGCTGCCGGCCGATCACGAGTGGTGGCTCGCGTACGACGACGCAGCCGACGACCAGTGGCCGTACCACCGCTGGAGCACGTATCCGTCCGCCGGGTGGACGCACGAGACCGCCCCGCGGGCTGTCCTCGAACAGTCACTCGACGACTTCGATATCGGTCGCGACAACGACAGCGCGACGATCTACCGGTTGCGTGTTGTCCCAACGCGCGACGCACCCGAGTTCGTCCGAGAGCGCGTGAAATCGCCACGAGTGCGCGATACCGGTTTCGGTATCGAAATCGGTACCGATACCGATACCGCTCGCGATACCGAAAGCGATACCGTCCCGGCCGAGCACGGCGACGATATGGACGTGGGGGAGTCGGTGTGAGCAACTCCGACGGCGACGTGCGCTGGAGCGCGCTTTCGATCGACCAGCTCGTCGACGAGTACTGGGCGACGGTCGCGCCGGCCATGCGCGCCGACGGCATGGACCCAGAGAGTGAGCACCCGCCTCATCGATGGCTGAAAGACGGGTTCGCGGGCCTCATCTACACGCTTCGCGAGCACCACGACCGCACGCCGGCGGAGTTTCTCCGCGAGGACGTGGGCGTGGTTCCCCACGACGGGTACGAGTGGGACCTCGATGACGACGCGGTCGCGATCGCGCTCGATCGTCACGTCGAGGCGCTCCGGGAACGCGGGCTCGCCGACTCCACCGTGGAGGGTAGCCGCTCGCGACTCGCCGCGTACGCCCGGCGGTTCGAGCGCCGCAACGACGTGTCACTCATCGAGCCGCACGGTCGCGAGGTGGCCGTCGAGACGCTCGCGCGGGTTGTGGGCCGGTACGTCTCCCGCGACGCGAAGCGGCACCTCGTGGGCGACGTGCGGACGCTGTACGCGTGGCTCACGGAGGAGGGGTATCACGACGAGCACGTACTGGACGGCGTCGGGCTGGACAGCGTAGAAGACGCGTAGAGCTTAGACTGGTCTATACAATTTCTATCTGTGTAAACTGATTTAGAAGAGTTTGTTCGAATATCTACAGTAGAACCGGGGTGGAGGAGTCAGAATTGGTGTTTTATTTCGTCCTGATCCCTCTTGGCACTCGGCGGCATGATTCCGAGCTTACTGAGCAGCTTGCGGATTGCTGGTGAGCCTCGAACCGTCCGGTGAGGCTCAAAGTCGTATGACCGCTGCTGCTCATGCTCCGAGCTATGACGGTTATTAACTTCTTCTGTTGAGCTGCTCATTGTCCTTCAGGTGTATCATATCATCACGTCCTATTCAACCTTGTGACGAGGAGATACAGTACCACAAAAATCAAACCACCGGATAGAGCGCCGCCATATATCGTTTTTGGCACTTCCTGTGAATACATTGCCCATCCGATCCCAATATATGCGGCGATGACACCGAGACTCAAGAACACTTGTGCATTACTCAACTGAGTAGAGTTCCATCGAACGTCGCCTGCAATCTCTTGGATCATAGCTGTATACTGGTCTACCAACCGTGAGTTTACAACGAAAATCGATTTCTCTTTCTGTAGCATTGTGTCCCGGATTTCGGACCCAACACCAGACGGATACTGAGTCCACGAAAGTGTCACAATTGAAAAGAATGCTGCTGCCGTTATCAGAAACACAGAGCTACTAAAAAATGCAATCGTGATGAAAGACAGTTCGAAGAATACCTCAATTCCGATGAAACTGATTGTCGATGCAATCAGCCCGAGTAAGATCATTGTTGTTCTGAGTGTGCTGGCTGCCTTATTGTCAATCGTTTCTAACGATTTAGCTTCCAGATCAAACTCGCGGCGAGCATCCTCCAAAACAGTCTTCGACCGATCTTTAGATTCTTCTCCATCTGGGTTATGCTGATCCTGATCCTTCAATTCAGATCGGATTTTCCACCGACGAGGATCTCTAGACATTATATCTTGGCTCGTTACAATCTCGTACAGCTAGTTATCTTATAATAATTGCTTAGTAATCATTTGCATGAGGTCCAATGCTCTATAGGAATTCACTCAAGATCTTGTGGATCTGGAGTATAGATTGTTAAGTGACCGCGGACGGGATCTATAGATCCCGTCCGCGTACGAAGCATAAATCTATTTTGATTTAGACTGGAGGCTGCTCTCAGAACGAGCTGTTGCGACTGTACGCACAGATCTGAGCGACGGCCGTCGTCACACACCGGTCAAGGCTATGGACGTAGGACTTCGTCGAGACGATCGCGCGCTGCGGGACCGCCCGCTCTGTGCCCGTCGACGTATGCACGTCGAACCCGCCGTCCACCGAGCCCTCGCTGATCCGGACCAACGCGCCGTCGGGGTGCTCGAACGCGATCGACGAGCTGCCCTCGGTGTACTCTGCGTCCCACTCGTCGAGGCCGTCCCACTCGTGGATCGTCTCGACGCTGTCGAATATCTCGGCCGACTCATCGAGCTTCTCGGTCATGCGCTGTTCGACCGCGCTCCACGGCGCGTCGTTGTCGAGGCGGTTGTTTGTAGGCTGTTCTGCGGTTACGTCGTCGAATGTTCCGTCCATGTGTGGTCACTTGCGCGCCGGGTTTCCCCGAGCACGTCTCTCTCAAGGAGCGGGACCTACTTAATATTTACTATGCAGAAAGGACTTAAACAGAGTGGGGATCATTCTTATTCATGGACTAATCAGTAGTATAAAATGAGCAAGCGCATAGAGCAGATCCGGAATACACTCGAACACGAGAGCTTTGACAATGTCAGCGAGTTCGCTCAGATAGCAGAAGAAGAAAACTATACGACAGAGCACAGCGGTGGAACCCTAAACGAAGCGATTGCAGACTTTAAATATGTCTCTGAGTTGCTTGACACTGCAATTGAAGAAGATATTATTCAAATTTACGGGGACAATCAGCAGAACAATATTAAGAAGCGATTGGTGAATGTACGTAAGCAGGCCAACCACATTAGAAACAAAAATTCTCGGAACAATAACCCGGGGCGTGATTTTATCAAGCAGGTTGATAACCTGAAATCCTACATCATCAACTTGAATCTGGATTTGCGGGTTGGAGAACACCTTGATTTCTCCGAGCAATTACATAAACTAGAACAAACTCGGGAGGAGCACCAGAAGGTTATCCAGAACCTCGAACAAGCCGAAGAGACGCAACAAGATATAAACTCTATCTATGAGGGCGTATCTCACCTGCAAGAGAAGATCGACGGGATTGTCTCTTCGGCAGAAGAGTCTCAAGAGAACTTAGTAGGAATTGAAAACAAGGCTTCAAACACGTCTCAGAATATCAAGAAGGAAGCAGAGACTATCAACGAACACTACGAGGAAGTTCTCAAAAAGACTGAGCAGATGAGCGACTACGAAGATCGTCTCGATACAAACCTCTCTGAGGTAGAAGAGCGATCTGAGCAATTAAATCAGCAGAAAAACAGTCTCGATGACATTGAAGATCGGATTGATACACTACTTAGCGGTGCGGTTGCAGCATCTCTTGATCGGAACTTCACTGAGCGGAAGAAAGAACTGGAAGAGTCAGCGAACTGGTGGGCCAAAAGTACCTTTGGTGCGATAGCCGTTCTCATTGTGGGAGCTATCGTGATTTTTTGGAGTCTCCTACAATCTACCAGCTTTGGTATCGGTACAGTATCGCGTGTGACGCTCTTGGTTCCCCTACTTGTGGCCGTTTGGTTTACGTCTAAGAATTACTCCCGGAAGCGTCGCCTCATGGAGGAATACGCCTTCAAATCGACGATGGCACAGACACTTGAACCCTCTCGAAAGGTACTGGAGTCACAGAAATCGCTTGATGAAACCGATGCACAGCTCGCCGAGTTCATGCTCGTCTCGATGGGACAGATGTTCACGAACCCCTCTGATATTGTCGAGAACGGCAGCACAACAACGAAAGACGACGATGCAACGAATATCGAGACGGTAATGGACCTCGCAAAGCGAATTGCGAAAAGCGACTAGCTACGATCGGTCCACTACGTCGACCGTAAAGTAGATCCGCCGGAACTGCCGTGATACCTCCTCGACGTTGCACGCAAACAGCAGGTCACCCCGTCGGAACACACGGTGGCCGCCGTCGTCGACGTACACCCTGCCGTCGCCGTCGCGAGCGTCTTCGAACCACTCGATGAACGTGTCGAGCTTGCCCTCGTAGGCGAATCGATCGACTGCCTCGGCCAGATCGTACTCGATCATGTGCTCGTACCCGTGGCCGTCACACCGGAACACGCGACGCGTCACGACCGACTCCGTCTCATCGAAGCGCGGAGCCCGCGGCGGGGCGTCGAACCGTGTCTGTCGCGTCTCCGTCACTCCCATAGTGACTCACGCTCCCAGTAGAGTACGTCCGCGAGCGTGTCGCCCGTCACGCGTCGTCCGGGGTAGTACTCGCGCATTTCTGCCACGAGCTCGGCCGGCCGGTCGTACTGTTTGTGGCCGGGGACGCCCTGCCGAGCGAGCACTGCGAGGCGCTCGTAGCCACGATCGTCGACGACGGCAGTGGCGAACCGCTCGCGCTCGGAATCGACGAACGTGACGCTCCGCCCGAGTTGGATTCGCGAGTCCAGATCGAGGCGGATGGTCGCGGTCTTTTGGCCGGACAGGATTCGCGGGACGTGTTCGTCTGCGAACGCGAGGCTGGGGGTTTCACTCGACATGTGACACCGCCATGGAGACCGGCGTTGGCTGTCGCTCGATTCGTGAAACCGGCCGGGCGAACACTTGCACACCGGTGTTCATCGGTCGTCCTCCCCGCCGTCGGTCGCGGTGTCCAGGTAGGCGTCGAGGCCGAGCTCTGGCCGCTCCTCGACCGCCGGCTCGTTCGTCCGGTTCTCCGCGGCCGTCTTGTCGCGGTGACAGTACTTACAGAGCGTCTGGAGGTTTGTCTCGTCGAACGGATGCCCGCCGTCGGCGACGCGCTCGATATGGTCGACCTCGAAAATCTGAAACTCCGTCACACCGTATTCCCGCCAGAGGCTCCAGAACTCATCGCTGGAGTCGGATTTTGCTTTCGCGAGGTCGTGCGTCTGCCAGTATGCCCGCTCCGCCTGCGCTTTCGAGAGCCCGCACTCCCGGCAGGTGTAGTCGTCGCGTTCGAGGACGGCCTCGCGGACACAGTCCCAGACGAACATGCGCTGGACGGCCGTCGCGATTCGCTTACAGCGCGGACAGCAGTAGTTCCGACGGCCGTCCTCGACGTGCTCGTTGCACACGCGACACGAGTGGGCGTCGGCCATCGGGAACAGCGTATCCATGCCTTTCTGCCGGTCTCTGGGGCGATTGCTCATGGCTCGCCTCCAGTCGGTACGTCCCACAGATCGCTCTCGACGAGCGCCTCCATTCGTTCGACATCGACCTCGTACAGCCCGACCTCGCGGATTGCATCGTCGGGAGCGTCGTCGATGACGTTCGCCCGGAGTTTGAAGTCGGGATCGACGAGTGCAACGTCGTCTTCGAGCGCCGCCACCGTCCGCGGGTGGGTGACGATGATTGTTCCGTCCGCATCCCGTGCAGCCGGGTGTCGCTCACAGATCACGTCATCGGTCGAGGGGTCCTTCCGCGTGATATCGAGCGCGTACTCGTCGCACGCGACACACGAAACGACGGCCATGTTGACCGCAGGCCACCATTCGACGGTGAACCAGTGCTCGTCGATACGGTGGAGGAGCCGGGCGCCGAGCCGGCGGACCAGCCCCATCATCGGTCGCCTCCGTCCTCGACGATCCCGCCGGCGTTCCACGGGCGAACCACGAGGTCTCCCTCCTGTCGCCAGTACTCCGCCAGCGACTCGGGGATCGTCCCGAATACGCTCACGGCCGTGTTGAACGAGACGCCGCTCGCCAGCTCGTTCGTTTCGGGATCGACGTAGTTCTGCCGCGGCCCGGTGAAGTACGTCACCGACGCGAACGACGCGATCCAGCGGTGGTACCACGAGACCGTCCCGGTGTTCGCAGCCGTGACGAAGAACACGCGGTCGGCGTCGCCGGCCATCCACGCGCCGATCGCGGTCGGGAGCCACTCTCCCACGTCCGAGAAGGGCGGGTTCACGAACACGTCACCTTGCCACGGGACTGATAGGCCGTCCTCCCACGGCATGACGTTCCGCTCGGCGATCGCCGTGGGCGGGAGGTCCTCAGCGGGCTCGGCGTCATCGGGTAGTTCGAGGCGGTCGCCGGACGGGCCGGCACACGGATCGAGGTCGATCCCGTCGACGGCCTCGGCGATCGGCTCGTAGAGCGCGGGCGGTGTCCGCCACGAGTCCTTCTTCTTGTTGGCGACGAACGCCATGCTCGTTCCGTCGGCGGTCGTCGGCGCGGCGGTGTCGTCAGTGCTCATCGGTAGCCCCAGGGAGCGTTGTCTGCGGGTGGGGGTCGTACACATTGCCGGGCGTCACGACGACGCCGAAGCCATCCAGCACGTCGAGGAGGGCGGTCGACACGTCGCCGAACGCCGCGATCGCGAGTGCGAACGACGGGTTGCGGTCTTCACCGAGAAACGGAATCCGGCCGGGACCGACGAAGCACAACGCCGGCGCGCCCCACATGTGCTCGCGGAACCAGCCGGCTTCCGTCGCGGCGGGGAGGAGCACGACCACGGTATCGACCGCGTCGCGCTGCGCCTCGTTCCGCGCCTTCCGGAGCCAGCGGCGTTTCGGCGTGCCGTCGCTGTCTTCGCTGGTCCACGGCGGATTCAGGAATACGTCTCCGTGCCACGGTTGCGCCAGCCCGTCGTCCGCCTCAGTGTACCGCTGGTCGGCGATCGGAACGGGCTCGGCTCCACTCGCCGGGTCGAGGTCGAAGCCGTCGACGGCCCACGAGAGCGGCCGCCAGATACGGTAGGGAGTCGCGTACTCGGTGTCGTCTTCGTCGGGAACCTGCGCCGAGAGAACGGTGCCGCTCATCGGGCGTCCTCCGTCGGGTCGAAACAGGCGCGGCACACGCCGGCCGAGAGGAGTCGATCCACAGCCCCACACCCCGGACAGAACCGGTGCTCGGTCGGGTTCTCCGGGCTAGGGTACCCCGGATGATCGGGGTGTTCGGGATGCCCGCGACAGACGTGCCGGAGTCCGTGCTTCCCGACCCACGGGATTTCAACTCGCACACGGGGTGCGTCGGGGGCGCCACAGAGTACGCACTGGTCTTCGTCGAGGTGGGAGCGCACGTCGTCGGCGCCGCGTTCGGCGCCGGGCTGTTCGACCCGGACGCGCGGGAGCGGCCGCGACGGCGTCGAGGCGTTCTCGATGCTCATAGTTCACCCTCCCGGCGCTGCGCCGCGGCGTCGGCGAGCCGTTCGGTCTTCCGGTGGGCGACCTCGCTGACGGTCTTCGTGTGCGAGTAGCCGTTTCGCCACGCCCGTTCGTCCCACGTGAACCAGCCATGATCGGGATAGCAATCCACGATCGTCGTCCCGTAGCACCCCTTCGGAAGTGACTCGACTTCGGGGGCGTGTACGTACCCTCGGTAGAACGTCTCCGACTCCCCGATCCGTTCCGGCCCGTGGTGGCGACCGAGTACGATGTACTCCGTCACTCGCGTGAGGATACACCGGCAACCCGAGTGTTCCCAGTCAGATTCGATTACGTGGTCTTGAACGCGCCCGTTCGGCGCCTCGGCGCGGTGGCCGGCGAGCGGCCCCTCGGCGTCCCAGTTCCCCGTGTCGAGGTTGGTCGACGGCGGGCTCAAGAGCGCGTTGTGGTCGTCGTCGACGCTCATTCGGACCACCGCCCGAGACTCGCCGATTTCTCTCCCCGACCCGTGTACCGCTCGAACGGCGTCTCCTCGATCGGTCGGATGATGACCGACCCGCTGTTGTCCGGGAGGTCGCGATAGCTCTCGATCGCCTCGAACAGCGCGTCGCGGTCGAACTCCTCCAGCCGGACGATCTTCTCCTCGATGACGGGTGTTCCCTCCCCGTTCTCGCCGCCGTCGATCAGCGTCGGGCCGACCGCGGTCATCTCGCCGTCGCCGTCGACGCGGACGAACGGCCGCCCGCCCATGAACAGCGGCGAGAGGTCGGCGACCAGCTCGCCATCGGACGCACGGAGTACGTCCCACACGCGCTGCGGGTCGTCGATCGACCAGTGCGCGCCGGTCGTCCGGGCGTACTCCTCGGTCCAGCAGTCGCTACAGAGCGAGCGCATGGCCGGCGCGCGCTCGAACCCCGATCGGTCGGGGTTCCAGTCGCCGAACACGAGGAGGTACGAATGGCCGTCCCGAGGCTCTCCGCAGTGCTGGCAGTCGTTGAGGTCCGGAACGTCGGGGATGCCGACGGGGTCGTCCCGGTCGTCACTCGGCATCGTCGACCTCCGGTATCTCACCTTCATCTACAGTCCAACTTTCTCCGTCCCCGCACGCTCGAACTTCCCACGGCGTGCCGGCCTCAAACGTCGCTTCGCCGTCGTGGACTGTCTCTCCGTACGCGTTCTCGCCGAGATTCCGCTCTTCACCGATCTGTTCGGGGACGGACCACGCCGTCGTTACTGGCGTGGGGTCGGCGAAGACGAGAAATTCGACTCTCTCCACTGCACTCTCCGCTGTTTCAAGTTCGACCGAGACCTGCTGGACAAACTCGCCGGGGATCGCCTCGTACGTCTCCGTCGAAACCCTCTGTCCGGTGTAGTAGCCGCCACTGACTCGGGCTTGCGGTCGCCGTTGTTCTGAATCTGGAGTGGCCGCCGATCCGATCGAGGTGCAGCCAGCAGTGACGATCGACGCACCTACCGCGAGTGCGCCCCTTCGTGAAAGGGCGTCTCCTAATTGATCGTCGCTACTCGGCACAGCCTTCACCTCCCGAGGATCGGTTAGTGTCCGTGCTATCCTTGCGCGTGGTCCATGCACCCGATTCTACGAGAGCGTCGATCACGGCCTCCTCTGTCGAGTCTCCGATACCTCGGATCGATCGTAACCGTTCGCCACCGTCGCGGAGGTCGTCGCATAGGTCGGAAACAGTGTCGAACTGACTTGTGATCGAACTTCGGATGCTCACTCCAATTCCATCAGCGTTCCGGAGCGCGGACTCGATGCGGTCGTGTTCTTTCTTCAATTCGGTTTCCTCAACCGGGTCGAGAACGCCATCTTCGATATCCCTAAGCGCCGCAGTAATCACCATCTTCGGAATCTCGCCGTGGAGAGTGTCGACCGTAGACTGGATCTGCTCCACCGCCTGCTCGTAGGGCGTCTCCCACTCGTCGGGTGATAGGAGTTCGATATCTCCGAGAGTATACGGTGTCTCGTAGGACGCTCCATCAGGACCGATGAGCGTTCCGTCTTCAAGTACCGTTTCGGGTTTCGGTATTCGCATTTCCTTCCGAGTCCCGCGCATCCCGATCGGGTAATCCGTGTGGCACTTAAGCCAGTGCCAGAACGCGAAACCGAATAGGGCGATCCATCGCCCGGTCTGTCGTAGTTCTGCGGCGTCGGCGTTCTGAATACGGAACTTTTCACTCCCGTGGGAGAATACATCAAGCATCTTCTTTACGCGGTCGGTGTATCCTCTCGGAGAAGGGTGACGCGACGTTGGGCCGTGGAATCCCGCTCGAAGTCCAACCCCATCTGCTCGTTTGACGGTGGTCTCAAGATCATTGTCAACGAGTTCATCTGCTATTTCCTCCCCTGCGTGAGCGCCTTCGAGTTCCCATGGGAACAGCCCGATTCGGACCCATGCGGGCGTCTCACCTGTCGGATCGGGGACCCGGTATGAAACAACATCTTCGTGCGTTTCAAGGAGTGAATAGGTCGGGAGTCGGCTCACCGTGACCACCTCGAACGCTCAGTATTGTCGGCACAGTGAGCTATCTCTCCGTCGTCCTGATCAGATTTCACGCTGATCAACCTCCTCGTAGTCGAAGCGGTCGTTTTCGGGAATCTGTAGGATCTCCTCCAAGAACTCGACGCGCCGACCGCGAGCGCGCCTCTTCGCGAAAGGGCGTCTCCGGATCGATCACTCGCCATACTTCACCTCGCGAAGTTCACGGGGATCGTCGAGTTCGCGAACCTGCTCCGCGAGTGATTCCGCGTTCCGGGAAATGGCTTCCAGCGTCTCGGCGACCTCCGCGGGGTTTGTCGTCGATCTCCCACCGAGCGCGATCCAGCCGAGACCACGGCAGCCGTCGGCGGCTTCTCGTCCGAGTTCCGCGGTGTACTCCTCGATCTCCTGCGCGAGGTCGTGGTACGGTTTCAGCGTCTCGAACGGTCGGTGTTCAATCTCATCGGCGTCTTCCGCATCATTCCGTGACATGAAACTCACCCCCGAATCCGCAAACCGGGCACTCGTCCGGGAGGTATCCCTCCAGCTTCCAGACGTGAGTGCGCCCGAAGGCGTCACACTCCGGGCACTCAACGCTCCGCTTCCCCGCGATCTTGTACGGGATCGGCGTGTTCTCTACCGCGACAACACGGGACAGTACATGCTCGTAGTCCCAGAACGGCGGGTCTGGCATTTCGAGGAAGGCGCAAGCATCCTCGAACGTCAGTTTCCCAGCCTTACCGACTCCATTCGAGCGTCTCACCCCGTAGTACTGGCCGTCGACATGGCCGACCCAGTAGTGTTCGCGCTTGACTTCCGGGCCCGGCGGGACCGGATCGTCAGTTCGGTACGCTGCCACGACCACTCTGTCCGTACCTTGGATGTCTCGCAACTGCTCGCCGAACGGGAGCATCGACTCCGCATCGGCGTAGTGAATAAGTCCTCCGTCGTCTTCCGCGTCAGCATCGACGCTCATTCGTCCACCTGCGCCCCGCAGCCGGGACAGAATCGATACGTGCTCATGCCCGTGTCCGGGCAGAATACCTCTCCGTCGACTTTTTTGGTGTCGTGGTCCGCGTCGCTGGTGTCGTCACCACAGTACGGGCAGTAGTTGAACGTCGATCGCGCGCCGGGGTGTGGCCCGTACACGGTGTCGTGCTCAGGGCACTCGACGCGGGTGTTCGATCCGACGCCGCGACCGACGTGCGTGTCGCCCGCTTCGAGCTCGTCAGTCTCACCGGAAGCCCGGTGTCCGGTGTCGTCGGGTGGCTGTTCGCCTCTCGGCAGTGTATCTCGTTCGCTCATAGGGGGTTGTGCCGGTCGTGCCGGTGTGTGGGTGTATACGCGTCACTCTCGCGTAAATAGGTCCGGGGCGACAACCGGCGATCGGCGGCAGAAGGTGGGCGCTCGTTACTATAATGTTGTGACGTGCGTCGCCTACATCGACCGTTTCGCCTGTTCGCCGCGGGCGTCGACGAGCCGCTCGTACTCCTCGCTGTCGCCGGCGCGGAGCCCGAGCCGCAGGAGCATCCGGATCACGTCGGCTTTCTGCGGGTCGTCGGGGGCTTCCTTTCCGAGCTCGCCGGCGAGCGTCGACGCGACCTCCGCCATGCGCTCATCGTCCTCGGAGAGGTGGTCGAGATACGCCGCGAACATGGGGTCCCGACACCCGATCGACCGGTTCTCCGGTCCGGACACCTTGTCGCCGATCCGATCGATCAGGTCCTCACGGATCGAGTCGTCGTCCGGGTCGTCCTCCTCGACGCTGTCGTACGGATTCGACGCCTCGGGATCGTCGCGATCGCCGAACGTCGAACCCTCCTGCAACTCATCGAGACTCGGCCCGTCGTCGGACATTAGCGAGCCACCTCCTCACTCTCTGCGACCGGCCCACTCGTCGCCTCGGCGTCGACGCCCTCGATACCGTCCTTCCAGCCGGGCGTGCCGAGTCGGCGGACCAACTCCGCCGTGTTCTGCCGGTATTGATCGCGCGCCTCCTCGGCACTGGATAGATCGGAGTCGTGTGCGAACAGCGTCTCGCGCTCCAGTTGCGCGTTGATGACGGCCTGCGAGTCACGTACCGGGACGGGCGACAACTCGACGGGGAAGGCCTCGCGGAACTGGTCGAGGAAGTACCGCCCGGCCTTCGTCTGCGAGCTCACCTGCGAGAGCACGACCATCGTCAGTTCGAGGTCCGAGAGGAAGTCGTGGCGCTCGCGTTTCTCGTTGATTTCCGCGCGGATCTTCGCCGCCTGTTTGGTGTCCAAGGGGCTCGGTCGAACAGGGGTGAAGACATGTTTCGTCGCCCAGAGCGCGTTCGCCGCGACGTTCGACGTACTCCCCGGCACGTCGATCAGCACGAGGTCGTACTGGTCGTCGACGTACTGGCTCAGGAAGTCGTCGAGGAACGAGTAGCGCTGCGCCGGGTCGTCGATATCGCTCAGTGACTTGTCGACGCCGTCCAGCTCCTCGCTCGCGGGGATCAGGTCCGGGCCTTCGCCCGTGGGAACAGCGAGGTCGGCGAGCACGCCGTCGTCTGTGTCGCCCTCGGAGCGCAGGCGCTCGTCGATCTGGTCGATGTTCGGCGCGAACGCCTGCGCGATCGTCGGCCACCGCGTCGCCTGTTCGAGGTCGTCGCCCTCGATCCCGAAGTGGGTCGCGAGGTCGTTTTGCTTTCCATCGAGCGCGATCAGCAGCGTGTCGAGCCCGAGCTCCTGATCGGCGACAACGCCCATGTGCGCGAGACTCGTGGTCTTGCTGGTCCCGCCCTTGTCGACGAACGCGACCGCCCGGAGCGTCTCGTTGTCGGGGACGTACGCCCCGAGATTTTCGTCGCGGAGCGCGCCGTAGTCGTCCCACGGCAGCCCGCTGTCTGTGAACGTATTCATCGGTATCGATTACGGTATCGATAGCGATACCGCTTAAAGATAGTGGCGACAACCGCCGTCGACACGGATTCAGGAATGGCCGACTGTTGGGTCCGAGCGAGCGCTGTCGCTCACAAGTATGGAAGTGAACCCGCCCTGCTACGGTGTGAAAGAGTTGCGTTTGCGGTTTGACGCGCAAGGTGACCACAACATGGACACCGGCAGCAGCGGGCTCTACACGAACGGACACGCCACCGGATAAAGAGGATTGTGGTGACAACCGTGTGGCGCCGTCACATTCGCAGTGGAAACGAAGGGGTGCGCGTGTCTGTCTACGTTCGGCGGTTTGTCATCTCTCCGCTATCTATCCTGCGCCGTTCTGATCACTGCTTCAGGTTCTGCTTGAGAGTTTGATGCGGGCTCGGGTTTTTCTTCAGACCCCAATAGCTCATCAAGCAACTTCTCTCGCTCTTGCTGGGAGAGAGTTGTTTTCCCCTCTAATTCTTCTAACCCCGGCTGCTTGGGGCTCGGAAGGGTTTGTTTGATTGATGTCATTGGTCAGTCTCCCATTGGATTACGTCCTCACTTAGTATTTGCTGCCTAACAGCGTTTTGTTCCTCTGCAATCTTCGCCTGTCTCTTCATGAGTTCGCCAACTGGCCGTTCATCAATCTCGAATACCTCATCCATATCAACTACGACAAAGTCCGGATCTCCTCCAACACCGCTTGCATTTTTTGCGGAATGGTGGCCTGCTGCCATAGTGGCGAGAACATCTGAAACGTCACTAGATTGCTTATAATCGGATTTAATGAATTCGGACTCTGCGGGCTGGCTACCACTTCCAATCGAACAGTATCCCATATCGTTTCTCGGCATGGAATCCCCGTTGCTTATCTGGAAAATACCATGTCTGTGTCGGCCAACGCCAGCAAACAGGAGCGTCATGCTTTGCTGAATTGATTGTTTTACTTGTGATACCTCAGAGAGAATGTTGTTGAGAAATTCATCTTTGAATTGGTGCTGTTTGCTCAGATCATCCAGCTCTAGACCATAGTCTGATAAGACGAGGTTCTCAATTTTTTCCTGTACAATCCCTCGATAAACGTTAGAGGCGATATCCGCTGAAGTATTCACCCACGGTTCCTCGCCGTTCTGATCACGATACGCGAGGAGGTTAGCATCAATACGATTCTTTAGCGTCTCTCCCAGACCGACACTCCCAGCAACAATCCCTGCTAAATTGGAGTGCTGTAGTTCATCACCGAAGGTTTTGAGTTTAGTATCTGGATGTTCATGCTCTATTGCGGATTGTTGTTGCGTTGTTACCAAACGGTCTGAAGAGAGAACAATTTTTGGATTGCCCGTGTGTTGTTCTGCAATAGCAGCAATTCCGACTGTCATATATCTGAATGTCCTGTTGTAAACACATAAATCCGTGTGAAATCATTGAACTGGATTGTTCAATTGAAACGGTGGTTTCCACGTAACACTTTGCGCTACCCGGAGAGCCCCGGAATCGCGACCGGCGAGCGGGCGGCCGTCCAGTGTTGCGCGCGTTCGAGCGCGTTCGGATCGTGACGAACGTCGACCGTCACCCGGCCGTCCGCGTCGGTGTAGGTGGAGACGACGCGCTTCCCATCGTCGCGATCGAGGACTTCGCCGTACTGCGTGTCTCCCGCTCGCGTGATCGGGGCGTCGTCTCGCCAGAGCAACGCGTCGTCCGCGAGCCCCGTCGTATGCACGTACACGGAGGCGTGCCGGTCGAGGCTGGTCTCGCCGTCCGCCTGTACGACCTCGACGGCGACCGTGTCCGTCTCGCCCGTCATGGCCGTCTGCGGGTAGAGATGGACGGCACTCGGCGACTCCCCGGATTCGGCGCGCGCTTCGATCGCCAGTTCGTCACCAGTGCGGTCGACGGTCGCGCCGGCGAGCCCGGACGTGATCGCGTACGTCCCACTCGGCCCCTCGGCCAGCCGGACGGTCGCGGGCGTCGGGCTACTCGTTGCGCCGGCCTCGACGCGGAGCGTCTCCGTCACCGTAACGCCGGCCTGTTCGTACGTCAGCGCGATCGCGTGCATCCCCTGGCCGTCAGTTCGGACGGTCGCCTGCCCGTTCTCGACCGACGCGTCCACGGGCTCGCCCGCGGGGTTGCGCGCGGCCACGTCGACGACCTGCGTTTGCTCGCCGGCGTTGACGCCGAGGGTGACTCGGTCGTCCGGGCCGGGATCGAGCGTGGAGACCGTGATCGCGTCCAGTGACGCGAGGTCGCTATCGAGCGTATCACTTGCAACGCGCTCGCGACTCTCCCCGAGCCGGTCGTTGACAGCGACCTGCACGCGTACGTCCGCGACCTCAGTCCCATCGGGCACGGGGTACTCCTCGATCGCGACGGTTGTCGACGAGAGCGGGCCGATGCCGCCCTCCTCGACCGTCACGTACTCATCGGGGAGTCGCTCGGTCGTCCCGTCGCCGTACGTGGCGGTGACGGCGACGGTCTCGGCGGGGATCGGCGCGTCGAACACGGTTTCGTACGCGAGCGTTCCATCCGACAGGTCGGTCTCGCGCGTCTCGGCGTCGATCGTGTGCTGGAGGTCGGCAATCGCGGCCTGCATGGCGGCGACCTCCTTGCGGAGTGCGTCGCGATCGGCGTCACCGGGATTCTCGATCGGCTCGTCGAGACGGTCGCGAAGTCGTGCATCGAGCGCGTCGTTCTGTTCGCGGAGCGCGTCGAGGCGTTCGTGGAGCGCCGTGAGATCCTCGCGCGCCAGCTCGTCGCCAGCGATATCGTCGGCGAGCGTGGGTTCGAGGTCCGACAGTCGGGTGTCGAGCGTGTCGTTCGCCCACGCATTGAGCCGGGCCTCGAACGCGTCGGGGGACGCAACGGGCGGGGCGTCGAGACGCTGGACCGACAGATCCGCCTGTTCGTCCGGCGGCGTGGCCCGAACGGGCGTCGTCGACAGCGTCACCGTGCCGGCGTACCCGTCCGCGTAGGCGTCGCGCACGTCTCCAAGCGACGCGTTCTCGGCGTCCGTGTCGAGGACGGCCTGCGTGTCGCCGTCGACGCCGAACGCCTGTAGATGGACGGCCTCGACATTACTCGGGACCTCCATGCTGTACGCGCCGGTCGCGTTCGTCTCTGTCGATAGATCGGTCACGGCGCCGTCCGTCGCGAGCCCGCGCACCCGGTCGGCCCGCGCCGTCAGTCGGTCGGCGTCATCTCGGAGGTCCGTCTCGATCGTGCTCGCGAGCGCTGCGGGCTCGCCGACGGCAACGACGACCGGCGTTGCCGACCCGTCGGGATGCACGCGGTAGATACCCGGCGGGAGGTCGACGACCGCGCCCTCGTGGGTCTTCGCGCCGAGATTCGCGAACGCCGTCACCTCGACGAGTGGCTGCGGGTCGACCGTCCGCGTGTGGGTCGTCTCCCCGGTCGGCCCGAGCTGCTCGATGACCACGGACTCGGCAGTCGTCGCACCGGGCAGCGAGCTATCGACGCCGTCCTGCGAGAGCGTCCCGCCCGTGGCGCCGGCGTCCCACGTCGAGACGATCAGGCGTTCGTCCGCCGGGAGGACCACGTCGGGCGTGTCGAGACTCGGGGTGACTGAGGGGGACACCGTGTTCGACCCGAGACTGACGCCGCCGAGGTTCCACGCGCTCGCCGGGTGGACCGCGGCATAGGTGCCGTCGGCGTCCGCGTACCGCTCGCCGAGGTCGGCGTCGGCGTTGAACGCGTCCGGCAGTGGGTCGGAGAGGTCGTCCAGGAGTGCGTCGGCCTCCGCTTTCAGATCGTCGCCATCGAGCGCGCTTTGCGTGACGCCGACCGCCTGCACGGTCGCGTTCGGCACGGGCTCGCCGTACTGGTCGGTGACCGTCCCGGAGACCGTCTGGCTGCCGAGCGTCGAGTACGGCTGCACGGACACCTGATCGACGGTGAGCACGTCGTCCGTGTTCACGGTGGAGACCTCCAGATCGCCCGTCGTGTCGACGCCCGACAGCTCGATATCGGACGTGTTCGGCTTGTCCGTGCCGACCGCCCACGTCGTCGCTTTCAGGTTGTCGTCCTCCGCAACCAGTTCGACGTTCGCCCACTCGCCCGCCGTCGGCGCGGCGCCGTCGACGATCGTCTCGCCGTCACCGTCCGCGAGCCGGAGTCGGTTCGTAAACTCGCCCGTATTCACTTCGAGCGTGACGCCGCCGAACTGGATGTATCCGCCCGCATTGGTGCCGCGCACGACCGTCTGAATGACGGCGTCGCTACTGTCGACCGTCGCGCCCTCGTAGATCGCGGCGCCGTCCGAGTCCGTCACCTCCAGCGCCCGATCGCCGAGGAACGAGCCGCCGACGATCGCGTTGCCCGACGAGCCGCTCGGCGCCGTCCACGTGCCGGGGCTACTCGCGCCGACCTCGTACGCCTCGAAGTCGTCGGAAACGGTTGCGGTGCCGTTCGTGTCGCTCTGTGCGGCCGCGGGCGCCGTCGCGAGCCCCAGCCCGGCGGTCGTCATCGAGACGACGATCAGGAGCGCGCACGCAACCGCGACCACGCGCTCGAATCGGGCGTTCATGTCGGCCTCCGGCGATCAGTGGTTGGGAGGGACGGTCGAGACTCTGGAAGGGGGTTGTGCCGTGTCTGTCGCATCGATTGACACGACTCGGCGGCGTGTAATAGTCGTTCCGCCGGCGCGTGAAAATATCGAGGCCGGGTATTCGTTACTATATGATAGTAACGTGAGAGCGGGCCGGCGCGTCAGTGCCCGCGGTTCGTCGGCGTCTGGTGGTACGTCCCGCTTTTCTCGGCGGCCGGTAGGAACGAGTCGAGGCGCGTCCCGTTCTCGGGATCGCCGTCAATGAACGGGTAACTCCCGCGGAAGGACGGCCCGCGGTCGCCCCCGCGGACGTGGAGCCGGAACGACTCGCCGTAGGGATCGCCGTCCGGAACCACGCCCTCGCTGCCGTTCGATCGCGTCTCGACCGTCGCCGAGACCATGCGGGCGAGCACGGTTTTCCCGGAGTCGGAGACCTCGACGATCTCCGCGAAGTTCACTTGCGTCTGTCCGTAGCCCCAGCTCGTGGCGAGCACGGCGCCCTCCCACGCGTCCGTGACGGTCTCGGCGTCGGCGTCGAACGCCTCCAGTAGCTCGGCGAGTCGGTCGGTGCGGTCCGTGTCGTCGGTCGGTGTCTGAGTGGATTCCATGTGGTCACCTGCACGTCGGACTTTCGCCCTCGCGCATCCTACACAACGGACGAACCTCACATAAGTGTTACTATGTAGAGTAGACTTAACCAGACTGCAAAGAATGAGACCGCGATCGGCGGGCGGAGTGCGTTACCCCTTCAATCCCACCAACAGCGAATCAGCGTCGGCTCTCCGGCGTCGAGGTCGCTCCGGGCTTTGCCGACCGTCGCGACCGGGTAGGTGTCGGCGTCCGTCACGCCGCCGAGTTCGTTCGGGCGGTGGTCCGTCGCCGGCACGATCGCGTCCGGGTCGTCGATCGTGTCGTCGATAATCAGGTCGGCGAACACGTCGTACACGGCCGGCGCGTCGACCGTCCACACGTACATCACGGGCGACGACTCGCGGCCAAAAACGACCTTCGCCGCGTCCGGGAGGTCGTCGAGCGCGTCCGCGGTCACGTCGCCGTCAAAGCGGTTGTACGAGCCGATTTCTCGCAGGCACGCCTTCGCTTCGTCGGCGTCCATCCACGTCGTATGGAACTTGAGCGACCGGCGCGGTTGGCCGTTGATCGTCCGGTGGCGGTCACCGGGGCGGGCGTCCGGGTCGTACTCGCCGTACGCCTCGGCCGTACACGTCTGGTTATCCCATTCGTACTCGCCGGTGAACATGACGCCGTAGTAGCCTGAGCGTTTTGCGTTCTCGACCGCGACACTGTCGCGATCGTAGGGCAGCTCGTACTCCGGCGCGGCCGGGGGGTTCTGTGCGTCGTTCGTCGTCGTCGATTGGTTGTCCATTCGTGGTCACCTTGCGCGTCGGGGTTCTCCCCCGTGCGCGTCTATCCAAAGAAGCGCCCGCTACATAAGTATTACTATGTATAACAGACTTAGAGAATAAGTCTATTCTACATAGTAAGATATATGTGTGGTCGGGTATACTATCGAAGTGAGTCGGGGAAACCCGGCTCGCAGGTGACCACAAATGGGTAGTATCCGGCAGTTTGGCGAAGCCGATCGGGGCGTCAGCCCCGTTATCGGTGTCGTATTGATGATCGCAATCACCGTCGTTATCTCGGCGGCCGCCGGCACGCTCGTCTTGCAGATCGTCGGCGATCAGACGGCCGAGATGGGCGACGAAGGCGTTGACGCCGAGTTTTCCGTCGCGTTCAACGGTGATAGCGTCGAGGTGACGCACACCGGTGGCGACGCCGTGCCCGCAGAGGAGCTCCTGATCGACGGCGACGTTCGTCGGTCGCAGCGCTGGGGCGAGTACGGAGATGTGAGTCCCGGCGACTCGGTGACGGTCGATGCCGTCGGGGCGAATCGGACGATCGTCGTTGTTCACTCCGGCCCGTACGGCGACGAGGAGGTGTTACTCCGGGCTGAGGAGTAAGCTATCGCTGGGATTTTCTCCTATTTATACCTTCAAAAAATGACGACGTTGGCTCAGATTACGAGCTGAAGTCGAAGTTAGGGCTGGAAGCGGCCTGAACCGTCAATCTCCGATCAAAGATGATTGAATCGGATGACGTGTGGATGATCCTAACCCGGACTTCAGTGTCGGTGCCGCCAGAGTCGAATCTGATATGTTCGGTGTCTCCCACAGTGTATGTGGAATTAAACTCATTGGACTGATCGACTGCTGACGAGTTACTGTTGGTTTCGTCATCAACAATGACTCGGAGGTCGCCGGATTCGATCCGGTCACCGCCCGCGTGTTCAAGCGAAATCGCAGTGGAGTTTGTCGACGTACTAATCGTGGCGCTGGGCTGACTGTCGCCGAGACTGTCACCGAGTCCGAGCACGAACGTCCCGATCACGGCCGCCAGAATCACGGTTATTGCCACCATGAGTATGACTCCGATTACGGGACTGACCGCCCGATCGTCTCCCTGAAATGCTGTTTTGAGGTTCATTGTTTCGTTGTGTCACCAACGAGACAGATACGAAGGTTAACGACACTCGGGCGCATACTGACAGGTGCCCTTTCAAGGCGCCCCGTTTGCGCGGACCCGAGATGGTGGGATGGCCCCCATCCCACTGTTGTCTCCGTTTCGTCCGTTGGTATGGTCGAATTAACTCCGAGGAGGGGCATAAACACACCGACCCAAATCTCTGGTTTGAAAATCACCCCGCAAGACGTATCTCTCAGGCTGTCAACATACGGCATATGGAACCGGCGGCGCGCTTGATCGCGCGGACCTACTCCGATCGCGTCTACCCCGACCCGTGGGACAAGGTCGAGGACTACCAGCGCGTGCAGGCGTATGCCGCCGAGAACCCGAACGCAGGTCGGACGGCCGTCGGAAACGCGCTCGAATTGCCGCCCGAGCGCGTTCGAGGATGGCTCAACGGCGGGAAGCCCGATCCCGTCCGCGGGATCGAGACCGCGAGCGCGAACGGGTGGCTCGATCCGGATTGTGACATGGCTGGCGCGCTCGTCGAGCTCCTCGCGCACGTCCTCGCGGGCGGGAGCATCAACGAGACGTTCGTCCCCGCGATCTCGACCGGGCGGCGGGTCGACCACGACGCGATCGAAGCGGCGTTCGCGGCGGTCGGCGTCGACACGCAGCGCCGGCACGTCGATAGTGACGGCCGCGCGACCGAACTGTACCCGGCGACGGACGCCTCGGTGCTCGGCCGGTGTCTCGTCGCCATGGGCGCCCCGCACGGCGCGAAGACGAGCCTCGACGCCGTCCCGGCGGTCGTCTGGGAGAGCCCCGAGTCGATCCGGCGGCGATTCGTCGAGGTGTACGTCGCCCACCGCGGCGCGCACTTTGAGAGGAAGGCGACGACGCGCATACAGGAGGAGCGACCGGCGTCGTACCTCAAGGATCTCCACGACCTAATTACCGAGTGCGTCGAGGGCAACGTCTCGCGTGGCGAGCGCGCGCTGACGATTTCCGCTGACGCCGCCCGCGAACTCGGCCTTTCCTAACGCGAGCGCAACGACGACCGCCGGCAACGTCGCGTTTCGACCTGTATAAGTCTATTTTGCATAGTAATACTTATGTGGGGTGCGTGTGTTAGTGCAGGTAGCCCCCGAGGAAACTCGGGTTGCGGGTGACCACACATGGTAGATCAGATCCAGACGACGGGGCGAGGGCGTACAGAGACAGACACGGAGACCGAAAGCGACAGCGAGCGGTCGGCGGCGATCGCGACGCTCCGGCGGGCCGAGCGCTACGACCACGTCCGGGTCGCACCGCTCGATCTGTCGCTCCGTGTGCTCCACCAGATCGGCGACTTCGGTGTCGAGGGCATCCGCGCCACGGGGGACGACACGACGTACCTGCTGGTTGCCGAGTCCGATCCCGAGCTTCCCGACGTTCGGATCGATCGGTACGATGGATCGACGTTCCGGCCGGTGTTTCGCACGAGTCAGGTGCGAGTTGATGAGCATGAGCGCGGCGGTGAGACGGAGTGCGTGTTTCGCGTTCCCGCTGGGGTGCGTGTCGATCGCGACCGACGCACGGCCGGCAGGATTCGACTCCAGCCAGACGGTGGGCTCACGGCGGTCCAGACGGCGCGAGACCTCTCGGCGGGCGACCGCGTCCGCGTCGCCGGAGAGGAGCACGAGTCGATGCTCGCGACCGTCGACCGCGTCGACGACAGCCCGCCCGTCGCGAGTGAGCTGTTCGCCGGCGCCCGGCACGTCTTTCTCGACACTGACGCCGACGGCGAGCGCATCCGCGTGTTGACCTACCGGACGGCGACCGGAGAGGATGCGCTCCACCTCGCGACGCCCGACGGCGGGCTCGATGGGACGTGGCAGCGCTCCGGCGCCTGCACGCGTCTCGAACGCGTCGAACGCGCGAGCCCATGACCGCCGGGATCGTCTCACTCGGGTGGGCCGTGTTCGTCGCGACGGCGATCCTGTCGTTCGTCGGCGCGTTCATGCTGATCATGGGCGTCCGGCTCGGCACGCGGTTGCTCGTTGTGCATCGGTAGTGTAGTTACGTCTTTTCTACGTAGTAAATTATAAGTAAGAGCGCAAGAGACGTAGTGGCAAGGCCGGGGAAACCCGGCGCGCAGGTGACCACCGATGCACAACCCCCTATGCCCGCTCCAGTATCGCAGCTCGGACGTTATCGAACAGCCGTCGACCAGCGGGTGGGTGTAGTGCGGCTCTACTACACCGGCGCGAGCCCGGAGAATCTCAAGCGAGCGCGGCGACACGCGCCCTCACACTCGCACGGCTACGGGTGGACGCCCGCGAAGATGACGCCGCATCAGGATCCGTACTTTCTGGACAATGGTGCGTTCACGGATCACTTCGATCCGGAGGCGTGGGTCGAGACCGTGGAGCGCGCGCTGATCGAGATGCCGCGGAGCCCCGACTTTCTCGTCCTCCCGGACGTGTACGGCGCCGCCGAGGCAACGATCCAGCGGCATCAGGAGTGGCTCTACGACCGCTCGATGGGCGTCGGCTCCGGCCAGTGTATGCGCTACTGGGTGCTCCAGCCGGGGCTGCCGGTCGCCGAACAGTTTGAGGCTATCGAGGGCTGTCAAGGCGTGTTCGTCGGCGGGACGACCCGCTGGAAGCGAGCGCACGCGTCCGAGATTGTTCGACTCGCCGACGAGCACGACCTCCGGACGCACGTCGGGTGTCCCGGCGGCGAAGACGGGCTCGTGTGGGCCTACCGGCAGGGGTTCGACTCGGCAGATACGACAAACGTGTTCCAGAACCAGTACTGGCACTACCTCGACCGGCTTGAAGAGGCGACCGAGGAGACGGAGCCGATCGAGCCGGAGCGTGGTGCCGAACAGGCGTCGATCGAGGGGTGGTCCTGATGGTCGTCGAGTATCGCGTCGCCGACGCGTACGAGGAGATCCGATCGGAGCCTGATGACTCAGTCGCGTTTATCCACCTCGACGACGCGTGGGCGCGACCGAAGCGTGGCAACGCCTTCGGCGTCGAGTATCCGACGCATCCGTTCTCGCGGGAGGACGACCATTTCGAGCCCGATAAGCACGAGTTCGTCGTCACAGATATCGTGGCCGAGTGCATCCGGGTGCTTCGCCCGGACGGGATCCTTGTCGCCGATACCGACTCGTGGCTGTTCCCCCAACTGTTCGAGTGGTTATGCGACCGTCTCGATTCCGGGTGCGCTCGCTCTGGTGGCGTCACGCTGCTGTCGGCGGATGGGACGCCCGATTGTTCGACACCCGGCCAGTATGGCTCCTCTGGCGGCTACTCGGTCGTCATGGCGTCGCCGGCGTCGTGTCCGGGGTTGTCGTCGTACTCCGTCGCCGACCGCCAGCACGAACAGTACGGTTGGGGGACAGTGAAACCACTCTCGCCGTACAAGACGTGGGTCCGCGAAGCGACGGCGAGCGACGATCGGATTCTCGTTCCGTGTGCGGGGACCGCGCCGACGGCGATCGCCGCCGAGATGCTGTACGAGGACCCGGATGTTCTCGCGATCGACGTGGAGTCTGACGCCCGAGACGCGTATGAACGGCGGCGTACGGACGAACTGAATCGCCAAGCGTCGCTCTCGGGGTGGGCGTGAATGGGCTCGAAGCCGCCCCTCCCCGACGACTACGAGCTTCCCGCGGGCGTGAACGGCTGGTCGCACGACCCGGAGTCCGGGATCAACGGTCACGTCTGGATGGCCGACGACGGGTCCGCGTTCGTCGGTGTCTGGTGCTCGACCAGCCGCACCCGGCTCGCGATCGGAGACGCCCGCGTGTCTGGCATCCAGCGGACGGTCACCGTCGAGGAGCGCTCTGCAACGGTCGAGGGGTTGAACCACGAGGATGCGACCCCGGAAGACCGAGCTGCCACGGCGGCCATGTGCGACCGCGCGCTCGGTTGGATGCGTCATCACGCGCCGGGCGAGTGGTCCCATCCGCGCGTGACCGAGGCGGTGTTCACCCCGCCCGCGGGGTACGTGCTCGAATTGTACGAGATCGCGGAGCGCGACCAGACGATCTACTACCGGCGCCGGGGCGCCCCGGAGCGCTCGTCGCTGTTCGGTGGTGGCGCCGGGCCGGTCGGCGAGTACGACTATCTGTATCTCCACGTCTGGGACGGAAGTGGGGCGGCGACTGTCGAGCGGGCACCGTGGACGCGGGCGGATTCCAGCGAGCGCGAACCCTTGCTTACTCTTCCCGACGAGTGCGGGCTGGAGGTTGCGCTCAAACAGACTCGGGAGTGGGCTCGCGATCAACACGGGATCGAGGCTGAGGGCATGGTTCCCGGACAATCGGGACTCGACGCTTTCGAGGGCTAAGAATGACCGATCGCGTCCTCACCTACGACTGCCACGTCGGCGACGCCGACCACGACGTGCCCGGTGCCGACGTTCGGATCATGAAGACCGGCGACGGCGGGTTTATCGTCGCCTGCGGGTGCGGCCCGGAGTCGGTCGATGACGCCGACGAGTCGCCGCACCCGATTACGGATCACCTCGTGAACATCTACGCGCGGGACCCGTCGCCGGCGCAGTGGCTCACACTGGAAGCGGCGGCCGACGGGTGGTACGAGACGACGGCGTGGGACTCGCCGGACGGGTTCGAGGGCGTGAATGGCCAGCGTCGAACTCGCTTTCGGGAGCAGATCGAGGAGATTGCCGACACGAACGACCGCAACGAGCGCGGCGGGGCGAGTCAGCGCGATCGCGACGCCCGAGGCGTGGCGTGTCCGCACTGCGGCGCCGGCGCCGGGACGAAGTGTGAGCGCCCGTCCGGCCATTCCGTCCGGAAATCGCACGCCGACCGGGTCGAGGCAGCCATCGAGGCCGGGATCATCGACGATGACACCGGGGGTTCGGCCGTCGAGGAGACGACCGAACAGGCCGAAATCGGTGGGTGGTGCTGATGCCGGCGCTCTCACTCCCGGAGGATGGCCCGACGGTGGTCGATATGTTCTCGGGGATCGGCGGCGCGACGATCGGGCTCGTCGCCGCCGGGTTCGACGTGCGGGCGGCGTGGGAGACCGATCCGGTCGCGTCGTATGCGTATCAGGTGAACCACACCGAGGGAACGGATATCGCGCAGTTCGGCGACGCGACCGACGTGCGTCCTGAGCGCGTTCCGGACGACCTCGAACTACTGTTCGCTGGGCCGCCGTGTCAGGGGTACTCGTCGTCCGGCGGAAGTATCGAAGACGACCCACGCAACCAGCTCGCCTTTTGCGTGCCCGAATGGGCGGACGCGGTCACTCCGAAGCTTGTGGTCGTCGAGAACGTCGTCGGCCTACAGGACCTCCACGGGCCGACCCACAGTGCGCTCGTGGACGCGCTCGCGGACGCCGGCGACGGCTACACCGTGGCGACCGTCCGGTTGGACGCTGCCGACTACAACGTCCCGCAGGCTCGTGAGCGGGTGTTTCTCGTCGCTGTTCGCGAGGACCTCCCGACGCCCGACCAGTGGGAACCGCCCGTGGTGACGGCGCCGGCGCCGACCCGGACGCTCACCGGGACCGCGTTGCCGGGGTACGACACTGCGGGCGACGCCCTCAACGAGCTGCCCGCGCCGATCGCGTCGATGCCGCCGGCTGACGATCCGATTCACGAGACGATCGAGACGGTCCAGCCCGGCGCCGGCGAGTGGGGGCGCCACCGCGTCGACCCGCATACCGTCGCCGGGCATCGAGAGGTCGGCGGGACGATCGTCGCGATCCCGCCGAACCACGTCGCACCCGATCACGCTGCCGAGACGCGCGAGAAGTACGCCGAATGGCCGCTCGGGTACAGCGGTGAGCGCACGACGAGCCGGCGGTTGCACCCGGAGGAGCCCGCGCCGACCATGACTGTCTCAGACGGTACTGCACCGGTGTCGCACGTCGGGCGCTCGCCCTCGACGCCGTCCGAGCCCGTCGACGACGTGCGACGGCTGACCGTTCGCGAGGTCGCCCGTCTCCAGACGTTCCCCGACATGGTGACCTTCGCCGGCACTCGCGTCGAACAGTACCGACAGGCGGCGAACGCCGTGCCTCCGAATCTGGTCGCGCACCTCGTAGGTCACCTGCGGGAGACCGTGCTCGAACGCGATCCGCGCTCAGCTGATGTTACTACAATATAGTAACGTTCGACACCCCTCGTTTCGTCTGTACGCTTGTTTTGCATAGTAACTATTATACCTGCGGCTGGAGTACGCCGAGACACGCGAAAGCGCAGGTGACCACAACGATGCTACACGCACTCTCCATGACCTCGATTAGACAGACGAACGGGACCGTCCGGGTGACGCTCCCGAAAAAACTCGCAACGGCGATCAGTATCTTCGAGCGCGACGACCGCCGGACGGAGTTTCGCGTCCGGTGTGACACCGACGCCGACGGGCTCGGCCTCGATATCGTGTTCGGCGACGGCGTCGACGACGACTCCGTGCGGACCATGTCGGCCGTCGTGGTGGAATCGACCGGCCAGACAGAACTCCGCCCGCCGCGCTTCCTCGCGGAGACGTGGGGGCTCGTCGGCCTCGGCGTGGAGTGGCCCGACGCCGACGAAGTCCGGTGTGGCCCCGACGACGACGTGACGATCCACGCGACCGTCCCTGAGTGGGAGCCCGCCCACCCGGTCGACCTGTTCCGGGCGGCCGGCGAGCGGCCCTACAGCACCTCGCTCAGCCGCGTCGAGCGTGGCGATGACGAGTACGCGCAGGTGACGGGCTCGATCCCGACCGTTCCCGGCGAAGGGTTGGGGCTCGGGACGGAGTACGATCGCGCCGCAGTGACGATGGACTGCGCCGACGGGCGGCCGGTCATGGTCATGTCGCCGACCGACGCCCCGGCCGAGGAGGTGCGGAACAGCGTCGCCGTGAATCTCGCCGGGCCGGGCGACTCCCAGCGGCAGTTCAACGCCGCGTCGATCGCGGGCGTGCTCGGCGTCGAACAACAGCTCCGCGACGCGGGCAGCGTGCGGTTACGGTGGGTCCAGCAGGATGGCGCGTTGTGTGCGTTCGTCGACGACGACGGAGGTGACGCATGACGGCGTTCGAGCGCGAGACCGACCTTCGGATCGCTGGGATGCAGGCCCTCGGTGAGCACTTCGAGGGCAACGTGTTCGAGGAGGTCGCCCGCGGCGGCCACACGATCGACGCGCTGGTCGCGCGACCGGACCCGGACGCGCAGGCGAAGCGGGAGGAGCTCGGTATCGACGAGCCACCGACGGGCGACCGACGTGCGATCTACGAGTGGGTCGCTCGCGAGGACGGTCGGCCGCTCGGTGACCTCCTCGACGTGAGTCCCGCGGACGAGCAGTTGGAGGACGAAGCGCTCGTCGACGAGCTGATCGACGACGGCTGGATCGACGTGACCGACGGCGGGCTACTGACGGCCGTCGAGGTGCCGCGGCCGGTCGAGACGATCGCCGTTGCGTTCGCACTCGACGATGTGAAACAGGCGCGCGTGTCGGTCGGCCGGACGCGCCCGTTCACCGACCAGCAGTACGTCGTAACGACTGAGGCGTGTCGAGAGGACGCGCAGGCGAGCGCTGCGCTGTTCCAGTCGGCGGGCGTCGGCGTGGCCGTCCTCGACGATGACGGCACGCTGGACGTGGTTGTTGAAGCGGAGACGGGTCCGATAGAAGATGGGTCAGTCGCCCGTGGGCTTGCGGAAGACGCAGCAGCGGGTTGGTTGTAAAGGAGAGTCCAGATGCTCGGCGAGGTTGCGGACTAAATCGAGTCTGTGGTTGAGGTGACCGTTGTCGGATCGATTCCCGCTACTTCCTCGACTGCTTCAAGTACGCTCATACGTTCATCGTGTTGGACAAAGTCCCGTTTCTCTACGAGTTCGTCTAACACGTCGCGATCAGCGAGTGCGTTGATGGCGGCGACTGCGTGTGCAACGTCGTCATCGTGGTACTGAAGCACGCCAACTGTCGAGGGGGCTTCCAGATACGGTTTTTCCGGCGTCTCACCTCGACTCATCTTCATGGCCTCAATCCGCCCCGGCATGTCTCGGTGGCGAATGTCGATTTCTACGACTGACTCGCTGGACGTAACGGCCAATGCTCGTGGAGTATCAGTCTCGCCGTCGAACGATGACACCTCAAACCCAAAGTCGGCGTACGGGGCCACCTGCCACCCCTCCGGTAAGTCACACTCCTCACTGACCTGCTCCTGAAATTCGCTGCTTTCCATACAGACTATCGGGCGGTGTGGCCGAAAAGTGTTCAGGTGGTGCGGGGGTATTCACTCGCGGACTGCGGCCTATAACGCGTTCCGGGAGACGATCTTCTCGGTCGGCTCGGCGGACCACTGGACGGTCGGTCGCGGGACGCCCGCCCGGTTGCGCTCGTCTGCCAGTTCGCGAGCGGCGCGCTGGGTAAGCCCGGTCTCCGGCTCGATCCCCGACACGTCGACTTCGGCACTGGGGTGGACGACCTCCGGGACGACGCGCCACACTCGGACTCGCCTCGGCGTGGCAGCGACACTCATCCGTTCCCCCGCATGGCGCTCGCGAGGAGCCCCTGTCGACCGTCGGCGGCGCCGTCGCGCTCGATGCCGTACTTCCGGTCATCGGTGTCGGGTTCGGGCTCTTTGGCCGGGTTGCTACCGGCCGGTTCGGCGGTATCCCGTTCGGTATCGGTTTCGGTATCGGTATCGATACCGCCCGTGTTCTCGGGCTCTGGCCCGGGAGCGGCAGACTCGCCGAGCGGGCCGGTCGGGGTAGCGTGGTCGTACTGGAGCGCGCCGGCGTCGAGAGGCGCGTCGGCAGTATGCTCTCGAAGGACGCGCAGCGCCGCATGGATCGCCTCCGTGTCCGTGGGCTCGCCGGCGTGACTCGTTCCGATGCGCAGCCGGAACGTCGCTGTCCCGTCCGTTACGCCGTCGGGCTCGAACCACCCGGCGGCCGTCTCGCCGGCCGTCTCGACAAGCGTGTCCGCCGCGTGGTCGAGGAGGTGCGTGTCGTCGGCCTGTGCGATCAGGTCCGGGTCGCCGGCGATCGGTACGTCGATCAGGAAATGGGTGTATCGGTGACTCATCGTTCGAGGTACTCTTCGATCGCATCGGCCGTCGACGGCCCGATGCCGTGGATATCTTCGATACGCTCGCGGTCGGCGCGGTGCAGCTCGTCGAGTGACTCGAACTCGACGGCGAGCGCTCGGGCGGTCTTCGGGCCGACATCGTTGATCGATTGGGCGACCGTGAGGATCTGCTGGTGGCGATCGTCGACCGCCCGTTCGACCCGACGCTCGTACTCGGCCAGCGGTATCTGGTCGGTCTCCCAGAGATGCTCGGCATGTTCGACCGTCCCCTCCTCGGGCTCGTCGTCGGCGACGAAGCGCTCGTAGAGGTAGACGAACCCGAGGGCGCCCACGACGATGACCGTGAAGAAGTCGGGCGCGTACGCCGTCATGCCTCGATCGAGCGATCGCGATACGTCGAGGCGACCTCCTGCGCGTACGCCTGCTTCGAAATCTCGTCGCGCCGGTACTCATCGATGACGCGCCGGTTGACGTACAGCCGCCCGGCGACCTCCCCGGAGTCCGGGTCGACAGCCGTCACCGTCGCGAGGCGGTCGACCGTCCCGGCGTGGCTCGCGAACACGAGCGCGATCGTGACGAGCTGCTGGAGGTGCTCGCTGTCGGCGTCCGTCTCGGCGTCGGTCGACTTCTCGAACACGACGTGCGGATCACCCTGCGACCGGCGGAGGTCCACGAGGGAGATGCCGTTCTTCATCAGGCCGTCCCGGAGCGCGTACATGGCCGGACGGTTGCCGGCGCCGGAATCGGTGCTCACAGCACGTCCACCTCCTCGCTCGTCGGGTCGATCACGTCGATATCGTGGTCGCGAACGTCGACGCCGAACTCGTGTTCTATCTCCTCGGCCAGCCAGTGGGTGACGGCGTCTGGATCGAGCCCGATCGCGTCACCAGCGTGGATGCTTGTTTCGTCATGGGCGACCGTCGGGTTGCTGCCGCGAACGGTCGACGTACGCCGGACCGTCGCCCAGCCGAACACCTCGCGTTCGTCGCCGTCTTCGTCGATGACTTTGAGGCGGTCGCGGCGGCGAAGTTCCGAGGCGCTACGCATCGACCGGCCCCTCCGCTTCGATCGGGTCGTAGTCGTCCTCGGGGAACTGCCGCGGGACGATCGTGACGGCGAAGTGTTCCGCCGCGACGTGAAACGGGTACTCGTCGCGCGTGCTCACTCGGAGCGTCTCGTCCGGGTGGATGCACTGGAGTATGCCCCCGAACAGGTCGTCCGAAAGGCGGGTGTACGAGTGTGGACCCTCCACCATGTCGAGTGTTGCTGTCCCGACCGCCTCCACGTCCGGGACCGTCGCCCACAACGTGTCGTCGGTGAGCGTGACGTACACGGCGCCATCACCGCTCCCGAACACCGTTGCGACCGCGCGTTTCAGCTCGTGAGCGTCGACTTGAGCGGTCGTCGCGTACTCCACGTCCGGGTGCGGGCTGATCGTCTCGGGATCGTCGGGTTCGAGCGCGTCGACGAACTGGAGTCGCGAACCCGCCGAGACCGATATCTCTGGGTCATCCCGTCGGATCTGGAACTTGATCGAGTCCGGGTCGTTGATGAACGAGACGGCGTCGAGGAACTGCTCGGTCTCGACCTTGAACGTGACCGGCTCGGTGTCGGTGTCGTATTCGACGGGGACCGTCGCGTCGAGGCCGATGACGTTCGAGTCCGAGACCGTCTTGACGCGCAGGCCGTCGTCGGTGAACCGGAGTGTCACTTCGTCCGTGAGGTACGCCAGCAGGCGAGCCACGGGTAGGAGGTCCGCCGTGTCCATGTGGGCGTCGAGACGCGTGAGGTGCTCCAACTGCGGCGGTGAGCGGGTTGCGCTCATGCCGCAACCTCGCTGCCGGCGTCGATCGGTGGCTGTACGACTGCGTCTGCGTAGGGGGTTGTGCCGTGCATAGTCGAGCGACGGAATCGTGTTGCTCCGTCTATCTGTGTGAACAGTACACACCGGCTAAAAGCTACGGGGTGACAACCACGGTATCGCTTTCGGTATCGATATCGGTACCGTCCAGTAGAAGTAGATAGAACCGTACATCCGGGCTTTCTATTCGTTACTATCGTATAGTAACGTGGGGCGCTATCACTCGCCGGTGAGGCGCTCGTCGGCCTTCGGGCCGGGGTGCCACCACTTACTGTTCGGTTCGTGTTCGAGCCAACCCGCCTCGGCCATGACGGTGAGCGTCCGTCGGATCGTCCGATCGTGAGAGGCGCCGAGTCCGGCCCGGCGCCGGACGCGCCACGCCTGAAACGGGATCGGGCGAACCGCGAGGAGACAGAGCGTCGCATCCCACACGCGATCGCGAACGGTCGCGTCGTCGGGGTTCGTCGCCTCGGTGGGCGTGTCGGGGGTCGGGGGTGTGCCGGTAGACTGAGCCATGCACTTACTCCGTGGGGAGGTCGACCCACTCGGCGATCGACTCGCCGCAGTGGATACACTTCACGTCCGGGTCGTCCGGGTCGTCGTCGACGGCAGCGTGCGTTGCATCCTCCTTGCAGTGTGGGCAGGTGAAGGCCTCTCCGTCCCACCCCGGAATCTTCTGTTCTTTCAGCTCGCGTTCGTTCTCGCGAGCGGCTTCGAGTTTCTCGTCGAGCTCCTCGGTAAACTCCTCGCTCGCCTCAGCGTTCTCCAGCAGGTGCTCAATGACCTCTCGAACCTCGAAGGTCGGCTGAAAGTTCTCCTGAATGATCAGCGTCGCGCCGATTGTCTCGTAGCTGTCGGAGGTTTCGACCGACTCGACGAACCCGTACTCCGGGACGGACAGGCACTTGAGATCGAGCGGCCGCGGGTACCACTTCCCGACCTCCTTCGGGATCGAAAGCTCGACGCGCCAGTGCGTCGTCTCGTAGCTCTCGATCGCGACCTCGAAGCCGTCGCGGTCGTACAGCAGCGTGTTCTCTTCGATCCGGAGGTTCTCGCCGGGGCGCTCCTCGGGGTGCTCTTCCCACTCCGGAAGGATCCGAACCTCGGTCTGCGGCTGCGCGGTTTCAACGTCCAGTACGTCCTCGGTCGTGAGGCCGTCCGCCTCGATTTTGTCTTTGGAGACCATAGTGTGTCAGTCGTCGGTATCGTTGTCAAAGCCCGTTCCAGCGTACAGATTTGGCCGGGGCGCGGTCAGTCATGGCCGTGTCTCTGTTCGTCAGTCTTGTCGAACCGCAGCGGCGCGTCGACGGCGTTGGCGATCGCCTCGACGACGCGCTCGAACGCCTCGCGCGACAGGTCGCGGTGCGTCCGGACGACGGTCACGCCGGCGGTCGTGATCGTGACTTTGCAGTCGCCTCCATGCTCGTCATCGTACGCCGCGCTGGAGACGTGGAACTCGTACCACGACTCGCCGTTCGTCGCGAGTACGTCGAGGAACGCGATCGGCGAGTCCGCGAGCCGGTCGGCGATCGCATCGGCGTCAGTCACGCCCGGCGAGTCGGCGTACGCGAACCGTGCCGGCGTTGCGGTCGGGACCGAGAGCGACGGCGAGCACGCGACCTGTTCGTAGGCCAGCTCGTCGTAGGCGTCGCGAAGGCCGCGAACCTCAGTCATCCGTCCCTCCGAGCGCGTCGAGGCGTTGCTGGTTCGGGACCGTCTCGCTGGAGCCCGTTCCTGTCTCCGCCTCGGTTCGGTCGTCGTCTAGACGGGCCCACACCTCGCTTTCGACCCACGCCCGATCACGAGTGTATCGGCGCCGGGGACGGTACTCGGCGTCCAGGTGTTCGATCACCGCGCCTCCCTCGGCGATTGCGATGAGACCGACGCCCGCCTCTCGGAACCGGTCGAGATTCTCCAGCGCGGGCTCGATCGCGCCGGCGTCGAGCGCGACCCACGCGTAATCGGCGTATCCGTATCGGTCGTAGAACCCCGGACGCATGGACCGGTACATATCGGTGTCAACGTCGCACCGGCGGGCTCGCGCCGCCTGTTCGAGCGCCGTCTCCCAATTGCGAAGTTTCAGTTCGACGGCGTGGAAGGTCCCGATCGAGGGTGGCGTCACCGCCGACACCATGCCCGTCGCGGTCGTCGCGAGATAGCCGTGTTCGAGCAGCCATTCGACGTGTTTGCGATTCGTCGCGTCATCTGAGTACTTCCCGTTTTCGACGACCTCCTGCCGGCCCTTCGGCCCGTACTCGTTCACGTACCACCACACCTTGAATCGCTGGAGCGGGTCGTGCAGCGGATCGGTGCCGGTCGTCATCTCTCGCCGAGCGGCCACGCCGTCTTTGTCGAGCTCGCAGTACACGAGGTCGGTGTGATACCCGCTCTTCTGGTGGCGCACCTCATGCACGGCAGGCTCAGTATCGAGGTGGGCGGCGATCGCCTCGTGGCAGGCGTCGCGCATCTCCGTACTCTCCACGTCGAAACAGAGGCCCGGTCGGTGACCGGTCGCCGGTTGATCCAGTGGCTCACGTTCCGGGTCCAGCATGACGAAGCCCGCACCGCCGCGGGCGGTCTTCGTGAAGCCGCCGTCGAGGTCGAACGTCGAGGGGAGGTTCTCAAACCAGCCCTCGTACGGCGTCGGTGTGTCGAACCGAATCGGGTTCCCCCGGATCGCGATCCGGCGGCGTCGCTCCACCCCGCCGTCAGTCACAAGGTCGTCCGGATGCGCCGCATCGAGTTTTGACGCGAGCGAGTCCGTCCTAAAACCGGGATCACCGCCTGATTCTCGCTCGTTCGGCTCGTCGAACGTCTGTTGGCAGTCCGCACACCGATACTGGTCGGCGTCGGGGTTGTACGTCCGTCCGCCGCCGGCGCTGTTCGTGACGATCGACGCGCTGTCGCAGTACGGGCACGCCTTCACCGTCTCGTTCTCGGCGCTGTCCGAGTCGGTCATTCACCGTCGCCCTCCGTGTCGGCGTCTTCCGAGTCGTCGTCTTCGTCGTTCTCGCTGTCGTCGTCTTCTGTGTCGTTATCGACCATTCGCAACTGCGCTTCCATCCGACTCGCGTGGTCCATCAGAGCGCCCTCCGATTTCCGGGGTCGTCTATCACGCACTCCACCTCGAACACGATCGCCTCTTCGCCCTGCTTCATGATCGAGACCTGATTCGGTGCGAGCTCGGGATTCTTCGGATCGTGCAGGTCCTCGGTGTCGCCGAACGAGTCCGCAGTGATCATCCCGTAGTAGGGATCGAGCGGGCCGGATCCGAAGTGCTGGAGCGTCGATCGCGGCGTTCGGAACACGATCTGCTTGTCGAACTCGCGGACCTCGGGCGGCACCCACAGTCCGTGGTCGGCGTCGACGTGGAGCGTCGCCTGTTCGGCGCTCATTGGTCCTCCGTGCCGTACTTCCGTTCGAGCCGGTCGCACTCGTCGAGGAAGTCGCGAACGTCCTCGCGCGAGTTGTTCGAGAGTTGCGCGAGCAGGCGGACGGTGAGGTCTCGGGAGTCGCGACGCTGGAGGTCGTCGACGGCCTCGAACGCTTCGGAGATATCCGACAGCGACCAGCCGGTGAGGTGCGCCCACAACAGGCGCCGCGTGTCTTCGTCGTCGAGACCGATATCCACGCGCTCCAGTTCCGCCGTCAGTTCGGCGACGCGCTGTTCGGCGTTCGCGACGGCCTCCAGTTTCGCGAGGAACGCGTCGTCGACCTCCTCCGGGATCCCGTCGTCGTCAGTTTGGGTCTCCGACATTGTCAGTCACTCTGAATACGGGGTGCGAGGAGGATTGTGCAGTCACCCGCCAATTCGCCGTCCTCGCCCATCTCCGTGTGTCCGTAGTGGAACTTGATCGGGTGCTCTTCGCCCAGTTCGATCCGGACCTCGGCGTCCTTCGGAATCGGCTTCTTGATATCCTTGAGGTAGTCGAGCGAGAACAGCGAGTCACCGTCGCCGGGCTCGGCGTCGATGGCGACCAGTTTCTCGTGGGTCAGCTCCAGATCCACGTCGTCGGTGTCGCCCTCGGCCTCGATGTAGACCGCGAGTTTCCCCTCCTCGCTCAAGCCCGTCCGGAACCGAATGTGGTCGCTTACCATGTCCGCGGCGGTGATCCCGCGTTTGAGGTCCGCGAAGTCGACCGTCATCGTCGCCGGCAGATCGAGGTCGTCCGGAATCTCGGGTTCCTTGCGGATCGAGTCCGGGTCGATCAGCGCGAGCGTGTACGAGAGCCCGTCGACCTGAATGTGGAGTTTCCGCGTCTC
This sequence comes from Halorubrum sp. CSM-61, assembly GCF_003781945.1. Taxonomy (GTDB): domain Archaea; phylum Halobacteriota; class Halobacteria; order Halobacteriales; family Haloferacaceae; genus Halorubrum. Next base: position 467,493 of record NZ_RJJW01000001.1, on the reverse strand, counting down.
GGTATCCAGCTCCAGTTCCACGAGGTCCTCGCTGTTCCCCATCCCGAGAATATCGAGGATACGTGAGATGTTGAGCCCGATCACGCCGCCCGTCGCCGAGTAGTGTTCGAGCGCCTCGCGATCGAGGCTGTCCCGGCACATGCCGACGGACGCCGGGTCGACGACGATCCCGAAGAGCCCACCGTCGTCGAGGTGGAGCTTCATCTCGTCCGCGAGCGGGTCGAACTGCTCGAAGAAGTCGGCGAAGTACTGCTGTTCGCCGATCGCCTTGAAGCCCGCCTCGGTCTCCGTGGCGTCCGCCGAGACCGTCTCGGCGCCGCTCATCGGTCAGGCTCCGTCCGCGTGTGGTTGCTACTCGATACCGCTGCTGTCGTGCGCCCGAAGGCGCGCAGTCGTGTCGTCGTCATGGGGGGTTGTGCCGCAGCCGCAGGGGTCGGCCCGGAATCGAACCGGGACGTGAGGGAGCCACCCTCCGACCTGAGTCGCAATTGCGCGGCAATCGTGTGCGTGTCTCTCTCGCCGACGGCTCGCGATTTATCTATCGCTTCCCCGGAGCGTGTACTTCTTGTGCGAGTCGTCGCCCTCGGGCATCTCCGAGTCGTCCTCCTCCGAGTACCGGAGCGCCAGCTCGCGTGGACTGAGGTTTTCGGGGTTACTCTTGCGCTCGTCTTCGATACCGTTCCTTATCGCTGCCTGCCGAACACCCTCTGAGCTAATTTCGCCCTCGAAGGCTTCCTGAGCGATCTGTCGAAAAGACATGCCCTTCTCGATCCGGAGATACGCCAGTACGCCACGATCACGCCACGGCCGCTGTCCGCGTTCGATCGCCGCCGCGTAATCGTAATCAGTGACTCCCGTGCCGAACACTGACAGCCCCATATCACCGTTCTGGGTGATCTTACTGTCGGAAGCCATCGTACCTGCGGACATTACGCCAGCACCTCGCTCGCGCTGATTCTGGCGGTGGTATCGCTATCGGTATCGTGTTCGGTATCGGTATCGGTACCGCTATCGATACCGTTGGTACTGTGCCGCTGTCGCGTCTGTGTAAGGGGGTTGTGGCTCATCGTGGTCACCGGGGACGGTTTCCCGTGTTCGGCTTGTCGTTCAACGTCGTGATATGTATAGCTTCGGGCTCGCAGGGTTAGCGGATCTCTCGGATCCCGATACTCCGGAGGATCGGTTCGACCCATTCGGGCACCTCGCCGTACAGCGCGACCGCCTCGGGTTCGGCCTTCGTCCCTTCGATCCCGATTCTCGCCTCGCGGCGCGTCTCCTCGCACACTGCGTGGACGACGCGGTTGTAATCGGGGTGTGACTCGATCGAGACCGTCACGTCCTCGGTCTTCTCGCCGGTCGGGTCTTTCAGCACCTCGAACGTCCGTTCTTGCGTGGACATACACTCTGGATCGAGGGTGCGGGATAAGGGAGTGAGCCATACCCGGAGCGAAAGTGGAACTGGTCGGACGCATTACGCGACCGCCTCCACGATTCGCGCCTCACCTTGTGGCGAGATATCTCGCACGGACAGCTCGGCAGTCGCGAGCGCGTCGAGGACGGTCGCCGGGACGGCCGCGGCCTCGACGACGACCTCCAGCGTCCAGTGATCGCGGTCTTCGCTCGGCGGGAGTACGTCGGCGCTCGTGACGATCGGGACGCGAGAGGACTCGGTCGCGGCCTCACGCGTGCGTTCGCGAGCGAGTATCGTACAGGTCACGACTCCAGCCCCGCGACAATCGTCTCGACGAGCGCCTCGCCCGCCGGCTGTTCGACCTGTTCGCGCTCGCGCCACCCGTAGTGCTCGTCGACGTGGTCGATCCACGCCGTGATGCGCTCGTTGCCGAGCCCCTGGTCGTGGATGACCTCGCCGTTCTCGACGACCCACACGCGGTGCGGCGAGCCCGGTCGGTGGTAGTGTTCGTGTCCGTCGCCGTCGACCCCGAGCCGGTACGCGCGCCGTGGGATGGCGTCGATACTTTCTTGGCTACTGGTTTGCGTTGTTGACATGGGTTTGCTTGGTTTCAGACCCGACTCGCGTGTTCATGCACGCGGGTTTTCCAGAGCGAAGGAGTCGCTCTGAGAGCCGGGTCTGTCTATCTCTGTGTATGCGTTGTGACAACAAAAGTTTTTTGCTACGTAGCAACGGACTATCCAGTATAGACGATAGTATGACTGAATCGTATCCGAAATCGGTCGATAGCGAGGTCCGAGAGTTTCTTGAACGCAACCGAAAGCCGTTCGTCACAACAACGAACGTCGCCGAAGGACTCGGTATCACTCGGCAGTACGCCCACGATCGACTGACGGAGCTGGTCGAGAATGACGAGATCGAGCGGACGAAGGTCGGCGCGAAGGCTGTCGTTTGGTGGAGCGGCGACTAATCCTGTTCTGAGCGAGCTTGATCGACGTACGCGTGTCCGTCATCAGTAATCCACCAGACGCGCGCTTTCGATCCGACCTCCTTGCTGTCGAGGTATCCCTGTTCCTGTAGCGTTTGCAGGCGCGAGTGAACCCCCTGTCGCGTCATGTCGAGCGGTTCGACAAGCTCCGTCGTCGTTTGCACCGGATCGGATGACAGAAGAAACTCACGCAGGATCGCTTCGTCCGAGACCGTGCGTTTTCTGCCAGCCACTGCCTGCGAATTGAACCGGCGATAAATAATATCATGTGTCTGGTATTAATCGCTTCATAGAAATAAATCGCGTCGTAGCAACTAAATAGTAGGGTGATAGTAGTGGTAAATGGAGATGCACCCTCACGCCCCTTCGCCCGGCATCCACGGAGGAGCCACGGGTGCAGAATCCCCTGCCGGCGTCGGGGTTACGGGCGTCATAACTCGCAGTGGTGCGGCGCGGTTCGACTCCGCGGGCGAGCATCCGGCTCTAGGCCGGGGGGTGGCGACCTTCCGCCGCGAACAGGGACCGCGGTCGAGAAACCGATCGCGGGCACGGCCACAACAGGGTGTGCCTGCGGGTGACACCTGCCGAGTTTTCGGCACAACCCCCTGCAACGACGTTTCGCCCCGTGTGGGGCTTTTCAGTGACTCAGCACGCTTTCAGGCTGAGATCGACGGGCGGTTCGACTCGGAGACTTCCAGTTTCGTTGCGCCCGCTGGAACTAAGTACGGTGCGGCGAATCCTCGTAATAAGCAGTATTACGATCGAATTAACGCGCGGGCCGGTCCCGCGTCTGTGGAGACATGCGGTCTCTCGCAGAAAGACTCCAGTTTAGGGCTGGAGTCGTGGTATGCCGGAGCACAACCCCCTTACATGAACCCCAGTCAGAGGCTCAAGGTCGTGCGTGTTGACAGGCCAACCCCACTAACGGAGGTGGTCTGCGGTGGCACCCAGTAGCGACTTTTCGCCGCGCGTTCATAAATCTTGTTACCGGAAACCGGCGGTATCGCCGGGGTATCCTGTCGTTAACAGCACATACGGAGGTGTGCAGTGACGTTCTCCGCCGAGGAGGACGGTTCGGACGCGATCGTCCCCGATTCGGGGAGTCTGCGCTTCGCGTCGTCGACCGAGACGATCGGCACCGTTGTCCGCGAGCCCATGAGCGCGAGTGCGCTCCACGACGCGCTGTTCGGCGTCGACGAACCGCTCCAGGACGCGCTCTTTGCGGCCGCCGAGGAGCTGGCTGCCGACGTGGACGGCGATCGCGTGGCCTTCGCTGAGCGTCTCGATGCGATCCGCGATCCGAACATGGACGCGTCGGTCGGCGGCGCGTTCGCCGAGGAGCTGATCGACGGACTCGCTGGGGGGAACCGGTACCGCGTCCGGAAGCTCCTCGCGCAACTCGGGAGTAACACGTATCTCGGTGTTCGGACGGGTTTCGAGGATATCTACGCCGGGCCGATGGCGCTCCTCCGGGCGGCCGACGTGACGCCGACCGTCGTCGTGTCGCTTTCGTCCGACCTGTTCGACACCGACACCGTCCGCCGCGAGACGCGCGAGACGCTGCTCGAATACGTCACCGAACTGGCGCGCGGGTGTGACGTGCGACTCGTCGCGAGCGGGCTCGTCCAGACGCGACTCATGCAGGAACACCGCGAGCTACTGCCGGCAGGTGTTATTGAGAGTGCCGCCGCACGCCTGCGTGAAGCAGCAGGGGTTGTCGACGGCGACGACGTGGTCGCCGACGCCCTCTCGACGATCGACTACACCGATTCCGCGTGGAACGTCCTGCGCGTGATCTGCGAGGGACGGAGCGACTCGGCACGGTACGCGGCGCTTCGGTCAGACTCGCGGCTCGACTTCGGGCGGTCCCGTCTGAGCCAGTGTCTCTCCACGCTCACCGAGGCCGACCTCGTGTTCACCGAAGGCCCGCAGAACGACAAGTACGCGATCGCCACCCCAGCCGGAACCGCCGCGTTGGACGCGCTCGAAGACGATATCGGCCTGCAATCGGGACTCGGAGACTTCGAGAGCGAGGGTGTTAGCGAAACCCTTCAAAGCAAAGTTGATCCGTGTAACGACGAGCAAGGCCGGGAGGGGGGAGACCCCGACCCGGACCAGCCCCGCGACGGCACCGACGGCACCGCCGACGGCGACCGCCCGGCGGCCGCGGAGGCTGCCGCCACCGATCAGTCCGCCGAATCAGGCGGTCGATCCCACAGCAGTGGGTTCGCACCGGTCGAAACCCTCGATCGCTGGGAGCATCACGCCGCCGTGGCGTCGGCGCCGAATGGCGGTGTGGGTGTGGATGATGTGCCCCTCGGAGGTGTGAACAACGCCGCCTTTGAAGAGTGGACGGTCGCCCGCCAGGAGGACAACCGCTCGCCGATCTACTCCTACAACGAGGACCGTGACGAGCTGGTCGTCGGCGCCGATTGGCACGGGCCGCTCCAGTACACGGTGTCCGTCGCAAGGGCGTTACTGAGCCCCCTCGCGTTCAAGCAGGTGCTTACTCCCGACCGGCTGGACGGGAAGGCGGGCGACCTCGACGCGCTGTTGAATGGCGTGAAGGCAGAGCTTCGCGACAAGCGGTGTCTCGGCTACCTGAAACAGTCCTACACCGGGGAAGACTACGTCGAGGCGCTGGAGGGCGGCATCGAGGACCTGAAAACGCTGACGGCGAACATCGAGCACGGCGAGTTCAGCGAGGAACAGCGCGACCTCCGGAGCGAGACGATGAAGCTCGCGCACGGCCTGATCGGGACGGCGACGGGCATCTACGACCTCCTCGACGTTGACGTGACGCGAATCCTCCGGCTGCCCGGCCGAGTGACGAGCGACATGAAGGCGGGCGGCCGAAAGGACCTCCAGCAGTGTCTCGTTCGGATGGCGACGATCGCCTCGAAGATGGGCGAATACACGCAGTCACGCGTCCAGTTCGAGCCCCGCGAGGAGAAACGCGAAGCGATCCGCGAGGCGCCGACGGTCGACGCTGCGGACCCGACCGGGACGCATATCGGGCAGTGGTCGATTCAGGGGTACGGCGCGACCGATCTCACCGGGGATATCGAGTACGCGCTCGAACACCCCGGCGAGTTTGGCCTCCCGATGCAGACGGAGTCGGAACACTACGCGGACTTCGTCGTCGACATGCCGATCGAGGCGGCGTTCACTCGCGAGCGGGTCGCCACGGCGACGACGCGTATCCTGAGCCTGCGCTCGATGCGGACAACTCGACAGGCAGTGAGCGTCATGCAGGCGTTCACGGGCTCGATCCACGACGTGTCGAAGGCGCTGTTCTTCAAGTCCTCCGAGGACGGCCGGCACGTCCGCGTCGACGACTTGAAGTACGCGCTCTCGACGCTGCCGAAGTCCCGGATCATCCCGGAGCGCGGGTCGAAAGGCACGAAATCGGCGATCATCCACACACTCCTGTCGACCGACCGCCCGCTCTCGCAACGCGAGCTCTGCGATCGCGCCGGCGTCGCGACCGGGACGTTCGCGGGCCACGGCGACAAGCGCTCGCACCGCGACGAGCTGGCCGCGTTCGACCTGATCCGCGAGACTGAATCCGGGTGGGTCGTCTGTCTGACGTACCGCGAGGCCGACTTCAACGCCGACACGCCCGGCGAGCGGCCAGACGCCCTGCCGTTTTACGCCGTGCGGGACGATGAGGCGAGCTACCGCGACCGCGTTGCCGACGCCGACGGCCGGGAAGAGTCGCTGCGCGGCGCCGTGTACGAGGCGGCTGTCGCGCTCGAACCGACGGGAGCGCTCGGCGATCCGGACCACCCCGTCATCGGCGCGACCTACGGGACGTTCGATCGCACCCAACTCCGACGCGTCGCCGACGCTCGGCCGGAGTGGCGCGCGCTCCTCAACGCGGCCTGCGCGTTCGTCGGTGACGACCCGCTGGGGATCGGGGGCGACCCCGAGCCCCGAGCGACCGTCGCGACGATCGGACGCGAGCCAGAGCAAGAACCTATCACCTCCAGAACACCCGATCAGGCGGCGACGGCGAGCGACTGATTCCGTGTAGGGTTTCGCTAACACCTTCCAAAATCACCAGACGGGGAACGCGTAGGGTTTCGCTAACACCTTGAAAACTGGAACTCGTGTAGTTGTCGGCACCCGGTTCTAAAGGGACTCCTCACAAATAATACCATATGAGTCGAGGAAATAGCGACCAACAATCGACGGCGGCTGAGCAGTGCGACGGGTGTGATCGCGGCATCGATCAAGTATATCTCAACGCGGGTACATCGTTCGACGTTCGGCTTCGATCTAGCGTCAGTTCAACCCTCTTCCCGATCGACACTCAGTATCATTTCTGCGGGGACTGCGGCGTCGAGGTAGCAACACTCATTCGCGATCACTTTGAGGCCGACGACGAGACCGTGATCACACCCGCCGGCGCTTGTGTATCTTGCACGGGGCCGATCATCGAGCCGGAGATCCACTTCGCCTTTCAACCTCGCGGCATGGACACGTGGGTCACGTACCGGCTCTGTTACTCGTGTGCACCTCGCGTCCGGAAGTTCTGCGAACAAATCCCGGAGAAAGATGTACGAGGAGAACGATATACACCCCCGGCTCCAAGAGATGAGCCATACACTGACAAGCGGGAATCAGTATTTAGGCGGGGCAAACCGTATGATCAATTGGCTCCAGAGGATCGATGTATTCTCGAAGTCCGTCAGCGGGCAACACGCGACTTCCCAGAACAGCGTCTCAAGATTCTGGCGACAGTCGATAAACACGATCAGCGGCCAGAAGGTTCGTTTGAGGGGCCGCTTTCCGATATGCGGGTGTTCTGTGGGAACTGGATCGGCATCCAACCAACGAACGGCGTGCTCGAACTGGACTATGGGACCGGCACGCGCCAGCTCCAGATTCGCTTCGACGACGCCGCGGCACCCGACAACCGGCACCGAACGTTTGAGGGCTACGTCACCCACGTCGCGTCGCCGAGCGCAGAACCCGACCGCCGCACGTCATCATAGGATAGTAACGAACGACCCCACCTACCGCGATCGCCTCGACGCCGCCCACTCGTCACAACAATATAGTAACCCACGAGCCACCCCGATCCTGATCGCCGCCCCCGCGAGCCCGCGATATAGTTGGCACGGCCGGCTTTAAGTACGATGCCCGTGAATGTCCAGCTAACTGAGAGGCAGACGGCAACCCCCATACCCCCGCCGACTGCGGCCGCCGGCTCGGTCGTCGGGAACTCGTCACACCGCGTGACGGGCCGACTCTGTCCTCGGACGAATAGCCACGGCACCCACCAACGCTGACGGCGTCGACGCCGTCGCACAACCCCCTCATCATGTCTGAAACACAACGCGGCAGAGAGGCATCGACACCGCGATCGCCGAGCGCGCGAGAGTCGCCGTACCCTCGTGAAAACTACTTCGCGAGCGTCTCGAACGAATACGACCCGGAGCGCGAGCCGCTCGACGACGAGCGCAACGACCATCACCTCCAGAATCTCGACCGCGGCACGAGCAAGGACGAGTGGATCGTCGGCACGCTCCAGAAAGGGCAGGCGACGATGCTCTGTCCGTACGCGCTCAACGAGTCGCCCGATACCGAATGGGCACTTCACGACTCAAACCGCGAAGTCGTCTTGAGCGATCCGAGCGAGTACCCACCGCCGGCGTCCGGGTTCGTGACGCCCGAGACCGACACCGCCGCCCGGAAGCCGTCGACGAGTCAGTGGCGGGTCAACCCCGACCACGGATATCTCGTGTTCGGCGGGATTCCGCGCGATCAGCCTGCCGAGGAGTTTCTGGCGTTCGTCGAGGAGCTGATCGCCGCGATCGAGGCCGACCCGCTGGAGTCGGAGCGCGACGCCGCAGTCGAGCTGGCCGGAGAGCTCAAGTCGCGTGGGGATCGTAGCGATTCCGAGATCTGCGAGTTGATCGTCCGAAAACTGCTCGGCAACGACTCGCTGCGTGAGTTCGTCGACGCCGGCAACTACTGATCCCAGGGTGGCGAGCGGGTTCGAGCGTCAAACACAAACACCTTTAGGAATCCCTTTCCGATATATGCGTGACCCGGGAGCGAGCATCCAAACCCGCATCACATTGAGCGATCAACCTTAAGGGGGTTGTGCCGGTGTGAGACGGGCTGGACGCCCGCTCGCTGGGTCATCTTACGCTTTGACATTGGCGAATGTCAGATTGTGTTCAATACTAGCGACAGCGTTTGAATGCGATGTTCCAGTCATATTCTGTTTAATTCTCTGTATGAATAAAGTAAAATAGAGATATCAACGGTTGTATACCGATCCTAGCCGAGCGCGGGAATCCATTCAGCGCTTCGAGTAATCAAAGGCCCATTTGTTGAATCTTAGCTGTGTCATTAAAATAGAAAGATCAAAACATGAACCAAAAGCCACGACAAACACGTAGACAGTTCGGTCAAACGTTGGCGTCTTTCCCATTATATGCTTCATTAGGGGGTGACGAGCCCAATAGCATGTGGGACGACATCTTCAATTGGGGATCAGAATCGGAGGGTGAAGGAACACTTCATATCGGGAGGGCAACAGAGAGAACCGAGGTAATATCATCCGAAAATTCAGTATTTTTCGCTTTCAATACTGGAGGATGGTACGTCCCAGATGGGTCTGGAAGTTGGGATCTGGTAGAATCTACTGGAGACAATCCAACCGTCTCTACACTCACGGCGAAATCACAACTCGAGATCCCGAGGTTTGAATCCGATTCTGACGCGCCAGAGAATAATTATTTCTTCAACACCTCCGAATCTTCAATAAAGTACAAAGATGCCGAAGGCGTGATCTACACGCCGGCAGGTGGCGCGAGTAATCTGTCTGACCTGAACGACGTTTACAAGCAATCCTCCGCGCCGGAAAATCCGGAAGCGGATGACATCTGGATCGCAACATTATGAAACGATACAACGGGTCAACGTTCGTTCCAGTACCCACACGGCAATACGATACGAGCAAGAACATGCCGTGGTGGACTGGCATACCCTCTTACCAACACAACGGCAGTCAGTTTGTCGACAATTTCTCACCCGATGGGTTAGTAGCTGGATGGGACTTTCAACCGAACTTCGTCAGCAATTCAACTGTCGTTGATATCTCTGGAAATGGGAACGCTGGCACTGTGAACGGCCTCGGTAGCAGTCTTCCGATGAGAGATGGCCCGCAAGGTCGAGCTCTTCAATTCGATGGCTCCGGCTCCGAACTGGTCGTTCCACACGACGAATCGTTGGATGTTCAAACCGGCGACTTCAGCATCGTCATCGGTCCGATGCGGCTCAACAAGCAACTCACCACAGATCGCGAGTGCATTCTGGCAAAGAAGTCCCGCAGCGGGGTCGCGGACGCCCAGATGCAGTTCGGCTTCTTCCTCAGTCAAGTCGATGGCGACTTCGGTGAAATGCCCGTGTTCCGGTACGGAGACGGGAGCTCCGTCAACACGGTGACTGGCAACACGATCGCGCCAGGGCCGTGGTACGTGTTCATCATCGAGTTTGATAGCTCGACAAACACTGTCACGATCTACAAGAACAACATCGAGGTTGCGTCGGCGAGCTTCTCGAACCCACCCGTCGATCGAAACGACGAGCTCGTCATCGGCGCTCACTACAACGGCTCCGGTACTCAACAGTATCCCTTTAACGGCGATGCATCGACGGCTCGTGTTTACAACCGGATTCTAAGCACCGAAGAACGCCGAGCACACACTTACTGGCACGGTCCTGCGTACACGTTTTTCCAATTCAAGTTCGACTTCATCATCGACGACGCGGGACCGGACGCCCCCGTCGCGTTTTACCAACCAGACGAGACGTACCCGTACAAGCTCATCATACACAGCGACGCCAACACGCGGAATGACCTCTGGTTGAGCGACGACCTGCAGTCGTGGACACTCGACACTACGGACCTCACTGGAACGAAAGAGTCCAGCGACGGCGTATACGTCGACGGGACCTATTACATCTACGAGCGGGACCCCAACGGCGGGTGTCAGGTGTTCAGTGGTTCGACCCTTACCTCGCCACTGACGAGCCACGGAAACGTACTCTCGGGTCCAGACGACGTCGGCGCCGCGTATCAAGACGGGTACTTCTACCTCTTCCCGGAGAACCCGACCTACGACACCGGCTCGAGTTCGCAAGTCATCGACATCTATCGGTCCTCGAACCCGACATCCGGGTTCTCAAAGATCGGAACGGCGATCGACTTCGAGGATCGCCCGATGAAGATTGGCGACGCGGACATCTTCAAGTACGAAGGAACGTGGTACATGGCGTTCGACGTCACGTCCGACCATCCCCACTACGGTACAGCCCTCGCGAAGAGCGACGATCTACTGGACTGGGAGCTCATAACCAATAGCGACATTAAAGACTGGAAGGGTGGCGACCTGGAGATACTTATCGCCGACCAGAATGTCGGGTTCACTGAGCTCACCCAGGGACGTGATCCCTCTGACGATATGTTCAACGGCGTGTCGCAATGGCGGATGGACGAAGTCGTAGTTTGAGGTAACTCGTTTTTTTGCTGGCCCTGATTGGATTCGTAGATCTCGATTCTGCGACCACGGTTCGATTCCGTGACTGGGCGTGTTCCCTGAAACAATGGGTGTTGTGAGGAGTCCACACATGATATACCCAGACTCGAGGATGATGATGGAGCACAGAACAGTAAACACAACTGAGAGATTGATTCGCGGGGTGAACTATGAATAAACACGCTCGAAAGTGCTTAGCGATAGCTTTCACATTCATAATAGTTACCTCCGCTGTGGCTCCCTTCATCGCGTTTTCTGCTGTCGGTGTGGCGTCTGCGGCGTCATTCTCGACGACTATCGATGACTTCGAGGACGGTGACACGAACATCGAAACTGATGGATGGAGTGGATGGGATGACCCAGATGGCACTCTCTCGGCGGATTCGACAGATCCGATAGACGGAGACGTCTCCGGTGAAATCTCGGTCACGAACGGTTTGTCTGGACCTTCAACCACGTCATCATCGACTCATTCCCCATCACGCGTTGCGTTTGACTTTCGGCTGGACACTCTCAGCTCCGGTGATAGCCTCCGTATCATGGCTCGGAGCACATCGCAGAGTAACCTATTCGACATCGACGTTCGCGGAAGGGACCTATACGTCAGGGACGGGACCGGGTTTACTGACACTGGCATGGATCTCAAAGCTGACGAGAAGTACATAATTGAGTTCCGCAATATCGATTGGTCTACTGACACCTTTGATCTGTATGTAGATGGAAACCGGCTGGCGAATGGCGCCTCATTCCAAAACAGCGCGTCTGCGTTTGACAAAATACAAATGCAGATGGACACCCGGACGAGTGGTGAAACCGGAACCGCCACATTCGATGACGTAGGATACGGGGGATCTGAAACGGTCACGTACGAGGAAGGCCCTACGGAAGACTTTGAAGACGGAACCATTCAGGTGAACGAATCTGGTTGGAATCCCGACTGGAGCGGCGACACCGGAAATCTGTCACTCAGCGATAGCAACTCCATCAGTGGTTCTCATTCTGCTTCCCTATCATCGAATGATGGCTCGTCGAACGTGTACGCTTCCACTGATTACCAATCAAACGTTACCAGTGTCTCCTTCGACTTCCGAGCGACCAATCAAACCGGCGCTGAACTTGATGAGGGTCAAGTTCAGTTACAAACCAACGCTGGAGAGGAGGTCGTTCAAGTGGAGTTCGAGGACTCTGGAATCGTAAAGGGGTTCGATGGAACGGCTACGGATACTGGGCACACTTGGTCAGAACAGACAACGTACAATGTTGAGTTCGTAATCGATTGGACCAGCGAGACTCACGACATCTATCTCAACGGGGAGCAGATCGCGAATGATTGGGCATTCAAGAGCTCCGCGAGCGGATTCAGTCGGTTTGTCGTTGCGTCCGACACTGCTTCATCCGGTAACAGCCGGGAGGTCTTAGTCGACAATATTGAAGCTGGTACTTTGGACGCTACGGCAGCGGTCTCAGGGCGCGTCGTCACAACGGATGGTACTGGTGTTCCCGATGGCACTGTCGTCGAGGCGTACGGTGTCCGTGAAAGCAACATCAACACCTCCGACGCTCAGACGTTGGAGGAGCGCGCTGCGGAAATTCGCGATGAAATGCAGTCTTTCGATCCCGAACAGATAGGTTGGAACCCTGACCTGGCGCTCACCGGGGGAGACGGCAAGTTCCAGAACTCCGACGCGAAGTACGTGGCGATGCACGAACCGGGTGACTGGGCGTTAGAACGCTACACTGACAGCCCTGACCTCTCCAACCCGATACTAACGGCTGATGAGGGCGAGGACGTCATCCTCTCTGTCTGGGACCCGAACGAGAACCCATTGGTCCAGGACGGACTGGAAAACGGTCTCTACGGCACTGTGGACGATAATACTGACATCCAGATCAAACAGCTCGATTACTCTGGGAGCGTGGTAAACACGCGAACAGTATCGACATCTGGCACGTACAATACACAGTGGCCCGCTGACGACCACGATTATGCGCGAGTAAGTCTCCCGCCAGGATTCTACCGAGTTAGTGCTGAAGGTTCCTCGGTGAGTTACGTCGTCACTGTTGGAGATCCTGAGGAACTGACTCAGTCCATCACTAATGATTTACAGTCTGACGCGAACGAGCTCACGGATCGAGCTCAGTACATCACGGACCTGATGAGTGACGAAAAAGTGGTGGAACTCACTACGACCACGTACACTGAAAATGGTGAATCCGGCCAGTTCGGATTCTCAGAGGTGCCTTCGGACGTGAATGTGGTCGCGGTACAGGCGTACTCACCGAGCGCAAAAGAGTACCAGATAGATGACCCGGCGAACGCTTCCATACAGGACCTTCGCGAAGTGGCGGCGCTCGACACGTATAATGGGTCATTCGTGGTGACGCCACGCGCTCGAGATCTTGCGGTTCCTTCCTCGGACAACACGGTCAAAGCTGTAGAGTTGGACAGCTCACCGTTTATGAATCCGAGTCGGTTCGAAAACAAATCTGCGTTCTTAGAAGAACTCTTCAGTAACAGCTCATTCGCGGACCAATTCGACGAATATCTCGACACGTCCGAGGAGGAACGGACTCAAATTCGGGACCGCCTTGAAAACATCAAAGATCAAAACACGCGGCTTCAGGACCGGTATCAGGAACTCCTCGAGAGACAGTACAACGGCACTGAACCTGATACGCAAGAGCAGATCCGCCTGTTGCGTCAGACGATTAGTGAGCTCGAAGGAGCCTGTCCGAAAAACATCCACTATCATGCTGCTCGAAGGCCTCTCCAGTTGAAACCTCTCCCAAATATTAACTAGGCAGAACCCGTCTACTGCGTAAGATTCCACCCGTGACGTCCAACTTCATCCGATACGATCAAGACCAGCAACACTTGCTGCCAAAGGACCTCTCGGAGTGGGTCGCTGAGGATAGTCTCGAACGATTCGTCTCCGACACTATCGACTACCTCGACGAGCAGGACCGGCTGGAGCCATTTTACCCAGTGGAAACCGACGAGAACCGGGGCAGACCGCAGTTTCATCCAGTTATGCTGCTCAAAGTCCTGGTCTTCGCCTACGCTCAGGGTATTCGTAGCTCCCGGAAAATCGACCGCCTGCTCGAACGTGATGTCGCCTTCCGTTTTCTCGCCGCGAACCAACAGCCCGACTTTCGTACCATCAGCAACTTTCGCAAGGATCATCGCCAGGACTTCAAGCACCTCTTCGTCGAGATTCTCCAGTTGTGTCGGCAGGCCGGGATGGCACAGATGGGCGAAGTCGCGCTTGATGGCCGCCGCGTCCAGGGTGACGCCGCCCTCGATCAGAACCGAACGAGAGCCCAGATCGAAGCGGAGATTCAGGAAGTCCTCGACGAGGCTGCCGAAGTTGATGAAGAAGAGGACGAAGAGTACGGTCCAGAGAACCGCGGCGACGAACTGCCCGAGGAACTTCAGGACAAAGAAAGTCGTCTGGAACGGCTGCGTGAGGCGAAAGCAAAACTCGACGACATAGAGCAGGAGCAGAAAGACGAACAGGCCGAGAAGATTCGTCAGCGAGAACAGGAAGAAGCGGAGTCAGGCGAAACGTTGCGAGGCCGGAAGCCCACGCCACCTGAAGAGATCGAACTCGACGAGGATACCAAGGCGAACATGACCGACCCGGAGAGTCAGACGATGAAAAGTTCCGACGGCTGGAAGCAGGGCTACAACGGTCAGGCGATGGTGGATTGTAACTCACAGGTGATCGTCGCTCAAGACGTCACGACCGACGCCAACGACACACAGCAACTCGAACCGATGCTAGATGAGTGCGAGGCGGTGATTGACGAGACTCCGTCGAAACTGCTGGCGGACGCGGGCTACTGGAGTGAAGCGAACGCTGCGCTCGAAGATGAGCAGACGGAGCTGTACATCGCCACAACGAAGGGCTGGAAACGGCGCAAGGAACTGCGAGAGAACGGGCCACCACGTGGCCCGATTCCCGATTCAGCTGGGCCAAAGGAGCTGATGGAACGGAAATTGCGGACGAAACGGGGCAGAGACATCTATCGCAAACGCGGTCAAAGCGTGGAGCCGGTGTTTGGTCAGCACGTGAATCGTGGGTTGGATCGGTTCATGTTGCGTGGGAAAGACGGGGCAGCGGCGGAGTGGTCGCTGTTCTCGGCGACGCACAACCTCTTGAAGCTCTGGCGGACACGGTGGGAGTCGGCTGGCTGATCGATTCGGTACAATCGGTCGGGCGATTTGGAGAGAACTCCGTTTTCCTCAGAGATCCATTTCAAACGAGGCGATGAGTGATCTAATTAGAGTGGGCGAGATTCGGTTTTCTTAGACGGGCTCAACAGCTCCAAGCCAAGACTTTCAGAAAGCAAAATGCGGATCGCTGTTCGACGAGAAATCCACTTCCAGCAACCACAGCTTTTGCCCGTTATTGCTACCACTACCAGGCATTCTATCACATCTCATATGCTTCTAGCGGAAATTCTGGACTATAATCACAAGACAGCACCGGGATTGCGGGAGTCCTTCATGAAGTGCGTAATGACAAGACGGCAGCGGGATTACCGGGTATCCTTCATGAAGCGATTCTGAATCCGGCAAGTGTTGGTCGACACACCGTAATGACAAGACGGGAGCGGGATTAGCGGGGTACTTCATGAAGTGCGTAATGACAAGACTGGAGTGGGATTGGTGGGGGTGTTTCATGAACCAAATGTGAATCTTGTGAGTAGCAGCCGATCCCGCATAATGACAAGACGGGGGCGGGATCGCGGGGATGCTTCATGAAGTACGTAATGACAAGACGGGAGCGGGATTGGTGGGGTGCTTCATGAAGTAATTTTCGACCCAACAACCCCCGGCTAACATCTTATAATGACAAGACGGCAGCGGAATTCGGGGTATCCATAATTAAATATATATCTATATTGTTAGGTCATCTAATGACAGGAAGGCGGCGGGATTGCGGGGGGTGGTTCATGAAACCGCTACCAGCCAAATCAGTCTCATACGTTCAGCCATACGACGAGAGAGTTTTATAGACTCTATTAACGAACTTGGGGTTGTCTAATACGTTCAGCCGAATTCACACAATTAGGGTTCAGGGGAGATGAAGTTCAGTGGATAGTCGCGTAGCGAACGGTTCGGGACGGAGCCGAGAAACGGAGGCGGGAAAGTGGGGGAGGCGGGAGGCGGACAAAGCGAATACTATCAGAGATATGATAGTGGATGGAACCCTCGGAGAGCGGCGCAGAGGACCACGGAAGAGCCACGACCAGTGTCGGCGACGAAGCGAGACAGCAACGACTGCGAGGTAGCAGGAGAGCTTGACTCGGAGGACTGACGACGGCCGAGAGACGAACCGGACCCGGAGCTCGACGACGGACCACCAGCTGATCGATAGCACTCCAGAGGCGAGCCACGACACCACCAGCAGGACTGACCCGGCAGCAACAACCCGACGAGCGATGGGAAGTGAGAATCGACCAGCGACGACCCTCGGCGATTAGACGAACGACTAGCGAAGTCGGCCCGACGACCAGGAAGCAACACAGCGACCTCGACCACCATCAAGAACGGACCACCGAGCGCGCGACAACATTGAGGGACCGCCGAGACGACACGACACCCGATGACGAACAGCGGCGGCGTGGCGACGACAGGAGGGAAGGGCAGATCACGATGCGAGAGTGCGGGGTGGGGCGCGGTCGACGACATCGAGAATCGCGGTCGCGATGTGAGCGGTGTGGGGTGGGTGGGCGGGGAGACGCGACCGTGACCGTACCAGATGTGACGCGACGGTGGGGGTGGGAAGGCGACAACAGCGAGACAGCGATACTACGGGAGCGGCGAAGCGACGGGGACGGCGAAGGAAATGACGACATCGCGGACCTCAAATTAGAGTGCTGTAGTTGTCTTTTAGGCTTAAAAGAAGTTAGTGTTATACTCTCTTTATATACTTCGTGCTGTGGTCTGCTGAGATCCCGAGTATATGGTCTCGGTCGGATCGTCTCTCGTCCTTTTGGGACCTCACTCCAAACTGGGGGTCCCCGTGTGTGGACTACAGAACCACGGCTGCGGGAGATAGTCTGGAGCGTCGAAACTCTGGAGATTTGGAGCGGAAACGTGGGGTGGGGTTGTCCGCCCGTCCGATCACGATACGCCTATCTCAGACAGAAGCGTCCATGACCTCCGCCAGTTCGCGGTCAATCTGCTCGACCTGCTGGGTCAGCCGTGAGACCATCTCCGTTTGGCTCTCGTTTTCGTCCGCGATCTCCGCGATTTCCTCATTCACGACGAACGCTCGTTCGGAGACGTCGTCGACGGCACTCGATATCTCTTCGGCCACGCTTGCCTGCTCGTCTGTTGCGGCCGCGATCTCGCTGATCCCGCTTTCGGTCTGTTCGACCGCCGTTAGGATCTGTTTCTGGTTCTCGAGGACGCCTTGGATGTCGGCTCTCGCAGACTGGATCTCGTCGTTGGCTGCTTCGACCTCTTCGGTCGTTTTGGAGGCCTTCGCCTTGATCCTCGCGACGATTTCTTCGATCTCGTCGGCTTGGTCCTGCGAGCGGTTCGCGAGGTTTTTCACCTCGTCGGCGACGACCGCGAAGCCGTCACTGTCGCTGCGTGCCGCTTCGATGTTGGCGTTTAACGCCAGCATGTTCGTCTGTTCGGCGATATCGTTGATCACGCCGACGAGCTCTTCGACTTCTTCGATCTCGTCTCTGAGGTCCGCGACGTCGTCTGCGACGGAAGCCGATTTCTCGGCTGTGTCGTCCACTTGGTCGATGACCTCACCCGCAGTGTCGACGGACTCTTCGGCGAGGGTTCTCGACTCCGCGCTTTGGTTACTGACTTCTTCGGCGCTGGAGGCGATCTCCTCGACGGTCGCGCTGAATCCGGAGACATCGCCTTGGGTACTTTCGAGTTCGGCTGCTTGCTCGTCGACGAGCTGGGTTATCTCCTTCGAGCGATCCGCGACTTCGGCCGT
This sequence comes from Halorubrum sp. CSM-61, assembly GCF_003781945.1. Taxonomy (GTDB): domain Archaea; phylum Halobacteriota; class Halobacteria; order Halobacteriales; family Haloferacaceae; genus Halorubrum. The sequence goes on along the minus strand of NZ_RJJW01000001.1, from coordinate 449,565 downwards.
AGACTCGCCCAGCTGTTCCATGGATGTCTCGACATTGTCCGAGAGCTCTTCCTGGAGGTCGGTGAGTGTCTCCCGCTGTTCGACGACGGTGGTGACGTCGAAGAGCAACTCGACTGCGCCAACGACCTCGCCAGTGGGTGTCTGGATTGGAGTCCCGATCGCGCGGGCGTGTGCTTTCGTGCCGTCCGGTCGCTCTGCGGATCGGAACTGGTCTTCACGGATGGGAGTTCCCGTACGGAGGACTTCTTCCGCGAGCGTTTCATCTTCGCCTTCAGTGCCGAAGACGTCGTATGCGTTCATCCCGACGGCTTCGCTTGCTGGGAGGCCAAGCAGATCGGCTGTTGCGGTGTTCCACTGGGTGATGTCGCCGGCGGCGTCGACGACGAATGCTGCTTCAGGGAGGTCCCCGATGAACTGCTCGAACGAGTGACGCCAGAAGTCTCCGCCAGATTCGGCACTACTCTCTTGGAGCTGGTCGTTGTCCGTAGCTGCGGCCATATCGGGAGGCGTCTATCGGGGTTGATGTGGGTTTCGGCTGTATTACTACATTTGATAGACTTGTCAAATTTGAATGAATTAAAATGATATAGTCGGCTTTGTTGAAATCCCATTCTTCAGACATATTCTCATCTTAAACAGGCGGTCGCTGAAGAGTGCGAATTCAGCTATCGGCCATACTAACAGGACCTAGCGTCTGATCATCATCCAAGTGTACTATTCCCTGCTTCACTACAACAAGCCTCGTCTGAAACTGCTGTTATTGTAACGAACCCCGTGTCAATACACTACTGACCAGAGTGCAAAATATGTACCCTGCGTTGACCGCAACTAGGTCAGGATATGTCTCCTGTAGAGGGTTTCAACAGAGTCATATAGGCAGTACCCACAAAACACACTTCTGCGAAACATGTAATATCAGTTAGCGACACAAATGATGTGATGCCTGTCCCCGTCGATGATCTCATTACTGACGAGCCCTTCCCGGTCAATCCAGAATCGATCGAGTATGAGATTCTCAGTTTCCTTATAACAGCCCACGAGTACGGCTTCACACCACAAGAAATCGCAGCTCAAACAGGCCACAGCAAAGCAACTGTATCAGACACGGTGGCTCAACTTGTCGAGAACGGACTCATCAAACAGACAGAGAGCGTTTATTATATCGAGCCATGGCGAGTTGATAAGTTAACGAATCGGCTGAGATCGCTTGACGCAGCTGTCAAACTCTTCGAAGTGACACCCACCGACGACAGCTATGCTGAGTCGGGCTGGGAGCAGGACGTTCCGAGCCTCGAATTAGTTGAGCAGACAGAGATATCCAATAAGAAGAGTTCTCCGACCGTAGAAGCACGAGCAGAAGCCCTTGTCACAGAAGTCGAAGACCACTACCCAGAGTAGTAGTTCGAAGTACGCTCTTCTGTAGGAGATTGTTGATACTGCTGAGCTGTCGCTGTGGAGTCGAAGAGGACAAGGACACCGCGTCAGCGGTGTCCGACACGAATGATTCCGCTGGATGTGTTTGGGTCGGAATCGGTCGCAGCGGACCTGTTACAGCAGGTTCGCTGGCGTGACGGCGTTTCCTGTCCTCGCTGCCGTTCTGACCGAACGGTCAGAAACGGCAGCTACGGGCAGTTTCAGCGGTATCTCTGTAAGGATTGCGGCCGCACGTTCAACGATAAGACCGGCACAATCTTCGCTCACTCGAAGATCGCACTCCGCAAGTGGCTGTTTTCGATCTACGCGTTTTTGCGGTTTAACACGAGTCTCAGGCAGTTACAGTGCGAAATCGAGGTCACCTACAAAACGATTCACAGGCGTGTCGAGCGCTTCGCTGAAGCGCTCGACGCGCCGTCACTCGATCTCCGTGGTCCGGTCGAAATTGACGAGTTCTACGTCTCTGCCGGCTTGAAAGGCCGCGAGCGCGACCAGTGGTCGCGCTCTCGCGGCCTCTCTCGACGCGGGCGCGGAACGTATGATCAAGACAAACCGCCCGTGTTCGTTCTCGTGGATCGTGGCACCAAGCAACGGTACGTTGTGCCGGCGAAATCCGCAGACGAATCGACGATCCGGCTCCTGCTGGCTGACCGCCAGCAGGAGCCTCTCACGATCTATACCGACGGATTTTGCGCGTACGATCCGCTTGATGAAGATGAGCAATTCGACCGCGAATACGTCGTTCACGGAGACGGTGAGTACGCCGACGAGACGGTCCACGTGAACACCTGCGAGAGCCACGCGTCGCTGGCGCGACGGTGGCTCTCGCCGCATCGAGGCATCTCAAAAAATCGCCTCACACAGTATCTCCGAGCGTTCCAACTCAGACGAGAACTCTACCGCAAACCCGGACGAAAAGCGCTCAAACACGCCGTCAAAGCCACTCTCTGAAATCAACAATGTGCTACACAAGAGCGTCGAAGTATCGATCTCGCCTACAAGATACGGCTCACCACTCTCGGCGATCTTGGATTGTCACTGTAACTGCGCGAATAGTACGCACGATCCACAGTCACGCTGCTGTCCTAGAACAGTACTTCCACTCCGCTCGCCCGGGATATAAGTCACAGAGCGCATAAGTTGATGTGAGGGAGCAGAGTGAGGCCAGTCTCAACAACTGGGTCCGCTCTAAAACGATGTCACACGCTCCCTCTCCCCTAAAAAAGCCCCGTGAACTCGTGAGGATGGCTCCTAATAATTCAGAGATAGTCCGTGGCGCCTGCTCGTTCTGCGGCGAGACAGTCACTGAACGACATGCGATCATCCACTATGAGACTGCTGGCGGTGGCCCTGGCGTGTGGGCCGAATGTCCCAGCTGTGGCGAGATCGTTGACCCCACCGATGCTTAGTAAACAGTTCATTCAGCGGATTGCCAAGCTTAGCCCGTCATCGACAACCCACTACGAATGCCGTCACTGTGGATACAGTGTGGAGCAGGACGTCGATAAATGCCCGCAGTGTGGCTCTCACGAGCTTGCGACATACAATCTTGAGTAGTTGGTGGAGCACGTTCAATTTCTTATGTATCAAGCGAGCGCTAAAGTGGCATCAGTTGTTACATAAGGTATGGAGCAGCCCACCTCGCTCCCGAAATATCTCGCAGAGGGGCTCCCGAAACAGGATACGGAGACACTCCAAGAGATACACAACTACGTCGGCGCGCTCATCGAGTATCGTGACCAGCCGATCGACACCGATGTACTTCCCGAGACAGCCGACCCCGTCGACAAGCCCGATAGTGAGGGCAACGGAACCGTCGTCAAAGAGAAAGTCACCTGTGGCGACGACAGCTGTAAGTGTGCCAGCGGAGACCCCCAAGATATGCACGGACCGTATCTCTACCGCTACTATCGTGAAAATGGGACGATGAAATCAGAGTACGTCGGCAAACCGGGAAGTGAGTAGGGATGGATCGAGACAGTCAAGACTTCTTCGTCGATGTGTTGGATCGATCGCTCCAGTGATTCTCTTCTGCCAAGATGTCTTTACAGAATTTTCTCGACAGCGCTCCAGAACCGAACACAGAGTAGCCTGATCCCGACACCGTCTGCGAATTCAACAGAGCATGCCAAGTTCGAACATCCGAACGTACAAGACACCACCTCCCAAGAAATATACAGATGAGTGTGCCGCTGCGTGACATCAGGCTGGTCCGCGACGGTGAGAAGCAGCGCGCTCCGAATTTGATCGGTCTTGATGAATCGACCACGACGGTAGAAGGCACGCGATATACCATTGTAGTCGCCGTTCGTACTGCTCGAGAGGACGATATCTCTCTTCTCCGCGCACTTATTGAAAATGACCTCCAGCCGTTCAAGCACAAATCATCGTCACTACTCCGTTACGGAGATGTCTCTGTAGAGGAGCGTGCTAGGCGGGTCCAAGGTCTTATCGAGAATCTTCGATCGCTACCGGTCTCTTGGAGTGCCATCCTCTGGGAGGGCTCCGACAAGGCTACTGGACTCGCGACATGCGCAGTTACAGCTGCAAAAAAATCAATCACGAACCCACTCCAAGTGGGAGACCTTGCCCATGGATGTGGCAAAACGGCGTTCCTTCATGATGGTCGTGAAGATGCCCACAGCAATTATTTTCACCAGCTAAAGCGACAGATGCCTTCAGCATTCGACACTAGTTTTCAGCAGTCTATCTGTCCTGTTTTGTTAACGTTCATGGAGGGGGCTGATCGGACATATCCCGTGACGAATACGGCAGACTACATTGCTGGTCATCTTACCCATCTGTTGGAGAATGGTCGACCTGAGCTCCCGCCCCAGGTTCTCGATTTCGACCCATCATGGGTAGATCCTGCTCCTCAGGCGGAGGTTCCCTACCAACTTGACTCGATTCGTCCGATTCGCGAAGAGGGCGTCCGCTCCCGAGTACTCGCTTGGATTTTGGGAAAAGGAATTCCGATGAATCCGTCGCCAACAAATCGGGATCCGTACCGCGATCACGTAAGCCAGATCGACGACACCGCTGTGCAATCCTATCTACTGGAGGAACTGTAGATATGAAGACCGGATGTCGTCGGACCGTGAGCCACTACCTCACTATCCTAACCGGGAGAGGCGGCGCGTTACGCTAACCGCCTCCCCCGCATCCTCACGTGTACATAACTCGGTCCAAATGAAAAGCGTTGCTAACATAAACGGGAATTACTCATACAAGGCTGGAAAGAAGATTAACATACCCGTTAATCCTTTTTCCGAGCAAGTATTAAGGTTTGATACGATGAGCCAGCCTACAGAGTACACCATATCAGACACGACTGAACTGGAAATTGGCGAAGGAGCATTCACTGCCCAGGAGAAAGAAGCACTACAATCTGTGGGGCTACTGAGTGTCAAATCGCACAGCAGTAACGGGGACGTAAATAGGGCATATATCGATATTGAGGCCCTTGCTAGGATGGCGTTTGAATACGATCTGCTTCGAAACGTAGCAAGCCGGGTTGAAATTGATATTCTTGAAACCTTCCGACGTAGCGATGAGAATACGCTCACAACATCTGAAATTGCCAAGATAACTGAGCGACCAAAGTCAAGCGTCAGCCGGGCACTCTCTCAACTGGTTGAGAAGAACAAATTGACAAAAGTCCAAGCTGGTGTATATCGACACCCCCAGTAGCTCTCGATCAAAGGTCCGACGTCCACTCGGACCTGAAGCAGCTGGAAGTACTGGGCATCCTCACGCTCGAAGCGGGCGGGCCCAGCGGTGCGATTCAACCCGTCGTTCCGTTCGACCGCATTGAGGTCCACATCGACTACCCGCTCATCGATAGTGGCGACGCCGATGGGACTCCCGCGAGCGCGTAGTCACCACGCACCGCTCTTGGAGTGTGCTATGCGGCTCTCGTGCGATAGCTACTCACGACCCGCAATCACGCTGCTGTCCTCGAACAGTACTTTCGCCCCGCTCGCCCGAACTATAAGTCACAGAGTCTCAAATTTTGAGGAGAGGGAGCACCGCTGGGCCGGTTTTCAACAACCGGATCAGCTCCAAAACAGTGTCACACGCTCCCTCTCCCCCTCGAAGTAACCCGTGAATTCGTGAGAATGACTCCTGATGACCTAGAGACAGTCCGTGGCGACTGCTCGTTCTGCGGCGAGACAGTCACGGGTCGGCACGCAATCATCCACTATGAGACCGCTGGCGGCGACACAGGCGTGTGGGCCGAATGCCCCAGCTGTGGCGAGATCGTCGACCCCACCGATGATTAGTAAACAGTTCATCCAGCAGATCGTCAGGCTCGAGCCGTCATCGACAACGCACCACGAGTGCCGTCACTGTGGGTACAGTGTGGAGCAGGACGTCGATGAATGTCCACGGTGTGGCTCTCACGAAATTGCTGCCTACGATCTTGAGTAATTGCTGAGGTGGTCACGGTTGGTAGAGAAGGTTCAATTCCTTATGTAGCATCCGAACGCTAACATGGCACCGGTTGTTACATAAGGTATGGAGCAGCCGTCACCACCTACCTCGCTCCCGAAGTATCTCGCGGAGGGGCTCCCCAAACAGGATACGGAGACACTCCAGGAGGTACAGAACTATATTGAGACGCTCATCGAATATCGCGACCAGTCGGTCGACACTGACGAGCTTCCCGAGGCTGCCGAGCCCGTCGACGATCCCGATGGCGCAGGAAGCGGGACCGTCGTCAAAGAGAAAGTCACCTGTGGCGACGATAGCTGTAAGTGCGCTAGCGGAGATCCTGCGGATATGCACGGTCCGTATCTCTATCGGTACTATCGTGAAAACGGGACGATGAAATCGGAGTACATCGGTAAGCCAGAAAGTGAGTAGTGGTGTGAGAAGTTTGCCATAACCACCCGTTCGTGCCAACCTGCGGTCCTAGACTTCCCCGCGAAGGGTGTCATCAACGACATCAGCGAACGCAACGTTCTCACGCACCTGTTGTATCTCGACGGTGACTCGGTCTCCGACACTCGTTTCGGGAACGATCACAACGTAGCCGCGCTCGACTTTCGCGATACCGTCACCTTGGTCACCGAGGTTCTCGATTTCAACGTCTCGCTGTTCACCTTCCTCGACAGGCGGGCCGTCGTATTCGTGTTGCTGAGCAGCGTGGTCAGCTGACTGAGTGGCCTCAGTCGCGTCGGTGGCTTCGATATTCGACGTCGATGTCGATATGAGCGCAACACGGTATGTTTCACCCTCAGAAAGTGTCCCGGTGGCTATCTCACGGTCTGGTACAGTTATTTGATAGGTACCATCGTCTTGCACAACAGTCGCAGTATACAGTGTCTGGAGCGTCTCAGAAATGTCCATAAATGGCGTATTGTGTTGACTCGTGCCAGCTGACTTGTTTCTAGCGTTTCTAGTGCTCTCAACCGATTACCGTCGGTCTGATCAAGGTTCTCGAGTGACCATTTCAGGACTCATCGCCAGCATCAAATACGGCCGCAAAGTCTTCGAGAAGCTCCTGTGGCGATCGCTCATCACTACGAGACGGGAGTGGGGCTTCCCAGCATTCGATCTCAAGCGTGCGGGCATTCGACACTGACTCCGGTTCGGTTGTCACATTGAAAATTCCGGTATGATAGATCGCCAGCAGTCGCTGCTCATGAACGGTAACGTAATCAATTCCGGCCCGGTCCAAGACTGTAGAAACGTTAGTCGACTCAGATAACGAGACAGAGACGCTTGGAGACGGCGAGTCGGTCATACCAAGTCATAGGTCAATTCTACAAATAAAACCCGACTTGAGCAGGGTCCAGATACACCATCTGGTCAGTTGCCGTGGCCGGTCTGTCGTCTCCCAGCGAGTGCTGTGCGATAGCCCTCTCCCGGGCTTAGCTGTGATGGTCAACGTGATTAACCAACAGATACCAGTAGAAGCGCCAGTTAGTTGGTTAATTTTGAGCCTATCCTCAGAGGATCTTTCCAAGATCCCCAGTATTGTCTAGGCGTGGGGTGAAATTGGGTCTCGCTCTTCCGTAGGAGATTGTTGATACGGTCACGGTATTTTCACAAGTAGCCACAACCACCGATCTGAACGTCTCTCTAAGCCGAATAGAGTTCACCCGGGATAGACCGAAATCGCAAGACAGCAAGCTATCAACAATGTCCTACACAAGAGCGTTCTTCATACTGGTCCAATGTCAGTCCCATCGTACATAACCGATAGGATCTGCCCGACTCAAAAATACTGATTAATAGCGAGTCACGAGCATCGAGTAGATTGCCCTGTGCGTCATCAAAGCGTGACTGCTCGAAAGCTCGTACTCCAGCTTCGATTGCAGTGGCTGAATCTAGATACGATTGCTGGGCACGAATGTACCGTTCAAAGACCTCTAGCTGAGTCAAAAGGGAGCTGACCACAGCTTGTTGATTTGGAACAAGCGTTCGGCCTTGTGAAGTGATCTCGCTTGGTTCTCGCTCAGCGTCCGCCAGCTGCTTATTGACTGCTCAAACGAGGTTGTCTCTAGCTCCCTCCTTGGATCCAAGTCAGTGTCGACGCCGTGATGGAGTACGTCAATTTCGGTATTATCGATCACTCTGTAAGTGGCTTCTGCCTCTGCTAACGACATCACAAATATACTGTAGTACGGCTCTGTTGGAATCCTCTTCTTCAGACATATTCTCGCCTGAATTATCCGGTCAATGAGAGCTGCTTACCGCTCACGATACCATTCAGACACGTACAGACAGACCCCCAGAACGATACCACCGAAAGTTAGGGCTCCAGCCATTTTTGAACTGAAGGAATTGCCAGCGGAGAGTTGCCATCCAATAACAATGGCCGTCACAAACAGGCTTAAAGCCCAATCAATTGATGTAAGAGAGCTATCTAATTCCATAATCTCGGATTCAGTTCCCGCTGTTAAGTGAGTTTGGTGTACTGACTACAACCGGGGCAGAATTTATCACTTTCCAAGGAGTTCAACAGAGCCTTCTATTCACAAGTGGGTCAGATATTAATTCTGTCAAAGCAAGCTTAAGACAAGATATAAAATATGGTACCCACATCGAGATTCATCGTTACGATATGTGCCTTAATCATTGGAGGATATCTTAGTTGGTGCTTTCACGAGTATGTACACTGGGCCGCAGGCAAATTATTCTCTGGCGATCCGGGTGTCCTCTATGGATTTTGGTATAAAATACCGTACCCCTACGCAGTAGAATTCAATGGCCTCTCAAAGATGCCGAATTATGGGATCCGAATAGCGGGCATATCACCACACATCATATGGACAATCGTATCTGTGTATTCTATCAATAAATCTAGCTTTTTAATTAGTACGGATATTTTTTTGATGGCTGAAAGTCTCCATTCGATCCCATTTTTAATGCTTGTAATCATTTCTGCGGCGTTTGGCGCTGGTATATCTGTGAGTCCATCAGATGTGGTCGCTGCTATCTACCCCAGTAAATATCGAAGATTCACTGGCCAAGGCTTCTCTCACCGGGACTGGTTCCGGGTACTGGTTGGGAGTGTCAGCTGACTCAGAAGGTTAGCTAGCCAGTTTGGGATTCTATTAAGGGACTCCTCAACTCGTCTTAATTGTTGTCACACTCGCAGAAATTCGAGAGTTCCTTCGTTTCAGTCCATGACGGGCCGCACCACCAGTATGCCCATTCCGTCGTTTTGAACAGACGTTCGTGAGCAATCGGGGGCGCGAGCAGTTCTTCTCTCACCGTTCTCACTTATTGCGATCATGCCCTCCAGCACTGCCCCAACCTCCAAGAGCTGGTTCCGCGACGCAGCCACCTGCTCGACATCGGCTTGCAGCTTGAGGTCATCGTTCACACCCAGGCTTATGACATCCTAGTCCGTGTCGAACAGTACCGCGTAGAGCCGCTCGTTGCCCGCGTACTCTGCCGACTCGTCGAACTACTGTCAGGCGTCTCGGCCAGTTATCGATAGCCGGGTGTGTGTGTGTGTTATGACTCGCACGGCTCAACCTTGGTCGTGTTCTCATGTAGGTATATTTTATTTATACCAGTACGGGTTTACACGGCTTTGCGAGAACCACTACCTTCTCGCAATCCTTAATGTCAAGAGATCACTCCCTCAAAACCTGTCCATGAGGGAAGTGGTCTATGCGATTCGGATTTCTCACCTCGAATACTCCGGGCTCAAAATCATGGACGTCAAGATCGGCAAGTCCACCGACATCGACAACACCCTCCGCCAGTACAGCCGGCTCAACCGCGACATCGAACTGCTCGACATGTGGACGCCGAACCCTGACAAGAACCTTTCCACCACCGAACGCGGCGTCCACGCGGTCGCCGAGAAGTACGCCTACGACAAACAGAGCGAGAAGTTCGTCTTCCTCCAGGACGCGTACCAGGAGTTCGCCGAGACGGTCAACATGCTCCTCCGGGACGTCAGTCGCGAGGACCTCGCCGCGGCGTCGGCGTCGAGCGAGTCCGACGCCGTCGGCGACGGGTGTGACTCAGTTGGGGATCACGTCGTCGGGAACGCCGTCGCAGTCGTTGAACGCGCGGACGATCTCCAGCGAACTGTCGGCGATCCGAGCGTCGAGCTCCCAGTTCAGTTTGTTGGCCGCCTCGATCTCGATGCGGAGCGTGGAGTTCGCGTCGACGCTGACGACGACGCTCGCGCTGTACGGTCCGGTGCCAGTCTGGATGCCCTCTGAGACAAGGTCGACGGTGAACTCTTTCATACGTGCGCTACTGCCGTGGACGGGTGGCTTCGAGGCCATACCCTGAGGTGGTCAGGAGACGTACTTCAGAGTCGCACAGAGTGTTCCTGATGATTCCGGATGATCAAATCGCCAGACGTGACCGTTACGTCAGTTCCGGATGTTGTTCGGGATAGTTAACAAGCTCAGACTAAGTACGAGTCTTCAGTGATGTTCTCTATTGGAAGCCTCTTGGCTCTCCGGTATATGTTTCATTTTCGTAGGCTTGCGCCCCCTTCTCGTTAATCAGGTATCCCCGTTCTTCAGAAAGAATATACTCGTTTTCCAGGAGATAGGTGAGAATTACGTCAAATATTCCCTTCGGCACATCTACCTGTCGCTCAATCTGCGAGTAGGATAAATTTAGGTTGGATCGGGGGTCATCCCATTCATTTAATTCTTTGTTGTATAGTAGAGAGAGAATCTCTTCTTGCGCTTCTATCCAACTATCTGGAATTTCTCTACCCAGTTGATTAAGTCCTTTCCAGCCCTTTGGAGTGATGTATACCATTGGGTCGTGATTTCGGGGCCGAAATGCTTCGGATGCTTTCACGTGTCCGTCGCGGTGGAGCTGGCGGAGGATGGCAGTGATCTCGCTATTGGTCATCTCCTCTTCAGTCTCCAGTTCATCGCTAATCGTGAACAACGTCGGCGTTAGCAACCCTCCATCACCCTGATCACTCAGAAGTTCGTGTAGGGTAACCATCACCGCTTCCTCTTCTGAATCGTAGTCGATCATATCCTTTCGTTGGTGTGTCAACAGATGTCTTTTTTGACCGGTACCTCGATAAGCGCTCAGGCAGATAGCAATTGAGGTTCCAGCAGTGTGTACAGCTTCGTCCCGTTTGTGGATTCGATGTTGACGAGATTGTAGTGCTCCAGTTTGGGAAGGTGGTTCTCACGGAGGTATCGTAGCGTCACTGGGTCATCGTGTTCCTCCGTATATCTCGCGTACAACTCTTTTTGGATGAGCGGTCCGTTCTCTTCGAGTACTCCGTACAGTACGCGCTGATGATGGTTGAGCTTGCTGAACGTCTTCCGCGCGTTCTCCAGCTCCGCCTCAGAGATCGAGTCCTCAACGAGTCGCCTCGGGATGTTCGACAGCCCCTTGCTGCTCGCCTTCTGCGCCGCCACCCAGAGCGTCGTGATGCCCATGCGTGCGTCGCCGTCGGCGAGCCGCGCGATCGTCTCGAACACCTCGTCGCTCGCGGCGTTCGGTCCGAGTCCCTCACGAGCCCGTCGATCCAGTATCTCCCCGATCGTGTCCTCGCCGTACCGGTCGAACCGGACCCGGTAGCCGACCGAGATGCGAAAGCGAACACGCTCGTCGAGGTCGGCGAGCAGGTCGACCTCATCGTTTGCGATGCCGATTCACGAGAGCCCGCGGAACTCGTGGAGGTCGTAGAGCAGATCGGTTTCGCGCAGCTGGTCGATCTCGTCGAGGATTATCACACCCGACTCGTTGAAGTCACGATGGACGCGATCGAGTAGGGTCGACATCGACGCGAAGAGTGAGACTGCGGCGCCGACGAAGTCGCGAGAAAGTCGTTCGAGGACGGCGTTCCGGGTGTAGTTCCACCAGCAATTCACGCAGGCGTACGGGACGTCAAGCACCTCGTGGCAGAGCTCGCGAACGACGGCCCTCGCGACGGTCGTCTTCCCAGCGCCGGAGGGACCAAAGAGAAAGCAATTCTCGGCGCGCTGACCGTCTTCGATCGGCGCGAGGGTGTCGGTGACCTCGTTCATGTGGCTATTCCGGCCGACAATCGGGTCTGGAAGGTGGTCGTCTTCGAACGCCGCTCCGTCGCTTATCAAATCATCGACGACTCTCGCCGAAGTACATAAGCTAAACCGTGGGTGTTCCGGATGGTTCCGGATGGCGAGATCAGTATAAGACAGGTCGTCCTCAGGGCTACCTGTTTAGACATTCTTTTGTGGAGGTATCTGAGGCTCAAATTCTGGTTTCACCTCTGGCACGTAATGTTAAGTTGAATCTGAACTAGCACTACGACAATGGATCTGGAAGAGGAAATCAGGAGGGGAAAACCGGAAGGAGAGAGGATTGAATACAAATCAAAAGAAGCTGCCCCCCGTAAGGTTGCGAAAGAGATCGCCGCAATGTCTAACGCTGCGGGAGGTTCTATTGTGCTGGGAGTCCGAGAAGACTCTCATGGGCGGCCAGGCGAGCTGGAAGATATCGGATCCACTGATGAGATAGCTCGGTCCGTCTCTGATGTTCTTAGTCATGTCGTGGAGCCTGTGCCAGATTTTTCTACAGACATTCTAGAAATCGACGGGAAGTCACAACTGGCAATCATAGTTGAATCCACAGAAGAACTGCTAAGCTACGAACATAGGAAAATTGAGGAACCGCTATTCCCGGTTCGGAGACAAACAGAGGTGAGATACCTCAACGGCCACGAAGTACAGATTCATTATAGAGATCAAGTTCATGGGAACTCCAAAGATGACGACGAGAGGCTACTGAGGATCCCCGATTCAGAAGGTGAGCCCTCAAATTATTTTATTGAATGCCCTGATGGGCACATATCTGAATTATGTTTATTCACGCCACATTATTTTCCGAATAACCCCTACAGGGTAGTAGCACAGCTTGATTATATCTCCGAGGCGCGTGCGGAACACGTGTTCTCGGTATTAGAGGGTATATTTGGTCTGTCCGTACCGGACTGCCATTTCACAATCAACCAGTCAAACGGGGCTTGGATCGGTAGCGGCTATGAGAACTTCGTAGCAAACCTTCGCAACCGTGAAAGTCGCTACTTGGAGGTAGAGGACTCTGGTTATGAGTTAAAACTGTACGACCATGATCAAGCGGTGCTTATTTCTGATCTTGATGTCGAATACCCTGAATCAAGCGTACTCATCTACGCGGCACCGTTCACTTCGGAACCTGGGTATCGACATTTAACAGTGAACTTCCTAATTGACGGTCAGCCGGTTGATGTTCGGCCATTAGTTGAGTTTTCTGAGCAGAGTAAAATGAGACTCAGCACAGCGAAGGGTGTAGAGATCGATACCCAGGGACTCCCAAGCCCTGACGACATTCCTGTGGATCTCGTGGAGCGTACAACTAGAACTGTTGACCTTGACATTGAATCTGAAGCTAGTATTGATGGTGCTATTTGTGCGAACCCGTTTTACGGGAAGCGAGAACTTTTGGAGAACAGATTCAGTATTGATGGTGCCGCCCCTATCTCAAATTACTCCAGATTACGTGCTTTCCTGCGCGACTGGGACCAGCCAGAAGATCCACACGAATATACAGCACAGCGATTTCAGATCGCCGACTGGAACGACTTTACACGAGGTGTGTATGCCAACGTGAAACAGATTCACTTTGGTATTAATTGGTAGCGTACTAACATGGACAGGTCGATTTCGCTTAATAGGTGCTCTGTGTGGACTTGTCCGGAAACTAGTCATGACGCAGGTGAAACCTGGAGTGCGTCCGAATGTTGAACAAAACCGGTTCTAAGTCTATTCAGAGATCATATATTGAAATTGAGACTACAACGCCAATTCAGCGATTATTCAGGAAAATCTTAATTAAAGAAAGGACAGATATTAGCATATCTGGTTTGAACTCATACTAAATCGTGCTCTCTAACCCCTCTTTGGATGGTGAAAAGAAAATAATCGTCACTACTGTGGCGTTCATTCTTGTGGGCTCAGCGCTTCTCATGGACGCATATTCTGATTTCCTCAATATATTCACCTGGACATGGACACTGCTCTCCGGCAGTATATTAGTGACAATAGGAGTGGTCTTGGGCCTGCTAGCCTACAGCGTACATAATAGTGGACCTATCGCAGACAGAATCTTCGGCCGGTACTATCACACCCGATGGCGCCTCGCCCAGATCTACGTTGAGAGGAAAATACTGCTATACGGAGGAGGAATTTTATTTCTGTTCGGGGCAGTCAGTCATCTCGTATTTCCCTCGTTCCTGATCAACTCGCTTGAGAACCCAGGGACGATCATCACGACCAACACCCAGATACTGGCCACTGTTTTCGCGATTACAATTTCTCTGACACTCTTAGGACTAGAGCACTATTCACAGAGGCTCACGCCCCGAATCGCTCGGTCTGTATTGTACTCGAAATTCATTGTACTTCTCCTTGCCTCATACACCCTGTCAATCGCGGCCAATATCTTCGTCCTCTCGTTTCTTGAGGAGTTCACCGGAAGGTTCGTGTTTTACTCGTTTGTAACGTTAGTCTGGTGTCTGCTCTATCTCGTCGCCTATCTCTTTTACATCATCCGGAAGCTACAACCGGACACGCAATTGGAGATGCTCAAGGAGAGCATCCCGAACAATTTTGCCCATGAGATCGTACAGAAACATCGAGAAGGTATAATTCGAGGTACTGATGAACGGGACCGGTTCGTCGATATCCAGAAGGTTATTATCCGAACCGTTCGGGACAACGACATCTACCTGTTCGCTGAATGGTCTGGTCTTTTGTTTTCGAAAGAATTGGAGTTCTTGGAGGAAATCAGACGACGCCAGGAAGAAGACGACCCAACGTTATCAGATGATGAAGCAGATGCGATCAGTGGCTACTTTCTCCATTTGGAGCGGCAGATCTACACCGAGATACTGAAGACGGAAAACGCACAGTTCCTGAATTCGTATATTTCGAATCTTGGCGATGTACTAGACCTTTTAATCGATATGCGAGAAACGGGAATATTGGATGCGGTTACTGATCACTTCAACCAAATTGGCAGAGACATTATTGAAAAGGAGTATGAATCTGTTTTCCGGACGTACAACGATGCCTTAGAGAATATTACAAAAGCAGAGTACGAGAGCCTGCCTAGTAGCGAACACCATTCTGTGTTTCAAGACGAAATAGAAAGAATCGATGACCTCTCTGAGGAGGATCAAGAGAAACGCCTCTGGGCAATGTCGGGTAGAATGACATTTGCATATGATCGTCTTACTTTTTTTGAGGAGTACTGTACAGCTGCAGTTGACAAAGGATACGACAAGCCTGTAACCTCTGTACTCTCGACTTGCTCAGATTTGGTTGGCAAGTCAGTCGCTATCGAGAACGAACAGTATCAGGGTTTTTTGCTTCGAAACATCCTCAGCACTCAGAAAACTATCTATGACTATGCGATGGAGGAGGGCGTTGAAGTGTCGTTCATGGGTCTTGGGGGAATGGGAAGAATGATCAGCAGTCTCAGCCCGGATGACGTGGAGGATGTTGGAATGTTCTTGACTATTCATTACTGTGATAGTGCGGTAACCGCAGTAGAGAACGATGTATTCAGTGGCTTTCACGAGCTGGGGGTACTCGGACGGTCAGTAGTAGAAGACTATCCTGACTTAGCCCTCCAAGTAGTGGACGCGCTTCGAGATTCCTTGGAGATCGTGAGTGAAAGTTCAAATCACGAGAATATCACCCGGGAGATGGTTATCGAGCAGTTAGATTCGATTCAAGGCTGGAGTGATCATGATCACGAAAATGTTGATGAAAAGATAGGTGACATTTACGAAGAATTTGACATCGACGTGGACGACGTCTTAGATTGACTTATCTGAATTTTGAGCAGGTGTAGATAGGGCCTATGAACGCGTAACCTTCGTTACGTTACTTCTCACCGAAGGAGTAGAGGTATCGAAGAGTAGAGTGTGTCTGCCAACTAATGGCGTTACGGGCGGTCAATGACCTAGCTGTGGTCAGAGTATACCAAGACGAACAGCGATGAACAGACCTTGTATAACTAGCGACAGTCCACCAAGAACTATTAGAACAATAGTCAGTGCCCTTGACCAAGTTGTATACGTCTCTAAGCTTCTTCGGAGTTCTTCTAGCTCTTTTTCTAGTCGTACTTGTTGTTGCGTCTGATTCCGTATTAGAGAGTTGTTGACGGTTTGAAGTTGCGTTTGGTTCCCTTTGTGGTCCGCTTCTTCTTCTGCGTCGGAGAGAATCTCTTCCCGTGTCTTGATCCGTTCCTCATCTTCGGTCATACTACCCAGAATTTTTCAGATTATGCTGTAAAAGCTCGCGTTTCTTGATGCTACGTGAATAGGGGGAGCCGTAATGAGAATGTTGTTCGAGAAGTGATGGAGAACCAGACTATCACGGTGTGTTTTAACTTTCACTGCGGTTCGGATCCATTTAATTATCGATGAGTGTTAGTTACAATATGGACGATAAAGACAAAGATCAGCTTGCTGGAGCAGGAGTTGGAGGAGCAGCTGGCCTCCTCATCGGTGGTCCGGTTGGCGGGGTGGTCGGATCCGCGATCGGTGCTGCCCTTTCAGGTCACGAAGAGAAGCACGAGGCTGTCCTGCGTAAGAGTTTCTACGAATTTAAAGAACAGTCTTCTGACCGCGCAAAACTCTACGCGGATCACATAGATCCGGACGGGGCCAAGGATGGAAATACCGCAGGTGTAGTGTCCGGAGTTGAAGGCCGACCGGATATTGTCGTGATCGACCCGTTAACCAAGCACCTCGTCGTTGAAGTGGAAACTTGGGAAGGTATCCGAAACGACGAGAAACACGCTCTGAAGCAGTTGGCGGATTTCCGCGCTCAAGCATACCAGCGTGTCCTGATCGTCCCTGAGGAGGACATTGGAGACGTTATGGAATGGGTCGAAAAAAACGAAGAGGCCGGCAAAATTAAAGGACCAGAACTGAACTTGGCTTCCCCGGCACGCCTCGAAGGATACCTCAATTAACTTGGTGTGAACCTCATGTGGCGAGAAGCACACCCCTCTCGCTCATCTGGCGAATAGGGGCTTAGTTTTAATTCAGGTAGACATGCGGGCAGCACCATGACAAACGCAGCCGTCTACGCGGGGGTCCCGACCCGCGACCAGGAGCTCAACACACAACGCGACAACCTGCTCGACTACGCGAACAATACCGAATCTGCTGGAGCGGAATGATCTCTATCTAGGCGAGTTCTCCAGCCAATAGTAGTTCTATTCGTTATTCCAGAGGTATATGCCTCCCGAGATAGCGATCGCCAGCAGAACGAAACCCAGCCATACCACAGGATTTTGAAATGCCTCAAAGCTCGACTGTAGCATACTCTCAGAACATCAGCCGGCTTACTAATTGTTTGTGGCGCTTCGGGCTTGTGTGGAAACCTGAAGTGGTACAGAAGCGCGTAGGTTGTACGAGAGAGGCCGAATCTCCGAGGATACAAGCCAAATCGTTTAATACTATACCGTTGGTAATCTCAATCGCCTAGGGGTGGAGACGCCGGCTAACTGGCGTACTCCACTACTTCAACATCTCGACGAGCTTCGCGGCTGTCCTGATCGCCTCCAGCGTCAGCTTCAGCTCACGTATCCGGTCGAGTGGGGTTTGTTCGTCCTCGTCGCTGTCAGAATCTGAATCCGACTGGTCGTTGTCGTCACTCATCGAACGGGCTTGCGTGGAAAAGCCGGACAGACCCTGCCTAGGGGTGGAGATACCGGCTTTCCACGTATTCGGCTACGACGGTATCACCTAAAAAGGCACCCGATCGGACCGGAACTGAAACGTTTGGATAGGGCTGTTCAAGCGCGTAGTTGCGACTTCGGTAGTATACACCCCAAGTTCACGATTGTATAGAAACGCGAAAAGTGAACTTTCGAAAAGGAGTGGTGGCTATGTTTATATCCCCAATCGCGGACACGTTTTTAGGGCCGTGATGAATACAGAGCGCGTATCGGTCACGGAGCGGTATATCTAAACGGATTTATCAATCGAATTAATTTAGAATTTTTATAACATTGATGATGATTTTACTGTACTGGGTGACTCACTTGGATTGATCGCTGACCGCGTTAAGAACGCCGTTGATGCGGACGTGACTGTCCATATCATCTCGCAAGGAATTGAGATTAATCGTGAGACTGTAGATACAGTTTTAAAAATACTAAATGGACTCAATGATGTCGGGCTGGAGCTACAACGCCGAGTTGATATTCGGGACATCCGAAGTTTACTACCGGAAACTGGTCGTGCCGGTCGGCCACCGTTGAGGTTTGAATAAGACGATGGTGAGTTAGTCTCAAGTGACCAGATGGATGAGATTCGCACGGTTCTCTCAATGCGTTTAAAAAGAGAATATCTCACAGTGGAAGGCTGCGAAGCGACTGTGTGTCTCCCCGAAGTATCAACCGGGTAATGGACAACTTAGATCGATACAGGATCGAGGACTCTGCTGATGAGTGAATGGCTCCGAGATACCTAACGCGATCTCTCACCGGATGTTTAACGCACAGATCTATATTTCTATAGAAATTATAAGAATCATCTATCCACCGAACCTATATAACGCGTTCGTGGTAACAATCAGTTAATATGACGGACGGCGAGACATCAATCAGCGTTAAGAAGCTAACACGAGACGATCTTCGACGCTACAAAGCCGAAGATGGGCTTACCTACGATGAAGCGATCGCCCATCTCCTCGAATGTGCTGACTGGATCGATGACAAGAATGATTTGATGGAGAAAATCAAAGAATGACAGACACGCCCATCTCCGCACGAATTACCCCGAGCGATGAAATCCTTCGAGATGACGGGACGATTGACTCTACCGGGTTACTGGACGAAGTCAGTCTCTACAATCTCTACGATGATCGTGAGTCCCCAGAACAGGACGCAGAACGTATCCTGGAAATCACGTACCCAACAGACACGCTCTCTACAATCATCAGAAACACCGCGCGGAATCTAAACGGTGACGCTGACTTCTCCGAGGGGGGACAGATCGTCGGCGGTGGCTACGGAAGCGGGAAAAGCCACATTGAGCTTGTCATTTACCACCTTTTCAACTCGCCGGAACTCGGCCAAGCATGGGTTGACCAGCAAGGAATTGACGCAGATATCCCCACTCAAACGAAGACGGCCGCACTCCAGATGTTCAATCTGGAAAAAGACTACAACCGTCTCTCCGAAGCTGTCGGCGATTACCTCGGCATCGACGAATGGGTCGGTGGAACAGACCTCCCCACAGTTCATCAAATCCGCGACACGCTGGACGGCGAACCAGCCCTCGTCCTTCTTGACGAGTTCGAACGCTGGTACGGGATGATGGAACGAGAGGACTACCGGGATGATAACCTCGCATTCCTTCAGAACCTCCTCGAAGCCGCAGGGCGCGACGACACCCGACTCAGCGTCTTCGTGTCCCTCCTCTACGAAAACGAAGACGTCCAAGCCATTACGCAGCGAACCAACCCGTTCACACACGATCTCGGGTCCCGACGAGACGAGAAAATCGAATTTATTCTCCACCGACTTATTGGAGAGGTAACAGATGTAGACGGCGTGTCTTCACTTGCGAAGGAATACACAGATGTCTACCGGCAGAATGATCAGATCGAACTGGAGGATTACCACGACATGGAAAGACGGATTGAACGGTACTACCCGTTCCATCCGCTCACCTTAGAACTCCTAATGGAGAAGTACTCCGAGCAACGCACCAGCTCGGACGCCCGTGGGCTTCTACGATTCCTCACAGAAATCCTCAGCGACAACTACTCCGAGACAGACCTCATCCTCACCGGGAACGTTGATGTCCACAAGTACACTGATCGGTTCCAGTATATCGATAACGAACTGGTCGGGAAGTACATCAACGACTACAACCGCCTTCAAAAATCCGACGGGACATTCGATGAGTTCATTGAGGAACTAATTAACATCACCCTCCTACACAGCCTCGCACGTGCCGGCGAAGAAGGCGCAAACAAACGTGAGATGCTGATGGGTGTCATGCGGAAAGGAATCAACGCACACCGCATCATCCAAACATTCACCGAAGACGTCTACGGACATGCGTGGCACATCCACCGAATCAATGGTGAATACGCGTTCGATGTTGAGGAAAACCCTGCAGCTCGCATCGAAAAGAAAGCCGAGGATATCCACAAGCATGATGCCATCCATCGGACAGAGTCTCTGATTCAGGAAGACCTGTTCGATGGCCGAAACAACGTGTACATACTCGATCCGGTGAACACCGAACAGGATATTCCGGACAACAAGACGTTCAAAATCGTCGTTTCACTCGCAGCTAAGCAGAATTACGACGAAGTGTTTGAAGAGCTCACCACCGGTCAGAACCGTGAGTTCAACAACACACTCGTGTTGGTTACCCCCGAAAAACTCGCAGGCATCGACTCGAACACAGGTATTCGGCAACTCGCCCGAAAAGTCGTGGCGGGGGAACAACTCAAAAGGGAGGAAGAGGTCCTACCCGAAGGGTTCGAAGAAATCCACGACCAGAACTACCAGAACCTCCGAGATCGCGTCAAAGACAAGTTCGGAACCGTTCACACATCGACAGAACGTGGGCTATTCCCCCAGGCCCTGCCCACTGGTCCAGGCGTTGACTTCTACGACGCAACGGTTAGCGTCGTCAAACCGGATCCCAGTCAACTTCGATCAGAGGTCAAGAATGCGGTGAAAGACGAAGGTGCGAGTGGGATACAGTATGAACATCTCCGTAATGACTTCTACCGAGAGACTACACACGCAACGCTTACAGAAGAGTCAGAGTTGGAGGAAGCAATCAAGTCGCTTTGTCAAGGTGGTGTGATTAAAGTTGGTGGGTACTTCGAAGAACGAGTCCGGAGCCTTGGAAACGACACAAACCTTGTTCATCAGCAGTACGTCAGCAAAGATGACAACGAAAAAGACGAAGAAGAAACCAATACGATCACCGTAGACACTTCTGGCAGCGACATCGAGGGTAGCTCTGAGACGACGACCTCAGGTGGGACTATGACAGAGACTGAGACTTCCGGCAGCGGGAAAACTGCCACGCCAAAGACAGCGTTCAGCTGCCCGCAGTGCGGAGAAGAGCTGAAAAGCACATCATGTGAATGTGGGTTCGAATTTGATGCTTCAGGCGTTGTCGAAGGGGAAGTGTCGGTTGAAGGCGCGACTGTTGATCAACTCTTAGACGAGTTTGGACTTGAGAAACCCGAGGGCCCGAAAATTCGTCCCTATCCGGTCATGGGGACGATTGACGCGGATAATAAACCAGATCTGATCGATCAAATTGAACGAGAGACACAGGGGTGGGATATCCATGAAGCGACAATCACGATTGAGGGGGTGCTCACCAGCGATGACCTTGGTGAATACGGGATCAACGCCGACGCTCTGGATAAGCGGGTGAGCCTTGACGAAACGTTCGAGATTACCCCGGACGAACCCTTGGATCACAGTTCGTTCCTAGCCCTACTGTGGGACCTAAATGTCCCTAAGAAGGCATCACTCTCGGTCAAAATGCAGGTGGACAAGAATGAGTAATGAATTATACGCCGAAGAGGAATTTAATGCCCTCCTCCACGAAGAGGACATTCTTGACGGGGTATTTGAGTGTCTTAGACGGATTTGGGGGAATGAGGACGCACTTAGCGATCGGAACCTTGCTGAATCAGAGTACCAGACTCGGTTATTAGAATACGAATTGACGAAGCTATACCCTGATCTCTACGATGAGCTCATTAATGCGATGGGAGATCACCCTATAACATCAATCGAAAATGGGTGTGGGGTGATCATGGACGCTCTTAGTTTCCGTGAAGGGTTCCGATTAGAACAGGAGCTCCAGTCTGAACATGATTGGGACATCTCGTTCACGTGGGCCCCGATCGAGGGGTTGCCAAGTGAAACACAGTTCATTTGCCGTGAATGGTTCGACGCACAGAGTCCATCAGCAGTGTCACGGGATAACTTCCGCTTTATCGGCGATCGAGATGTCCCACAGCTCCCGAGTACAGATCCGGCATTCGTGTGGACGCGCCACCCAGATCAGCGACTCGAAGGTGCTCTGAAAGGGAATTACTCTATGGAGGAAGTAGAGGAGATTTACGAAGGTGTGAAGAGTCTTCTTGAAGACGTAATTCAGGAAAGTGTCCACTCTGAGTTTCTCATTACGAGCGATCACGGCTACGTGAATCACCTCGGGAACTCCCCATACTCCTTATCTGATGAAGAGGAATCCTCGTTATCAAGCAAATTCAGTAGTCGGTTCCGTGAAATCGGGAACGGACAGGCATATCGGGTGCTTGAGAATGCTAATATTATTAAAAGAGCAGGCGGCCACTACGTCGTGAGAGGACATCACAAATGGACGAAACGCGGGGCGACAAAGAAAATCATGCACGGGGGTCTCAGTCTTCCCGAGTGTATAACGCCAGTACTACAGATCGATACGACTGGAGGTAACTAACTATGACAGAAACCTGGGATAAATTACCGTTAGACATGATGGACAAATTGGCTGAGAAAGAATCCTACCGCCGCGACGTATACCGTCCGGTTTACTCCTTACACAAATGGTGGGCACGCCGTCCCGGTTCAACGTTTAGGATCCTTGGTCTTGCGGCTCTCACAGACGATTCTGTGACAAACACCGATATCATCCAAGAACGTGATTCAGGGAACCATGATGGACTATATCTAAACACAGATAGTGAGAAGATTGATAGCGATACCACCATCCTTGATCCATTCACGGGTGGCGGAGTTACGCACGTCGAATTAAATCGTCTTGGAGCTGAGACAATCGGATACGAACTTAACCCGGTTGCGTGGTTTATTACAAAGAAATCAATTGACGAAGTTAATACAGAGAAACTTGAGAAAGAATTTGAATCCCTTATATCGGATGTGAAAAGCGAACTCAGGGACTATTTCATCACCATAGATCCTAACACTGGACAAGAATCTCCAATTCTCTATTCTTTCCAAACACAGACAATTCCCTGTCTAACCTGTAATGAAGAAGTCAGATTGTTCAAAAATTACAAACTAGGGTATAAAAAGTCAAACTCTCCCGCAGCTGTATACTGTCCTAATCAAAGTTGCTCAAACCGGATTATCGAATTAAACAGAGAAGTTAAAGACGAAGAGACTTGTCCCAGTTGTAATACTACATTTGATCCGAACGATGGGAATAGTGGATACGGTAAATACACCTGTAGTAACGGGCATAAGCACGACATCAAAGAGACTCTTAACAGACTTAATGAGAAACCAGAATTTGAGTACTATGCCCTACAATATGTCGATCCACACGGAGAAAAACGGTTCAAAGAATTCGACAAAACCGACGCTGAAAAGGCCAGTGAATTGGAAGCCTTGGTTGAACAGAACGACCTCGTAATTCCGGACCAGCAAATTCCCGACGGTGACAAGACGAGATCTCTCCATAATTACAACTACACGCACTTCCGCGAATTATTTACCGACCGTCAGCTCGCTGTCCACGGCACAATATTCAAGCGTGCTTTGGAAGTCGAAGACCAGAACCTCCGCGAATTCCTCATTCTCACAGCCTCCAATATGCTGAATTTCAATTGTAAACTTTGTCGGTGGCATGTAGGAAATCAAAAGGGACTAGATGTATTCGAACGCCACGCCTATGTCCCCAAAACACAACCCGTTGAACCCAACCCCCTCAACGAACACGGAACTCTTGGTTCCCTCAGAAACGCCTTCGGAAAGCTAAATGACGCTAAGAAGTACTGTAACGAGCCGTTTGAGAAGATTAAGAATGAAAAAAGCGGGGAGGTCGTTAAACACGAGATCCTGAATGAGTCAGTTGATGAGGATTCCCTCCAGGGACTCTACTGTAAAACATCTGAGCGAATTGATCTAGAGGATGAAAGTGTGGATTATGTCATTACTGACCCACCGTACTATGACAACGTTCAATACTCGGAATTAGCTGACTACTTCTACGTCTGGTTACAGAAGTGCCTACAATCTGAGTACGAAGAGTTCGAACCTAAGCTCTCACCGAAAGCCCGAGAAATTGTCGCAAACAGCCAAGTTGGGAAGGACGAAGAGTATTTTATCGAATCATTATCTAACGTTTTCTCTGAGTGTCACAGAGTTCTCAAACCTGATGGTGAAATGGTATTCACGTACCACCACAACGAGAACGAAGCGTGGTCAGTCATTCTTGAATCCATCATCAATAGCGGATTTACAATTACCGGAGCATATCCTGTACAATCGGATAGAGACAACAGTACGCATATATCAGATCTTGACAACGCAGAATATGACATCCTCATTTATGCTAATAAGGAACAGTCAGATGAAGAAATCACACTTACTGAACTTCGACAAAATCTATTCTTCGAATTACAGGAGATGGCTACCAAAGAGCAAGAACGTCATGAGAATCTCTCAAAGGCCGACCTTGGCGTCATCCTTCGTGGAAAGTGTATGTACTACTACTCTCGGCATTTCCCGAAAGTCTACTCTGAAGGAGATCAGGCAGGAATCGATGAAGCGCTTGACACAGTAGACTCCATTATTGAACAGGTTCTTGAGGGCTCAGTTAACCTCCCAGCAAGCACTGACTCTGTTACTAAGGCATATGCAGCATTTCTACAGCGCGGCCCGGAAGAATATGATAACCTCAACAAGCAACTTCTTGCTAAGAATCTAAACGTCGGTGATTTGGAAGACGAGAAACTAGCGAAGGGATCCCGTGATCGGAAACATCCGGTTACAGCAGACGAGCGAATTACATTCATCGAGGCAAAGTTAAATAATAACGGGAAGGGAGGTAATGAATTGCTGGATATTGATAAAGTTCATTTCCTCTACCACCTCTATAAGACGGATCAAAACACCAGGGAATATCTGAAGGAGTGGAAGAGTGAAGACTTGGAAGAATTAGCTGATTTCATGGCTGATGTGACAGGAGACGACCGTTATGAACAGGTGATGAATATGGGGCTTAGCCAGTTCTAACCATGACACTACACCAAGGGTATAATATTGTGACTGAACTGGTTTCGGATACAGATAATGAACTCACTGCATTGGAGTTCTTCCGAGAAATTGAGGCAGATCAGACCGTAGACTGTCCAGTTACCGTGATAGGTTTGGACGACTTATTATATAATGCGACACAAGATTCACGTGGAGAGATCATCAGAGTGCTGCGGCAGGTACTCCGAAAGTCCCGTTCAATCCGATCAATGGATGCGGTACAATTCCACCTACAAGGAACGATCGTAGACGATAATGCGTTTCGTATCAGGATTGAACGGAGTGAAGGTGGCGTGTATCTGAACGTTGGCCAACTCTTTGTTGAGGAACCTAAACCGATTTCTGCGACTCATTCCGTTGCTCGCAAATAAGTCCACATATATCTCTCCGTGATCAATGTCTACGCATCTATACGGACGAATATCAGGGTTACATTTCAGAAGTTGTAATGTTTTATTGATCCCTCTATCACTGATCCACAACCAGAAATTCGGGAACTGATTTAAAAAAGGGGTTCAAATATACGCGCAATGAGAGCCGCGATATTCACCGAGGGTTCAATGACAACGAATGAATCAGCTAAGACCTACTCTAAATACTTCGGAGGATCATTTCTCTCAGTTAAGACGATTGTTGATGCGCTGTCTTCCTATTGTGAAATCGAACTCCATATTTTATCCGAAGATCACGGATACGTGCGCGGTGAAAGCCAAGTCGAAAGAGCTCCACCATTAGACTTCAGAAAAGAAGTGGATCGCTTTACAGATTCCCTTTCGTCTAGGCTCGAAGACTTGGACGTAGTCATCCTACTCTTTACAGCCGACACTTTCGAGGAAGTAATCGTGATGAACTGGGATCGGTTAGTCAAAAATGCGAAGCGAAACTCAATATGGTGTATCGGGACATCTCGGAGTGCTCTAAATTCAATTAATATTGAATCATTGGAACAGGATCATACAGTTTTGCTCTATCAACGACGCGGGGTTGCACGCCTTGGAACTGGTACAAGAGATGAGTTGATAGAACATATTCAGACCAGAGCAGATGACTAGTGGGTTAATAGATACTGAATCATCTCAGCTGAACGGTCCCGTAACCAGAGAGTCGAAGAATCATACAGAGTGCTTCGATGAAAACAGAATTCAGGCGATAGAGGCATTTTAAATCCTACTAAATGGATACTCTGTATCTCGAACACCAATCCTATCAGCTCCTTAGGATTTCAACAGAGTCAATGAAGTTGTAGCCAGCTATTTGCTCCCCACCAATGATTTCCACTCAAGCATGACCGAAATCGTGATCCTCCCCGCTGGTCGCGACGACGCGTTTGAGGACTACAAACAGTTCATCCGAGGTGGGCACCCAATTGAGGATATTGAGTCCTACCTCAATACAAGTGTGAGATTTGGCGACTAAAGGCCGCCAGAAGCCCTTGAGAAAAGAGTCACTCTTCCTCGTACGTGATGTTCATCAGCCATTGGGAGAAGGCGTCTGCCTGCGGATCGACCTCTTCTTCACCAATGAATGGCGAGAGCATGTCACCCGCCATCAGCAGTGAAAAGTCACGATCAGATGCTGTTGGTTCGAGATAGTAGGTCCGCTGACCTTCGTACACCGTTTCCTCACGCTGGATCAGCTCGGCACTCTCAAGCGCTTCGACTAGTCGGCTCCCTTTTCGCGAAGAGACATCTAGCTCTTTCCAAAAGTCGCTCTGGTGAATCCCACCTGTCTCACGGACCAGTTCAAGACCCGCACGTTCGTCCTCCGAGAGATCGGCTTCACCCTGTGACGCACTCATATTCCAACAGCTAACGTGTATTCATTATAATCGTTCTTTCTGTCGCTAACACTCGTTATGAGATTGGCCGAGATTATTGTGCTAATTCTCCCACTCGGTAGCACGACAAACCCGCAACGGGCGTTTTTCGGTTTTGTTCAATCGGTATTGTAAATCAATACCTTATGTAAAAATCCGGTGAATAGGGGACAGTAAATGTTACATAAGGCAGCAGGCATCGCTGACAAGTGAATCCTGAGCCCACGTCACGGTCGACATCGACCGTGGTCTGTCTGTCCATCTCGTCACGTTGCCAGTTGTAGGGCGGTACGGCTTATTCAGGGCTGAAATCAGCTTAGGGAGCCCTTTCACTGTATGATGCTTTCAGAGCCAGATTTATAACGATCGAATATGTATTTTTCGATAGGTGGTATGTATGGTCACACCAAGCTATGCGGGGGCAGAGTCGCACCACCACCCAGATAGCGACATTGAGACGGGTGAAACCGCAGTCTGGCCACTCGTTGAGTGCCTCGGTGGGAGCGTGGGGGCTGGAATTATTTTTCTCCTCTCCCTCCCAGTGTTAGCCGACCTCATGAGTCCGCTTGGAGCCCTGTCTCCAACGGGGCTCCTCGTCGTGTTTCTGTTCGCGTGGCTGTTCTTGTGGCTACTCATCGCTGTAACTCGCGAGCGAGTCATTGACTGAGTAGTCACAGAACAGTGTATACACTATCTTCAGTCGAACACGTCGGTGAAGTCCTGAAGAATATCTTGTGACGACTTTCCATCAGCACGAGATGGAATTGGATCCTCCCAGCATTCGACCGCGAGTGTTTGTGTATCCGATATCTGATGCGGACCAGTTGTCACATTGAGAATTGCCGTGTAATAGATAGCAAGGAGTCGGTGATCATGGACACTCACGTGATCGATGCCACCTCGATTCAAGACTGCTGGGATATCCGTGCGACCAGAGAGAGATACCGAGACGGTTGGAGAATCCGGGTCACTCATATCATCAGTTCTCACATCAGACACATAAACTACCCTGTGCTGGAGAGCCTCGAGGGACTTGCCTCGACCGTTGAGAAACACCCATGTTAGGGCCGACGTCGACCGTAGCGTGTCTCACCCCGTCACGTCGTCAAACCGACTCACCGGTCGGCATTCGAGCGCGTGTGATACGACTGTCCAGACTTGAATTCGGTCAGTTCCTCGATCCGCGACTCGAGCTCTTCGACTTCGTCACGAAGCTGGTCGGCATCGTCAGCATCGCTCGCCGCAAGTTGGTCTTTCAGCCCTTGGAGCCGCGTCTCCTTGCGATCTTCGTCCACCTCGGCTTTCCGAACGTACTCGGTTTCTTCAATCTCGTAGACGTCGCTTTCAGCGACATCAGTCACCTCGAGGGCGTCGTCAACCTTCCCGCGATCAACGCTCACCACCCGATCACGGTTGATCCCGGCTGATTCGAGCGTGTCCAGCACCTCCTCGTCATCTTTGAGCGAGCGGTTCGTCCGAGCCGTCCGCTGGACTGAACCGTACGATCCCGAGACCGGTCGGTCGTGATGGAGTCGGTCTAGGAGCGTGTCTGCGATTTCCTTGCGGAGGTCGTTGGCGTTCCGTTGAACGTCCGAGAGCAAGGTATACAGGTCGATGAGCGTCCCTGTCTCGACCCCTTCGAGCGCTGTAACCTCGTGGCGTTCCAGCGCGTCGACGAGCAACAGCGCATCCGCGTAGACGTCGAGATCGGGTTCTGTCCGTTCGTCTAGAGCAGGGTCAGAGGACGGGCCCTCGTCCAGCAACAATGAGGTGGTTGGCGCTTCGGTCTCGATGATCACACCTCGGTCGTCGTTCACCTCAAATCGTGGATGGAGACTCAATACCGTCGGGTATGGATCCGCATCGGGTGGGAGTCGATCGAGGTCGAACCCATCGGTAGAGTCGGAGACACGTCGATATAGTGTCTCGAACTGGTCTTTTTGAAGCGGTCGCGACTCACCGCTATCTGAGAATCTGATGATGACGCGGTGTTCCTGGACGCCAGTTATCTGAAACCGGTCGTTCGAGAGTGGTGTCCGAAGCGTCGCTCCTTCCGGGAGGTCATCTAACCGCTCAAGGAGATTGTGCCAGCTGACCCGAAACGACATATTCGTATAGCCCGTTGCACGGTTTCAAAATTAGCTCCGGAATCTCACAAGTCAGTCACTATCATCTAAAATAGTCACTTTAACTAGACTAGAAGTCGGATCAAAGGTATGTATAGCACCAGATCCGACACGAATGAGAACACAGCCACTTCTCATAAAACTGCTGTTCGTGAGTTCCTCCGCACCCACGGAGAAGTCGCTTCGAAGGAGCAACTCCGCGCTGGCACCGAGGTGCCAGCGTGGTATATCGATCAGATAGCTTCCCAAGCCCCCTTCTACACCTCGCTCAACCATCACGGTAGCTACGTCGCCAGCAAACACGTCGTTGGTCACCGATCAACCCATGACGGCTTCTGGCGACCCAAGGTGGATGACGGCATCGCCGTCTTCCACCGTAAGGAATCTACCAAAGCCACCCTCAAACACCTCGCATTCAACCGTCCCTCCGGACTTACTGCCGCTGAGGCAAACGATCGGCTTGAGCGTCCTTGTTATCGTGCGCTCGCTGCCCTTGCTGATGACCAGGAGGTTCACGCTAGCGAGATCAATGAGACAACCGTCTACACCCACCGCTGGCCGTCCCGACGGGACGCCCAGCTCTCCCAGCGCGAAACCGACCAGCCATCAGCCGTCAGTCCGCCGGAACCGGCGGACGACGGCTTCCTCTACCGCGATGAGTTGCTCGCTACCTTCCTCTCGGTAGCCGTTTCAGACATTCAGTCCATCCCGCCTGAACGCGCAGCGGCACTTGTCCTGCGGCAGTTCGAGGGCGACTCGTTCGAAGCTCTCGAACGCCGTATTCGTCGGAATTACTCCCTTCGTGAAGCGCTCGACTACACCAAGCCAGAGGATGTCCCCGACGGGACATCCCTCTGGCGTGCCTTCGATGAGCTCCAACCCGAGGAACTCCGTGACTGCCTTCAGTCGATGTGTAGCGAAGTACTCGCTGAACACGATCACGCTGGTGAGTTCATCGTGATCGATGGAACGCACATCGCCGCCTGGGCAAACACCCGCGAAGAGATCGAAGACGGCGACGTCGAAGGAGCTAGCTGGGGCTATCACGAGGGAAAATTCTACGGGTACAAGGTGTTCTTGGTGGTTGATGCGGCGAGCGAACTGCCGGTCGCCATCACGATGGAGACCGGCAGCAGGCACGACAGTAAAGCGTTCACGCCGCTGATCGAGGAGTTCGACGACCGCTACGACTTCGAGGACATTCAGGCAGTGCTGGCTGATGCTGGTTTCGACAGCCAAGCGAATAGAGACCAGAGTCAGCAACGGCTCTCAAGCCCGTTGCTGACGGTCATCAACCCACGCCGATCGAAGCCGCTGAAAGCGATCAAGAAGGAGATCAAGCGGTTGTTCAAGAAACACGGAGACGAGATAGACAGTCCATACGACGCACTTGAGCGACTTCCACAGAAACAACTGTCCGAGTACGGCGTTGAGGTTGGCAGTGTCGAGGAGACGTACATTTTCCAGGCGATCAAGGAACGAATGCATCGACACCTGCGCGCAGGTGTCGAGCGCGTCTTCTCCCGGCTGAAGTCCTTTACCGGCCTCGATCGCGTTCGCGCCCGCAAAGAGAACAACGTCGAAACCCACGTTGTTCTCTCTGCGGTAGCACTGGTAGCAGCCTCACTGACGGCGAAACGTCAGGACAAACCAGGGCTGATACGCTCGCCAAGTCGGCTGATCTGACGACGATCTCCTGTCGGAAACACAGGGTCGCCGCCTGAGAGACATCGCTCTCAGGCGGCTCGATTTGTCGCTGAATCTTGATCAGTAGCGGCGGATCAAGCTATACTTCGGACGTTGCTATCAGCAAAATGGATGTCAATCTGCCACGTCTTGTCTTCAGCCGCTTGGATTGAGGCTACCCAGCCACGTCGTGCGAACTGATATTGAAGATGCAACAGGCTATCGTAGTGAGAGAGCGCGATAGTAAATGTCTAAGGTTGTTCACAGAGATTATCGATAGATTCGTCATCGGGTGGTGGTAGTCACTTTTTCGTTGCGGTGACGGAGGTGAAATATAACAGGAAGATACGACTAGGTCCACGGATTCAAGATATTTCACCACGAATCGCCACGCATGACCGATGATTTAGAAACCACACCTTCGTTTCTCTCGTCGCTTCCGAGCCAGCCCATTACCGACGATATCGTGAAGCAGATTGGCGAAACCGACAATCCAAAAGTTCGCGGAGCTATGGGCTTTCCGGGATCGTCTCCTAGCACGATCGAAGCGTTCCTGCTGGATATGAAAGCGAAGACACATGTGATTGTCTTTGATCCAGGCGCGGAACAATGGCACGTTTACAAATCATTCGAAACCGAGGGGATGAGCCATCAACAGATGGTCGATTGTGCGAGCGAACTCGCCAACGAGTGGCTCGCCCAAAGCCTCTCGGACCGCATCGCAGCCGCAGAAAACACTGAGCAGGACACATGATTCTCCGCTACTACGCTGATGCGGAGATCCGAGAATGGCACGACCATACGCTACGACTCTTTCGAACGCTGTATGATACGCACGGCATCGCTGTCGAGATCGACCGGATCGACGAGCAGCACGGGACGATCGCGAACTTCCCAGGCGAAATACGGTCCTCAAGGCCTGAGGATGTCTATGAGCGCGACCTCAAACGTAACCGTGCCCTGAACCAAACTATCGACCAGACACCGTCAGAGGCGTTCAAACGCTACGGGAAACTCGATATCGCTGGGAACGTTGCGGTAGTCGATGATGAGGGAACGGTCCAATGGGCCTCAACACTGCCGGGGTACGCTAACGGCTATCGGCCAGGGGTTGCGTCACAGACTGCGATGGACTTTCTGGAGGATATCGCCACCCGTCCAAGCAATCGTCTCTGCGTTAAGTGCCTCTCTCTGTTGGATGGCGGCGAAACCTTCTGTCCAGACTGTGGCCGCGAATTTCCATAGTATACGCTATTGAATCGGGAGTATCGAACTCTGACTGCATAGGATCACACAGGACACATGAAAGTGAGTAACTCTATCAGCTGTTTTTCACGCCATTGGCGGTTTATATTGACCAGTTAATTGGTTCCTCAGTATAAAACCAGTATACGCAGATGGCCGCTTTTCACGGTTCTTAATAAGAGCGCCTCTAACGCTATAATACTGTGTAGATTTGATCTTACCCCGACGCTGTCTTGCGTTCAACAAGGCGTCATATCTTCATATTTCAATCGAACGCAACTACCGTCACACCGGACTGTCCGCTGTTATCGTCCGACCGATCCATACGAGAGTGTGCCTCCGAGCGGAACGGACACCACGATGTCCGGAGAAACCAACACACGAAAAGAACTACTGATAGTCTTGGAGGGTTGACGTAGATTCCCGCTCAAGCAACTTCTCTATCGACTCGTGGATTCCAACGAGTTCGACAGTATCAGCCATCGCAGAGATGATTAGCTCTGGGTCCATTGACACAGAATACTCGCGGTAGGTTCCACCGCGGCGACCCTCATTGCGCTCGGTGACATCAAGAATCCCGAGCATAATGAGTTCGCTAAGATGATCACGCATCCGGCGTGTAACGAGCGGGTTGATCCCTGCCCGCTCGGCCATACTCGTATATCGGGGTCGAACATCCCGCGAGCGAACCGGAGTCTTCCCCTGCCGATCGAGCGTCAACACGGCATACAACACGAGGTGCCCATGCTGGGTGAGGCCCCCAATTCCTTCACGAATTCGCCCCCGTTCGAGTGATGTCCGGCCCTGACGAACGTGTTCATCGATTACGTGTTCAGCAGAGTCATCGCGAGCGATATCTCCTGCTTTCATCAGTAGGTCGAGTGATTGCCTAGCGTCGCCGGCATCCTTTGCCCCATAGGCAGCGCAGAGGCGGATGACGCCTTCCTCAAGAACGCCCTTGTGAAACGCGACATCGGCTCGTTGCTGGAGAATCTGCTGTAGTTCTGTGGCGTCATAAGCAGGAAAGTGGATCTCCTCCTCACACAGTGAAGATCGTACCTTCGGGGAGAGGTCCTCACGAAATGAAAAGTCGTTCGAGATACCAATAATCCCAGTCTTGGCTGTCTCAAGATTACCATTCGCTCGAGCTCGCGGCAACTGATAGAGGATGGAGTCATCCTCGATGTGATCGACCTCGTCAAGGACGATCAGAATTGTCCCCCCATTAGTGTCTAACTCGTTCCAGAGCATATCGTAGACGGCAGCTCGTGGATACCCGGTCGTGCTGATCTGATCGGTGTCGTCCCGAAACTCGTTAACTAAGCGGGTCGCGATCTGATAGCTCGATGTCAGGCCGTCGCAATTGAGCATAACCACCGAGAGATCAATATCGTCGTACGCGGCCGCATCGGACTGAAGATGATCAAGAAGATATCTCGTTGCGGCTGTCTTCCCGACACCTGTCTTACCGTAGAGAAAGACGTTGTTCGGTTGCTCACCGTTAATAACTGGCTGTAGGGTCGTCTGATATGTGTTGAGTTCCTCGTCTCGACCGACCAGCTGCTCGGGTTGGTAGTCCTCACGAAGGGCGTCCCGGTCACGATAAATATCCGTGTCCCGCTCGAACATTCCCATCGTCGTACGTCTATCAATAAATCGCTTCCATTATAAAACCACCCCGTCCGTGGTGTCCGCCGTTCTCTTCTTATTTATATCATGCTGTCACACCCTCCCCCCACTATGTCCGCTGTTAATAGAAATTTTAATCAAAGCACTCTATACTGGCTCTGAAATATAGATAGATTTATCACTATAGTATTACTATTGGTCCGTAGTATCAAGAATAGACTATATGATTAGTAGGTAGCACAAATAAGTCTCCCACTTGGTTCGCATAGAACTGCGGACACTGTGGGGGGAGGGTTCAACAATACTAACTATCCACTCTATTGTTCTCTTTCTCCAGATTAGGTACTTCCACTGATGATCTAGGCCGTACACTACTGGTGGACACCACCGTGTCCGCCGTTCTCTCCCTCACGCTATCGACCACTTAGTGGGTGCCACACCACCGTGTCCGCTGTTCTGTCTAGCCGCTCTCTGAGAACAGCGGACGCTATGGTGTGTAGACACTGGTCCGACCCTCTGAGATACGATCGCTTCATTCACAATAGTACCCGTCTCTCCAAGATTCTGATACGGGACATTTAGATACTCTGTGCTTCCTACACTATTGACATCCGATGACTGAAATTCCTGATTCGTTTCGTTCTCTGTTCAGTGCTCAAATCGAAGAACGTGATGGGTCATATGTCGTGGACATTCCGTCGAATGAAGTCGAACATGACACGCTCGCTGTCGACGAAACGTACCGTATTGCCGTCCTTACATCGGAATCTTCGAAAGAACAGAAGACCCAGAAATACCAACCCCAATCAATTGTACAAGAGGAAACTCCAACATCGGACGTTCCTCCAGTAAATGAGGGTGAGGTCCGCGATGTGACGATCGAGACGACTGGTGATCAAGGTGACGGCATTGCGAAGGTTGAACGCGGCTACGTCGTGATCGTTCCCGGCGGACAACCAGGTCATGAGCTGTCGGTCGAGATCGAGCAAGTCCAAGCAAACGTCGCGTTTGCCAGCATCGTCGAACCCGACTCACGAGCGCTGTAACGTCGTTTTACTGGCACTGTCTATTTGACTGGGATCGTTGGAACCCCGACTATCCTGATCCACCCTACTCGCTTCCTGGCTTCCCGATGTACTCCGATTTCATCGTCCCGTTTTCACGATAGTAGCGATAGAGATACGGGCCGTGTATATCCGCGGGGTCTCCGCTGGCGCACTTACAGCTATCGTCGCCACAGGTGACCTTCTCTTTGACGACGGTCCCGCTTCCTGCGCCATCGGACTCGTCGACGGGCTCCGCAGTCTCGGGAAGCTCCTCGGTGTCAACCGATTGGTCGCGATACTCGATGAGCGCCTCGACGGAGTTCCGTATCTCGTGGAGTGTCTCCGTATCCTGTTTTGGGAGCCCCTCTGCGAGATACTTCGGGAGCGAGGTGGGTGGTGACGGCTCCTCCATACCTTATGTAACAACTAGTCCCACTTTAGCGCTCGGGTGACACATAAGGAGTTGAACTCGCTTTACCAACTGTGAGCTCTTCAGCAATTACTCGAGATCGTAGGTCGCAATCTCGTGAGAGCTACCCTGTGGGCATTCATCAGTATCGACCGGGTCTGATGAGGAACCGTATACGCATGTCTCCCCCACAAGTAATGTAGATCGAATGAGTTGGGGCGTGTAACGAATGGGAGACTCGACGGATCCAGCCCCTCGTATCACGGATCTTTCGTCGATCGAGCCGGAGAACTTCAAATTCCGGAATACACAATTTCTGAGAGCAGACGGCCATCACTACGACAATCCACACGACGAGTCGTTCCTTGAACAGCGAAAGGAGATCTGGCGAGTGAGAAACGGCGATCTCGAACGGGTTCTCGAGGAGTTCCCAACTGACCGGCCGCTTCCCGAACAGTGCGCGCTCTGGATACACGCGCTCGTAGGGAAACACTTCTTCCCGGATGGGAACCACCGTACTGCGATCGTTACATTGCGAAAGCTGCTCCGTGACAACGGGATCGAACCGGGAGAATGGTCGACGGAGCGGGTCAAACGGGTGCGAGCTGAGTCACACGACGTTCGAAGAGAGATACCTCCGATCCATCTCGACAGATTGTATGAAACGGACGAGCTGTATCGCGTCTGGCTTCAGTTCTTCGGCGAGGTCCTTCCTGAAGAGTATCGCTGATTACTCTTTGTCGTCGTCGGTATCGTCGTCTGCGAGCGCCTCGTACAGTTCCTCGTTCTCCTCGACGTCTTTGGCCATTTCTCGCTCACTATCCCAGTTCATCGTATACCGTTGTCTAAGTGTGCGTACAGTGAAAAGCGTATCTCTCCCGGGATGCTCGTTAGTCGACGTTGACCGACTCACCACTACCCACTTCCGGGCTTCCCGATGTACTCTGATTTCATCGTCCCATTCTCACGATAGTAGCGGTAGAGATACGGGCCGTGCATATCCTGACGATCTCCGCTGGCGCACTTACAGCTGTCGTCGCCACAGGTGATCTTCTCTTTGACGATGGTCCAGTTCCTGAACTGTCGGGCTTGTTGACGGATTCAGCTGTCTCGGGAAGTTCATCGGTGCCGAGTGGCTGGTCGCGATACTCGATGAGTACCCCAACGTAGCTCTGTATCTCGTGGAGCGTCTCCGTATCCTGCTTTGGGAGCCTTTTGCGAGATACTTGGGTAGCGAGGTCGGTGGTGGCGGCTCCTCCACACCTTATGTAATAATTGATGCCATGTTAGCGTTCGGATGCTACATAAGGCATTAAACTTCTCCACCAACTGTGAGCGCTCCAGCAATTACTCGAGGTCGTAGGCCGCAATCTCGTCAGCGCCACACTGTGGACATTCATCGACGTCCTTCCCCACGCTGTATCCACAGTGACGGCACTCGTGGTGGGTTGTCGATGGTAGATCGAGTCTCACAATCTGCTGGATGAACTGTTTACTGAGCATGGGTGGGGTCAACGACCTCGCCACAGCTTGGACATTCGGCCCACACGCCCGGTCTACCGCTATCTGTTTCATACTCGATTATCGCGTGTCGGCCAGTAACTGTATCGCCACAGAATGAGCAGGTGCCACGGACTGTCTCTGGATTATCGGGGGCCATTCTCACGAAATCGGCAGCTCTTTTCAGGGGGAGAGGG
This sequence comes from Halorubrum sp. CSM-61, assembly GCF_003781945.1. Lineage (GTDB taxonomy): Archaea > Halobacteriota > Halobacteria > Halobacteriales > Haloferacaceae > Halorubrum. The sequence goes on along the minus strand of NZ_RJJW01000001.1, from coordinate 412,942 downwards.
AGCGTGTGATACTCTTTAACAGCTGGTTCGGTCGGTGAGACCGACTCAGCTGTGCTCCCTCACCCCAAGATTACAGACTCTGTGACTTATACTTCGGGCAAGCGGGGCGAAAGTACTATTCTAAAAAATTAGCGTGACCGTGGGTCTCGAGTGGCCATCACGCAGTTGGTCATCAGTGAGTAATACCGATATCGGTGATGGGCTGACGTCTAACTGGCCGCCAGCGTTGGCCAGTTCCTGTTTTTTGAGTCGCTACCAGCCGTGGGCGTCTCGGCTAACGAACCCGATCTGATATTGGTCCTCATTGCTTGGAGCGTGTTTGATGCTTACTGTCTCCAAGTTGGGATCCGAATTGACACCACGACGGACCTGATCGCTACCGGAGTTACCGAGCCTCTCGTCGACGACTAGCTATGTCATTTCTGAGTCATCATCCTCTGACGTCTCTGACGTCGAGTTAGTGTCGGATTCAGTCGTTTCGTGAGACTCATCGGGCGATTCCGACTTTTTATCGTGGAATCGTGCGCTCTGTGGCGTGCCCTCATTATCGCCGTAGAACCACTCGGCCTGTGCGCTGTTGAGCCGTGGCCCCTCGTAGTACACCTTATGATGCGCATTCCACGCATTTCGGTGTTCGATCGGGAGTTGGCGATGCCACTGCCTGTATGGGGTCGCGTCCGTCTTGTGGACGTGAATATGACAGCGCTGACACAGCGGGATTAGGTTCAGTCGATCACATCGGGTTTGAGTGAAAGTGTCTGCTTGGGAAGGGTGTGGAAGCTACCGAAGCAGACAGCGAGATAGAAGAAGAGCACCTCCTTAATTTTGTCGTCAACAGCCTCAACGAAGAGCTTGCGATAGATCTCGACGAGAACGTCAAGGTCACGACAGAGACGTTGTACGAGGTCCTCGCCGGCGCCAGCGCCGGCGGGACCTCGATCAATCACGTCTGCGAAACGACCGAGGACTCGCCACACGCCAACACCGTCCGAGGACATCTCACCGAGCAGTTCGAACTTGACTCCGTTGAGGCGGTTGGCGACACGCTACTTCAACGAGATACGCTTGAGACGCTTCCAGATCGACCGGTGGAGGTCTGTGCAGACCTCCACCTCGACCCCTACTACGGCGATGAAGACGAAACGGAAGCGCTGTACTCCTCACAGGCGAAACGGGGAACGACGACGTTTCACGCGTACGCGACGCTGTACGCGCGGGTACGCAACAAGCGGTACACGCTGGCGGTGCGCCAGCTTGTCGCTGGCGACACCACCAGCGACGTCCTTGGTGAGTTTCTCGAGCTCCTCGACGGCCTTGACCTCGGCGTCAAGGCCGTCTATCTCGATCGCGGATTCTACAACAGCACCTGTCTTGGGCTGTTGTCCACGCACAACTACGCCTACGTGATGCCGATCGTCAAGTGGGGTGAAACGATCCAAGACGAACTCAGTAGCGGCTGGAGCCGCGAGATCGAACACGATCTCGCCGGCAAGGTAACGTTCCCTGTGTTCATCGACTGCGTCTACCAACAGGGACGATACGACGAACACGGGGTGGCGCGTCACGGCTACGCCGCTGACGCGCCGTTTATCGACACCCCACGGGATGCCCGAGAACACTACAGCAAGCGCTTCGGCATCGAGTCGAGCTACCGATTAGCCAAGCAGAGCCTCGCATTCACCAGTTCTCAGGACGCTGGGCTACGGCTGGTGATGTTTGTGGTGAGCCTGCTGCTCCAGAACAGCTGGCGGTATCTTCACTGGAAGTACGTGGCGGCGCCCCGCCACGGGGGGCGCCGCCTCTGGCAGTGGTCGTTCACGGAGTTCTGTGAGATGGTGCTGCGGGCCGCTTGGACAGCGCTTGGTGTACGTAGGTCCATTCCAGCGAACCAGCCACTCGACAACCGGTTCTTCCGGTAGCTGTCCACCGATTTAGATAGCGGTCGTGAGTGGCGACACTGTCGCGTCGGCGGCAGTGCGCCGCCGACAGCGACGGTCCATCCTGAAGATCACACTCACCAGCGCTTCGAAGACGCTCCATGACCAGTTCCATCTGATTCATCGCCATCAGACGAGATTACGCAGCTGTCGATGTGATCGACTGAGTGTTATGATCTGATATCTATTTTCAATATCTACTTTTTCATCTGTGATTTTTGGATAGTGCTTTTCTAATTCATTATATGTGAGTAAATCTGGCTCAGAGAATCCATATTGATTTTCAATTTTCTCAAGCAACTCTTCCTTTTTTTCGGTGCTATGTTCGTCTGGGAGACCAGTTCCAAAGGTAGTTACATATTCACCATCATAAATAAGAAAGTAGCATCCATAGAAAGCATCTAGAAGCAAAAATGGAGCATCCTCCATTAATTCTAGAATATCAATTAAATGAGTATGTGGATGAATAATCTGATCCAAAGTGATGTCTCCTATCCACCCATCATCTACATTATAGTATTTATTGTCATCTGGTATCGGTATTTGGCTGTAATTCTTACTTTCATAATAATGAATCCGATCTTCGTAGGTTTCTAGCGTTTCAGTATCTGCTTGCTGGGCTATCTCCTCGGCGAGATGGTGGTAATCTCTAACATCCATACAATAGACAATTTATTGGGCTACTTTTTATTTTTGCAGGTCTTGGTTCTATTAAATACCAATTTAATGATACACAGTAGATCAAATTTATAATATATATCATGACGGCGGTACCGCTACGACCTATAGTCTGAGAACGGGAGCGAACCGTAGCGGCAAGAGCCACGTAAAGGTACTGACAAATCTCGCAGTAACATTCACGGTTTAAAACGACAGCGGTGAGCCTGTTGAAATCAGTAGATGTTAATGAATGATCTTAGTTCGGCTCTAGCATTGAAGCCGACCAACTTACGGATTTTATTTTGCTGATTACGTCTCCCGAATCGTCTCCTCGGCCCCGTTCCGGTGTGCTGAGCGGTCGGCGACCGTTGTCACCGAGACGCTTGTCGTCTCGATCAGGTCGGTCGCGGTCAGTCCGCCGTCGTGCTGGCTCCCCTCGCGGCTCCGCTTTCAAGGAGCGGCGCGACCGTGAACCCGTTCTGCGCCGAGCCCGCCGCCGCGATCCCCGGCCGGTTGACGACGAGGCGGCCGGGGGCGCGTCGACGCCGACTGGACCGCGACTGACTTCACCGCGAGCGGGAACGAGTCCGGGTGAGTCGGCGGCGGTCCGCAATTCCCTCGACCGTTCGCATCGTCCCGTGTCGCAACGGCTTTGCGGGTGGCCGCGATAGCCGGGGTATGAGCGACGCAGCGGCCCTCGCGGACCTGCGGACCGGCGCCGACTACCAGTTCGGCGCGGGCGCGGGCGACGCGCTGTTCCCCGCCGACGAGACGCTGACCCTCCGGCGGTCGAGCGGCGGCCGCCCCCGACAGGTGATCGTCGGCGACGTGGACGACGACCCCGGCAGCCCGGAGGGCGACCGGCTCGTCTCGTACGGCACGGACGGCCGGTTCACCCTCGGGATCGCCGGCGGGAACCGGCTCCGCGAGGCCTTTCCGGCCCCGCGGCACCGGATGGTCGTCGGCGAGGAGAGCGAGCCGTTCGTCCGCGAGGGGCGCAACGCCTTCGCGAAGTTCGTGACCGCGGCCGACGACGGGATCCGCCCCGGCGACGAGGTGCTCGTCGTCGACGAGGGCGACGCGCTGTTCGCGGTCGGGCGAGCGGAACTCTCCGGCGCCGAGGCCGAGGCCTTCGAGAGCGGCGTCGCGGTGAAGGTGCGGAACGGCGCGGGGAGCGAGGGGGACGATATCGGCGAGTAGTGCGGGTTCACCGTTTTTGAGGCGGCTTTTAAACTCATGCATGTGCGGTGGCGCGTGCCGACGAGCGCCCGTAGGGCGCGAGTTGCACGCGCGAGGGAGTCGCGAGCGGGCGACCGCAGGGAGCCCGAGCGAGCGACGAGGCTGGGGAGGTGTGAGGCTGCGGTGCGGATGCGGGCGGGTGGGACTCAAAGGGGCAGTCGGGAGGCGGGCGCAGGCGACGCAAGCACCGCAAGGAGTGAGCGGAGCGAACGACTGAGGAGCGCAGCGAGCGTGCGCCCGCCTCCCGACTGGGGCTTTGAAGATCCTCACCCCAGAGTCACCGATGGCGTCGATCGGCTCTGCTGAAACCCCATCTCTCAGATATATTCTCGCCTGAAATAGCCGGTCGATGGAGACTACGAAAAGAACAAACTGTTTCTCCTCGCAATATAACTTTCTCAACGTGATCGATCAGGAGTTACGGAGAAACCTCTGTAGAGTGGGACTCATCGTTGTTGCTTTCTTCGGAGCGGTTTTTGTTTCCGTCTACCTCGATTCATATGTTCTCAGCAGCCTCTTTTCGTTAATCGCCGTCGCTGGTGGGTTCCTGCTCTTGAAGCTTCAGAAAGCGTACTCAGTCATTATGATCGCCGTTGGAGTTCTCGCACTTGCGTTCACCGTTCTCGGCTATCTGAATCTCGGTCTCGTAAATATGCCCGTTCTGTATGCCCTCCTCGCGGTAGTGGGAATTGTTCGTGGCAGTCAGGCGTATCGAGCGACGGAATAACGTATTGAGCGATCTGTGCCTCACCTGCACTGACCGGAGCTCGATCCGCAACCGCCCTCCACTCCACTCACTCGCCCGAACCATCGATCGACCCGATACCACACCGATCTCTCACAGATCCGTACCGACGGGTACACAAGCGGGCCGCGCCCACGGTCCGGTATGGACGATATCGACGTCGAGCCGGTGGATCGCGTCGAGGAGTCGGAGGCCGAGGGAGACGAGAGCGACGGGAACGCCGACGGCGACCCCGAAAACGCCGACCCCGACCTCCCGACTGAGACGGACGCCGCCACGGATCTTCCAGTAGGCGTCGACGCCCCGGAGTACGTCCTCTACGGCGGGAAGGGCGGCGTCGGGAAGACGACGATGGCGGCCGCGACCGGGCTCGCATCGGCGGCGGGCGGGGTGAACACCTTGGTGGTCTCCACCGACCCGGCCCACTCGCTCTCCGACACCTACGAGACGGAGATCCCGGCGGAGCCGTCGCGCATCCGGGAGGAGATCCCGCTGTACGCCGCCGAGATCGACCCCGACGACGCGATGGACGAGGGGATGTTCGGCGCCGATGGCGACCCCCTCGGCGGGATGGGCGAGATGGGGGACGCGATGGGCGGGATGGGGGGAATGATGGGCGGCGCGGACGGTGCGGGCGGTCCCGCGGGCGACGTCGAAAACGGGGAAGAGGCCGGCCTCGGCTCTCTGCTCGGCGGGACGATGCCCGGCGCCGACGAGGCGGCCGCGATGCGCCAGCTGCTGGAGTACCTCGACGACCCGCGGTTCGACCGCGTCGTCGTCGACACCGCGCCGACGGGCCACACCCTCCGACTCCTGCAGCTGCCCGAGATCATGGACTCGATGATCGGCCGGGTGATGAAGCTCCGCAACCGCTTTGCCGGGATGATGGACGGGATCAAGGGGATGTTCGGCGGCGGGGACGACGACGCCGACCCCTCCGCCGACCTCGACGAGCTCCGCGATCGGATCGAGCGCCTCCGGAGCGTGCTGCGGGACCCCGAGAAGACCGACTTCCGCGTGGTGACGATCCCCGAGGAGATGAGCGTCGTCGAGTCCGAGCGGCTCGTCGCGCGCCTCGACGAGTTCTCGATTCCGGTGAACACGCTCGTCGTCAACCGCGTGATGGAGGGCGTCGGGGACGTGACCGGATCGGACGCGACCGGCGAGAACGCGCCCGCGATCGACCCCGACTGGGTCGTGGAGCCGAACCCGGACACCTGCGAGTTCTGCGCGCGCCGGTGGGAGGTCCAGCAGGCGGCACTGCGTCGGGCGACGGACCTGTTCCGCGGGCGCGACGTGAAGCGCGTCCCGCTGCTCGCGAAGGAGGTCCGCGGGGAGGCCGCGCTGCGGGTCGTGGCCGCGTGTCTGCGATGAGAGCTACGAGCGCTCGTCTAACGCCCCGTACAGCCCTTCTCGAACCCGTTCCGCGACTCCCGAGAGATGGGCCTGTCCGAACGTCGCCACGATCAGCGCCCCCACGGAGTTGTACATCAGGTCGAGCACCGTGTCGTCGAGCCCGTGCTGGGCCAGCGGCATCGAGACCCCCGTCTCGTCGGCGACGATGTCGAGCGCGAACTCGAACAGCTCCCAGACGACGCCGAACGCGAGCACCACCACGAAGATGAACACGAACGCGAAGCGCGGCGGGATCCGGATCCGATCGCTGTGGAGGTCGACCGCGCGTAGCGTCGTGTAGCCCGCGCCGGCGACCAGCGACGCCGAGAGCGCGTGCGTCAGGTGGTCCCACCACCCGATCTGCGCGTAGAACCACGCAGACCCCAGCGTGTGGAGAAACACCGCCGACGTGATCCAGACGCCGAGCCACGGGTCGAGCGGGATGTCGTAGTTGCGTTCGAGCAGCGCCGGCACGAACGTGACGAACAGCCCGAGCCCCCCGTTGGTGATCGCCTTCGGCTGACCGAACGCCGCGCCGTAGACGACGATGGCGACGAGGAGGGCCTGCATCAGCCTCGTGAGTCGGCGCTGCGTCCGGAGCGAGGGACGAGCGCGGAGGGCGCTGCGAACGCTCATCGGCGCACCACCCGCCCGATCGCACGGCGGAGCCGGGCTCCGCGCCGCCGGAAGTACGCGTCGAAGAGGATCCCCGCGGCGAGCCCGGCCAGCGTCACGTAGATCCACTCGATCATCAGCGCCTCGTTCGTCGTCAGGAAGTCGGTCCCGAGCAGCCGATCGGCGTTCCAGCGCAGGATCGTCCACGCCGCCGCCGTCGCCAGCGTCGTCAGGACGACGAGCGCGACGGCGAACCAGTGGGTGACCTGCAGCGAGGTGAACATGTGGAACTCGACGGTGAGGATCAGCGCGAACGCGGCGATCGCGAGGTACGTCGCGAACGTCCCGAGCTCTCCGCCGAGGAGCGCGCTCACGAGCACCGGCAACAGCGCGAGTCCGAGCACTTCCCACGGGAGCATCACCTGCGGGTTCCGCGCCGAGATTGCCGGTGCGACCACGACGGCCGCGATGGCCGCGATGAGGACCATCGAGAGCAGGTCGAACCCGAGCAGGCTCTCGACGAACACGCCCGCGAGCACCGCCACCATCGACCACGCGACCAGCGCGTTCGTCCGCCCGCTGCGGAACAGCCGCGCCAGCCGGTCCTCGATGGCGTCTCCGTCCGGAACGTCGGGCTCGGAGTCGATCAGATCGGAATCGACCGAGTCGAGGCCGATCGGATCGGAGTCGGTCGGTTCGCCCCCGTCGCTCCCGACCTCCGACTCCCCGTCCGGAGGCTCCCCCCCGGATCGGTCGGTATTCATACTCTTCTTCAGGCCGGCCCCACTATATGGGTTGCCTCTGTGACGCGGCGAACGGACGCGCTTTTACCCGTCACGTCCCACCGTTCGCTATGAACTGCCGGCGGTGTGGAACCCCGCTCCGGAAGCCCGGGGACTACTGTCTCACCTGCAACACCGCCAACGCCGACGCCGTCGTCGTCGAGTTCGACGAGGACCGCGCCCGGCTCGCGATGCTCGACGAGGACGAGGTCGTCGGCGAGACGACCGTGACCACCCGCCCCGAGAGCGACGAGCAGCTGACCGAGATCCAGCTCCGGAACTTCGCCGGGCGCGTCGCCGACGAGATCCGCCGGAAGCGGCCCGACACCGTCTACGCCGCCGGCGCGCGCGAGCCGCTCCGCGAGACGCGCGCGCAGGTCCACCACGAGTTCTACCGCGTGCCCGACGCGAAGGCGGAGACGGACGAAAGAGGGGACGGAGAGAGCGACGCCGGAAGCGACACCGACGGCGAGGCGAGCCCCGTCGTCTCGTGGGTGCTCGATCGCCGTGGCGACCGCGCCTTGGAGGTCGTCGAGACGCCGCCGCGCGAGAAGATCGGCGGGTCGCACTCGACGCTCATCGGCGATCGCAAGGGCCGGAAGGCGGTCGGCACGGTCGCGCAACACCCTCACGTCAAGAAGATCGTCCCCGGACCCATCGACGCCGGCGGCACCGGCTCCCGGACGGGCCTGCGCGCGAAGGCGACGCGCGCCGGGACCAACGGGAACGTCAGACTCCTCCTGCGGGACGGCTCCAGCGTACAGGAGAACCGGATCGTCACCACCGCGATGGACCGCGAGACCGGCGAGCGCGTCCGCGAGGACCTCAACGAGGCGCTGCGAGACGCGGAACTGCAAGACGAGTGAGTTCGCGGTGAGCCGGCGGCGAACCGGCAGTCACACCGATTTCCGGGACGCAGCCGAATCGCCGCCGGGGACGCAGCCGCACCGCCTCCCGGTAGGTATTTCCGCCGCCGCGCGCGATCGCTTATAAATGCTGAGCGACGTGATGGAGGATTACCTGAAGGCGATCTACGTCCTCCAGTCCGAGCAGGGCCCGCCCGTCTCGACGTCGGCCATCGCGGAGTACCTCGAGAAGACCTCGCCGTCGGTCACCGACATGCTGGGCAAACTGGAGGAGCGCGGGCTCGTCGAGCGCGAGCCGTACCGCGGCGCGGAGCTGACCGCCGAGGGCGAGGCGGTCGCGCTGGAGATCGTCCGTCACCACCGGCTGCTGGAGGCGTTCCTCGCCGAGCGGCTCGACTACGACTGGAGCGAGGTCCACGAGGAGGCCGACGCCCTGGAACACCACATCTCCGAGGCGTTCGAGCGGCGGGTGGCCGAGGCGCTCGGCGACCCCGCGGTCGACCCCCACGGCGACCCGATCCCGAGCGCGGACCTCGAACCGGTCGACGAGGGGAGCGGCGCGCGCCTCGCGGACCGCGAGGAGGGCGACCGCGTGGTCGTCGTCCGCGTCTCCGACCGCGACGAGGACGAGCTGGACTACCTCGCCGACGCCGGGATCACGCCCGGAACGGAGATCGAGGTCGTCGACGTCGCGCCCTTCGGGATGGTCACCGTGGCGACGCCGGCCGGCGAGCAGAGCCTCCCGGCCGAGATCGCCCGCTCGATCCGGGTCGAGGACGCGGACTGACCGCGACCCGAGCTCGACCGCAACGCCCGACCTCCACCGCTCACACTCGTCCATCGATGCGGGTTTCCCGCCCGTGACCCCCACCTTTCGTTCGCGGGGCTTTTCACGAAAACGACCCTTCCGAACGGTGTGAGTCTCCTCGTAACGCTCGGCGCCGGCGTCGTCTTCGGGCTGGCGCTCGCGGCCCCGCCCGAACCGATGAACGCCGTGATCGCCGAGGAAGCGGTGCTGCGCGGTCGCCTCGCCGGCTTCCGGGCCGGCCTCGGCGCCGCGACCGCCGACGCGATCTTCTTCGCCCTCGCGTACGTCGGCGTCGTCGCGGTCGTCGAGTCGTTCCCCCTGTTGCAGGGCGTCATGGTCGCGGTCGGCGGCGTCCTGATGCTGTACTTCGCGCTCGGCGCGGCCCGCGGCGCGCGGGCGTCGTTCCGCCCCACCTCCGGCGGCGAGCCCGTCGTCGAGGAGGGGAACGGGTTCCGCAAGGCGCTGGTGCTGGCGCTGACGAACCCCTACCAGGTGCTGTTCTGGCTGACGATCGGCGTCGGCCTCCTCCGCCCCGGCGAGCTCGACGTGCTCGCCCGGCTCCCGATCGTCGGCGAAGACCTCGCCGGGACGCTCGTCGTCGCCACCGGTTCCCCGGCGCTCATCGGCGGGTTCTTCCTCGGCGTGTTGATCTGGGTCGCCGGGTTCCCGACCGGGCTCGTCGCCGCCGAGCGCCGGATCGAGACGTTCGCGCCGATCGTCGCGGTCGGCTCCGCGGTCGTGCTCGCCGGGTTCGGCGTCTACTTCCTCTACGACGCGGCGACGACGCTGGCTGCGCTGGGAGCGTAGCGAGATCGGCGACCTCCCGCCCTCCGACCGACATGGACAACGGCTTTCACCGACGGGCGCGACCGCCCGGTATGTTCGAGAAGACCACGTGGATCAAGCTCCCGCGGAACGTGCTCGTGGGCCACGGCGTCCTCGACGACCTCGGGGAGGCGGTCGGCGAGTTATACCTCACGGGGCGACCGCTGATCGTGACGAGCCCGACGCCCAACGACATCGCCGGCGACCGGGTGCGGGCGCAGTTCGACGACCCCGCGACCGCCGTCGTGGAGGAGGCCTCCTTCGAGGCCGTCGAGGAGCTCACCGAGACCGCGGAGGCCGTCGACCCCGGCTACCTGATCGCCTTAGGCGGCGGGAAGCCGATCGACATCGCGAAGATGGCGGCCGACCACCTCGGCGTCGGCTTCGTCTCCGTCCCCACCGTCGCCTCCCACGACGGGATCGTCTCGGGGCGCTCCTCGATCCCCGAGGGCGACACGCGCCACTCGGTCGCGGCCGACCCGCCCCTCGCGGTCGTCGCGGACACGACGCTGATCGCGGAGGCCCCGTGGCGGCTCACCACCGCGGGCTGTGCCGACATCATCTCGAACTACACCGCGGTGAAGGACTGGCGGCTCGCCCGCCGGCTGCGAAACGTCGAGTACAGCGAGTACGCGGGTGCGCTCTCGGAGATGACCGCGGAGCTGCTCGTCGAGAACGCCGACATGATCCGGCCCGGGCTAGAGGAGTCGGCGTGGGTGGTCGTGAAGGCGCTCGTCTCCTCCGGCGTCGCGATGTCGATCGCGGGCTCCTCGCGGCCCGCCTCGGGCGCGGAGCACCTCATCTCCCACCAGCTCGACCGGACCGCGCCGGGGCGGGCGCTCCACGGCCATCAGGTCGGCGTCGCCTCGATCATGACGGAGTACCTCCACAGCGGCGAGAACGGCGAGTGGACCGCGATCCGCGACGCGCTCGCGGAGCTGGACGCCCCGACGACCGCCGCCGAGCTCGGGATCGACGACGCGGAGCTGATCGCCGCCCTCACCAGCGCCCACGAGATCCGCGACCGGTACACGATCCTGCAGGGCGGGATCAACGAGGCGGCCGCGATCGAGGTCGCGACCGCGACGGGCGTCATCGATCGGTAGGCCGGGACCGACCCGGGGACCGTCCCGGGAGCCGAACCGGAGACCGTCCCGACGGACGGGAGCACCCGAAGCCGACTTATCGCTCCGTTCCCTTCCTCCGGTATGTCCACCGCCAGCGTTCGCGACCGGGTCAAAGGGCGAGCCGGCGCGGTCACCGTGCTCCTCACCGTCGTCGGCTACGGCGCGGTCGGCGGCGTGTTCCTCGTGCCCCAGTTTCAGGCGCTGTTCCCCGATCTGACTCGGGGCACCGTCGATCTCCTCGCCCACGCCATCGCCGCCGTCAACACCGTCGCGATCGTCACGCTCTCGCTCGGGTGGTACTGGATCCGCAACGGAGAGGTAAAGAAGCACGCGACGGCGATGACGACCTCGTTCGCCCTCATCCTCGTGTTCCTCGGGCTGTACCTGCCGAAGGTCGCCGGCGGCGGGACCAGGGAGTTCGTCCTCGACTCGGCGTACGCGTGGGTCCCCCTGTGGGACTGGGTCTACCCCGCGTACCTCATCATGCTCGCGATTCACATCGTCCTCTCCGTCGTCGCGGTGCCCGTCGTCCTCTACGCGGTCGTCCTCGGGCTCACCCACTCGGAGGCGGAGCTCCGGAACGAGACCCCCCACCGCCGGGTCGGCCGGATCGCGGCGAGCGCGTGGCTCCTCTCGCTCGTGCTCGGCGTCGTCACCTACCTCATGTTGAACCACGCGTACGACTCGACGTTCGCGGCCGCCGAGGCCGCGGCGGCGCTCGTTCCGGCGGTCTCCGTCGCCTAGGAGCCTCCTCGCACCGCGGAGCCGCTCCAGCCCGCCGCGCCCCCAGATCCGGCCCGGTCCGCCGCCATCGAAATGTTTGACCCGCATCCCGGACACCTACGCCCATGACCGACTGGATCGGCGACGTCTTCACGAGCGACATCGGCTGGGACCACCTCGAATCACTCGTCGACGTCGGCGACCGCATGGCCGGGTCGGACGGCGAGCGCGCCGGCCTCGAACTGACTCGCGACGCGCTGGCCGACGCCGGCGCGCGGGACGCCCGGATCGAGGAGTTCGGGATTCAGGGCTGGGAGCGCGGCGACAGCGAGATCAGCCGCGGAGACGAGGCCGTCGCGAGCGGCCGAAACGCCTGCATCGCGCTCCCGCGGAGCCCGAGCGACGAGGCGACCGGCGAGTTCGTCGATCTGGGGTACGGCGTCCCCGAGGACTTCGAGAGAGATCTGACGGGGAAGGTCGTGATGGTCTCGTCGGACACCCCCGACTCCGTCGACCGGTTCATCCACCGCCGCGAGAAGTACTACCACGCGGTCGAGGCCGGCGCCGCGGCCTTCGTCTTCGCGAACCACGTCGAGGGAACCTTACCCCCGACCGGGAGCGTCGGCACCGCCGACGCGCCGATCGGCGAGATCCCGGCCGTCGGCGTCTCGAAGGAGACCGGCGCGCGCCTCGCGCGTCGGCGCGAGGGCGAAGCCCTCACCGTCGCCGTCGACTGCGAGACCGCCGACGCGACGAGCGGGAACGCGGTCGCCGACCTCGGTCCCGACACCGACGAGTACCTCGTCGTCTCCTGTCACGTCGACGCCCACGACCTCGCCGAGGGCGCGATGGACAACGGCGCTGGCACCGCGACCCTCGTCGAGGTCGCCACCGCCCTCGCGGCCCGAGAAGACGAACTCGACACGCGGGTCCGGTTCGTCGGATTCGGCGCCGAGGAAGTGGGACTCGTCGGCTCCTCCCGGTTCGCCGCGGACGTCGACCCGAACCGCGTCAAGGCCGTCGTCAACGTCGACAGCAACGTGTTCGGCCGCACTCTCCGGCTCGACCACCACGGGTTCGACGCGCTGGAGGCGGCCGGCGAGCGCGTGAGCGACCGGTTCGACCACCCGATTTCGCTCGGCGAGGAGCTGGTCCCCCACAGCGACCACTGGCCGTTCGTCGAGCGCGGGATCCCCGGCTACATGGTCTCCGGGGAGACAGAGGGGCGCGGTCGCGGCTGGGGCCACACCGGCGCGGACACGCTCGACAAGCTGGAGTCGCGGAACCTCCGCGAGCAGGCGATCCTCCTGACCGAACTGGTCGTCGACCTCGCCGGCGACGACGTCTCGACCGCGCGGCGGCCGATCGACGAGATCGCGGCCGCGCTCGAACGGGAGGGGAAGGCGACGGGGATGAAGATCACCGGCGACTGGCCGTTCTAGCTCCCTCGCTCGCCGGGAACCGGGAGGTTTTCACTCCCGCCGGTCGCACTCCCGGACATGGAACCGCCGGAACGCCGGGTCGCCGTCGTCGGCGACGGCGAGCGCGCGTCGGAGCTCCGCGAGACGGTTCGAGACGCCGGGGGACGGCTCGCGGGCGCCGGGAAGGCGAGCGGGAACGCCGAGCCGAGCGGAAACGCCGAGCCGAGCGGAAACGCCGAGCCGAGCGGAAACGCCGAGCCGAGCGGAAACGCCGGAGCGGGCGCGATCGACGACGAGCGCTCCGACGTGGCCGACGCGACCGTCCTCGTGGCGGTCGGCGACGAGGCGATCCGCGACGCGGTCGTCTCGGGACCGGACGGGACGGTGATCCCGGTTTCCGATCGCCGGCTCGCGTTCGACCGCGACGGCGCCGTCGACGCGCTCCGTCGACTTCTCGGCGGATCGGATGCCGAAGAGACGGTCAGACGCGTCACGCATCCGGTCCTCGCGGTCGGCGGCGGAGGGGTCACGCCGGTCAGAGCCGCGTTCGACGCGGCCCTCGTCACGGACGAGCCGGCGCGGATCTCGGAGTTCGCGGTCGAGTTCTCCCGCGGCCGGGACGAGTCGTTCCGCGCCGACGGGGTCGTCGTCGCGACGCCGCTGGGGAGCGACGGGTACGCGAACGCCGCCGGCGGCCCGCTCGTGGAGCCCGACGGCGGGCTCTCGGTCGCGCCGATCGCCCCGTTCAGCACCCGCACGGACGCGTGGATCGCCGGAGAGCGGGCGCGGCTCACGGTCGAACGGGAAGGCGAACCGATCCGGCTCGTGGTCGACGGGGAGCGACGCGGCGCCGTCGAGCCGCACCGCCCCGTCGAGATCGAGGCGGTCGATCGGGTCGCGTTCGCGGCCCCGAGCGGTCGTCGCGAGCGCGCCGATCGGAAACACTCTAATAACTCGTGACCGGATATGTCGGTATGGATCCACTGCAGTTCCTCGTTCCGCTCGGCTGGCTGTCCGAAGTCGGACCGATGCTGCCGTACGCGATACTCGTGATGGCGGTCGCGAACCTCGCGACCCGACACATCGCCCACCGGCACCACGTCGAACAGGGGGACGACGGCGACAGCGTCGAGCCGTACTCGCCTCACGCGTTCACGAACATCGGACTGCTGCTCCTGTCGTTCCTGTTCGTCCTCGATTCCCCCGTCAGCGGCACGATCCTCGCGGTGATCGTGATCACGATGCTGATCGCCGACCTGTTCGAACTGGAGGCGCGCAACGTCGAGGCCCGCAACGACATGCCGATCGAGGCCCCGAAGAGCTCGATCGCCGCCTCGCTGCTCGTGTTGGTGTACGCCGCCTACTACGCGCTGTTCTTCCTCGTCTCGGGGATCTGGAACCAGTTCGTCGTCGCGTGAAGCGAGCGCGCCGCGAGAGTCCGGTTCCGTCTTCGACCGACGCCGATCGATAGCGGGAGTGGGTATATCGATATGGTGGAGTAGTTGTTTATACGTGATCGAGTGGTGTTGCTGTCGGCTGTTTATAAGTGAGCGGCGTCGATACGGTGACGACCTCTTGGGATCGACGGTGAAGACCTCCAAAGCCCCAGCCGCTGTGGGCGGCGCACGCTCGCTGCGCTCCTCACTCGGTCGCTCACGGTGTTCGCTCCCTCGTTGCGGTGCTTACGTCGCCTGCGCCGCCCACAGCGACTGCCCCTTTGAGTCCCACCCCGCACAGCACCGCAACCGCGCCTCACGCCTCCCCAGCCTCGTCGGCGGCTCCCGTTGGTCGCCGCCGACTCCCTCGCACCGTCGGTTCGCGGCCCAGAGGGCCGCTCACCGGGGCGCGCCACCGCATCCCATTTATAAGCGATCGTCGGCGTCGCTCGCGACTGTTTAAATACTCTCTCGCCGCCACCGATCTGCAATACTTACTCCCGCTATCGCTCACCTGCGCGAGATCCCGACAGAGCAGTCGGGTTTATATATCGAACAGCCGCTCGGCGTCCGCCGCCTGTCTGCGGTAGATCCCTCGCCCCTTCAACCGCGGCACCTCGTGTCGGTGCAGCGTCTCCGCCTCGCAGTCGTATACGATCGGGAAGACGTTGGTCCGACGGCGGGCGACCGTGTACGACCGCGCCGCGTCGACGACCGAGGGATCGGGGTTCGGCACCGGGAAGACGACGTAGCCGAGCGGCGTCGTCGACCCCCGCCGGTCGTCGACCCGGTCGACGAGCACGTCCCGGAACTCGTCGGCGGTCGCGGTGACGTCGTCGGGATCGGGGTCCAGCTCGTCGACGAGCGTCGCGAGCGCGACGCACTCGCCCACCGAGGGGTCGTCCTCGCGGGTGGCCCACACCGGATCGAACCCCTTCGTGTACTCGTCGTCGACCTCGAAGCCGTGCTCCCGCCGGTTCGCGACGACCGCGTCGCGGTACTGCGTCGGATCCATGCCGATCCCACGAACCGCATGGTAAAAAATGACATACATGGCGGAAGCGGAGGACGAGTGAGAGCGGACCCGGTGGGCGAAGGGTCTCGGGCCGGCCATTTCGCTTCGAAAGAGCCGATGGGACTGACCGACGTAGCGTCGCTCAGAACGGACCGCGCCAGTCTCCGCCGCGGTAGAGGTACCGATCGTCGTTGGCCGTGTCGTAGACTTGGACGCCTTCCCGGCCGTGACCGTTCCACTCGCCTTCGGCCGACGGGTCGCCGGCGTTCGTCCCCCAGCCGTTGATCAGGATGCGAGTCGGGTTCTGCAGGTCGACGTCGTCACCGTCGTCGGAGGTGTTTCCGGACAGTTCCCACTCGGTTTCCGCCGCCGAACCGGCCCCGCTGATCACGCCGGTACCTTCCGCGACGTGGTTGTCCCTGAACTTGTTGCAACGTGTCTCGCCCGACGTCCTATCCACATCGGATACCTGCCCGGAGCGGAGAGCGCGTTGTCCGCGACGAGCGACTCCGAGAGATCCACGCGGATGCAACCCGAGGACCCCTCGTCTGACAGGAGGGTGTTCCCCGAGATAGTCAGGTTTTCACAGGCCGAAGCGGTCCGGATACAGTAGTCACCCGGTTCTCCGTCCTCGATCATGATCTTGTTCCCCGTGATCGCCGAGTCGGACACGCCGTCCGCTTCGATTCCGTACCCGGTGCCGATCTGAATCCGATTATCGACGAACCTGTTGTCCACCGTGTTTCGGGCCTCGATCCCACCGGCGGAGGCCCCCGTGAGATCGATGTGGTTGTGCTTCACCGTGTTCTCGTGGTTCCCCCCGGAACCGCCTTCCCCGCTCCCCGTGTCGAAGTCGCCGATCCCGCCGACGGCCGACTGGTACGCCGACGGCACCTCGGGGGAGGGGCTGCCCCTGCAGTCGATGACGTCGTTGCTCTGGATCGTCATGTGGTTGGTGTCGTCGGAGATGTAGATCCCGGTCCCGTCGCAGTCCTCGATCCAGTTTCCGATGACCTCCGTCCCGTCGCTCCAGACGCCCACGTGGAGGGCGTTGTACGCGACGTTCCGGACCGTGTTGTTCCGCAGCTCCCTGGACGTCCCGCGCTGGTTCGAGATCCCCTCGGAGTGGAAGTCCCGCATGACGCAGTCTCGAACCGACCCGCCGTCGTCCCCGAAGACGTACGTGAACGCGACCGTGAAATCGGCGGGGGCGTCCGCGTCGCGCCCGCCGCCGTCGAACGTGAGATTCCGGACGTGAATGTTCTCCGAGGACACCTCGTCGATCCGGGTCGCGATGGCGGAGTGGGTCTGCGCGCAGACGTCGCCCTCGTCGAACTCCGCCGCCGAGCCGCGGACCGCCTCGTTCAGCTCGAGCGCGTTCCCGGAGATGTCCGTGACGTGAGTGTGGTGCGTGTTTCGCCCGGCCTTCTCCTCTCGGTCCGGCCCGAAGAGGACGATCCCTCGGCCGACCTCGAACTCGGACGCGTCGTCCACCTCGACGGTGACGTCGCCGGTGCCGACGTCCGACGTCAGCGTCGCCTGATGGACGTCCGGGTAGGAGAGCGTGGCGTCGCCGACGCCGACGAACGCGCAGTG
The DNA here is from genome assembly GCF_003781945.1 of Halorubrum sp. CSM-61. Classification (GTDB taxonomy): domain Archaea; phylum Halobacteriota; class Halobacteria; order Halobacteriales; family Haloferacaceae; genus Halorubrum. Next base: position 395,752 of record NZ_RJJW01000001.1, on the reverse strand, counting down.
ACTTGTTACGAGCGTGCGCCGCCTGACCTCGTGTTCGCCGGGGAGGACGTAGACGAGCGCGTCCTCGACGGGATCGTTCTCGTCGCCGACCGCCCGGTGCCAGTCGTCGTCCGGCGAAACGATGACGATATCGGCGTCGGGTCCGATCCCCGACTCCCCCGCGGTGAGCGGTTCTGCGCTCGTCTCGCCGAGTTCGATGGGGATCGTTTCACCGGTATCGGTGTGCTTTCCGACTACTTTCCCGTCTTCGACGGCGAGCTCGATGCCGTTCTCCGTCACACTCGGTAGCTCCTCGATCTTGTCATTGTCGTCCCCGATGACGCCGTCGACGCGCTCGGGGGACTTCGTAAGGCGCGTAGTAAGGGGTCAGATGTCGTCGAGCGCTCACCCGCCGTCGCGTGATCGCCGCAGATCGGCCGCCTTCCGGTCCCTCCGATTGCGATGTCCGCCTCTCGCGACACGATGTCTCCGGCCCTGTCGAAATCCTTAGCGAGTGATCTGTTCGTCCTCCTTGCGGTCGATACGAAGACTGCGGCGAACGATTGCGGGAGTAGGTATTGCACGTTAGTTGATCGAGGTTTTATACGTGATCGGGTGACGTTGCTAGCGGCTGTTTATAAGCGAACTGCGATGCTACGGTGGAGGCTTCCAAAGCCCCAGCCGTGAGGGCGGCGCACGCTTGCTGCGCTCCTCAGTCGCTCGTTTCACTCGCTCCCTGTGGTGCTTACGTCGCCTGCGCCGCCCTCACGGCTGCCCCTTTGAGTCCCGCCCCGCACAGCAACGCGCCTCACACCTCCCCAGCCTCGTCGCTGGCGGCTGTCGCCGCCAGCGACTCCCTCGCGCGTGCTGCTCGGCCGCGAGGCGGCCTCGCAGGCACGCGCCACTGCGTTGTAGCTTTAAAAGCGATCATCGGCGTCACTCACGGTTGCTTTTAAATATTAAAGCGCGGACGCCGATCTGCAATACTCACTCCCGCTATCGATCGAAAAGCAGTCTTCACCGACCGGTTGTTTCAGACAAAACACATCTGAAGGATAAGTTTTCAACAGAGCCAAGTAGTCACTGCCGGGAAATACGTCGGCTCTATATCTCACACGGTGGTGAGACGGCTATCTGGACGGTCCGTCGTACCCGGTCGACGAGTGTCGGGAGCCTCACTCGTCGTCGGACTTCCCCGGCCACGTCACGGATCCGAGAAACGGGACGCCGGTCTCCTCTGCCGCCCGCGAGATCATGTGCGCGCCGGTCGGCACCGTCAGGAACAGGAAGACGATGCCGATGAGCGACGAGAGGCCGGCGCCCCCGGGACCGAAGTGGACGAACCCCGCGATGAATATCGCGACCGTTCCGATGGTCGCCGGCTTGCTCGTCGCGTGCATTCGGTTGTACACGTTCGGCAGCCGCAACAGGCCGATCGTCCCGACCGTGAGGAAGAACGTCCCGACGACGACGAACGCGATGACGATCCAAGCCCGTATCGGGGTCGATTCGATCATCGGCGATCCCCTCCCGAAACCCGCGTATCCGTCGGCCCGTCCCGTTCTCCGTGATGTTGGTAATCCATGGTGGGGTCACTCCTGTGTAACGATGACGTCGCCTTCGGTGATGAACTTCGCAACCGCGACCGTCGAGAGGAACGCGATGATCGCCAGGACGAGACTGACGAGCACGAAGAGCCCCCGGCCGGTCTTGACCGCGAACAGGACGGCGATCGCGACGACGTTCGTCGCGATGGCGTCCAGCGCGACCACGCGGTCGGGAATCGTCGGTCCCTTGACCGCGCGGTAGCCGCACAGCAGGTTCAGAAGCGCCACGAGGACGATCGCAGCGTCGATGACCGGTACCAGGAGCCCTTCAGCGGCCATCGCCGTCACCTCCCGTTGGCTCCTCCGCGGGTGATTCGCTCTCCGTCTCCTCCGCGGGTGATTCGCTCTCCGTCTCCTCCGCGGGTGATTCGCTCTCCGTCTCCTTCCCTATCTCCGGAGCGGCCTGCTTGAGCGCGGGATGCGTCTGGTCGGGCGGGTAGACCGCGAAATCCGGCACGGGATCGCTCGGCGACAGCTCCTCGTCGAAGATGACGAGCGCGTAGTTCTCCCACTTGCGGATCGGCCTGACGATGTCGTCCGGGTCGCTCCCGTCGATGACGTGGACGTACAGCGCGTTCTCTTCGGGGTCGACGTCGAGCGTGAGCGACCCGGGGGTCATCGTGATGCTGTTGGCGATGGTGGTCACGCCGAGATCGGTCCGCACGCGCAGCGGGATGAGGATCACCTCGGACTCGATCGGCACGGAGGGCGCGAGCACGCGGTACGTGACGTCGAGGCTGGCGACGATCGCCTCCCGAACGAACGTCAGCACGTACAACAGGGCGTACGGGACTCCGCGGACCGACCGGCGGAGCTCCATGTTGTCCTCGTACAGGCGCCGGAAGACGAACGCCGTGGGGAAGCCGACCGCGAGCCCGATCAAGAGGGACCCGACGAGCGGTTCGGGCGCGAGCGGCGGTCCCTGCACGAACACCCAGAGGACGCCGAAGAGGAATCCGGCGACCGGCCAGGTGCGGGTCACGCGCCGTCACCCCCCTCTAGACCCACGACCTCGACGTAGGCCTCCCCGTCGAGCGCGGCGGTCGCGGCCGTCTCGGCGAACCGGTAGACCGGGTCGAACCCCACGCCGACGAGCACGACGGCCGCCGCGAGCGCGACGAGGACCGCGACCTGTCCCGAATCGACGGACGCGGCCTCGACCGCCGGCGTCTCGCGTCCCCAGAAGCCGACTATCCACACCCGCGTCGCGTACAGGATCGTGAGCACGGCGCCGAGGAGTAGCGCGACCAGCGCGAGCGCCGGAGCCACGCCCGGGTCCGACGCGAGCCCCCGAACCGCCGCGTCGAAGGCGAGGAGCTTCCCGAAGAACCCGGCCAGCGGCGGGAGACCCATCAGCGAGAGGAGCCCGACGAAGACGGCTCCCGAGAGCACCGGCGAGCGGTCGGCGAGGCCGCCGAGCTCCCGCAGCCGATCCGTGTCGGTCGCGTCCTCGATCGCGCCCACCGAGAGGAAGAGCAGCCCCTTCGCGAGCGCGTGGTGGAGCGCGAACACGAGCGCGGCGGCGACGGCGGCCCCGCGGAGCGTTCCCGCCGGGTCCGCCGCCGCGGCGATAGCGACGGGAACCGCGATGAAGCCGACCTGCCCGACGCTCGAGTACGCGAACACTCCCTCGAGCCGGTCCTGACCGACGGCACCGAACCCGCCGACGACGATGCTCGCCGCTCCCATCGCCCCCAGCACCGGGGCGAGGAAGGCCAGCGGCGACGCGGCGGTCATCCCGAACAGGTCGACGGGAACCGCCGCGGCCGCGAACACCGTGAAGTAGAGGCGGACGATCGCGTACATGCCGACCTTCTTCGTGACGCCCGCGAACATCGCGGTTATCGGGGTCGGGGCGGCGGTGTAGGCGCCGGGCACCCAGAACTGGAAGGGGACGAGCCCGGCCTTCAGCGCGAACACCGCGAGCAGCAGCGCCGACAGCCCGACGACGGGCGCGGGATCGATGCCGTACGCGTCGGGGGCCGCCAGCCGCCGCGCCATGTCGGCCATGTTGAGCGTCCCCGTCGTGGCGTACAGGCCGCCGACGGCGATGAGCATCAGCGCGCTTCCGAACACGTTCATCACCAGGTACCGGAACGACGCCGCGGTGGCGCGATCGGTGCCGTAGAAGGCGACGAACACGTAGCTGGCGATCAACATCACCTCGAACCAGACGAACAGGTTGAACAGGTCGCCGGTGAGGAACGCCCCGGTCACGCCCACGAGGAGCATGTGGAACAGCGGGTGGTAGTACACGCGCTGGTTCTCGGGGGTAACGTACCGGATCGAGAACAGTATCGAAGCGATCCCCACGCCCGCGGCGATCGTCAGCATGAACGCCGACAGCCCGTCCAACACGAGCGTGATCCCGAAGGGGGCGGGCCAGCCGCCCACCTGATACACCGCCGCGCCGGGGGCCGCCGGACCGAGGACGAGCGTCCAGACGGCGGCGGACACGGTTCCGACGTAGCCGAGGACGCCGACCACGCTCGTCGCGCGTTGGATCCCCGGCCGCCGACCGAGCGCGAGCGTCAGCACGGCGGTCGTCACCGCGACCAAAAGCGGCGCGATCACGAGCAGACTCATCTCGCCCACTCCGTGACGTCCATGGTCTCGTTCTCCTCGTAGGCGCGGTACGACAGCACGAGCGCCAGCGCGGTCGTCCCGAAGCTGATCACGATCGCCGTCAGGACGAGCGCCTGTACCACCGGATCGGCGATCTCGGGGACGCCGCCGCCGTGAGTATCGAGCACGGGCACGAGGTCCCGGGCCCCCTCGTCGATGCCCCCCATCGCGATCAGGTAGACGAACGTCGCCTGGGAGACGACGGCGACCCCCAACACGACCCGTATCAGGTCCCGCTGGAGGAGGAGGAACGTCCCGACCGCGAACAGCCCGCCGACCGCGATCGCGAGGGCGACGCTCATCGGTCGTCACCTCCGCGTCCGGCGGACGGCGCCGCCCCGTTCCGGGTCATTCGCCGCTCACCACCGAGACGATAGTCAGGAGGCTGCCGACGACGACGAGGTACACGCCCAGATCGAAGAGGAGCGCGCTCGCGAGCTCGACCTCGTGGTAGACGGGGATCCCCTCGAGGTGGACGTACCCCTGCGTCAGGAAGGGGTCGCCGACGAGGATGCCCGCGACGCCGCTGCCGAGGACGATCACGAGCCCCGCGAGCAACGTGCGGCGGTAGGCGGTGACCGTCCGGTGTTCGAAGACGCTGGTCCCGGGCTCGATCTCTCGGCCCAGCACCCCGGACTCCAAGTAGTCGAGGTCGTAGGCGACGTATATCAGCACGAACGCCGCCGCGGTGAGGACGCCGCCGATGAACCCCCCGCCGGGCAGGTTGTGACCCTGTAAGAACAGCGAGATCGCGACGACGAGGACGATGGGCACGGTCACCCGGGTCGTCGTCTGCATGATCGTCGTCGTCACGGCGAGTCACCCCCGTCGGGAAGCGGGTTCTCCTCGACCTCGGCCTCGGACGCCTCGCCGCGGGTCCGCATCGTCACGAGCACGAGGATGGCGATCGCGGCGATCGTGACGACCAGCAGCTCGCCGAACGTGTCGAACGCCCGGAAGTCCACGAGGATGACGTTGACGACGTTGGTGCCGCCCCCGCCCGGAACCGCCTGCTCCGTGTAGTAGGTGGCGACGCCCGTCGGGTCGGCGTCGGGACCGGGTATCGTCAGGAGGACCGCGACGAAAGCGGTCGCGCCCACCAGAAGCGAGACGCCCGCGTCGCGGGCGATCGCGAGCGGTCGGACCTCCGAGTAGTACGACGGTAACCGCTGGAGGACCAGGAGGAACATGAGGAGAAGGAGCGTCTCGACGACCAGCTGCGTGAGCGCCAGGTCCGGCGCGCTCGCGAGGATGAAGAAGATGGCGAGCATGAACCCGAGGATCGACAGCGTGAGCACGCCGGACACGTGCGACGTGGCGATCGCCACGGCCACGCCGGCGAGGGTCGCCACCCCCAACACCACCGCAACCGGTAGCGGCACGCCGAGACCGCCGAGACCGCCGATTCCGAGTGACCCTTCCGCCGCGGCGAAGCCGGCGAGCGCGAACAGGCTCCCCGCCGCCGCCACCCATCCCACGTACCTCCGGAGGAGGCCGTCGTGGACCGCCGGACCGAACCGGGCGCTGGTCGCCGCCGCGGTCGAGACGACCCAGTCGTACCACCCGCTGGGCCGAACGGGGACCGGCGCCTCGACCCCTCGCCGAATGCCTGCCGCGAGACGCCCCCGGAGCGGGTACGCGGCGATCCCACCGAGGACGGCGACGGCGGACATCGCGACCGGGGGCGTGAAGTGGGTCGGCAGTCCGACGGACAGCTCCGCCTCGCCGGTGGCGGTGGCCTCGACGGCGCCCTGAACGACGGCGTCGACGGCCACCTGCGGCGCGGCGCTGACGACGGCCGCCGCGATCGCCAGCACCGCGGGGGGGCCGACAAGCGCGATCGGCGGGCGATGGACCTCCGCGACCGGGGTCCGCCGCTCGCCGAAGAACACCGCGAGGAACTTCAGCGAGTAGACGACGGTCAATACGCTCGCGAACGTCGCCGCCGCGGGATACAGCCAGGCGAGGCCGCCGGCCTCGTGGGCGACCTCGTACGCCGCCTCGAACAGCAGCTCCTTGGAGTAGAAACCGTTGAACGGGGGTATCCCGGCCATGCTCAGCGCGGCGACCGCCGTGATCGCGGCCGTCACCGGGAGCTCCCGCCAGAGCCCCCCGAGCTCGTCGAGGCTGCGGCTGCCGGCCTCGTGGGCAACGATCCCCGCGACGAGGAACAGCGGCGCCTTGAACAGCGCGTGGTTGAGCAGGTGGAACGCGCCGGCCTCGCCGCCGTAGACGACGTCGAAGCCGAAGCCGGCCACCATCAGTCCGAGGTGGCTCGCCGTCGAGTAGGCGAGCAGCTCCTTAGTGTCGGTCGCGGCCACCGCCAACAGCGCCCCGACGGTCATCGTCAGGAGTCCGAGGGTCGCGACGACCGCCACCCACTCGGGGCTCATCAGGAGCGGGCGCACGCGGCCGAGGAAGTAGACGCCGACCTTCACCATCGTCGCGGAGTGGAGGAACGCGGAGACGGGCGTCGGCGCGACCATGGCGTTCGGCAGCCAGAAGTGGAGCGGCACCTGCGCGGACTTGGCGGCCGCGGCGACGACGATCAGGCCCAGCGCCGGGACGAACAGTCCCGACTCGCGGAGGGAGGCCCGCATCGCCTCGTCGTTCGCGATCATCGCCGTCAGGTCGAAGGTCGCGCCGCCGAGGGCGCCCCGCGCCGCCGCCGCGAGCATGAGCGCGCCCGCGAGCAGACACAGCCCGCCGCCCACGGTCACGACCATGGCCATCCGGGCCGAGTATCGGGACTCCTCGTCGGCCGTGTAGTGGCCGATGAGCACGAACGAACAGAGGCTGGTGAGTTCCCAAAACAGGAAGATCAACACGAGATCGGAGGCGAGCGCGACGCCGAGTACCGAGCCCATGAACGCCAGAAGCGCCGCGTAGTAGCGCGCCAACCCCTCTTCGTCGTGCATGTACGCGGCCGAGTACACGAACACGAGGACGCCGATCCCGCTCGCGAGGAGCGCGAAGAGGAGCCCCCACCCGTCGACGGTGAACTGGACCCCAACGTCGAGCGCGGGGATCCACGAGGCCCGGACGGTGCCGTACTCCCCGACGCTCGTCGCCAGCAGTCCGAAGCTGGCCGCCGCGACGACGGCGCCCGCATAGCCGGTCCGCTCGCCGAGGACCCGATACAGAAGCGGAGCGAGCGCTGCGGCGACGAAGGGGAGCGCGACGGCGGTCGTAACGATCGTCAGGTCTGGGGCCATCACTACTCGTCTCTTTCGTCCGACACGTCGCTGCCGCCGTCCGTCGTCTCGGTCACTGTCTCACCATCTGCTGCCACCTCTAAAACTTCTGTGCCTTAACGGGGTGAAACCGTTCTGATCCGACTGGAAAGCGAGCTTGTACGTTGTCGGAATCGAACTGTCTTCTTCGTCCGGCGAATAGTCCCGGGCGGATTCGAACCGCGGTCACTCCGCTTCGCTCCGTTCCCAGATTCGAATCCGCAGTGCGACTATTCGTCCTCACTTCGCTCGGAGAATAGTCCCGGGCGGATTCGAACCGCCGTCAATGGCTGACTCCGGGCACCCGACGACTGTCCCCGCAAAGACGGACTGTGATCGCGTCTTAGCCGCGGAAATCGACGGATTCCCTCCAAAGGCCATTATGATTGGCCACTACACCACGGGACTGCACTCGACGCTTGCCCGCCCGCACTCAAGTAGGTTACTTTCCCGAGCCTTCGCCGACGGTCCGCGCCGCGGCCGGATCGCCGGAGTAAGGTGCGACGCTCCGCGACCCCTCTGTATGGCGACCATCCTCGTTACGGGCAGTCGCGGCGGCGTCGGCAGCCGGACCGTCGACCACTTCGCGGACGCCGGTCACGACGTCGTCGGCGTCGACCTGCGAACGCCGCCGGGAACCCGCGAGAACGCCGGGTTCAAGGCCGCGGACCTGACCGACTACGGCGAGACGAGACAGCTGATCGAGGCCGCCGACCCGGACGCGGTAGTCCACCTCGCGGCGATCCCGGACCCGGAGAGCCACGCCGGGTCGCGGGTCTTCGAGAACAACGTCGTCAGCACCTACAACGTCCTCGACGCCGCGGGTGCGGTCGGCGCGCGGATCGCGTGGGCGTCGAGCGAGAGCCTCTACGGCACGGTCTTCTCGGACGACGAGTGGCTCCCCGACGCCCTCCCGATCGACGAGGAGACCCCGACGGAGCCGGAGGACCCCTACGGGCTCTCGAAGGTCGTCGGCGAGGAGGTCGCGGCGCGGGTCGCCCGCCGGTACGGCGTCTCCGCCGTCTCGCTGCGGTCGTCGTGGGTGACCTACCCCGGGTCCGAGGAGACCCGAACCGCGCGGACGGAGTTCGACCCGGAGACCGCCGACCTGAGCGGGAACTGCTGGTCGTACGTCGACGTCCGCGATCTGATCGCCGCGGCCGAGGCCGCGATCGCGCCGGACGACACGGAGCCGCCGATCGAGGGCCACGAGGCGGTGCTCGTCGCCGCGGCGGAGAACTTCCTCGGGCGCGACACCGCCGCGACGATCGAGGCGGTCCACGGCGACCTCCCGGACGACTGCGACGTCGAGGGCGACGCGTCCGTCTTCGACTGCTCGAAGGCGACGCGGCTGCTCGGCTGGGAGCCGGCGCGCTCCTGGCGCGAGGCGGAAGGCGAGGCGGTCGCGGAACCGGCGTTCCTGTAGCCGGAGGCGGTATAGAGGTCAGTTCTCTCCGTCGGGCGTCGTCGCCGAGCGCACGTCGGCACCGACTCACCTCCCTTCGTCGAGGGCCGCCCCCTCCGCGGCCGACGGCCGGTCGTCGGGGACGGTCCCCGGGTCGTGTCCGGCCCGCGTCCACGGCCCGGCGAGTGCCACGTCGTCGTCGATCGCCGCGGAGCCGCCGGGCGCCCCCTTGGCGCCGACCGCGCCGGCAGCCGCTTCTCCGTCGGTCGCCTCGTTCCCGTCACCGCCCTCGGCCGCGAGCGTCGGCGGCGCGTACGTGTACACGAACTCGTCGGTCACGGCGTGGTACGCGCCGGTCGCCGGGTCCTCGACGACCCCGGTGTCGCTGTCGATCGCGAAGTCGACCAGGTCGCGGAGCGTCGACGCCTCGGCCTCGGGGCGCTCGTGGACCGACTCGGGGAGCCGGATCGCCGTGATCCACTCCGCGAACTCGGCGCGGTCGTCTCGGTACGACAGGTACTCGCGCTCGGCCGGCGAGAGCGCGAGGTCGACCTCGCGGCGGGCGTACGCCAGCCCGCCGGCCCCGGCGAGCCCCGCGAGGAACAGCAGCGGTCCGCCCGCGGAGCGGAGGGCCCCGTAGCTCCGCTCGACGGCGACGGGCTCGGTCCGCTCCGTCGTGTCCGACTGGACTCCCGGCTCCGAGACGGTGTACGTGTCGTCGCCGGGGTCGATCGTCATCTCGACCGTCCGCGCGTACGAGGTCGGCTCGCCGTCGATCGTCCCCTCCACGGTCACGTCGGTCGCGACGAACGCCTCCGTCTCGCCGGGCGAGGCGCCGAGCTCCGACTCGATCTCGTCGGCCGTCGCGGCGACCTCGGAGCTGTTGAGCGCGAACGACGCGGTCGCCGTCTCGCCGGGGTCGACGCCCGAGACCGTCTCCGTCGCCAGCGGCTCCCGCTCGTCCCAGTAGACGGTCCCGCCCTCGCCTCCCTCGCCGCTCCCGTCGTCGACGTTCCGGACGACGAGCGCCGACTCGAAGGAGACGTCGACGTCGCTCGCGGCGTCGGCCGCGTAGCTCGTCCGCACGTCGACGTCGAGTACGGGCGCGACCCGCGTGAAGTAGGTGTCCCGGTCCTCGAGCACCGTCCCGGTGTCGAACACGGGGTTCGGCTCCGTCACCTCGGCGGAGTGGACGTACTCCGTCTCGACGGTCAACGACGAGACGGTCCGCGTCTCGGTCTCGGTCCCCGGGTCGACGTGGGTCGTGTAGACGAGCGCGCCCCCGACCGCCGCGGCGACGAGACACACGACGAGGATCGCGGTGAACTGTGCGTTCAGTACCGCCCGAAGGCGGAGCCGGGTTTCGCTGGGGGGAGTCTGGCTCATTCGGTCACCTGTAGATCTCGCGGAGGACGCGGCGGTACAGCGGGGGCTTGGCGCGCGATTCCCGGGAGCGTATCCGCGCGGGCTCCCCCCGGAGCAACAGCAGTCCGAGTCCGACGATGCCGCCGCCGAGGAGCCCGTTTATCGCGACCAGCGGGGCCCACGGGTGGACCCCGTACAGCTCGTCGATCACGCCCGGCGGCAAGACGGCGAGATACCGGTGTTCGACGACGAACAGCCGGTAGTACCCGGTCTCGTCGGGCGCGGTGAGCGTCACCGTCGTCGACGCCTCGCTCCGCCCGCCGACGTCGACGCGCTCGGGCTCGACGTCGACGCCCGGGCTCTGCGGGGCGACGTACGCGTACACCGGGACCAGCCCGGCGTTGGGGACGACGTACTCTAACTCCTGGCTCGTACCGCGCTCGATGACGGTCGGATTCTCGGACTCGAACTCGGCGCTCACGACGCCGTACTCCTGGGTCCCGCCGGGAGCGACCATCGCCGCGGTCGCGGTCGCCATCAACACCAGCGCGAGCACGCCGACGATCGCGAACACCGAGGTGCCGTCGTCGCGGGAGCGGTCGCGCTCCCGCGTCTCGCGGCTCCCGCTGTCGAGATACCAGTCGACCGCGTACGCGACCGCCGAGAGCCCGAACAGGACGTACGCGAGCCCCTGCGTGCCCTGTAGCGACCGGACTCCGAAGGTGACCGCCAGCCGGGTCTGGACGGCGTCGAGCGCCGACTGGAACCCCATCGCGACGGTGCCGAGGTGCGGGATGACGACCACGTTTCCTCCCACCGTGAGCGCCTTCGCGACGACGTCGGCCTCCTGCACGACGGGCTCGCCGCCGTCCTGGTCGGTGAACGGATTGTTGTCCCCGCGCGTGACGTACCCGCGTTCCGTCTCCTCGACGACGCGGTGGGTCGTCAGCCCGCCGCCCTCGATCTCCTGGGCGTCGAAGGTCACCACGTCGCCGACGCCGATCCCGCCGGCGAGCGGCGCGGGGATCGCGACGAAGCCGTCGCCCGGGTCGAGCACGGGCTGCATGCTCCCCGTCTCGACGTAGCTCAGGAGCACCGGCTGCCCGAGGAACTGCCCCACGATCAGCGAGACGACGACGAGCGCGGCAGCGACCTGTAACGTTATCGAGAGGGTGCGCTTGAGGGACATGGATCGTGTCTCGGCGATCTGGCGACGCGGTCGGTCGCTCTCTCGTCGATCATGGAATGTCATTCATACGTTATAAACTCGTGGTTCGTGACAGCGCAGTGAGATCCGGTCACTCCTCGAACGCCCCGGCCGCGAGCAGGGCGAACGGCCCGATGAACCCGAGACAGAAGCCGAGCAGATGGACGTACAGGTTCACCACGCCGTCCGCGCTCGTCGGATTGCCGGGAAACCCGACGATCTGGTACCCGACGGTCAGGGCGACTCCGACCGCGAACAGGTCGCCGTATCCGGGGTTCGAGACCACGGCCCGGACCGCCTCTCGGATCGCCTGCCGGATTCGAACCCCGGCGCTCGACGCGTACAGCAGACCGAGCAGGAGTCCCGCGACCGCGGCCGCGGGCCCCGCGAGTCCGGCGAGTTCGGGAGCGTCGAGGGCTCCCGACGAGACCGGCACCGCCAGAAGCGTCATCCACCCGACGAGCGGGAAGAAGGCCGCCGGGAGCGTTCGGACCGACGCCTCCGGAAAGAACCGATCGCGGGCGTACACGCCGAGCAGGAGCGGGAGCAGCCCCGCGAGCGCCATGTTGACTCCGGAGAACCCGAAGCCGATCGCGTTGCGGGGGACCGCGAGGTTCAGCGCCGACAGGACGAACGGGAAGGCGGCGAGGAACGTCGCGAGCGCGACCAGGAAGAACCGCCGGTAGCCGGCCAGCACCGCGAGCGCGTATCCGACGCCGGCGAGGAGGGCGTACCCCGCCGCGTTGCCGGCGAGGTGGCTCGCGTCGAGGTGGACGTAGTGGGCGGTGAAGGCGGTCCGCACCGTCGGCTCGGCGTACGCGAACGCCAGCGACCGACGCGTGGACTCCGGGAGCGCGAAGACGGCGACGAGGGTCGCGGGCACCACCGCGAGCGCGAGCAGGTCCGCGAGTCGGACCCGCGCGAGCAGCTCGCGGCGGAACCCGGCGTCGCTGGGGTCGCCACCGCCGGCGTCCCGTTCCCCCGCGCTCCCGTCGCTCTCGTCGTTCCGTGCGTTCGGGCGGCCCGTCACGCTCCGAGCCTCGCGGACCAGCCGCTAAGGCCTGTCGCCGGCGCCGCGTTCACGGCCGCGATATCCGGCGGAGGAGCTCGACTCCGGCAACGGCAAGCACGGAGAGTGCGAGCAGCCTCCCAAGATCGGTGAGATCGATGCCGGCAGGCTCCTCGATCGGTCCTCCGCCGGACCCGTCGGTACCCTCGCCCCCGGTCGCGGAGCGCGCGTCTCCGTCGCCACCGCCGCTCGCGTCTCCGTCACCGACCGAATCCCCGTCGGTGCCCGCCGGATCTCCCACGAGCAGGGTCCCGGCGTCCGTCCCGGAGACCGCGAGGTCGTACTCGCCCGCGGTCTCGAACGCGGCCGAGAGCGCGAGGGTCGCCGTCTCGTTCGGCGCCAGCGCGACGGTCTCGTTCGCGACCGGATCATCGTCGACCGTCAGCGTCACCGTCCGCTCGCCGGCCACGCCGCCGCCGTTCTCCACCGTCGCCCGGACGGTCGCCTCCTCGCCGGGATCGATCGCCGGGGTGTCGAGAGTCGCCTCGGTCGCGTCGAACCGGGGGACGCGCTCCGCGACCGCGAACGTCGAGAACTCGTCGGTCGTCGCCCGGAAGTGCACGCGGTCCTCGGGGAGTCCGCGGCTCTCGATCGTCTCCTCACCGACGACGCTCGCGCCCTTCTCGGTCCACTCGCCCCCGTCGGTCTGACGGTAGAACGTCACGTTCTCCGGGTCGATCCCGGCGTCGTCGAGCCGCTCGCGCGAGGCGCTGAAGCGGACCGTCATCGCGTCGACCTCGTCGGCGCCGAAGTCGTGTTCCACGCCGAGGTACGCGATCGACCGAGGAGTCGTCGGCGCGTCCAGCGCGCTCTCGTTCGCGAAGGGATCGCGACTTCCGTCGGCGTTCACCTCGACGCTATCGGCTCGGACGCCCTCCACGTCGAGCCGATCGAGGGTGACGTTCCCGCCGTCGAGGTGCATCCCGTCCGCCTCGAACCGAACCGTCTCGCCGCGGTCGATGTCGCTCGCGGTGAACTCCCGCCGGTCGTCGCTCGGAGACGTGACCGTCGTGATCGGGTCGCCGTCCCCCGTCGAGGAGGACGAGGTCGACGGGACCGACTCGGGCTCCGCGATCTCCGCGCGGATCGAGAACTCGTCGGCGCCGAGCGTGGTGCCTGCCGCCGTGCCGCGCGCGTCGAGTGCGAGCCCGACCGCGACCGTCTCGTCCGGAGCGAGCGTGACGTTGTTGGCCTCGCCCTCGATCGAGTCGCCCTCGGTGACGAAGGTGACGTTCTCGCCGGAATGGTCGATCCACGCGTGCGCGTACTCGTCGCCCGTGTACGTGATCGTGAACACGTCGTCGACCGTCCCGGTCGTCCCGACGCTGACGCCCTCGAAGGAGGGGTCGCGGATGTTCGGGTTCGACGCCGACACGTCGATCGCGATCTCGTCGTCGTCATTTAAGTAGGCGTACTGCCCGTTCGGGCCGTCGGCCGGCTGGACCGCGAGGTCGTCGTTCGCGAGGGTGTCTGATTGAGAGATAGTGAACGCTGCCGCAGCTGATGGGAGCATAAACGCTCCCACGAGGGCGAGCAGCACGAACGCCGTGATGTATCGTTTCACTTCTTCCGTTCTCCGGAAACCCACCCGCGGAGTCGAACCTTTTCTATCGAGAGCCGCTCAATTTCCTGTCTTTTCTGCGACAATTGTGAGCGTTTCGTCAAACTCTCCGATTTCGGAATCCCCTGTATCGATGGAGAGTCCGACGTCGATGCTTCCACCGACAGCGAGTGTCGGTGGGTCATCTCTGAGGACACGGTCGTCACTGACAAGCGCGAGATCGTCGAGGTTGTCTCCGTCGTAGGTGCTGTAGAGCTCTACGGGCTGTGTGCCCTGATTGGAGATCTCCAGGAGTCGGCGGAATTCGTAGACGGAACCAACCCCAAGGCCTTCGGAATCTGGGTTCTCACCGTTTCCGTTTCCAGGTATTTCGAAGCCGACAGTCTGACCATTCGAGAACGACCGTCTCGTCGGTTCTCCGTCGATTCCTTCGTCGACGAGGGGTTCCAACCGCAGGAATGCACTGTCGTCGTCGCCGATGTCAACGTGTACCGCACGCTGCGCGGAGACGCGGCTGAACGCCCCCGTTCCGAGTGCGAGGGACGAGGAAGTAATGCCTGCGACTCCAGCCAACAGTTTGCGGCGGTGGAACATTGGTTCAGTACGGGAGCTCGAACTCCTCGTCGTTGGCTGCGACCTCATCCCCGCGCTCGTACTCGCTCACAGCCTCTGCAACGATCGTAATATCCTGATCGAGTTCCGTAATGTCACCGAGGTACCCGCCAAAGATGGCACCGACGCCAGGCATCGTGTTCCCGACGTCAACACGGATGGCCGCCGGAATCGGGTGATCCGGGAGTCCACTCTTGGTTTGGGTGTTCAGGAGGCCAGTTCCACCGACTTCCTCTTGGTAGTAATCGTTTGCCGAACCGGCCGCGAAAGAGAGCCCTGTGTCTGTGCCCAACTCATTGGTCCCGTCTCCGTCCGGGTCCTGGAGCATGTACACGAAGATGTCCTGAGTCCCCCGGTTCGTAATGTCGAATAGGTTGTTGATCGTCGTGAAGGAATCCGCATTAAGCCCGTTAACATCTCCGGAGTAGACGTCGGCGGATTGCTCCGCGTGCGACCCGTCGAACTGGAGTGAAAGAGCGTCTCCGTCCCTGTTCACGTAGTCCGCGTTCGGACTGTCAGTGGGTTCGAGGGAGAGGAGGGCTGCGGAATCCCCGGCGACCTCGACCGTAATTCCGCGATCAGCCTGCACGCTACTGAACGCGCCCGTACCCATTGCAGCCGCACTACCCGTAGCCAATGCGCCCAGACCGGCGATGAACTTGCGTCGGTTTGTCATTGTTGTTGACCTCGTTGTGTCCGCACACGACCCGCGGGCCGTCGACGACGGGACGTCCCGCGTCACCCGGGGTCGCTCTACTACACCCATGGGCCCTATCCCATATCGTTATGAATTTCCAGAAACAGTTCCGGGCGGGGCTGAAGATCCGTCCGTCGGGTTCGGCCTTCGCCTGAACCCCGATCGGATCGGTTCAGGCCGAGCCTGAGACGAACTCGCGACGGGTTCGGGTGTCTCTTGAAGCGTTGATCAGCGCCATCGAAACGAATTTTCAAAATTGATACAATCTGGT
The DNA here is from genome assembly GCF_003781945.1 of Halorubrum sp. CSM-61. Lineage (GTDB taxonomy): Archaea > Halobacteriota > Halobacteria > Halobacteriales > Haloferacaceae > Halorubrum. The sequence continues at coordinate 380,121 of NZ_RJJW01000001.1, read as the reverse complement.
AATTATCCACATACGATCTCTTCGGACAGCTCGAATAATACCGATATTTCGGGTTACAGGCCGAAATACGAGATTATATGGTGTCTCTATCAGAGACCATTTTGACGAGGAGAAAGTTTACCCGTTTATCATAACCACGGGATTTATGTTGGCTCTCTCATATGTGTCTGACAGAAATGGCGTCGGTGCAACAGGTTGACGGGGGAGGGGTCGAACCGGCGACAGACATCTCGGAAGACGAGCTCTTCGACGTACTGGCGAACCAGCGTCGGCGGTTCGCGGTGCATCTGTTGAAGGGAGAAGAGAACGACCAGGTCGCGATCGGCGACATGGCCGAGCAGATCGCGGCGTGGGAAAACGGGATCGAGACGGCGGAGATCACCGGCAACGAGCGCAAGCGCGTGTACACCGCGCTCCAGCAGTCGCACCTGCCGAAGATGGACGACGCGGGCGTCGTGGAGTTCAACAAGGACCGCGGCGTCGTCGAGCCGACGCCCGCGCTGACCGACGTGGACCTGTACATGGACGTGGTCGAGGGGCGGGAGATCCCGTGGAGCGACTACTACCTCGGCCTCTCGGGCGTCGCCGTCGCGCTCACCGCCGCGGTGGGACTCGACGCGTGGCCGTTCCTCCTGTTGCCCGACATGGCGTGGACGATCGCGATCGTCGTCGCCTTCGCGTTCTCGGCGATCACGCACAAGTACTACACCGCCGAGATGAAGGTCGGCGAACCCGACGAGCCGCCGGAACTGACGTAAGGCGAGGTGTTTCAAGCGGCCCTTTCCGGGGTTCCGGGAGTGCATAACCTTACGGTCGGGACACGTCACAAACGATGAACGAAGCGTGAGGCCACCTTCGACATGAAACGACGACACGTCATCCTGCTGCTCGGCGGCGCGAGTTCCGGTACGATGAGCATCGGCACCGGCGCGTTCAGTAGCGCCGAGGCCGAGCGCGGCGTCGAAGTGAACGTCGTCGAGGACGACGAGGCGTATCTGGGGCTGGAAGCGGAACGCGAGATCACGGCTTTCGGCCGATCGGCCGATGTCGTGGAGATCCGGAACTCTTTCGCCGCCGATCTCACGCTCACCGTATCGGTTGCGGAACCCAACGAAGTAGTTGAGGATATCACCGTGGCGGGTGAGGAGCCGCCGGCGGAGCTCACGCTCGCGCCCGGTGGAGACGAATGGGTCGCTGTCACCTGCGAACAGATCGGCGAGGCCGCATTCTCCCTCCAGTTCAGCGGGGACGCCGGCGGGACGTCTGTCGAGAAAACCAGGACATTCGACGGAATTCCCGTTGCTCCCGTGAGCCAGGTGGAATTCAACGGAAACGGTAGCGTTCACGTCCACGGTGAGTTCACCGAGTTGGTCGTGACCGTGAACGGCGGACCCCGTACCGAAACGATCACAGCCAACAAGAGCGGGAAAGGCGTCATTCCTCCCAAGGGGGAACAAATCAACCGCGTGAAGATCGGTGAAACCGTCTACAAGCGGGACGGCAACGGCCAAAACGACTGAAGGGGGCCGACGTGACGGTTATCGACTCTGGTCTAAACCGCGCGGTCTTTCCGTCTGCGTATTTCCCGAACGGTCGCAGATCGGGTCTCGTTGGGTTGGTCTGAGGTGCGTGATTTTGCTACCCGACACGTCCACAATGACTTCGAGATCCGACCGGTCGTCGCGCGAGCTTGTACGCGATCTGGAACCCTGCCGGACGGATGGGGATCGCAGCGAGCCGTCCGCCGTCCCGTTCAGGTGCCCTTATGTGTCCCCCGTCCTCACTCCCGCACATGGACGACCACTCTCACGAGCCCGACCCGGACAAGCGCGTGACATCCCCCATGCAGACGTTCGGCAGCCGCGAGGTCGGTATCGGCGCGGCCGTTACCCTCGTCGGCCTGCTCGTCGCGTACGTCATCCCGTTCCTGTTTACCTTTTAAGCGGCGTTGCGGCTCGGATTTCGACGTCGCGGGCGCTGTCCCGCTCGAAACGATCCGATCAGGCGTCGTTCCCGTCGGACTCTCGTAGCTCCGCGTCCGCGAACGCGCGGATCCGCTTCCGTTCTTCGGCCGACACGTCGACGGCGCGCGCGCTGTCGATCTGTCCGTTCACGACCGCGTTCTGCTGTGGCCCCCACACCGTGACCGGCGTGTCCCTGACGTACTCGGCCCAGCGGACGACCTGTTCGTAGCGCGGCGCTCGCGCGGAGTCGCCGCCTGTGACGGTCGGGTCCGCGTCAGAGGGTTCTGAGTCGTTCATACCGATCTTCGACGTCGAGTCGTTCGACCCACGATTCGAGGCGACCGGTGGAAAGGCTTTCTCCGAAAAGCGTGTAGAGGTGCGCGGCGTCCTCGATGTCGGTTCGACCGCCGAGCGAGAGCTTGTACGCGATCTGTAGCTCGAGCGGACCGATGGGGACCGTGCGGTCGCCGACGTGTGCGTCGATCGCGTTCCGGAGGGACGCCTCGTCGAACTCGTCGTTCGGAAACTTCACCTCGACGTGCGGCGTCATCTCGCCGTCGAGTGCCACCCAGATGTTCGTGTCGTTCGCGAGGTTGCCGTACATCTCGGAGAGCGGCATCGCGGGACCCCAGTACCCCTCGCGTTCCAACTCGGTGACGAGGTCGTCGATCCGATCTGCCGGGCATCGCTCGATGAACACGTCGATATCCTCCGTCGACCGTGATCGGCCGGCGAGGATCGCGACGTAGCCGGCCACGAAGACGTGATCGATATCGAGCCGGGAAAGGACCGCAGAGAACCCCGCCGCGAGCTCGTCGAGTCGATTCGGCGCGCGATCGACGACGAGCCCGCGATCGGTGAGTTCGATGCCGCCCATAGCGGATCGTCTTCACGGACCCGGATAAAACTCTCCCGCCTACCGCGGGTACCAGGCCAGCGGATGCGCGGCGGTGAGCTCAAGGCTCACCGGTTCGTCGAGATCGAACTCCTCGACGTGGTTGTGGAGGCAGTGGACGACCTCGCCGGAGTCGAGCTCGACCCGGTAGATGAACGAGGGGCCCACGTACTGCCGCGAGACGATGGTCCCGTCGGCCAGGTCGGCGCTCGCGGGGCTCGCCCGGAGGTCGTCGGGGCGAACCAACACGTCGACGGGCGCGCCGTCGTAGACGGTGTCGTACCCCTCCAGCGTGACGGCGTCGAACCGGCCGATTCCCGTCTCGACCTTCCCGTCGCGGAGGTGGCCTTCGAGGAACGACGCCCGCCCGAGGAAGGAGGCGACGAACTTCGACTCGGGGCGCTCGAACACCGACTCGGGGCGGCCGACCTGCTCGATCTTCCCGTCGTTCATCACGGCGACGCGGTCGGAGATGGAGAGCGCCTCCTCCTGGTCGTGGGTGACGGAGACGGCGGTGACGCCGGCCTCCTTCAGGATCTGGCGGACCTCCTCGCGCATCTCGACGCGGAGCCGCACGTCGAGGTTCGAGAACGGCTCGTCGAGGAGGAGCACCTCGGGTTCCGGCGCCAGCGAGCGCGCGAGCGCGACGCGCTGCTTCTGCCCGCCCGAGAGCTGGTCGGGCGTCTTCTCGCCGTGTTCGGGCAGGTCGACGAGGTCGAGCATCTCGTCGACGCGCTCCGCGCTCGCGTCCGCGTCGTCGCCGAGCCCGAACGCGATGTTCTCTCGGACGGTGAGGTGGGGGAACAGCGCGAAGTTCTGGAAGACGATCCCGACGTCGCGCCGCTCGGGCGGCACGAACGCGCCGTCGCCGGCGACGGTCTCGCCGCCGAGGGCGATCTGCCCCTCCGTCGGCTCCTCTAACCCCGCGATGGTCCGCAGCGTCGTCGTCTTCCCGCAGCCGGACGGGCCGAGGAAGGTGAGCAGCTCTCCCGGCTTGACGTCGAGAGAGACGCCGTCGACGGCGGTCTCCGGACCGAACTCCTTCGTCACGCCAGACAGCGACAACACGGGGTCCGCCGACGCCGCGGCGGGCGACTCGGTCGCGTCGGCGCGCGATCCCGTCGCGTCCGCGGACGACTCGCTCGCGTCCGTGGCCGACTCCGTCCGTTCGACTGATTGCGTGTGAGACATCGGTGTGTCGGGCGCCGGGCCGATCGGCGTCCCGTAACTGAGACTACGTATTTTAGGAAAACCTAAAAGCGTATCGCTCGCTTTCGCGCGACGGAAACCGAGCGGAGAACGCGTCTCGGCGAGCCGTCAGGCCAGCTCGCGCTCGATGACGCCCCGGAGGTCCCGGATCGCGTCCGCGTCGATCGCGACCGCGTCGTCGCCGACCGCGAGCGAGAGCGTCCCGTCTGTCGTCACGTCGCCGAGCCGGAGGACGGGCAGCTCGCCGGCCAGCTTCGCGACCGCCTCGGGATCGGTCGTCTGGACGACGAGGCGGCCGGGCGCCTCCTCGAAGGCCGCGACGCGGTCGGGGAGGGTCACGTCGGCGCCCGCCTCGTCGGTCACGAGCTCCGCGAGCGCGACCGCGAGCCCGCCGTCGCTCACGTCGTGGGTGGCGAGGGTCGACTCGTGGCGGGCGACCGCCGCGAGCGACGCGACGAAGTCGGCGAGGTCGCCGTCCCCTGCGGACGCTCCGCCCGGCAGCGTCGGGAACCGGTCGGTTCCGCCCGCCTGCGCGAGGTACTCGGAGCCGCCGAGCGCGCCGCCGTCGGCGCCGCCGGAGCCGACCAACAGCAGCTCGGAGTCGTCGGCGCGGTCGGCGTCGAGGGCGGCGGGCGGCGCGTCGTAGCCCTTCCGCGTGCCGATCAGCGCGAGCGTCGGCGTCGGCGGGATCGGGCCCTCGACGCTGTCGTTGTACAGCGAGACGTTGCCGCCGACGACGGGGGCGTCGAGGTCGGCACAGGCGTCGGCGAGCCCGTCGACGATCCCCTTGAACCCGCCGTACACGTCGGGCTTCTCCGGGTTGCCGCCGTTGAGGCAGTCGACCGCGGCGAGGGGGACCGCGCCCTTCGCGGCGAGGTTGGTCGCGTTCTCGAGGGCGACGGCGCGGGCGCCCTCGTAGGGGGCGGTCTCGGTCCAGTTCGGGTTCGCGCCGGAGGAGAGCGCGAGGCCGACGCCGTCGGATTCGGACGCGGACTCGCCCGTCGGCTCCGTCTCACGGATCGCCATGATCGCGGCGTCGTCGCCGGGCTTCATCGCGGTGCGGACGCCGACCTCGTGGTCGTACTGGCGGTACACCCAGCGCTTGCTCGCGGTCGAGGGGGCCGAGACGACCGCCTCGACCGCCTCGTCGAGCGAGGGCTCGGGGTCGGGGAGATTGCGCTCCGGCTGGGCCGGGGTCTCGCTCGGGAGGTCGTTCATCGGGGCGCCGTCGGCGAGGTACTCGGCGTCGACGTCGACGACGACCTCGGACTCGGCGTCGCCGGAGCCGTCCGCGTCACCCTCCCCGGCGCCCGCGAACTCGCAGACGTAGTTCCCGTCGGTCACCTCGCCGATGACGGAGCAGCCGAGGTCGAACCGCTCGGCGAGCGCTTCGACGCGCTCGACGTCCTCGGGCGCGACCTCGTAGCACATCCGCTCCTGGCTCTCCGCGAGCAGGATCTCCATCGCGTTCATGTTCGGCTCGCGCTGGTGGACGGAATCGAGGTCGATCCGGGCGCCGAGCCCGCCCTTCGCGACCAGTTCGGAGGAGGCGCCGCCGAGGCCCGCCGCGCCCAGGTCGCGGGCCGACAGGACGAGATCCTCGTCCACGAGGGCCTCGTTGCACTCGATCAGCCGCTTTTCGGCGTAGGGGTCGCCCACCTGCACCGCGGGGCGGTCCTCGGTCTCGGCGTCCTCGGCGAGGTCCTCGCTCGCGAAGGAGGCGCCGCCGAGCCCGTCGCGGCCGGTGCCGTTGCCGACGAGGACCAGCTTGTTGCCCGGCTCTTGGGCCGTGGCCGTGACCAGCCGGTCCTCGTTCGTGAGGCCGACGCAGGCGACGTTGACGAGGGGGTTCCCCTCGTAGCCGCCGTGGAAGGCGACGCTGCCGCCGACCGTGGGGACGCCGATGCAGTTGCCGTAGTGGGAGATCCCCTCGACGACGCCCTCGAAGAGGTAGCGGGAGCGCTCGCGGTCGAAGCCGCCGAAGTACAGCGAGTCGAGCAGGGCGATGGGGTACGCGCCCATCGACATGGTGTCGCGGACGATGCCGCCGACGCCCGTCGCCGCCCCGTCGAACGGGTCGACGAAGGAGGGGTGGTTGTGGCTCTCGACGCCGAAAGTGACGTACTGGTCGCCGTAGTCGTCGGCGTCGCGGTCGGCGGCCGGCACGTCGGCGGCGTCCGGATCGGGCAGCGCGAGGACCGCCGCGTCGTCGCCGGGACCGACGACGACCTGATCGCCCTCGCTCTCGAACGCCGACAGCAGGGGCCGCGAGGAGCGGTACGCGCAGTGCTCGCTCCAGAGGTTCTCGAACAGCGCGGCCTCGGCCGCCGTCGGCTCCCGGCCGAGCTCCGCGACGACGAGCTCGTGGTCCGGCTCGGACAGACTCATTCACTTACGTGGTTATCGAGCCCGTTCTAATGCTTTTCTATGTGCACGTTCGTGTGGTTAAATACGGTCGACGACGATACGACTCGCGGTGCTGTGCGGTGGCGCGTGCCTCCGAGCGCCCGGAGGGCGCGAGGAGCGCGTGCGAGGGAGTCGGTGGTCCGGAGCGAAGCGGAGGGCCACCGACGAGGCTGGGGAGGCGTGAGGCTGCGGTGCGGTTGCGGGCGGGTGGGACTCAAAGGGGCAGCCGGGAGGGCGGCGCAGGCGTTCACGAGAGCGGAGCTCTCGTGAGCCAATCAGAACGCTTCGCGTTCTGATGACGACGTAAGCACCGCAACGAGGGAGCGTGAGCGACCGAGTGAGGAGCGCAGCGAGCGTGCGCCGCCCTCCCGGCTGGGGCTTTGGAGGTGTTCACCGTCGATCCGTCGTCAGCAACCACTTATAAGCGAGCGGCTGGGGATTTGGAGGTGTTCACCGTCGATCCGTCGTCAGCAACCACTTATAAGCGAGCGGCTGGGGATTTGGAGGTGTTCACCGCCGATCTGCCAGCAGTTGTTTATAACTAATCGACTGGATACATCGCGAAAGTCACGACACCGCCGAACCGATCTCTACAACAGTACCAGCGAGACGCCGTAGATCACGAGCGATCCGATCGCGCCGACGGCCAGCGACTTCGTGTTCAGCCGCACCGCGCGCCGCCGGTCGGCTTCGAGCGCTTCCTCGTCGCGCACCTGTTGGGTCCCCTCGCCGACGTCGAAGACGCCGATCCCGGCGAAGCCGACGCAGAACCGCTCGCGGTACTGGAAGTACCCCATCGCGGCGCCGTATAGCGGGAACAGCGAGAGGATGAGCGTCCAGCGCGGCCACGCCATCACGAAAATCGCGCCGACGGTGACCGCGGCGAGCAGCAGCGAGCCGACGCCGAGGAGGAGTCGCCGCCGCTGTTGAGCCGGTCCGATGTTGCACACGCCCGGTTGGTACTCCATACCGATCGAACGGGGGCCGCGCTCGAAAAGGGTCCGGATCCGCACGGGGGTGCGCCCGTTCCGGGAGAAGGGTCGAGACGAGGACCGAGCGTTCGGACGGCGGTGGCGGCCTATTTATTACTAACCGGCTGAAACGAAGGGACGAGAGGACCACGATGGACGAGTCACGGCGGGAACGAGAGATACGCCGCTACGAGACGATCCTCGAGTCGCTCGACGACGCCGTTTACGCCGTCCGTCCAGACGGGACCATCGCGTACGTCAACGACCGCTACGCCGAGATGAAGGGCGTGAGCCGGGAGGAGCTGATCGGAACGCACATCTACGACTGGGTGACCGAGGAGGCCGCGGAGAAGGCGAAGCGGGTGCGCCGCGAGATCGAAGCCGGAGATCGGGAGACCGGCGCGGTCGAGTACGAGTTCCTCACCGCGGACGGCGACCGATTCCCGGTGGAGATGCGGTTCAATCGTCTCGTGGAGGGACGGATCGGGGACGAACAGGGCGACGACGCGTCCGAACTCGACCGCGTCGGCGTCATCCGGGACGTGAGCGATCGGAAGCGACGTGAGGAGGCGCTCAGGGAACAGAACGAACGGCTAGAGGAGTTCGCGAGCATCGTCTCGCACGACCTCCGGAATCCCCTCAGCGTCGCGCAGGGGCAGCTGGTGCTCGCTCGCGAAAAGTGCGACTCCGAGCACCTCGACCACGTCGCCCGAAGCCACGAGCGTATGAGCGCCCTCATCGACGACCTCCTGACGCTCGCCCGAGGCGGTGAGGGCGTCGACGGGCCGGAGCGAGTCCCGCTCCGGGAGCTGGTCGAGGAGTGCTGGGCGGGCGTCGAGACCGCCGACGCGACGCTCCGGATCGAGACCGACCGCGCGGTCCGCGCGGACCGGAGCCGGCTGAGACAGCTCTTCGAGAACCTCCTGCGAAACTCGGTCGAGCACGCGGGCGACGACGTGACGGTGACCGTCGGCGACTGCGACGGCGGCTTCTACGTCGCCGACGACGGGCCGGGAATCCCGGCGAACGACCGCGAGACGGTTTTTCAGCCGGGATACACCACGATCGACGACGGGACCGGATTCGGCCTCGAAATCGTCGAGGCCGTCGCGGACGCCCACGGCTGGGAGGTAGTGCTGACGGAGAGTAAAGACGGCGGCGCCCGCTTCGAGTTCACCGGGGTCGGCGTGCTCGGCTGAGCGTTCCCGAGTCGATCTCTCCGTCGTCTCTCCCCTCGACTTCCGCGGTGGCAACCCTCAAAAGGGCTCCCGCCGACGGGTCCGTGTGAAACGGATCCAGCTCGGCAACACCGTCTTCGAGGGCGAGAACGACGCGTACCTGCTCGACGGAGAGACGACCGCGCTCGTGGACACGGGCGTCGCGCTCCCGGACGTGCGCGAGGAGTTGGAGGCCGGACTCGCCGAGCACGGGCACTCCTTCGCCGACGTGGACGCCGTCGCGCTCACCCACTGGCACCCCGACCACGCGGGGCTGGCCGGCGAGATCCAGGCCGAAGGCGACGCCGACGTGTACGTTCACGAGGCGGACGCGTCGCTCGTCGACGGCACCGAGACGCCGCTGTTCCTCGATCGCGACCTCCAGCACGAGACGTTCGATCGGTGGGGGATGCCCGAGTCCGACCGAGAGCGGCTGACCGCCTTCTTCGATTCCGTGAGCGCCGACCTCAGCGGTCGCCCCGCCGACGTGACGGCGTTCGGCGAGGGCGACGCGATCGACGCCGGCGGCGTCGCCCTCGAAGCGGTCCACCTGCCGGGCCACACCGCCGGGCTCACCGGGTTCGCGTTCGACCCGCGCGAGGTCCCCGGTCACGAGCCGGTCGGGAGCGCTCGCGGTCGCGACACCTCCGGCGAGGAGCTGTTCGCCGGCGACGCGCTCCTCCCGCGGTACACCCCGAACGTCGGCGGCGCCGACGTGCGGGTCGACGGCGCGCTCGCCGCCTACGCCGAGAGCCTCGCGCGGATCGTCGACCGCGACTTCGACGCGGCCCACCCCGGCCACCGCGAGCGGATCGACGAGCCGGGGCTGCGGGCCGCGACGATCCTCGACCACCACCGGCACCGCACGCGGCGGGTGCTCGGCGTCCTCGCCGACGAGGGACCGGCGACCGCGTGGGAGGTCGCGGCCGCGCTGTTCGGCGAGCTCTCGGAGATCCACGTCCTCCACGGGCCGGGCGAGGCGTTCGCGCACCTCGATCACCTCGCGGACGCCGGGGTCGTCGAGCCCGACGGGACCGCCTACCGACTGGTCGAGCCGGAGCCCGACGTCGACGCGCTGTTCCCGACCACGCCTCTCGACGACGCGGTCGACGGCTCGGAGGGGTAGGCGGCGGCGCGCTCGTCGCTCCTCCGCCCCTAACTCCCGCGCTCCCGCCGAAAGCTATTCCTCCGGGACCGCGTATCCACGGACGTGAAGCGGGACGCCCTCCTCGCGGTCGCCCTCGCCCTCCTCGCGGTCGTCGCGCTCGGCGTCGCCGCCGCGACGCTCGACTCGGCCGTCAGTCTCGACGGCGGCGGGCTCGGCGGGGCCCAAGGCGACGCGCCGAGCGCGGGCGACGGCGCGGGCGACCCGGGGCTCTCCCCGTCGCCCGGCGGCGAACCGTCCCTCTCGACCCAGCCGCTGTGCTACGAGTCCCTCCGCGAGCCGCCGGCCGTGCTGCTGCTCTCCGGGCTGGTCGTCGCGGTCGCGGCGGTCGCCTACCGCGACACGCGCTCGTCGCTCGCCGCCCTCGCGGTCGCCGCCGCCGTCGGCGTCCCGATCTGGCTGGTGTGGGCCGTCCTGACCGCCTGCGGGTCGGCGTCGACCGAGACCGAGTTCTCGTTCGGTATCGCCGGCCCCGACGACGGCGTCCTCCCCGAGGGCGCGGCCGGCGGCGCGGGCGTCGGCGGGAGCGAGGGAGCGGCCTCGGCCCCGGAGCTCCTGTTCGCGCTCCTCGTGATCGTCGCGCTCGTCGCCAGCGTCGGGGTCCTCCTCCTCGCCGGCGGCGACGACGAGGCGGGGCCGGGCGACGGAGCCGCGGCCGAGGACGACCCCGAGGAACCGGCGCCCGACCTCGCCGCGGTCGGTCGGACCGCCGGCGAAGCCGCAGACCGGATCGAGGAGTCGGACGCCGACAACGAGGTGTACCGGGCGTGGCGCGACATGACCGCGGCGCTCGACGTGGACCGTCCAGCCTCGTCGACGCCCGCGGAGTTCGCGGCCGCGGCGGTCGACGCCGGGGTCGACGAGGAGCCGGTCGCGACGCTCACCGAGGTCTTCGAGCGGGTCCGGTACGGCGGCGCGGACGCGACCGAGGACCGCGAGCGCAGGGCCGTCGAGGCGCTGCGCCGGATCGAGGAGCGTCACGGTGCCGATGACGGTCCCGTCGACCCGGCGAGCCCCGGAGGTGACCGGTAGTGCGCCCCCTCGCGGTCGTCGGGATCGCGGCGGTCGCGGTCGGGTTCGTCGCGGTCGCGAACCGCGGCGTCGCGGCCGCGCTCGACCCCTCCGCCGTCGTCGTCACCCTGATAGGGGTGCTCGCGGTCGCACAGGGGATCCGGTACGCGAACGAGCGCCGGGGTCGGGACCGGCGGACGGCCGTCCCCGGCGAGCCGGAGCGCCGGGAGCTCGCGACCGTGCCCGGCGAGGACCTCGACGAGCGGATCGCCCGGGTGATCGGCGCCTCCCGGGGCGGGTACGCCACCCGCCGCGAGCTGCGCGAGCGGGTCCGGACCGTCGCGGTCGCGGCGGTCGCCCGCGACCGGAACTGCTCGACGGCGGCGGCCGAACGGGCGGTGGACGCGGGGGACTGGACTGACGACCCGACCGCGGCCGCGTTCCTCGACGGCGACGCGTCGTATCCGGTCCGGGTCCGGCTCCGAGCCGCGGTCCGGGGGCGCCCGCGGTACGGGTACGGACTCAGCGCCGCGATCGACGCGATCGGGCGACTCGACGCCGACGCGGGAGCCGACCCGCCGGAGGCGACGCAATGAGCGACGGAACCGACGACGGCGCGGCCGACGACCCGACGGCCGCGGACCGAACGACCGAGCGCACGCCTCTCAGGCGGTCCGAGACGGCGCGGTGGGACGGGGTCGCCGGGGTCGCGCTCGCGCTCGTCGGGGTCGGCGTCGTCGCCCGGCAGCCCGGGCTCGTGCTGGTCGGCGCCGTCGGCGTGGGATACGCCGTCTACGCCCGGATCGGCGAGGCGCCGGAGGCGACGGTCGAGCTCTCTCGAACCGTGAGCGGCGACGCCCCCGATCCGGGCGACGAGGTGGTCGTCACGGTCCGCGCGCGCAACGTCGGCGACGCGCCCCTGCCGGACCTCCGGCTCGTCGACGGCGTGCCGCCCGGGCTGGAGGTGATCGACGGGCCGGCGCGGACCGCGACCGCGCTCAGCCCGAGCGCGACGGCGGCCTTCGAGTACGCCGTCCGGGCGAGCCGCGGCGAGCACGAGTGGGAGCCCGCCCGGGCGATCACGCGGAACGCGGCCGGCTCCCGTGAGCGCACGACCGAGCTCGCGACGCCGACCCGGATCGTCTGTACCCCGGAGCTCGCGGCCGGCGGCGACCTCCCCCTGCGGGGGCTGACGACGGTCTACCACGGCCGGGTCCCCACCGACGTCGGCGGCGCGGGCGTCGAGTTCCACGCCACCCGCGAGTACCACCGCGGCGACCCGATCAAGCGGATCGACTGGAATCGACGGGCGCGGACGGGGGAGCTGGCGACGCTCGAACTCCGCGAGGAGCGCGCCGCGACCGTCGTCCTCCTGATCGACGCCCGCGAGGCGGCGTACGCCGCGCCCGAGCCCGACGCCGACACCGCCGTGGAGGCGAGCGTCGAGGCCGCCGGACAGGCGTTCACCGCGCTGCTCGACGGCGGGGACCGGGTCGGGATCGCGGCGCTGAGCCCGCGCGACTGCTGGCTCCCGCCGGGCGCGGGCACGGCCCACGCCGCCCGCGGTCGCGAGGCGCTGGCCACCGATCCCGCCTTAGCGCCGACGCCGAGCGAGGGCCGCTTCTACCGGTCGCTGTGGCTCCGGCGGTTCCGCCGGCGGCTCCCGGCGGACGCGCAGGTACTGTTTTTCACCCCCCTACTGGACGACTCCGCGGCGTCGCTCGCGCGGCGGATCGACGCGCACGGCCACCTCGTCACCGTCCTCTCGCCCGACGTGACCGCCGGCGACACCCCCGGGACCGGACTGGTCGCGTTCGAGCGCCGCGAGCGGCTCCGCGCCCTGCGGGGGGCGGGGATCCGCGCGGTCGAGTGGGGCGACCGGTCGTTCCCCGTCGCGGTCGCGGGGGCCGCGGCGAGGTGGTCGCGGTGAGCCGGCGCGGGGCGGCCGCCGGTGAGGGGGGAGCGGGAGACGGAGAGCGCGACGCCCCCGAGCGAGACAAGCGCGAGCGCGACGACCGCCCGCCGACGTCAGCGGTCGTCGCCGGCCTCGTCGCCGGCGCGGTCGCGGCGCTGTCCGCGTTCCTCGCCGCGCCGACCGGCGGGGCGCTCGTGGGGCTCGCGGCGGTCGGTTTCCTCGCCGGGTCGCTCCGGCGCTCTCACCGGGTCCTCTCGTGGGCGGCGGCTGTCGGCGTCGTCGGGATCGCGGCGGCCGGGTACCTCGGCGGCGCGGTCGAGCCGCTGCTCGCGGCCGGGGTCGCGCTCGCGATCGCGTGGGACACCGCTGACCACGGGATCTCCCTCGGCGAGCAGGTCGGGCGAGAGGCCCGAACCCGTCGGAACGTCGCGGTCCACGTCGGGGCGAACCTGCTCGCTGGCGGGATCTCGGTCGCGGTCGTCTACGGGGCCTATCTGGCGGCCGCCGGGAACCAGCCGGTCGCCGCGCTCGCGCTGCTGCTTTTCGGGGCGGTGGCGCTGGCGTCGGCGGTGCGGTGAGCGTCGGCGAGGGCGCTGGCGTCGGCGGTTCACAGCCGGGACCGCCACACCGACTCCCGACCGCCCCGCCGCCGATCGCGGGTCCTTTTGTACTCCCTCGCCGACGCTTCGGTATGCACACCGAAGCGATCGCGGCGACCGCAGCGACCGCAGCGACCGCGGGAACCGCAGCCACCGCGGCGGCGGGACCGACCGCGCCCACCGCCCCGACGGGGTGGTCGGCGTGACGGACCTGGTGACGTTCGGCGAGACGATGCTCCGGCTCTCGCCGCCCCGCGGCGAGCGCTTGGAGACCACCGAGGACCTGGACGTGCAGGCGGGCGGGGCGGAGAGCAACGTCGCCGTCGGCGCCGCCCGACTCGGGGCCGACGCGGTCTGGCTCTCGAAGCTCCCGGAGTCGCCGCTCGGACGTCGGGTCATCGGCGAGCTCCGGAGCCACGGCGTCCGGACGGGCGTGTCGTGGGCCGACCCCGAGACGAGCCGACTGGGTACGTACTACCTCGAACACGGCGGGGAGCCGCGCGGGACGAACGTGATCTACGACCGCGCCGAGGCCGCGATCACGACGGTCACACCCGCGGAGCTGCCGACCGGGGCGCTGGAGTCGGCCGAGCGCTTCCACACGACCGGGATCACGCCGGCGCTCTCCGACCGGGCCGCGGAGACGACGACGGCCCTGCTCCGCGCCGCGGGCGAGGCCGGCGCGACGCGCTCGTTCGACCTCAACTACCGGGCGAAGCTCTGGGACCCCGAGACCGCCCGCGCCGCCTACGAGGAGCTCTTCGAGCACGTCGACACCCTGTTCGTCCCCCGGCGAGACGCCCGCGAGGTGCTGGACCGCGAGGGCGACGCGGTCGAGATCGCCCACGGGCTCGCGTCCGCGTTCGACGTCGAGACGGTGGTCGTCACGCGGGGCACGGAGGGCGCGGTCGCGCTCCGGAACGGCGAGGTGTACGAGCAGGGCGTCTTCGAGGCGGACACCTACGACGCGATCGGCACCGGCGACGCGTTCGTCGCCGGTTACCTCGCGAAGCGGATCGACGGGGGCGAGGTCGGCGACGCGCTGGAGTGGGCCGCCGCGGCCGCCGCCCTGAAGCGCACCGTCGACGGCGACCTCGCGGTGATCACGCCCGGCGACGTCGAGAGCGTCGTCGACGGCGCGGGCGGGATCGACCGGTAGCGCTCTTTATAAATCGAACTGCGGTGGCGCGTGCCCGTGAGCGGGCCTTCGGCCCGCGAACGGCACCGCGCGAGGGAGTCGGTGGTCCGGAGCGAAGCGGAGGACCACCGACGAGGCTGGGGAGGTGTGAGGTGCGGTTGCGGTTGCGAGTGGGTGGGACTCAAAGGGGCAGTCGGTGGGGCGGGCGCAGGGGACGTAAGCACTGGAGGGAGCGAACGAAGTGAGCGACTGAAGCGCGCAACGAGCGTGCGCCCGCCTCACCGACTGGGGCTTTGGCGGTGTTCACCGCCGATCCGTCGATAGCGACGGCCGCTTATAAACGAACACTCGCCAGAACTCTCCCCGATTCGCCGGCCGCTCCGACCCCGACCGCTGTCGCACCGCCGAGGAGGACGGCTCGGCGCTTCAGGGACATGGCCGACCCACGTAGTACCGATACGTAGGCCTTTGGACGCTCATGTCCCGCTCCGAACCCACATTCATAATCCGCTTATAACCGCTCGCCGTCGTAGTACCCCTCTTCCACGCGTCGATCGAACACCCGCGAGAGCAACGCGGTCAGCGGCCCCTCGGCCCCCTCGCCGTCCCCGCTCACGTCCAGCCCGTCCACCGTCTCGACGGGGCGGATCTCCCACGTCGAGTTAGTCAGAAACACCTCGTCGGCCTCGCGCACCGCGTCCGGGGCGTACGTCCCCTCCTCGACCGGGATCTCCTCCGCCTCGGCGATCTCGATCACGGCGCGACGCGTCACGCCGGGGAGGATCGGCCCGTCGAGCGAGGGCGTCTTGAGGGCGGTGCCGTCGACGAAAAAGAGGTTCGAGGTCGCCCCCTCGGCGACGTTGCCCTCCTGATCGAGCATCAGCGCCTCGTCGGCGCCGGTCACGCGCAGCTCCAGCCGCGCGAGGATGCCGTTGAGGTAGTTGTGCGTCTTCGCGTCGGCCGGGAGCGCCCGCGGGGAGGGCTTTCGGGTCTTCGTCGTCTGGAGCGCGGCGGGGCCGTCGTAGACGGGCTCGGAGTCGACGCCGCCGCGGGGGAGCGGCTTCGCGATCACGACGACGGTGGGGTCGACCTCGGGCCGCGGGTCGAGCGTGCCGGGCTGGACCCCGCGGGTGATAGAGCACTTCACGTACGCGTCAGCCAGGTCGTTCGCGGCGAGCGTCTCGTCGATCCGGGCTTTCAGGTCCGCGTCCGCGAGGCCGTGATCGAGCCCGAGCGTCTCGCAGGTGTCCGCGAGCCGCGCGGCGTGGTCGCCCCACCGGAACACCTCGCCGCCGTACGCGCGCAGCGTCTCGAAGGCGGCGTCGCCGTAGGCGAACCCGCGGTCCTCGACGGAGACGGTCGCCGCCGAGGCGGGCACGATCTCACCGTCGACGTGGTAGCGGAGCTCCTCTCGAGAATCGTCACCCATCCTCGCACACCTCCACGAAGTTCGTCACCAACGCCTTCCCCCGCGGCGTCAGGATGCTCTCGGGGTGGAACTGCACGCCGATGTGCGGTTTCTCCCGGTGGCGCACGCCCATCACGACCTCGCGCTCCTCGTCCGTCTGCGCGGTCTCGATCAGCTCGTCGGGGAGGTCCGCGCGCTCGACGCACAGCGAGTGGTACCGCCCGACCCGCAATCGGTCGGGGAGTCCCGCGAACACGCCCGCGCCGTCGTGCGTGATCGTCGACGGCTTCCCGTGGACGACGTCGGGCGCGTGGCCGACCCTGCTCCCGGCGCTCGCGCACAGCGCCTGATGGCCGAGACAGACGCCGAACACGGGGCGGTCCAGTTCGAACGCGTCGATCGAGACGCCCGCCTCCGCGGGGGTGCCCGGCCCCGGAGAGACGACGACGCCGTCCGGGTCGAGGGCGCGGATCCCGGCCAGATCGACCGCGTCGTTGCGCCGCACCGCGACCGCGCCGGCGACCTCGCCGACGTACTGGACGAGGTTGTACGCGAACGAGTCGTAGTTGTCGACGACGAGGACTCGCGCGTCCGAGTCGCCCGCGCCGGGGCGCCAGCCGTCGGTGGCGCGCCCCTCGCCGACCTCGCGCACCGTCTCGCCCCCCGTCATCGCTCGTCCCCCTCCTCGACCGCCATCCCGCCCGCGGCGAGCGCCTCGTCGACCGCGGTCACGAGCGCGCGGGCCTTCGCGAGCGTCTCCTCGTACTCCGCGTCCGGCTCGGAGTCGTGGACGATCCCCGCGCCGACGCGGAGGTGGTACTCGGCCGCCCGGCGCACCAGCGTTCGGATGACGATGTTGAGCGTCGCCCGCCCGTCGAAGCCGGCCGCGAGCATCGAGCCGGTGTAGGGGCCGCGCCGCGTCGCCTCCAGCTCGTCGATTATCTCCATCGTCCGCGGCTTGGGCGCGCCCGTGATGGTCCCGCCGGGGAAACACGCCGCGATCGCGTCCGCGAGCCCCACGCCCGGCCGCGCCTCCCCCTCGATCAGGCTCACGAGGTGCATCACCTCGCTGTATCGGTCGACGCGGCGGTACTCCGCCACGTCGACGGTGCCGAACCGGGAGACCTTCCCGAGGTCGTTGCGCTCCAAGTCGACGAGCATGGCGTGTTCCGCGCGCTCCTTCGCGTCGCCGGTCAGCTCCGCCTCCATCTCCGCGTCCGCCTCGGGGGTCTCCCCGCGCGGCCGGGTCCCGGCGATGGGCTCCGTGACGAGGCGGTCGCCGGCGTCGTCTTCGTCGCGGTCGTCGGCGGCCCCGTCCCCGTCTCCGGCCGGAATCCGCTCTAAGAGGAGCTCTGGGCTCGCGCTCACGAGGTCGACGCCGGGGGGGGCCGCGTCGCGGTCGTCGTCTCCGCCCGCGGCGTCCCCCACTCCCCCATCTCCCCGCGAGAACTCGATCAGCCCGGAGTACGGCGCCGGGTTCACCCGCCGGAGCGCGTCGTACGCCTCGACGGGGTGGACCGCGGCCGGGGCGCGCAGCCGCTGGGAGACGTTCGCCTGAAAGGTGTCGCCGTCGCGGACGTACTCCTTCACCCGGCGGACCGCCTCGGCGTACCCCTCGCGCCCCGCGTCGCTCTCGAAGGTCGCCGTCGACGCGTCCGGGTCGGGGGCCGGCCCGACCGCGGGGTCGCCCGACTCGATCCGGTCGATCAGGTCGGCCGCACGCGACGCCCCCTCGTCGAACAGCGCGTCGAGCGCCTCGCTGTCGCCGTCCGGGTCGTCGAGCCCCTCGGGAACGCGCGGGCAGGCGGTCACGCGGAGGGTGAGGGCGGTGTCGTCGGTCGAGTCGCCACCGTCCGCGGACACCGGGCACTCCCACGCCGCCACCCGCTCGAAGACGCCGACCCGGAGCCGCGGGAGCCCCCGGTCGTCGACCGCGCCGGGACCCGCCGGCGCCGGCTCCGGGAACGACTCCAGCTCGCGGGCGGCGTCGTACGAGAGCCAGCCGAACGCGCCGCAGGGATAGGGAACGTCGCAGTCGCCGCGCGCGAGGGCCTCGCCGTCGATCAGCCCCTCCAGCGCCGCGAGCGTCGGGCTCGGGCGTCGGTAGTCGCCGGTCGAGTCCGATTTCGACGACGCGATCGCCGCGTCCCCGGAAACGGTGAGCCGCTCGACCGGGTCGACGCCGAAGTAGCCCCAGCCGGACTGGCCGCCGGTGGTCTCGTAGAAGAACCCGCCCGGCCCGTCGCGGGCGCGGCGGTAGGCCGCGAAGGGGTCGTCGACGGCGACGCGGCGCTCGACCGGGACCCGGGCTCCGGCGGGCGCCGCGGCGGCGACCTCGCGGAACCGGTCTCGGTCGGTGTGTACCGATCGCTGCATGCCTCCCGGTTCGGCGGGGCCGACGAAACAGTTGCGGTCGGCGATCTCGGAGTCGGTCGGGGTCGGCGGCGTCAGAACTCCTCGGCGCGGTCGATCCACCTCGTCGCCCGCTTCTCGCCGACGCTCGCGCCCTCGGCGACCGCTTCGGCGTCGGCGTCGGCGAGGTCCGCGACGGTGTCGATCCCGATCTCGGCGAGCCGGTCCGCGTAGGCCGGTCCGATCCCCTTCAGCTCCTCGACGTCGGCGCCCGTCTCGTCGCCTCCGCCCGTCTCGTCGCCTCCGCCCGTCTCGTCGGCGTCTTCGTCCGCGTCGACCTCGATCTCCTCGTCGGCGACTCCCGCGGCCTCCGCCGGCTCGGCCGCCTCGGCCGGGTCCTCGGCGGCGCCCTCCTCGTCGACCAGCGTCTCGGTCGAGGCCGCCGCCTCCGTGTCCGCGGCGGCCGCCTCGTCGTCGTCCGACTCCTCGCTCGCGGCGGACTCGACGCCTTCGGCGGACTCGACGCCTTCGGCGGACTCGACCCCCGTGCCCGGCTCGACGACGTCATCGCCGTCGTCCGCCATCGCCTCGTGGGCCTTCCCCACGGCCTCCGCCGGCTCGGCCGCCTCGGCGGGCTCGTCGGCGGCCTCCTCCTCGTCGACCAGCGTCTCGGTCGAGGCGGCCGCCTCCGTCTCCGCGGCGGCCGGTTCGTCGTCGTTCGATCCCTCGTCCGGCGACACGTCGTCGGCGCCGTCCGTCGATTCCGCGTCCGATTCCGCCTCTGGTTCGTGCTCGACGGTCACTTCCGGGTCCGTCTCCTCGCGTTCGGCGCGACCGCTCCCGAACCCGAGCTTCTCTTTGAGCTTCTGCAGTAGGGCCATCGTCGGCAGGTACGAACGTCGGATATTTAAAAGCCGTCGCCGACGGAGCGTCTCGCCCCCCTCGCCGACGCCGATAGTCGCTCGCACCCGCCGACCGCACCCCGCCGTCCTCCTCGGATCCATCCCATCAGTTTTGCCCGACCGCGCCCCGCCGGTTCCCCTCGATCGCGTCCCGCCGGTTTATAAGGATCACCGGCGCGTACAGGAAGTATGGACGCTCTCAACCCGGTCATGTGGTCGGTCCACGTCGCCTTCGCGGTGCTGTGGACCGGCGGCGTACTGTTCGTCGCGCTGGCGGTGCTTCCGCCGGCGCTCCGCGGCGAGATCGACGGCGGCGCCCTCGGCTCGATCGTCGGCCGCCTCCGGTGGATCAGCCGGATCGCCGCGCTCGCGTTCGTCGCCACCGGCGGCCACATGGCGGGCACGCTCTACACGTTCGAGTCGCTCACCGGCAGCGCACGGGGATACCTCGTGCTGGCGATGATCGCCCTGTGGTTCCTGATCACCGGCCTCGTCGAGGTCGGCAGCGGGAAGATCCTCGACGGCGTCGACGCCGGGAAGCTCCGGGAGCCGGCCCGCGACGCGAAGCCCTTCTTCTACGGCGCCGCCGGGCTCTCCGTTGCGCTCGTCGTCGCGGCCGGTCTGCTCGCGAGTCCGACCCTGTTCTGAGGCGCTCGCGGCTCCGGACGTTTCTCGCCCGTTCTCGCCCCTTTTCGCCGCCTACTCCAGCTCCGCCCGCAGCGCCGCGTTCATCGCCTCCACCGGCGCGTCGGCGCCGGTCCAGATCTCGAACGCCTCGACGCCCTGGAACAGCAGCATCCACGCCCCGTCGACCGTCGTCGCGCCCGCGTCGGCCGCCTCCCGCAGGAGCCGCGTCTCGATCGGCGCGTACACCGCGTCGAGCACGGCGAGGTCGCCGTGGAGGTGCTCCGCCGGAACGGGCGTCGCGTCGGGGTCGTCCATCCCCACGCTGGTCGCGTTGACCAGCACGTCCGCGGCGGCGACGCGGTCGCCGAGGTCGTCGAGCCCCGCGCCGGTCGCGCCGGGGACCGCCTCGGCGAGTTCGACCGCGCGCTCCGCTGTGCGGTTCGCGACGTGGACCGCCGCGCCCGCGTCGGCCAGCGCGAACGCGGCCGCCCGCCCCGCGCCGCCCGCCCCGACGACGACCGCGTCGCGGCCGTCGATCTCGACATCGTGATGGGAAAACGCGCGTTTCACGCCCGCGGCGTCGGTGTTGTGTCCCCGAGGCCGATCGGCGTCGCCCTCCCGAACGGGAGCGAAGTCGACCGTGTTGACCGCGCCGATCCGCTCGGCGAGGGGCGCGGGGTCGACCGCCTCCAGCGCGTCCTGTTTAAAAGGGACCGTGACGTTGAGCCCGGCGACTCCGAGCGCGCCGGCCCCTTCGATCGCTTCGGCGGCGTCGTCGGGGGCCGGCTCGAACGTCACGTAGCGCGCGTCGATGCCGAGCGACCCGTAGCCGGCCTCGTGCATCGGCGGCGACAGCGAGTGCCCGACCGGGTTCCCGATCAGTCCGTAAACCTGCATGGCGAGTCACCTGACCGCGACCGACAAAAGGGGTGCGGTCGGTTCGGGAACGGACCGTCCTGCCCTCACTTCCCGTCCGTCTCCCGGTCCGCGTCGATCACGTCTTCCAGCGTCTCCGTGCCCACGTCGCTCGCGAGCTTGACGCCGACGAGCGAGACCACGATGCCGCCGACGATGAACGCCGCGAGCTGCTGGACCGGGCCGACGGCGACGCCGCCCAGCTCGAACGGGTCGATGATCGCCTCCTGCGCGAGGAAGTAGCCGGCGAACCCGCGGACGACGAGGGCGACCGCGGCGATGACGAAGGGGAGGTTGAGGTACGGCGTCCGGATCCCCTCGTCGCGGATCAGCTCGTCGAGCAGCCGCCCGACCGCCGCGGTCACGCCCGCGACCGCGAACCACGGGACCGCGGCGTAGACGAACTCGACAGCTCCCACGAGCGCCGGGGTCTCGCCCAGCTCCGACGCGGAGAGCACCCCGAAGAAGCCGCCGACCAGCGCGAGCCCCCCGGCGACGACGTAGGTCACGATCGACACCTGCCCGGCGTACAGCGCCTCGCGGACCCGCTCCGGCATCCCCGCGACGAATCGGTCGATCGCGAGTCCCTTGTATAAGAGTGCGGCGCCGAGCAGCCCGGCGACGCCCGCGACCGCCTCCGCGGGAGAGAACCAGTAGAACAGCGCGGGCAACAAAAGCAGCGAAACGCCGAACGGGACGAGGATCGTCGACCGGAGCTGCTCGTCGGCGAGGAACTGCTTCAGCAGGTAGTAGGTCGACTCGATGTCGCGGGCCTGCCGGACCACCACGCGGTCGACGGAGTCGACCGGAATCCGCGACTCGACGATCGGGAGCACCTGCTCGTCTTCCGCGGAGTCGACGACCACGATCGCGGCCCGGGGGTCGTACCGGTCCACGAGGTCGTCCAGCTGGGCGGCGATCGAGCGGTCGGCGCCGACCGCGCTGTCGCTCTCGGCCGACACGACCGCGACGACCGCCTCCTCGCGCTCGTCGCGGAGGTCGCGGGCGACCCGCAGCGACTCGAGCAGGCAGTTGACGCTGGCGTCCTCCGGGTCGCTCAGCCCGGCGTCCGTGACGAGCGAGCGGACCGCCTCCCAGCCGGCGACCGGCATCGGGACGTTGGTGGCCCGCCCGATCGCCCCCGAGCGGTCGATGCAGATGACCAGCGTCGTCACGTTCCGACTCTCGATCCGCCCGGATAAAAAGCTCCCCGTCGCCGGGGGATCGGCGCGCCCCGGACGGGGACCGCCGACCGCGACGGCCTACCGAAGCTCGACGTCGACCTCGCCGCCCTCGCTCGCGAACATGCTCGCGACGCCGTTCCCGGCCGCGAACGCGACGCGCTCCGCGCCGATGCCGAGCCGCTCCGCGATCCCGCGCTCGGGCTTGAAATCGCGGATTTCCGGCTCGGCGTCGATCAGCGCTTCGAGCCGGTCCTTCACGTCGTCTTCGGTGCCGAGCTCGTCGACGAGCCCGATCTCCGCGGCGTCGCTGCCGAGATAGACCCGCGCCTCGGTCTCCCGGATCGCCTCCGGGTCCATGTCCCGGCCCTCGCTGACCGTCTCGACGAACTGCTCGTAGTAGCCGTCGATGATCCCCTGGAGGTACTCGCGTTCGTCCTCCTCGATCTCTCGGAGGGGAACGCCCGCGTCCTTGTACTCGCCGGCGGTGAACTGCTCGTAGGAGATGCCGAGCTTGTCGGCGAGCCCGGCCGCGTTCGGCCGGGAGCCGACGACGCCGATCGAGCCGACGAGGCTCGCGTCGCGCGCCCACAGCTCGTCGCAGCCGCTCGCGATCCAGTAGCCGCCCGACGCGCAGGTGTCGGTGGCGTACGCCAGCGTGGGGCCGTCGAACTCCGCCGCCGCGCGCCGGATGTCGTCGCTCGGGAGCACCTCGCCGCCGGGAGTGTTGAGCTCGACGACGAGCGCCTCCACGTCCTCGTCCTCGTCGGCCGCCTCGATCTGCTCGACCACGTCGTCGGCGGTCGTCCCGCCCGGTCCCCTGAGCGGGGAGGGACGGCCGGTGTCGCGGGTAATCGGCCCCGAGACCGTCACCTTCGCCGCGTTGTACTCGTCCGTGTCCCCGAACCGGCCGCGGGTGAGCCTGGCGGCGAGCCGCTTGCCAGCCATCGTCGCCGTCGCGCCGAGTACGGCGGCCGCGAGGAGATTCTTCCCGTTCGAGCGAGGGTTACCTTCCATGCCTCCGATTACGCGTGTGGCCGTTTATAAGTGCTGTCGCGGCGCGCACCCTGTCGCAGGCGCCGTCGCAGGCCCGCTTTCGCGACGCCGTCAGCGCGTCGCGGACGGTGGCCCTCCGCGCTCCATAGCGGAATTTTTGTAGCCTTGTACTGACGGGGTCACAAGGATGGCAGAGAGCGAGGATGAAAACGCGTTCGTCGAGTACGGTATCAATGATAAACCCCCGCTCGGGAAGTCGCTCCTGCTCGGCGCCCAGCACTACCTCACGATGGTGGGCGCGAACATCGCCGTCCCCCTCCTCCTCGCCGGCGCGATGGGAATGCCCGACGCGGTCATTCCCCGCTTCGTCGGCACGTTCTTCGTCGTGTCGGGAATCGCGACCCTCGCGCAGACGACGTTCGGAAACCGATATCCGATCGTGCAGGGAGCGCCGTTCTCGATGCTCGCGCCCGCGCTGGCGGTCATCGGCGTCGTCACGGCGAATCCGCCGGAGGGTATCGTCGCCTGGCGGGCGGCGCTCCTACAGCTTCAAGGCGCGATCATCGTCGCCGCGCTCGCCGAGGTCTCGATCGGCTATCTGGGACTCGTCGGTCGGCTGCGAAGATACCTCTCACCGGTCGTCATCGCACCTGTCATCGCGCTCATCGGCCTGTCGCTGTTCAACTCCCCCGACATCGCGACGGCCGATCAGAACTGGTGGCTCCTCGGTGTGACGCTGGTCGCCATCGTTTGGTTCTCGCAGTACCTCGGAGACGCGCACGCGATCTTCCGACTGTTCCCGGTCCTGCTCGGCATCGTCGTCGCGTGGGTGATCGCCGCGGCCCTCTCGGTGCTCGGGGTCTTCGGACCGGGCGCCCCCGGCTACGTCGACCTGGCGAGCGTCGCCGCGGCCGACCCGGTCTATCCCATCTATCCGCTCCAGTGGGGCGTCCCGAGCGTGACGCCGGCGTTCGCCATCGGGATGCTCGCCGGCGTCGCCGCCTCGATCGTCGAGTCCATCGGCGATTACCACGCCGTCGCCCGCCTCTCCGGGATGGGGGCGCCCAGCAGCGAGCGCATGAGCCACGGCATCGGCATGGAGGGACTCATGAACGTCTTCTCGGGGGTGATGGGTACCGGCGGATCGACCTCCTACTCCGAGAACATCGGCGCCATCGGCCTCACCGGCGTGGCCTCGCGCTACGTCGTCCAGCTCGGCGCCGCGCTCATGATCCTCGTCGGCTTCGTCGGCTACTTCGGCCAGCTCGTCGCCACGATCCCCGGTCCGATCATCGGCGGCCTCTACGTCGCGATGTTCGGCCAGATCATCGGCGTCGGCCTCTCGAATCTCAAATACGTCGACCTCGACTCGTCGCGAAACGTCTTCATCATCGGCATCTCGCTGTTCTCCGGGCTGGCCGTCCCGGAGTACATGCGGAGCGTCGGAAGCGCGAGCGCCCTTCAACAGGGGCTGGCCGACAGCTTCCTCGTCGGACCCCTCCTGGGTCCCGACGTCGTCGCGAACACCGTCTACGTCATCGGATCGACGGGAATGGCCGTCGGGGGGCTCGTCGCGTTCTTCCTCGACAACTCCATCGACGGGACGGCCACGGAACGCGGGCTCACCGCGTGGGAGGACGCGACCGAAGCGGACGCCGACTTCGATTCCGCTTACGAGCGGTTCTTCGGGTGAGGGACCGGTCCGCAGGGGCCGAGATCGCCGAAGCGGACCCACTCGGTGGATCGCCGGCCGGTCGCGACGAACTCGGGCGGCGGCTCCGGGACGCCGAGGCGACCCCGCGGACTCGCTTCGACCGCCCCCGCGCGATCGCGAAGCCGACGGCTGGATCTCTCGCGAAAGAACCGCAGAAACGTCGATCGGACCGAACTACAGCAGGCCGGTCTTCTGGAGCTTCATCAGGTCCTCGGTGTCGAGCGTCTCGCCCTCCTTGAACTTCTGGTAGATCTCCTCGGCCTCCTCCTTCTCCTCCTCGCGCTTCTCGGCGCGCTCGTCCTTGCGCTCCTCCTCCTCTTCCTTGTCGAGCTCGCGCAGGCGCTTCTGGACGCGCACGAAGTCCTCGTGGTGCTGGTCGGCGGCCTCCTGGGCCTCGACGAACAGCTCGTGCATCTCGTCGGCCTCGTCACGGATGTCGTCGGCCTCGCGGTAGGCCTCGATCATCTGGTTGTGGTGCTCCTGGGCCTTGTCGGCGAGCTCCGTCACCTTCTGGTGGTGCTGGGACGCCTCGGATCGGACCTCCTCGGCCTCCTCGACGAGGTCGTCGAGCTCGCTGGTGTCGTCGACCTTCTCCTTCTTCTCGGCGAGCTTCTCGCGCTTCTCGTCGATCTTCTCGATGAGCTCGCGCTCGTCCTCGGCGTCGAGGACCTCCGTCTGCTGACGGAACTCCAGGTCCTCGATCTCCTCTTTGAGCTCCTCGATGGACTTGCCGGAGCCGAGCTCCATGTCCGATTTGAGCTCCTCGACCTCGTCGAACAGCTCGTTGGCCTCGGCGTTGAGCTCGTTGCGCTTGTCCTTGTGCTCCTGGACCTGCTCGTTGAGCTCGTCGCGCTTCTCGCGGTGTTCCTGGGCCTCGTCGACCTTCTCGCGCGTCTTCGCGTTGAGGTCGTCGCGCTTGGAGGCGCGCTCGGAGGCCATCTGGTTCAGCTCGTTGCGTCGGTCTCGCAGCTGCCCGGCGCGTTTGATGAGCTGACCCTTCGACCCGTTGTCGAGGTCGTCCTCAGAAAGGTCCACGTTGTCCGCCTCGTCCATCGCCTCGATCTCGTACTGTTCGATGACTTCTTCTTTCGTTACCATTTTTTTATCTCTCCATCACCGCTCCGGGGATGGCGAGCGCTCGCCGTCGTGCGTCGAGCCGTTCACAAGAGCTCCCGTTCATTTCAGCGTGCGATCCCACCAGCGCCGGAGGCGTTCTGGTACCGGATCCTACCACCGGCCGACATATAAAGACTTCGGTGATTCGGGTGTAACCCGGTAGCACGGGCCGTATACTCCCGGATCCGTGATTATCGATCACACACTGATCGCTACGGATCAGCCCGTCTCGACCTCGTAGGAGAGCACGATCCCGTCGTCGAGCCGCTCGGTGCCGACCAGATCGAGCCGCGGGAACGACTCGGTGAGCCCATCGCCGTCGGCGAGCGTCGGCGCGTCCCGACCGCCGATCACCATCGATCCCACGTAGACGTGGAGCTCGTCGACGATCCCGGCGTCGAAACACGAGTAGATGACCTCGCCGCCCCCCTCGACCATCAGCCGGTCGATCCCGCGCTCCGCCAGCGCGTCGAGCCCCGCCGCGACGTCGACGTGGCCCCCGTCGTCGTCCCCGTCCTCGCTGTCGACGACCACGACCTCGGCGCCGGCGGCCTGGAGGGCCTCGCGGCGGTCGTCGGGCGTCGCCGGGGAGACGAGCAGGTAGGTCGTCGCCGCGTCGTCGAGGATCCGGGCGTCGGTCGGCGTCCGCCCGGTCGAGTCGACGACGACGCGGGCGGGGTTGCCGGGGCGCCCGTTCCGGAGGCGCTCGACGCGGCGGTCCTCCTCGTCGAGCGTGAGGTGCGGGTCGTCCGCGAGGACGGTCCCGACCCCGACCAACACCGCGTCCGCGGCCGCCCTGACGCGGTCGACGCGGTCGAAGTCCTCCGCCCCCGAGATCCGGAGCTGTTCCCGGCGCCGCGTCGCGAGCTTCCCGTCGACGCTCTGGGCCGCGTTGACGACGACGTGCATACGCGAGGGTCGCGCGGACGGGGAATGGTCGTTTCGGTCGCCGTCGGGTCCGTCCGCCGCAACTCGGCCCGCCCCGCTACTCGGTGACCCACAGCCACGTCGCCACGCCCGCCGCGAGCGCGAGCGCCCCGGCGAGCAGCCCGAACGCGGGCCGGAACCCCGAGGCGTCGGCGACGGCGCCCACGGTCGCGGGGGCGAGCGCGCCGGCCGCCATCAGCAGGGTGCGAACCGCGCCGAGCCCCCCGCCGGCGAGCCGGTCCGGAAGGGACTCGATCAGGTACGCCCCGCGGACGGGACGGAACCCGTGGGTCCCGAGCCCGAACGCGACGACGAGGGCGCCGAGGACGACCGGCCCCGCCTCCGCGAGGGCGACGACGCCGACGAGGGCCGCCGCCGCGAGCCCGAGCGCCGCGACCATCACCGGGAACCGGCCGAGCCGGTCCGAGAGGTCGCCGGAGACGAGCTGAACGAAGGTGACCGCGAACAGCGCGGAGTACAGCAGGTTCGCGGTGGTAGACGACAGCCCGCCCGCCTCCGAGAGGTACAGGGGGAGGAAGGCGACGGTCCCGTTGTACGCGAACGAGAAGGCGATCGTCGCGAGCGCGAACCCCGCGAGCCGCCGGTCCTCGAACAGCGCGAGGTAGTCCCGCGCGCCCGGATCCGGCTCGGTCCGCTCCGGGCCGCGGTCGGCGTCGGTCGGGAGCCGACCCGGAACGCGGAGGGAGAAGACCGCCGCCAGCGCGAGCGCGACGAGGCCCGTGCCGACGAACAGGCCCCGCCAGGTCGCTCCCGGGAGCCGCGAGAGGACTGCGGCGAGCGCGGGCGGCGCGGCGACGAAGAGCGTGACCGCCGCGGGCGCGGCCACTCCCCCGAGCGCGCCGAAGGTGTCGTGAGCGCCGAGCGCGCGCCCGGTCCGGACCGGGTACACCCGCGAGAGCAGCCGCACCGCGACCGTCTTGTGCGCGCCCGTCCCAGCGCCGATCACGAGCATCACCCCCGCGAGCACCGCGAAGGGGGTGTCGACGATAAGTGAGAGGGCGCCGACGCCCGCCACGGCCGCGCCCGCCGCGATCACCCGGACCGCGCCGACGCGGTCGGCGACCGCTCCGCTCGGGAACTGCAGGAGGGCGTAAACGGCCATGAAACCCGAGAACGCCGCGCCGACCGCCGAATTACTCACCCCGTAGCTCGCCTGCAGGGGCTCGAACAGCGGAGGGAACGCGTACCGGACGAACTTCCCGAGGAACCAGATCAGGGCCGTGAGAACGAGCACGTCGTACTCACGGACCCGGCCGAGGTTCATCGCCCGTGAGTTCCGCGGTGACGCGTATAAACGGACGGAAGCGGCCGGATGCTGCCGTCGTCGATCGGTGAGGTTCCGAGGACGGCGACGATTCGTAAACGAATGCGGTGGCGCGTGCCTCCGAGCGCCCACCGGGCGCGAGGTGCACGCGCGAGGGAGTCGCGAGCGACCGGGCGACCGAAGGGAGCCCAAGCGAGCGACGAGGCTGGGGAGGCGTGAGGCTGCGGTGCAGTTGCGGTCGGGTGGGACTCAAAGGGGCAGCCGCGAGGCGGGCGTAGACGACGTAAGGACCGCAGGAGCGAGCAACGCGAGCGACGAGGACCGCAACGAGTGTACGCCCGCCTCGCGGCTGGGGCTTTGGAGATGTTCGTCGTCGATCCTGAGTCAACCACACCGGTCCACTTCACATTCGGGGGCCGACACCGTTTTCTCGCCGACCGCCGATCCACGGATCGTGTCCGATCCAACCGCGCACCACGTCGGGATCACCGTCGACGACCTCGACCGCGCCGTCGACTTCTACACCGAGACGTTCGGCCTCGACCTCCTCTCGGAGTTCTCGGTCGGCGGCGACGCCTTCGCAGAGGCGGTCGCCGTCGAGGGCGCGTCGGCCGAGTTCGCGCACCTCGACGCCGACGGCGTCCGCATCGAACTCGTCGCGTACGACCCCGCCGCCGAGTCGACCGCCGACCCCGAACTGAACCGTCGGGGAGCGACTCACCTCGGGCTGTCCGTCGACGACGTCGACGAGTTCTACGCCGACCTCGCCGACGACGTGGAGACGCTGAGCCCGCCGCGGACGACCGAGAGCGGGACGACGATCCTGTTCGTCAGGGACCCGGAGGGGAACCTGATCGAGGTGCTCGACGCCTGAACGGCGCGACCTCGCCGCCAGATCCGTCCGCTTCCTACCGATTCGCCTCGCGCATCACGAGCAGCGACAGCGGGAGGCTCGCGGCGACGAGCCCGTACAGGCCGCCCATCAGCGGCTCGACGCCGAACTCGGGGCCGAGCAGGTAGCCGGCCGCGAACCCGATCGGGTCGAAGACGAGCGCGAAGACGAAGATCTGTCTCTCGAAGGGCTGTGCCTCGAACCAGCGGGGAAGCAGGGACATTGCGAGCGCCTATCGGCCGGTCGACACTATAAAACTCCGAGAAACTGACTGGTCGGCGGACCGCGACGCCCTCACTTCACCTTCGTCCCCGGCCCGGCGTCCTCGTAGGTCGTGAGGAGGTCGGCCTCCTCGCCGGCGGCCAGCACCATCCCGTTCGACTCGACGCCGAACAGCTCCGCCTTCTCCATGTTCGCGAGCACGACGACCTTCGTTCCGGGCAGGTCGTCGACGTCGTGGAGCCGCTTGAGCCCCGCGACGATCGTCCGGGTCTCCGCGCCGAGGTCGACGCGGAGCCGCAGGAGGTCGTCGGCGCCCTCGATGCCCTCGGCCTCCTCGATCCGGCCGATCCGGATGTCCAGTTCCTGGAAGTCGTCGAAGCCGATGCGGTCGTCGCTGAGGGGTTCGATGTCGGTCATGTCGTCGGTGGTGTCGCTCTCGTCGGTGGTGTCGCTCTCGTCGGTGGTGTCGCTCTCGTCGGTGGTGTCGCTCTCGTCGGTGGTGTCGCTCTCGCCGTCTCCGCTCTCTCCGTCGCCGTCCTCCGCGTGGTCGCCTTCCGCTTCTGCCTCCGCGACGCGCGCCTCAAGCTTCTCGTTTAACGCCTCGACGCGCTCGTCTTCGATCTGTGCGAACAGCTCCGTCGGCTCCGCGAGGTCGCCGGCGGGCCCCTCGCGGGCCGCCTCGACGGTGACCTCGTGGACGGAACCGTCCTCGCCGAGCTGCTCCCAGAGGCGCTCGGTCTTCTCGGGTGCGATCGGCTCGAACAGGACCGCGATCGCCTTCGCGATCGCGACGCAGTCGTGGATGACCTGCGCGGCCTCGTCGGGCTCGTCGTCCACGAGCTTCCACGGCTCGCTGCGCTGGATGTACTCGTTGCCGAGCCGGGCGAGGTCCGTGACCGCGTCGCCGACCGCGCGCACGGAGTAGTCGTTGACGGCGGCCTCGAACGCCTCGATCGCCTCCTCGATCGCCTCCTCGACCTCGTCGCTCGTCGCGTCCGCGATCGGCGCGTCGTCGTAGTTGCGGTGGGCGAAGAGGAGCGAGCGGTAGAGGAAGTTGCCGACGGTCCCCACGAGCTCGGTGTTGACGCGATCGCGGAACTTCTCCCACGAGAAGTCCACGTCCTGCTGGAACCCGCCGTTGGTCGCGAGGTAGTAGCGCAGCGGGTCGGGGTGGAACCCCTCGTCGAGGTACTCGTCGGCCCAGACCGCGCGGTCGCGGCTCGTGGAGAACCCCTTGCCGCCGAGGGTGACGAAGCCGGACGCCATCACGGCGCGCGGCTCGGCGTACCCCGCCCCGCGGAGCATCGCGGGCCAGAAGATCGTGTGGTGCTGGATGATGTCGCGGCCGATGACGTGAACCAGCTCGCCGCCGCCCGCCGCGGGCTCGGACGGGTCGTCGGGGGTTTCGGTCGCCTTCCAGGCGGCCTCCCAGTCGAAGACGTCCGCGCCGACGCGGTCGGAGTACTGCTTCGTCGAGGCGACGTACTCGACCGGCGCGTCGACCCAGACGTAGAGGACCAGGTCCGAACGCTCGTCGTCCGGGTAGTCGACGCCCCAGTCCATGTCGCGGGTGATACACCAGTCTCGGAGGCCGTCCTCGATCCACTCGCGGGGCTGGTTCTGGGCGTTCGCCGTCCCCTCGAGCCGGTCGAGGAACCCCGAGAGGTAGTCGGCGAACTCCGAGACGTTGAGGAACTTGTGCGTCCGGTCGCGGTACTCCGCCGGGTTACCCGTGATCGCGGAGACGGGGGACTCGATCTCGCCGGGCTCGAGGTGGCGGCCGCACCCCTCGTCGCACTCGTCGCCGCGGGCGTGCTCGCCGCAGTACGGGCAGGTCCCTTCGACGTAGCGGTCCGGGAGCGGGATCTCCTCCGCGGTGTCCCACGCGACGGGGATCTCCTTCTCGTAGACGAGGTCCTCCTCGATCCACGACCGGACGAACTCCCGTGTCAGCTCCGTGTTCGTCTCGTCGTGGGTGTGGCCGTAGTTGTCGAACTCGACGTTGAACTTCGGGAACGTCGCGGCGTACTGCTCGTGCCAGTCGAGCGCGAACTCCTCGGGGGAGACCCCCTCCTGCTCGGCGTTGACCGCGACGGGGGTGCCGTGCATGTCCGAGCCGGAGACGAACGCGGTCTCCTGCCCGAGCCGTTCGAGCGCGCGCCGGTACACGTCGCCGCCGACGTAGGTGCGGAGGTGGCCGATGTGGAGGTCGCCGTTTGCGTACGGCAGTCCACAGGTCACCACCGCCGGGTCGTCGGTGGGGAAGTCGTCGTGGCTCATGTGGTGTGTATCGAAGTGTCGTGGATACGGGCCTAAAGCCCGCTGGTTCGGGGCCGTCGCCGGAGGGCGCCGTCGCGAGCGTCGATCGCTTGCACGCGACTACCGGGAAGACGGACCGGGCGCTACGGAGAGGCGACGGGGTTCGCCGCGGCGTCGGCGCCGGCCGCGCTACCGGCCCTCGGCGACGCGACGGGTCCGCCCGCCGCTAGGAGAGGCGCATCCGCATATCGAAGCGCCCGCACCTGGGCATGCGCGCCGGTTCGAGGAGTTCGGACTAAAAGGCGTCGGGTGATCGGATCACAGCAGTCCGCGGACGATCCGCGCCGCGTCCGCCGCGGTCGGCGCGAGCACGTAGACGATGGGCTCGACGCCGACCGCGCCCGTCTGGTAGAGCACGAGGGTCTCGTCGCCGCCCGAGCGCTCGACGCCCGCGACCGCGTCGGCGACCGCTTCCCGGGTCGGGCGCTCCGGGTCGAACTCCACGGTCGGATGCGACTCTGCGAGCGCCTCGACAGTCTCGGGCGCGTACCGGACGTTCACGGCGCCGCGGGCGGTCGCGCCCGCCTCGCGCGCGGCGAGCAGGACCGTCGCGACGTGCTCGCTCACGCCGAACTCGGGCTCGCCCGGCACCATCGCCTGCCCCTTCACGTCGACGAGGCGACCGGGCACGGCCGCCACGTCGTCGATCGTCCGCGCGTTGTCGAGGCACTCGGCGACATTGGCGCCGACGTCCGGGATGAGGCCGGCGAAGCCGGAGGCGTTCGTCAGGGTGCGGAGCCCGCGACGGACAGAGGAGAGGACGCGCTCGCGCTCGCGGAGCCCGCTGTCCGGGTCGTGGACCGAGAACTCCACCTCGGCGTCGGCGAGCGCGGGCATCGCCTCCTCGTGGAGGTCCGCGAGCAGGTCGCCCTCCTCCAGCCGGCGGATCAGCACCTCGATCTCGACGAGCGCCGCGACCGGGGTCATCTCCCCCGCCGCGAGCCCCTCGCCCACGCGTTCCACGAGCTCGCGGACGCGCTCGTCGGCGACGATCCGGTCGTGGCGGGCCACGTCGCCGTGGGCGTACTTCGAGACGGCCGACTGGGAGATGCCGAGCGCGTCGGCGACCTCGCGCTGGGTGAAGCCGCGGTCGCGGAGGTCCTCCGCCAGCATCGAGCGCACCGTCGGGAGGAACTCCTCGACGACGACCTCCTCGACGAACTTCATCGCCGTCCCCCCGCGGCGCCGGACTCGGCGCCCTCCCCGCCGTCTTCGCCTCCGTCGCCTTTGAACTCCGGATCGGCGCCGATCCGGGAGGCCTGCGGGCCGTCTTGGTCCTGGTACTTCGAGCCGCGTTCCGTCCCGTACGGGCGGTTCGCGGGCGACTTGAGCTCCGTGAAGATGAGCTGCGAGACCCGCATCCCGGGGGTGAGCGCGACGGGAGCGGTGCCGAGGTTCGACAGTTCGAGCGTGATCTGTCCCTTGTACCCCGGATCGACGATCCCCGCGGTGGCGTGGATGACGATCGCGAGCCGCCCGAGCGAGGACCGGCCCTGGACGGTCGCGAGCAGGTCCGGCGGGATCTCGACGCGCTCCGTGGTGGTTCCGAGCACGAAGTCGCCCGGATGGAGGATGAACTCCTCGCCCTCGGGGACCCGCGTCTCCGTGACGTACTCGCCGACCTCGTCGGCCTCGGTCGGGTGGATACAGGGGATGTTCGTGCGCTGGAACTCTAAGAATCGCTCGCCGAGCCGGAGGTCGACGCTCGCGGGCTGGACCTGCTGGTCGACGTCGTCGAGCGGCTCGACCACGAGGTCCCCCTCCGCGAGGCGGTCGAGGATGTCCGCGTCCGAGAGGATCATGTCGGGAGAGGGGCTCCGGCCGGGTTAAAAACTCCCGAATCGACGGACGCCCGCGAAGTCGGAGCGAATCCGGTCCTTCGCTCGCCGACCCTCACACCGCCGCGAGCAGGAACCCGAGCAGCGCGAGGACGCCCGCGACCGCGCCGGCGACCGCTCGGTCGAGGTCGTGATACGCCTCCAGCCCGCCGACGACCACGACCCACTGGACCGCGATCACGACCGCCGAGGCGCCCAGGAGCGGCCCTTCCATCGCGGCGATCGCCGCGACGATCTGGTTCGCGATCGCCTCGATCGTGGTCCCGTCGACCGTCGTCGTCGCGAGCGCGTACCAGATAGCGGCGAGCCCGGCGACCAGCCGTGCCAGCTCCGCCGCGAGCGCCCACGCCGCGATCGCGAACGAGTCGCCGAGGGAGCCGGCGCCGCCCGCGACGCGCGCCCCGCCGTGGAGCGCGAGCGCGAATATCACCCACCAGATCGGCACCCCGATCACCGCGTAGCCGACGTACTCGCCCGACGCGTCCCGGAGCTCCTCGCCCACGTCCACGTCGATCCGCTCAGGTCGGTCGCACCGCTCGGCGAACAGCGAGTCGTCCTCTTCGCCGAACGTCTCGCAGGTCGTCTCCGGCGGGCGGTCGGGGTTGTCGACCGTCACCTCGCGGTCGATCGTCGCGTCGAAGGCGGCGCCGAGCGCGACGATCCCGAGGGCCGTGGCGAGGGTGACCAACACGACGACGACCACTGCGAGGCCTCCACCGCCCGGCTTGAGCCGGCGGAAGCCGGCGCGCGAGCGATCGAGGAGGCCACCGACGAGTCTGGAGAGCGGGGCGAGCAGGGAGGGCATTGGCGGGATATTCGCGAGATCCGACAAGTGTCTTGTCCATCGAACGGTTCGAGGCCGAGACTGACCGCGTCTATTTATAAATACTACCGCGGTGGCGCGTGCCTCCGAGCGCCCTGATAAGGGCGCGAGGAGCACCGCGCGAGGGAGTCGCTGGCGGCGACAGCCGCCAGCGACGAGGCTGGGGAGGCGTGAGGTGCGGTGCTGTGCGGGGCGGGACTCAAAGGGGCAGTCGCGAGGACGAAGCACGGCGACGGAAGCACTGCAGGGAGCGAGCAACGCGAGCGACCGAAGCGCGCAGCGAGCCGCGCGAGTCCTCGCGGCTGGGGCTTTGGCGGTGTTCGCCATCGATCCGTCGTCAACCGCTTATTAGTACCGTCCGGCCGAACCCCCACGTAATGAGCCGCAACGACGAGGTCGCCGGTCTCTTGGAGGAGTTCGCCGACCGGCTCGAAGCGACCGGCGTCGAGTACAAGCCGACCGCCTACCGCCGCGCCGCGGAGAACGTCCGCGAGCACACCGCGCCGATCGAGAACCTCGCGGGGGAGGGAGAGGACGCGGTCGCCGAGATCGACCGCGTCGGCGACGCGATCGCCGCGAAGATCGTCGAGTACTTCGAGACCGGCGAGATCGAGGAGCTGGAGGAACTCCGCTCGGAGCTGCCCGCCGAAATCGAGGCGCTCACCGCGGTCGAGGGCGTCGGCCCGAAGACGGTCGGCAGCCTCTACGAGGCGCTCGGGATCACCACCCTCGACGAACTGGAGGCGGCGGCCGAGGCCGGCGAGATCCGGGAGGTCTCGGGGTTCGGCGCCAAGACCGAGGAGAACATCCTCGACAACATCCCGTTCGCGCGCGAGGCGCGGAAGCGCACCCGCCTCGGCGACGCCCGGCCGGTGGCGGACGCCGCGCTCGCCTACCTCGACGACCTCGACGCGGTCGCGTCGGTCGAGGTCTGCGGCTCGATCCGACGCTGGAAGGACACCATCGGCGATATCGATCTGCTCGTCGCCAGCGAGGCGCGCGAGCCGATCGTGGAGGCGTTCACGGAGTGGCCCGAGGCCGACGCGACGATCGAGGCCGGCACCGGGAAGGCCAGCGTCCGCGCGAGCGGCACCCGGGTGGACCTCCGGATCGTGGACGGCGAGGAGTTCGGCGCCGCGCTCCAGTACTTCACCGGCTCGCGCGCGCACAACGTGGCGGTCCGCAACCGAGCGATCGACCGGGACCTGAAGCTCAACGAGTACGGGCTGTTCGACGTGAGCGGCGTCGACGACCCCGACGCGGGCCAGCGCGTCGGCGAGCGCGTCGCGGGCGAGACCGAGGACGGCGTCTACGAGGCGCTCGACATGGACCCCGTACCGCCCGAACTCCGCGAGGACAACGGCGAGGTCGCGGCTGCCGCGGCGGGCGACCTCCCCGACCTCGTGGAGACCGAGGAGCTCCGCGGCGATCTCCACACCCACACCGACTGGTCGGACGGCGGGTTCTCGATCGCCGAGATGATCGAGGCGGCCGCGGAGCGCGGGTACGACGTGCACGCGGTCACCGACCACGCCGACGGGCCGGGGATCTTCGGTAACACCGGGCTCGACGAGGCCGAGATCGCGGCGCAGGCCGACGCGGTCGCGGAGGCGGCTGCGGAGGCGTCGGCCGGCGTCGACGTCCTCCACGGCGTCGAGGCCAACATCGACGCCGAGGGAGCGATCACCACCGACGACGAGACGCTCGCCGACCTCGACATCGTCGTCGCCTCGCCGCACTCGGCGCTGGGGCAGGACGCCGACGCCGCCACGGAGCGGCTGATCCGGGCGGTCGAACACCCGCACGTCGACGTGCTCGGCCACCCGACCGGCCGGATCATCAACAGCCGGCCCGGTATCGCGCCCGACGTGGAGGCCGTGGTCGAGGCGGCCGCGGCCGCGGGCACCGCGATCGAGGTGAACGCGAACCCGGCCCGGCTCGACGCCGACGGCGACACGGTCCGGGCCGCGATCGACGCGGGCGCGACGATCGCCGTCGACACCGACGCGCACGCGCCCCGCGAGCTCGATAACGCCCGGTACGGGGTCCACACCGCCCGACGCGGCTGGGCCGAAACGGCGGACGTGCTCAACGCGCGATCGCCCGAGGAGATCCGGGCGTTCCTCGACGACTGACTCTCCGGGCGTTCCTCGACGACTGACCCTCTCCGGTCGCCCCGCTCTCCCCGCCCGCCCCCGAGCGAAACCGGTTTGCCCGCGACTCGCCTACGGGCTCGCAATGGACCGCGAGCAGGCCGTCGCCCGGCTGGAGACCCTCGTCGACCGCGTCGAACGCGAGACCATGCCGGTCCCCGTCCGCGAGGTGTGGGCCTTCGGCGACGTGGCGCTCGGGCTCGACCCGGTCGAGCGGCTCGACGTCTACCTCACGAAGGACGTGATCATGGGCGGTGACAGCGAGGCGGCCGCCGACTTCGAGTCCGAGTACGGCGTCAAGGGGGTCGGGACCTCCGTGCGCGCCGAGTGGGCCGAGGCGCACCCGGACCGCGTGCGCGCGAGCGACAACGGGTACGCCGCGCCCGAGAAGTGTCTCGCGGCCGAGCTCGTTGCTGATGAGGAGCCGATCCACCTCGAAGTGTGCAACGCGAGCTTCGAGGACAACGTGCGCCAGCGCCTGAAGGGCGCGCTCGCCCGCGACGCCTACGAGGAGGTACTCGACCCCCGCGGGGTCTGTCTGTGGGTCGACGGCACCCGCGACGAGGAGGCGTTCGACCGGCTGCGCGAGGCCTCGCTCGCGATGCCGACGCTCCCCGCCGCGCTCGGCATGCTCGGCGCCGACGAGGACGTGGCCCGCGAGGCCGCGGACGTGCTCAAGCGGCAGCGAGCCGAGCAGGAGGGGGCGTCGGTGCGCGGCGATATGGTGTGAGTCGGTGCGGGAGTACGTAACGCAGATCGGTGGCGGAGATACGGTATTTAACCGATCGCGGGCGACAGCAATGATTGCTTATAAAGAGCGGTGCAGTGGCGCGTGCCTCCGAGGCCGCTTCGCGGCCGAGGAGCACCGCGCGAGGGAGTCAGTCGCCGGAGCGCAGCGGAGGTGACTGACGAGGCTGGGGAGGCGTGAGGCGCGGGACGGTTGCGGTCGGGGCGGGACTCAAAGGGGCAGCCGTGGAGCGGACGCAGGTGACGTAAGCACCGCAGGGAGCGAGTGAAACGAGCGACTGAGGAGCGCAGCGAGCGTGCGTCCGCTCCACGGCTGGGGCTTTGGCGGTGGTCGCCGTCGATCCGCAGTCGCCGATTTATAAGCGAGCGACTGGGGCTATGTCGGCCTTCACCGCAACGTCGCCGTTTGCTTATCACTCACATTACCCGTCCCACGGTCACGTCGAAGGGGACGCGCTCGACGCGCTCGTACTCGCCCGCCTCGATCTCGCCGACCACTTCTCTCCCCATCTCGCGCCACCGCCGCCGCAGGTCGTCGTACTCCCGTTCGGAGGTCGCCGCGATAAGCTCCTCGCGGTGGTCGGCCAGCCCCGCGCCCGAGGCCTTCCGCGCCGCGGCGGTCAGCGCCGGTTCCGCGTACGGGGCCGCGACCCGCTTCTCGTGGACGTATCGACGGGTCCGAATGTCTTCCATCCCCGCCGCCGCGAACGCCTCGCGGACGCGGTCGCCGAGCGCCACGTCGGTGTCGACCCCCTCGAGATACGCCCCCCGCGCCTCCCGCTCTAAGCGCTCCTCGCTCGCGACGCTCGAGGAGACCGTCACGTCGGCGTTGTCGGGCTCGATCGCGGCGACCAGATCCGAGGAGACCCGCGCGAACTCCCGGACCGCGACGACCGGGTCGGGGAGGTTGATGAGGAGGGCCTGACACACCGCCAGATCGACGGCGTCGTCGGGGAGAGGGAGCCGCGTCGCGTCGCCGACGACGTACGGCAGCCCGGTCTCCTCGCGGGCGACTCGCAGGAGGTCCGGGTCCGCGTCGACGCCGATCACGGTCGCGTCGGGGCCCGTCTCCGCGTCGAGGACGCGGGTCAGCTCGCCGGTGCCGCAGCCGACGTCGAGGACGCGGCGGCGGTTCGACAGGTCGAGGTCAGCGAGGGCTGCCCGGCCGTCGGTCCACATCCCGCGGCGGGTGTGTTCGAGGTACTCCGCGGAGAAGCGTCGCACGCCCCCGCGTTCGGTGCAGGGGAGAATAAACGTACGGAACTCAGTCGTCCGGGAGCGGTCGTCGCCTCACTCCGCGTCGTCCGTTTTGCCGCCGTCGCCGTCGTCATCCCCACCCATCCCCGCGAGGTCCGCGAGGAGCGCGGCGGTGACCCCGGCGCAGTAGCCGACGAACGCCCCGCTCAGCCCGACGAGCGCAAACGACATCGTCACCCCGCCGAGCGGCGCGTCGCCGCCCCCGACGCCGGGAACGCCGAACACGGTGCCGACGACCACGAGGCCGGCGAACACGAGGGCCGGAACGACCCCAACCGTCAGACACGCCGGGCCGCCGCAGCGGGCGTACGCGCCGGCCGCCGCGATCGGCGCCGGGGCGTAGAACACCAGTAGCGGAATGAGTCGATCGGTCACCGTCGCCGCGATCCGGATGTCCGCGAGGTCGGCGATGACCGCGACCGCCAGCGCCAGCGCCACGAGGCCGGCGAACCCCCCGACCATCGTGAGGGCCAACCGGCGTCGCTGCCCGATGAGCAGCGCTTTCGTGGTGGTCATAGCCGTGGATCGAAGCTCCGAGTATATAAAGGCGCGTCGGACACTTTTAAGCGAGGCGACGGATTCGCGCCGATTCTCCCCGTGACGGCCCGCGTCGCTCTGCCTCGCCCGAGCCTCAGTCCGCCCGCAGCTCGCGGACGCGGTCGATGTTCCACGCGAAGCTCTTCCCGTCCTCGGTCGGCGTCTCCAGCGCCAGCGGCACGTCCGAGAGATCCGGGTGGTTGAGGAACCGCTCCATCCCGTCCTCGCCGATGAGGCCCTCGCCGATGTGAGCGTGCTCGTCCTTGTGGGTGCCGCAGGCGTGCTTCGAGTCGTTGAGGTGGACGTACCTCAGGTGCTCTAACCCGACCACGTCGTCGAACTCCGCGATCGTCTGATCGACCGCCTCGGGCGTCGAGAGGTCGTAACCGGCCGCGAACGCGTGGGCGGTGTCGACGCAGACGTCGATGTCCGTCTCCGTGCGGTCGATGACGCCCGCGAGGTGTTCGAACTCGCCGCCGAGCTTCGTGCCCGCGCCCGCGTCGCTCTCGATCAGGATCGTGACCCCGTCGGGCACGTCGAGCTCGTCGATCACCGACGCCGCGTTGTCGAGCCCGCCCTCGACGCCCGCCCCCGTATGCGCGCCGAGGTGGACGTTGACGTACGGAATGCCGAGCTGATCGGCCGCGTTGACCTCCTTCTGCATCGAGTCGAGCGACTTCTCGCGGAGCCCCTCTTTGGGCGTACAGAGGTTGACGAGGTACGAAGTGTGGATCACCCACGGCCCCTCCAGGTCGCGTGCGGTGCCCTCGCGGAACCGCTCGGCCTCCTCGTCGCCGATGTTCGGGTCCTGCCACACCTGCGGGGAGTGGGTGAATATCTGTCCGCAGTTGCCGCCGACTTCGACCTGATTCGCGACCGCGTTGTCCACGCCGCCGGCGATAGAGACGTGAGCGCCGACCTTGAGGCTCATACCCTCTCCACACGAGCACCGGAAAAAGCCCCTTCGAAACCGGTCGCGACTCGTCGGTCCGCGATCGCTCCGCGCGACGACGCTCGTCTCAGTCTCCGCCCCCGCCCTCGTTCCCGGGACGCGTTCGGACCCAGTCCTCGTCCCGGTACTTGGTCTCGACGAGCTCCTTCGCCCGCCGAAGCTCCGCGTCGGTCCACGAGCCGTCGCGGTCGAGGGCGACCGTCTCGCTTCCGTCGCCCCCCTCGCGGTCGCCGTCGCCCCCGCGACCGCTTCCCTCCCCCACCACCCACGCGACGAGCGCCGCCTCCACCGCCGCCACCGCGTCCTCTCGATCGATATCGCCGAGCTCGTCCATCCCGACGACCCGATCGCGGAACTGGGTCGGCGTCACCGGTGAGTCCGCGAACGTTCCGAGATGGCGTTCCGCTTCGACCGAGAACGTCAGCGAACCGTGCTGGATCACGGCGTCCCGCTTTCGGTACTGGGCGTTGCCGGCGATCTTCCGACGATCGCCGCGGCTGCCGGTGTCGCCGGAGTCGCCGCGATCCCCGGAGTCGCCCGCCACCACGTCGTGTGCCGGATGCAGTTCCCGCAGGTAGCAGGCGGGGTGGTACAGCTCCGGCATCGACTCCTCGACGTAGTCGGCGTCGATCCCGAGCCGGTCGAACGCGTCGAGGACGGGCTCACAAAGCAGGTGATAGCAGTCGAGCAGCTCGCCCGGCACGTCGGCGGCCGGGACCGCGATCGAGTATGCGACGTCGCCGCGCGCGTCGTGGTAGATCCCGCCGCCGCCGGTCTGGCGCCGGGTCACGTCGATCCCCTCGCGCTCGCAGAACGCCCAGTCGACCGTCTCCGGGTCCTGTCGGTACCCGAGGGTGAGACAGCTCGGCTCCCACCGGTACGTCCGCACGGTGGCCGGGCCGCCGGCGGCCGCCGTCTCCGCCGCGACCTCGTCGAGCGCCATCTGCATCGGTCCCGGCCGCGACTCCTCGCGGATCAGCCGCCAGTCCCCCGCCGGCGCGGTCACCGCCGACCACCCGTACTCCGCGCTCGCCGCTCTCCTCCCGCCTGCGCTCCGTCCGCGTGCATACCTCCCACGTCGACGCCCCGGCCGAAAGCGGTTGCGTTCGGGGAGTCGCGACCGCCCGATACCGCCTCTCGATCGATTTGATATCGCATAATGAGATTTATCTACTGCTCACCGAACGCGCGTCCCTTTTAGGAATCGCCGGAGTAGGGGCGCGTATGGTTCGAAACGTCGCCGGCGACATGGCCGAGCTCGACCCCGAGGACTTCTATCTCCTCTCGGGCGTCGAGCAGGGGATGCGCTTCTCCGAGTGGGTCCGCCGGGACAAGATCCCCGACTACGCCGACCTGACGCGCGAGGAGGTCGACTACCGGATCGACCGGTGTCTCGACCGCGAGCTGATCGAACGGAAGACGATCCAGTACGAGGGGTACCAGCTCACCTTCGAGGGGTACGACGCCCTGGCGCTCCGCACCTTCTCCGAGCGCGAGACCATCGACGGCGTGGGCTCGCCCCTGGGGTTCGGCAAGGAGGGAGACGTCTACGAGGCCCAGTCGTTCAAGCCGCTCGCCTTGAAGTACCACCGCGAGGGGTACACCAACTTCCGCGAGGTGAACCGCGAACGCGAGTACACCGCCGACCGGGACCACGTCTCGTGGCTGTACACCGCGCGCAAGGCGGCCGAGCGCGAGTACGAGGCGATGGAGGCGCTGTACCCCGACGTGTCGGTGCCGCGGCCGGTCGATCACAACCGCCACGCCATCGTGATGGACAAGTTCGACGGCGTCGAGCTCGCGCGCGCGAAACTCGAACCCGAGCAGGCGATCGGCGTCCTCGATCTGGTCCTCCGCGAGCTGGTCACCGCCTACGACCTCGGATGGGTCCACGCGGACATGTCCGAGCACAACGTCGCGGTCGCGGAAAGCGGGATCACGATCTTCGACTGGCCGCAGGCGGTCCCCGTCGACCACGAGAACGCCCGCGAGTTCCTCGAACGTGACGTCGAGAATCTCCTCCGGTACTTCGGGCGGAAGTACCCCCACGAAGTGCCGCGCGACGCCGACACGGAGGCCATCGCGGCCGTCGTCGCCGACGGCTCGTTCGAGACGATTCGGGCGTTCGGCGTCGAATAAATCTCATACCGCGATATCGAATCGACATCTCATCGAAGCCCTAGCGCTACGGGAGAGCTCTGTCACAAACCGTAGTACCGGCCGAGACGTTCGCAACGGGGCTTCACAGAGGGAGACGTCGAGCGATCGAGTCAGTTCGGCTCCGATTTCCAGCTCCAGAGCCCGACCGAGACGAGTATCACACCGAGGAGAACGAAGACGAGCCACTGGACGGTCCACTCTTCCCCGAACGGGAAGAGGCTGACGAGGCCGGTCGCCTGAAGGAGGCCGACGACGACCAAAATGGTCGCGACGATCGAAACCGCGGCCACCCGGATGAACCCCTTGGCCACCACTTCTCCTTCCTCCCGCTGCTCCGCTTCGGTGGTTGAAGGCGTTTTCTCAGGTTCGTTCCTTTTATCTGACATAAAATGGATCGTTTCACACTACGAACCAGACGCTGATAAGTATTCGGCCGGACACGTGGGCAGTGGTCGGACGAGCACTGAAGCTGTGGCGTTGTGTTCCGGGGTACTATACCTGGAAACGGTCGGTATAGTGGTCATTCGCGCGATATCATCTCGGAATTTGAAAAGCGAGACGGACCACCGCAGTCGTCGATGGCTTTCCGTTCCGGTTCGGTTTGGTTAGCTTTCTGTTTCTAGTACAATCTCGTTTCTTTATATATCGACAGCGGTCGCGTTACTGACACGCGCTCTGGATCCGTAACCACTTTATATTTTTAGGGTAGCCTAAAACCATGGCGCACGTCGGCGAACCGGGGTCCACGCGGACGGCCCGGTACCTCCTCGCGCTGTACATCGCGGAGCACCGGGCGTCGCCGCCGATCTCGCCCGGTCGGATCGCCGGGATGCTCGACCGCTCCCCGGCGGCGACGACGGAGATGCTCCAGCGGCTCGCGTCCGACGGGCTCGTCGATCGCGAGCCGTACGAGGGGGCGACGCTCACCGAGGCCGGCCGAGCGCGCGCGGGGGATCTCCACGAGACGTACGTCGCGCTGTCGTGGTTCTTCCGCGACGTGCTCGACCTCGACGCGTACGAGCGCGAGGCGATGGAGATGGCCGGACTGGTCAGTCCCGCGGTCGCCGAACGGCTGGCCCGCCTGCTGTTCGAAGACCTCGACGTCGACACCGACGCCTCGCCCGACGACCTCGGCGTCCCGCCGACGCACGCGGAGTGACCCGGGACCGCGACGGTGGGAGTCGACGCCGCCGGCCGCGACCTCCGCAACCGTCGCCGTCGACCGCATCCTTTTTGTTTTAGGTTTGCCTAAAGACTCGCAATGTCCGCAGGCGCTCGGTCTCGTATCGACTCTCGTCGCGAATCGGAATCCGAACAGACTCCCTCCGTCACCGTCTGTGAGGGGTGTCCCGGCCGATCCGTGTTCATGGAGTCCGAGAACACGGACGGGTGGATCGCGAGCGACCACGTCGTCGACGTGACTCGGTGAGATGACGGACGAATCCCCTTCGGACGAATCTCACTCTGACGAGTCGGCGTCGACCGACGACGACCGGACGGTGATCGCCGGTCGGAACTTCGAGCGGGAGTACCGCGTCGACGCCAGCGAGGCCGGCGAGTTCCTGATCGCGCTCGGCGAGGGGCTCCGCGACGGCGACGACCTCCGGATCGAGACGGAGGAGTGGGCGCTCCCGTTCGCGTTCGGCGAACCCGTGAAACTCGAAATTGACTACGAGGGCGTCGGCGAACCGGAGTTAGAGATCGAAGTGGCGCTGCCGGGTCGGACCGACCAGACCGCGCCGGACGTTCGCTAGCGGTTTCGGAGTTTCTCCGTCAGTTCGTCGCGGATTCGACGACGAGCGTGTCGTCCTCGAGGTAATGTTCGATGTGGTGCGCGTGCTCCTCGATGCCCTCCAGCTGCTCGCGGAGCATCTCCGCGGTCGCGTAGTCGCCGAGCCCCTCCGCGAGCTCGATGTGCTGCCGGTAGCTCTCGATGATGTCGCCCATCATCTCCAGGTCGTTCTCGAGCGACGTGCGGATGTCGTAGACGTCCTCGTCTTCCGGCTCGACGGTGGCGTTCTCCGAGAGGGTCGTCATGCCGGCGTGCGGCACGCCGCCGAGCGCCTGCAGCCGTTCGGCGAGCTCGTCGGCGGCCGCCTCGACGTCCTCGTACACCTCTTGGAGGAACACGTGAACGTCGAGGAACTCGGCGCCCTCGACGTTCCAGTGGTGTTTGTGGAGCTGGTGGTAGAGGACGTACGCGTCCGCGAGGTCGACGTTCAGCGCCTCGATGATCTGCTCCGCCTTCTCCGAATCGAGCCTGAGGGCGTTCTCTTCGACGGTACCGGCGCGCTGTCGGGTCTCCTTCTGCGTGCTCATACTACTCCGTACGCCCTCTACCTACTTATAAGTTATCAATATGTATACACTTTTTCGTACGGCCTAAAACTCCAACG
Organism: Halorubrum sp. CSM-61; assembly: GCF_003781945.1. Lineage (GTDB taxonomy): Archaea > Halobacteriota > Halobacteria > Halobacteriales > Haloferacaceae > Halorubrum. The sequence goes on along the minus strand of NZ_RJJW01000001.1, from coordinate 335,912 downwards.
TGACGGAGGAAGGTGCCCCAGAGAACGGATATTCCGATCTCTTATCATTAATTTTATATTCATTCGATCGGTCGTGGATCGGAGCAGGGGAGACGCGCGCCCGCCGATCTCCTCGATTTAGGTTCCCCTAAGATTCGAAAGCGATTTAATGCTTTAGGGAGGCCTAAACCATATGGGAAAGCACGCGGACCGAACCACGCCGACGCGTCGAGACCTGATCGGGTACGGCGGCGCGGTCGCGGGGGCGGGACTGCTCGCGGGATGTCTCGGCGGCGGCTCGGGCGACTCCGTCTCGGACGGCCCCGACGGTGCCGACGGATCGACCGATACCGCAGGGTCGGACGGTTCCGACGAGGGAGAGGCGGACGACGGGTCCGCGGACTCGTACACCGTCGAGATGGCGCCGGTCGGCGAAGTGACCCTCGATTCGGTCCCCGAGGACGTGATGGTCTACAGCCTCCTGTACGCGGACATGGCGGTCGCGTTCGGCCACGGCGACGCGGTGAACTCGCTCGGCTTCGATGCGGACGCCGGCGGACGCACGCTCGACGCCTACTACGCCGAACTCGACGGCGTCGAGTTCGATCGAGAGGGAATCACCCAGCTCAACTCGGGCTCCGGCGGCGGGATCTCGGTCGACCGGGAGCTGCTCTACGAGCTCGACTCCGACCTCCACCTGGCGGACCCCGCGCTGTTCGTCTCCTTCGACGGGTGGGACCGGGACGACGTGGCGGAGGTCCGAGACAACGTCGGACCGTGGTTCGGCAACGTGTACAGCCGCCGGCACGCCGAGCCCCCGGAGCCGTACCGCGGCGACTACGAGTACTACACCCTCTGGGAGATCACCGAGCGCGTCGCCGGCGTGTTCCGCGAGGAGGAGCGCTACGAGGCGCTCTCGTCGGTCCGCGACGACCTGATCGAGACGGTGCGGGCCGACCTCCCGCCGGAGGGGGAACGCCCGACGGTCGGCACGCTCCTCTACATGGACGGGACCTACTACCCCTCGCGGCTCGACGAGCCGGGGTTCGCCAACGCCCACGTGCGCCCCTTCGGCGTGCCCGACGCGTTCGGCGCCGACGACGTGACCTACGAGACCGCCTACGACCACGAGCAGCTGCTGGAGATCGACCCCGACGTCGTCCTCCATCAGTACGGGGTCGAGTCCTACTACGACGTGGCCGCGACACGCGAGGAGCTCGCCGACCACCCCGTCGCCGGCGAGCTCTCCGCGATCGAGGACGACCGGTTCTACCCCTCGGGCGACCCGGTGCAGGGGCCGATCATGAACCTCTTCCAGATCGAGATGACCGCCAAGCAGCTGTTCCCCGAGCGGTTCGGCGAGTGGCCGGCCTACGAGCTCGGCGACGGCTACCCTGACATTCCCGAGTCCGAGCGGCTCTTCGACCGCGACCGCGTGGCGGAGATCGTCGCCGGTGATGCGGAATGAGCGGCGGGGGCGACCGCGCCGAGACCGCCGAGATAGTCGGGACCCCCGAGACGGCCCAGGAGGTCGACTGCGACGCGGTCGTGGTCGGCGGCGGTCCCGCCGGCTGCTCGGCCACCGTCTTCCTCGCCCGGGAAGGGCTCGACGTCGCCGTCTTCGACCGCGGTCGGTCGTCGATCGCGCGCTGCGCGCACCTCGGGAACTACCTCGGCTTCCCCGCCGGGATCGACGTGGAGACGTTCTACGACCTCCTGCACGACCACGTCGAGCGCGCGGGCGCCGACCTCGTCGACGACCTCGTCGAGTCGGTCGAACCGGTCGGGGGACGTGACGGCGACGCGACGGAGCCGCGCTTCCGCGTCACTCCGCAGGAGGGCGAGCCGGTCACCGCCCGCCGCGTGGTGGCGGCGACCCGGTACGACGGCAAGTACCTCCGCGGGCTCGACGACGACGACGCGATGTTCGAGACCCACGACCGCGGCGGCGAGACGCACGAGCACTTCGACCGGGAGTACGCCGACCCCGACGGGACGACGCCGGTCGACGGGCTCTACGTCGCCTCGCCCTCCGAGGCCGCCCAGCAGGCGATCACGGCGGCCGGGCGCGGGGCCCGCGTCGCTCGGCGGGTCATCACGGACCTGCGGGTCGCGGACGGCTGGTGGCCCGCGGCGGCGGAGGGCGTCGACTGGGTGCGGCGCGAGGCCGAGCGCGACGAGGAGTGGGCGGACCGCGAGCGGTGGGCCGAGCGGTTCGACGAGCGCCACGCCGACGCCCCCGTCGATCCGTGCTCGGAGCGGTTCGCCCGGGTCCGCGAGGCGGCGATCGACGAGGCGCTGTCGGCGTACGTCGACGCCGACGAGGCCGAGACGCGAGCGGCCGAGGGGCGGCGCGCGCTCGTCAGCCACCTCGACCCCGGCGCCGTCGTCGACGCGCACGGCGCCGAGTCGCTGCTCGACGCGATGGACGACGAGGCGATCGCCGCGTACGCCGAGGGGGCGCGATGAGCGGCGAGGGGTCGATCGCCGCCGGCGCGGCGCGACGGCGCGAGGACGGTCGGATCGGCTGGCTGTTCGATCCCAAGCTGGTCACGGTCGCGCTCGCGAGCGTGGCGGTCGTCGTCGCCGGCGGGCTCGTGCAGGTGAGCTTCGGCGCGTACTCCATGACGGTCGGAGAGGCGTGGCGCGCCGTCCTCGACCCCGCGGTGCTCCTCGACGTCCACTGGCTGTTGAGCTTCCTCCTCGGCGAGGGAGCGATGCGCTCGCTCACCGGGTTTCAGGGGGAGCTGCCCGAGCTGGCACACGGGACGCTCATCGTCTGGAACATCCGGCTCCCGCGGGTGTTCGTCGCCGCCCTCGTCGGGATGAACCTCGGGATCTCGGGGGCCATCTTCCAGGCGGTCACGAGGAACGAGCTGGCGAGCCCGTTCATCCTCGGCGTCTCCTCGGGCGCGGGACTGATGATCCTGCTGACGCTCGTGGTGTTCGGGGGGCTCTCGGCGTTCCTCCCGCTGATCGCGGCGCTCGGCGGCGCGGTCGCGTTCCTGATCGTCTACGCGATCGCGTGGAAGAACGGGACGAGCCCGGTCCGGCTCGTGCTCGCGGGCGTGATCGTCGGGACCGTCTTCAACAGCCTCCAGACGGGGCTGTTCTTCTTCGCGGACGACATCGGCGTCGTCCAGTCGGCGATCCAGTGGACGACGGGGTCGCTGACGGGCACCGACTGGGACCAGGTCCGGATGGCCCTGCCGTGGACGGTCGTGGCGGTGGCGCTGTCGCTCGCGGGGTCGCGTCAGCTGAACCTCCTCCTCCTCGGCGAGCAGACGGCGAAGTCGCTGGGGATGTCGATCGAGAAGGTCCGGTTCGCGCTCTCCGGCGTCGCCGTGCTGGCGGCCGCCGCCAGCATCGCCGTGGCGGGGATCGTCAGCTTCGTGGGACTGATCGTCCCCCACATGGTCCGGAACCTCGTCGGCAGCGACTACAAGCGGGTGATCGTCGGCTGCCTGTTCGTCGGCCCGGCGCTGATGGTCGCGGCCGACGTGGGCGCGCGTCTCGGGATGGGCGTCATAACGGGCGCGGACTCGCAGATCCCGGTCGGTATCGTCACCGGGCTGATCGGCGGCCCGTACTTCCTGTACCTGATGCGGCGCCAGCAGAACATGGGTGAACTCTGAATGTCGACAGAACACGCGGACACGACGCGGACGGAGACGACGAACGGACCGGACGGCTCGAACGACGCGGACGCCTCGGCGGGGCCCGCAGACGGGTCCGCCGCGACCGACGCGACCGACCTCGACGGAGAGGACCTCGTGTTGGGGTATCCGAACGCTCCGGAGCCCGTCATCGACGGCGAGTCGATCGCGGCCGAGCCCGGCGCGGTCACGGCGCTCGTCGGCCCGAACGGGTCGGGCAAGAGCACCCTGCTGAAGGGGCTGGCGACGCAGATCGCGCCGGAAGACGGCTCCGTGCTCGTCGACGGGGAGGACGTGCACGCGATGGACGCGAAGGCGCTCGCCCGGAAGCTCGGGCTGCTCTCGCAGGAGAGCACCTCGCCGAACAGCATCACCGTCGAGGACCTCGTGTACCACGGTCGCTACCCGCACCGCGGGTTCTTCGAGCGGACGACCGAGGCGGACGCGGTCGCGGTCGAGGAGGCGATCGAGCTGGCCGGCTGCGGGCACCTGCGCGACCGCGAGGTCGGGAGCCTCAGCGGCGGGCAGAAGCAGCTGGCGTGGATCGCGATGGTCCTCGCGCAGGACACCGACGTGCTCCTCCTCGACGAGCCGACGACGTTCCTCGACATGCACCACCAGATGGAGGTGATGGAGATCATCGAGACCCTCCGCGACGAGAGCGACGTGACCGTCGTCGTCGTGCTCCACGACATCGAGCAGGCCGCCCGGCTCGCCGACCGGATGGTCGCGCTCAAGGACGGCGAGATCCGCGCCCGCGGCGCCCCCGAGGAGATCGTCACCGAGGAGCTGCTCGCGGACGTGTTCCGCGTCGACGCCGACGTGGTCCAGACCGAGAACGGGCCGCGCGTCACCCCCCTCCGGGCGCGACACGAGTAGCTGATCGAAGGGGAGGATGCGATCCGGGACCGCTGTGTTTTAGGTCGGCCTAAAGATCGGAACGGTTTTATTTGTTTAGGCTGGCCTAAAAGCATGGTCAGAGACGACGCGGCACACGGAGAATCGACCCGCAGGGCGTTCGCGAAGTACGGCGGAACCGTCGCCCTCGGCGGCGTACTCGCCGGCTGCGTCGGAGGCGGCGACGGCGGTGACGGCGCGGAGAGCGCCGGCAGGGACGACGACACGGAGGCCGCCTCGACGGCTCCGACCGAATCGGACGCCCAGAGCGAGGAGTCCGACGATCTCCCGTACACCGCCTCCATGGAACCGGTCGGTGAGGTGACCTTCGAGTCGGTCCCGGAGCGGTGGGTCGCGTACGACGGCGGCTTCGCGGACATGGCCGTCGCGCTGGGGAAGGGCGACGGGCTGGCCGGCGTCGGCAACGCCGACCGGTACTACACGTACGTCTACGACGAGCTCCCCGGAGTCGACATGGATCGGGGCCCGATCGAGGCGCACCCGGAGGTCAGGACGAAAGAGCAGTTCTACGAGCTCGACGCCGATATCCACTTTTATGACCCGCAGATGCTCGTCAACTGGTTCGATTGGGGAGAAGACGACGTCGCGGAAATCCGGGATAACGTCGCTCCCTTCTTCGGCAACCTGATCTTCCGGCGGTCGGACGGGTGGCACGACTATCGGTACTACACGCTGTACGAGGCGTTCGAGCGGGTCGCGGCGGCGTTCGACGAACGCGAGCGCTACGAGGCGTTCGCCGAGCTCCACGAGTCGTTCATCGCCGACGTGCAGTCGCGCCTTCCGTCCGCAGACGATCGGCCGAGCGTGTTCCTGACGTTCGAGGGAACCGACGAGCCGGAGACCTTCTCGCCGTACCGACTGGTCGACAAGGGGACGAGCAAGAAGCAGTGGCTCGATCTGGGCGTGACCGACGCGCTCGCGGGAACGGACGTCGAGAACCTCAGCACCACGAACCGCGGGGAGCTCGACTACGAGAACCTGCTCGAAGTGGATCCGGACGTGATCCTCGTCCGCGGACACGAGCGGAAATCGCCGGAAGAGTTCCGCGACACCGTCCTCGCGTACATGCAGGATCACTCCGTCGGAAGCGAGCTCACGGCGGTTCAAGATGGTCGCGTGTACCGCGGCGGCTACCTCTATCAGGGACCGATCCACAACCTCTTCTTGACCGAACGGGCCGCGAAGCAGCTGTATCCGGAGGAGTTCGGCCCCGTCACCGGTGACGAGCAGTTGTTCGATCGTCAACGAGTCGCGGAGATCATCAACGGGGACCCGTAGATGCGCGCCCGCGAGTGGACGGTCGCGGCCGCCTTCGGCGACCCGACGGAGTACGACGTGCCGGTCCTCCCGACGTGGCGGGTCGAACGCGGCGCCGACGGCGACCTCGCGTTCGCGGCCGCCGACCGCGACGAGCCGTTCATCGCGGCGGAAAGACCGGTTCGAGTCCGGCGATGAGCGCGGTTCACCCCGACCGAAGCGACTACGACGGTCCGTGCACGCCGTTGGGTATGGCGATCGACAGCGACGACTCGCGACTCGAACGGGGGATCGACCGATGAGCGGCGACGAGACGTCCGCAGATCGTGAGCACGGCTCCCGCGACGTGGTCGTCGTCGGCGGGGGCGTCGCCGGGCTCTCCGCGGCCGTGTTCACGGCCCGGCAGGGGCTCGACACGCTCGTGATCGACGACGGCGGATCGCTCCTCCGACGGAACGCGCACCTGGAGAACTTCCCCGGCTTCCCGCTCGGCGTGGACGCCCGGCGGCTGCTCGACCTCCTCGCCGAGCAGGCCGCGACCGCGGGCGCCGACCGGTTCGACGGCCGGGCGACGCGCGTGACGGCGGTCGGTGAGGGCGAAGACGCCGGGAGCGAGGACGGTTCCGACGCGCCGGACGGCGCCCGGTTCGTCGTCGAGGTCGACGGCGGCGACGGCGGCGACGGCGAACCGCTCGCCGGCGACAGCGACCTGATCCGGACCCGGTACGTCGTCGCGGCGACGAAGAACGAGGTCGGCTACCTCGACGGCGTCGAGGGCGTCGGGATCCTCGACCGCGGGAAGTCGTACGTCGACACCGACGAGCGCGGACGGACCGGCGTCGACGGGCTGTACGCGGCCGGTCGGCTCGCGGAGAAATCGCATCAAGCGGCGGTGTGTGCGGGCCACGGCGCCGAGGTCGGCGTGACGATATTGGAGGAGGACGACCGCGGGTTCTACCACGACTGGGTCGCGTCCGAGGGGTACTTCACCGATCGCGGCAGGGAGGTACCGCCGGGCTGCGAGGAGATCGACGCGGACGAGCGACGCGAGCGCGAGGAGGAGTCCCGCGAGGCGATCCGAGACCGGTTCGCGGCGCCGCACCCGGACCCGCAGGAGACCCATCCGAGCCTGGAGGAGTAAGCCGCGCGCGGAGGTGACACCACGTGATCGGAACGACGCTACTCGAGATCAGCGACCACATCGAATCGCTCGCGAGCGAGACGGGCGAGTACTCGCTCGTCTGCGCGCGGTACGGCGACCGACCGGTCCCGGCGGCCGGGCTCCGGTTCGAGAGCCGCGCCGTCGCGCGGGCCGCGGCGCGCGCCACCGAGCAGTACCGCGACGCGCTCCGGCGGTACGACCCGCGGCTGCCGTACTACGACGTGATCGTCCGACAGGAGTTCGCGGACGACGGTTCGGCGACCGAACCCGGCGGCGACGCCGGAAATCGGGACAACACGCACGACGTACCACACGACGTGCGGCGGTTCTCGGCCGCGGAGGCGTCCGAGTGGAGCCTCTCCGATCCCGCGGTGGAAGCGGACGGGCGAGCCGGCGGTCGGTGCGACCGAGACGGCCCCAGCGAGCCGAGCGACGGTGACACCGTTCGGGACGACCGCGGCCGCGACCGCGTCGAGTTCTGCCACGAGGCCGCGGCCGCGGTGTTCGAGGCGCTGTCGGCGGGCGGGCACGGCGACGCCGAGTCGGCGGTGATGGACGCGTACTTCGAGTTCGCCGAGCGCGTGGGCGATCCGGACGACCTCTGTCTGTGTCTCCTCGAAGCGATGGCCGACGTTCTCCACCGGCGGCTCTCCCCCGCCGAGCAGGCGTCGGTGCTGTCGGCCGCGGCGGCGGGGCTCCCGCCCGCCTCCGCGGACGATCCCGTCGGCGCCGCGTTCGACCGCCTCGCGGGGGTCGGCGTCGTCGACGGGTACGCCCGCGAGTCCGACGCGACGGGGAAGAGCGCGACGGTGCTGGTGTCCGAGTACGCCTTCTCCCCACGCAACGGGCGGTTCCCGACGCTGCCGCTCGTGGTAGAACTGTACCGCCGGACGGAACCCGGCCGCCGGCCGGGAGCGGTCCGGATCGCCGCCGTCGACGAGGGGTGGGAAGTCACCCTCTCCGCCGGCTCCGACGACGGCCCGGTCGGGCTCGCCAGCGCGGCGATCCGGTCGTAGTCACTCCTCTGTGGGTTCCTCCGTCGCGTCCGCCTCGTCGGACTCGTCCTCCTCCGCCTCGATCCGAACGAGGTCGGCCTCCACGTCCTCCACGAAGGCGCCCTGTCCCCCGACCGTGACCGTCTCGCCGTCGTCGGTCTCGACGACGAGCGAGTGCTCGACCGGGAACTCGTTGGTCGTCGGCTCCACCATCCCCTGTTTCGAGTCGACGACGCGGCCGCTGACCTCGACCGGCTCGTCGGCGTCGGTCCACCGACCGCCCACGGTGACGCGAGGAGTCTCCCCGGCCCGGAGCCGGAGCGTCGCCTGCAGGACCGTGTGCCTGAAGTTCGCGTACTCGACCGGGAGCGGCGCGGGCGGCGCGGTCGCGACCTCGTTCGCGGCCGGCCAGTAGTTCCCGAGGAACGAGCCGACGATCACCGGCGCGAGCTGCTCCTGCGAGAAGCGGATCGCCTGTCGGTCGGTGTCGGACCGGCGCAACAGCTCGGGCGGAGCGACGACCCCGGCCGCGGAGTCGACGGTGAGCAGCGTCGGCATCGCCTCGCCCCACGTCCGGACGACGCTGGCGACGCCCTCGAGTCCGCCCTCGATGTCCTCCGCGCCGCCCGCGTCGGAGACGATGAGCAGCACTAAGACGCCGCGGTCGACCGCCTCGACGAGCGAGTCGCGGATCTCGGCGAGGTGGTCGGCGGTGATCGACAGCGCCGCCTCGTCGTCGGCGTCCGCGAGCAGCGACCGGATCCGCTTTATCACCGTCACCCGGGACTTGATCACCTCGAACTGCTCGGTCTGTCGCTCCACGCGCGAGAAGCGCTCCTCTAAGCCGGGGCGGATCGCGTCCACGTCCGAGCGGAGCCGGTTTATCACCTCGTCCGGCGGGTTCGCGCGGATCGTCGTCGGCACGACGTGGTCGTTCACCTCGACGAAGCCGCGCTCCGCGAGCGACTCGCTCACGCTGTAGACGTAGCGTTTCGACACGCCGGCGGCGTCGGCGACGGTGCTCGCCTTCGCCTCGCCGTGCGCCAAGAGACTGAGGTACGTGTCCACCTCCTTGTCCGAGAGCCCGAACCGGCGGAGAAGATCGTTCAGCGTCCGGTCGTCCATGTGACGGGGATGCGCGAGGCACTCACTTATAAGGGTCGTCTCGACCGCCGCCGCCGCGGCGAGCGTCCCGTGAACGGTCGACTACCGCAGGACTGCGATGCTCTCGACCGCGACTTCTCCGTCGGCCGCGGCGGACCGGACTCGTACAGACGGGTTCGCGCATCCGGGCTCCCGACGGCGCCCCGACTCGAGCGTTCCCGTTCTACAAACGAATGAATAATGATTACACCAAAACTTCATACACGGAGGGGTATTGTACTCCCGTAATGCAACTCCGCGACGCGCTCGACGACTACAAGCGAAACACCGGGCACGACACTCGGTTCCCCGGCGAACGCCGGACCGTCACCGGTCGGTTCTCGGGCGGTGAGGGGCGGCTCGTCCACGTCGACGCCGGGGGCGAGGTCCGCGATTTCGGCTACCCGCTGACCGGGCTGACGGGGCTCGTCCGCTCCCGCATCGGCCTCGCGGTCGGCGACGAGGTCACGTGGCTCGACGAGGTCGCGACCGAGCAGCGCTACGTCGGCGACACGACCCTGATCGAGACCGTCCACGAGACCGACCACGGGACACTGACCCGCCACGACGCGACGGTCGGCGACGCCCACCTCACGCGCGCGGCGTTCGACGCGGGCGACGACGGCCACGCGAACGTCGACCCCGACGACCTCTCGCTCGTCGTCTACGCCCGGTTCGCGCCCGACGGGCGCGACGACCGGGTCGGGCAGCTCCGGTACGACGACGCGGTCGAGGTGTACCACGCCGACGAGCGCGACTTCCTCGCGAGCGACACCGGCTTCGCCGACCTGCGGGGCCAGCTCCCGGCGACGTTCCCCGAGCTGATCGACGACGCGCCCACCGACCTCCCCCGCGACCGCGACGGCGACCGCTACGAGGAGGAGCGGCTCTCCGGCGAGGTCATCGCCGACGTGCCCTTCGAAGGCGGCGTCGCCACCGTCGGCACCCTGCTGACCGACCGCGAGGAGACGACGCGCGAGGCGGCCCGCGGCCGGCTCGACGAGCTCTTCGCCGACCTCGACTCCCCCGACGCGCTCGCCGCGGCCGCGGGCGAGACGACCCCCTCGGTCCCGGAATCGGTCCCGGCCCGCGAGTCGGTCGTCGCCGACCTCCGGGTGCTCTCGCTGCTCTCGGCGGAGTCCGGGCTCCGGATCGCCGGCCCCGACTTCGACCCCTTCTACGCGACCTCCGGCGGCTACGGCTACACGTGGTTCCGCGACGACGCCGAGATATCGACGTTCGCGCTCGACGCCGACGACCGACTCGGGCTCGGGCTCGACGACTGGCACGCGCGCTCGGCCGAGATGTACGTCGCCACTCAGCGCCCCGACGGCTCGTGGCCGCACCGCGTGTGGCCCCGGAGCGGGGCCTTGGCGCCCGGCTGGGCGAACGCGCGCATCGAGGACGGGCCCGACGTGGACTACCAGGCCGACCAGACCGGCAGCGTCATCGCCTACCTCGCGCAGGCGCGCGCCGCGGGCGTCGACGCCGAGGGGCTCGATCGGACCCTCGTGGCCGCGCTCGCCGGGCTCGACGAGACGCTGGAGGCGGACGGCCGCCCGGTCGTCTGCCAGAACGCGTGGGAGGACAGCGCCGGGCGTTTCGCGCACACGGCGGCGACGTTCCTGGAGGCGTACAGCGAGCTCGCGCTCCACGGCGAGGGGCTGGAGACGGACGCGCTCGGTTCGAACGCGGACCTCGACCCCGCCGCCCTCCCCGCGGACCTCGCCGGCCACGCCCGCGATCAGGCGGCGCGGGTGTACGACGCACTCGACGACCTGTGGGTTCCCGAGCGCGGCTGTTACGCGCTCCGCGAGACGCCGGAGGGGGCGATCGACGACCGGCTCGACTCCTCGACGCTGTCGCTGGCGAGCGCGCACCGGTCGTTCGACGCGCTCGGTGGGGGCGAGGGGAGTGAGAACGGCGACGACGCGGACGAAACCGGCGAGGCCGGCGCGGTCGACGCCGAGCGCCTCGACCGGCTGGTCTCGCACGTGGAGACGGTCGTCGACGGGCTCGCGCACGAGAGCGACGAGATCGCCGGCCTGGTCCGGTACGAGGGCGACGGCTGGCGCCGGGCCGACCAGCGCTCCGAGAAGGTGTGGACGGTCTCGACCGCGTGGGGCGCGAACGCCTGCGCCGAGCTCGCCGTCCTGCTCGCCGCCCGCGACGACCCGCGCGCGGCGGAGATGGTCGAGCGCGCTCGGGAGCTGCTCGCGCACGTCTCGCCCGGGGGATCGCTCTGTGAACCGACGACGTACCTCCCCGAGCAGTTCTTCGACGACGGGACGCCGGACAGCGCGGCGCCGCTCGGGTGGCCCCACGCGATCCGGCTTGCGACCGTGGCGCTGCTCGACGACGAGCTCCCGCAGTTCGCCGACCGCGTCGCCGCCGACGACTGACGCGACGCGCTTTTTCCCTAGTCACCGAGTCGTCGGTGACCGCCGTTTCGCCGCCGAGAGCGGTTCGTCCGTCTATCGAGTCGATTCCTCGGAGCGCCGCGGACCGCCTTCGACACGCGGTCGAATCGAAGTTCCGATTCGACACGACGACGCCGCCCGGACCGCAACGCCTTTCACTACTTAGTAATATTACTTGGTTGTATGCACGGATTCGACGGCTTCAGCGACGTGAGCGAGACCGACGTGACGAAGGCGATCGGCAACGAGTGGACCGACGGGTTCCTCGACTTCACGGAGTCGGACGTGATCATCCTCGGCGGCGGCCCCTCCGGGCTGATGGCGGCCAAGGAGCTGGCCGAGCGCGGCGTGAAGGTGATGATCGTCGAGAAGAACAACTACCTCGGCGGCGGGTTCTGGCTCGGCGGGTTCCTGATGAACACGGTGACGGTCCGGGACCCGGCCCAGGAGATCCTCGACGACCTCGACGTGGACTACGACCCGGTCGAGGACGTGGACGGGCTCTACACCGCCGCCGGACCGGAGGCCTGTTCGGGGCTGATCAAGGCGGCCTGCGACGCCGGGGCGCGCGTCCAGAACATGACCGAGTTCACCGACCTGGTCGTCCGCGAGGACCACGAGGTCGGCGGGATCGTGATGAACTGGACGCCGGTCCACGCGCTCCCCCGCGAGATTACCTGCGTCGACCCCATCGCGGTGGAGTCCGACCTCGTGATCGACGCGACCGGCCACGACGCGGTCGCGATCAGCAAGCTCGACGAGCGCGGCGTCCTCTCCGCGCCCGGCATCGAGCACGCGAAGGAGCACAACACCGGGATGGACCAGACCGGCGACGGGGAGTACGGCGCGCCCGGCCACGACTCGCCCGGGCACGACTCGATGTGGGTCGGCGAGAGCGAGGACGCCGTGGTCGAGCACACCGGCGTCGTCCACGACGGCCTGATCGCCTCCGGCATGGCGGTCGCGACCGCCCACGGCCTCCCGCGGATGGGCCCGACGTTCGGCGCGATGCTGGTCTCCGGGAAGAAGGCCGCCCAGAGCGCCCTCGACGAGCTCGGCGTCGACGGCCCCGAGGTGAGCCTGTCGACCGGGAGCGCCCCCGCGCCGGCGGACGACTGAGGCGCCGCGCTCCGCGATCGGCGATTCCCTCCGATCCCCCGCTGACGCCTTCCCCTCCCTCGACGGACTTTTCACCGGCTTCCTCCGAGCGTCTCGCATGCACTGGCGGGGCCACGTCGGGATCGCGCTGCTCGCGTACGCGCCCGTCGCGGCGGCGGTCCGAGCCGCGGGCGAGCCCGAACTGGCGGCCCTCGGCGCGGCGGTCGCCGTCGGGTTCTCGACCGTCCCCGACCTCGATCACCGGATGCCGGTCGCGCACCGCGGCCCGACGCACACGGTCGCGTTCGCGGTCGCGGCGGGCGCGTTCGCGGCGCTCGCGGCCGCGGTCGCACTCTCCGCGGGCGACTGGACGGTCTTCGCAGCAGGCGGCGAAACCGCCCTCCCCCCGTGGACTCCGGCCTTCGTCGGGGGCGTCGCGACCCTCTCCCTCTGCTCGCACGTCGCCGGCGACGCGATCACGCCGATGGGGATCCGGCCGTTCCGACCGATCTTGAAGTGGCACGTCACCTTCGATCTGACCCCGGCGGCGAATCCCCGCGCGAACCGGCTGTTCCTCGGAATCGGTGTCGCCGCCCTCGCGCTGTCGGTCTCGCTCACGCCCTGAGTCGCCCACGCCGGGATCGCTGCCGGAGGCCCGAGAAACGATCACGAACGTTCACTCGCCCTCGACTCAACCGTATGCCTTTTTCCGCCCCTGCGCCGAATCCGGCGACATGCGAAACGCCAAGATCGTCTGTACGATCGGTCCCGCGTCGGACGACCGGGACACGATCCGCGGCCTCGCGGAGGCGGGGATGTCCGTCGTCCGGCTGAACGCCAGCCACGGGACGACGGACCACCGGGAAGCGGTCATCGAACGCGCCCGCGCCGTCGACGACGAGATCGACGACCCCCTCGCGGTGATGGTCGACCTGAAGGGCCCGGAGGTCCGGACCGCCGAGCTCGACGAGCCGATCCGGCTCGCGACCGGGTCCGAGGTGACCTTCGTCGAGGGCGACGACGCCACCCCCGAGCGCGTCGGCCTCACTCACTCGATCGCGGCTGCCGGGCCGGGCGACACGGTCCTCCTCGACGACGGCCGGATCGAGTGCCGGGTCGAGCGCGTCGACGGAGAGGCCGTGGTCGCCACCGTCGTCTCCGGCGGGAAGCTCAGCTCGCGGAAGGGCGTCAACCTCCCCGGCGTCGCCATCGACGTGGACCTCGTCACCGCCGAGGACGAGGCCGAACTCGACCTCGCGGCGCGGGCGAACGCCGACTTCGTCGCGGCCTCGTTCGTGCGCAACGCCGAGGACGTCTACCAGATCGCGGACGCGTTAGAGGAGCGCGGCGGCGACGACATCCCGATCGTCGCGAAGATCGAGCGCGCCGGCGCGGTCGAGAACCTCGACGGGATCGTCGACGCCGCCGACGGCGTGATGGTCGCCCGCGGCGACCTCGGCGTGGAGTGCCCGCTGGAGGACGTGCCGGTGATCCAAAAGCGGATCATCCGCAAGTGCGTCAACGCGGGCGTCCCCGTCATCACGGCGACGGAGATGCTCGACTCGATGGTCTCCTCCCGCCGGCCGACCCGCGCGGAGGCGTCCGACGTGGCGAACGCGGTCCTCGACGGCACCGACGCCGTGATGCTCTCCGGCGAGACCGCCATCGGCGACGACCCGGTCAACGTCGTCGAGACGATGGACCGGATCGTCCGGGAGGTCGAGTCCAGCGACGAGTACGCGGAGACGCGCGAACAGCGCGTCCCGACCGCCGCGGAGGGCTCGCGGACCGAGGCGCTGGCTCGATCCGCGCGCTACCTCGCGCGCGACATCGGCGCCTCCACGGTCGTCGCCGTCTCGGAGTCCGGGTTCACCGCCCGAAAGACGGCGATGTTCCGACCCGGCGTCCCCGTGGTCGCGACCACGCCGAACGACCGCGTCCGGCGGCAGCTCGCGCTCTCGTGGGGCGTCCGCCCCGTGCTGACCGAGTACGCCCACGACATGGAGACGATCCTCGACAACGCGGTCGACGCCGCGCTCGACCGCGGCGGGGCGAAGTCGGGCGATACCCTCGTCGTGCTCTCCGGCATGCTGACCGAGTTCGAGGGGACGAACACGACGAACACGCTCAAGGTCCACGTCGCCGCCGAGACGCTCGTGACCGGCAAGGCGGTCGTCGCCGGCAGCGTCGCGGCCCCGGTGTACCGGACCGCCGACGGCGACCTGAGCGAGGTCCCCGAGGGGTCGATCGTGGCGCTCGGCCCCGGCTTCGAGGGCGAGTTCACGGGCGATCTGGACGCGGTCGCCGGAATCGTCGACGCCCGCGAGGGGATGACCGGGTATCCCGCGGTGATCGCCCGCGAGCTCGGCGTCCCGATGGTCTCGGGCGCGCGGCTCCCCGAGAGCGTGACCGACGGGACCGTGGTGACCGTCGACGGCGAGCGCGGCGTGGTCTACGACGGCGACGTGATCGCGGCGGCGCGGAAGCGGTAGGGCGGACGGGACCCAGGAGGCCGCCGTCCCACCCGCCAGCCATTTACTGATGAGCCGCCTAGCCGCGGGCATGAGCAGCGACGACGACCGCGACGACGTGCGGAGCCGGGCGAACGAGACCCGTCCGGACGAGGCCGAAGGCGGGGACAACGACGACGAGAGCGAGTGGCGGTTCGCCGTCGACGACGTGGGTCCCGGCGGCGTCACCGAGGACACCCACACGCCCGAGAGTGAGCCGATCGAGCCCGGGTCGATCGACGCCGAGCACGCCGTCTTCGTCGCGCTCGGCGTCGTGCTCACGATCGGCGTCCTCTTCGTCGGGTTCTGACCGTCGGCGTTTCGCACCACCACTTATACCGCCGGGGCCGTACGTCCGGACATGGACGTGCTCGCGCAGTCCGGGCTCTTCGCTCCGGACACGCTCCCCCTGCTGTTGTTGACGGCCGGGCTGTTGCTCTCGATGGCGGAGGCGCTCGCTCCGGGCGCGAACTTCATCGTGATCGGGATCGCGCTGATCGGAGCGGGGCTCGGCGGCCTCCTCCTCACGTCGCTCGGGGTCGTCGGCGCGGGGCTGACCCTGGTAATGGCGCTCCTGACGCTCGTGTTCGGCGCGGCGGCCTTCTACGGCTACCACGAGTTCGACCTGTACGGCGGGAAGGGCCAGCGACAGACGAGCGACAGCGACGCGCTGAAGGGGAAGACCGGGACCGTCACCGAGCGGGTGACCACCGCCGGCGGCGAGGTGAAGCTCTCCGGCGGCGGCTTCAACCCCCACTACTCCGCGCGCTCGATCGAGGGGACGATCGAGGAGGGCGAGGAGGTGATGGTCGTCGATCCCGGCGGCGGTAACGTCGTCACCGTGGAGTCGATGGGGTACGTCGAGGACGACATCGACAGGGAGCTCGCCGCGGACAGGGCCCGGAAGGAGGCGCAGCGGGAGGCTCAGCAGAAGGCGCAGAACTCCGACGCCGACGCTGACGAGCGAGAGACCGAGACCGAACGCGAGTGACGGCGAGGGCGACGGCGATTCGATAGTTGAGCGATTGAGAACCAGCGACAATCACTTATAAACCGGCAGCGGCGGCGCGTGCCTCCGAGTGGCCGCCGAAGGCGGCCGCGAGGAGCACGCGCGAGGGACGCGGTGAGCGCTCGCAGAGCGCGAACCGCGAGGCTGGGGAGGCGTGAGGCTGCGGTGCTGTGCGGTCGGGTGGGACTCAAAGGGGCAGTCGCGAGGACGAAGACGGGCGATGCAAGGACCACAGGGAGCGAGCGCTGCGAGCGACCGAGGACCGCAGCGAGCCCTTCGAGTCCTCGCGGCTGGGGCTTTGGAGGTGTTCTCCGCGGAATCGTCGATCACGTACAGCCGAGCGGCTGGGGCTTTGGAGGTGTTCTCCGCGGAATCGTCGATCACGTACAGCCGAGCGGCTGGGGCTTTGGAGGTCTTCACCGCAGAGTCACCGGAGTTCACTTATAAGTACGCGCTGAACGCTCGCCGTACACGGTATTCCACAGAGAACGCACAAAAATCAATACGTCAGTCTTATCGCCACTCGTCGGCCGGCACGCAGTCCGACGCGCGGACCGTGATCCACCGGGTCGTCCGCTCGTCGGGATCGCGGTCCGCCTCGAAGAACGTCACCTCCTCGTCGTCGGCGTCGCCGTCGGTCCCCTTACAGACGAGCTCCGACTGCTCGGCACGGATGCGCGTCGATGACGTGGACATACGTGCCGATTCGCTCCCGATCGGATAATAAGTATTGGTTTTCGATCGCCATCGACGAAACAACCGTCATAGCTGATGCGAATTAACCAAAACCCGAGTAAACCACTTGCCGGATCCGAGCTCCCCCTACAGCCGGACGGGCACGCCGCGCTCGTCGAGGTACCGCTTCGTCTCCTCGATCGAGTAGTCGCCGAAGTGGAAGATGGAGGCCGCGAGCCCCGCGTCGGCGTTCGCCTCGGTGAACACCTCGTGCATGTCCTCGGGACCGCCGCAGCCGGAGGAGGCGATGAGCGGGGTCGAGACGGCCTCGCCGACCGCCTTCATCAGCGGGACGTCGTAGCCGTCCTTCGTCCCGTCCTTGTCGATGGAGTTGACGAACAGCTCGCCCGCGCCGCGCTCCTCCGCCTCGATCGCCCACGAGACGGCGTCGATGCCGGTGCCCTCGCGGCCGCCCTTCTTGGTGCACTCGAACCACACCCGCTCGCCGTCCTCGTCCTCGTAGAAGTGCTCGCCCTCATCGTCGTACCGGCGGCGGGCGTCGACGGAGATGACGATGCACTGGCTGCCGAACGCCGCGGCGCCCTCCTCGATGAGTTCGGGGCGTTCGAGGGCGCCGGTCGTGATCGACACCTTGTCCGCGCCCGCCCGGAGCGTCTCCTTGATGTCGGCCGTGGTGCGGATGCCGCCGCCGACCGTGAGGGGGATGAAACACTCGTCGGCGACCGCGTTCACCACGTCGAGCATCGTCTCGCGCCCCTCGGCGCTCGCGGTGATGTCGAGGAAGACGAACTCGTCGGCGCCCGCGGCGTTGTACTTCTTCGCCAGCTCGACCGGGTCGCCGGTGTACTCCAGGTTCTCGAAGTTGACGCCCGTGTACACCGCCGCGTCCCCGTCGTCGTCGAGGTCGACGTCGATACAGGGGATGATCCGCTTCGTGAGTCCCATTCGTTACCGGTCGTTGGCGGCGGCCGAGGTTAAAAGGCGCGGGGACGGTCGGCCGGTCCGCACCACCGATTGGGGGTCACTCCTCCGCCTTCCTCCCGTCTCCCTCTCCGCCCGCCTCCTCCCCGTCCCCTTCCGCGTCCGCCGCCGACGCTCGCCGGTCGTACTTCGCGACGGCGCGGTCGGCGCGCGTCGAGATGCCGTTCGGGTTCCGGGCGGGGCTCCGATCCCGGCTCCGCGCGACGAGGCCGTCGGAGCTCCCGCCGGCGAGTCCGAAGATCACGTCGCGGCCGGTGGCGGCCCACCGCGACGGCGTCGACTCGCCGCGGAGCACGTCGCCGGCGGCCCCGACGGCGTCGGTCACCGCGTGCGTCCCGGCCCGCGCGATCACTGACGGACGGACGCCGTAGTTCTTCAGGAGGCGGTACGCGAGCGCCCGGTACTTCCACCCCCACTCGCGGGCGCTGCGCCCGCCGTCGGCCGCCGTCGGGCTCGGGAGCTCCTCGGCGACCGCCATGGCCTCGCGCCACGCCACGGTCCGCCCCATCTGCGCCAGCCGGTGGGCCGCGTCGCGCGCGCCGCCGGTGTTGAGGTACTCGTCGAAGCCGTCCAGATCGCGGAGCGCGTCCCGCCGGAAGGCGACGTTGCCCCCCTCGAAGTAGGTCACCTCGGTGCCAGCGATGGACCGGCGCTCCGGCCCGTCGCGGGCCTCTCCGTCGGAGGCCTCTCCGTCGGAGGCTTCTCCGTCGCGGGCCTCGTCGTCGTCGCGCTCGCCGTCGCTATCGGAATCCGCCCCGCCGCCGCGCTCCGCTCCCCCTTCCGGGTCGATCGGGATCACCGGTCCCGTCACGACGTCCGCGTCGGCGAGCCCGTCGCGGACGGCGTCGAGCCATCCCTCCCCGATCCGGTTGTCGTAGTCGACGAGCGCGACCGCGTCCCCGGTGGCGACCTCGATGCCGGCGTTGCGGGCGACGTTGACCGTGCGGTCGGATATCTCCACCAGCACGTCCACGTCCTCGCGGTCCCGCACCATCCCGGTGGTGCCGTCGGCGGAGGGGCCGTTGGCGACGATCACCTCCGCCTCGGGGGCGTGGGCCGCCAGCGCGTCGAGGCAGGCGGCCAACCGATCCCGCCCGTTGAGCGTGGGAACGACGACCGAGAGGTCCATACGGTCGGGTATCGAGGCCGAGGATTAAAAAGGGCTCTGTGCGGGTCGGCGGCGCGGCCGCGTCGCGACCGGTCGGCGAAGGTCCGGACGGGGTGACCGATCAGACCGTCAGGTAGTACACCTGCTTGCGCGCGTCCTTGAAGCTGTAGCGGGAGTCGACGAGACCCTCCTCTTCCAAGCGGTTGAGCGCGTAGCGGACGGTCCGGTCGGGGAGCAGCGACTCGTCGGCGAGGCCGCCCTGCGAGAGGGGAGCGTCGCCCTCCAGTACCTTCGCGACGAGCTTGGCGCTCGGGGGGAGCTCGCGCAAGCGATCGCGGTACTCGGCTTCCGACAGACGGTCCTGGTCAGCGGTCTCCGCGGGACTGGTACTCATGTCTCATGTCCAATCTACGCCTATTGGTAAAGGTTGGCTACATATAGGGCAATTCGATTGGAATAATATAATGTGTTAATATCACAGTTCGGCCGACCGTCAATCCCGATCGATCATGGACGTTTTGGCGCGGTGGCGCGTACGAACGGTCGATGATTCCCGAGTCGCACGTCGACATCTTCGAATCGGAATCGTACGCCCACTTCGCGACGGTGATGCCGGACGGGACGCCGCACGTCACGCCGGTGTGGGTGGACCACGAGGACCGCGAGTACGTCCTCGTCAACACGGCTCGCGGCCGGCAGAAGGAGCGGAACGTCCGCCGAAACCCCGAGGTGGGCGTGAGCGTGCTCGACCCGACCGACCCCTACCGGTACGTCTCGGTACGCGGCGAGGCGGAGCTCACCGAGGAGGGCGCGGCCGAGCACATCGACGAGCTCGCGCGGCGGTACTTCGACGTCGACGAGTACCCGCACCACGGCGAGGAGTCCGGGCCGCGAGTCATCGTGAAGATCCCGGCCGAGAACGTGGCGACGAGCGGCTGACCGGATCGGCTCGTCGACTGACCTCCCGCTCGACCGGCCGTCCCTCCCTCGGTCGTCGACGCCGTCGACGCCGAGTAGGCGCCGACCGCATCCAGTACGGTTTTGTCGGTCGGGTGTGCAGTACGCACAACGTGAAGGGACAGGACTGGTACCAGGCCGACGAGGTCGCGGAGGAGTACGAGGACGTACGGTTTTCCGGCGGCGGGGAGCTCATCGACCGGCGCGAGAAGGAGGCGGTGCTCTCGGCGCTCGGACCGATCGAGGAGGGACACCGCGTGCTGGAGGTCGCCTGCGGCACCGGCCGGTTCACGACCATGCTCGCGGACCGGGGCGCCGACATCGTCGGGCTCGACATCTCCCGCGAGATGCTCGAACAGGGCCGCCAGAACGCGGCCGAGTCGGGGCTCTCCGACACGGTGGAGTTCGTCCGCGGCGACGCCTCCCGGCTCCCGTTCCCGGACGACCACTTCGACTCGGTGGTCGCGATGCGATTCTTCCACCTGATGGACGACCCGGTACCGTTCGCCCGCGAGCTGCGCCGCGTCAGCGCCGATCAGGTGTTCTTCGACACGTTCAACAGCCGCAGCCTGCGGACGCTGTACACGTGGCTGCTCCCGATGGGCTCTCGGCTCTACTCCGAGCGGCAGGTCGTCGACATGCTCCGCGCGGCGGACCTGACGCTCGCGAGCGAGGAACACGACTTCGTGCTGCCGTACGGCTTCTACCGCGAGCTTCCCGGCCCCGTCGCGAAGCCGTTCCGGGCGATCGACGAGCTCGTCGGCGACACGATCCCGGGCGACTACGTGGCGTCCGTCTCCTACTGGGACGCTCGGGTCTCCGGGGACTCTACCGACAGCGATGACGCCGCCGACGCGGACGCCGAGTGAGCTACGCCGACTCCTCGACGACTTCGCCGACCGCGAAGTTCGATTTGACCTCCGTTACCTCGATTTTCACGCGCTCGCCGACCTCCGTGTCCGGGACGATGATCACGTACCCGCGCTCGACGCGGGCGATCCCGTCGCCCTGCTTCCCGAGGTCCTCGATCTCGACGTAGCGCATCTCGCCGGGCTCGACGGGGGGCTGCGGGCCGTCGTCGGCGCGGGACGCCGAGGCGTCGACGCCCTCGTCGGCCGCCTCGGTCGCCTCCGACTCGGACCGATCGATGAGCGCGACGCGGTACGTCTCGCCCGGCTCCAGCGAGCCGGTCTCGATCTCGCGTCGCGGGACCTCCACGACGTACTCGCCGTTTTCCTCGCGAACGTCGGCGCTGAACAGACAAAGGAGCTTCTCTGAGATCTCCATAGTAGACTCCAGCGAAACGTGGGAGCGAACCTGTATAGTTGTACCGCCGACACGCTCGGCTCACCCGTCGAGGGAGGCGCCGACCAGCGCCGCCTCTCCCTTCCGGAGGTGGGCGCCGGCCGTCGACGGCGAACACCCGATCGCCTCGGCGACGTCGGCGACCGAACCGGACCGGGGCACGTCGTAGTACCCGGCGCGGTGCGCGGCGCGGAGCGCCTCTCGCTGGCGCTCCGTGAGGCCGACGCCGGCCAACCGCTGGCCGCCGCCGTACGATCCGATACGCTCGATCGTGACATCGATGGGGTCCGGAACCGCGGAGAGGACACCCCGTAACTGGTTCGGCGGGCCGATCAGCCCGAACGACAACCGACCGCCCGATCGGTACACGACCGGGGGTACAGAGAGGAACTCCGTGTCGACGAACGCTCCGAGAAACGCCTCCAGCGGCCCGCCGAGCCGCTCGTACGCCTTCAGATAGAAGGCGTCGTCGCCGGGGGCAGTCTCGAACCGATCGATCGAATCGACGGTCCGCAGTCGCTCGAGGTATCGCTCTCGGGGGGCGACGACGCGGAACAGCGTGACGAGCGTTTCGTCGGGGAGTCGCCGCCACGTCAACAGCTCGGTGCGCCAGCCGTCGCCCTCGTCGAGGAAGCCGTGCATCGGATGTCGGACCGACGGGGGAAACGCGAACTCCGCGCGAACGTATCGCATACTCGTCGATACGGCCGACCGTCACTTGAACCCACCAGCGTTTGCTTATAAGTACACGGATGGATGCGTGTAAAGACTCAGCGGTCTCCCACCGCGATCCGTTCGTATGGATGGGACGACGCGCCCGCCGGATCCCGGCGGGCTCCCGGTGCTCGGCAACGTCCGCGAGCTCGCGAGCGACGCGCTCGGGTTCTACGAGCGTCGATCCGGACACGGCGGGGTCGTCCGGTACGACGTGTTCGGCACGGAGAGCTACCTCGTGAGCGATCCCGAGGCGATCAGACGGGTCCTCGTCGCGGACCACGATCGGTTCGTGAAAGGCGAAATGCCCCGCGAGCAGCTCGGGGGCCTCCTCGGCGACGGGCTGTTCCTCGCCGAGGGGGAGGCGTGGCGCGAGCAGCGCGCGGCGATCCGGTCGGCCTTCTTCCGCGAGCGCGTCGCCGCCTACGGCGACTCGATGGTCGAACGCGCCCGTGCGACGGCTGAATCGTGGGAGGACGGCGCGGTCGTCGACGCGCACGCGGCGTCGACGGAGTACGCGTTCGTCGTCCTCGCGGAGAGCCTGCTCGGAACCGATATCGAGCGCGAGCGCGAGACCGTCCGCGAGGCAGCCGAGGCCATCACCGAGCGATTCGACATGCGTCGGCCGACCTCGTTCCTGCCCGAGTGGCTCCCGACCCCGACGAACCGCCGATACCGCCGGCGCCTCGACGCCCTCCGCGAGGCGATCCGGGGTGTCGTCGCCGACCGGCGCGCCGTCGACCCGCCGACCGATCCCGCCGCGGCGGACGACCTCCTCGGCACGCTCGTCGCGGCCGCGGAGCTGGGGGCGCTCGACGACGACGAGCTGGTCGATAACGCGGTGACGTTCCTCTTCGCCGGCCACGAGACGAGCGCCCTCGGGCTGACGTACGCGCTCTACTGCCTCGCCGACACACCCGATTTTCAGGCGCGAGTTCACGCGGAGGCGGCGGCGCTCGACGGCGACCCGACGCCCGCCGACCTCCGTGAGTGCCCCCTGTTGACCGCGGCGGTCGACGAGGCGCTCCGTTCGTACCCGCCGGTCCACTCCTTCTTCAGAGAACCGACCGAACCGGTCTCGCTCGACGGGTATCGCGTTCCGGCCGGCGTCGTGCTCACGCTCTCCCCGTGGGCGGTCCACCGCGACGGGCGGTGGTGGGACGACCCCGAGACGTACCGCCCCGAGCGCTGGCTGCGCGATGTCGAGGGCGGCATCGCGCACGGCGACGACCGCCCCGGTCCGGCGATCGGCGAGCGTCCCGAGTACGCGTATTTCCCGTTCGGCGGCGGGCCGCGCCACTGCATCGGAATGCGATTCGCGCGTCAGGAGCTCCGGCTCGCGGTCGCGACGCTCCTCCGTCGGGTTCGACTGGAGCCGGTGACGACCGACCTGTCGCTCCGGGCGAGCGCGAACACCCGGCCGGACGGTCCGGTGCGCGTGCGAGCCTTCTCGCGAGACGAACCGCTCGACGACCGCGATCCGTTCACAAAAGTTGACGAATAGACATATGTGCTCCGGCGTAGATTCCCCGGGTATGGCTCTCTCAGACAGCGGCGCTCGCCGTCGCGTCGCCGTCGCGCTCGCGCTCGTGGCGCTCCTCTCACCGCTCGCGACGGGGATCGCGGCGGCCCAGTCGGTACAGGGGCCGTCCGGCTCCGTGATCGTCGACGAGGGGGAGACGGTCGACAGCGTCGAGACCGCGGCCGCGACCGTCGTCGTGTACGGCACCGTCGAAGGGGACCTCTCCGGCGCGGCCGGGTCGATCCGGATCGCCGAGTCTGGCCGCGTCGGCGGGAACGTCCAGGCCGCGGCCGGGACCGTGGTCGTCGACGGGACGGTCGACGGCGACGTCGAGGTCGGCGCCGGCTCCTTCGAACTGACGGAGACCGGTCGGATCGGCGGGTCGCTGGACGTCGGCGCGGGCTCGGTCAGCGTCGACGGCGCGGTCGGCGGAGACGTCAGGGCGGCCGCCGACTCGGTCACGCTCGGACCCAACGCCGACGTCGGCGGCGAGTTCAGATACGACGCGGAGTCGTTCACCGAGAGCCCGGACGCGACGGTCGCCGGCGGCGTCGTCGAGGATCCGAGCCTCGGCGGCGAGGGGGGAGCCGGGATCGGCGGCGGCGACTTCCTGCCCTCGTGGGTCGGGCCCGCGTACGGCGTCGCGGTCAACCTCGCGTTGGGCGCGGTTCTCCTACTCGCGTTCCCGCGGTTCTCGCGCGGTGTCGCGGACCGAGTCGCCGACAGGTCCCTCCTCAGCGGCGGGGTCGGCCTCCTCGCGCTGGTCGTCACCCCTATCGCGCTCGCGCTCGTGGCGGTCACGATCGTCGGAATCCCGCTCGCGCTCGTCGGAATCGTGGCCTACGTCGTCGCGCTCTGGGTCGGCTCCGTGTACGGGCGGTACGCCCTCGGATCGTGGGTGCTCGACCGCCTCGGCAGGCCGAACCGGTGGGCCGCGCTCCTGCTCGGCGTCGTCGGCGTCGCCCTGATCGGACTGGTCCCGTGGGTCGGCGGAATCGTCGACCTGCTGGTCCTCCTCCTCGGGCTCGGCGCGCTCGCGCTCGCGCTCCGAGACCGGTATCGGGGACGGAACGACGCGACCGTCTCCGACGGCGACCCGGTCGAGTCGGACTGATCGCGGCTCTGCCCGCCTCGGCCCGCCCCGCTCCGCCACCGGCAACCGTCGCCACCGGACCAAGGCCTTTCTCGCGGCCCGCCGAACCGTGACCCATGACCGAACCGGACTTCCCCTACGGCGCCGTCTCGTCCCCGATCGTCACGCCGTTCGACGCCGACGGCGGCGTCGACGTCGACGCGCTCGCGAACCACGTCGAGACGCTGGTCGACGCCGGCCTCGACGGGATCGTCCCCTGCGGAACGACCGGCGAGTTCGCCAGTCTCACCGACGCGGAGCGGCGAACCGCGATCGAGACCGTCGTCGACGCGGCCGACGGCCGCGTCCCCGTGATCGCCGGCGCGGCGGACACCAGCGTCTCGGGCGTGCGCGACCGCCTTCGGTTCGCCGACGAGGCGGGCGCCGACGCGGGGCTCGTCACGCTCCCGTACTTCCACACCTCGACGGGGCCCGACGGGCAGCGGGCCTTCTTCGAGCGGGTCGCCGACGACGCTCCGGTCCCGGTCTACCTGTACGACATCCCGGCGACGGTCGGCGAGCCGATCGACCCCGACGTCGTCGCCGACCTCGCCGGCCACGAGTCGGTCGTCGGGCTGAAGGACACGTCCGGCGACCTCACCGGGCTCGACGCCGCCCTCCGTCGGACCCCCGACTCCTTTACCGTCTTCCAGGGCGTCGACGCCCAGCTCTACCCCACCGCGTCGCTCGGCGTCGACGGCGGAATCAACGCGCTCTCGCAGGTGATCCCCGAGGCGTTCGTCGCGCTCGGCGAGGCGCTCCGCGCCGGCGACGACGGCCGCGCGCTGGCGCTCCACCGGGAGGCGATCGCCCCGCTCTTCGCCCGGTGCGCCGAGCACGGCTTCGCGCCCGCCGCGAAGGTCGCGGCCGCGCACCGCGGCTTCATCCCGGACCCGCGGGTCCGGCCGCCGCTCACCCTCCCCGACGCGGCGGGGCGCGAGGCGATCGCCGACGACGTCGACGCGGCGCTCGACGCGGTCTGAGGTATCTGACTGTCAGTCCCCGTCGATCGGCGTCCCGTCCGCCTCCTTCGGTCCCTCGGAGTCGAAGACGACCGCGTCGCTCTCGGCGCGCCCGGCCGCGGTCGGGTCGTAGCCGTCGCGCACGCCGATCGCCTCCTCCAGCTCGCGGACCGCGCGCTCCTTGAGCGACGCGGCCAGCCCCTCGGCGTCCTCGCGGGAGATATCGCGGCCGAGTCCCTCGCACTCGTGGGCGCGGACGACGCCCGCCTCGTCCACCGCCTCGCCCATCGGCTGGTTCGTCCCCTCCAGCGCGACGCTGAACGGATAGGTCCGACAGATGAGCGGGCGGGCGTCGTGGACGGTACAGGCCCCCTGCCCGCCCGTCTCCTCGTAGAAGGTGCAGTCGCCGCAGTCGTCGGTCGCGAGCGCCCACTCGAACGTCTCGCCCGCGGGCTCGCCGTCGTCGCCCTCGGAGAGCCCGAACGGCATCGGGCGGGCGACGTCACGCCAGTCGTACGACTCGCCGAACTCCGCCTCGGCGGCGTCGGCGACCGCGCGGACCTCGTCCGGGAAGACGGTGGCCGTGTGGGGTTCGCGGTCGTCGTCGGTGTCGGGATCGGCCGGGACGTCGCGGTGGTCGCCCTCGCCGCCGTGGCAGCTGGCGGCGTCCGCGTCGTCCTCCCCGTGCCCTTCTCCCGCCGGCGCGCCGCCCGGCTCGTCGGGGGCGTACCCCGTACAGCAGCCGCCACAGCGCGTGCACTCGAAGCCGATCGACTCGATGGCGTCGGCGAGGTCCCCGGGATCGAGGTCGCGGGCGCGTTCGAGCTCGGCTTCGAGCGATTCCATGGGATAGTTTGCGGCGCCGGCGAGTTAACCCCTGCCTTCGACGCTCCCCGTGGCGATAGAGGGATATATATCGCTCTTA
This sequence comes from Halorubrum sp. CSM-61, assembly GCF_003781945.1. Lineage (GTDB taxonomy): Archaea > Halobacteriota > Halobacteria > Halobacteriales > Haloferacaceae > Halorubrum. The sequence goes on along the minus strand of NZ_RJJW01000001.1, from coordinate 309,463 downwards.
CCAAGAGCCATGTTCCGCTGCCGGTCAGCATCACGCACATGGCCGCGGAACCACGGGGACGATTTCCGTCGGAGTACGACGCGCTCTCTCTGGCGATCGCGCTGTACGACGCCGAAGACGCGACGATCGAGCGGACGAACGACCGGTTCGAGTCGCTGTTCGGATACGCGACGGACGAGCTGCGAGAGATGCCGCCCGGTCGCTACACCGCCAACACCTATCGGTTCTCGGAGGCGGACTTCGCCGAACGGCTCCGCGACGCGGCGCGCGGCGAGCCCCAGCGATTTCCGTGGCGCATCAAGCGGGCGGACGGCGAGCTGACGTGGGTCCGCGTGTCGCTCTCGACGTGGAGCCGGGGACGAGACGAGCACGTCCTCGCCGAGGTCCGCGACGTCACCGACCACTACGCGGCGAGCCGACGGGAGACGTTGTTCTGGCGAGTGCTCCGCCACAACCTCCGGAACGAGGCGAACAAGCTCGTCGGCTACTCCGGCGAGGTTCTACGGGAAACCGAACGCGATGCCGTTCGCGACGCCGCGGAGAAGGCCCGCTCGACGGCGCTGGATCTGGGGACGGTCGCGACGTCGGTCAAGGAGATCCAGCAGGCCGCCGTGCAGTCCGAGACGTACCGTTCGTACCGACCGGCTGGCGACGCCGTTCGCGACGTCGTCGCGGTCCTCGAACCGACGTATCCCGACGCGGAGTTCGTCGTCGAAGAGCGGCGGCCGATGTGGGTTCACGTCGACGCCGCATTCGACCACGCGCTTCGTCACGCACTCGAGAACGCCGCTCGTCACGCCGACGAGCCGGACCCCACCGTCGAGGTGACGGTTCACCCCTCTCCCAACACCGGTCGCGTCGAGATCCGCGTCGCCGACACGAATCCGTACATCCCGCGGGTCGAGATCGACGCGCTCGACGCGTTCTCCGAACTGACGAGCACGCGTCACGGAACCGGCGTCGGGCTGTTCGTGATGAAGTGGTGTATCGAATCTCTCGGCGGCGAACTGACGTTCGAGCGACGCGAACCGCGCGGCAACCGCGTTCGCTTCTACCTCCCGCCCAGAGACCGGCCGACCGACGCGACGTAGTTCGGACCGAATCCGCGGTCTCACGCGGAGGTCCTGCCGCGGCGAAGGAGCGAAGTGCGACCGCGCCCTACCGGTCGGGCGTGAAGGAGTACGAGCGGAAGGGGCTCTTAGAACGCGTCAACCGCGAGGCGGCGACGGTGGGCGCGGACATCCCCGAGGAGATCGAGATCCAGGGGGAGCCGATCGAACTGCGGTCGTTCGTCTTCGAGATCAAGCGCCGCGACACGGTCCCGCCCGGCGAGCGCGACCGGGTCGAGCGGGCGAAGCGGAACCTCCGGCGCGAGCGCTTAGCGCGGCTCGAACCCATCGAGGAGAACGAGGTGAGCTACGACCGCGGCGAGGAGCTGGCGGCCTCGATCATCGGGATCGACCGGGCGCTCGACGCCCTGGAAGGGCTCGGCGCGCCCGACCCGGAGACGGAGGCGAAACGGCAGGAGGCGGCCGACCAGAAGCGCTGGATGAGCTTCCTGAAGAAGGCGCTCGGTCGGGACGACGCGGGCGGGGCGAGCGGTCGGACGCGGTTCTGACGGGGTGGCACGGGCCGGCTTCAGGCCGGCAGAAACCGGAGTCGGTAGTCGTAGTACCGGTCCTCGTAGCGGACCCGCTCCGAGCCCGACTCGCTCCACCCCGCGTCTTTTCGAATGTTACCGTCGAGGTAGGGTCGCTCGTGAAGCGCTCGGAGGACCTCGGCGTATCCGTCCGAGAAGGGGTGCGACTCCTCGTATCCGTCGTGTCGGGCGGCCTCGATCACCTGTCGGGCGTCGTCGGAGAGGTCGTCGCGGTCGATCCGCGCGCCGACCGTGCGCGCGCGGAGGATCGCTTCCATCCGCTCCGGCGACTCCGCGACCGGCTCGGCGACGGCGCGGTGCACGGGCTCGTGGAACCGCTCGCGGGCGACCTCGACTCGGTAGACGGAGTCCCGGTACGCGACGCGGTCCGGTCCGTCCGCCGCGAGCAGCTCGCTCGCGTCGATCGCGTCCGCGTCGCGGTAGACGTAGCCCCCGCGCTCCACGAGTCCGACCGGCACGCCCCCCGAGTTCCCCCGCGCCCGCGCCGCGAAGTGCGCGCTCTCGACGGCGCGGCGGTCGCCCTCCGGGAGGACGTCTTTCTCGACGGCGTCGACCCCGTCGGCATCGTCGACCTCGAACAGCCGGAGCACGGGCCGGGTCGCTTCCGCCTCGTCGACGACGACGGAACTCAGCCGGTAGTACGTCCCCTCGTGGAGGGCGTACGCCGGGTCGTCGGGCGTGACCGGAAACGGCCTCCGGTACTGGGTGGTGTACTCCTCCCCGTCGCGGGCGGCCGCGAACGCCGCCTCGTCCCATCCCCGACCGGCCTCCGCGGGATCGACGACGGCGCTGTCACGGAGGGAGTCCCCCGCGTCGCTGAGGGCGAGCGCGAGGACCCGGTCGTCGCCGTCGTCGTCCGCGGGGCCGCCCGTCACCGAGCCGTCGAGACAGCCGGCGACCGCGCCCGCCGCCGCGGCGAGACCGCCGGCGAGCACTCGGCGCCTGGAGGGCTTCGAATCGCTCATACCCGTCGTTCGTCGGCCCCGGATAAATGCGTCCGCGTTGCACAAAGAGGCGCTGTCGTCTCTGCGCTCTCAGTTCCCCGTGAAGTCGATCCGCGAGTCCCCGGCGTCGTCGTCGCGGGTCGCGTGGCCGAGTCGGACGAACTCGTAGGCGTCGTCGGCGAGGTACACCGCGTCGCCCTCGACGGTCACGTCGACCGTCTCCAGGACGGCCCCCTCGCAGGGCCCGAAGTTGCAGTAGCCACCGTCGGCCTCGAAGGTGGCGCCGTGCTTCTGGCAGAACACCTCGCCGTCGCGGACGAACGCCCCGTCGTCCTTGTCGAGGCGCACGTCGGTCCAGTGTTGACAGTAGTTGCGGAACGCGCGCACCTCGCCGGCCGCCCGCGTGAGGATCGCCTCGGCCTCGGGCGTCCCGTCTTCGGCCTCGCCAACGTCGCCCTCGCCGGCGTCGACCGCGTCGGCGTCGACCGGTCGCAGCGTCACGAGCAGCGTGCTGTCCTCGGGGACCTCCTCGACGGCGGCGATCCGACGGTCCGCGTCCATACGCGTTCGTGGCCGGCGGCGCGTTTCAAGCTTCTGCGTTCCGCCGGTTCCTCGTCCCCCTCCGACGCCCCCGACTCGTAGCCTTTTTACGCGCGCTGGCGGTAGAGGGAGTCACTATGGCTGAGGACAAGGCACGAAGCACCGGCAGTGCGGGCCGATTCGGCGCTCGCTACGGTCGGGTCTCCCGCAAGCGGGTTCAGGACATCGAAGAGGAGATGCAGAACGCCACCGTCGACGGCGACGACGTCACCCGCAAGGGCACCGGCATCTGGGTGAACGAGGAGACCGGCGAGACGTTCACCGGCGGCGCGTACCGCCCCGAGACGCCCGGCGGTCGCACCGTCCGCCGCTCCATCCGCGCCGCGCTCGCCGACGAGGAGTAAGGCGATGAGCTACAAGTGCTCCCGCTGTAAGCGCGACGTCACCCTCGACGAGTACGGCGGCGTGCGCTGCCCGTACTGCGGCCACCGCGTCCTCTTAAAGGAGCGCGGCGGCGACGTGAAGGAAGTCAACGTCGAGTAACCCCGCGTTCGGATCCCGACCCGTCCCCGTTCGTCACCGTGACTTCCGACCCCGTCACCGCGACCGCCGACCGCGCGCACGAGACGGTCCTCTCGTTCCGCTACCCCTCCGAGCGGCGCGCGCGCCTCGTCGGCGACGCGCTCGACCCCGAGGTCGGCGAGATCGACGACGCCCGCTCCGCCGCCACCGTCTCCCGCGACGGCGACGCGGTCAGGGTCCGCGTCGTCGCCGACGACCTCGTCGCCCTCCGCGCCGGGATCAACAGCTGGTCGCGGCTGATCGAGGTGGCCGAGCGCGTCGGCGAAGCGGGCGGTCGGGAGTAGCGTCGACACGTCGTTTTCACGCCTCTCCGGCGCTGTACGCGTCGAATCGATCGCCGGCGGAGAAGTCGGGGGTTTTTCCGTCCGGGACGCCTCGTTGCGCCCATGCAAGGGAACATGCCGCCCGAGGCACAGGAGAAGATCGAGGAGCTGCAGGAGTTACAGGAGACCGCACAGCAGGTCGCCGAGCAGAAGGAGCAGGCGCAGTCCGCGCTCAACGAGTCCAAGACGGCCCTCGACGCCCTCGAAGACGTCGACGAGGACGCCGGGATGTACCGCGAGATCGGCGAGGTCCTCGTCGAGACGGACTACGAGTCCGCCTACGACGACCTCGAGGACAAGGTCGACTCCCTCGAAGTCCGCGTCGAGCAGCTCGAGAAGCAGGAGGAGCGCGTACAGGAGCAGTTCGACGACCTGCAGGGCGAGCTCCAGCAGATGCTCCAGGGCGGCGCCGGCGGCGGCGGCCCGATGGGTCCGGGCGGTCCGGGCGCGGGCGGCGCGTAAGCGCCGATGTCCGACGGATCGAGCGACGAATCGACCGGCGAGTCGCGTGACGCGGGCAGCGAGGGCGGCGCCGCCGAGCCCACGGACGACGAGGTCGTCCGCACCGCCGCGGAGGCGGCCGAGGGCGTCGTGTTCGCCCACTACGACCAGTCGGCGGTGACCGACCTGGACGTGACGGTCACGTTCGAGGAGGGCGTCCTCGACGTCGACGTCTACCTGAACGCCCCCGACGACCCCGACCCGGACGCCGTCGCCCGCGAGGCGGCCGAGACCGCCGGCGAGGCGGTCGACGAGCTGTTCGAGGCGTAGGGCGGCGCGTCCTTTTTCCGACCGCCACCTTGATCGAGACGGAGAGCGGCACGCACCGGTAGCGCGGTCCGTATCGACGATCTGACTGATCGATAATTATTAATCGTTTTATTGTGTATTGGTACCGTATGTCATCCAGCTACGGCGGTACGTCCGCGTTCGATCGGCTCCGCGCGCGGCTCGACGGGCGGCCGCACGCCTGCGAGGAGTGCGGGTTCGTCGACGAGGAGGGATCGTGGGACGCGGTGACGACGGGCGCGACGGTCGAGTACCGTCGGGAGTGCCCGAGCTGCGGGACCGAGCGCGTTCACCGATACCGGCTCTGACCCCTCGGTCGGCGGAGGTCGGCCGATTCCTCGCTAACCGTTAACACCTATCGGATCGTGGGTCAGACCGACATGTACGACGCGATCCTCTGTCCGACCGACGGGAGCCCCGGGAGCGACGCCGCGATCGAGCAGGCCTGCGGTCTCGCCGCGCTGACCGGCGCGCGGATTCACGCGCTGTTCGTCGTCGACGAGGGGATCGCGGGCGCCGACGAATGGGACCTCGTCGTCGAGCGCGAGGAGGAGCGCGGCGAGCGCGCGCTCGACGCGGTCGCCGAGGCGGCCGCGGAGCGGGACGTGGCGGCCGAGCGCCACCTCCGGCGCGGACGCCCCCACGAGGAGATCCTCGACGCCGCGGCCGACTACGGGGTCGATCTGATCGTGATGGGGACCCACGGCCGCACCGGGATCGGACGCTTCGTCACGGCCGGCTCGGTCGCCGAGCGGGTCGTGCGACACAGCGAGCTCCCGGTGTTGACGGCGCACATCGGAGACTAGGCCTCTTTCCCTACGCGGACTCGCAGATCGCGACGAAGTTCTCGAACACTTCCTCGCCGCGCTCGGTGTGCGCGACCTCGGGGTGCCACTGGACGCCGTACAGCCCCGCGTCGGCGTTCGACATCGCCTCCACGTCGCAGACGTCGGAGGTCGCGGTCCGGACGAACCCCTCGGGGACCTCGACCACCTCGTCCGCGTGGGAGGCCCAGACGCGCGTCTCGGGGGCCAGCGAACCGACGAGCGGGTCCTCGTCGTCGACGATCTCCACGTCGACGTCGGCGTAGCCGCCGTAGTCGCCGCCGCCGACCGCGCCGCCGCGCTCGACCGCGATCAGCTGCATCCCGAGGCAGATGCCGAGCACGGGGACGTCCAGGTCGAGGTAGTCCGGGGCGTTGCCGACGCGGTCCATGTCTGGGCCGCCGGAGAGGACGATGCCGTCGGCGTCGATCTCCGCGGGGGGCGTGTCGGCCGAGACGATCTCGGTGTCGACGCCCACGTCGCGGAGCGCCCGCCGTTCGAGGTGGGTGAACTGGCCGTGGAGGTCGATGACGACGATCCGGGTCATGGCTCCGGTTGGCGGCTCCCGCACAAAAACGGCTCGGAACGGAACGCAGTGTCGTGGTGTTTTTGGCCGCTAAATTCTCCTAACAATGCACGAACTCGGATCGATATGCGGAGAGCGAGCACCGATCAGAGGTCGAGCGGCCCGCTCTTCGTGAACTCTCGGAGCAACACGGTCGCGTACGACCCGCTCGGGAGCGCGAACGCGAACCGCGGGTCCCCGTCGTCGAACGTCACGTCGAGGTCGCTCCGGAGGAGGATCGCCCGGCGGGTGCCCGACGAGTCGAACTCGCCGGGGAGCGCGAAGTCGCCGGGCTCGACCCCGGCGGCGGCGAGGATCTCGCGCTCGATCTCGCCCGGCTCGCCGTCGCCGAGTTCGGTCTCCGTACCGACGAGGGGCGCGGTGACGAACGCCCGCCCGCGCTCGCAGTGGCGCGTGACGACGGAGACGCGGTCCTCGTCGACCCGCTGGAGCCGGTCTGTGTCGGGCGCGTACAGCTCGTCGGGGGCGTCGCCGTCGGCGAAACAGACCACGTCGCCGGCGACGGGGCGGTCGAACGGGAGCCCGCGGCGCAGGCGCTCGCTCACGATCCGGTTGAAGAGGAACGACTGCGCGGCGTTGACGAAGAGCCGCTGGAGGTTCGAGGGGACCGCCTCCAGCGCGTGCCGCCAGTCCTCGCCGTCCGGCGGCGCGTCGGGGGCCACGCCGCGCTCGGCGAGCCGGTGGACCATCGAGCGCTCGAACCGGAGCTTCCCCGGGATCGCGTCGAGGCACGCCTCCCAGTCGCCGTCGGTATCGAACGCGGCGTCGACGCGGTCGCGTGCGGCGCGGGTGTCGTCGGGCTCCGTCTCCGCGGGGTTGCCGGCGTACAGCCGCACCGCCTCGCGGAAGTCCTCGCGGACGACCGCGAGCCCGACGCGGTGGGTGACGGGGCGCCGGCTCCCGAAGCGCTGCTGGCCGAAGTAGTTGGGGACGCCGACGGCGGCCGCGTCGATGCCGTCCGGGCCGCTGACCGTCGCCTTTCCCCCGTCGCCTCCGAACGCCCGCAGGTCGCTCACCGCGTCGGCGACGCGCTCGGGGGCTTCCGGGACCGTCTCGGCGACTCGGATCTCGAAGGCGTTGCCCGCGAGGTCCCCGAACGAGAGCCCGCGACCCGCCCGGCCGAGGGGCTCGATCTCGGCGCCGCGGATCTCGGGGAGGTCGTCGGGGTCGACCTCGCGGAGCGTGAACAGCTGCGTGGTGACGGCGCGCTTGTCCTTCGTCCCCGCCCACGAGACGCGCTCGCGGCTAATCTGTAGCGCGTCGGAGATCCGCCGCGCGAAGTCGTTCGTGTCCCAGTCGCGGAGCGTGACGCGGACGACGAGCTCGGGGTAGCTTCCCGGGTCCGCGCCGAGCGGCTCCGGCTCGAACGCCTCCAGCTCGCGGACGCGGAAGTCCTCGGGCGACTCGCGGAGCCGACCGCCGATCCCGTCGGCGTCGCTGACGTAGTGGTCGATGCCCGCGGCGCGCTCGGCCGGGTGCGCCTCGCGGAGGGGGGTCGAGGGCGGCATCTAGTACAACGAGAGGTCGCCGGTCACGCGGTCGACGGTGTCGTCGCGGGCGGGCCCCACGGCGAGCGCGGTGACGGTCCCCGGCTCCAGCTGGGTGTGGCCCGCGTCGCGGACGATCGCGTACGGGATCCCCTCCTTGTCGGCCTTGTCGGCCAGCTCGAACAGCTGGCTCTCGGAGTCGCCCTTGAGGACCACCTTCTTCTGTCCCTCGCCCTGCCACTTCTTGCGGGCGCGCCGTCCCGCGTCCTGGTACGCCGACAGCGACGCGTGCGCGACCTGCGCGGCGAGCTTCCCCTCGCCCATCCCGATGTCGGTGCGGGCGACGATGGCCTGTTTCATACCCCGACACACCGCCGCCGCGGGTTTAGCGCTTGTCTCTCGGGCGTCGTCGACCGCCCATCGCCGCGCTCGACCGCCGCGCTCGACCGCTGCGGGAGACGCCGAGGCGGACGATTCCCACGCGACGGGGTCGACCGCGGTATTGAAACGACCGGAGCCCTCAGGTCGGGTATGCATCGCAGACGGTTCCTCCGACGGGTCGGCGCGGCCGGGGGCGTCGCGGCGACGACCGCCCTCGCCGGCTGTTCGGCCGTCGACGGCGACCCCGGCTACGACGTGGGGATGGTCGCGGACGCGTTCCGACCCGCAGAGCTGACCGTCTCCGTCGGCGACGCCGTGGTCTGGGAGAACACGAGTTCGCGAACACACACCGTCACGGCCTACGAGGGCGGCATTCCCGATGCGGCCGACTACTTCGCCTCCGGCGGCTTCGACGACGAGCGGACCGCCCGGACCGCGTGGCACGACGAGTTCGGCGGCGCCTTGGAGAGCGGCGATCGATTCTCGCACACCTTCGAGGTGGCCGGGCGCTACGACTACGTCTGTATCCCGCACGAGACCGGCGGGATGTATGCGACCGTGTTCGTGGAGGAGTGACGTGCGAGACCCCCGACCCGTCTCCCCCGCCTTCCGGTCGACGAAACCCATTAGCGCGCGCGACACCAACTCGCGGTAACTGACACGAATGACCATCTCGACGCTCCTCGGGACCGACGTCCTGCTGTTCCTCGCCATCGGGCTGCTCGGCGGCGCCCACTGCATCGGGATGTGCGGCCCGCTCGTCACGGTGTACGCCGGCCGGATGCGGTCGGGGAGCGAGCGCGCCGACGGCGGGAGCGCCGCGACCGAACGGACCCGCAACTCCGGAACCGGTCGAACCGCCGACCGGCGCGGGAGCCACCTCACGACCTACGAGGTCCGCCAGCACGCGCTGTTCAACCTCGGGCGCGCCGCGAGCTACGCGACCATCGGCGCGGCGCTCGGCGCGCTGGGCGGGTTCGTCCTCGTCACGACCGCGACGCTGACCGGCGCGGCGGAGGCGGTCCGCGGCGTCGTCGGCCTCGCCGTCGGCGCGGCCGTGATCCTCGTCGGGATCCGGTACGCCCTCGGCGGCGCGACCGGCGGGGTCCACCTCCCCGGCCTCGACCGGGTCACCGGTTGGCTCACGGGCCACGTCGACCGGCTCGCCAACGGTCCCGGGATCGTCGGGCTCGGCGCGGTCCACGGGCTGCTCCCGTGTCCGATCCTCTACCCGGCGTACCTCTACGCGTTCGCCAGCGGCTCCGCCGTCAGCGGCGGGGTCGCGCTGGGCGCGCTCGGCGTCGGCACGATGCCCGCCGTCTTCCTGTACGGGACCGTCATCGAGAGCGTGGACGCGGTCCACCGTCGCCGGGTCCACCGCCTGCTCGGCGTCGCCTTCGTGGCGCTCGGCTACGTCCTGTTCGCGCACGGGCTGATGGCGGTCGGGGTCCACGTGCCGCACCCGAGCCTCCCCTTCTGGAACCCGATCGACGCCGCGGCCGCGGGGGGCCACTAGCCCATGAGCGCGCCCGACTGCACGCTCTGTGAGCTCCCGACCGAGGGCGTCGACGTGGCCGACGACGAGGGCAACGCGTTCTGCTGTACCGGCTGCCGGGACGTGTACGAGACGCTCGGCGACGTCGACGTCGACGCGGAGGCGGTGCGAGAACGGCGGCAGGAGGAGGGGAACGAGGCCGACACGAGCGGATCCGACACCGAGGTCCCGGCCGACCACGAGGCTACCTTCCTCGAGGTCGACGGGATGCACTGCGCCACCTGCGAGGCGTTCATCGAGACGGTCGCGACCGACACAGAGGGCGTCAGCGCCGCCAGCGCGAGCTACGTCACGGACACGGTGCGGATCGACCACGACCCCGACGCGGTCTCAGTCGAGGACCTCTCGGAGGCGGTGAGCGGGCTCGGCTACAGCGCGTACGACCGCGACGACGCCTTCTCGCGCCGGCAGGCGGACAACATGGCGACGGCGCGGCTCGCGGCCGGCGTGCTCGTCGGGATGGCGGTCATGCTCCAGTACATCGTCATCATCTACCCGACGTACTTCGCGTTCCCCTTCTACAACGAGCGCACCCTGGAGTATCTCAACCAGGCGATGGCCTCCACCTCGGGGACGTACTTCTTCATCGTGATCGCCGTGTTGACGACGGTGGTCCTGTTCGTCACCGGGAAGCCGATACTCAGAGGGGCGTACGTCAGCGCGAGGACGCGGTCGCCGAACATGGACCTGCTCGTCGCGATCGCGGCGCTCAGCGCGTACGTCTACAGCACGCTCGCCGTGATCTTCGTCGAGTCGCCGTCCATCTACTACGACGTGACGGTCGCGATCATCGTGATCGTCACCGTCGGCAACCACTACGAGGACTCGATCAAGAAGCGCTCGACCGAGCTCCTCTCCGATCTCACCGCGGTGCAGGTCGACAGCGCCCGGCGGCTGGTCGGTGAGGGGGACGTCGACGGCGCCGGGGCAAACGCAAGCGAGACCGAGGAGGTCGCCATCGACGACCTCGCGCCCGGCGACCGCCTGCTCGTGCGCGTCGGCGAGCGGATCCCGGTCGACGGCGAGGCGGTCGCGGGCGACGCCGCCGTCGACGAGTCGGTCGTCACGGGCGAGTCGATGCCGGTCCGGAAGACGCCCGGCGACGCCGCGATCGGCGGCTCCGTGGTCGCGGACGGCTCGCTGACGGTCGAAGTCGGCCCGGACGCGACCTCGAGCCTCGACCGCGTTGCCGAGCTCGTCTGGGACCTCCAGAGCGGGAACCACGGGGTCCAGAAGCTCGCCGACCGGCTGGCGACGATATTCGTCCCGGTCGTGCTCGCGGTCGCGCTCCTCGCCTCCGGCGCGAACCTCGCGCTCGGAAACGGGGTCACGGAGGCGATGCTCGTCGGGCTCACGGTGCTCATCGTCTCGTGCCCGTGCGCGCTCGGGCTCGCGACCCCGCTGGCGGTCGCCGCCGGGATCCGCGACGCATTGGAGCGGTCCATCGTGATCTTCGACGACACCGTCTTCGAGCGCCTCCGCGGCGCCGACACCGTCGTCTTCGACAAGACGGGGACGCTCACCACCGGCGAGATGCGGGTGGTCTCCGCCGACGTCGACGACGACCTGCTCCGGCTCGCCGCCGCGATCGAGGAGCGCTCGGCGCACCCGGTGGGGCAGGCCATCGCCGCGGCGCGCGCGGGCGACGGCGCCCCGAGAGCCCCCGAATCCGCGTCGGACTCCGGCGCCGGGTCGCCGGCGGTCGCCGACGGCGGGGAGGTGAAGGCGGCGGACGCCGACGACGCGGGCGACGCGCTCGCCGTCACCGACTTCGAGAGCCACGCCCGCGGGGTCTCCGGCGTCGTCGACGGCGTCGAGGTCGTCGTCGGCCATCCGGACCTGTTCGACGAGCGGGGATGGACGGTCCCCGACGGGATCCGCGAGGCGGTCTCTGCGGCCCGCGACGTGGGACGCGTTCCGGTCGCGGTCGGCCGAGACGGCGCCGCGGAGGGGGTCGTCGTGGTGGGAGACGAGCTGCGCGAGGGGTGGGAGGAGACCGTGACGGAGCTCGCCGACTCGGGCGTCGAGGTGGTCGTGCTGACGGGCGACGACGAGCGCGCGGCGACCGTCTTCGGCGAGCACGACGCGATCTCGTCGGTGTTCGCGGGCGTCCCGCCCGAGGGGAAAGCCGAGACGGTCGAGCGGCTGAAGGCGCGCGGGCGGACCGTGATGGTCGGCGACGGGACCAACGACGCGCCCGCGCTCGCCGCCGCCGACCTCGGCGTCGCGCTCGGCGGGGGGACCGCGATGGCGGCCGACGCGGCCGACGTGGCGATCGTCGACGACGACCTCGGCTCCGTGGCGACGGTCTTCGAGCTCTCGCGTGCCGCGGGCCGGCGCGTGAAGGGGAACATCGGCTGGGCGTTCTGTTACAACGCGGTCGCCATCCCGCTCGCGGTGACCGGCCTCCTGAATCCGCTGTTCGCCGCGATCGCGATGGGCGCCTCCAGCCTCCTCGTCGTGGCGAACTCCTCGCGGGCGCTGCTGGACGACTGACCGGCGGGCGCTCGGGCTCGTTCCTCTCTCCCTCCTCCTCCACCCCCTCCTCACCTCTCCCGCGGCGGCTTCGACCGCCGGGACCGCAAGCGACTTTCCCCTCACGCGACTACGTTCGCGTATGTCACAGGAACCGCAGTCCTTCGACGTACCGACCAGCGACGGGATGCCGGTGCTCGGGCTCGGGACGTGGGAGAACGACGACCCCGCGCAGTGTACGGAGTCCGTCAAAACGGCGTTGGAGGCGGGCTACCGCCACGTCGACACGGCCCAGATCTACGGCAACGAGGCCGCCGTGGGCGAGGGGATCGCCGCCGCGGACGTGGACCGCGACGACGTGTTCCTCGCGACGAAGGTGTGGATCGACAACCTCGCGCCCGAGGACGTGGCCGCGTCGACCCGCGAGAGCCTCCAGAAGCTCGACACCGAGTACGCCGACCTGCTGTACGTCCACTGGCCGGCCGGCGAGTACGACCCCGGGGAGACGCTGCCCGCGTTCGCGGAGCTCCGCGACGACGGTCTGATCGACCGGATCGGCGTCTCGAACTTCGAGCCGGAGCACCTCGACGCCGCGACCGACGTTCTCGGCGAGGCGCCGTTCGCGAACCAGGTGGAGTGTCACCCGCTGCTCCGGCAGGAGGAGCTCCGCGAGTACGCCGACGCCAACGGCGTCGAACTCGTCGGCTACTCCCCGCTCGCCCGCGGGAAGATCCTCGACGATCCGACGATCGGAGAGATCGCCGAGAAACACGGCGTCAGCGCGGCGCAGGTGAGCCTCGCGTGGCTCCGCGAGAAAGGGGTCACCGCCATCCCGAAGGCGACCGGCGAGGACCACATCGCCGACAACTGGGCGAGCCTCGGGCTCGAACTGGACGACGAGGACATCCAACAAATCGACGACCTCGGCCGGACCGACCGCCAACTGAACCCGGACTTCGGCCCCGACTGGTAGGCGGGCGACGAGTTTCTTTTAAAAGCGAGTCGGCTCTTCGTCTCAGACGTGCTCCGCGAGGAAGTCGACGACCGCGCGGTACGCCTCGATGCGGTTCTCCAGCTTCGCGAAGCCGTGTCCCTCGTCGTCGAAGATCAGCTTCCGTACGGGGACGCCCTGCTCGCGCGCCTCTTCGACGATCTGCTCGGCCTCGCCCACCGGGACCCGCGGGTCGTTCGCGCCGTGGAGGACGAACAGCGGCGACTCGATCGCCTCGATGTTGTTGATCGGCGAGATCGACTCGAGGAACTCCCGGTCCTCGTCGAGCGACCCGTACTCCGCCTCCCGGAGCTCGCGGCGCCAGTCGCCGGTGTTCTCTAAGAACGTCACGAAGTTCGCGATGCCGACCACGTCGACGCCGGCGGCCCACAGCTCGGGGTACTCGGTCAGCGCCGCGAGCACCATGAACCCGCCGTAGGAGCCGCCCATCGCGACGACGCGGTCGGGGTCGACCTCGGGGTGGTCGTGGAGCCACTCCACGCCGGCCCGGATGTCCGCGACCGAGTCCATCCGCTTTTCGACGTCGTCGAGCGCGGAGTACGCCTTCCCGTACCCCGAGGAGCCGCGGACGTTCGGCTCGAACACGGCGTAACCGTTGTTCAGCAGGTACTGCTTGACCGAGGCGAAGGAGGGCCGGCGCTGCGACTCGGGGCCGCCGTGGATGTCGACGACCACCGGGTAGCCCTCCTCGGGTGATTTCGCCGCCGGAACCGAGAAGAACGCCGGGATCTCCCGGCCGTCGAACGTCGGGTAGTGGACCAGCTCCGGCTCGACGAACGTCTCCGGCGGGATGCCGGCGGTCGAGGCGGCGGTCCAGCGCTCCGTCTCGCCGGTCGTCGCGTCGACGACGTACGCGTTCGCGTTGTGGGTGCTGCCGGTCGCGGTGATCGCGAAGCGGTTCCCGTCCGGGCCGAAGCTCACGCCGCCGGCGACGCCCCTCGGGAGGTCGGGGGTCGGGAACGGGTCGATCCGGTCGGCCTCGACCAGCTCGCCGACCGTGATCTCGGTGTAGCCGTCGACGTTACGCGAGTAGACCACGCGGCGGGACTCCTCGTGGACCGCGACGCCGTCCACGTTCCAGCCGTCGTCGCCGCCGGGCTTCACGGGGGAGGCGTCGCCTCGCTTTGCCTCCCCGTCTTCCTCGTCCGCGCCCGCACCGCTCTCGCGCCCCGGGCCCTCCCCCGACGCGACGACCGAGAACTCGTCGGTGGCGAGGTCGAGTCGCTCCAAGCGCAGCGTGTCGCTGTCGCGGTCGGTGACGAGGTAGAGCCCCTCGCCGTCGGGCCCCCACTCCGGGCTGCCGTAGCGGACGTCCCCCTCGTGGGGCGTGTGGTGGGTCAGGCCGCCGGAGTCGAGATCGAGGGTATACACGTCGTGGTCGAACGAGGAGTGCGCCTCGTGGACGATCAGCCGGTCGTCGCTCGGCGACCAGCCGGCGACGGAGAGCCAGCCGTCGCCCTCGTACACCAGCTCGGCGTCGTCGCCGGTCGCGTCCCGGTCTTGGACGTACACGTCGAAGACGGCCTCGTCGCGGCGGTTCGAGGCGAACGCGAAGCGGTCGCCCTCGCCGTCCCAGCCGCCCCACCGGTGTTTCGCCTCCGGGCGGTCGGTGAGGTCGGTGATCTCGCCCGACTCGTAGTTGAGCAGGTACAGCTGGGCGCGCTCGTTGCCGCCCTCGTCCATGCCGAAGACGGCCTCCGCGCGCTGCGGTGAGGAGTCGACGAAGGAGACCGACTCCTCGAAGAACGTGTGCTGTTCGGGCCACCCGAGGGGTTCGTCGAGCGACCACACCTGTCCGGTGCCGGTCGTGTTCAACAGGAAGGAGAGCCGCCCGTTGGGGCCCAGATCCGCCCCGCCGGCGTTCCGCACGTTGAGGTATCGCTCGATGTCGTACTGGTGCATGGGGTCCGGTTCACCGCGCGGTGTGAAACCGTTTCGGGTGGGGGAACGGGTCGCACGGCCGCGATCCGCGCGCTCGGCCGTGGCGGCCTGCCGTCGGCCCGCCGTCGCCCGCCGGATGCCGTGTCTTTTTATCCGCCCCAGCCGTCCGGTCGGCGTATGCGCGTCGCGTTCGTCTCGCTTTTCGCACCCAGTCACGGCGACACGCCGGCGCGGTCGCGGACGCGACGGTTCGCCCGCGGGCTCGCCGACCGCGGCCACGACGTGGTCTGGCTCTGCGCCCGCTGGTGGGGCGGCGACCACGACGTCTTCGACGAGGAGGGGATCACGTATCGGTCGGTGACCGTCGAGCCGTCGCCGTCGGCGTTCGCGGCTCGCCTCCCGCCCGCGCTCCGCTGGGTCGCCCCCGACGTGATCCACGCGGTCAACACCCCGCCGACGCCCGGGATCGCCGCGACCGTCGGGGGGACCCTCTCGCGGACGCCCGTGGTCGTCGACTGGTGGCGCGACCACCCCGCCGACTCCCGCCGGCGGTACCGGCCCCTCGCCCGGCGGGCCGACGTCGTCACGACCCCCTCGCGGACGACGAAGACGCGGGTCCGCGAGCACGGCGCCGCCGGCGAGGACGTGCAGGTGATCCCCGAGAGCATCGACTTCGACCTCGTCGAGGAGGCCGGCGTCGACGACCGGTTCGACGCGGTGTACGCCCGGCGGCTGGACCGCCACGCCAACGTCGAGACGTTCCTCCTCGGGCTCGCGGAGCTCCGCGACCGCGACTGGACCGCGGCTATCGTCGGCGACGGCCCGGAGCGCGCCCGGATCGAGTCGACGGCGAGCGACCTCCGGATCGACGACCGGGTGTCGTTCCTCGGGGACCTGCCGCTCCGCGAGCGGGTCGAGCTGTTCAAGGGGACCCACGTCGCGGTGGCGACGGCGACGTGGGAGACGTTCGCGACCGACCTGCTGTGGGCGCTGGCGTGCGGCTGCGTCGCCCTCGTCGAGTATCAGGCGGACTCCAGCGCTCACGAGCTCGTGGAGGGATACCGGCGCGGGCGGCTCGTCACGAGCCCGGCCGAGCTCGCCGACGAGTTCGTCGCGGTCGGCGACCTCGACAGGAAGTCCGTCGAGCGCGACTTCGCCGCTTACGACCACGACGCCGTACTCGATCGGGTCGTCGACACGTACCGGGACCTTTTAAACGGAGAGTAACAGCGAAAACGGGGACCGCGCGACCGCGGCGGACAACCGGACTGCGCCGAGCGCGACGGACAACTACTCCTCGTCTCCCGTGATCGTGCCGCCGTACTTCATGAAGACGAAGGCGAGTCCGAGCGTGCTCACCATCGCGACGAACGTCGCGACGCTGAGCGCGCGGGCGCCCTGCGGGACGAACACGGCGTCGGAGCCGCCGCCCCCTCCGCCGGCGGACTCGGTCTCGACGTCCTCGCCGACGGCGAGGCCGCCGTGCATCCCGGTCGTGGTGTGCGGCACGCAGTGGTAGTGCGTGATCCCCGCGTCCTCCTCGCTCGTCTCGTACTCGTAGGTGTACCCTTCCTCGCCGACCGGGTCGCCGCTGTCGAGGCTGGCTGGGCCGCCGTCTTCGACGGTGACGACGTTGTGGGCGCCGCCCGCACCGGTCCACTCCCACGTGATCGTCGTGCCGGGATCGACCCACAGCAGCGTCGGATCGAAGGCGAGCCCCTGGTCACCGGCCCCGACCTGGACGGTGACTTCGCTCTCGCCGCGGGCGTCCTCGTACGATCCGACGTTCCCCTCGGCCCCGCTCGGCCAGACCGGCTGTTCCTCCTGTGCCGCCGCGGTCCCCGTCGCCGCCGTCGCCCCAGCGACGCCGGCCGCGCCGCCGGCGGTCCGAATGAACGTGCGCCGCGAGACGTCGTCCGTGCTCATACACCCCGGTTCGTGACGGCCTGTAGTGAATATGTTGATCCGAGCGTGAGATGCTGTTGTGAATCGCTGTGGTGGCTCGGTTGTTTATCAGTGATCGAGTGGTGTTGCTGACGGGTGTCTCTCCGTGATCGACGGCTCTGCGGCCAAGACCTACAAAGCCCCAGCCGCTCGGTTATAGGCGGTTGACTGCAGATCGACGGCCAAGACCTACAAAGCCCCAGCCGCGAGGCCGACGCACGCTCGCTGTGCTCCTCGCTCAGTCGCTATCGCTCCTTCGCTGCGGTGCTTACGTCGCCTGCGTCGGCCTCGCGGCTGCCCCTTTGAGTCCACCCGCACCGCACGGCACCGCAGCCTCACACCTCCCCAGCCTCGCGGCTCCCTTCGGTCGCCGCGTCCCTCGCGCGTACTCCTCGCGGCCTGTCGGCCGCTCGGAGGCACGCGCCACCGTACGGCACTCTATAAGTGATCGTCGCTGCCGCTCACAGTTCGTTTAAGTACGGTCTCGCCGCCACCGATCTGCAATACCTACTCCCGGTATCGCTCGCGTTCCGACCCGTTTATAATCGCCGCCGCGCGCTATCTCGGTATGACCGACGACGAGCGACGGAGCGAGCTGATCGCCGCGCTGCGGGCGGCCGACGCCGTCCGGTTCGGCGAGTTCGAGCTCTCGCACGGCGGAACGAGCGACTACTACGTCGACAAGTACCTCTTCGAGACCGACCCCGACGCGCTCCGACTCGTGAGCGAGGCGTTCGCCGCCCGGCTCGCCGACACGGACGCGAAGCTCGCGGGCGTCGCGCTGGGCGCGGTCCCGCTCGTGGCCGTCACGGCCGCCGAGATGGGCCGCCCGTACGTCATCGCGCGCAAGCAGGCGAAGGAGTACGGCACGGGCAACCGCATCGAGGGCCGGCTCGACGAGGGCGAGGAGGTCGTCGTGTTGGAGGACATCGCCACGACCGGGCAGTCCGCGGTCGACGCCGTCGAGGCGCTCCGCGAGGCCGGCGCGACGGTGAACCGCGTGCTCGTGGTCGTCGACCGCGAGGAGGGCGCCGAGGAACTGCTGGCCGACCACGACATCGAACTGGAGTCGCTGCTCACGGCGACCGAACTGCTGGCCGAGCGGGACGCGGAGTAGCGCCTTTCTCTCCCGAACTTACGCCTCGACCGCGTCCACCGTCGGCACCGCGACCCGGTCGAGCACGTCGGCGATCACGTCGCGCTTGTCGGCGTCGTTGACGGCGGCGTCCGGGGTCAACACGAGCCGGTGAGCCAGCGCCGGCTCCGCGACGCGCTTCACGTCGTCGGGCGTGACGAACTCCCGACCGGCGACGACCGCGGCGGCCCGCGACGTCTCGAAGAGCCGCTGGGTGCCGCGCGGGGAGACGCCGACGTCGACGCGGCGGTCCTCGCGGGTCGCGCGGGCGATCGAGGCCACGTACTCCAAGAGGTCGTCGTCGACGCGGATCGTTTCGGGGACCTCGCGGAGGTCCGCCACGGCGCCCGGATCGAGCACGCGCTCGACGGTCGGCGCCTGCGCGACCCGACCCGCCCGCCGACGGAGCAGTTCGATCTCCCCCTCGTCGTCGGGGTAGCCGATGGATGTCTTGATCGCGAATCGGTCGAGCTGGGCCTCGGGGAGGGGGAACGCGCCCTCGCTCTCGACCGGGTTCTGCGTCGCGATGACGTAGAAGGGGTCCGGGAGCTCGTGGGTCTCCCCGTCGACGGTCACCTGTCCCTCCTCCATCGCCTCCAGCAGGGCGGCCTGCGTCTTCGGCGGTGCGCGGTTGATCTCGTCCGCGAGCACGACGTTCGCGAAGATCGGACCGGGGGAAAACGAGAAGGAGCCGTCGCGCTCGTCGAACACGTTGGTCCCGGTCACGTCGCTCGGGAGGAGGTCGGGAGTGAACTGGACCCGCGAGAACTCCAAGCCGAGCGCGGTCGCGAACGAGCGCGCCGAGAGGGTCTTGCCGGTGCCGGGCACGTCCTCCAAGAGGACGTGCCCGCGGGTGAGGATGCCGAGCGTGACGCGGTCGAGGAACTCGCGGTCGGCCACGACCGCGCCGCCGACCTCGTCGACGACGCGGGAACAGGCCGCCGCGGCTTCGGGGACGTCCATACCGCCCCCACGCGATCCGCGCCGAAAAGCGTTGTCGGCGGAGGCGGATTCGTCGATCACGGAGCACTGGCCGACCCGAGTCGCCGCCGGCGATCGAAACGCATAACAGCGAAACCGGCCAACCGAAAAACGAGCCGAGGTAGCCTAGCCTGGCCAAGGCGGTAGATTCGAAATCTACTGTCCATTCGGACACCGGAGTTCAAATCTCCGCCTCGGCGCTTCTTTCGGACGCTCAGTTCGGTAGCGACCGGACTCTCCCGATCGACTCCCTACGGCTTCCCGTTGAGGGACATCGCCTACGGCTCCCCGCCGAGAGACTCCTGCTCGGGCGTGGTGTCGCCGCGGAGCCGCCGTCGGCGCTTGTCGTAAGCGGCCTCCAGCTTCGCGTTGGTCGCCCGCGAGACGAGGTAGAGGTCGGCGTCGTCGCCGTCGCGGGGGTGCGCGCTCGCGACCCAGACGTGGCCGTCGCCCGTCGAGAGATCGCCGGCCCAGCGCTCGGCGGCCGCGCGGCTCTCGAACGCGTGGCGGGAGCCGTCCTCGAAGACGAGTCGGCCCACCTTCGCGTTTCGCTTTCGGGCGGAGGGTTTCACCGCGACGACGACGCTCACGGACGCCGTTCGGGCGGCATCGCTTAAAAACCTCGTCAGACGACGGCGGCCCGCCCGCTCTGTCAGCCCTGTCGTTCCGTCCTCAGTCGTCGGCGAGCGAGACCGCGTCCGGCGCCGACCCGTCCTCGGCGGCCGCGGAGAGCAGACGGTCCAACCCGTCCACCATCGCGACGACGCTGGCGCGGGTAATGTCGGCGTCGGTCGAGGAGACGCTCACGGACCGGTCGCCCCGCGAGAGGTCGACCTCGACGGTGACGACCGCGTCGGTCCCGCCCGTGATCGCGTCGACGTGGTAGGAATCGAGCTCGAAGGAGACGCCCTCCCCGGCGCCGTCGCCGGCCAGCGCGGCCCGGACCGCCTCCAACCCGGCGTCGACGGGGCCCGACCCGGTCCCGGAGGCGACGCGCTCCTCGTCGCCGACGCGGAGCCGGACCGAGGCCGTCGGGAGGTTCCCGCCGGAGGTGGCCGACAGGTCGACGAGCTCGACGTAGCGGTCGCGCTCGCGGCCCTGCACGTCCTCGGTGATCGCGAGGAGGTCGGCGTCGGTGACGCGCTTCCCGCGGTCGCCGAGCTCCTTCACGCGGCTCACGACCTCGCTCAGCTCGTCGTCGTCGACCGCCACGTCGTGTTCGGCGAGGGCCGCCTTGACCCCGGCGCGCCCGGCGTGCTTGCCGAGGACGAGCCGGCGCTCCCGCCCCACCGTCTCCGGCGGGTACGGCTCGTACATCGTCCCGTCCTTCAGCGTCCCGTCGGTGTGAATCCCCGACTCGTGGGCGAAGGCGTTGGCGCCGCAGACCGCCTTGTTCGGCGGGAGCGCGACGCCGGTCGCCTCCGAGACGGTCCGGCAGAGCCGGTAGAGCCGCTCCAGCTCGACGGTGTCGACGCCGTACGACCGGTCGAGCGCGATGGCGACTTCTTCGAGGGCGACGTTGCCGGCGCGCTCGCCGACGCCCATGACGGTCCCGTGGACGGTGTCGGCGCCCGCCTTCAGCCCGGCGTGGACGTTGGCCACCCCGAAGCCGAGGTCGTCGTGGGTGTGGAGGCTCGTCGGCCCGCGGTCGGCGAGCCGGGAGACGACCGCCGCGGTGCGCTCGGGGTCGGCCGCGCCGACGGTGTCGCAGTAGCAGATCCGGTCGGCGCCGGCGTCGAGACCCGCCCCGAGCAGGCGTTCGAGGTAGTCGAGGTCGGCCCGGGAGCCGTCCTCGCCGAGCACCTCGACCCACAGCCCGTGGTCCGTGGCGTACTCGACGAGTTCGACCGTCCGCTCGACCACGTCGTCGCGGGTCGACCCGACCTTCGTCTCGACGTGTTTGTCCGACGCGGGGACGACGAGGTTGATCCCGTCGACGCCGCAGTCGAGCGCGTGGTCGACGTCCCGCTTCACGCCGCGGGCGAAGCTCGTCACGGTCGCGTCGAGCCCCTCGCCGGCCACCCGGCGGATCGCCTCGCGCTCGCCCTCCGAGGTGCACGCCGAGCCGGCCTCGATCAGGTGCATCCCGGCGGCGTCGAGCTCGCGGGCGACGTCGACCTTCTCGGCCGGCGTCAACGAGACGCCCGGCATCTGCTCGCCGTCGCGCAGGGTGGTGTCTAACAGCTGTACCTCGTCGAGTGTGGTGAGTGGTGTTCGGGTCAAAAGGGTGTCCGTCGGCTCGTCGGTGGGTTCGGGGCCGGTACCGCCGCGGGGCGGTCGCGCCCCGGAGTCGTTATCGCCGGAGAATTTCGCGGCCAGCCGCCGCGAGGCGACTTCCTCTATCCTCCGAACGACCACGATCGTCTCGTGTCATTCGTGTGCGTGCCGACGAGTCACACACTGATAAGTCGTCGGGTTTCGACAGCTTTGACCGAACGCGGACCCCGAGACGCGGATCCGAGGCGGGGACACGGTTATACGGCCGCCCTCGGACGGGCGAGTATGCGGAAAACCGCGATCGACGACGTCGACGTCGTCACGAACCGATGGGCGTTCACGACGTGCGAAAACCGGTCTCGAGGGTGCTCGACACCGAGCACGTCGCGATGAACTACTTCGAGCTCGCCCCCGGCGACGCCTTCTCGGGCGGACTCCACACGCACGGCGACCAAGAGGAGGTGTTCTACGTGCTCTCGGGCACCGCCACCTTCGAGGTGGGCCGCGAGCGCGAGCGGGTCGACGTCGAGGCCGACGAGCTGATCCGGTTCGCGCCGGGCGAGTTCCAGTCCGGCTTCGTGCGCGAGGACGCCGACGAGGAGGTCGTCGCGTGGGCGTTCGGCGCACCGGGCGCGCGCCACGATTGGGACCAGATCGAATCCGTGATCGAGTGCCGCGAGTGCGGCGAGGAGCGCACGCACGCCACCGAGCTGACCGACGAGGGCCGGTTCCGGTTCATCTGTCGCGAGTGCGGCACCTCCTTCTCGCCGTAGAGACCTCACCCCAGCAGCGATCGGAACGACCGCCGTCCGGTGCCGCATCGGTCCCGGTAGTCGCAGGCGGAACACCGGTCGTCGTCGACGCGCGACGGCGGGCCGTCGATCGCGCGGACGGCCCGGAGCGCCCGCCGGTAGGCGGCCTTCTTCCGCGTCGTGAGCCGGACCTCGCGGACGGTCCCGACGCTCGGGTACTCGAGCAGCGCGCGCGGCACCTCGCGCTCGCGCTCCCACGCGACCGCCTTGGCGACGGCGACGGCCCTGACCGCCTGCGGCTCCCAGACGCCGTTCTCCGGCGGCTCGCCCGGTGAGACGACTGTGGGGACCGGAGGAACAGATCCCGTCTCGCCTGCGAGCACCTTGTGGACCGTCCCGTGACAGTCCTTTCCGGACCGGAAGACGCGCTCGTGATCCGGGTCGGCGAGCCGGTCGTAGTCGTCGCGCTCGCGAAGCCGCGCGAGGTTCCGACGGTACGCGGCGGGCGACCGACGGATCGGGAGCCGCCGGAGCGTCGAATCCGGCGCGTCGACGAGCGCCGGGTACCGGAAGGCGATGTCGATCCGAGCCCTCGCGTCGCCGGGGACGTCCCGGTCGTCGTCGCGGCGCGCGTAGTAGAGCTGTCGCGGACAGTAGGCGGCGCGGGAGAGGTCGCTGAAGGGGATCACGGCGGGCGTGGCCGCGGTATCGGTGAAAAAGACCGTTCCGACGATTTATCCCGGATACCGGAACCAACCGTCCCGTGAACTGACTCCCGTCCCGGCGCGGTCGAGGCGGTCGCGCGGCGAGCCGCCCGGGATCGAGAAGCGCCGCCTGTTCGCCACTCCGACCGCTCCGCTACGCGGGTTCCCCGTCAGCTACGGCATCGTTCTGTCCCTTACTCTCGGATCCGATCGAGGTCGGCCACGAATGCCCGGAGCGCCTCCCGCGTCACGTGAGGCATGCAGACGACGCGCAGTTCGCCGCGAGCCGTCCGCGAGACCTTCCAGCCCGCCTCGCGCAGCGCGCCGAACTCGGTCTCCGGGAGCGCCGCGGCGACGAGCGGGAGCTCCGGCTCGACCACGTCGTACCCGCGCTCGTCGAGCGCCGCCGCGAGCCACTCGGCGTTGTCGGTCGCGCGCTCGACCGCGTCGCGGTAGCCGTCCGGCCACAGCGCCTCCATCGCGGCCACCGCCCCGGCGACGCCCGCGCCGCTCCGCGTGCCCGTCAGCGTGGCCTGCGACCGCGTCTCCAGGTAGGGTGTGTCGACCGCGAGGGCGTCCAGCGCCGCGTCGTCGCGGGCGAGCAGCCCGCCGGCCGGCACCGCCGCCTGTCCGAACTTGTGGGGGTCGACCGTCAGCGTGTCGACGGGGGCGTCGCCGAACGACCACTCGCCGTCGGCGAAGGGGAGCACGAACCCGCCCCACGCCGCGTCGACGTGCATCAGAGCGTCCGCCTCGTGCGCGATCCGAGCGAGCTCCGGGATCGGATCGACCCGACCGTACTCCGTGCTCCCGGCGACGCCGACGACCAGCGCCGTCGACGAGTCGACGGCCGCTTCGACCGCGTCGGTCCGGGCGCGGAAGTCGTCGCCGACGGGCACGGTCCGGAGCTCGACGTCGAGCATCTCCGCGGCCTTGTGAAACGAGAAGTGGCCGCTCTCGGGGACGATGACGTTCACGTCGCCCGCGTCGTGACGGTTCCGCGCCGACCGAACCGCCTGCACGTTCGCCTCGGTACCGCCGGAGGTGACGTACCCCGCGGCGTCGGTCGGCGTCGGGTGATCCGCGAGCGTCGCGAGCAGTTCGACCGCGCGCTCCTCCAGCGACGCGACTGTCTCGTACGTGGCCGGATCGCCCGGATTCGTCGCGAGGAATCGCTCGGCCGCCGCGCGGGCCGCGGGATGCGGCTCGGTGCACATCGAGGAGAGCACCCGGTCGAACGACTGCGGCTCGGGCTGCTGCATTCGACGGAACGTTGCCGCGGAGGGTCTTACCCGTTCCGCTCCGGGTGCATTCGCCCCGCGCGGATCGCCTCACGCGATCGCGTCAGCGGACCGAGTCGAGGAGGAGTCGCTGTTCGGTCCGCTTGACCTCGTGTTGCACGTCTCGCACGGCGTCGATGTTCGCCGAGATCGAGGAGACGCCCGCCTCGACGAGGAAATCGACCATCTCGGGCTTCGACCCCGCCTGCCCGCAGATGCTGGTGTCGACGCCGAGCTCCCGGCACGTCTCGATCGTGTCGCCGATGAGCTGTAACACCGCCGGGTGGAGCTCGTCGAACCGGTCGGCGACGTGCTCGTTGTTGCGGTCAACCGCCAGCGTGTACTGCGTGAGGTCGTTCGTCCCGAAGGAGGCGAAGTCGATCCCGGCGGCCGCAAGCTCCTCGATCTGCAGCGCGCTCGCGGGGGTCTCGATCATCACGCCCCACCGATGCGTCTCGGGATCGATCCCGGACTCGCGCATGTGTCCTTTGATCCCCTCGACGTCGCTCGCGTCGTTGACGAGGGGGAACATCACCTCCAGGTTGTCGTACCCCATCTCGTAGAGCCGGGCGAACGCCGCGAGCTCCTGTCGGAACGGCTCGGGCTTGTCGAGGCTCCGGCGGGTCCCGCGCCAGCCGAGCATCGGGTTGTGTTCGGCCGGCTCGCCCTCGCCGCCCTCCAGCTCCCGGAACTCGTCCGTCGGGGCGTCGATGGTCCGGACTCTGACCGGCCGCGGGTAGAACTCGTCTGCGACGCGGCGGACGCCCTCGATAAGCTCGTCCTGATACGCGCGGGCACCGTGGTCGGCGATGTACTTCTCGGGGGTCTTCCCGAGCGACAGCACCATGTGTTCGATCCGGAGCAGGCCGACGCCGTCTGCGCCCGTCGCCGCCGCGCGCTCGGCCGCCTCCGGAATCGAGACGTTCACTTTCACCTCCGTCGCTGTCATCGGCTTGACGGGGGTCTCCGGCCGCGCGGCCTCGATCGGCTCGAACTCCTCACCGGATTCGGCCCCCTCGTCGGCGCCGGCGCGGACGGTCCCCTTGTCGCCGTCGAGCGTCACGTTCTGTCCGTCGCTCAGGAGCCGCGTCCCGTTCCCGGTGCCGACGACGGCCGGAACGCCGAGCTCCCGCGAGATGATCGCGGCGTGGCTCGTCATGCCCCCCTCGTCCGTGACGATCCCGGCGGCGCGCTTCATCGCGGGGACCATGTCCGGCATCGTCATCTCGGTCACCATCACGTCGCCCTCCTGCACCTGATCGAGGTGGTCGAGCTTGTGGACGATACGGACCGTCCCCGAGACGACGCCGGGACTGGCGCCGAGGCCGTCGACGAGCACGTCGTCGCTCTCGGCGGTATCGGCGGCGACGTCGCCCGTTCCGCCGTCACCGCTCGCGCTCCCCGCGGATCCGCTCTCGCTGGTCTCCCCCTCGCTCCCGGCGTCCTCTTGGATCGTCGTGATCGGACGGGACTGCAGCATGTAGATCTCGCCGTCGTAGATCGCCCACTCCACGTCTTGGGGCGTCCCGTAGTGGTCCTCGACGCGCTTCCCGAGCTCGACGAGCTCCCCGATCTCCGCGTCGGAGAGCACCCGGCTGTTCCGGCGTTCGTCGTCGACGTCCAGCGTGACGGTCTCGCCCGTCTCCGCGTCCTTGACCATCTCGACCTTCTTGTCCGCGACGGTCACCTCGTCGACGGTGGCCCGCTCGCGGTCGTACACGTAGTTGTCCGGCGAGACCGTGCCGGACACGACCGCCTCGCCGAGTCCCCAGGCCGCCTCGATCGTGATCTGCGGGTCGCCGGTCGAGGGGTGGCTGGTGAACATCACGCCGGACTTCTCGGCGTCGACCATCCGCTGGACCACGACCGCGATGTCGACCTCGGCGTGCGGGAATCCCCGCTGTTGCCGGTAGTAGATCGCGCGCTGGGTGAAAAGCGACGCCCAGCACTCCTTCACTCGTCGGATCAGGTCCCGCTCGCGGACGTTGAGGAAGGTCTCCTGCTGGCCGGCAAAAGAGGAGTCGGGGAGGTCCTCGGCGGTCGCCGAGGAGCGCACCGCGACGAACGCCTCGTCGGCGTCGTCGCCCATCGCCCGATATCTCTCGACGATCTCGTCGCGAACGTCGTCGGGGAGCGGGGTCTCCAAGATCAGCTCCGCCGCGGTTTCTTCGGCCTCCCGAAGCGCGGCGGAGTCCTCTGGATCGACGTCGACCGCGGCGAACAGCTCCTCGTCGATTCCCGACTCCTCGATGAAGGAGCGGTACGTGCCCGCCGTGACGGTGAACCCCGGCGGAACCGGGAGCCCAGCGCCGATGAGTTCACCGAGCGAAGCCGCCTTCCCGCCGACGGTCCCGACGTCGTCGGCATCGACATCCTCGAGCCAGAGTACTGCCATTCGTGTGTTCGGAGGATCCGAGAGCCGACCTATGAAGCTTCCGGCC
The DNA here is from genome assembly GCF_003781945.1 of Halorubrum sp. CSM-61. Lineage (GTDB taxonomy): Archaea > Halobacteriota > Halobacteria > Halobacteriales > Haloferacaceae > Halorubrum. The sequence goes on along the minus strand of NZ_RJJW01000001.1, from coordinate 282,970 downwards.
AGTGCAACTGTGAATAAAAGATTACTCGCGGCCGAGTGATCGCAGTGGGGTCGGACGCACCTGGCGGAGACGCCACTGGTCGTGTCCGGTGGACGCGAGATCGGAAAACGCGGTAGAGGGCCGAAGCGTCCCGGGGGAACGACGAACCGGTCGACGGCTCGTACACTCTCGTATGACCCGTCCACTGGAATACTTACCTCCCGATTCAACGACAGGGTCGATAACGTGTTACCGGTCCTGTAACGCCTCTCGGGACACCCCATCTTTCGATCGACCCGTCACGTCGACGCGAGCCGCTCCCGCTCCGCGCGGAGGAATCGCTCCCAGAGGCCGAACAGGCCGCTGTCGAGCCCGTAGCTCTCGTCGACCCGTCGCACCCACGCGTCGTCGGCGAACAGCAGCCGCTGGAACCGCCGCACCGGATCGGAGAGGCAGTCGCGGTCGCCGCCGTAGTACGACAGCGACTCCTCGCGGGTCCGGTCGACGAGCGCCGCCGGGACCTCGATACCGTCGGCGGCCGCGGCGTGCTCGAACCACTCCAAGTGCAACAGCGCGTCGGCGAGCAGGAATCGCTCGCGGAAGCCGGAGACGCGGGCGAGCGCAGGTCTGCCGTCGATCGTCACGTCTCGCGGACGCGAGAACCGCGGCGCGGTTACGGTCACGCTCGCGGCGTCCGCGAGCGCGGCGGCGACTCGCCGGAGCCGCCACTCCCCGTACCGGACCGGCGCGATCAGGGCGAGCTCGTACCACGTCGGGAGCCACTCGCAGTACGGCTCGGAGAACCGCCCGTCGGCGAGCAGCGTCGCCGCGACGGAACGGGCCGCCGCGGGCGACAGCCCGGAGGGATCCTCGCGGAGGTCGGTAGCGATCCGCGTCCCGTCGAGCGCGTCGACCCCCTCGAACCCCATCCCCTCGGCGACGTGGCGGGTGTACGCGCGGCTCGCGGCGTACCAGTCGGCGAAGTCGTTCGGCGCGGTCAGGCAGAGGAGGCGGAGGACGGTGATATCCGTTACACGGCGCGGAGCGACCTAACCCCTGTGGCGAGTCACCCGTCGAACCCGCTCTCGTCCGTCTCCGCGAGCGCGTCGTCGAGCCCCCACTCCGAGGCCCGCTCCGCCGCCTCCGAGCGCGCCTGCTCGCGGATCGCGTCGATCCGCTCGTCGTCTTCGAGGAACGCGGCGACCGCGTCGCCGTCCTCGTCGCCGCCGGCGTCCAGCCGCTCGTCGGGGGCCGCGTCGCGGGTGCGGTCGGCGAGCGCCTGGTCGTCGGCGAGCTCGGTCGCCGCGGCGCCCGGGGCGACGCGGAGCGCCTCCTCCTCGTGGGCGGTCTCCAGCGCGCCGTCGTCGACCGCGTACAGCTCGACGCGGTAGGGACCCGGGACCGCGAGCTCGGCGAGGGCGTCCGGCCCGCCGCTGTCGCTCACCGTGTTGTACGCGAGCACGGGGACGCCGTCGGCGAAGGTGACGACGCCGCGGGCGTCGCCCTCCAGCAGGAGCGTCTCCTGCGGCACGAGGGTCGCGTAGCCGGTCAGCTCGCGATCGAGCGCCCGGTCGAGCGTCGTGCCCACGTCGGAGACGACGCGGGAGCGCAGCAGGTCCCCGCGGGGGATCCGGAGCTCCGGCGACTCCGCGGTCCCGGTCATGGCGTGTCGGGGACGACCGCGCTCCGGAAGCGGTCGGCGACGGCCCCCTCGTCGCCGTCGCGCACGTCGAGCCGGGCCGCGGCCCGCCGGTAGCTGGCGGCCGGCTCGCTCTCGGGGGCGTGCGCGAGCAGGGGCTCTCCGGCGCGTCTCGCCGCCCTGACGGCGTCGCTGTCGGGGACGTTGGCGAGGACGGGGCCGCCGAAGCGCTTCTCGGCCTGATCGGCCACGTCGGCGGCGTCGTCGCGGACCTTGTTGAACAGCACGCCGGCCGTCCCCGTCCCGTACGAGCGCGCGTACTCCTGTACTTTCAGCCCGTCGGAGAGCGCGGGGATCGTCGGCTCGACGACGACCACGACGCGGTCGGCGAGGACGACCGGTAACACCGCCGACTTCGAGCCGAGCGCGGCCGGCGAGTCGAGGAGCAGCACGTCGGTGTCGCTCGCGAGATCGGCGACGACCTCGCGGAGGCGACCCGGCTCGGCCGCCTCGAAGCCGGCGAGCGACGTGCCGCAGGGGACGACGGAGAGCCCGAAGCGGTCGTACGTCGCCTCCGAGACCGCCGTCGCGGTCCCCTCCACGAGGAGGTCGTGGAGGGTGACCGCCGCGTCGTCGAGCCCGGCGTGGAACAGCAGGTTCGCCATCCCCGTGTCGGCGTCGACGACGGTGACGTCGTGCTCCTCGGCGAGCGCCATCCCCAGCGCGAGCGTGCTCGTCGTCTTCCCCGTGCCGCCCTTCCCGCTGGCGACCGCGAACGCCTCGACCATGCCGCGATCTGTCGGGTCACTCGGCTAAAACCTGTTCATCGCGGACGCGGCGAGAGCCGCCGGACGAGACCGCGGCGATCGAGTTGGAACTCGATCCGAATCGATGCGCCGCGGAGGCCGGCGGAGCGTCGGCGGCGGACGAGTAATACGAAGTGGGGGTGCCGCGTCGGCTACTGGCGTTCACCCGTCGTCCGTGCGATTCGCGATCCGGTTCGCGAGTTCTCGTGCGGCGGCGACGTGGTCATCAGCCTCCCGGTCGCCAGTACGGTCGATTTCGGCGAGTAGCGTCCGGATCTCGTCGGCTCGTCCGATGACGGTCGCTCGGTCGACCCCGCCGTCGGCGATCTCCGCGGCCAGCGCCTGTGCCTCGCCGAGCCGCCAGCCCGCCTCCCGCTCCACGGGACGCTCTTCGGTGGCCGCGAGGTGTTCGTGTAACGCGGTGACCGGATCGAACTCGTCGCTCACTGTTTCGTCATCGTCGGCGGTCACTCGTCGTGGATGAAGACGAGCCGCTTCGACTCGGTGTTACAGAGGCAGAGATCGATCCCGTCTCGGGTCGCGCCGATCTGCTGCCAGCCGTGGTCGCTGACGAACAGCGTCTGAAAGACGCCGCGGTCGCAGTCGGGGTTCGGACAGCCGACCCCCGCGGCGTTCTTGTACACGGTGGTCCCGCCGCCGGAGCTCTGTCGAACCAGTCCGTCCGTCAGCGATCGGAACTCCTCTGCAGACATCGGTCCCTCGGTCTCCTCGTCTCCCATGCGTTCGCGTTCGCGGCCCAGCGTATATAAACCGCCTGCCTGTGGCAACCCATGGCACGGGGGTTCGGTCGCCGAGTTCCGTCCCTCGTCGGGTCGGTTTCCGCTTCGCGTTCACGTCTCGTCCCGCTTCACCGCGTCGGCGTACGCGTCCGCGATCCGGGTCGGCTCCGGGAGCTTGTAGCCCGCACACAGCGCCGCGACGAACTCGACGGTCGTCGCGGCCGACACCCGGTGACCGGGGCTCACGTACAGGGGGTTCACGCGCCGGCTGTTCGGGTACTGCCGGGACTGGAAGGCGTAGCCGACGACGGGGGCGGCTGGGATGTCTCCGTTGGCGTCGGTGTCGTTGCCGGCGTCGCCGCCGTCGCCGTCGTCCACGCCCGTCGTCTCCATCGAGGCGTCCGCCCGGATCGGGGTCCGCCACCCCGGCGGTCGCCCGTCGGTCGACTCGTCGGGCGCGCCGCACAGCAGACTCTTGGCGACGCCCACGCTCGGCACGTCCAGCAGCACGCCGACGTGGGTCGCGATCCCGGCCTCCCGGAAGTGGATCCGGCCGGAGCCGTCACACACCAGCAGGTCCGGTTCGACCGAGAGCGCGTCGAGCGCCGCCAGCATCGCCTCTCCCTCACGGAACGACAGCAGGCCCGGGACGTACGGGATCGAGAGGGACGTGATCGCGCTCGCGTACTCGACCACGTCGCCGCCGCGGATCGCGACCGCGGCGGAGACGGCCCGGTCCTCGCCGTCGTCGGGCAGCAGAAAGGCCTGATCGATCCCCACGACGACCGGCGCGTCGGAATCGCCGGCGTCGGAGTGCGTCCCCGGAAGCGTCTCTTGGTGTGGGTCGGGCAGTCCGCCTGTCAGGTCGGAGGGCTCGTCGATCGCGACCGCGGCCGGGTCGATCCCGTGGTCGTCCGCGAACGTCGCCGTCGCCGCCAGCTCGCGCTGGAGCGACTCCATCTCCGCGCGGGAGAGCGTCGGATCGGGGAGGAACTCCGGCCGAGCGACGGCGTCCGGATCGATCGCCGGTGTCATTTAAAAGCGCCCGCCGGGGCCGCCTGGTCCACCGGGGCCGCGAGGCCCGCGCGCGCCGCCCATTCGCATCCCGCCCGCGCCGCCCGCGGACCGCGCGAGGCCCTCGTTGCGCTTGCCGAACGCGAGGCCGATCGCGAATCCGATCAGGTGGGCGAGGTGCGCGATGCCGCCGACGCCGCCCGTTCCGGTCTGGATCACGAGCACCGCCGAGACGAGCGCGATCCCCCACGTGAGATACTTGATCTTCATGGGGATGACGAAAAAGAGGAGCACCTGCATGTTCGGCCGCCAGACGGTCAGCACGCCGAGGATCGCGAAGCCGGCGCCGCTGGCCCCGAGCACCCCGGTCGTCGGCGCGCCGGTCGCGATCGCGAACAGGACGTGGCCGAGGCCGGCGAGGATCCCCGCCCCGAAGAAGAACGCGACGAACTTCTTCGATCCGACCGCGCGCTCGACGAGGGGACCGAAGAACAGGATCACGATGCTGTTGCCGATGATGTGGAACAGGACCCCAGGGGAGTGTGACAGCACCGAGGTGGCCCACGTCCAAACGTTGCCGAGGGCGTCGGACTGGAGCACGAACAGGGTGTCGTGAAGCGCCCGACCGCCGACGAACAGCGCGACCCACTGCGCGACGAAGGTGAGCCACATCGCGAGCAGGACCGCGTACGTCGCGTTGTTGCGGAAGAAGCTCACGAACCCGCCGGTCCCGGTCGCGCGGTCGAACCGGCGTTTGAACTGGCCGACGACGCCCCCGGAGGCGCGGCCGCCGGTTCGACCGCCGCCTCCCGATCCCTCCACGCTCTCGTCGAACCCGCTGTCGAAGACGCCGCCCGGATCGTTCCACTGCGAGAGCCCCGGACAGTCGTGGTTCTCCGGCAGGCGGTGTTCGGCGCAGAACGTCTGGCCGCACCGTTTACACTGGTACGGGAGGTTCTCGTACTCCCCGCACACGTCGCACGTCGCCATTGCCGTCACTTACGGGGGCGGTCGTAAAGCGGTTTGGCTCTATACGTGGTGCACGGGGAGGCGGTCGACGGCTTCGATGATGGCTCATAAATCGCATCTATTGCTGCAGGACTGAACACCACCGAAGCCCCAGCCGCGAGGCGGGCGCACGCTCGCTGCGGTCCTCGGTCACTCGCTCCGCTCGTTCCCTGCGGTCCTTGCGTCACCTGCGCCCGCCTCGCGGCTGCCCCTTCGAGTCCCACCCGACAGCGACCGCCCCGCACCTCACGCCTCCCCAGCCTCGTCGGTGGTCCTCCGCTTCGCTCCGGACCACCGACTCCCTCGCGCGTGCTTCTCGGCCGCGGGGCGGCCTCGAAGGCACGCGCCGGCCACACCGTGTTAGTTTATAAACAATCGGCTCTGTTGAAATCCTCTTCTTCAGATAGATCCTCATCTGAAACAGCCGGTCGATGAGAGATGCTTACTGAGCGATCTGTGCTTCGCCTGTACTGAGCGATTCGTAAGTCCTCGTGGAACACAGTGCCTCATTGGTCAACATCCCGATCTAAGTAAATCGGTTTGTACCTGCAGATTGCTCAGGACTAACACTACGACGATTCTCCTGCGCTTACTGTCACTCGATAGCGGTTGCCTTCGAACTCGTACGTGCGGGTCTCTTGGAGCCCGAATGGGGGAATCGAACTGCTGAACTCCTCAAGTTGGACTCGATCGGTGTCGTGTCTCCGGCTCAGTGCGATACTGTCGCGCAATTGGTCGTTGCGGACGACCTGCTCGGCGATGACTCGTTCTGCGTCGGTCTCGGAACCGTCGACGCGTTCGAGGACGAACTTGTCCGGCTGGTCATCTTCGCCGTCTGATTCGCCGCGCGTCGAACGCGCGACGAGCGTTTCACCGTCCCACTCCGTCTCGGAGATCGCCGCCGTCGGCGTCAGCTGTAGCTGATCGGCGTTCAACTCGAACCCCGTTGCGAGTGCGATGCTCTCCTCGTAGGAGGCGGCCGCGAACCATCCGTCGGTCCCAAACGCGTAGTGACCGCCACCGAGACCGGCGAGCGTGAGCGATTCTGTCCCCTCTACGTGTTCGATGGAATCCCCGTCACTAACGCGATCGGTTGCTACCGTTACGGTCCACGTGTGTTCGTCGCCGGCCTCCAGCGGCGTTAGCGGCTCCGGCCAGTGCTCAGGCGCGATGTAGTGCCAGTCGCCGTCCACGCGCTTGTACAGTTGCCAGTGGTAGTGGTTGGTCTCGAACCGCTGTTCACTCCGATTCCGAAGCGTGAACCCAACCGGTTGATCCGGTTGGACTGACTGGGTCTCTGGAACGAGTACGATTGGAATCGCTTCGGGATCGACCGCCTCGTAGCAGACAACCTGTTCCGTACTATCAAACAGTGGGCACGCATTCGAGGTGGTGTTCTCGGGGAAATTCGGAACCGATTGGTTAGATTCGGGTGGTGTTGTTTCACCGTCCCCTTCCGTCGTCGCGGTTTCGTTCTTGTCGTTCGACGCTTTTGGTGCCGCCGTACAGCCGGCGAGGAGGACGCCACTACCCGTACAGAGGGCCGAAAGAACCTGCCTTCGGGAGGGCTTTGTCATGTTGTCTTGCTTCCGACGGTATTGGTATATGTCTTCTGACCTTACCTTCTATTGACTACAGAGGATCAGAACATATCTCCTATTGAGGGCTTCAACAGAGCCAAACAACCGCAACTGCGGTCGATTGCTTATAAGTAGTCACTCGCCCGTGTCACCGTCTCGCAGCCCGTCGACGAGCTCCCTGAGCGTCGCGAGCGGGTACTGTCCGGGCGCGGTCGCGTTCGCGGGATCGACGGGCGCGTACCCGATCTTCGAGCCGTACACCGGGGTGACCGCGCGGGTGTGGCGGCCGGGCTCGCCCATGCACATCGTCGCGACGCGGTGGCCGGCCGCGGTCGCCTCGTGAGTCGCCTCGATCATCGCGAGCGCGTCGCGAGGGCCGGTCGCGGTCGTCGCCAGCTTCCCCACGTCGCCCTCGCTCGCCGCGTCCGCGAGCAGGTCGACGAGCGTGGCGGGCTCGGGCGTCGACTCGAAGTCGTGGACCGACACGACCACGCTGACTCCCTCCTCGCGAGCCGTGTCGCGAAGCGCGGTCGCGTGCGACCGCTCGCCCTCGGGCGCGTTGCCGCGGAGGGCCGCGAGCTCGACGTCGACGGCGGCGACCGCCTCGTCCCCGAGCGCGGTCGAGAGCGCGTCGAACCGGCCGAGGTCGTCGGCCTCGCCGCCCTCCCACGACGCGCGGTTCGTGACGAGCAGCGGGAGCTCGCCGTCGTACGCGTCGATCTGGCCGAGCGGGTCGCTCGCCAGATCCATCCGGAACTCGACGGCGTCGGCGTGCTCGCGGGCGCGCGGCTCCTCCGAGAGGTCGGCCGTGCTCGCGGTCAGGACGAACTGCTCGAACATACGCGGGCGTTCCGCGGCCGGGGACTTAGCTGTGTGCGTCCGGCGGAACGCGGAACCGGCGGCGTCGGGAAGGCGGCGTGAAAAAAGCGTCGTCGGTCGGCTCAGGCGACGAGGCCGTCCTCGGCCTCGAGGAGCTCGTGGTACCGGTTCCGGATGGTGACCTCGCTGATGTCGGCGACCTCCGAGACGGCGGCCTGCGTCGTCTTCTCGTTGGTGAGGAGCGCGGCGGCGTAGACGGCGGCGGCCGCGAGACCCACCGGCGACTTGCCCGAGTGGACGCCCTTCTCCTTGGCGTTGCGGAGGAGGCTCTTCGCGCGCATCTCGGACTCCTCGGAGAGCTCGAGGTCGGAGGCGAACCGGGGGACGTACTGCTCGGGGTCGGCCGGCTTCACTTCGAGCTTGAGCTCGCGGACGACGTACCGGTACGTCCGCGCGATCTCGGCCTTCTCGACTCGGGACACGTCGGCGATCTCGTCGAGGCTGCGCGGGACGCCGGCCATCCGGGCGGCGGCGTACACGCAGGAGGTGGAGACGCCCTCGATGGAGCGGCCGGGGAGGAGGTCCTCGTCGAGCGCGCGGCGGTAGATGACGGAGGCGGTCTCGCGGACGTTGTCCGGGAGGCCCTGTGCGCTGGCCATCCGGTCGATCTCGCCGAGCGCCTGCTTGAGGTTTCGCTCCTTGGAGTCGCGGGTGCGGAACCGCTCGTTCCACTTGCGGAGCCGCTGCATCTTCTGGCGCTGGCGCGCGCCGAGCGACCGACCGTACGCGTCCTTGTCGCGCCAGTCGATGTTCGTCGAGAGCCCCTTGTCGTGCATCGTGTTGGTCGTCGGGGCGCCGACGCGGCTCTTCTCGTCCTTCTCGCGGGAGTCGAACGCGCGCCACTCCGGCCCGCGGTCGACGGAGTCGGCCTCGACGACGAGCCCGCAGTCGGCGCAGACGCTCTCGCCGTGCTCCTCGTCGTTGATGACGTTACCGCCGCACTCCGGACAGCTCAGCGTCTCGTCGGTCTGTTCCGATTCCTCCTCGTCCGTCTCCGTTCGGGAGCGACTCCCCCGCGTGTGTAATCGTTCACTCATGGCTAAACCCCCTCTCGGTAACTGAACACGGCCCGAGAGCGATCTTACCCGATAGACGACGGAACCAAACTTAAAACGACCGGAACGCGTCGCCCGAAACCCGACGAAAGGACACGATCTATCACTTGTTTCCGGCGATCGGCTCGATCAGCGACCCGCGGCGACCGAAACGCTTGGGCGGATGGCGGCCCGATCCGCATCCGATGAACACTCCCCGCGTCGTCTCGCTGGCGCCGAGCGCGACCGCGACCGTGACGGCCCTTGGCGGCGCCGAGACCCTGGTCGGCGTCACGCACCACTGCGATCCCTCGGAGGCGGCGGGCGACGCGCACGACATCGACGCGCCCGCCGCCGTCGGCGGCTGGCTCAATCCGGAGCTCGACCGCGCCGCCGCCCTCGATCCCGACGTCGTCCTCACCAGCGACGGGCTCCAGAGCGACCTCGCCGACGACTGCCGCGACCGCGGGTTCGACGTCCGCCACCGCGAGCCCGCGACGCTCGACGAGGCGGTCGCGACCTTCGCCACCCGCGGCGCGGACGTGGATCGGCCCGAGGCCGGCGAGCGCCTCGCCTCCGAGGCCCGAGAGCGGCTCGACCGGGTCGGCGAGGCGGTCGCGGACCGCCCGCGGCCGACCGTCTACTGCGAGGAGTGGTCCGACCCCCCGATGGCCGCCGGCAACTGGGTCCCCGACGCCGTGCGCGCCGCCGGAGGGCGGTACCCCTTCGTCGAGCCCGGCGAACGCTCCCGCGAGGTCGACGTCGCCGCCGTCGAGCGCGCGGACCCCGACCACGTGATCGTCCACGTCTGCGGGCACGGCGACCGGATCGACCCCGCGACCGTCGAGGGCCGCGACTGGGCCGTCGACGCGCCCGTCCACGTGATCGACGACTCCCTCCTGAACCAGCCGAGCCCCGCCCTGATCGACGGCGTCGAGCGGCTGGCTGGGATTCTCCATCCCGACATCGAGACCTATTCCTAGCCCGCCGCCGAACCGCGACCATGCGAGTCGGCGTCGGCAGCGGAAACCCGGTGAAGCGGCGCGCGGTGGAACAGGCGCTCGGTATCGCGGGCGAACCCGATCCTGACTCCGGAACGGCGACCCCCGACACCGAACCGGACCTCCTCGACGGGCTTCCCGGCGACCCGGAGACGGTCGCGGTCGAGACCGCCCCGGTCCCCTCCGGCGTGAGCGAACAGCCGACCGGCCACGCCGAGACGATCGCCGGCGCCGAGAACCGGGCCGCGGCCGTCTTCGACGCGGGGCCGGACGCGTACGACCTCGGCGTCGGCATCGAGGGCGGCGTCGCCCGCTTCGACGGCGCGGACGGCCTCTTTCTCGTGATGTGGGCGGCCGTCTCGGACGGCTCCCGAGTCGGGCGCGGCGCGGGCCCGAACCTCGAACTCCCCGCCGCCGTCGCCGCCCGGGTCGACGAGGGGGAAGAACTGGGTCCCGTGATGGACGACGTTCTCGACACCAACGGGGTCGCGAGACGGGGTGGCGCCGCGGGCGCGCTCACGAACGGCCGGGTCTCCCGCGCCGACGCCCTCGCGACCGCGGTCGCCGGTGCCTTCGGACCGTTCGTCTCCGACTTATACTGATCCTGTCGCCGACCCGTACTGATCGGATCGCGGCGTCGCGAGGTCGGCGTTCGAGGATCGTACCGAAAGGCGGGGATCGACCCGTCCCTCCGGCGCCGATCAACGGGAAAACCGCACGACTGCGACGTGTTAACCCGGTCTACCAACCGCCTTATGCAGGGGTACGACCTGTATCGGGTATGAGCACGGTCCAACCCGACGCGGTCGCCGTCGAACCAGCCGGCCTCTCCGCGAAACAGGCGCGCATCCTGCGGTACCTCCGCGAGAACGCCGCCGACAAGACGTACTTCAAGTCGCGACTGATCGCGGACGAGCTCGACCTCTCGGCGAAAGAGGTCGGCGCGAACATGAGCGCGGTCGTCGACGCGGCCGCCGAAATCGACGTCGAGAAGTGGGGTTACTCGTCCGGAACGACGTGGATGGTCACCGCCTGACGGGCGGTCTCTGTCCGGACCGAACGGGCGGTGGGCGGAAGGACGGACTCAGGAGGGGTCGTACGCGACCAGCGACGCCGCCTCGTCCGCGAAGGCGACGGCGTCAGCGTCGAAGGAGTCGGCGTACCGGACCACGAGCGTGAGCAGCCGCTCCGGCTCGGTCAGCGCGTAGCCGTCGGTCCGGTCGAGGAGCCCGGCCTCGTCGAGGTCGGCGGCGGCGGCGCTCACGGTCGGTCGGGAGACGCCGAGGTCTGCGGCCAGCTCCGCGCCGGTCGACTCCGGATCGCGCAACAGCGCGAGGATCATCCCGCGGGGCGTGTCGCGCCGGAGGTACCCGAGCGCGCGCTTATCGAGGTCGTCGAACCGATCGGCCGGGAAGTACCGTCGGAAGTCGGCGTCCTTCGCCGACTCGATCTCGCCGGCCTCCTCCAGCTTCCGCAGGTGGTGCTGCGCCTCGCCGGTCCCGAGCCGGAGGTCGTCGCGGAGCTTCGAGAAGTGAGCGCCCGGCGTCGTCGGCACGTATCCCCGGATCGCCTCGCGGGTCTCGTTGGCGTCGCTTCCGTCGTCTCCGGGCTCGGCGCTCGCGGTCCCGACGAACGGCGCGGCGGCTCCGATGGCGGCGAACCGCCGGAGCGTCTCGCGCTTCCGCCCGTCGATCCCGTCGGTCACGATACGGGATAATCGTCGACTCGACAAAAGCACTTCGTTCGGGGCGGTATCGGACCGTTTCGCGTCTCGGGCGTCGACCGGTGGGTCGCCCGACGGCCGTCCGCGACAACGGCCGAGGACCTCACTCCCGCGGTCAGCTCTCGCGCTCGGTCTCCACGTCGCCGTCGACCGGCTCCTCGTCCATCTCCTGGATGACCTCGTCGGCCGACTTGATGTCCGCGCCGGCGCCGCCGGCCTTGACCGCCTCGGCCTCCTTCTCTAGCTCCTCGACGTCCATCTCCGCGGACTCCTCGATCTGACCGAGGATCTCGTCGATGTCGTCGAGCCCGAGCATCTTGCGCGTGTCGTCGTCGAACTCCTTGCCGTCGAGCCCCTCCATCTCCTGTACGTCGGACCCGGAGAGGGCCTTGCCGTAGCGGCCGACGAGACTCGTCAGCTCCTGCGGGAGCACGAACGTGGTGGACTCGCCCTTTCCGATCTCCTCTAAGGTCTCCATGCCGCGCTCGATGATGGCGCGCTCGCCCATCGACTCCGCGGACCGCGCACGGAGGACCGTCGAAATGGCGTCCCCCTGCGCTTCGAGGATCTGCGACTGCTTTTCACCCTGCGCGCGGATGATGTTCGACTGCTTGTCACCCTCGGCCTGCTCGACCGCGGAGCGGCGTTCCCCCTGCGCTTCGAGGATCATCGCGCGGCGGCGACGCTCGGCGGAGGTCTGCTGCTCCATCGCCTGCTGGACGTCTTTCGAGGGGTTGACCTCGCGGACCTCGACGCTCTCGACGCGGATCCCCCACTCGTCGGTCGGCTCGTCCAGCTCCTTCCGGATCTTCGCGTTGATCTCCTGCCGCTTGTTCAGCGTGTCGTCGAGCTCCATGTCACCGAGGACGGCCCGGAGGGTGGTCTGAGCGAGGTTCGAGACGGCCTTCTTGTAGTCGTCGACTTCGAGGAAGGCCTTCTTGGCGTCCATCACCTTGATGTAGACGACCGCGTCCGCGGTCACCGGCGAGTTGTCCCGCGTGATCGCCTCTTGGCGGGGAACGTCCAGGGTCTGGGTCCGCATGTCGAACGGGTACGTCCGAGAGACGAACGGCGGAATGAGGTTGATCCCGGGTTCGAGCAGCTTCCGGTACTCGCCGAACACGGTGAGCGTCTTCTTCTCGTAGGCGTCGACGATCTCGAACGACTGCCAGAGCGTGACGACCACGAGCAGCAGGAAGAGCAGTCCGACGCTCACCAGGCCGAAACCGAGTTGGAGGGGAATCGGATCCATGCCCCGAAGTTGGGCCAACCCGTTCTTAATACTTCGCCCGACGCCGGACGGGTCCTCGCGAACCGCGTTCCCCGGCCGCCACAGCCGACCCACGCTCCGCAGATAACAAACCCTAAAACCCGGCTCGGCGACCGATCCCGTATGCATTTGCGGTTCGTCGGGCGGCTCGGGCTCGCGGACGCGGTGACGGTGGCGAACGCGGCGGTCGGCTTCCTCGCGGTCGTCGCCGCCGCCGTCGACCCTCGGCTCGCGGCCCGCCTCATCCTGCTCGCCGCGGTCGCGGACGGGCTGGACGGGGTCGTGGCGCGCCACCGCGGCTCCACCGACGCCGGGCCGTACCTCGACTCGCTCGCGGACGTGGCGTCGTTCGGAGTCGCGCCCGCCGCGCTCGTGGCGTTCGTCGTCCTCGACGCGCGCTCGTTCGCGGCCGACCCGACCTTCGTCGCCGCCGGGCTCGGCGCCGCGGCCCTGTTCGTCTCGCTGGCGGTCGCCCGGCTCGGGATGTACACGGCCTACGACGCGGACGAGCGCGAGACGGTGGGCGTGCCGACGACGCTGGCGGCCACCGTGCTCGCCGCGGCCGTTATCGCCGGCTACACCGCCCCCGCGCTGCTCGTGGCGGCGACCGCCGCGTTCGCGCTGCTGATGGGGTCGACCGTCACGTATCCCGACCTCCACGCGCAGGACGCGCTCGTGATGGGAGTCGTGCAGGCGGCCGTGATCCTCACGCCGCTCGGTCACATGGCAACCTCTCTCCTCCCGGCGTGGATCGGCGAGGGGTTCGCGTTCGCGCTGCTGTTCCTCTCCGTGGGCTACCTCGTCCTCGGCCCCCGGTTCTACTGGGGGGACGGGATCCGGTCGCCGAAGGACGTGGGGAACGCGAGAAGCGAGACCGACGCCAAAGACGCCGACACCGTCGAGGATCGCGGCGCTTAGGCCGTCGTCGTATGGGGTGGCGTGAGAACGCGGAATCGGAACGGAACGGGTCGGACCGGACCGAAGTGGATCGCAGAACGAGGGTCGGGGACGTTTCCCGGAACGCCTTACAGCAGGTCTTCGAAGTCCTTGTAGCGGGTGATGTCGACGCCGTCGTCGGTGACGACGGCCACGTTGATCCCGTTACCGGACGCGAGGTCGCGCTCGACGGCGGACTGGATCGCCTTCGCGGCGATATCGGTCGCCTCGTCGACGGTCAGGTCGTCGCGGTACTCCTGTTCTAAGACACCGAGGGCGTACTGGGAACCGGAGCCGGTGACGGTGTACTCCTCCTCGGTGGTGCCGCCGAGGGCGTCGATGGAGTAGATGTGGGCGCCCTCGTCGTCGACGCCGCCCAGGATCGGCTGGACGATGTAGAACGCGCCGGAACGGAGGAGGTTCCCGGTGAGCGTCGACAGCGCCTCCATGGACATGTCCTTGCCGCGGCGGGTCTCGTAGAGACTCGTCTCGGCCTTCAGCGTCGAGATGAGGTTCTGTGCGGCGGAGACGGAGCCGGCGATGGTCAGCGCGCCGCGGGGATGGACCTCCTCGACCTTCTGGACGTCCTTCGAGGAGACCATGCCGCCGAGCGAGGCGCGCATGTCGGTCGCCATCACGACGCCGTCGGCGGTCTTGATGCCGACCGTCGTGGTGCCGGTCTTCATCTCGCCCTCGCCGTCGGCCTGCGCCGCGCGGCGTTCGCTGTGTTCGAACTCGCCGATCTCAGGTCCGAAGACGGGCTGGTCGCGGCCGAGTTCCGCGGCGGGCCCGTCGGAGAGGTCGCCAGTCGGTGTTCGCATTACGCCACCGTAGTCCCGGCGCGCTGATAAAGGCAACCCTTCGGGGACCGACCGCCGGTTCCGACGGGTCTATGCGTCACCGAACGGCCTCGATACCGTTTATATGCGACTCGGCCCGAGAACCGGTACCGAGCTGCGCTTGTTCAGCATACTTCGAGGTGGAGCCTCCGGCCTACTCGCTCCCTCCGGTCGCTCCGTGAGGCCGGAGAGGAAACCGACATGGTACTGAGCAGCCGTTAAGTTGCAGCCTCCCGTACTACCAGTTAGTGCTGTGCTGGCACAAGTCCCGCGCAGTACGGGCCGCAGTAGCCCGGCCCCAAATGGTGGGTTCGTCGACCTCGAAGGGCGTTCGGTAGGCGGGGCGCACAAAACGCCCCGTCGCGTCAACTGACGGCGAGGGCCACATCAAAGCCCCATCACCAGAAATCGGAGATTTCTGGTTAGCAGTCAGAACGCAACGCGTTCTGACGACACCCTCAACGAGCCAGCCCTTCAGGGCGAGCGAAGTAGGGTGGGGTCGGTTACGGAAGTTCGAGGGGAAAGCCTCGCGCTTCAGCGCGGGGATGAATCCGACAACTCCTACGCGAACTATATTCAACGTGCCGGACGGATGTTTTAAGYTGMGTKMYCGTRTATYAAYASTYAWCCGAGGCGGTCTATCCGCCCACTTAATCGGACAATATCGGGATTCCCGACCACACACAGAAAGCACCCTTTCTGTTGTAGTGTTCGGGTACAGTAAGAAGTACCTCTGAATCCCATGCCGGGATAGGAGTACCGGCTGATTGGCACAGCCAGTGGCGGTCACCGGGACAGCTACAAACCGTAAACACCCCAAACCAGCGGTTCGGGACCGTGGGAATCTTCGCCCTTCAGGGCGGAGAGGATGTCAAGCGTATTCGCATCTGGAACGGGCGATCGGTGAAAGGTACCTTTTGATCGAGTGCGAGAGTGGGTATAGCACGTTGTGGGAGCGGTTGTTTATACGTGATCGAGTGGTGTCGCTGGTGGCTGTTTATAAGCGATCGACGGCTCTGCGGTGAAGACCTGCAAAGCCCCAGCCGTGAGGGCGGCGTACGCTCGCTGCGCTCCTCGTCACTCGCGTTGCTCGTTCCTGCGGTGCTTGCATCGCCTACGCCGCCCTCACGGCTGCCCCTTTGAGTCCCATCCCGACCGCTCCGCAACCGCAGCCTCACACCTCCCCAGCCTCGTCGCTCCCTTCGTCGCCGGCGCTCCGCGCCGGCTGCCCGTGGCGCTCCGCGCCACGCTGGTCGCGACTCCCTCGCGCGGTGCTGTCGCCGGCGCTTCGCGCCGGCTTCCAGAGGGACCTTCGGTCCCTCGCGGCTCGGCCGCAGAGCGACCTCGAAGGCACGCGCCACCGCACCGCTTTTATAAGCCGTCGCTGCCACTCACGATCGTTTAAATACTGAATCGCAGCCACCGATCTGCAATACCCACTCCCGTTGTGAATCAGCGCGTCCGTGTCGGCTGACACCGACATAACTCATATAAATTTCGAGACTCATAAAATGAATAATCGGTTAAGCCGGCGTCAGCACGGAGCGCACGCCATTCGTCTGACTCACCTTTATCGGGTTCGCATGCCAACTACTAACACGTCCTATGGATTTCGAAGTCCCCGCTGAGAGCCCGACCGATCGGTTCGAATCGCGCCGGACGGACGAGACGGTCGTTCGGACCGCGCCGGATCGTCCGAACGGCGGCGGCGAGAGGCGACCGGAGGGGCAGTCTGACGACGATCTCGAGGAGCGGACGACCGCCCAGAGACGAGAGATCAGGCGGCTCGAAGCCGAGGTCGAACGCAAGGACGAACAGCTCCGGCGCGTCACCGAACAGTACGAGGACCTGCTGGAGGAGAAGAACCGAAAGCTCGCGGAGGCGTCCGACGCGGACGACGACTCCGACCGACGGACGACCCTTCGCTCGCGGCTCGCGGAGTTCCTCCCCTCGCTCCGGTAGCGCCTCGCGCTCAGCTGCGGGACGATCGCGGCGTCGGGGGGATTTTTGTCCGCGTGTGGCGGAGTCGAAGTCGATGTCACGAGAAGTGGTCTCACACCGCGACGGCCACGTGTACGAGTTCGGCCCGGAGATGGAGCCGACCTACGAGGCGGCCGACGGCGAGTCGCTCACGATCGAGACGATCGACAGCCTGAACGGCGCGATCCAGACCGACGACGACCTGCTGGACGCGATCCCTGAGGAGGTGAACGCCGCGACCGGCCCGATCGCCGTCGAGGGGGCGAGTCCGGGGGACGTGCTCGCCGTCGAGATCGAGGCGGTGCGCGTCACCGAGGACGTCGGTCGCGTCCTCACGGCGCCCGGGTTCGGCCTCTTACAGGACGACCCCGAGATCGAACACCCGGCGACGCGGATCACCGAGGTGAGCGACGCGGCCGGCGAGGCCGGGAGCGGTAACGCCGAGCGCGACGGCGTCGGAGGGAGCGACGGTGACGAGGCCGGCCGGATCGACTTCGAGGGGATCGAGGTCCCGATCGAACCGGTGATCGGCACCATCGGGGTCGCCACCGCCGAGGAGACGATCTCGACGCTCACGCCGGACGACCACGGCGGCAACCTCGACACGACGGACATGACGGCCGGGGCGACCGCGTACTTCCCCGTCTTCCAAGAGGGCGCGATGCTCGCGATGGGCGACTCGAAGGCGGCGATGGCCGACGGGGAGATGTGCGGGACGGGCGCGGAGATCGGCACCGAGATCGACGTGACGCTCTCCGTGATCGAGGACCCGGAGGTCCCCATCGAACGACCGCTCGTCGACACCGGGAACGCGGTCAAGACGGTCGCGAGCGCCGAGACGATGGAGGACGCCGTCGAGCTCGCCAACGGCGACGTCGTGCGGCTGTTGGAACACGAACACGGCTTCTCCCGGACGGAAGCGTACCTCTTCTCCAGTCTGGTCGGCGGGCTAGAGGTGAGTCAGGTGGTCGACCCGCAGGTGACGGCGCGGAACGCGGTCCCGAGCGAGTACCTCTCGATCCCGTTCTGACCGGTCACTCGTCGACCGCGTGCTCGCGCCCCGCGAACCGCCGTGCGGCGTCGCTCAGGCCGGTGGTCGACGAGTTCGCGTTTTTCCCGTTCTCCTCGCTCTCCGCGTCCTCCGCTCGGTTCTCGCTCTCGCGTTCCCCCTTCCCCGGGGCGTCGACGTCTGTGGGCGATCCGCTCTCACCGTCGGTATCGGGCCCAGTCGGGTCGTCCCCGACGCCGACCTCCGCCGGGTCGGCGTCCGGGGGATAGCTCCGCTCGGCCGGGGGGACGAAGGCGGTCTCGACGGCGCGGACGATCTCGCGGACGCTCTCCTCGTCGAGCCGGTCGGCGTACGCCTCGCGGATCAGGTCGGGGACGGCGTAGGCGTAGTGGCCCCTGCCGGCGTGGCGGATGAGCCCCGATCGGCGGATGGGCCGGTGACGGCTGTACGCGTGGCCGGAGTCGCCGTCGCCGCCGGCGTCGATGTGGGCCGCGACGGGGTCGCTCACACCCTCGCGCCGGTAGTGTCGCAGCATCCCCTGTGAGAGCTCCGGAAGCGCCTCGATCCGGCTCCGAAGCTCCTCGATGACGGCCTCGCGGGTGCCGAGCTCGACCGCGTCGTCGAACCGGAGCGCGCTCTCGGCCACGTCCGCACGAGTGACCGGATCGACGTCGTCGACATCGTCGGCGGGAGCGTCGCCGGCCCGAGGATCGGCGTCTGGCGTATCGGCGTCCGGATCGGCGCGCGTGCCGTCGGCGCCGCCGGCCGGCGTGTCGCTCTCCGCGTCGTCGGCGTCGCCGTCGGCCGCCGGGTTCCCGCCGTCCGCGGCCTCGCCGTCGCCCCGCTCGGTCGCGGCGACCGCCTCGTCGTACGACTTGAGGACCGACTGGTCGCCGTCCCCGCCCTCGTCGCTTCCGGGATAGCCGCCGCCGGCGGCGACGGATCGCCCGCCCCCGCTCCGGTAGGGCGCCTCGGCCTTCCCGAGGAGCGCCTGCGCGAACTGGTCGGCCATGTTGCTCAGGTCGCGGGCCTCCTCCAACTCGCGTTCGAGCTCCTGGATGCGCTGGTCCCTCTTGTCGAGCTCCTGTCTGAGATCGGCGATCTCGGACTCGCGGCGCTCCTCCTCGTCGGAGATAGATTGGAGCTCTCCCACGAGGTCGCTGGAGACCGACTTGAGCTCCGGGCGCTCGAAGTCGTCGAGCCCGGGCGTCGCGCCCGCGTCGAACGTCTGCTTGCGGTGGAACTGGATCCGGCGGATCGACTCGTCCCAGTCGGTCATCAGGAAGGCCTCGCCGTCGCCGAGATCCTCGACCGCGCTCGCGTACTTCGAGCCGAGGATTCGCCCCACGACCTTCGTGTCGTTGTCCCACGTGAGCCGGTGCCAGCAGAGCCAGTCGCACTGGGTGATGAAGTCCTTCTTCACGTCGGCCGGGCGCTGGCTGATCCCGACGATGCCGAGGCCGTGCTTCCGCCCGCGCTTGCCGACCTTGATCAGCATCTTGCCCGTCTCGTCCATCCCGCCGCCCTCGGGGATGTACTCGTGACACTCCTCGATGACGAGCAGGAAGGGCTTCTTCATGCGCTTCTCTTTCGCGAACAGCTGTTTGACGACCTCCAAGAGGAGCTCGTTGGCGGTGTCCTCCTCTAAGTACCCGGAGACGTCGAGGATGATCGGGACGTTCTGCTCTAAGGCGAGATTGGCGAGCTTCTCGGCGTGCTCGGGCGAGACGACGATGTCGCACTCGTCGTCGGCGCCGGCGTGGAGGATCTCGTACTCCTCCTTGAGCCCGTAGTACTCCCCGTCGGTGTCGACGATCATCACCGGGAACCCGTTGTCGAGGAGGTTCTCGATGACGACCGACGCCGTGTTGCTCTTGCCCGACCCGCTTTTCCCGGTGATAAAGGAGCGGCCGGTGAGCACGTCGACGACCGGAAGCTCCACCGGCGACCCCGGTTCCGCCGTCGCGTCGCCCCCGATCCCCTCGCTGACGTCCGCGACGTGGATCGCCTCCTGCTCGGTCATACCCGTGACAGGTACCGCCCGCCTCATAAACTATCGGCTCGGAGCGCGTTGGTACCCGCCCCCCGAGAGTTATACGCTCAGCCGACGAGAACTGACGCATGAACACCGACAACACGCTCCTCAACGCGTTCATTGGCGCGGTCGCGACCTTCCTCCTCTCGTTTACGGGGATCGGACCCGTGCTCGGCGGCGCGTTGGCGGGGTACCTCGAGGGCGGCGAGACGAACGACGGCCTCCGGGTCGGCGCGATCTCCGGGGCGATAGCGTCGCTCCCTGTTCTCGGGGTCCTGTTTCTGGTCCTGTTCATCGTCCCGATCGCGCCGGACGCCGGCGTCGCGATCGGGAGCGCCGTGCTCATCCTCGGGATCGTCGCGCTCGCGTTCGCTTACACGATGGGCCTCAGCGCGGTCGGCGGGGTCATCGGGTCGTACGTGAAACGGGAGCTGTAGCGAAGCGACGGTCTGACGCGTGACCTGGCTGTTCCGTCGCGAACGTGCCCGGACGGAATCGCGTCTGCCGTTTATAACTGGGTGAGCCGCGCGGACACCACCGAAGCCCCAGCCGCTCGGCCGGACGTGACCGCTTATAAACCGCTGACCGACACGGACACCACCGAAGCCCCAACCGCGAGGACTCGCGCGACTCGTTGCGCTCCTCAGTCGCTCGCGGTGCTCGCTCCTTCCGGTGCTTACATCGTCGTGCTTCGTCCTCGTGGCTGCCCCTTCGAGTCCCACCCGTCCGCAACCGCACCTCACGCCTCCCCAGCCTCGCGGCTCACGGCTCGCGGCTTCGCCGCTCGCGTTCGCCGCATCCCTCGCGCGGCGCTCCTCGGCCGCGATGCGGCCTCGGAGGCGCGCGCCGCCGCACAGTCGTTTATAAATGGGGCGTCGCGATCGGCCGTCGCGCTCAGTGCTCGCCGCCGGTCCCGCGCCGGTCGGAGTCCAGATCGATATCGAGCTCGTCGAGCAGTTCCTCGGCCTCCTCGCGCTTCTCCTGGTGGTCTTCGAGGAACTCTCTCATGAGCTCCGCGGCCTGCTCCTTGCAGCCGCCGCAGAGGCGTTCGCCGTTGACGCACTCGGAGTAGACGGTCTTCGTCAGCTCGTCGTCGTCGCCCGCGAGCAGGTAGGCGTACAGCTCGTAGACCGGACACTCGTCGGCCTCGCCGCCCAGTTCGCGCTGCTCCTCGGCGGTGTCGCGGCCGCCGGTGGTCGCCGCGCGGACCTTGTCGTAGCCGTCCTCGGGGTCGTCGAGCAGCGAGATGTGGCTCGCCGGGATCGAGGAGGACATCTTCCCGCCGGTGAGCCCGGTCATGAACCGGTGGTAGATCGAGGAGGGCTGCCTGAAGCCGAACCCGTCGTGGTCGATCTCGACCTCGCGGGCGACCGACTCGGCCTCGTTCCGCGTGAGATCGAACGCGTCGACGTGGCCCTCGAACACGCGCTTCTCGCCCTCGACGGCCTCGATCAGCGCCTCGAACGCCTCGTCGGTGGCGTTACGGTCGAAGAACCGGACGCGGGGGCGGAGGGGCTCCTTGCCGCCCGCGCGGAGCTTGTCGAGGGCGGTCGACTTCGCGGCGGCGAGGTCGACGCTCTCCTCGTCGGTCTCCGGCGGCTCGTAATCTGCGAGCCACGCGGCGGCGTCCTCACAGCGCACGTCGGTCTCGGCGGCGTCGACCTCCTCGCCGTCGTGGTCGCTCCCGCCCGCGAGCGCGTCGTAGGCGGCCCGCACCAGTCGGCGCTCGTCGTCGTCGAGCTCGAAGGAGGCGAACGCCTCGGTCACCTTGAAGTAACGCACGCGGGTCGCCAGGTCGCGGGTGAGCCGGACGTGGGGGTCCTGATCGGGGCCGACCGGGATGACGGTGGGCTTCGGCTCGTCGACGAGCTGCGGGTAGAGGATGTCCGCGGTCTGGGTGATCACGCTCTGCATGTGCGAGATGTTGGTCTCGCCGTCGAAGCCGTAGATCGCCTCGAACTCCGAGAAGTTCGCCTTCGACCCGAGCTCGAACCCGAGGTCCTGCACCTCGCGGTTGTCCGACTGGCGGTAGATCTCCCCCTCCTCGGCGTCGAAGCCGAGCGCGAGCAGGCTCAGGAGGTAGTTGCGCGCGTGCTCGTCGATCTCCGACCACGACATCCCGCGGGCGGAGTGCGCCTCTAAGTCGGCGATCAGGCCGAACGCGTCGCCGCCCTGCTGTTGATGCCAGATGATCTCGTCGAACACGAGCTTGTGGCCGATGTGGGGGTCGCCGGTGGGCATGAACCCGGAGAGCGCGGCGAACGGCTCGTCGTTGGCCATCGCCTCGGCCACCGCGTCGTACTCGCGGTGCCCGAAGATGACGCCGCGGCGCATCAGGTAGTGCGGGTCCGCCACGTCGCCGGCGACGTCGTCGAACGCCTCGATGCCGAACTCCTCGAAGAGATCCGCGTAGTCGCCGACCGACGCCGACCCCCACGGGTCGAGCGCGACGTCCTCGGTCGGTTCCGCGCGCTCGGTCCCGCCGTCCGTTCGGGGGCCGTCCACCGGCGGCGTCGCCCCTTCGGGGGTGTCCTCGTCCATACGTCCCCTCCAGTCGGTCGACGCAAAAACCGTTCGCTTGCGCGAGAGGAGTTGCCACGTCGCCGGTCGGGGAGGAGGGACGGAAAATGGACGACGGGCCGGCGCCCCGCGTTCCCACCGACCGAGCGCGCGGGCGTACCGTTATTTGCCACCGGATCGAACGGTGACCCATGTACGACGACCTGCTGGTGCCGACCGACGGGAGCGAGGCGGTCGACCGCGCGCTCGATCACGCGGTCCGGCTGGCGACCGACCACGACGCGACGATCCACGCGCTGTACGTCGTCGACCGACGCATCGCCACCGCGAGCTCTGGCGAGCTCCACGACGAGGTCGTCGCCGACCTCGAGTCACAGGGCGAGGCGGCGGTCGGTGCGGTCGCCGACCGCGCCGCGGAGGCGGGCGTCGACGTCGAGACGCACGTGGTGGAGGGGACGCCGGACACCGAGATCGTCGACTACGCCGACGAGCACGGGATCGACGTGATCGTGATGAGCCCCGAGGGGAAGTCGCCCCGCGAACGGATCCGATCGCTCGGCAGCGTCTCCGACCGCGTGGCCGACGACGCGAGCGTGCCGGTGTTCCTGATCAAGTAGGTTAGGTGGCTGGGCGCACTGACGGGCGAGCATGGAACTCACCGTCCTCGGGTCCGGCAGCGCGATGCCGGTCCCGGACCGCGTGCAGGCGGGCTACCTCCTCGACGACGGCGACCGGTCCCTGCTCGTCGACTGCGGCAGCGGCGTCCTCCAGCGACTGGCCGGCACCGAGACCGGCTACGAGGGGGTCTCGACCGTCCTCCTGACGCACCACCACCTCGACCACGTCTCGGCGCTGCTCCCCCTGATGAAGGCCCGGTGGCTCGCCGGCGAGGAGCACCTGGAGGTCCTCGGCCCGACCGGGACCAAGTCGCTCCTCGACGGCCTGCTCGACGTGCACGAGTACCTCGACGGCCGGATCGATCTGGCGGTCCGCGAGGTGTCGGCGGCGCGGCCCTTCGCGGCGGCCGGGTTCGACGTGGCCGCCCGCGAGACCCGCCACTCGATGGCGGGGTTCGCCTACCGGTTCTCGCCGCCGAGCGCCGACGTCGACCCCGCGGACGGACCGCTCACGCTCTCGGGGGATACGGAGGCGTTCGCGGGCATGGCGTCGTTCGCGGACGGCAGCGATCTCTTGGTCCACGACTGCTCGTTCCCGGACGGGACCGACGTGTCGAACCACCCGAACCCCACGCAGCTCGGCGAGTCGCTCGCGGGCGTCGACGTCGACACGCTACTGTGCTCGCACCTGTACCCGCACACCGGCGGCCGCGAGCGCGAGATGGCCCAGAGCGTGCGGGACGCGGGGTTCGACGGCGACGTGGAGGTCGCCAGCGACGGGCTCCGGATCGCGATCGGCGAGGAGGATTAGCTAGTAATACCACAAAGTTATAAGCCGGCGCGTCGAGGGCTCGCCCATGGCGTTCAGCGACGACCTGCTCTCGGCGGGGGCGGACGTCTGGACGGCCCAGTTCGAGCACCCGTTCGTGCGCGAGCTGGCCGCGGGCGACCTCGACGAGGCGGCGTTCCGACGGTGGCTCGAACAGGACTACCGGTACCTCTTCGACTACGCCCGCACGTACGCCGTCGCGGGCGCGAAGGCGCGCGACGAGGCGGCGATGGCGACGCTCCTCGGCGGGGCCGACGCCGCGTTGAACGGGGAGCTCGACCTCCACCGGTCGTTCGCGGGCGAGTACGGCGTCTCGCCCGACGAGTTGGCCGCCGTCCGGAAGCGTCCGACCTGCGAGGCGTACACGAGCTTCCTCGTTCGCACGGCACACGAGCGCCCCGTGCCGGTCGCGGTCGCGGCGCTGTACCCCTGCATGCAGGGGTACCTCGACGTGGCCGACCACATGGCGGAGCTCGCCGAGGAGGAGCACCGATACACCCCCTTCATCGAGACGTACACGAGCGACGCGTTCCGCGCGGAGACCGCGTCGATGCGCGAGCTCCTCGACGACTACGCGGCGGCGTACCCCGGCCACCGGGACGCGATGCGCGAGGCGTTCCTCACGAGCGCCCGCCTCGAGCTCGCGTTCTGGGAGATGGCGTACGTCGGCGAGGAGTGGGGGCCCGGCGTCGCCGAGGCGACCTCCCGCGTCGGCGAGACGGACGCGGCCGGAGAGCCGCGGACCTGACCGCGAGTCGCAAACGTGACCGGCGGAACGAACGCGGCCGGCGGGACGTAACCGAACCACGTTACGCAACCGCACGATCGACCCCGATATTTAAGCGAACGCGGCGGCTCCGATCGCACATGGCCGGCCCACTCGCGGACGACTTCGGACGGGAGGTGACGGGGGTTCGGATCTCGCTCACCGACCGCTGTAACTTCGACTGCGTCTACTGCCACAACGAGGGGTTAGGCGACACGCGGGGGCCGATGGAGCCGAGCGACGACGAGATGACCGCCGACGACGTGGTCCGCTTCCTGGAGGTCGTCGAGGGGTACGGCGTCGACTCGGTGAAGTTCACGGGCGGCGAGCCCATGCTCCGGCAGGACCTCGAAGAGATCGTCGAGCGCACGCCCGACTCGATGGAGGTGTCGCTGACGACGAACGGGACCTTCCTCCCCGGCCGCGCCGAGGGCCTGAAGGCCGCCGGGCTCGACCGCGTGAACGTCTCGCAGGACGCGCTCGACCCCGACGACTTCGCGGAGGTAACCAAATCCGGCGCCTACGAGCAGGTGCTGGAGGGGGTCAAGGCCGCCGTCGACGCCGGGCTCTCCCCCGTGAAGCTCAACATGGTCGTGTTCACGCACACAGCGGGCTACGTCGAGGAGATGGTCGAGCACGTCGCCGACAACGAGGGGCTTCAACTCCAGCTCATCCAGTACATGCCGGAGCTGACCGGGAAACCGGAGTGGAACGTCGACATCGGGCGCGTCCACGACTGGCTCGCCGAGGAGGCCGACCGCGTCGAGCGCCGCGAGATGCACGACCGGAAGCGGTACTTCGTGGGCGAGGCGAGCGACGACGACACCGGCGGCATGGTCGAGATCGTCGATCCCGTCGAGAACGAGGACTTCTGCGCCAACTGCGGCCGCGTCCGCGTCACCCACGAGGGGTACCTGAAGGGGTGTCTCAACCGCAACGACGACCTCCGATCGATGGGGGAGATGACCCGCGACGAGATCGCCGAGACCTTCGAGGACGTCGTGGCGAATCGGGTGCCCTACTACGGGGAGTATCTAGTTGAGGGCGATGACGGCGAGTACGAAATGAACGAGGAGTATCTGGGAACGCCGAGTGTGGCGGACTGAGGGCGATTTACAATTGGTACGCCGCCGTCGAGATCATACCTTCAAGCGGAATTGAGAGTATGGTCGGACGAGCAGTGAACTCGACAGATCGTGTGATTCTTGCGGGGTTTTAGAGAGTCAGATAGACTTGTGCTCTAGACTGCCAGGGTTTCTAATGCTCTGTTATAGCCGACCAGGAATGTTCAAGCGATTAAGCAAGCTAGGAAATGATTATAAAGTCAAAAAGTGAACGGAACCAAAGCTTGGTGGCTGGTCTAGACTGAATGAACTTTATGAACTCCGGCAGTGAAGTACTCACTTATATTTGGAATTCAAACCAAACGGGTATGATAGAGACAATCCATGACTGACCCTGAGGAAGTCGTCACCAGCATATTCATACTAGCGGTCGCAGCTGTCGTGGTTGTTTCCATCTACCGGATTAGTATCGGTGGCGATGTAACAACCGTGTCATCTATAGTAGGACAATTCGCGACACCGTTCGTCGTGCTATTATTAGTAATATATGGAACACTTATTATTTCAGAGAATGTCTGACGATCTCAATTCCCACTTTGATTCTGATTATCTTGAGACAGTCATAGTCTTACAACATCAAAAATATCATCAGCAGCAGAGTTTAGCAAGAGGGCTTCTAGGAAGTCTACTTGCCATTATTGCTATTATTACATCTGTGAGTGTAGCTTTTTACGACTCAATTGAACCAGTACCGACTGAAACAGACGCATATATTAGTATTGCTAACTCTCTGAGCATCCACCCTGAAGGTCTACTCTTATTCATTTTATTGAACCAAGTTCTCTCATTTGTACTCCTATCGTTCTGTGTTACTGCGTGCCTCATCAGTCTATACAAGCTCTATGAGGTCGTATTAGGCCGCGAACTCTATCCACAATATGAGTATCCCGTAGCAAAAAGGTGGATCGATTTACACCAATCTGCTTTCAAGAATCAGAGGCTTATCAGTGATACTAGGAAGAAGGTAACCACTGGTGGACTTCGAATTTCCATATCTATTTTGTTTCTTTTTGTTTGTTATTCAATTTATACTAATACATACGGAGCAAATATTTTGAATTTGTTGTCCTATAATCTTCTTTTTATATTCCCTGCCCCTGGGAGGTTCTTGTTAAATCGAATTGTAGATAATGATCATACTAATGAGGAGGTGGCTGACTCAACATTAGGGCAAGAATTGGTTGATAATCCAGATACGTCTAGTAGATGGGGACTTTTGGAATGGTTTCTGATAGAAAAGGTGATGGCTCTATTAAGCTGGGTTATTTGCTTCCTCTGTCTGGTTGTCCTCGCAGTCGCATTTATTATCTAACCATATCATGCCGCGCGATCCCCCACAAGGAGGGGTCGCGGAGGCTCTAGACCACTGTAATGGGTGTATGGATTATCGAGAGCGAACAGGAATAAACCGTGCTCGTGAGTGACCGAAGGAACGAACGGGCACAGTGGGATTCGAACCCACGACCGTCGGATTAGAAGTCCGACGCTCTATCCGGGCTGAGCTATGTGCCCTCACTCGGAGTTCTCACACCCAGCGACAAAAACGCCGACGGTTCGCGCCGACCTCGCCGCCCCAACAGCAGACCTAAGTCTGCGACGGGACTACTCGCCGCTAATGAACGTCATCGGAACCGTCGGCCTCCCCGGAAGCGGGAAGGGGGAGGCGGCGAACGTGGCCGCAGAGGCGGGGATCCCGGTCGTCGTCATGGGCGACGTGATCCGCGCCGCGTGCCGCCGACGCGGGCTCGACCCGGCCGAACACCACGGCCGGATCGCGGGCGCGCTCCGCGAGGAGGAGGGCGACGACGCGATCGCCGCCCGGACGCTCCCGCTGATCCGCGAGGCGGCGGCCGAGAGCGAGCGCGGCACCGTCCTCGTCGACGGCCTGCGCTCGACCGTCGAACTGGAGCGCTTCCGCGAGGCGTTCGGCGACGACTTCACGCTGGTGGCGGTCCGCGCGCCCTTCGAGCTCCGCGCCGAGCGGCTCGACGAGCGCGGCCGCGACGACTCCGACTCCGACCTGGAGGCGCTCCGCGAGCGCGACGCCCGCGAGATCGACCTCGGCCTCGGCGAGACCCTCGACCGGGCCGACGTCGAGATCGACAACACCGGGACGCTGGCGGCGTTCCGACGCCGCGTCCGAGAGGTGCTCGGCGTCGCGGCGGGCGGGGAGAACGTGGCGGACGCCGGCGCGGACACTGACCCCGACGCCGATCCGGCGGCCGCGAACGCCCGAGGTGACGGCTCGTGATCTACAGCGTCGACGTGCGGATCGAAGCGCCCGTCAACGACACCGAGGTGACGGACCGGGTCGCCGACGCGGTCCGGAACGTGTTCCCGGACGCGGAGCCGGTCCACGAGGACGGTCAGTTGGTCGCGGAGGCGCACACCCTCGACGCCTTCTCGGACGTGCTCCACGAACAGGAGATCCTCGACACGGCCCGGAGGGTCTTCCTGCAGAACAGCACCGACGAGGGGTTCGACTTCTCGCTGAAGAAGCAGGCGGCCTTCGAGGGCGTCGTCAACTTCGCGGTCGGCGAGCCCGACGAGCTCGGCGAGATAAACGTCGAGGTCCGCGTCCGGGAGCCGGACGTGGAGGCGTTCATCGACTACGTCTCGCCCGAGACCGACGAGGGCCGACCGGTCGACCCCGAGCGGGAGTACGGCGACCGGATCGACCCCGAGGACGCCGAGTACTGACGGTTCTGGGGGACGAGGGCGGGAACGAGAAAGCGGATTCTTCCGTCGGACTCAGTCGCTCAGCAGCGACGAGGCGGCTCCCCCGATCGCACCGAAGACCGCCGGGTAGACGGCACCGGCGAGCAGCGCCGCGGTGACCAGATCGGGCGCCACCGTCCCGTCCCCGACGGAATACCGGAACAGGAACGCCCCGATCACCGCGAGCGGGAGGTAGCCGGCCAGGACGAACGCGCCGGCCTGCGCCCCGTCGGCCGGCTCCGACGCGCCGGCGGCCCGACCGGCGACGACGCCGGCGACGACGAGCAGGAGCGGCGGGAGGACGAACAGCAGCGACCCGCCCTCGCCCTGCGTGAGGAGGTTCGCCGACTGCGCGCCCCCGATCAGCGAGGGCGCGTTGACGTCGACGAAGTGGGCGTTGTAGAACATCCACCCCGCGGCCTGCCAGGTGGAGATCGGGTCGCCGCCGAACAGGTCGGCGAAGAAGTTGACTCCGGAGAGGCCCTCTTCGATCCGGTCGCCCTGCGTTACGTACACGACGAGGTAGCCGAGGAGGTACGCGACGGCGCCGGCCGCCGCACCGCCGACGATTCCGCTCGTTCGGTCAGTTTGGTCGGGGACAGACATGTGCCCGGAGTCGTTTCGGCCCTCATAAGTGTCTGTTGACTCGGCGTTCTCGGCGCCGAACCAGTTCGGTCGTCGGATTACCGGCGAATCGAAGGGCGATTCGCTGGCTCCCGGCTACTCGGTCGCCTCGCGCCACTCGTCCTGCGAGATCGAGTAGCGGACCTCGTCGCGGACGCTGCCGTCCATGAAGGTGATGTGATTGCGCAACAGCCCCTCCCGGCGCCCGCCGAGCCGGTCCACGTACTTCTCGATCGCCCGCTGCGACTGCTCGTTCTCGGGGAGGTGGCTCACGGCGACGAGGTCGAGATCGAGGTCCTCGAAGGCGACCTCGACGAGCGCCGCGGCGCGCTCGCCGGAGTAGCCGCGACCCCAGAACCGCTTGCGGAGCCAGGTGCCCAGCACGGCGGTTCGCTTCTCCCAGTCGACCTCGAAGCCGCCGAACCCCGCGATCTCGCGGGCACCGCCCTCGCCCTCGCGGGGGCGGATGACGTAGCTCGCCGCCTCGTCGTCCTCCCACCGCTCGCGGCCGCGTTCGAGGAACTCGAGCGTCTCCTTTTTCGTCTCGTGGGGGTCCCACGTGACGTGTTCGGTCACCTCGTCGATCCCGGGGTCCGACGAGCAAATTTGGTAACACTCGTCGAGGTCGACGCGCTCGGGCCACCGGGGTTCCAACCGCAACCGGTCCGTCTCGATCGTCTCGGGGAACATACTCGCCCGTCGCGCGGGTACGTATAAAAACCACCCCGGACGTGAGTCACGTTACCGTGTTGCGTGAACCGGCTACCCGATCACGCCGTACTCGCGGAGCGCCTCCCCGAAGGCCTCCCGCTTCACCAGCGCGAAGCCGACGCAGATGATCAGGAAGCCGGCGACGGTGGTGAGGGTGATCGCCTCCCGCAGGAACAGCCACCCGGAGACCGCGGCGAACACCGGGGCGACGTACGAGACGAGGTTGATCTCGATCGGCCCGAGCCGGTCGAGCAGATCGAAGTAGATGAGGAAGCCGAGCCCGCTGGCGGCGATCGAGAGGTACCCGAGCGCGAGGAGCGCCTCCGCGGTCCACGCCACGTCGGCGACCGACTCGCCGAGCCCGAGCGACAGCAGGTGCATCAGCGCGGCGCCGAGGATCATCGACCACGCCTCCATCGTCTCGATCGGGAGGTCGTCGTCGGAGGCCCGCATCAGCACCGAGCCGAGCGCGAACGACGCGGCCGCCAGCAGCACGAGGAGCTTCGGGACCGTGCCGCCGCCGGCGAGGTTGCTCGGGTCCGGCGCGGCCAGCACGACGGCGCCCGCGAGCCCGACGAGGAGCCCGATAACCCCGACGACCGTCAGCCGCTCAGAGGGGAGGAAGGCGCGCGCGAAGACGGTCGTCAGCACGGGCGAGAGGCTGACGATGACGGCGGCGACCGCGCTCGTCACCGCCGGGTCGCTCTCGCCGATGAAGAGGAACGCGTGGTAGGCGGCGATCACCAGCGTCGCGCCGACCGCGACGACGGCCCACTCGTCGCGCCCTCGCGGTATCGGGTCGTCGACGACGTACGCGGCGTACGCGAGCATGACGACGCCGGCGACGTCGTACCTGAACGCGGCGAACAGCACGGGCGGGAAGTACGCCAGCCCGGCCTTGATCGCCATGAACGCCGACCCCCACACCGCGGCGAGGACGAGGAACAACGCGAGATTCCGTGCTCTGCTCACGCACCGACCTCTCCCGGGAGCGTGCCAAAAGGTTCCGAAAGCGGCCGGCCGTGCGGGGATCGGTGTCTCGCGGAGCCGACTACCGGATCCGATAGCGGTCGACGTCGGCGGAGCCGTCGCGGGCGACGACCCCCACGTCGGCGAGCCGCCGGAGGGCGCCTGCGACCGTCTCCTCGCGGGCGCCGACCTCGTCGGCGACCGCCTCGGGGGTGCCGTCGGTCTCGACCAGCGCGGCGAGGACCGCCGCGAAGAAGCGGCTGTCTGACTCGGTGCCGAGCCGCTCGTCGATCTCGGCCAGCGTGTCCTCCACGCGGCCCTGTACCCATCGCTGGGCCAGCGAGAGCTCCTGATCGAGGTTCTGGAGCCGGCCGAACTCGCCGGCGAGTTCGGCCAAGTCGTTCGGCGACTCGGACTCGTCGGGGGTCTCTATCGAGATGTGCTGACACCGCGCCGCCATGTCGAAGCTGTTCTTCGCGGGGTACGCGCTCTTCGCGCCGAAGCCGT
This sequence comes from Halorubrum sp. CSM-61, assembly GCF_003781945.1. Lineage (GTDB taxonomy): Archaea > Halobacteriota > Halobacteria > Halobacteriales > Haloferacaceae > Halorubrum. Next base: position 252,113 of record NZ_RJJW01000001.1, on the reverse strand, counting down.
ACGGTGAGACGCTCACCTCCAGCCGGAGGCTCCGGGCGATACGGAAGTACTTGCGGCGCTGATCGTCGGTGGTCGACTCGATGAGGCCGGCCTCCTCCAGCTTCCGCAAGTGGTCGATGACCGCCTTCGGGCTCACGTCGAGGTACTCCGAGATCTCCGTGACGTAACAGGGCTTGGTGGCGAGCAGCCGGAGGATGCGCCGCCGGTTCTCGTTACCGAGGAGATCGAGCAGTACCGCGGAGTCCATTAACGTATGGTTAGCGTCGGAGAGGGAAAAGGCTGACTTACGCGAGACGGCCCGGTCGTCTCCCTGCGGGCGATCGGTCGGTCGCGGTTCGGCGATCGCGGTTCGGCGATCGATCGAGCCCGCGGCGGTTGAGCGGAGCGAAGGGTAGTTACCCCATCGCCGAAAACGGACGGTATGGAAACGGCGCTCATCATTCTCGACGGATGGGGTCTCGGCGGCGGAGCGGGCGCGGGCGGCGAACCGGTCGACCCCGCGGGCCGACCCGCGGGTCGCGACGCCGTCGCCGCCGCCGACACGCCGACGTTCGACGCCGCGACCGAGCGCGGCGCCGACGGGCGGCTCGTGGTCCACGGGCGGCGCGTCGGGCTCCCGGAGGGACAGATGGGGAACTCCGAGGTCGGCCACCTGAACATCGGCGCGGGCCGCGTGGTCAAACAGGCGTACACCCGCATCTCCGACGCGCTCGCGGAGGGGTCTCTGTCGGACAACGACGCCGTCGCGGACGCGCTCGACCACGCCGACTCGACCGGCGGGCGGGTCCACTTCATGGGGCTCGTCTCCGACGGCGGCGTCCACTCGGACGTGGCGCACCTGCTGGCGCTGATCGACGCCGCGGCCGACGCCGGAGTCCCGGCGACGAGCCACGCGTTCACCGACGGCCGCGACACCGCCCCGGAGATCGCCGACCGGTTCCTCGCGGAGGTGACCGCGAAGGCCGACGAGCGGGGGACGGGTCACGTCGCGACCGTGACGGGGCGCTACCACGCGATGGACCGCGACGAGAACTGGGACCGGACGAGGAAGGCGTACGACGCCATCGTCGAGCGCGAGGCCGAACGCGAGGCCGAGACGGCGGTCGAGGCCGCGACCCGGGCCCACGACCGCGGCGAGACCGACGAGTTCATCGAGCCGACGCTCGTCGACGACGAGCCCGCACTCGTCGACGGCGACGCGGTCGTCTTCTTCAATTTCAGGGCGGACCGCGCCCGGCAGCTGGTCCGGATGCTCACCGACACCCGGCCGGCCTGGGAGTTCGACCTGGACCAGCCGGACGTCCGGATGACCACGATGACCGAGTACGACGAGACGTTCCCGTTCCCGGTGGCGTTCCCGCCGCAGATGCCGGCGAACACCGTCGGCGAGGTCGTCTCCGACGCCGGCCTGACCCAGCTCCGGATCGCCGAGTCGGAGAAGTACCCCCACGTCACGTACTTCCTCAACGGCGGCCGCGAGGTGGAGTTCCCGGGCGAGCGGCGCGAGATCGTCGAGAGCCCGGACGTGCCGACCTACGACCTCCAGCCGGAGATGTCGGCCCCCGAGGTGACCGACGAGGCGGTCGGGATCATCGAGTCGGACGACCCGGACCTGCTGGTGTTGAACTACGCGAACCCGGACATGGTTGGCCACACCGGCGACTTCGACGCCGCCGTCGAGGCGGTCGAGGCGGTGGACGCCCAGCTCGACCGCCTCCTCGACGCGGTCGCCGACGCGGGCGGCCACGCGGTCGTGACGGCCGACCACGGCAACGCCGACGACATGGGGACGCTCGAGAACCCCCACACCGCACACACGTTCAATCCGGTCCCGTTCGTCTACCTGACGCCGGACGGCGACGACGGGGGACGCGAGGTCCGCGAGAACGGCTCGCTCTGCGACATCGCCCCGACGCTCGTGGATCTGATCGGACTCGATCGGCCCGCGGAGATGACCGGAAAGAACCTCCTGACGGAACCCGAAAACCGGTGAACTCCGGCCGGATTCCCTCGGGTTCCACGCCGTTTTAAGTCCCTGACGCGCCAGCGATCGATCATGACAGACGAGACCACCCCGGTTATCGCCGCCGCATACCGAACGCCGCAGGGACGCGACGGGGGCGTCTACGCGGACGTCCGCAGCGAGGACCTCTCGACGCGCCTCATCGACCACACGCTCGCGGAGACCGGGCTGACGAGCGATCACGTCGACGACCTGATGTGGGGTGTCGCCCAGCAGCGGACGGAACAGGACAACAACGTGGCGCGGGTCATCGCGCTGCTCTCCGATCTGGGCGAGTCGGTGCCGGCCACCTCGATCAACCGCTGGTGCGCCTCCTCGATGCAGGCGATCATCTCGGCGTCGGACGCGGTCGCGGCCGGGAACCGCGACTGCGTCATCGCCGGCGGCGTCGAGAACATGAGCCGCGTCCCGATGGACGGCGACGCCTACCAGCACCTCCACCCGGAGCTCTCGGAGCGGTACAACGTCTTCCAGCTCCAGATGGGGATGACCGCCGAGAAGGTCGCCGAGGAGTACGACGTGAGCCGCGAGGCGCAGGACGAGTACGCCGCGCGGAGCCATCAGCGCGCCGCCGAGGCGACCGAGTCGGGGCGCTTCGACGACGAGATCGTCCCCGTGGAGACCGACGAGGGGCTCGTCGAGGCGGACGAGGGGATCCGCCCGGACACGACCGCCGAGAAGCTCGCCGGCCTCTCGCCCGCGTTCACTGGCGACGGCACGGTGACCGCGGGGAACTCCTCGCAGATCTCCGACGGCGCGTCGCTGACGCTGGTGACGAGTAAGGCGTTCGCGGAGGACCACGGCCTCGACGTGCTCGCGGAGGTCGGCACGAACAACGTCGCCGGCGTCGACCCGACCGTGATGGGGATCGGCCCGGTGCCCGCGACGCGCGGCCTGCTCGACCGCGCCGGCCGGACGATCGACGACTACGACCTCGTGGAGCTCAACGAGGCGTTCGCCTCGCAGTGCGAGTACTCGCGACGCGAACTCGGCGTCGACGAGGAGAAGTACAACGTCAACGGTGGCGCCATCGCCGTCGGCCACCCGCTCGGTGCCTCCGGCGCGCGGCTCCCCGTGACCCTGATCCACGAGATGCGGAAGCGCGACGCCGACCGCGGGCTCGCGACGCTCTGCGTCGGGTTCGGGCAGGGCGCGGCGATCGAGTTCAGCCGATAAGCGTCCGGCGCCGTCGCTCAGTGTAAAAAGAATTTCTTGTCGACGCCGCGTCGCGGCGTTACTGAATGTGTCCTTCGCGGCGGAGCTGATCCGCGTCGTCGTCGTCGTACCGCCACTCGACGTTCGCCTTCTCGTCCTGCCAGTCCCACGGCTCCGCGAGGACCACGTCGCCCTCGCTGATCCACGTCCGGTACTTCATGCGGCCGGGGATCCGGCCCATCCGCGTCTCGCCGTCGACGCAGCGCAGCCGCACGTGGTTCCCGCCGAGGTGTTCCGTCACCACGGCGAACACTTCGTCGTCGTTGGGCATTCGGAGGTTCTTCCGCCCGGATTCTTCGCTCATACAGGTAGTATGTCGGTCGCCCGTATAAGTGATGGGAGACGCGTGTGCGCGTTTCTCGTGCGAATTGTTGCCCCGGGACGGGGGTGCGGCCACCGCGACGCCGACCGCGGCCCCTTCTTACTCGCCGCCTCGCTCACTCGCCGCCGAGCGCCGCCCCGCCGAACGCGGCGTCGACCTGCGCGAACGTCTCCGCCTGGTCGCCGGAGTTGTCGACGACGACGTGGTCGGTCTCGATCCGGTCGAACAGCTCCTTGAAGTGGAGGTGGACCTCGAAGTCGGCGTCGCTGATCCCGTCGCGGCGCTCGATCCGGCGCTCGACGACCGGCTCGTCGCACTCCACCTCGACGAGCGCGAACCCGCCCGCGACGCGCTCGCCCACCTCGCGGGCGTCCGCGCGGAACCGGGCGTCCGCGAACGTCGCGTCGAGGACGACGGCGGACCCGCCGACGACGCGGTCGCGGGCGCGGTCGACGAGCTCGGCGTAGACCGCCTCGGTCTCCGCGTCGGTGTACTCCGGATCGTCGAACAGCTCCTTCCGGATCACGTCGGTCCGGAGGATCTCGCCGTCGACGTGGTCGGCGACCCGCTCCGCCACCGTCGTCTTGCCGACGCCCGGCAGCCCGCAGACGACGACCAGCCTCCCGGCCGACGGCTCGGTCGCGGTCGCCGATCGGGCCGACGGATCGACGGCGGCCTCTCCCTCGGAAGCCGGGTCCGCCGGCTCGGCCGGCTCGGCGATCGCCCCCTGTGACCCCCCGCCGTCGGTCGCGTCACCGTTCGACATCGACGCCCCCCTCGGTCCCGGTGGTCCGTCGCCCTCCGTCGCTCATTCGTCCGCACGGTCCGTCGAGAGGTAAATGAAGCTTCCCTTCGGGACCGAGCGAAGCGTTCAAACCCCGCCGCGACGACGGGTCTCGCATGAAGGACATGGAGTCGCTCGTGCTGGATCAGGACGACGAGACGCTCTCGCCCGCGGTGGTGGTGGCGACGATCGCCCTCCTCGGCGTCTTCGTCGTCGGGTTCCTCGTGCAGATCGTCGGTCTGGTGGTCTGAACGCCGCCGAACCGAGCGACGACGACCGCCCCGTTTCTCGCTCTGCTCCCGTTTCTCGCCCCCTCCGCCTCCCTTTTCAGACTCGGGAGCGAGTCGACGGGTATGGGACGCGACCTGCTGACCGAGCTCCTCGACCGCAACGCCGAGCACGTCGCGTCGCTCGACGTGGACGCCTTCAGGGGACAGCGCGACGGTCAGCGACCGCCGGTCGTCTCCGTCTGCTGTTCTGACTCCCGCGTGTCACAGGGCGGCATGTGGGCGGTCGACCGGCCGGGGTTCCTCTTCACCGCCGGCAACATCGGGAACCGGGTGAGCGCCCGCGTCGACGGCGAGCGCGTGCTCGCGGGCAGCGTCGCGTACCCGCTCGCGTACACGGGCACGGACGCGCTCGCGGTCGTCGGACACACCGGGTGCGGCGCGGTCGGCGCGGCCCTCTCCGCGGTCCGAACCGGCGAGTTCCCCGAGGAGCCCGGCGTCAGGGCGGACGTGGAGGAGCTCGTTCCGATCGTCGAGGCGGGCCTCGACGCGCTCGACGGCGGGGGCGGGGCCGGAGCCGAGGAGGGGAGGAGCGAGGAGGCCGCGGACGTCCGAAATCGACTGGTCGAGTACAACGTCCACGAGCAGGTGGCGATCGCCCGCGGGACCGAGACGGCCGCCGCCGCCGACGTGTACGGCTTCGTCTACGACTTCCACGGCGCGTACGGGGGACCGGACGGCGCGGCCTACCTGGTGAACGTCGACGGCGAGCGCGACCCCGACGCCCTCCGCGAGCGCGTCGGCCCGGAGCACGCGGACCGCGTCGCCACGCTGCTGTAGATCGCCCGGCACCGCGCTGCTGCAGGTCGGCGGCCACCCGCCCCGCCGCATCCGACAGGGGTATCACCGCGACGCCCGAACCGCACGTAATGGACCGGCGCGTTCTGTTCGCGAGTCTGATCCTGTTCGCCGGCGGCGCGACCGGCGTCGGGGTCGCCGTCTTCGCGTTCGTCGGCGTCGACGACGCCACGACGGACGCCGAGGTCGTCTGGGAGTCGGAGCCCGTCGCCGGCGACGACGGCAGCGGCGCGGTCGTCGCCACGATGGACGGCGAATCGCTCGTCCTCCAGCCGACGGTCGAGGACGGGGCCCGGAGGATACGCGCCACCGCGGTCGGCGGCGACGTGGAGTGGAGATCGCGGGTCGGCGGGGCGGACGGCGACACCGGCGACGGGAACGGCACGGATCCCCCGGCGACGAGCGGACTGGTCGCCGGCGCGCTCGACGGCGACGAGGTCGTCGCGTTCACGACCGAAGGTGGCTCCCTCGTCGCGCTCGATCCGGCCGACGGCACCGAACGGTTCGCGGTCGACCTCGGCGGACCGGGCGGACTCCGGCCGGCGATCGGGGACCTCGACGGCGACGGCGACAGCGAGGTCGCCGCGGTCACGACCGACGGGCGGGTTCGAGTCGTCGACGCCGACGGCGATCCGGTGTTCGAGACCGACCTCGACGCGCCGGTGGACCGCCGACCGCTGGCGGTCGACTTCGATGGGGCCGAGAACGGGGGCAGCAGCGACGAGACCACCCGCGGGCTCGCGGTCGCGACCGCGGCCGGCGACGAGCGCTCAATCACCCTGCTCGACGCCACCGGCGAGCCGCGGTGGACGACCACCCCGTCGGTCACCCCCCTGAGCTGGAGCGCGGCCGACACCCGGAGCGGCCCGGTGCTCGCGCTCGGCGGCGCGAACGGGAATCTGGAGACGATCGACGTCGCCGACGGCGGGACCCGCTACGAGGTCGGGCTCCAGGACCTGCCCGTCGCCGTCGGCGACGCGGACCCCGGTCGCGTCCACGTCGCCGGGAGCGGGAGCGTCTGGGCGGTCGACTTACTCGACGGCGAGGTCGTCTGGAAACAGCAGTACGGCGGCGACACGCGGGTGAACGCCCCCGGCGTCGCCGACGTCGACGGCGACGGCTCGCCCGGCCCGGTCGCCGTGAACCGGAACGGCGGCGTGCTCGCGCTGAACCAGCAGGGCGAGGCGATCGCTCGCGGCGACATCGGCGGTTCCAGCGGCGCCTCCGTCGTGTACGCGGGCCCGCTGTTCGCGGACGCGACCGGCGACGAGACCGCCGAGGTGCTCGTGGTCGCCGAGGACGGCCGGATCGTGGCGCTGTCGGACTGACTCGGTCGGTCTCGTTCCCGACCGGTTTATCAGTCGGCGCACGTTCGATCAGCGCCGCAGTCGCCGAATTTCAGAAGTGATTTCACCGGAAACGAGGTGTGTCGGAATAGCTACCGCTCGCGGGGACGCGGCGGCGGAAGGAACTGAGAAGTGAAAGGCGGCGTCGTCGTTCAGTGCTGCTCGTCCTCGTACACCCACGCGGCGGTGTCGAGGCCGTAGTCGACGAGTTCATCCTCGTCGAAGAACAGGTCGATCTCGCGCTCGTTGGCGCCCTCGTCCTCGTGGTCCGACGCGTGGATCACGTTGTGGCCGAGGTCCAAGCCGAAGTCGCCGCGGATCGTGCCCGGGGCGGACTCGGCGGGATCGGTCTCGCCGACCATCGCGCGGACCTGTCGGGTCGCGTCCGCGCCCTCCCACACCATCGCGAAGACGGGGCCGGAGGTGATGAAGTCGACGAGGCCGTCGAAGAACGGCTTGTCCTCGTGTTCACCGTAGTGCTCGTGAGCGAGCTCCTCGTCGATCCGCATGAACTTGCCCCCGACGAGCTTCAGCCCGCGCTCCTCGAAGCGAGAGACGATCTCGCCGATGAGACCGCGCTGGACGCCGTCGGGCTTGACCATCACGAAGGTGCGCTCGTCGTGGTGGCTCATCTACTCGCCCCCGTGGTCGCGCCCTTCCTCGGTCCACTCGAGGTCGCGCGCCTCGCGGCCGAGGAAGTAGTTCTTCTCCGCCTTCGAGTCGACGAAATGGAGGATCTGTCCGTCCGTCTTGACGTACATCGTGCCCGTGCCGGGCTCGATCTCCTCGCCGGTGTAGTCGCAGGTTCGTGTCTCGACCATTGGTTATCGCCCTCCGATGGAGTCGGCGTCGCGCTGGGTCTCCCGGAGCTGGAGCACGTCGCCCATGCGGACGGGGCCCAGGACGTTCCGGGTGATGATCCGGCCCTGGTTCGATCCTTCCTGGATGCGGCACTTGACCTGCATGGCCTCGCCGTGCATCCCGGTCTTGCCGACGACCTCGATGACCTCCGCGGTCGTCGAGTCGCCGGTACCCTCTTCTGCGCTCATGGGTGGTTATCGGAGCTCCTCGACCTTCTCGCCGATGTCCTCGACGTCGTCGTCGGCGTCGCCGGCGTCGACGACGGCGGCGGCGGCCGAGCCGACTTCGAGGCCGGCGGCGTGGCCGACTTCGTCCTGCGTGTCGACGAAGACGACCGGGATGCCCTTCTCCTCTGCGAGTTCGGGGAGGTGCATCACGATCTCCTCGGGGGAGACGTCCTCGGCGACGATGACGAGGTCCGCGTTGCCGCGCTCGACGGCCTTCGTGGTCTCGTTGGTTCCTTTCTTCACGGTACCGGTGTCTCGGGCGACCTCGAGCGCCTCGAGCGATCGCTCGGCGAGGTCGGCTGGGGTTTCGTAGTCTACGTAAACGGGCATATGTTGTTCACCTATCCTCCGCGCGGGCTCGCGTGCTCGCACCGTGGTCGGTCCCTAACGGCACGGCACATCATCAACCCCGCAGAGGCTGTGAAGCGACGTAGTCCGGACATCCATAAAAGCGCTTTCAATGTCCTGCGCGTGTGCGAGCGGGGCTCACGGGGGCCGGACCCGCTGCACTCGCGGCGTTGGCGACGGCCCTCTCGTGATCCCCCGGCGCGCCTCGACGGCGACCCTCCGCTCGGACTCCGCGCTTTTTAAGCGTCGCTCGCTCCTCCCCTCGCACATCGAATGGTCCGTCTCGTTCACTACTCCGACATCGAGAACGTCTTCGACGCCCCGGAGCGGGCGGCCCGCCTCGCCGGCCGGATCCGGGAGCTCTCGGGTCCCGACGCCGCCGTCGTCGCCACCGGCGACACCACCGCGCCGGGCGTCCTCTCGCTGGTCGCGACCGGCCGGCAGGTCCTCGACTTCTACGCCGCGACCGACACCCGCCTCGACACGTTCGGCAACCACGAGTTCGACTACGGGCCGGACCCGCTGCGCGGGCTCGTCGACGACGCCACCGCGACGTTCGTCTCCGCGAACGTCCGCGACGAGGACGGCGACCCCTTCGGCCGCGACGAGGGCGTCGTCCCGTGGACGACCCGGCGGATCGACGGCGCGACCGTCGGGTTCGTCGGGGTCACCGACCCCGCGACCGACTCGCTGAACCCGATGGCCGCCGACCTCTCCTTCGACGACCCCGTCGCCGCCGCGCGGGACGCGCTCGCCGAGATGCGCGCCGAGGCGGCCGAGAACGGCGAGGGACTCGATCACGCCGTCGTCCTCTCGCACCTCGGCGCGGGCGACGACGACCTCGCCCGCGAGCTCGACGTGGACGCGGTCCTCGGCGGCCACGTCCACAGCCCGCGCAACGAGCGCGTGGGCGACACCCTGTTGGTCCGGCCCGGCGTCAACGGCGAGGCCGTCGTCGAGGTCGAGTTCGGCGGCGCGGCAGCGGTCGACGGCGCGGCAGCGGTCGACGGCGGCGATGAAAGCGTTACCCCCACCGCGACCCTCCACGAGCCGGACGGTGCCGAACCGATCGCCGCGCTCGAAGCGGCCCTCGAAGAGCGGATGGGCGCCGCCGACCTCGGCGAGGTCGTCGGGCGCGTCGACGAGCCGATCGAACGGACCGGCGAGGTCGTCCACGGCGGGGAGTGCCGCGTCGGAAACTTCGTCGCGGACGCGTTCCGCTGGGCGCTCGACGCCGACGTAGGGCTGTCGAACGCGGGCGGTCTCCGGCAGGGCGACCCGTGGCGCGGCGACGTGACGAAGGCCGACCTGATCAGCCTGATCCCCTTCGAGGAGCCCGTCGCGCTCGCGTCCGTCACTGGCGCGGAGCTCCGCGACGTGCTCCGCGAGATGGCCGCCCCCGACGTGGACTTCGGGAAAGACGACTGGTGGCACGGCCACGTCTCGAACGCGCGGGTGGTCTGGGACGCCGACGCCGAGCTGATTCTGGAGGCCGCCGTCGGCGGCGAGCCGATCGACCCCGAGGCGCGCTACACGGTCGCCGTCTCGGAGTACCTGCTCCACTCCGACCACGAGTTCCCGACGCTCGCACAGCGACACCGGGTCGACGAGGCCGACATCCAGTACGAGGTGCTCGCCGACTACGCCCGCGAGCACGGGATCGACCCCGAGATCGAGGGTCGGATCGAGCTCCGGAATCGGGAGGGAGTCGCCGGCGAAAGCCGGTGAAGCGGGACGGTGTGAAGGTCGCCTAAGAGAAAGACCGCCGCTCAGGCGCTGCCGTCGACGAACTGCTCTGCGCCCTCGTAGAACCAGTAGCCGTTCTCGCGCATCGCGCGCCCGAGCTCCTGGTGGAACTCGACGAAGTCCGCGAACTCCGCTTTCTCGACGCCCTCGAAGATCTCCTCGACGGAGACGACCGTCTCGTAGTCGATCCGGATCGGGTGATCGCCGTACTGCTCGACGTAGTCGGCGGCCGACAGCGGGAAGTCCTCCTCCTCGTCGATCTTCTTCGCGAGCACCGCGTGCCCGTACTGCCGCCTGCCCTCGCTCCCCTCTTCGCCGTCGGGGTCGTGTGGCCAGTCCATATCGGTGAATTCGCCGGATCGGGGATAGTGGTTTCGGATGCGGCGGTGGGGGAGCGGTCTCGCCCTCGACCGCACAAGACACTTCACGCCGCTCCGCGTCGCTCCCGCCATGCGCCGCAGAGCCCTCCTCGCCACCGCGGCCGCCGTCTCGACCGCCTCGCTCGCCGGCTGTCCCACGCCGCCGTGGGGAGAGATCCCCGAGCGGATCGACGGCGCCGAGGTGACGTTCCGCCGCGAGCACACGGGGGAGTTCGATCCCGACGAGCCGGACCCGAACGAGGCCGCCGTCCTGCTCCGCGCGGTCGACGCCGAGCCGCCGCGCGTCACCGTCAGGGGACGCCTGCTCGACGGCTCGCGAGACTGCTACCGCGTCGATCTGGTCGAGTCGGACCTCGACGCCGACCGCCTGCTGCTCCGGCTGACCACCGAGGACGATCCCGACTGGGACGGCGGCCCGTGCTCCGACATCGGCCAAACGCATCCCTACGAGGTCGCGATCACCTTCGTCGAGGCCTCCGTTCCGGAGCGCGTCGCCGTCCGTCACGGCGATGAGACGGTGGTAGACGAGCAGGTGTGAACGACCGAGCGTCGCCGACGACGACCGCGGACGCACCGAAAAGATCGCGCCGGGGCGGACGGAATCACTTTTCAGTCACTACCCGAAGGTACCACTGATGAATCCCAGCGAGTGGCGGACGTATCTCGTGACGCAGGAGAGTCGGTCGGCGGGGCGGAAAACGGCTGACGTCGTCGAGGCGGCGCTCGGCGGCGGCGTCGACGCCGTGCAGCTCCGCGAGAAGGACCGGTCGGCGCGCGAGCGATACGAGCTCGGGCGGCGGCTGCGCGATCTCACCGCCGACGCCGGCGTCCCCCTGATCGTCAACGACCGGGTCGACCTGGCCGCCGCGGTCGACGCCGACGGCGTCCACCTCGGGCAGTCGGACCTGCCGGTCGGGGTCGCCCGCGAGCGGCTCGGCGACGAGGCGATCGTCGGCGTCTCGGCGTCGACGGTCCCGGAGGCGCGGGCGGCCGCCGCCGCGGGCGCGGACTACCTCGGCGTCGGCGCGGTGTACGCGACCGACACCAAGGACGTGCCGGCGGAGACGAACGGGGTGGGTCCCGAGCGCGTCGCGGCGCTCGCCGACGCGGTCGACCTCCCCGTGGTCGGGATCGGCGGGATCGACGCCGGCAACGCGGGCGCGGTCGCGGAGGCGGGCGCGGCCGGCGTGGCGGTCGTCTCGGCGATCACGGCCGCGGACGACCCGCGCGCCGCGACCGCGGAGCTCCGGGAGGTGGTCGGCGATGAGCGGTGAGCCGGTCGAGGGTCCCAACGACGCCCCGATCGACGGCGCGGTCGTCGCCGAGGCCCTGTCCGCGATCGAGGCGGCCGCGCCGCTGGTCCACCATCTCACCAACGACGTGACGACGAGCGAGACCGCGAACGTCACGCTGCACTGGGGCGGGCTCCCGGTGATGGCAGACGCCCCGGCGGAGGCGGGCGACATGGCCGCCGGCGCGGACTCGGTCGTGATCAACACCGGGACCGCGTCGACGACCGACGTCGACGCGATGGTCGACGCGGGCCGGCGCGCGAACGAGGCGGGCGTCCCGGTCGTCCTCGACCCGGTCGGGTACGGGGCCACGCCGCACCGCGCCGAGTCGGTCGGGAAACTGCTGGACGCGGTCGCATTTGACGTTATCAAGGGCAACGCCGGGGAGGTCCGCGGGCTCGCCGGCGAGGAGGCGAGGGTCCGCGGCGTCGAATCCGTGGGAGAGAGCGACGCGGGCGTCGCCGACGCGGCGCGGGCGCTCGCCGCGGAGACGGGGGCGGTCGTCGTCGCGTCCGGCCCGACCGACGTCGTCGCCGACGACGAGGGCGAGAGTGCCTACAGGGTGGCGGTCGGCCACGAGCGCATGGGCTCGTTCGTCGGGTCGGGCTGTATGCTCGCGAGCACGCTCGGGACGTTCTCGGCGGTCGTCGGGGAGGACGGGGCGCCGGCGTCGACGACCGAGGCCGCGCTCGCCGCGTGCGCCGCGTACGGGTTCGCCGGCGAGCGCGCCGCGGAGGGCGACCCGGCGGGACCGGCGAGCTACCGGACGGCGTTCATGGACGCGGTCGCCGCGCTGGCGTCGGAGCGGCCCCCGCTCGACGTCACGTCGCGGGTCGAGGAGGTCTGACCCGATAGCGGTCGCTCAGGCGCTTCGAGGGCGTCTCACCGCGTCGCCGCCTTCCACTCGCGGAGGCCGAGCCGCTCGCCGTTTAAGTCCTCGGCGGGCGCCTCGGTGGCGGCCCAGACGAACAGCGGCGCGACGCTCTCGGGGTCTCTGGCGCGCTCCTTTCCGGTGAGGTCGGTCGCGACGAGCCCGGGGTCGACGACGCCGACGGCCGCGTCGAGGTCGGCCGCGAACCCCCGCGCGACCGCCTCGGCCGCCGCCTTCGAGACGGCGTACGCGCCCATCCCGGCTCTGGACTCGCGGGCGACGCCCCCGGACGGGACGACGACCCGCGCGTCCTCGGCGAGGTGCGGGACCGCCTCCGAGACCGTCGCGAAGACGCCGCGGGCGTTGGTGCGCATCGTGTCGTCGTAGCCGGCGTAGCTCGTCTCGTCGGTCGGGCTCTCGCCGGGGGCGCCGTGGAAGACGGCGGCGTTCGCGAACACCGCGTCCACGGGGCCGGCCTCCCGGGCGACGCCCTCGAAGAACCGTTCTAAGTCGAACTCGTCGCGCACGTCGACGCGGGCGCCCCACGCGGTGTCCGCCGCGTCGGTTCGGGCGCCCTCGTCGCCGGCTCCGTCCCCCTCTCCCCCGCCCTCGTTCAGCGCCGCGACCGTCCGGTCGACCGCGTCGCCGTCGCGCCCGGAGACGGCGACGAACGCCCCCTCGTCGACGAACGCCTCGGCGACGGCCCGCCCGATCCCGCTCGTTGCGCCGGTGATCGCGACCGTGGGATCCATGTGAGAACCCATAGGGGGGTCGCCGACTTAGGCGTACTCACTCGCGGGGGGCTCGGCCCGTCGCCCCGCCGAGACCGCCCGACCGTCTGGCCGGTATTTATACCGTTCCCGCCGTAGGATCCGACATGGACGTGGCCCCGGACATCGACGCCGTGGCCGGCGAGTCCGTCGCCGTGATCGGCGGCGGGTTCGGCGGCCTCTCGACCGCGTGTTACCTCGCCGACGCCGGCGCGGACGTGACCCTCTTGGAGAAGAACGAGCAGCTCGGCGGGCGCGCGAGCCGACTCGAGGCCGACGGCTTCCGGTTCGACATGGGGCCGTCGTGGTACCTCATGCCGGACGTGTTCGAGCGGTTCTTCGGCCACTTCGACCGCGAGCCGTCGGAGTTTTACGAGTTAGAGCGGCTCGACCCCCACTACCGGGTGTTCTGGAAGGACGGGGACCGGGTCGACGTGCTCCCCGACCGCGAGGCGAACAAGGCCCTCTTCGAGGAGTACGAGCCCGGCGCGGGCGAGGCGTTCGAGAATTATTTGAAAGAGTCCGAGCGCACCTACGAGATCGGGATGGAGCACTTCGTGTACGAGGACCGCCCGCGGCTCCGCGACTACGTCGATAAAGACGTGCTCCGCTACTCGTGGGGACTCTCGCTTTTAGGCAAGATGCAGGGGCACGTCGAGGACTACTTCGATCACCCGAAGCTCCAGCAGCTGATGCAGTACACGCTCGTCTTCCTCGGCGGCTCGCCGACGAACACCCCCGCGCTGTACAACCTGATGAGCCACGTCGACTACAACATGGGCGTCTACTACCCCGAGGGCGGGATCGGCGCCGTCGTCGACGGGATCGTCGACCTCGGCGACGAGCTCGGCGTGGAGTACGTCACCGACGCCGAGGTGACGGCCATCGAGGGTCGACAGGGAGCGTTCGCGCTCGACACCGCCGGCGGCGAGCGCCACCTCGCGGACCTGGTCGTCTCCGACGCCGACTACGCGCACACCGAACAGGAGCTGCTCCCGAAACACAAGCGGCAGTACAGCGAGGAGTACTGGGAGTCGCGGACGTACGCGCCCTCCGCGTTCCTGCTGTACCTCGGCGTCGAGGGCGACGTGCCGAACCTCGAACACCACACGCTGGTGCTGCCGACGGGGTGGGACCGCCACTTCGAGCAGATATTCGACGACCCGTCGTGGCCGGACGACCCCGCCTACTACCTCTGTGTCCCCTCCGAGACCGACGACACGGTCGCGCCCGACGGCCACAGCAACCTGTTCGCCCTCGTCCCCATCGCGCCCGGGCTGGAGGACACGCCCGAACTGCGCGAACAGTACCGCGACCTCGTGTTGGACGACGTCGCCGAGAACACCGACACGGAACTCCGCGACCGGATCGTCTTCGAGGAGACGTTCTGCGTCGACGACTTCGCGGACCGGTACAACAGCTATCGGGGGAGCGCGCTCGGGCTGGCACACACCCTGCGACAGACCTCGCTGCTCCGCCCGCCCCACCGCTCTACCGCGGTCGACGGGCTCTACTTCACGGGGTCGACGACGACCCCCGGTATCGGCGTCCCGATGTGTCTCATCAGCGGACAGCTGACAGCCGAGGAGCTGTCGAAGACGGCGTGATCGGAGCCGTGAGCGACACCGACCGAGCCGGACCGTCCGACCGACGCTCGCTCCCGGGCCTCCTCCGGTACCTGCTGGTGCTGTCGCGACCGCGGTTCTGGCTGTACCTCGCCGGCCCCGTCGCCGTCGGCGTCACCTACGGCATCGCCGACGTGAGCGGGCTGTTCACGCCGGTGACGGTCGGGCTCGCGGCGTACTTCCTCGTGCCGGCGAACGTCTTCCTCTACGGCGTCAACGACGCCTTCGACGCCGACGTCGACGAGCTGAACCCGAAGAAGGAGGGCCGCGAGGCGCGCTGGCGGGGGGACCGCCTCGTCTCGCTCGTGGTGGTCGCCTCGGGCGTTCTCGGGGTCGCCGCGTTCGCGGCCACGCCGCGCGTCGCGTGGCCCTACCTCGCCGGCTTCCTGCTGCTCGGCGCCGGCTACAGCGCCCCGCCGCTCCGGTTCAAGACGACGCCGCTCCTCGACTCCGCCTCCAACGGGCTGTACGTCCTGCCGGGCGCGGCCGCGTACGCCGCCGTGGCCGGGGCGCACCCGCCGATCGCGGCGCTCGCTGGCGCGTGGCTCTGGGCGATGGGGATGCACACCTTCTCGGCGATCCCCGACATCGAGCCGGACCGCGCCGCCGGAATCCGGACGACGGCGACGCTGCTCGGCGAGGGCCGGACCTACGCCTACTGCGCCGCCTGCTGGGTCGCCGCCGCGGTCGCGTTCGCCGCGGTCGACCTCCGGCTCGGCGCGCTGCTCGCCGTGTATCCGGCCTTCGTCGCGTGGGTCTCCCGGTCGTCGATCGCGGTCGACCGGGCGTACTGGTGGTTCCCGGCGCTGAACACCGCCGTCGGCACCCTGCTGGCGATGGGCGGGCTCTGGCGCGTCTACCCGATCACGGAGGCGCTCGCGTGAGCGACTCCCCCTCTCCCTCCTCCGCCTCGACGTCGGGGCGACTCGCCGCGCTCCGCGCGCGGCTCCCCGACACGCGCCGCGAGGCGGAGCGTTCCCTCGATCGGATCGTCCGCGAGAACCGGTTCACCATCGCCGTGCTGTTCCCCCTCGTCGGCGCGATCGCGCTCGTCGGCAGCGCGGAGGGATGGGTGCCCGCGCCGTTCGCCTTCCACCCGTGGTTCGTGCTGTTCGGCGTGTTAGTGATGCGCTCGCCGCTCGTCGTCGGGGTGTTGCCCGCTGTCGATCGCCGCGCGCTCGGGTGGGTCGGCGTCCTCGTCGCGTACACCTACGCGATCGAGCTGTTCGGCGTCGCCACCGGCTGGCCGTACGGCACCTTCGAGTACACCGTGAGCCTCGGGCCGATGCTGGGCGGGGTGCCGCTGGCGCTCCCGGTCTTCTTCATCCCGCTCGTGGTAAACGCGTACCTGCTCTGTCTCCTGCTCCTCGGCCCGCGGGCGTCGAACGGATGGCTCCGGCTCGCGAGCGTGATCGCCGCGGTGGTCGCGATGGACGTGGTGTTAGACCCCGGCGCGGTCGCGCTCGGCTTCTGGAGCTTCGGGGGCGGGAGCTTCTACGGGGTTCCCCTCTCGAACTACGCCGGCTGGGTGCTGTCGGCGACCGTCGCGGTGGTCACGCTCGACCGGGCGTTCGCGGGGACGACGCTGGCCGATCGGCTGTGGGACTGCGAGTTCATGCTCGACGACATGGTGAGCTTCGTGATCCTCTGGGGCGGGATCAACCTCTGGTACGGGAACCTGCTCCCCGCCGCCGTCGCGGCCGCGTTCGGCGTCGGGCTCGTCCGCGCCGACCGCTTCGACGCGAGCCTGTTCACGCAGTGGCGGTGAGGGGGCGCGCTTCGTTCCGACTCGACCCGATCCGGCCTACACGGCCGACTCGGAGTATCTTATATACGCCCCGAACGTTCACGTACTCATGAGCGTTCGCGCCACCGACGGCGTCGACGGAGCGGGCTCCGCCGACGGCGTCGACAACCGACCGGAGGAGACGCGATGAGCGGGCTCGCGATCGAGTACGGCACCCACGACCGGGTCCGGGAGATCGTCGACCGGCTGACCTACTGCGCCGAGCACGTCAGCCTCGCGTTCGACGACTGGGACGAGCCACACGTCAAGGGACCGGGGCTCTACTTCGCGGTCGTCGCCGACCGCGACTACGGCGACTACGCGGATCCGATGGGCGAGAACCGGTGGCCCCGCGAGAGCTGTCCCACGGTGTTCGCGGAGGGCGCCTTCGTCGAGGCGGTCGGGTCGGTGAGCCGCCAGCAGGACGGCGGGATCGTCGTCGCGGTCGACGGCGAGATCGAAGAACAGATGGTTCGGTTCCGGGACCTGGGCACCCGCAGCGGAGAGACCGACCTGGTCGACGACGTGAGTTACGAGCCGTGGATGGGGTCGCGCCACATGAGCGCGATCGAGACCTCGGTCCGGCCGGAGGTCGTCGCGACCGTGACGCTGAGCGAGGAGAGCGGGCGGGTGAGCGTGTTCCGCGACGGCGACGCGGAGTCGATGCAGCGCGCCGACCTCGGCGGGCAGTGGCGCGGGGAGTAGCCGGTTCGGTCTCTCCCTATTCGCGCCCGATGGGCGCTCGGAGGCACGCGGGGAGGCGCGACGCGCCTCTCGCAGCGAGGGACACAGTCCCCCGGGCAACCGGGCGAAGCCCGGTGACAGCCGACGGCTCCGACGCCGGCGACGCCGACCGCACCGTTTTTTTTTATAAGCAATCGTCGACGTCACTCACGGTTGTTTTAAATACTGAAGCGGAACCCTTCTCTGGAATTTCGATTCCGAGAGATCCGTGGCGAGCGAGGACGAACCCGACTCACCGGGAGTGCGCGTCGAGATCGAACGACAGCCGCACCGCCTCGCCGGCGTCGGCGTCGCCCGGATCGACCACGTCGTCGCCGGCGGCGAAACCGGCGTGGAGGTGCTCGTAGGTGCGGTCGATCGCCTCCACGATCACCTTCGTGTCGCCCGTGACGGGCATGAAGTTCGTGTCGCCGTTCCACCGCGGGACCACGTGGGTGTGGAGGTGGTCGATCGAGCCGCCGGCCGCCGAGTCGCCGAGGTTCTGCCCGGTGTTCACCCCGTCGGGGTCCACGTCGTCGCGCAGCGCCGCGAGCGTCGCCGACTTCAGCTTCGCGTGATCGAGCAGGGCCGCGTCGTCGAGGTCGGTCGGGTCCTCGACGTGTTCGTCCGGGATCACCATCGCGTGGCCGGGGTTGTACGGCGCGTTGTTCAACAGGACGTAGTTGCGCTCGCTGCGGGCGACCACGCGCGCCTCGCGGGCGTCCTCGCGCTCGGGAAGGACGCAGAACGGGCAGCCGTCGATCGGGTCGGAATCGCGCTCGACCCACTCGATCCGCCACGGCGCGTAGATCCGGTCCATCAGCCGTCGAAGTCGTGGATGCCCGCGGTCGTGATCTCGACGCCGTCGTCGGTGACGAGCAGGGTGTGTTCCGCCTGACTCACGAGGGCGTCGTCGGCCTCCTTGAGGACGGGGTACCCCTTCACCGCGTTCGCCTGCTTGAGGCGTCGCAGGGCCATCTCCACGCGGTCGCCCTCCAGCCACCGCGCCGCGAAGGGGAGGTCGTCGAACGCCTCGATCTCTTCGAGGGCCTGTCGCGCGCGGCGGTCGCGGACGCTCGCGGAGCCCTCGCGCTCGAAGATCTCCTCTTCGGTCCCCTCGCCGACCTTCCCGCGGCCGTCGGTGGCGAACGGCTCGATGGCGACCGCCTGTCCCGGCTCCAGCTCGACGGAGCGGTCGACGCCGCGGTTCGGGACCGTCGGCCCCGTGTGCGCGTCGTAGCGCTCGACGCCGTGCCCGGAGAGGTTCAGGACGGGGGTGTAGCCGTACCCGCGGATCACGTCCTCGATCGCCCGCCCGATCACGCCGACCTCGACGCCCGGCCCGGCCTCGTCGACCGCGGCCTCAAGCGCCATCTCGGCGGCCTCAACCAGCTCTGGGGTCCCCGTGTGGTCGACCGTGACCGCCGCGTCGGCGATGTAGCCGTCGACGTGGACCCCGACGTCGAGACACACCATCTCCTCGCCGAACTCGGTGTCGTCGTCGCGGCTCGGGGTGGCGTGGGAGGCCTCGGGGTCGACGCTGATGTTGACGGGGAACGCGAGCCCCGCGTCCTGCTCGCGGATGAAGTCTTCCGTCCACTCGGCCACCTCGAGGTGGGTCCGTCCCGGCTCGACCATCTCGCGCGCCTCGTTCATCGCCTCGACCAGCACCGCGCCGGCCTCCCGGTAGCTCTCGACCGCGTCGTCGTCCAGGGATCCGTGGCTCATGTCACCGGGTTCGGCGAGCGACCGCAAAGAGGTTGCGGAGGGAGGTCACGGACTCACAGCGGTCGGGAGACGGGCCGTGGGGCGGGACCGAAGTTGTCGGTCGCAACGCGGGCTAAAGGGGGCGGTCGCGACGGGGTCAGAGGTCGCGGTCGGCGGACGGGGTATCGGCGGCCGCCGGGTCGCGGCCAGAGCTCGGACCGTCGTCCGTCTCCTCTTCGGGTTCCGCGGCCTCCTCGCCCTCCGACTCCCCTTCCGATTCCCCCGTCGTCTCCCCCTCCGCGGCGGCCCCGTCCGGCGTCGGGAACCACATCGTGATCAGCGTCCCCGTCGGCTCGCGGGTGTGGATCTCCAGTTCCCCGCCGGACTCGGTGACGATCCAGTG
Organism: Halorubrum sp. CSM-61; assembly: GCF_003781945.1. Lineage (GTDB taxonomy): Archaea > Halobacteriota > Halobacteria > Halobacteriales > Haloferacaceae > Halorubrum. Next base: position 232,599 of record NZ_RJJW01000001.1, on the reverse strand, counting down.
GACGAGCCAGAGGCCGAGCCCGCTCGCGTGTTCGAGCGCCGTCTCGCGCGCCTCCGAGAACACGCTCCGCTCGACCGGCGGGATCCCGGGGCCGTTGTCGGCGACGGCGATCCGGTACCCGTCGCCGTCCGGGTCGACGGCCGCCTCGACGATCGGCTGGTCGCCGTCGTTGTGGACGACCGCGTTCTCCAGCACGTTCCGGACCGCGGACTCCAACAGCTCGTCGGCGCACACCACCGCCTCGTCCGGCGTCGACACCGTCACCGTCGCGTCCGGGAACGACGACTCAAGCATGTCGCAGAGTCGCGTGACCAGCCCCGACAGGTCGATCACCGCGCGCGTCCCGTCGCTGTGAAGCGCCACGTCGATCTCGCGGGCCTGATCGCTGAGGTGAGTCAGCGTCTCGACCTTCCGGTCGATGACGTCGAGGTACTCGTCGCCCTCGCCGTCGACGTGGTCCCGCAGGAGGTCCGCGTACCCGCCGATGACGTTCGTGTCGTTCTTCAGGTCGTGTCGAAGGACCCGGTTGAGGACCTGGAGCCGCTGTTCGTACCGCCGGCTCTCGGTCACGTCGGTGGCGGTGATCACCACCTCCTCGGTGTCTTCGAACAGACGCTCGACCGTCGTCTCGAACCGGCGCCAGTTCCCGTCGGCGTGGACGATCCGGTGGTCGAGCGACCGCTGTTCGTCGGTCTCGAACGCCTGTTCGAACGCGCGCTGCGCCTCCCGCCGGTCGTCCGGGTGGACCAGATCGATCACCGGCCGCCCCTCGATCGCCGCGGGGGTGTGACCGAGCAGCCGCTCTATCGACGGGCTCACGTATCGGAGCAGGCCGTCGGCCCCGCAGACGGCGATGACGTTCGGCGACTTCTCGATGAGCGCTCGGTAGCGACGCTGGAGCGTCTCGCGCTCGGTGACGTCGCGGAACAGGAGGACGGTTCCGCCCGCCGTGGACCCCGTCTCACCGTCGACCCCGTGTCCGCCCCCCGCCGCGGCGATCGAGTGGGCGGCGACGGTCAGGAAGCGGGGATCGGACCCCCCGTCGACGGTCACCCTGAGGTCGTCGTCGGGCTTCGCCCCGGGGGCGCGGGCGGACCCCACTCCGTCGCCTCCTCCGGTCGACGTCACGAGGTCGGTCACGGCCGGCGCGCGCTCGAACGCCTCGTCGACTCCGCAGCCGACCGCCGCGGAGGGGAACAGCCGGCGCGCCGGTTGGTTCAAGTCGACGACGCGACCGGCGGCGTCGACGACGACGACGCCGTCGGAGAGGTTCGAGAACACCGCGTCGCGGGCGATCGGGGAGAGGTCGAGGAGCCGGTGCCGAAACACCACCCAGCCGAGCAGGCCGGAGGTGGCCGCGAACGTGACCGGCGTGAGGTCGACGAAGGCGGGACCCAGAACCCCCGCGATTCCGATGACCCCGACGGTCATCGGCGCCACGCCGGCCGCGAGCAGCAGCGCGGCCTGCCGCCGGAACACGCCGTCGCGGGCGAGCGCGGCGTAGCCGAGCACGCCGAAGGTGAACAGGTTCACGGCGTAGCTGTAGGTCATGAATGCGAGGAGCGCGGGCGTCGGCAGGTACTCCAAGACGAGGTATCCGTTCGTCGCGGACAGCGACGGGGACGCGTAAAACAGCGCGTCGGCGCCGACGAGGAGGACGCCGCCGAGGACGGTCGCGGGGACGGCACAGAGGAGGGCGATGCGGCCCGGCCGGAGCCACGACGTCCAGCCGACGTACGCGAACACGAACGCGGGCCAGGCGACCGCGAGCGCCGCGATCCCGACCCAGACGAGGCGGTTCCACAACAGGCTCGCCTCGAGCGTCGTCGCCGACAGCTGCGCCGCGTACGCCAGCGACCAGACCCCGCTGGCGACCGTGACGGCGACGAAACTCCGCACGAGCGGCGTCTCCCCGCGTGACCGGTTCCGGAGGGCGTACGCGGCGAAGGAAAAGGACGCGAGCGCCGCCACGAGCAACGGGGCCGTGTACGGCGTCGGTTGCCACTCCATCGATACCGACTGCATGACAGTGACAGATAAAAAGGAACCGGACCGAACGTCCTAATACCGGGGCGAAGCCACGGCAGGTATGCTCGAACCGGGCGATCCCGCACCCGAGATCACGCTGTCAGACCAGCACGGAGCGGCCGTCACCGTCGACCCGTCAGCGGCGCGGTACACGGTCGTCTACTTCTACCCGCGGGCCGACACGCCGGGGTGTACGACCGAGGCGTGCGGCTTCCGCGACGAGTGGGACGCCTTCGAGGGATCCGACGTCGCGGTCGTCGGGATCAGCGACGACCCCGTCGAGGACCTCGAACCGTTCGCCGAGGAGTACGACCTCCCGTTCGCGCTGCTCTCGGACCCCGACGGCGCGGTCGCGAGCGCGTACGACTCCTACGGCGAGAAGCAGATGTTCGGCAACACCTTCGACGGCGTGTTCCGGAACACGTACGTGCTCGACGACGAGGGGACCGTCGTCCTCGCGTACGAGGGCGTCTCCCCCGAGGACCACGCGGTCGAGATCCTCGAGGAGATCGAGGCGCTGGAGGGCTGATGAGCGGCGGCGATAATCGCTTATAAATGACCTGTGGTGGCGCGCGCCTTCGAGCGGCCGCCTCCGGCGGCCGCGAGGAGCGCGTGCGAGGGAGTCGGCCGACCGGAGCGAAGCGACGGGAGGCCGACGAGGCTGGGGAGGCGTGAGGCTGCGGTTGCGGTGCGGTCGGGTGGACTCAAAGGGGCAGTCGCGAGGGCGGCGCAGGTGACGCAAGCACCGCAGCGAGCAACGCGAGCGAGGAGCGCAGCGAACGTGCGCCGCCCTCGCGGCTGGGGCTTTGGAGATGTTTACCGCCGATCCGCTGTCAGCAATCACTTATAAACGAGCGCCTGGAGCTTTGGTGGTGTTCTCCGCAGAGCCGTCGATAACGTATAAACAGCCGCCGGCAACAACGCGATTCGACTTATAAACACCAACCGAGAAAGCCCGATCCACGTACTCTCGCTCTCGATCAAGACGCACCCGTCAGCGATCACCTCACCAACCCGTTTAAAACAACCCGCCGACCCGCGAGAGGAGCCGCGGCACCTCGTCGGCGATCGCGTGCCGCTTCAACAGCGTGAATCCGACGACGATGACGGCGAAGCCGGCGACGGTCAGCGGCGTCACGGGCTCCGCGAGGAGGACCGCCCCGGCGACGGTCGCGACCACGGGGACGACGTAGGAGACGAGGTTGATCTCGAACGCGCCCAGCCGGTCGAGCAGCGTGAAGTAGATGGTGTACGCGATCGCCGAGGACAGCACGCCGAGGAACAAAAGCGAGGCGACCGCCGGGAGCGCGGTCGACGGGAGCTGCTGGGGCTCGCCGAGCCCGAGGCTCAGCCCGTGGATGAGCAGCCCGCCGAACAGCATCGCCCACCCGGTGAGCGCGATGCTGGAGAGGCTCGTCTCCACCGTCCTGAGCCCGACGCTGCCGACCGCGACCGCGAGCACGCCGATCGAGATGAGGCCGACGCCGATCGTGACGCCGCCCGCGAGGTTCGCGGGGTTCGGCTGGGCGACGAGCCCGACGCCGACGAACGCGAGCACCACGCCCAGCGCGCCGCGCGCGTCGAGGTCCGAGCCGCCGACCCAGACGGCCGCCACCGCCGCGGTCGCGATGGGAACGAGGCTGTAGGTAATCGACGCGATCCCGCTGGTCGTGTACTGCTGGCCGACGAACAGCAGGGCGTTGTTGGCGGCGACCGAGAGCCCGCCGCTGAACCCGATCGCGGCCGCGTCGGCGCGAGTACGTGGGAAGGGGCCGGCGTCCGTCAGGAGGACGTACGACACGAGCGCGAGCGCCGCCAAGTCGAACCGGTAGGCGGCGTACAGCACGGGCGGGTAGTAGTCGAGGCCGACTTCGATCGCGACGAAGGAGCCGCCCCAAAGCAGCGCGAGCGCGAAGAAGAGGGCGACGTCTCGGTACCTGGACACGACCGATCGAAGGCGGTCCGGGAGTAAAGCGGTGTCCGTTTCGGCTCAGTAGCCGCGAACGATCAGGTAGTCCGCGAGATCGGCCAACAGCTCTCGGGACCCGCTCTCGGGGAGGATTTCGAGGTGTTCCTTCGACCGCTCCGTGAGGTCCTCGGCCGTCTCGCGGGCGTACGCGATCGAGCCGACGTCTTCGAGGGCCGCCACCGCGTCGTCGATGGCCTCCTCGGTCACCTCGGCGGGGGTGTCGGCCTCGACCAGCCCGTCCACGTCGACGCCCTGCTGGCGGGCGTGGAGGGTGATCAGCGTCTCCTTCCCCTCGACGAGGTCGGATCCGCGCTGCTTGCCCAGCTCCTCGGAAGGGACGGTCAGGTCGAGCACGTCGTCCTGGATCTGGAACGCCCGGCCGGAGTCGATCCCGTACTGGTAGAGGGCGTCGACGACCTCCTCGTCCGCGCCGAGCAGGAGGGCGGGCGTCGCGGCCGAAGCGCCGTAGAGGACGGCGGTCTTCAGCTCGACCATCTCTAAGTACTCCTCCGGGAGGATGTCGTCGCGGCTCTCGAAGGAGACGTCGAGCGCCTGCCCCTCGCAGATCTCCGTACAGGTGGACGCGAGCATCCGCATCGCCTCCAGCCCGTTCTGCGGGTCCGCGCCCGTCTCCGTCATGAACTCGAACGCCTTCGAGTAGAGCGTGTCTCCGGCGAGGATGGCGGTCGACGTGTCGTACTTCTCGTGGACGGCCGGGACGCCCCGCCGCAGGTCGTCCTCGTCCATGATGTCGTCGTGGATCAGCGTGAACGACTGGATCACCTCGATGGCGACCGCGGCGCGCATCACGTCGACGGTGTTGCCGTCGAGGGCCGCGAACTCGCGGAAGTCGGCGTCGAGCGGGTCGGTCCCGGTCACCGCCTCCGCGGCCAGCGTCGTCACCGTCGGCCGGAGCCGCTTGCCGCCCGCTTCGAGGATGTACCGCGTCGCCTCGTAGAGCCGCTCCGGGTGCTGTACCGGCAGCTCCTCGTCGATAGCGGCGTTGACGAGGTCACGCCGCTCGCGGATGGCCTCCAGCACCCGCGCCTCCTTCGTCTCGCTCGTCATTCGACGAGCTGGATGACGTTGCCGTTCTGCGTGACGTGGACGTCACGTCCGAGCTTGTACCCCTGCGAGGTCGCGAGGTCGACGTACGGCGAGCGGCCCTTCAGCGTCTGGTGACCGGGGATGACGTGCTGGGGCTGGAGCGCCTGCAGCATCTCGTAGTGGCCCTCCTCGCGGAGGTGGCCGGAGACGTGGATGTCGTCGTAGAGGCGCGCGCCCTGCATCCGGAGGAGCTGTTCGGACTGGTACCGCTGCCCCTCGTTGGTCGGCTCCGGGATGACGCTCGCGCTGAAGACGACCTTGTCGCCGTCGTCGATTTCGTACGGCGTCTCGCCGCGGCCCATGCGGGTGAGCATCGCGCGCGGCTCGCCCTGGTGGCCCGTCACGATGGGGAGGAAGTTCCCCTTCCCCTCCTTCATGATCCGCTTGAACGCGCGGTCGACCGACTTCCGGTGGCCGTACATGCCGACGTCGCCCTGGAAGTCGACGAAGTCGAGCCGCTCCGCGGTGCCCGAGTACTTCTCCATCGAGCGACCGAGCAGGACCGGCTGCCGGCCGATCTCGCGGGCGTACTCGACGAGGGTCTTCACGCGGGCGATGTGAGAGGAGAACGTCGTGGCGATGATCCCGCCCGAGTAGTCCTCCATCGATTTCAGCGTGTCCTCGACGTGCTTCTTCGCGTACGACTCGGAGGGAGTCCGCCCCTTCCGACCGGCGTTCGTGCAGTCCTCGATGTACGCCAGAACGCCCTCGTCCTGACGACCGATCTCGCGGAACCGGTCCATGTCGATCGGGTCGCCGATGACGGGCGTGTGGTCCAGCCGCTTGTCGAGTCCGTAGACGATCGCGCCCTCGGGCGTGTGGAGGACCGGGTTGATCGCGTCGATGATCGAGTGGGTGACGTTGACGAACTCCATCTCGACCTGCTCGGAGTCGCCGATGGCCATCGTGCCGCCCGCCTTCATCTTCACGAGGTCGTTGTCGACCTGGAACTTCCCCTCGTCGTCGATCTGCTGTTTGACCAGCTCGATCGTGTACGGCGAGCCCACGATGGGCGCGTCGTACCGGTGCGCGAGCTTCGGGATGCCCGCGATGTGGTCGAGGTGACCGTGGGTGGGGACGATCGCCTGTACGTCGCCCTCCAGCTCGCTCATGACGCGGTCGTCCGGGATCGCGCCCATGTCGATCAGGTCGAGGCTGTGCATGCTCTCGGTCTCCACGTTGTCGTGGATGAGGACCTTACTGAGGTTCAGGCCCATGTCGAAGATGACGATGTCCTCGCCCGCTCGGACCGCCGTCATCTGTCGACCGACCTCTTCGTAACCGCCGAGTGTCGCAATTTCGATTTCCATGGTTTGTGGTTCGAACGCCGCGGTGGGCGTCCATCACTGAAACCCCGCAAGGAGCCGTCAGCGCTACGTTCGTCCGCGCGTCGTTGAGGCCCCGCTACGGCCGAGCCGACGTCGACTCACCGTGTCCCGCGGGAGTGTGGTATCTCGCCGTACTCCCGCCCGCTTTAAAAACACCCGGGTTCGGACGCGGTACCCGTTCGCTCCTCACGACGCCGTGGCGCACCGCGATCCCCCTGTGTCCCGGTATTTTTATTAGTGCGACGGGCGGCGATACGGACAATGAGTGGACGACCCCTCGACGTGCTCGAAGCGTCGCTGGAGGAGCCGGTGACGGTTCACCTGAAGGACGGGACGACGTACTACGGCGTCCTCGCCGGCTACGACCAGCACATGAACGTCGTCATCGAACCCGAATCCGACGTGGACGACCGCGTCGACGACGACCTCGACGGCGAGTTCGCGGTCGCGATCGAAGACACAACGATTATACGCGGCGATAACGTCGTCACCATCAAAGCATGACCGGCTCCGGAACGCCCTCTCAGGGGAAGAAGAACAAGACGGTTCACGTGAAGTGCCGCCGCTGCGGCGAGAAATCCTACCACGTCAAGAAGGAGCGCTGCTCCTCGTGCGGCTTCGGCGACTCCGCCTCCCGCCGCGACTACGCCTGGCAGTCGAAGACCGGCGACAACTGACGACCGCGCTCTCTTTCGACGCCTTCGTTTCTCAGTTCCCCAGCCGTCGCGCCGGGGGTTCGATCGCCCTCAAGCCGCTTCCGATCGACCCCGAGCGGCTTCCGGCCCCCCGACGCGACCGCCGGGAGCCCAACCGTTAACGCCCGGGATCGCCGACGGCGGGTATGGACCTCTCGATCGTCGACCTCTCGCCGGTCCCCGCGGGCGGGACCGCGGCCGATGCGTACGCGAACACGATCGCGGCCGCGGAGCGGGCCGAGCGGCTGGGCTACTCGCGGTTCTGGGTCGCCGAGCACCACGGCATGGGCGACCGCCTCGCCGGGACGACTCCGGAGGTGCTGCTCGGTCGCCTCGCGGGCGCCACCGAGGAGCTCCGGATCGGCTCCGGCGCCGTCCTGCTCAACCACTACAGCCCGTACAAGGTCGCGGAGGCGTTCGGGACGCTCGACGGGCTCGCGCCGGGGCGGATCGACGCCGGCCTCGGACGAGCGAACGGCTCGCCGGCCTCCGACCGCGCGCTCGGCACGGACCGCCGCGTCGAGAACCCCGACGAGGACCACGAGGAGCGCATCCGCGCGGTCGTGAGCCACCTGTACGACGCCTTCCCCGACGACCACGCGTACGCCGACCTGACGGTTCCCCGGTCCGGCGCGGACCCGCCGGTCCCGTGGGTGCTCGGCTCCAGCCCGTCGAGCGCCGCGATCGCGGGCGAGCTCGGGGTCCGGTTCTGCTTCGCGGCGTTCATCAGGCCGGAACTCGCCGAGCGCGCCTTCGAAGCCTACCGGGAGCGGTTCGAGCCGACGGATCTCGGAGACGGCCTCGAGGAGCCGTACGGGATGGTCGCGGTCAACGCGGTCGCCGCCGAGACGGACGCGGCCGCGGCTCGGCGCCGCGCGCCCGCGGAAGCGACGTTCAAGCGGATGCAGCGCGGCGTGGTGGGGTCGATCCCCTCTATCGAGGAGTCGATCGCGGAGCTCGGCGGCGCCCCCGAGCCGACGCCCGCGACCCTCGACCCGGACGAGTGGCCCCGAGCGATCTCGGGGAGCCCGTCGACGATATCTGACCTCCTCGAACAGCTCGCGGACCGGGTGGGCGCCGACGAGACGATGATCCAGCACGCGGTGCCCGACCACGGGGACGCGCTCGAGTCGCACGCGCTGTTGGCGGAGGCGGTCGGGTTGGAGGGCGTCGATAGATAGCGGACGGTAGCCGGTTCCGCGGACGCGAGTGCGCCGCTCACTCGACCCGCGGCGGGTTCCAGAACAGCCCGTCGACCATCGGCAGACAGCCCGCGATCGCCGCGAGCGCGAGGGCGGCCGGCCACGCGCCGAACGCCGCCGCCCCGACCGCGTAGCCGCCCGCGAACAGCAGCGGCATGCACGCGAGTATCAGGTCCGCCCGCGAGAACCGCTCCGGGAGGCCGACGGCGGAGCTCTCGGTCATTCCGGTCACTCCATGTACCCCAGGTCCCGGAGCTTCTGACCGATCCGCCGGGCCTCCGCCTCGCTGATCACGTCGTCCGACTCCATCTCCTGGACGACCACGTGTTTCACGAACTCCTTGACCGAGCCGAACGGCTCGTCTTCGATGTACTCCTCGACGTCCGAAACGAACTCCTTGCGCAGCGAGATAGTGGTGTAGTCGCTCATTGCCTCGGGTGACTCGCTCCGAGGTGAAAAATCTAATTACATGTAATTACGGGTTATGGACGCGCGGTTTCGGCGGGCGCGCGTCTGGAGAGCGCTGATGACGGTGTGAACGTAGTCGTGAATGATTGGCGGCAGTGGACCCGGTGAACGATACCAAAGCTCCAACTGCTCGCTTATAAGTGGTTGATGGTGTATCTGCGGTGAACTCCTCCAAAGCCCCAGCCGCAACGGCTCGCGCGCCTCGTTGCGTTCCTCAGTCGCTCGCGTCGCCGTGCTTCGCCCTCGCGGCAGGGCGAGAGCGAAGCTCTCGCTTGAAACCGGCGCTATGCGCCGGTGACAGCGAGGCGCTTCGCGCCTCTGGCAGCCGGCGGCAAAGCCGCCGGCAACTGCCCCTTTGAGTTCCGCCCCGCCCGCACCGCAGCCTCACGCCTCCCCAGCCTCGCCGCGGCCGCCAGCGGCGGCCGCGGGCTCCCTCGCGCGTGCTGACTCCCGGCCGCCGAGGGCGGCCGCTCGCAGGCACGCGCCACCGCAGATCGATTTATAAACAAACGTCGCCGTCGCTCGGATCGCTACTCCACGCGCTCGCGGGCGGCCGCGATCAGCATCGGCAGCATGACGGTCGCGTCGCCGTAGACGGAGGCGTTGCGCGCGTCCTTCTCCAGTTTTCCCCACGACCGGGCCTCTTCGAGGGTGGCGCCGGAGAGCCCGCCGGTCGCCTCCGGGTCCATCGTGATCTGGACCGCGTAGTCGTAGGCGCGCGGGGTGACGAGCATCGTCTGGAGGGTGAAGTTCTTCGGGACGCCGCCGCCGACGAGCAGGCAGCCGGCGTCGTCGGCGTCGAACGCGAGGTCTGTCAGCTCCGTCATGTCGGCGAGGGCGTCGAGCGTGAAGTCGGCGGTCTGGGCGTACATCCACGCCTGGAGGCCGAGCACGGAGTCCTGCACGGCGGGGCAGTAGACGGGCACGTCGCACTCGTAGGCCGCGGCGGCGACACCCGGGCCCTCGGCCACGTCGTCGCGCTCGTTAACCGCGGCGTTGGCGCGGCCGAGCTCGCGGGTGAGGTCCGCGATGGAGACGGGATCGGCGCCCTCGGCGTCGGGGTCGGCCTCCAGCGCCGGGAACACCTCCTCGCGCAGGTGGCCCTCGAACGCGGCGAAGTGCTCCTGCGGGAGGTAGACGTTGTAGATGCGGTCGACGCCCTCGTCGCGGAGCCCCTCGTCGTGGTCGCGGAGGCTCTTCTCGGGGTCGTGGGTCCGGCCGTGGTGGTGTTTCCCGCCGATGGCCTCGATGGCGTCGTGGGTGAGGTTCGCGCCCGTCGTCACCAGCGCGTCGACGTAGCCGTCCCGGATGAGGTCGGAGACGATCCGGCGCATCCCCGCGGGCACCATCGCGCCCGCCAGCGAGAGGAACACGGTGCAGTCGTCGTTCGCGAACATCTCCGCGAGCACGTCGCCCGCCTCGTTGACCGACGCCGCGCCGATCCCGGCGTCGCCGTACCCCTCGACCAGCTGCCCGACGGTCATGTCGGCGGTCGCGCGGGTGTGCCCGACCGGGTCCTCGTGGAACTCCTCGCGCGGCGGGTCGCCGCCGGCGTCTTCCGGCTCGTGGCCGGAGCCGCTGTCGGCGTCGGATTCGGGTCCCCCGTGGCCGTCGTCGTCGCTGTCGCTCATAGCGGAGGTGCGGTGCGCGACCGTTTGAAACGACCGATCTGTCGGCCCCTATCGATCAGCTCACCGCCCGGCGGCGCCCCCGCTCACGGGCGGAAACAGCGCCAGTTCGTCGTCGGCTTCGAGGGTCGTCTCCATCCCGCCGTCCTGGCGGACGTCGCGGCCGTTCCGGAGGACGTTGATGTGGTCGGCGACCTCGTCGTCACCGTCGAGAACCCGGTCGCGGAGGCCCGGGCGGGCCTCTAACAGCGCGTCGAGCGCGTCGCCGACCGTGTCTCCCGACTCCGCCGCCACGTCGACCTCGCGTCCGCCGGCGATCTCCGCGAGATCGGCGAACAGCTTCCACTCCATACGCGGATCCGCGCGCGGGCGACTCAAGAGCGTTGCGCCCCGTCCGGGTTCTCGGCGGGCTCGGTCGCGTCGGCGTCGGTGGCTTCGGTGTCGCTGCCGTCGGCGGTCTCGGTGTCGTCGCTGCCTCCGCCGTTCTCGCCTCCGCCCCCGTCGCCCGCGTCGCCTCTCCCTTCGGCGGGCACGGACGCGTTTTCGGGGGTCCCCGCCGCGGCCGTCTCGAACCGGCGGATCGCGTCCGGCCGCCCCACGAGGTACACCAGGTCGCCCGCGCCGAACGCGTACGATCGCCGGGGGATCGGTTGGACGGAACCCTCCTCCGGCCGGACCGCGGCGACGACGGTGTCGACCTCGCCGACGGTGCTCCCGTCGAGGTCGCTGCCCGACTCGACGGTCACGGACGCCATCGTCTCGTCGGCGTTCCGCAGCAGGGAGGCGAACTCCCGGTCCGCCTGCGGCTCCGCGGGGAGCGTGACGAGCCGGTACCCGCCCTCGTCGGTCAGGCGCTCGGCGTCCGACTCGTCGAGCGCGACGGTGACGGCGTCGGCGGCGACCCCGCGGAGCTCGCCGGTCGCGACGCGCTTCGGCGCCGGGTCGTCCCGCCACAGCTGGACCGTGTCGCCGGCGGTGGCGTTGTTCGGCGGGTCCGCGGTCACCGCGATCGCCGCCGATCCCGGCGCGAGCGTCGGCCCGAGCCCGGCGGCGCGGGAGCCGACCGCGAAGTACTCGACCGTCCCGTCCGCGCCGAGGTCGACGTCGACGTAGCCGACGCCGTACTCCTCTTTGAGCCGCGCGACGAGCCGCTGACGGAGGTCCTCCTCCGAGATCTTCCGCGGGAAGAGCAGAGTCGTCTCGGCGAGCTCCTCCTTCTTCTCCGGCGAGACCGGGTCGTACGTGTCCATGTCGCCGATCTCGTCGGCCGCCGGGAGCGTCACCGCCGTGAACCGACCCACCGCGCGCACGACGCCGCTCAGCTCGCCCTCGAGCTGCTTGGCCCCGGAGAGCGCGAACACGTCGACCGCGAGCCGGTCGCCCGCGTACCGGCCGACGGGCGCCATCACCGCCGCGACGCCGAGCGAGACGAGGTTGAAGAACACGCTCTCGGGCGCCAGAAGCGCCGGGTTGTCGCCGACCGCCACCGACCCCAGCGAGGTCGTGTTGAGGTACAGCGCGACGACCGCGACGCCGAGCAGGCCGGTCACCCCCTCGGGGATCTCCGTGCGGAAGTACCAGCGGTAGGTCAGCGCCGCGCTCCCCGCGACCAGCGCGGCGACGACCGCGAACGTGACGAGGGTGACCGCCGCCTGCCGCGGCCGCGCGAAGCCGACGTCGACGACGGTCGCGGCGACGGCGGCGACGCCCGTCGCGCCCGTGCTCGCCGTCACCGCCTCCGCGCCGGCGGCCGCGGCGACCGCGGCGGTCACGCGGCCACCTCCGCGAACCGGTTTATTGCGTCGCGGCTCCCGACGACGAACAGCTCGTCGCCCGCCGACAGCGACTGCGACCCGCTCGGCGCGATCGTCCACGTCTCGTGGCGCGCCGCGAGCACGGCCACGTCGTACGCCTCGCGGATCTCGGCCTCGCCGATGGTGTGCCCGTCCAGCGGCCCGCCGGCGATCACGGAGACCTTCCGGAACCGCTTGCCGGTCCGACGCAACAGCGCCGTGAGCTCGTACTCGCGGCGGGTGCCCCGCGACAGCACCAGCACCCGCCCCCGGTCGGCGCGCAGGAGCCCCGTCGCCTCGGACCGGTCGACGGCGACGGTCACCCGCCCCTCGCCGCCGGTCGTCGTGGGCGCGGTCGCCGCCGGCGGGGAGGCGACGGCCTCCGCCCCGCCGTCGGTTCGAGCGTCTCCGTCGGCCCGCGCGTCCTCCCGTTCCGGGTCGTCGCCGCCGGCGGAGGCGGCGGGGGCGGGCGCCGCGGCGGCCCCCGGTTCCGGCTTCCCGCTCGAGCGCGCGGCGAGCACTGCCCCCTCGACGGAGCGGTCCGGGGTGATCACTCGAACCACGTCGCCGCGAGCGACGCCGGTCGGCACGAGCGCCGAGACGGACACCGCGCGCTTCCCGGCCGGGACCCGCTTCGAGAGCGCTCCGGTCGGCGGTGCGGCCGCCACCGTCGCCTTCGCCTGCTCGTCGATCCGGACCGCGACGTCGGCCAGATCGAGTTCGGTCTGGAGCCGCTCCGCGAACCGCTCTTCCAGCTCCGCGAGCGGGAGGTCCGCCGGGAACGTCCAGTCGCCGTCGAGGATCGCCCGGCGCGTCTCGGCCGGCAGCGGCGGGTACCCCTCCATGTCTCCCACCTCGCCGCTCACCTCGACGGAGACCCGCCCGCGACCGCCGACGAGCTCGATCACGTCCGTCGAGAGGGTCCGGTCCCGGAGCTGTCTGAGCGAGATCCGCTTCGGGACGCTGGCGCCGAGCCGGTCGCCCTGCGCGTGGGCGTACAGCGAGAGCATCAACACCACGATTATCGCCGTGAGGATCGCCGGCGCGCGCTCCGACGACCGGATCGTCTCGTCGTTGAGCGCGAGCAGTCCGCCGTTGACGCCGGCGATCGCGAGCGACAGCACGACCACCCCGAGCCCGGGGATCGTCACGTCGGTGACGTACTTGAAGACGAACCCGAGGACCCCGGCCACCAGCGCGGGGACGATCCCGGTGATGACGCCGAGGTAGATCCCGAAGAGGATCTCGACGGGCAGTGACATACGCCCCTCAACCGACGGCGGGGTTAAACGTGTGTCGGCGTCGGGGATGTCACGGACCGCCCGCCGACTCCCTCGGAGGGGCCGTCGACCTCGCTCGCGGGGTTTAAGTCCGCCGTCGGCGACGAGTTCCCATGGAGCTGACCCGCGATTGGGTGACCGTCCGGGCGTCCATCGCCCTGACGTTCGCGGTCGCGATCCTGTCGATCCTCGCCGGGCTCGCACAGATCGGCGGGGTCGGCGTCGCCGGACCCCTCACTCCCTACGTCCCCGACGTCGTCCGGCAGACGGTCGGGTTCACGGGGACGATCACCGGCTTCTCGATGCTGGGAAGCGGGTTCGCGCTGAAGAACGGCTACCGCGTCGGCTGGTACTCCACGGCCGTTTTGCTCCCCCTGACCGCCCTTCAGGGGCTGATGCAGGCGTCGGTGCTGTCGTTCCCCCTCGTGGCGCTGTCCGTCCTGTCGATGCCGGCGCTCGTCTACAACCGCGGGCGGTTCGACAGGACCTTCTCTCCCTCGCCGACCCAGCTCGCCGCGGGCGCGGCGCTCGTCACCGCCATCTCGTACGGGACGGTCGGCACGTACGCGCTCCGCGACCAGTTCAACGGGGTCGAGACCATCGTCGACGCGTTCTACTTCACCGTCGTCACCGCCTCCACGGTCGGCTACGGAGACGTGACCCCGGAGACCGGCGCGGCCGCCGACATCGCGCAGCTGTTCGTGCTCTCCTCGCTCGTGATGAACGTCGCCGCGTTCGCGGTGGCGCTCGGGGTCCTCCTCACGCCCGCCATCGAGGCGCAGCTCTCCAAGGCGCTCGGAAAAATGACCGACAAACAGATCGACCTCCTCGACGACCACGTCCTCGTCCTCGGCTACGGGGACCTGACCGAACCGATCCTCGAAGAACTGAACGAACGGGACGGCGTCATGTTCGCCGTCGTCACGAGCGACGAGGCCGCGTCGCGCAGACTCGACGATCGGGGAGTTCCCGTGCTCACCGCCGATCCAAGCGACGTCGAGCCCCTCGAACACGCCCACATCGAGGAGGCCCGCGCGGTGGTCGTCGCCACCGAGGACGACGCGCGCGACGCGCTCTCGATCCTCACCGCTCGCCAGCTCAACCCCGACGTGCGGATCGTCGCGGCGGCGACTCAACGCGAGAACGTCAACAAACTTCGGCGCGCCGGAGCGGACCAGGTCATCTCTCCGTCGACGCTCGGGGGACACATCCTCATCGACTGCGCGTTCGGCGCGGACAGCGAGGACGCGACGACCGACCTCCTCGGCGACGCGATCGACGACGCGGAGAACCTCGACGACGCGGCCGAGTGACAGTACCGCGGGTCCCCGCTGTGACCGTCCCTCAGCGGCTCTGCCGCCCCTTCGTCTGCCGGTAGTCCCGGCTCAACACGTTCTCGCGCATGTGCTCTCGGAACGCGTCGGCCTCGGCGTCGGTCATCTCCTCCGGCTCCTTCATCGGCACCAGCTCGAAGCCGCGCCCGCGGATCGTCGTCGCGTGCTCGGCGTCGACGTCGAAGGAGTCCGGGCGGCGAGTGGTGTACTCGATCGCGAGCTCGCGGAGCGGTCGCTCGCCGACGGGGACGATGATCTGCGGGTTGATCATCCGGATCTCGGCGTTGAGGAACGGCTCGCAGGTCTCGATCTCCAGGTCGGTCGGCTCGCGCTCGGGGTGGCGACACCGCGTCAGGTTCGTGAAGAAGACGTTCTGTACGTCGGGCTCCGTCGCGTCCGGCGCCGACCGGACGAACCCGAGGTCGGCGAAGATCGACTGCACGCGCTCGCCGGCGTCTCCGCCGGTGAACGGGACCCCGTTGGCCTCGGCGCCCGCGCTCGGCCGCGTGCCGACGACGAGGAACTCGCCGCCCACGTCGCCGTAGCCGTGGACGACGCGGTCGCGGGCCTCGCACAGCTCGGGACAGTTCTCGCAGTCCGTGTCCATCCCGAACGGGTTCCGGAGCTCGTTCTGGTTCGCGTCCACGGCCTCACTGGGTCCCGCGGACTGGTAAACGCTCCGCTGGCGGGTGCGGTGGGATCGAAAGCGGGGAGAACGAACGACGGTACCGTCAGTTCAGCGCGTAGGTGTCGCCGTCGCAGTCGACCATGCCCTCCTTTCGGAGGGTCTTCAGGATGCTGTACAGCGAGAGCTTCTTCATCCCGAGCGAGTCGCCCATCTCGGAGACGGTGGCGTCGCCGTTCGTCGTCAGGTACAGGTACACGAGCTTCGCGCGGGGGGACTGCAGCTCCGGCGGCAGGGCCGGCGCCGCGGTGGGTGCGGTCTGCGTCTCTAACATCTTGTCCGATCCATTGAATTCGACGATAATAAACCCCCCATTCAACGATCGTCGAAACAACGCAAAGGGCCGGAATCGGGCCGAACAGGCCGAAAAAGCGCGAGGGTCCGATCGTGATGGCCGGCTCCGATCGCGTCGGTCCCCGCGACCGCCGCCCGATTTCGACCGACGACGGATAGGAGACCGTTATCGATCCGGATCGATCGTGTCGGACTCCCGTTCAGTACGACCGGTTCTTCGGCTCGTACGTCTTGCTCTCCCCTTCGAGGATCGTAGGCTTGTACCAGAGCTCGGGTTCGCCGTCGTTCCACGAGACGAGCGTGTGTTTCAGCCAGTCCTCGTCTTTCCGCTCCTGGTGTTCCTTCCGCCAGTGGGCACCGCGGAACTCCTCGCGGGCGAGCGCGCCCACCGTGAGCGCCTCGGCGATGTCGAGGATGTTCCGGGTCTCCATCGTGTGGATGAGGTCGGTGTTGAACGTCCGGGACGGATCGGAGACGGCCACGTCCGTGTACGCCTCTCGGGCCTCGTGGAGGTCGTCGAGCGTCTCTTCGAGCCGACCCTCCTCGCGGAACACGTTGACGTTGGCGGTCATCGTCTCTTGGACCTTCGAGCGGATCTCGGCGTGGTTGCGGCCCTCCCGCGAGAGCAGCTCCTCGACGCGGGCCTCGGAGCGCTCGACCTCGGCCTCCAGCACGCCGTCGGGATCGGTCGCCACCGCGCCGCCGTCGGCCGCGGCGGGTCCCTGCCCGCCGGTTTCGCCGACCTCCGCCTCGAACTCGTAGTCGGCCGGCTCCCAGTCGCCCTGCTTGCCGGTCGTGACCTCGGCCTCGCCCATCTCCTCGCCGGCGGCGTGGCGCCCGGCGCGCTTGCCGAAGACGATGAGTTCGGGTAAGGCGTTGCCGCCGAGGCGGTTCGCGCCGTGGACCGACGCGCAGGCGCACTCGCCCGCGGCGTAGAGGCCGCCGATGACGGTCTCGCCGAACTCGTTCGTCTCGATGCCGCCCATCGCGTAGTGCTGGCCGGGCTTGACCGGCATCGGCTCCGTGAGCCCGTCGGCGCCCTCGAAGTCCTCCGCGAGGTGGAGGATGTTCTCAAGCCGGTCGAGGATGCGCTCCTCGCCGAGGTGACGCATGTCGAGGTGGACGTACTCGTCCTCGATGCCGCGCCCCTCGTTGACCTCGGTCAGCTCGGCGCGCGAGACCACGTCGCGGGAGGCGAGCTCGCCGTCGTTGTTCGCGTAGCCGTGCTCGAACATGAACCGCTCGCCGTCCTCGTTGTAGAGGATTCCGCCCTCGCCGCGGACCCCCTCGGAGATGAGGACGCCCGTCGACGGCAGCGTCGTCGGGTGGAACTGGATGAACTCCATGTCCTCCATCGGGACGCCCGCGCGGTACGCCATCGCGACGCCGTCGCCGGTGTTCGCGACCGCGTTCGTGGTGTGATCGAACACCTGCCCCATCCCGCCGGTCGCGAGGATGACGCCGTTCTCGGCGCGGAATCCGCTGACCTCACCGCTCTGGATGTCGTAGGCGACGACGCCGTGGCAGGTCCGGTCGGCCGGGTCCTCCTCGTCGGTGACGGCGAGCTCCATCACGTGCCACTCGTCGTACACCGTAATTCCGCGTTTGACCACCTGCTCGTACATCGTGTGAAGCATCTGGTGGCCGGTCTCCGCGCCGGCGTACGTGGTCCGGGGGAACGACAGCCCGCCGAACGGCCGCTGGGAGACGCGGCCGTCCTCCTCGCGGGAGAACGGCATCCCCCAGTGTTCGAGCTGGATGACCTCCTCCGGGCTCTCCTGACAGAGGGCCTCGACCGCCGGGGCGTCGCCGAGGTAGTCGGACCCCTTCATCGTGTCGTAGGCGTGGTCCTCCCAGGAGTCGGCGTCGCGCAGCGCCGCGTTGATTCCCCCCTCGGCCGCGCCCGTGTGCGAGCGGACCGGGTGGAGCTTCGAGACGATGGCCACGTCGGCCCCCGCTTCCTGTGCCGCGATCGCCGCCCGGAGTCCAGCCCCCCCGGCGCCGACAACGATAACGTCGTGTTCGTGCATTGTTGTATGGTATCTCGTTAGATTCGGAGTCCCTTGAGCGTGTCTACCGCGCTCACCAGAACTTCAGGTTGTTCTTGACGGCCTCGCGTTTCAGCTCCTGGATGTGCTCGGTGAGGGGGATGTCCTTCGGGCACACCTCGGTACAGGAGAACTGGGTCTGGCACCGCCAGACGCCGTGCTCCTGTTCGATGATCTCCAGCCGCTTCTGCTTGATGTCCTCGCCCTCGCGCTCGTCCATGGCGAACCGGTACGCCTTGTTGATCGCGGCGGGACCGAGGTACTCGTTGTCGCCGGCGGCGATGTTACACGAGGACATACACGCGCTACACCAGATACACCGCGTCGACATCTTGATCTTCTCGCGGTTCTCCCGCGTCTGGCGCTGCTCTTCCAGCTCGCCGTCGGGGTACTCGTTCGTCTGGAAGTACGGCTCGACGGCCTCCATCTGGTCGTAGAAGTGCTCCAAGTCGACGACGAGGTCCTTTTCGACCTCGGCGTGCGGGAGCGGCTCCACTCGGATCGGCTCTTCGAGCTCCGAGATCTGGGTCTTACACGCCAGCTTCTGGCCGCCGTTGACGAACATCGCGTCCGACCCGCAGACGGCCTGTCGGCAGGAGTGGCGGAACGTGAGCGAGGAGTCGTACGTGTCCCGCGAGTACATCAGCGCGTCGAGGACGGTCATCCCCTTCGTGAACGGGACGTGGAACGTGTCGAACCGGGGCTCCTGTTTCCCCTCCACCTCGGGGTCGTACCGGAACACCTTCAGCTCGACCGTCTCCTCGTCGGCGGCGGCCTTTTCGGCCTCCTCGGCCTGTCGGCGCGCGCGCTTCTCCGCGGCGCGCCGTCGTTTCTCGTCTCGACGCTCGTCGCCCTTCGAGGGCACGTCCGTCTCGGCGTCGGTCTCGCTCGATTCCTCCGTCTGTGTCGGTGTCTGCGTACTCATAGTTCAGAGAAGCGGGAAGCCGCCTGCCCACGCGTTCGCCGTCCGAATCCCCTGGAACAGCAGCACGACGCTCGCGGCCACGAGCGTCCACTTGACGACCGTGCGCTTGGTTCCGGTCAGCCCCTGGTTGATGAGGGCGTTGTACACGCCGTTGACCCCGTGGAACGTCGCGGTCACGAGGAAAAGTACCATCAGCGAGTAGTAGCTCAGCTGCTCCATCCGCGCCGAGCTCGCCGCGAGCGTGACCTCGTCGGCGTGGTGGACGAAGTGGAGCAGGAAGAAGTGGAACGCTAACACGACGAGCAGGAACGCCGCCGTGACGCGCTGGAGCAGCCACATCCGACCGCCTGACTCGAACGAGGAGTAGCGCTCCGCCATCTCAGAACGCCCCCGCGATGAAGGTCGGAACCGACGCGACGGTGATCGCTCCGGTCAGGATTAGCGACGCGTAGAAGCTCTTGTCCTGTGCCTCCAGCCCGACCCCGAGGTCGACGAGGAGGAGCCGGGTGCCGTTGAGCATGTGGAAGACGGCGACCGCGAGCAGGCCGACCTCCAGGATGCGCACTAAGAGCAGCCCTTCGAGGCTGACGATCGTCCCCGTGAACACGTCGGTCTGTGACCCCTCGAACATCATCGTCGCGCCGTCGGCTGCCGGGATCGCGGTACTCAACACGGCGATGTGCGTGAACAGGTAGCCGATCAGCACCCACCCCGTGAACTTATGGAAGATCCAGGCCCACATCCCCGCCTCGAACTCCCGCCAGCGGCTGAAGTCCTCGATGAGGCCTCGATTGTACGACTGACTCATATCTAACGGTTCTGAACCGGGGTCGTATAGTAGTTACTAACACGGCGGGATCCACCCCGTCGGATTTCCCGTTCCGTTCGGGTGTGGTCTCCCGTGACACACCCATCTCGCTCGCGGAAGCCTTTTATGTGCTCCTCCCGCCAGTACGGACGCAATGGCGAAAGGCGAAGTTGACTTCTTCAACGACACTGGCGGCTACGGATTCATCGAGACTGACGACGCGGACGAGGACGTGTTCTTCCACATGGAGGACGTCGGCGGCCCGGACCTGGAGGAAGGTCAGGAAGTCGAGTTCGACATCGAGGAAGCGGACAAGGGTCCGCGCGCGACGAACGTCACCCGCCTGTAACTCCGGCGACGACGTTCAGGGTGTATCGGCTTTTCGACTGTTCTACCCCTTTGAGCCGCTGCGCCGTCCGGCGTAGCGGCCGATCGTTCCCCGACCGATAGGGATTTACTGATGGCTGACTGACCGGTCAGTCAATGAGCGACCAGCCGAGCGCGGCCGACGAGATCATGGACGGAGTCTACCGCGCTCTCCGCGCCCACGGCTACGCCGACCTGACGATGCAGGACATCGCCGACGAGTGCTCGAAGAGCAAATCGCTGCTCCACTACCACTACGACACGAAGGAGGACTTACTCGTCACCTTCCTCGATCGGGTCATCACCGACTCGGAGCGGCGGGTCGCCGCCCACGCCGACGTACCACCGGCGGAGCGGCTCGCCGGGTTCATCGGGTGGTTCGTCTTCGATCCCGACGCGACCGACCGCGAGGCGTTCCACATCGCGCTCCTCGAACTCCGCACGCAGGGACCGTTCAACGAGCCCATCCGCGAGCAGCTGGCGCGGAGCGACCGGCTGCTCCGAGGCACGGTCGTCGACATCCTCGAATCGGGGATCGAGGAGGGCGTCTTCCGCGACGTCGACGTCGAGGAGACCGCGGCGCTGCTCGTCGCGACCCTCGACGGGGCGCGGACGCGACAGATCACGTTGAGCCGGGGCGCGGCCGACGGCGACGACTCTGGCGCGGACGGTTCGGACGCGGACGGTTCCGGTCACGATCCGAGCGAAAACTCTTCCGGGACCGCCGAAACCGCCGACCGCCCCGAGCCGGCGTACACGCGGGCGGTCGCGGAGGCGACCCTCCGGCGGATCGTCGAGCCGCTGCTCGCGGAGGGCGCCGAGCTGCCGTCGCTCGAAGCCGGGATCGCGGCGATGGACCCCGTCGACGAGACCGGAATCGAATGACCGGCGGTCCGAGACGAGGTGGCTGACGTGGGGCTGTTCGGGATCGACCGCCCGCCGACCGTGCTGCTCGCGGTGATCGCCAGCACCTTCTTCGTCGGCTTCGGCGGCGGCGTCGTCTTCCCGATCCTGCCGAACCTCGGCGCGGTGCTCGGCATCTCGGCGTTCATGGTCGGCGTGATCCTCTCCGCGAACCGCTGGGTGCGGCTGGTCGCGAACGCGCCCGCGGGCGCCCTCGTCGACCGGTACGGGACGCGCAGGCCGTTCGTGATCGGACTGTTCGTCGAGGGCGTCGCCACCCTCGGCTACGTCGTCGCGCTCGCGATGCCGTCCGCCGAGTCGCTCCGTCCCCTCGCGGCGTCGCTACCGACGCTCGCGGCCGGCCCGTTGGCCGTCGGGGTAGAGGGATGGTTCGCCGCGATCGCGGTCGTCGCCGCGCCCGAGACGTGGTTCCTGATCGCGCGGGTCCTCTGGGGCTTCGGCTCCGCCGCGGTGTTCGCGACCGCCTACACGATCGCCGCCGACCTCTCCGACAGCGGCTCGCGGGGGACGAACATGGGCGTCGTCCGCGGCGGGATCACGATGGGGTTCCCGGCCGGACTCGTGCTCGGCGGGGTCGTCTCCGCGCTCGCGGGCAACGTTGCCGCCTTCGTCGTCGCCGCCGCGTTCGCGCTCACCGCCAGCGTCGTCGCCTACCGGTACGTCCCGGAGACGCACGTCACGGGCGACCGCTCCGGCGACTCGATCAAGCCGTGGGACGTCGACACCGCGGTCCCCGCCGTGACGGTCGGGCTGGTCAACTTCGGGCTGATGTTCGCGTACATCGGCGCGCTGTTCTCCACGCTCGTGTTGTTCCTCGGCGAGAACGACATCTCGCTGTTGGGCCTCGCCCCGCAGGGAACTTCCGGGCTGTTCATGGCCGGCACGGTCCTCTCCGCCGCGCTCTTCATGTTCGTCGGCGGGCGGATATCGGACACTCGCGACTCCCGGACCCCGATACTGCTGACCTTTCTCGTGGTCTCGTTCGTCGGGTTCCTGCTGCTCGCTCGGGCCGGATCGGTGGTCTCGCTCGGGCTCGCCTGCGTCTTCATCGGCGCCGGGCAGGGCGGGACGAGCGGTCCGATGATGGCCCTGCTCGCGGACCTGACCCCGGACGAGCGGATGGGTCGGGCCTCGGGGACGAACAACGTCCTCGGCGACGTGGGCGGCGGCCTCGGTCCGATGGTGTCGCTGCCGCTGATCGAGGCGGTCGGGTTCGCGCCCATCTACGCCGCCTGCGCGGTCCTCCCGCTCGCCGCGGGCGCCGTGCTCCTCCTCGGCGTCCGCCGCGAGACCGGGACGTTCCTCCCCGGGCGCACCGCGGGAGATACGGGACCGGGCGAGGGGTCGATCTCCGCGGAGTCGTAACACGGATCCGGCCGGTGGCGCGCCTCCGAGCGCCCTGATAAGGGCGCGAGGTGACCGCGAGGGAGGTCGGCGGCGGCCGCGTTGCGGTCCGCGGCCGCCGTCGACCGAGGTTGGGGAGGCCTGAGGTGCGGAGCGGCGCTGCGCGGGGCGGGACTCAAAGGGGAAGTCGCCGGCGGCGAAGCCGCCGGCTTCCAGAGGCGCGAAGCGCCTCGCGGCTGGGGCTTTGGCGGCGTTCGTCGCGGAGAGATACTTATAAATGGACCTGCACCCCGGCCCGTCTCGGTATGCAACATAATCGCCGCCCCGAGGCCGATATCGGAGGTGTGCGAACCGCTGGCGCCCCCTACCCGAAAGAACAACCGTTAAAAGTCGCGGCCGGGTTCGTACGGATATGGCTGGAACTATCGAAGCGCTCGTCCCCGGCGGGCAGGCCAACCCCGGTCCGCCGCTCGGTCCCGAGCTCGGACCGACGCCGGTGGACGTTCAGGACGTCGTGTCGCAGATCAACGAGGAGACCGCCGCGTTCGACGGCATGGAAGTGCCCGTCACCATCGAGTACGACGACGACGGCTCCTTCACGATCGAGGTCGGCGTCCCGCCGACGGCCGAACTGATCAAAGACGAGGCCGGCTTCGAGACCGGCTCCGGCGAGCCCCAGGAGGACTTCGTCGCGGACATGTCGATCGAACAGGTGAAGAAGGTCGCCGAGCAGAAGTCGACCGACCTGCTCTCGTACGACGTGAAAAACGCCGCCAAGGAGGTCGGCGGCACCTGCGCCTCCCTCGGCGTCACCATCGAGGGCGAGGACGCCCGGACGTTCGACGACCGCGTCGACGCCGGCGACTACGACGACGTCCTCGAAGCGTAACGCGGTTTTCCGCGGTGTTTCGCAGTTTTTCCGCGGCGTTCCGCGGCTTTTCATCCCGTCCGTTACTCACCCTACACCACGGGCCGTTCCGCGGGCTCGACCTCCGCCGTCTCGGTCGCGATCGGCCGCACGTCAGTCCACGTCCAGCCGATGACCGCGGCCGCGGCGACGATCGCGTAGAACTGGACGAAGAGCCCGGCGATCGTACCGAGGACCGGCACGACCGAGAGCACGCCGATCGCTAACGAACCGGCGAGCACCACGGCGAGGGCGGTGAGCCAACCGACGGCGTACGCCCGCTTCGTGACGACGCCCCAGAGCGTGCCGACCGCGAATCCGTCGCCGACGCGTCCCGAGTCGGCGACCGCGGCCAGCGCGGCCGGCGTCACGTAGATGCCGGCGAGCGAGACGACGAGCGCGACGAGGGCGAGCACCAGCGCCAACAGTCCGCCGATCAGTCCGCCGAGGAGGCCGCCGGCGCCGTCACCGGATCCGAGGACGGCCGCGCCGACACCGAACACGGCGGCGGCCGCGAGCACCGCGAGCGGCAGGAGCGAGTAGACGAGCGTGACCGCGAACGCCTTCACCCCCTCGACGAGGAGGTCCCCCCACGCCTCGAAGACCGGCGGCTCGGTGTCGCCGTCGGCCGTTCGCCGGATGACGCGCGTGAGGTACCCGAGCACGAGGAACGAGGGGATCAGGAGCGGACTCGCGAGCAGCAGTACTCCGCCGATCGCGACCGTCACGATGGCGTCGTCGCCGTCACGGAGGTAGTTTAACGATTCTGACAACATGAGTGATCCCTTGTACGAACGCGCCGTGAGGTCTTAACCTCATACGGTCGCTTCGCACGAGTTGCACGGCTGTGGGCCCCGATCGAACGGCCGAAACGGCGCGAGCGACGCGGAACGCGAACAACGTCGGACGGCGCTTTTATCCCCGAATCACCCGGACGTTTCCGATATGCCCGACCTCAATCCGATCGCCAAGCGCATCCACAACGTCCAACCGCGACCCGTTCGGCTCACCCTCGACGCCGGAGAGACGGGGGTCTACGAGTTCTCCTCGACGGAGTTCTTCCAGCGGGAGTTCCGCGGGGAGGGCGTCCGCACCGACGCCGACGCCGACGCCGAGTTCCGACTGATCACCTCTGAGGACCACGAGTCCGTGCTGCTCGGGCGATCCGGTCCCGACGAGGAGGGGTGGGCCGTCGTCGGCGAGGTCGTCGGGGCGGAGCGCGCGGCGGAGTGAGCGGACCGCGGCGAGCCCGCCGATCGCCTCACCGAACGACGGTGACCGGGACCTCGGCGCGGCGCACCACGCCCTCGGCGACGCTCCCGAGCAGGACCCGAGAGAGCCCGGTCCGACCCCGACTCGCCAACACCACGTGGTCGAACGGCTCGCCCGGATCGTCGTCCTCGCCGACCCGCTTCTCGCCGCCCGCCACGGCGAGGATCGTCTTCGTCGGCCGCCCGACCTCCAGCCGCGTCTCCACGTCGCGGTCGACCGCCGCGGTCGCCTCGTCCAAGATTCGCTCGCCGCGCCGTTTGGCGCTGTCGTACCACTGGTCGGCGGCGCCCGGGAACCCGCCCTCCGCGCCCGTCGCCGAGTCGGCGGGGTTGATCACGTGCAGCGCCGTCAGCTCGGCGGCGGGCCACTCCGACGCCGCGAACCGGAGCGCCTCGGCCGCCTCCGTCGATCCGTCGACCGCGACGAGAATCCGTTTGGCCATGTGGACGCTTCTCTCACTTTAGGTTAAAAGGGCGGCGGCGGCTCCGACGCGGCGGCAACGCGGCCCCGAACCGATTCGCCGGAACGGAGCGCGCCGGTCAATCGTGCCGGGTCACGCACTCCGAGAGCCCGATCAGCTCCACCGGCTCGGAGTTGTCCGGCGAGTAGACGACCATCTGCCCCTTCTCCATGTACGGCACCTTCCCGGCGAGGTTGGCGGGGATGTTGACGCTGGAGATGGCGTCCTCGTCGCCGAGGTTCAAGACGATCTTGGTGTTGACCTGTTTGAACACGGACTCGGCCACGTCCTGCGGGTCCTGCGTGATGAGGAAGAGGCCGAGCCGCTCCTTGCGGCCCTGCTTGGCCGCCTCCGTGAACTTCTGGACGACCTTCCGGGCCTGCACCGTGTCTGCGTCGGCGAGGAAGTTGTGCGCCTCGTCCATCCCGATGAGGAGGGGCGTCTCCTCGATCCGGTCGCTGTCGGGGTCGTTCGAGAGCTTGTCGTCGACGAGCAGCCCCGCGACCGCGAGCACGACGATCTCCTTCTGTCGGGAGGTCGGGAGGTGATACGTGGGAACGACGGAGAGTCCGCCCGGCCGGACGAGGGTGTGGTCCAGCTCCGTGATCGGCTTCGCGTCCTGATCGAATATCCCGCCGGGGACGCCGCGGACCCGCCGTTTGACCGCGTCGAACGTCGCCTCGTGGACGCGACCGCTCTCGTCGAGCTCCTCTTTGAGCGCCGGGTCGTCGAGGTACGAGAGGAACTGGCTGTAGGTGCCCGAGTCCCCGTAATCGCGGAAGAAGCGGTTGAGAAGTGTCAGGAGGGCGAGGTACTGGTTCTCGTTGAGCCCGGAGCCGGCGACGAGCCACGGCATGTCCCGCGCCAGCGAGAAGGGGATCGTGAACTCCACGCGTTCGGCGCGGTGCCCCTCGCCGGGATACGTCGCGTTCGCGGCCCGCGGCACCAGCGCGACGGTGTCGTCGTGACCGCCGTGCGCGATCCCCTCGCGGTCCAGCCGCCGGGAGAAGTCCGCGTCGAGGTCGGCGTTGTCGTCGTGCATCTGCGCGTACTCGTCCTGCGGGTCGAACTGGACGACCGCCATCCGCGACTCCCGCCCGTCTCCGGTCGGGTAGGTGCGATCCGCGTCGAGGTACTGCCGGAGGACGTTCTTGGAGGCGTGGGTCTTCCCCGACCCCGTCCCGCCGGCGACGAGGGTGTGCCGGAACGCCAGGGGGTCGCCGTCGGCGTAGTCGTCCTTCACGCGGTAGTCGACGGTGGGCGGTTCGGCCGCCGTTCGCACCTTCTCGCCGCCGACGGAGAGGTGACCGAGGAACACGCCGTCCTCGGGGATCTTCAGTCCGGTCTTGATCTCGGCGTCGTCGGAGGCCTCCTCGACGACCGCGCCCGGCTTCGGCACCCGGTCGGTCATCCGGCGTTTCATCTCGTCGCCCTCGCCGTACACGACCGACATCGGCTCCAGCTCGGCCATGAACTTGTAGTCGCGCTCGGCGAAGTCGTCGCGGCGCATCTGCCGGCGGGCGTGGATCTCGGTGGCGTCGTCCGACCGGAACTCCTGTGCGTACTCCAGCCCGGTGATCCGGCAGAACAGGCGCTCGCCGTCGGGGTACGGGATCAGGAGGTACTTCCCGAGCCGGACCGCCTCGCGGTTCCCGGCCGTGACGAACGCCTTCAGCGTCGTCTCCTCGGCGTCCTCCGCCACGCGGAGCCCCTGCGAGACGGAGACGACGCCGAGCCCCGCGTCCTCGCCGGTCGGCTCCACGTCGTACGCGGCGAACTCGTCGTCGGGTGCGGCCGAATCCTCGGCGATCGCACCGCCGCCGTCAGTCGCGCCGCCGCCGTCGTCGACCGGCTCGTCGTTGCCGCCCTCGGTGCCACCGGACTCGGCGCTCGCCGCGTCGGCGTCTCCGCCGCCGTCGCCCTCCCTGTCGCCGAACTCGGTGAAGTCCTCCAGCGTCATGGCGGACCCACCGGCTCCGACGCCGAAAGCGTTTCCCCCTCGCCGTCCGCCTTCGGGCCCGCCTCGCGGGCCCCTTTTGAGTGTCCGGACCGTATCGGAGACATGATACTCGTTCGCGGCAGCGGCGGCGGGACGGAGCTCACCGGCACGGTGTTCGAGCGCGGTGAGGAGCCGCCCGCCTACAAGGGCGCGCCCGACGAGGACGCCCCGTACGTGTGGGTGTGCGACGCCTTCTACGAGGTCGAGAGCGGCGGGTCGGCCCTGCGCGTCGACGGCGAGGAGATCCGCGTCGCCTTCGAGGAGCCGATGCCCCGCGGGTTCGACACCCGGGAGCAGGCGCTGACCGCGGCGAAAGAGCACGTCCGGACGCAGTTCGCCCGGATCGGCGTCGACCCCGAGGGAGTCGAGATCACGGTGACGAAGGAAGACCCGGCCTGAACCGCTACTTCCCGCAGTCGTCGGCCTCGTCGACGTCCTCGGCGTACGCGACCCCGAGCGGGAGGGTCTCCGGCGGCTCTGCGTCGCCGTCGAGCCCCTCGTAGGCGTCGTCGATGAGCCGGGCCAGCTGGGTCTCGGGGCTCACGCCGCGGGCGGCCGCGAGCGCCGCGAGCCGCTCGTACTGCTCGTCCGGCACCGACACCGTCCCCTCGTTCATACGCGCCGCTCCGACCCGGAGGTACAAAAGCGTTGTTCGGGAGCCGACGCTACCGTCGCGCGTCGCCCCCGGCTCCGCCGTCGCGCTCCGCTCCGTGCTCCCCGGGCAGGCCCCACTCCTCGAACCGGTCGAACAGGGCGTTCATCACCGTCGACTCCGCCCGAGAGAGGTGCTCCCACGCGGTGGTGGACCCGATGCCGAGCTCCGCCGCGACATCCTCGACGCCGACCCCGCCGCCGTGGTCGTAGTACCCGATCGCGATGGCGGTCGCGAGCACCTCGCGCTGCCTGTCGGTGAGCCCGTCGAGAATGCCCGCGGCGGGCAGCTTCGGGGAGCGATCGAGCGTCGAGAGCTCGACGTTGCGCGCGAGCTCGACGTCATTTCCGCCGCGTTCGAGCCCGCGGATCAGCGCCGAGAGGTCGGCGTCGGCGTCGAGGTACACCGTCCAGCGCTCGATCCCGCCGGAGATGGTGGTTCCCATCCGGAAGTGGACGCCGAGGTCCGAGAGCCGCTCGCCGATCCCCTCCCAGTCGTCGGTGTCGATGATGAGCGCGACGTAGACGCGACCGCCGTCGATCGGCGAGATCGGCTCCGCCGACACCACGGGGTCGGCGCGGCGGAACTCGGTCAGGAACGACTCGATCTCGTCGGTCGGTCCGCGCAGCTCCACGATCCGCTTTCGCTCCGCGCCCGTGCCGGTCATCGAGGAGACCGAACGGAGCGTCACCTCCGGGTGCCGGGCGCTCACCTCGGACTCCGGTCCCCCGCGGTGGCGGACTCGCAGCGTCACTTCCCGCATGGACGTCCGGAGGTCGCCGGCGTTCAAACGGTTTCCGACAGCGCGCTTATTGCGTCGCGCCGCCAAGGGGTCGTGGATGCCCGACCGACCCTCCAGCGGGGGCCGAGAGGCGGATCCTTCGGCCGATCCGGAGTCGCAGACCGCCGACGCCGAGCGCGACGGCGCTCCCGAATCGGCCGCGGACGCCGCGGTCGACCTCGACGCCTCCGAACCCGACGCCTCCGAAGTCGACGAGGAAGTACAGCGCCGCCTCCGGGAGGCGTACCTCAACGACGCGGAGCGTGAACTGATCGTGACCGGGGTGCGGTCGGCGGACGGAGAGGTCGTCGTGGAGCTCCGGACTCCGCACGGCGACGCGACGCACGCCGAGCGGTTCCCCGCCCCGCGGAACGGCTCGCTGGAGGAATCAGAGGCGTTCCTCGCGTTCCTCGAGGCCGTCGGCGTCTCCCCGCTCGACGTCGACGAGGTCGTCGGCGCTCGCGTGCCGGCGACGTACGAGGGCGGCGAGTGGCGGCTCGAGGAGTCGTATCTGCCCGATCGCCCTAACGGAGACAGCGACGGCAACGCGGGGAGCGACGGGGCAATCGACAGGGAGAACTCTCGCTCGCCGTCGGCGTGGGCGCGCTCTCGGGACTGGCTCTGGACGTACCGCTACTGGCTGTTCGCGGGGATCCTCGTCGGCGGCGAGCTGCTGTTCGTGGCGATCGTCATCGCCCTGTACGGCTGAGCGCGCCTGCGATCGGACGCGGGCTCACCGGTCGAGCGGCGGCGGCCCCGCCTACTCCTCCTCTTCGAGGATCTCGCCCGCCTCGTCGCGTTCCGCCTCGTCCGTGTCGGCGCGCCGGCGGACGTCGACCCGGTAGTCGGTGAGGATGTCGCGGCCCAAGAGGAGCGGGTACTCCATGTGTCCCCGATCCTCGACGCTCGCGGTGACGGTGTGCTGGTTGCCGCCGATACCGATGACGAGGTCGACCACCGGCCGGGCCTTCCCCCCCTTCACGCTGCCCGACTTCACGCGCGTCATGCTCTTGATCGGCCCGGCGCCGATCTCGGCGGCGAGTTGGGTGTCGATGCTGGTCCGGGTCGCGCCGGTGTCCGACTTCGCGAGCGCCTGCGTGGAGCCGGAGGTGCCGGTGACGACGACCTCCTCGATGTAGCCGATGTCCGGCTGCTCGGAGCTGGTCGTCGTCGGGATCGGCGCACAGGACGGTCGCGAGTCGTCGAGTCTCGCAGCGACCCGCTCGATGTCGTCGTCGTCGACCTCGCCGCCGACCGTCTCGATCGCGAGCTTCGCGATGTGGGGCGCGGGACTCGTGCCGGTGGCCTCGAACAGCCCCTTGAACCCGGCCGTCGGGTTCACCTCCAGCACGTACCAGCCGTCGTACCCCTCGACGAGGTCGACGCCGGCGTAGTCTAAGTCCATCACGTCGGCCGCGTACAGCGCCGTCTCGGCCGCCTCGTCGGGCATGTCGTCGGTCGCGTCCTCGACCGCGCCGCCGAGCGCGACGTTGGTCCGCCAGTCGCCCTCGGGCGCGTAGCGGTACATCGACCCGATGATCTCGTCGCCGACGATGTACACGCGCAGGTCGCGGTGCTTCTCGTCGTCGCGGTCGATGAGCTTCTGGAGGAACGCCTGCCGGTTCCCGACCTTCGGGTTCACGCGCTCCGTGAGGTCGACCTTCCACGTCCCGCCGCCGTGGGTGCCGATCGCGGTCTTGTACACGCCGACCTCGCCGAAGCGCTCGCGCCCCTCGTTGAGCCGGTCGTTCGACAGCGCGAGCAGCGCGTCGGGCACGCGGATGTTCCAGTCGGCGAGCGTCGCCGCGGTCGCGAACTTGTGGATCGACGCGAGCACGGCGTTCGGCTCGTTTAACATCGGCCGGATGCGCTCGAAGGTCGTCGCCAGCCCCAGTAGCTCCGCGGGCTGGTCGGTGTTCGACAACAGCAGCCGGTTCGCGATCACGTCGACCGCGGGCTCGACCGACACGTCGCCGTCGTCGACGCTGATGGCGGCGTTCTCCTCGCGGAGCCACACCGGCTCGTGCCCGAGGTCCTCGACCGCGTTGCAGATCGCCTTCGTCTCCTTGCTGTTGTGTAACGACAGCACTCCCACCCGTACCGAATCCGAACTCATGGAGCTACCTCCGTGTGCCGACCTAAAAGGTCGCCCGATCGAATTTCAGATCGTTGCAACGATCCGTTCCGTCCGTTCGGATCGCTGCAACGATCCGTTCCGTCCGCCACGGAGATTCGACCGACACCCGGGTCGCCATATATATACTCCCCGCCCTGCTCCGGTCTGGCATGAGCGACGATCGGGTGTTCACGTACAACGGCGGCGCGGTGCCGCCGGGCGAGACGCAGAACATCCGCTACGGAATCAGCGAGACGTACCTCGGCGACCCGGTCCGGATCCCCGTGACGATCGTCAACGGCGAGCGCGACGGCCCCACCGCGTTCCTCACGGCGGCGGCCCACGGAGACGAGCTCAACGGGATCGAGGTGGTCCGGGAGGTCGCCCACGAGTGGGACCTCTCGGCGCTCGCGGGCACCCTCGTCTGTCTCCCCGTACTCAACGTCCCGGGATTCCTCGCACAGCAGCGCTACCTCCCCGTCTACGACCGCGACCTGAACCGGTCGTTCCCCGGGAAGGCGGGCTCGACCAGCTCGAAGCGGATGGCGAACCAGATCTACTCGAACTTCATCGCACCCTGCGACTTCGGGCTCGACTTCCACACCTCCACCCGCGGCCGGACGAACATGCTCCACGTCCGCGGCGACATGACCAACGACGGCGTTCACCGGCTCGCGCTGGCGTTCGGCTCGAAGGTGGTCATCGACAGCGACGGGCCGAGCGGCACCCTCCGCGGCGAGGCGACCGACGACGGGATCCCGACGATCACGATCGAGATGGGCGAGGCTCACCGGTTCCAGCGCCCGCTCATCGACGACGCGCTCGCGGGCGTGCGCTCCGTCTTCGCCGAGTACGGCCTGCTGGACACCGACACGGTGCGCTGGCCCGGCTGGCGGACGATCGTCGCCGGCGCGGGCGAGAAGACGTGGCTCCGCGCCGACTCCGGCGGGATCGTCGACACGCACTTCGAGAGCGGCTCGCTCGTCCGGGAGGGCGAGCGGATCGCGACGATCACGAACCCGTTCAAGAAGGACGAGGTCGGGGTCGAAGCGCCCTTCACCGGGCTGCTGATCGGCCTTCTGGAGAACCCGGTCGTGTATCCCGGAAACCCGCTGTGTCACGTGGTCGAAATCGACGAGTCGACCCGCCGCGCCATCGAGGCCGGCGACGCGCCGAAGCCCGTGGGACAGCCGAACGGCGCGGAGTGAGCGCGGACCCTCGACCGGTTCGCGGTCACGTCCGGTCGAGCCGCCCCCGGAACCCGAGCGCACCGGCCGCGAGCACGGCGAAGAAGCCGGCGAGGAACGCGACCGGCTGGACCGCGACCCGCTGGGCGACGACGGCCCCCGGCTCGCGCTCGACGGTCCGCGTCCAGAACTCGTAGCGCTCGCCCTCGTACGCGACCACGAGCAGGCCGTCCCCCGGCGTCGGATCGGTGGGATACGCCAGCGAGTCGGCGCGCTCGTCCGGGTCCTCGACGCCGAAGCCGGCCTCCGCGTCGAGCGCGCGGTCGAACGCCTCGCGGGCCTCGGGGTCGAGGTCGGCGTAGTCGACGACGCCCTCGGCGGTCTCGTTCCCCTCCGCGGACGCGTCGACGCCCGCCACGGGCGACCCGCTCTCAACCGGCTGGACGGTGTGCGTGTAGGCGGGATCGGGCTCGCCGATCGGAACCGGGAGGTACAGCGGGTTCGCCATCAGGAGGACGCCGACGGCGAGGAGGCCGGCGACCGCGAGCCGGGTGCGCATGGGCGGGCTTCGGCGGGGGAGGATTTGAGGCTTTCCGCGCCCTCCTCACCAACTGGGGCGCGCGGAGCGGTTCCCGCCTATTCGAGACGGCGCCATAGAACAGTTTACACACCTCAATGACTGATCCGTGACTCGCTCAGTACAGACACGGCGGCGAGCGATGGCGGGAGTGGGTATCGCAGATCGGTGGCGGCGAGCGAGTATTAAAACGACCGAGAGCGACGGCGACGATCGCTTATAAATGACGTGCGGTGGCGCGTGCCTCCGAGCGGCCGACAGGCCGCGAGGAGCACGCGCGAGGGAGTCGCTGGCGGCGATCGCCGCCAGCGACGAGGCTGGGGAGGCGTGAGGCGCGGTTGCGGTGTTGTGCGGGTGGGATTCAAAGGGGCAGCCGTGAGGGCGGCGCAGGCGACGCGAGCACCGCAACGAGGGAGCAACGCGACCGAGTGAGGAGCGCGGCGAGCGTGCGCCGCCCTCACGGCTGGGGCTTTGCAGGTCTTCACCGCAATACCGTCGATCACTTATAAACAGCCGCCAGCAACACCACTCGATCGCTTATAAACAACCGATCAACCAATGTGCTATACCCACTCCCGCTATCGATCAAAAAGCAGGTCAATTCTAACGGTTGATTCATTTAATCACGGGTGAAATAAAATCCTTCCGAATAGTTCTATGACACCCTCATCTACTCGAAGTCTCCCGCTTACTCGACGTCGGGCGTCTTCTCGCCTGCAGGGACGACGATCTCCAGCCAGTTCTCCTCGGGCGGGAGCGGACAGGAGAACGTCTCGCTGTACGCGCAGAAGGGGCTGTACGCGAGGTTGAAGTCGATCGTCACCGCGTCGCCGTCGGTCAGATCGCCGTCCGGCTCCAGCTCCATGTACCGCCCGTTGTGGTAGGTCTGCTGGCCGGTCGTCTTGTCCCGGAAGGGGACGAAGATCGCGCCCTCGTCGCCCTCCTGCCGGTAGCCCGCGAGGGCGTGCTCCTCGCCGCCGACCTCGAACGCGAAGGTGACGACTCGGAGGTACCGCACCGGGTTGCTCGCGGTGGTCTCCATCTCGACCGGCTCGGGGTCGTCGTGGACGGTGACGGTCGCCTCGACCCGGTAGTCGGGGTCCGGCTCGAAGTAGTCGAGCCCGTCGAAGCCGTCGCGGTGCTCCGGCGGGATCGGCGACTGCGGGTGCTCGGCGAAGAACTCGTCCTTCTCGCGGCGGTTCGCGCGGAGCCGCTCGGCGTAGTCGTCGCTCATACCCGGTGAGAGGGCCGCCGGGGGTTTCAGGGTCGCGGTCCGTCCGCGGACCCCTCTCGACTCACCGTTCAGAGCGCCTGCAGGTCGGCCAGACAGTCGTCCAGATCGCGGGTCGAGGTGGCCAGCGAGAACCCGTCGACGCGGGCGAGGTCGGCGGCGTGGTCCCACAGGTCGCCGTCCTCGATCCCGTGGAGCACGACCGCGTTCGGCGTCGGGCTCACCACCCGCAGCGCGACCAGCGGCGACTCGCCGCGCGTGACGCGCGTGAACACGAGCGCGCGGTTCGTCGACTGGCCGTACAGCCGGTAGAACTCCTCGCTCGACAGGCGGGTGATCGCCTCGATCGAGTTGATGACGGTGTGGCCGTTCACGTGGTCCTGCTCGCCGCGCACGATCTCGGTCGCCCCCATCGCCTCGTAGAACTCCGCTAAGGGGACCGCCGTCGAGTACTCGCGGAGGTCGTGAACGATGTCGCTCTCGAAGCCGGCGGAGAGCACCCGCGCGTACTGCCGGAGCCGTCCGCCGCCGCGCCGCTCGTCGATGTCCAAGAGCCCGTCGACCGTCCGCCGGACGACGCCGATTCCGGGGCTCTCGCGGCGCCCGCTCTCGTAGTCCGAGACGACCGAGGAGGAGACGTCGAGCTGGTCGGCCAGCTCGGTCTGGGAGACGTCGAAGTCGGTCCGCCACTTCCGCAGGGTCGCTCCGGGGTCGTCGCTGAGCGTTATCTCGCCGGCGATCCGGCGAGAGAGCTCCTCGCGTGCGTCGCTCATGACGTGATCAGAAGACGGAACGCCGCAAAAGGCTACCGAAAGCCGGGTTCGTCGAACGTCGACAACGAAACGGGGAGTCCGCGTCGGAAGACGTCACTCCACGGTCAGCGAGTAGACGATGACGCCGAACCCGATCGCCGTCAGCAGGCTGTTTATCGCGATCCCGACCGCCAGACTCGATCCGATGATCTGGTGGGAGACGCCGCCGATCAGCGCCCCGATGGTGACGATACCGAAGCCGATTCCGAGCGCGCGCAGCGAGGGGTTGCCGGTCCGGCCGTACGCTCGGAGCGCGTAGTAGGTGATGCTGCCACCGAGCACCAGGATGGCGGTCTTTGCGACGATGACGAACAGGTTGATGTACGTATTCATGTTTCCTCGCGGAGCTCCGACCACAGGTCGGCCAGTCGTTCGTCCCGGCTGCGCTCCGGGCGCGTGAACTCGACCTCGAACTCGCGGTCGTCCTCCTCGTCGATCGAGACGGTGACCGTCTCGAACGAGACCGAGTAGCGGGTCGTGTGCTGCCCGTCGCGACGGATGTCCGTCGACTCCGCCAGCAGGGACGCCTCGGTGAGCAGCTCCAGCTTCCGGTAGGTCGTCGACAGGGGGATGTCGCACTCCTCCGAGATGTCGCTGGCCGTCTTCGGCTCGGAGAGCGCGGACACGATCCGCCGTGCGTCGTCGTCTGCGAGCGCGTCCAGCACGTCGTCTACCGACGGCGGATCCTCCTCGCGCAACGGGTCCCGCACCATACGTGTCCGTTCGCTCCCCGGGACTTAAAGCATCGAACTTCGACTCGCGCCGCGCCGTGACGGGGCGTCCCGCTCGTCACGCCGTCGGTCTCGCCGGGCTCGACACCGAGACGAGTCGAACGCTTCAAGTATTCGCTGGGTGTTCATGCCTGTATGAAAGACCAGGGACGCTCCACGCGCAAGCGGACGGGCGGCCGACTCAAGCACGCCTCGAACAAGAAGCGCCACCAGCTCGGCCGCGAACCGGCCGAGACGACCCTCGGCGAGACGCGGGTCCAGTACATCGACTCCCGCGGCACCGAGAAGAAGGTCCGCGCGCTCGCCACGAACGTCGCGCAGGTCGCCGACGGCGACGAGGTCAGCGAGGCCGAGATCGAGAACGTCGTCGACAACCCCTCGAACGTCAACTACGCCCGCCGGAACATCATCACCAAGGGCGCCGTCATCGAGACGTCCGCGGGCCGCGCCCGCGTCACGTCCCGTCCCGGTCAGACCGGTCAGGTCAACGCGGTCCTCCTCGACTGAACGGCCTCCCGTTCCGGTCGACCGCTTTCTGAACCTATTTACCCGTCCGAGCCGACGAGCGACGCGTGTACCTCGGCGTCGACGAGGCCGGTAAAGGCCCCGTGCTCGGACCGATGGTCGCCGCGGCGGTGCTCGCCGACCCGGCGGCCCTCCCGCCCGACGCGGACGACTCGAAGCGGCTCGCCCCGTCGCGCCGCGAGGCGATCGACGCCGCGATCCGGGGGACCGACGCCGTCGCCGTCGGCGTCGCGTTCGTCGAGCCCGGCGAGATCGACCGGCCGGACACGGACATGAACACGCTCACCGTGCGCGGACAGGCGCGGGCGGTCCGGGCCGCGCTCGACGGAGGCGGCGGCGTTATCGCCGATCTCGACGAATCGATCCGGATCGTCGCCGACGCGGGCGACACCAGCGAGGCGCGGTTCGCCCGGCGGCTCGGGGAGTTCGTCGCGGATCCGGGCACCGACGCCGCCGCTAGCGACGCCGATACCCCCGACGTCGACGTGTCGGCCGCTCACGGCGCCGACGAGGACGACCCGGTCGTCAGCGCCGCGAGCGTCGTCGCGAAGGTCGCTCGGGACGAGCGGATGACCGAAATCGACGCCGACTACCCCGCCTACGACGGGCTCGGCAGCGGCTATCCGAGCGATCCGGCGACGCGGGAGTTTCTCCGGGCGTACGTCGACGACCACGGCGACGTGCCCGACTGCGCGCGGCGCTCGTGGGCGACCTGCGACGACGTGTTGGCGGCCGCCGAGCAGTCCGGGTTAGACGAGTTTTAGCGGCCAAACGAGTCCACTGGAGTCGGAGACCACTAGAACAGCCCGGACGCCGACGCGCTCACGGCCTCGATGAACGTCTCCCAGACGGAGAACCCGGTGGCGATGGAGAGCACGGTGTCGGCGCCGAAGAAGGCGAACAGCGCCGCGGACGCGAGGTGCGCCCGCCGCATGTCGAACCGGTGGGCGAAGGTATGGAAAAAGTAGGCGTTCGCGAGGCTGATCGGGATGATCGCCAGCATCTCCCCCACCCAGATGGCGGAGGTCGCGCCGTACTGGACGGCCAGCCCGATCGTCACCAGCTGGGTCTTGTCGCCGAACTCGCCGGTGGCCATGAGCACGAATATCGGGAGGAAGCCGCCGAACGAGCCGGCGTATCGGTCGAGCGGCCCAGGGAGCGTCACCGACTCCAGCGCTGCGAGGGTCGCGTCGTCGGGCTCCGGCTCCGCGTCGGCCGCTTCGGCGTCGTCGTCGACGACCCGGCCCGACCCCCGGTCCGGCATCGACCGGTACAGCAGGTACGCGAAGACGAAGAACAGCGTCGCGGTCACCACGTCGAGCGCGATACTGGGGAGCGACGACTGCAGGGCCTGGCCGAAGGCTATCTCCACCGCCGTCCAGCCGGCGAACGCCGAGCCCGCGGCGGCGACGACCACTTTCGGGTCGTACCGGGTCGACAGCGCGGCGATCATGAACTGCACCTTCTCGCCCGGCAGCACCGCGAGCTGGGCGACGAACGCGACGACGACGATCTCGGCGTAGGCGGTCATGCGTCTCCGGTTCTCCTCCGATCGCCGGTCGGACCCCGCCCCCTGAGAACGCCCGCCCACCCCGCGACCGTCGTCCCGATCTGCGGGTCGATCGGGTCGCTCTGCTCGAGGAAGTCGTCGATCGTCATGGTCGATTTAGCGGAGTCTAAATTAATAGTTTGTCGCCTCTTCATCGCTCGTGGCAAACCGAACGGCGCGGCGTCCTCCCGCGTCGGGACCTCACCGAATCGTCAACAGCCGACGCAGGATGTCGCCGTACGCGGGGCGGGTGATCAGGACGCCGATCAGGACGCCGAGGATGGTGAAGATCGCGAACCCGGAGAGGTCCCCGAGCGACAGCACCATCAGCGGCGACATCGCGATGATCGTGGTCGCCGCGGCCGCGCCGATCACCCAGAAGGCGCGGCGGAACCGGGAGTCGAACACCTTCTTGGAGTTCACCTCGCCCTCGCTCATCACCTCGTCGGCGATGATCACGAGGTCGTCGACGCCGGTCCCGACGACCGCGATGAAGCCGGCGATCACGGCCAGTTCGAGCGGATAGCTCAACAGCGCGGCGATGCCGAGCAGCGCGTACACCTCGGCGAGCGCCGTGACGATCATCGGCAGCGCCACCGCGGGCTCGCGGTAGCGGAGGAACACCATACCGGCGACCGCGAACACCGCGAGGAGGCCGGTCACCAGCGAGTAGTTCTTGTAGTTTTCACCCTGCGCCGCCGAGATGGAGCGGGAGGTCCCCTGTCCGCTGATGTCGAGTTCGGCCGGGAGCGCGCCGGCGCGCAGGTTGATGGAGATCCGCTGCGCCTCGCTGAACTCCGTCGTCGTGAGACGGAAGCCGCCGTCCGTGGCCCACGAGCCGCTGGCCATGCTGTTCGCGAGGTCCGGGTCCATCCCGAAGGAGTTGACGACCTCGCCGTCGACGGTGAGCAGGAGGCACGGCTTGCTCACGTCGTCCGGGTTCTCGCCGTAGTCGCACCGGTCCTGATTGGAGTTGTACGCCGAGTCGAACCCGCGGTCGGCGACCGCCTGCTGGAAGCCGTGGGCGGGCGACTGCTCTCCCTCCGGCGCGGTGTTTCGAACCGTCACCGGGACGTACGCCCCGGTTCCCTGCTCGCTCTGGGCGGCGGTGCCGATGTCCTCGAAGTG
The DNA here is from genome assembly GCF_003781945.1 of Halorubrum sp. CSM-61. Taxonomy (GTDB): domain Archaea; phylum Halobacteriota; class Halobacteria; order Halobacteriales; family Haloferacaceae; genus Halorubrum. The sequence continues at coordinate 194,446 of NZ_RJJW01000001.1, read as the reverse complement.
GTCCTGGATCAGCACTTCCTCCTGGATCGCGGTCCCGTTCTCCGTCGGGTACGCGATGTCGATCTGGACGGTCCCGCGCTCTTCGAGGAGCTCGATCACGTCGCTGCGGTCCTCGCCCGGCACCTCGACGAGGATGAAGTACTCGCCGGTGATCGACTGGACCTGCTGGACGCTCCCGCCGGAGAGCCCCGCCTCGTTGATCTTGCCTTCGATGACGCTCTGGGCGACGTCGCGGGTCTCCTGTGTGACGCCGGGGCGAACGTCGTCGTAGGCGTACCCCGAGGCGTCCATCGCCGCGCGGAACTCCGATTCGGAGACCGACGCGTCGGTGACCTCGACCGCGTTCTCCTCGGCGACCGCCCCGACGTCCCGCGCCGAGGCGCCGTCGAGTTCGTCCGCGACGGCGCGGGCCACGTCGTCCGGCCGATCGCCGTCGAAGTCCACCTCGGTCGCGGTGTAGCCGAGGAGCGGGGCGCGGACCCGCGTCCCGCCCGCCAGATCGAGCCCGTACTGGAGGTTCGTCATTCCCTGTTGGGCCTCGGAGGAGTCCTCGCCGGGCGCGGTCTGGGGACCGAACTGCGGCGCGAAGAGCGCCACCGTCGCGCCGATCACGACGACGACCAACAGGAGGATCCGCCAGTTGTTCTTGATCGGTTCGAGCATTAGCGTTTCACCCCCTCGAACTTGTACCAGCGAAGCAGCGAGACGTTCAGTAGGTACGTGTTCATGAGGTCGGCACAGAGCCCGACGGAGAGGATGATCCCGATGTTCCGGAGGAGGTCGACGCCGAACAGCGCCGCGACGACGGCCATGACGATCATCGCCGCCATCGACGTGAGCGTCATCGTCACCCCGGTCCGCATCGCGCGGTTCACCGACTCGTAGAACTCGCCGGTCCGGCGCAGCACGGAGTTGTTCAACAGGATGTCGGAGTCGACGCTGTACCCGATGATCATCAGGAGCGCCGCGATAGTCCCGAGCGTCATCTGAATCCCGAGGAGGTTCATCACCGCGACGGGGATGACCAGGTCGGAGAACGCCGACGCGACGACCGCGATCGACGGGACGAACGTCCGGAACAGCGCGAACACGAGCACGCTCATCCCGAGGAACGCGAGCGCGACGCCGAAGATCGCGGTCCGAGCCGTGTCGGCCGCGAAGCTGGGTGACACCTGATCGATCGCGTTCGTGGACAGCCCGGCCTCGTCGGCCTGCGTCGACAGGTCGTCGGCCAAGCCTCCCGGGTCCTCGTCGGCCGCCCGGAACGTCACGACGTACACGTCGTCCGCGGGGATCGATCGGACCGAGTCCGGCTGTCGGTCGAACGCGGTCTCGATCTGCTGTTCTACGTCGTCGCCGTCGTCGGCGATCCGGAGCTCCACGCCGCCCGTGAACTCCAACCCGAGATTCGCCGGCGCTCCCGTGACGAGGTACCACCCGCCGATGATCGCGAGCGCGAGAACGAGGACCGCGAGCGGGACCGCCACGAGCTGCCGGTTCGAGTACTCGGTGTAGTTGACCTCCGGTACCTCGATCGCTACCATAAATACCGCTTCCTGCGCGGGCGCGAATAAGCCTTCTTACTCATCTGCGACGTCGCCGCTCTCACTCGCCTGCGACCGCGATCCACGCTTTTCCCATCGGCGATCAACTGCGAGGCGACGCGTCGCGCCGCAACGGCTTAACCGCCGGACGCCGTACCGTGCCACATGGAACCGACCGCCACCCGGGTCGTCCTCTCGTACCCGGAGGGGCTCAGCGACTGGGGACGCGACCAGATCGAGACGGACCGCTACCGGGGCTACTTCGCTCGGGTCCTCGACCGCGTCGCCGTCGGGGACGCCCGCGAGGAGTTCGTGGACGTCGGCTGCTGCGGCGACAGCCTCGACGTGCCGTTCCGCGTCGAGCGGATCGAGGCCGACGGGGACCCGGTCGAGGCGGCGACCGTGACGGACGCGACGGCGATCGACTACGAGACGCGGCCCGGCGACGTCGACGGGGGCTGGCGGGTCCAGAGCGCGGCCGGCCCGACGTGTGCAGCGCCGGAGCGGGAGTAGTTCGCTTCCCCCCGTTTTCCGCAGGGGCTCAGGGCATGTACCGCACGCTGACCACGCCCGGCTCCGACCGGACCTCGACGCGGTTCACGCCGAGCCGCGCCGCCCGCGACAGCGTCGCCTCCCGGTCGTCGAGCACGTCCGCGACCGCGTCGGCCGTGTCCTCCTCGGGCGGCGTCAGCACGTGGACCTCGCCGATCCCCGCGCGCTCCTCGCGCGCGAGCTCGCCGGTCTCCGTCTCGGCCGCGAGCTCGCGTTCGTGGACGGTCGGCGGCTCCTCGCTCTCCTCGATCGAGAGGGACCGCCGCTCCGCGACCTCGACGACCTGATACGTGACCTTCATCGGCGGGTCGGGGGCGACGGTCGCCTCCACGGCGTCGTCGACCGAGAGCCCGGGGTTCGAGCTCAGCGTGTGCACCTGTCCGTCGCGGACGTCTTTCAGCACCGCGGAGTCGCTCTCGACGTGCGTGACGAGGAACGTGCTCTCCTTCTCGTCGGTCATTGCCGGTCGTACGCGACCGAGCCTTTTCGGGGTTTCGAGCCGCGCTGGGCGGCTTCGAGCCGCGTCGCTCCCGGACCGACCGAGTGCTCAGTCCCGGACGACCCGCGGCTCCCCGTCCTCGACGACCACGTCCAGCCCGTGTTCGTGGACGAACGCGGCGGTGTAGTCGGGGACGACGCGCTCGGCGGTGAACCGGGCGCGGAGGAGGGGGACCGCGTCGAGCAGGTCGTCGCCGTCGACCATCGAGGGCGACGACTCGAGGAACTCCACGTCGAGGCCGGCGTCGGCGCCGCGGGACGCGAGCGTCGGGAGGCTCGGGTCCTTGAACGCGCCGTCGAAGTCGATCGGCGCGGTGAAGCCGGCGTAGTAGACCCGCCCGCGGGTGGAGGGGCCGAGCACGACCTGATTCGTCCGGAGCTTCATCGCGGCCGAGTCGATCACGGTCCGCGAGAGCAGCGGCGCCTGCGGGGTGACCACCGCGACCGAGTCGGCGTTCTCCTCGCGGAGCAGGTGGGTGACGGTGTTACCGGCGCGCGCGCCGAACGACGACCCGACCTGCCGCTCGAACCGGACCTCGTCGGTGCCGCCGAGGGTGTCGGCGACGAGGGTGCGCAGTTCGGCCTCGGGGGCGGTGTCGGTTCGGTGCTCGGCGGGGAGGTCGTCGTCGACCGGGTAGTTCACGAGGAGCTCGCCGCCGGAGCGGTCGACCGCGAGGACGGCGTCGCGGAACAGCGCCTCGTACAGGTCGGCGGCCTCGGCGGTCGACAGCGGGGTCGACTCCGCGAGCCCGGTCGCGACGAGCCCCTCGCGGGGCGGCTTCGCAAGCACGGCGACGACGGTCATGTCTGGAACCGAATCGCCCGCGCGCCTTCAACTCGCCGCTTCGGTCGCGGGCGAAGGGGAAGGCGCGGTCGGCCGGCTATCGTTCAAGAGAAGTCGCGTCGCATCGCGATCTCGAACCACGGGCACAGGCGGAGCTGCCGGTACAGCGACGGGTTCTCGTGGAGGTGCTCGTAGTCGACCCATAACATTCCGCCGATCTCCGCCTCGTCGGGGTCGAGCGAGGCGTCGTCTAAGGTCACCTTCAGCACCGAACAGACCTCCCACTCGACGCCCTCGTTGGGGTAGTAGCGCTTGTACTCGAACTTGTCCGTCACCCGGAGGTCGTCGTACTGGTCCGGGGTGATCCCCAGCTCCTCCTCTAAGCGCTGTTCGGTCGCGTCCTCCTGCGACTGCCCCTCGACCGGGTGGGAGGCCACCGTGCCGTCCCAGTGGCCGTCCCACAGCCGTTTCGTGGGCGCGCGCTGGGCCAGCAGGATCCGGCCGTCGGCGTCGTACACGAGACAGGTGAACGCCCGGTGGCGGATCCCGTCGCCGGTGTGGGCGTCGAGGCGGTTCACCGTCCCCTGCTCGACGTCGTCGGGGTCGACGGCGATCACGTCCTGGAGCGCGTTCTCGTGGTCCGCGTCGGCGTCGGCCTGCCCGGCGGAATCCCCGGTCGCGGCCGCGTCCTCGGAGCTCATGGGAGGTAGGTCGATCACCAGGGCTAATAAGCGTTCGATACGCCGCCCGGGTCCCCGACCGGCGTATCGGGCGGCGGATCCGCGCCTCGACCCACGCGTCGACCCTACTTCGCCGCGGCCGTTCGCGGCCGCGGTTCGACGCGCTTAACCGCGTCCCGCGGCTACGTCGCGCGGATGAGTGACCCGGCGCTCGACGTCGTCGAGTTCGTGTTGACGACGCACCTCTACACCGAGAACCGCGACCTCGACGAGAACGACCTGCCGCCGCGCTTCCGGCAGGTGTTCTGGTCCGACGACGCCGCCGACGACGCTCCGGGCGGCGTCGAGCGGCCGCTCAAGGCGACGAGCGAGACGACCCGCACCGCGACGGGAGTCGACCACCCGTGGGACGCCGTCTCCGACCTCCTCTTCACCCAGCGGACGGAGTTCTCCGGCGAGATATCCCTGACCCAGCCCGCGATGGCGCTGGAGTGGTACCGCGACCACGCCGACGACGATCGGATCGCCCAGAACCCGACGATCGTCGCCGCGCTCGAGCTCGCGGAGGACCTCGACGGGCCGGTGACCCACGAGGAGGCGCGCGACAACGTCAGACCGATTCAGGCCGACCGCGTCTGGATCGACGCCCTGCTGGAGGAGTACTTCGACGAGGACGAGGACGGCGAGATGCTCGATCTCGTCAACGTCCAGGCCCCCGAGGAGATCGAGACGACGCTCGCCGACCTCGTGCTCACCGGCGATCAGGAGGGCGAGATCCAGAAGATCGTCAAGGCGATCGAACACCGCGAGTACCTCGCGAGCATCGGGCTCCGAGAGATCGGGAAGCTCCTGTTCGTCGGGCCGCCGGGGACCGGGAAGACGACCGTCTCGCGGGCGCTCGCCCACGAGCTCGGTATTCCCCTCGTCGAGGTGAAGATGTCGATGATCACGAGCCAGTACCTCGGCGAGACGGCCAAGAACGTCGAGAAGACCTTCGAGGTGGCCAAGCGGCTCTCCCCGTGTATCCTCTTCATCGACGAGTTCGACTCGGTGGCGAAGACCCGGCGCTCCGACGAGCACGCCGCGCTGAAGCGCGCCGTCAACACCCTCCTCAAGTCGATCGACGAGGTGTCCCTCGTGCGCGACGAGGTCCTCCTCATCGGCGCGACCAACCACCCGGACCAGCTCGACGCCGCCGCGTGGCGCCGGTTCGACGAGATCGTCAACTTCCCCAAGCCCGACCGCGACATGCGCGCCGACATCCTCCGGGTCGTCACCCGCGAGATGCAGATCGCCGACTTCGACCCCGACGAGGTCGCCGACCGGACGAGCGGGCTCACGGGCTCGGACCTCCGGATGGTGCTCCGCGAGGCCGTCCTCGGCGCGCTCACGGAGGACCGGATGACGATCACCCAGGAGGACGTGATGGAGGCCGTCGAGGACTTCGAGGAGCGCGACAACCTCAAGAACATGGACATGATCGACGGCGAGGGCGCGGAGGTACTCGGCGAGACGGATTCGGGCGAGCAGGACCACACCCACGACGAGTCGGGTGACGAGGCCGCGCACGACGACGCCGCGCACGGGCACACGCACGATTGACACCCGGCGAAACGATCTTTTCGACGGGGGTACCCGGTAGTCCGGTCCGTCCCGGTCGCGATCAACTGAATCGGTAGCGCGGAGTCCCCTTCCTCAAGGAGCGACCAAAGGGAGCGAGTAGGGAGGGGAGGAGCGCGTTGGTATTGGTTACAACCACTAAAGTATAATTATCCCAGTGACTACATTGAATACGTAGCAGACGACTACGTGCGTCGGACGGCAATCACTCGTCTTGAGGTAACGGACGAGCAACGCGACCTCCTCGAAGAGACTATCTCCGAGTGGAAGCGCGGTTGCCAAATCGCCACCGACATGGCGTGGGGGAAGTGTAACGCCAAGAGCGACGTACAACCCCTCGCCTACGACGACGTGCGCGAGGAAACCGACCTCGGGAGTCAGCACGCGATCCTTGCCACCCACCAAGCCGCACAAGCCATCACCGGCTGTCTCGAACGAGACCGCTTGAAAAACGGGGGGTCAACGGCTGCGACTCCACGACACCGGCCGATCGCCTACGACACCCGCACGTTCCGGCCGGCCGATTCGCCGAACGACTCCGCACCGGTGACCGGATCGCGCTCGTAGACGACCTCGCCGCGGATCGTCGTCAGCTCCGGAAAGACGCCCAAAAGCCCCTCGAAGGGCGTCCACCCGGCCGCGCCGTGGAGCGCACCGGCCTCGATCTCGCGGGGGTTCGTGAGGTCGACTACCACGAGGTCGGCGTCGGCGCCCGGCTCGATCCGTCCTTTCCCCTCGATCCCGAAGATCGACGCCGGGTTGGCGGCGACCGCGTCGCGGACGCGCTCCAAGGAGAGGTTCCCCTTCCGGACCGACTCCAAGAGGAGCGGATAGAGGGTCTCCACGCCCGGCACGCCGCTCGGCGCGTCGACGAGTCCCTGCCGCTTCTCGGCGACCGTGTGGGGCGCGTGGTCGGTGGCAACGACGTCGACCTCACCGTCGCGGAGCCGCTCGAAGACGGCGGCGCGGCGCTCCTCGGAGCGGAGCGGGGGGTTCATGCGCCCGAAGGTGCCGAGCCGCCCCGCGTCCTCGCGCGACAGGAAGAGGTGGTGCGGCGTCACCTCGCAGGTGGGCGGCGCGTCCCCGGTCGCGTCCGCCCGAGCCTCGCTCACCGCGTCGATCCCCTCGGGCGTCGACGTGTGCGCGATGTGCACCTGCGCGTCGCTCGCGGCGCCGGCGTCGAGGGCGCGCTCGACCGCGGCGGCCTCGGCCTCCGCGGTCCGGTAGGCCGACCACGCGTCGGCGTTCGCGGCGGTGCCGACCCCGCCGAGGTCCCCTCTGAGCGCGCCATCGTCGAACAGGGTCTCGTCCTCGGCGTGGACCGTGACGGGGACGTCGCGGGCGGCGGCCTCGGCGAGCGCCTCCTCGAACAGGTCCACGGCGATCCCCATGTCGCCGGTCGAGTCCGCGAGGAACACCTCGCCGAGTGCGAACAGAGGGCGCTCGAAGAGGCTCTCGGGGTCCCAGTCGCCCGTGACGCCGCCGTTGATCCCGTAGTCGACGAGCGACGGCGCGGCGAGGGCGGCCTTCTCGTCGAAGGCGTCGCCGTCGACGGTCGGCGGCGAGGTGTTCGGCTGGTCGACGACGGTCGTGACCCCGCCCGCGGCCGCGGCCCGCGAGCCCGAGGTCCACGTCTCCTTGTGGCTCGCGCCCGGTTCGCGGAAGTGGACGTGCACGTCGACGGCGCCGGGGAGGAGGTGGCGCCCCCGCGCGTCGACGACGCGCTCGCCGGCGTCGGCGTCGAGCCCCGCGTTCGTCGGTTCGACCGCGTCGACGGTCCCGCCGCGGACTCGAACGTCTCGGACCCGCCCGTCGGCCAGCTCCGCACCCGTGATGAGCATGGGTACGCGCTCGCGGCGTGCCGCTTAAACCGTGTGGTTCGGACGGCGCCGACCGGTCCGGGGCGAGCGCCAGCGCCACCACAAGACGTTTGCCGGTCCCGGCGCGTCGGTCGGCCATGGTCTCGGTCCCCGTCGTCCTCTCGTCGTCTCCCTCGTCCCCCGCGGTCCCGGCGTTCGTCGGTACGATCGCGGCGTGGCTCTGGACGGTCGTCCTGTTCGCGCTCCCCGGCGTCGTCGCCGCGGTCCTCTGGACCCCCTTCCTGATCGCGTCGCGGTTCCGGGCGCTGTTCCGCGCGCTCCCGCCCGCGGGCCGGCTCGTCCCCTCGTACGTCGGCGTCTCGCTGGCGCTCTCGGTCCCCTACCTCGCCGGCGTCCTGCTCACGGTCGGGCTCGTCGACTCGGCGGGGCCCGGGTGGAGCGAGGGGTTCCTCGACACCGCGCTGTTCGGCGGGATCCTCGTCGGGGTCGCCGCCCCGGCGGTCGCCGCGCTCGGGCTGCCGCGGCTCGGCGTCGACTGGGACCCGACCGGGTACGACGCCTCGACGTGGCTCCTCCTCGTGGCTGCGGGGCTGTGGTACGCGGTGGTCGCCGCAGTGCCGCTGGTCGCGCTCGCGATCGGGATGGCGCTGCCGGGCGGATACTGACGGCGGGGTGACGCCCCTTCGAAGCCGTCCCGAGAATCTGAGCCCTCGTCCCGCATCGTAACTTTTTGTAGATCCGCGGGGAGTCTCTCCGACATGCTCCCCGCACCCCTCCGGCTGTTCTTCGTCGTCGTCCCCCTCCTCGTTGCCGCGGGCGCGCTGGCGATGGCGGCGTTCCCGCGTCGGATGACGAGCTGGCAGACCCGATCGTCAGACGGATCGACCCGGACGATCGAGCCGAGCGAGACGCGGATCCTCATGATGCGCGTAACGGGCGTCGTCGTCGCCGGCCTCGCGCTGCTCACGCTGTTCGCGAGCTCCGCGATCCTCCCCTGAGATTACGTCCCCCGTGCCAACCGATGCCGACGCTCCGATACGGTTTTGGGTCGCCCCGCGGAATCCCCGATAAATGCTGTCTCGACAGTTCGTCCGGGAGAACCCCGAGGTCGTCCGCGAGGCGCTCGCCAACAAGGGCGTCGACGTGGACCTCGACCGGATACTCGACGTCGACGAGGAGTGGCGGGAGCTGAAACAGCGCGGCGACGACCTGCGTCACGAGCGCAACGAGGTCTCCTCGAAAATCGGCGACCTCAAACAGGCCGGCGACGAGGAGGCGGCCCAAGAGGCGATCGAGCGCTCACAGGAACTCAAGTCGGAGCTACAGGAGATCGAGGAGCGCGCCGACGAGCTGGAGGCCGAGCTGGAGGAGTCGCTGCTCGAACTCCCCCAGATCCCGCAGGAGTCGGTGCCGGTCGGCGCCGACGAGTCGGAGAACGTCGAGCGGCGCCGCGAGGGGTTCGACGCTCTCCGGGAGCTCCCGGAGAGCGTCGAGCCGCACTACGACCTCGGCGAGGAGCTGGAGATCCTCGACTTCGAGCGCGGCGCGAAGGTCGCCGGCGGCGGCTTCTACGTCGCGAAGGGCGACGGCGCCCGGCTGGAGCACGCGCTGATCCAGTTCATGCTCGACGTGCACCGCGAGCAGGGGTACGAGGACGTGTTCCCGCCGATCCCAGTCAACTCCGCGTCGATGCGCGGCACCGGCCAGCTCCCGAAGTTCACCGAGGACGCCTACCGCGTCGAGGGGACCAACGAGGACGACTACGACGACGACGACCTCTGGCTGCTCCCGACCGCGGAGGTGCCCGTCACGAACCTCCACCGCGACGAGATCCTCTTGGGTGAGGACCTCCCGCTCAAGTACCAGGCGTACACGCCGAACTTCCGGCAGGAGGCGGGCGAGCACGGCACCGAGACGCGCGGGATCGTCCGCGTCCACCAGTTCAACAAGGTTGAGATGGTGAACTTCGTCCGGCCCGAGGAGAGCGACGAGCGCTTCGAGGGGCTCGTCGACGAGGCCGAGGAGGTGCTCCGTCGCCTCGAACTCCCCTACCGCATCCTCGAGATGTGTACCGGCGACCTCGGGTTCACGCAGGCGAAGAAGTACGACATCGAGGTGTGGGCGCCCGCAGACGACATGGACGAGGGCCCAGAGCGGGGCGGCCGCTGGCTGGAGGTCTCCTCCGTCTCGAACTTCGAGGACTTCCAGGCGCGTCGCGCCGGGATCCGCTACCGCGAGGAGCACCACGAGTCCGCGGAGTTCCTCCACACCCTGAACGGCTCGGGGCTCGCGGTCCCGCGGATCGTCGTCGCGATCTTAGAGTACTACCAGAACGACGACGGCACCGTCACCGTCCCCGAGGCGCTGCGCCCGTACATGGGCGGGACAGAAGTGATCGAGGGCCACGACGCGGTCGGCGAGACGAAGCTGGGCGGGGAGTAGGCGTCGAGCGTCGCTACTGGTTCTCTAAGGCGTCGAGGATGCACGCGGCGGCGATCACCGCCTCTTTCGGCACGCCGCTCGCGTCGTCGATGGTGACCGTGTAGGCGTCGCGCAGCGAGAACTGCCCCTCGATGTCGCCGACGTGACCGCCGTCGGCGTCGAATATCTCGTACTTGTTCGGGACGAGGTTCGCCGCGCCGACGAGGTGGCGGAGCGCCGAGAGGAGCTTGTTCTTCGATCGAATGGTCGCCAGCGCCTCCCCCGTGTCGGGGTCGCGGATCGTCCAGTTTTCGGTGAACAGCGAGTAGTCCTCGTCGAGGACGACGACCTCCTCGCCGGTGCCCGCGTCGGTGATTGCGTAGTTGCCCGCGACGTCCATGATTCCGCCAGCCTTCACCGTGAACGCGTCACCGTCGTCGCCGGTGACGAACGGGAACTCCTCTTTCAGCTTGAACATCTTCTGTTTCCCGCGCAAGACGACGTCGCCGGCGCTGTCGCGGACGGTGTACTTGTTCCGGACCATCGACTGTGTCACCTCGTAGCGGTCGTCGTCGAGGTCGACCGTGGAGATGTCGTACGCGCTCGACCCGGACGGGAAGGCGGAGGGATCGTCCATGGGTGCCGAAGCGCGTCACCGCCGGAAAAATCCTTCCGTTCTCCCGACGACGCCCGCGTCCGGACGCGGTAGTCCAAAGCGATCATCGTGGAGACGAAGCTGAGTGGGAGCGGAGGCGGTGTCGATCGCTTCCGGTTCCGCTCTACCGGCACCACCACGGTTTTTCAGCTCGGCGTCGACTCCCGCGTCACATTGGCTCCGGCTCTCGCCGCTGCTGTTGGTGGTGACGTCGGAGGACCCCGACTTTGTTTGCGACCGTCGCCGCCAACTCCCGGAACGCCGCTGCGGTGTCGCCCTCGTCACCGAACACGATCGGTTCACCGTCGTCGGCTCCCGCGCGGACGGCCGGATCCAGCGGCAGCGATCCGAGGTACGGGACGTCGACCGCATCGGCGAGCGTCCGGCCGCCGTCCTCGCCGAAGATGTCGTGCGTGTCTCCACAACTGGGGCAGACGAACCCGCTCATGTTCTCGACGACGCCCAACACGTTCGTCTGGTACTCCCCGAACATCTGCACGCCTCGGCGGGTGTCTCCCACGGCGACGGATTGGGGGGTCGTGACGACGACCGTCCCCGTGACGGGGAGGTTCTGAAGCACCGTCAACTGGACGTCGCCGGTACCCGGCGGGAGATCCACGACGAGGTAGTCCAGCGATCCCCACGACACGTCGTCGAAGAGGTCCGTGAGCGTGTTCTGCGCCACCGGACCGCGCCAGACGACAGGGTCGTCGTCGTCGATCAGCAGTCCGACGCTCATCAGTTCGAGCCCGTGGGCGGTCGGCGGTTCGATCCGGTCTTCGCCGTCGACCGTCGTCACGTCGGGGTCGGCGTCGGCGCCGAGCATCTGGGGAACGTTCGGGCCGTACACGTCGGCGTCGAACAGCCCGACGTTCGCTCCGCGGTCGGCGAGGCCGGCGGCGAGGTTGACGGCGACGGTGCTTTTCCCGACGCCGCCTTTCCCGGAGGCGACGGCGATCACGTTTTTCACGCCGGGCAGGACCGACGACTCGGCCGAGTCGAACAGCGGCACGTTCGCCGAGAGTTCGACGTCGATCCCGGCGTCGGCGGCGACCTCGCGGACGCGGTCCGCGATGGCGGCCTCGTCCGGCGCGTGCGGCGCGCCGAGTGCGAGCTCGACGGCGGCGGTCCCGCCGTCGACCGTGACGTCGGTGACGAGGCCGGCGCTGACGATGTCTGTATCGAGCGCCGGGTCGTCGACGGCGCGGAGGCGATCACGGAGGTCTGCGTCTGAGATGTCTGTTGTTGTCATCGGTGAAGTGGTTACGTGGAGGTGATTTCGGACGACCGCCGGTCGGCGTCGACGACTTCCTGTGCGTCCCATGCGGTGAACGTCCGAGCGAGACGAGCGATCGCGGCGAAGACGCCTTCGACGGTGTCGCGGCTCGCGACGGCGTCTTCGAACCGGTCGATCCACCCCAACTGGGAGAGCGTCCGGGCTTGGAGGTCGCGGACCGCGTCGAGGTTCGCCTCGCGTCCGCCGCCGTCGAGGAGCGCCGCCTCCCGCTCGCAGAGCGCGCGCATGAACTCGAAACAGGCGGCGACGTGGTCGGGGATGTCGTCGCCCCGTTCGGGCGAGAACCCGGCGGCGGCGTACAGCTGCGCCATGTCGGCGGCCGGATCGCCGAGGAGTTCGCCGGCTTCCCCGGCGGTGTGATACCGGGAGTCGGACTCGAACGCCTCGCTCGGATCGACCGCGTGGGCGGACGCGAACGGCGGTACGTAGTGGCTTCCCGGTACGACGAACAGGTTGTCGTACCCGATCTTCAGCGAGTCGGCGTCGTGATCGTCACCGCGCAGGTCGGCCGTCTCGATGTCGATCGGGAACACGTCGGCGACGGCCGCGAAGGCCTCCCGATCGAGCGCGGCAGCGATCGTCTCGGCCTCGCCGTCGAAGGTCGCGGCCAGCAGTCCGTACAGCCGTGCGCGGGCCGTCGCCATCGCCGCCTCGTCGCGGGCGGCGCCTGCGTCTGTGTCCGCGTCTGGGTCTGTGTGTCCGGACATGCGTCTCACCGCCGCTCCACGTCGACGAAGGCGTCGTACTGCGCGTTGCTCCCGCCGACCAGATCCGAGAGGCCGGTGTCGCCGAGTTCCTCGTCTAACGGTTGGATGTGGTTGATCGCGAAGCCGGCGTCGCGCCCCTTCGCGTATCCGGCCTCCTCGGTCATCGGCTCGTCGAACTGGTAGTCGCTGTGGCCGTCCGCCTCGACCGCCGGCCGCGTTTCGCCGTCGATCGTGTCGGCCGTCGCGCCGTCGCCCGTCCGACCCCAGCCCCACATCGCACCGACGACGCCGGGTCGGATCCCGCTCGTGACCATCGCGACCGCGTCGGCGGTCCCGCGACCCGCGTCGATGACGATCTCGTCGCCGTTCTCGATGCCCCGCTCCTCGGCGTCCCGCGGGTTGATCCAGACGGGGTTTTCCGGGCGTGTCTCGCGGAGCCACGGGCTGTTCTGGGTGCGGTGCATCCCCTGCGTCCGCGGCTTCCAGTTGATCAGCCGGAGCGGGCGCTCCGGGTCGTCGTCGCCGCTCACCGCGGCCTGGACGGTCCCGTCGTAGTGCTCGACGTCGTCGATCCGCGGGAGCGGGTCGAACCGCTCGCCGGTGTAGGAGTGTTTCCCCTTCGGGACGACCTCGCTGTAGAAGTCGACGCGCGACTCGAGCTTGTACCGCATGTGCTCGCCGTCGTAGGCGTTCGACTCCTCGCCGCGCTCGGCGTAGTCGTACCCGTGACCGTGCTCGGCGAACGCCTCGTCGTAGCCCTCGGTCGGCTCCTCGAAGCGGCCGCCCCGGTTCAACACCGTGACGACCTTCGGCCACTCCTCGTCGGTGACGGCAGCCCGCCAGCGGTCGAGGTCGAACTGCTCGCCGAGGCCGTTCTCGTGGCTCTCGCGGAACGCCCGCCGCTCGTCCTCGCTCGCGTCCGCGACCGGGTCGCGGGCGTACGCGATGTTGGCCGCGAGCTTCAGGTAGAAGTCCTCGGCCTGTTCGAGGGGCCATAAGTCGCCGTCCGCGTCGGGGATAGCCTCCTCACCGACGCCGGGCAGGTCAAGCTCCGACCACAGCTCGATGAGCACGTCTTCGAACGGACGCGCGTTGGGGACGACCGAGACCGCCGGCTGGCTGACCTTCTCGTCGGCCAGCCGCTTGTTCGGGTACGTCCCGAAGTTCTCCCACCGTTCGAGGTACGTCGGCTCGGGCAGGATGTAGTCGGCGTACTGGCTCGTCTCGCCGATGACCGTGTCCGAGGCGACGATCAGCGGGATCGCGTCGGTGTCTTCGAGGATCGCCGGGATCTCGTCGCCGCCGGCGACCGCCATCACGTGGTTGTTCGAGTACGGCCGGATGAACAGCGCCTCGACGCCGTACGGGTACTCGTCGGCGGCGCTGCCGTAGAGCTCTTGGGTCGCCTGCGGCGGCGCGACGGGGAACCACGGCCGCTTCGCCGGGTAGCCGTCGTCGCGCTCGAACAACGATGTGTCCTCGTAGTTGACGCCGCCGCGGAGCAGGGGGATCCCCCACGGGGAGTATCCGTCCGGGACCGAGCCGAGTTCGTACCGGCCGGACATAGTGTCGTAGCCCGCGTAGGGCGTGATCTGGCCGCCTTTCCAGTCGTAGTTCCCGATGAGGTGCTGGAGGGTGGCTATCGCTCGCGTGTTGTAGAAGCCGTTGGTGTGCTTCGCCGGGCCGCGGTAGGCCATGATCGCCGCCCGCTTGCCGTGGCTGGTGAACTCGTCGGCGATCTCGGCGATCTGGTCGGCCGGCACGCCGGCCATCTCGGCGTACTCCTCGACGGTGTGTTCGAAGACGCGCTCGCGGTACTGGCTCCAGACGCTGCGAACCGCCGTCCCGTCGATCGTCACGTCGACGTCGAGAACGGCCGTCTCGACCTCGCTCGCGGGTCGCGGCTCGCCCGTCGCCGCGTCGACGGCGACGAAGTCGTCGGCGGCCTCGTCGCCCTCCGGAACGAGCCCGAGGTCGCCGGCGCGCGCCTTCGGTCCCGCCGGCTCGTCGACGAGGACGAGGTGCGTCGCGTCGCTCCACGTGGGTTCGTCGTCGTCGCTCGCGGCCGACCGCGAGGGGTTCTGGAGATACGCCAGGTCGTGGCGGTCGTTCTCGATGATCCACCGCGCCATCCCGAGCGCGAGCGCCCCGTCCGCGCCGGGTTCGACGGGGACCCACGTGTCGGCCTTCTCCGCGGTCTTCGACAGCCGCGGGTCGACGACGTCCATCCGCATCCCGTCCTCGATGGCGTTCGTCAGCTTCGGCGCGAGCCACGTCGGCCCCTTGTTGGCGACCATGGGATTGGTCCCCCACGCGAGGAGGTACTCGCAGTTCTCGATGTCCGGATACTGTCGCTTCTTCTGGGCGGCGTGCGAGCGCACGTTGCCCATCACGCTCGAGACGCCGCAGGTCCCGGCGTGGTGGATGCTGTTTATCGACCCCAGTCCCTGATGCCAGAGTCGGTTCCGAATGAAGTTGCGGCGGAACCCGCCGACGTCGACGATCTGGTTGGACTTCGGGCCGAGGTCGGGGTGGTCGGTGTCGATGAGGTCGTCGGCGTACTTCTCGTCGAACGCGGACTTGGAGAGCTCGCCGTTCTGGACCGCCTCCCAGTCGCTCATCACCGCCTCCTGCGGGGCGTATCCCCAGATGTCTTCGAGTCCGGGGTGGCCGAGCTCGTCGTCGCCCTCGACGATGTCCCGAATCGCCTGGTCCCACGAGACGGTCTTCCACTCGCCCGAGCCGCGCGGGCCGACGCGCTTCATCGGCTGTCGGACGCGGTAGCTGTCGAAGGCCGTCTGAATGCCCGCCTGTCCTTTTAAACAGATCCGGCCGCCGGAGAGCGACCAGCGGTCGGTGTCGACGTCGCCGCTCCCCTCGACGTCGCCCATCGCCACGTCCTCCGGGTCGCTCTCGTAAGGCACCTGCGAGAACGGCTGCGTGTTGAGGAACGAGTACGGGTTCCCGGCGAGCTTCCGGACGAGCGAGCTGTACTCGCCGGTGCCGCTCCCGTCCGCGAGCTGCACCTTGATCGGACAGAACGTGTTACACTGTCCGCAGGTGGTGTGTATCACGTCGCTCGCGCCGTACTCGCCGTAGTCGTCTCCGACGTAGTGGTGTTGGTCGTCCGTCCACAGGTCGTCGACGTCCACGTCGACCGCGGCGTTGCTCGCCGCCGCGATGACTCCGATACTCCCGGCCGCCTTGACGAAGTCGCGGCGCGAAACGCCCGCGCCGTCCTCGCCCGAATCGTCGGTACTCATTCGTGGTCACCTCCGGAAAGCGGGGTCAACGGAAGCGTCTCCGCACCCAGCGTGTACAACAGCAGGCCGACACCGATCATGCCGATACTCGTCCCCCACTCGACGAGCGTCGGGAAGTACGACCCGTGGGGGAGCCCCTCCATCACCGGCATGACCTGCGCCGGGACGACGATGTTGAACCGCACCGCGACGATCCCGACGACGACGCTCAGTCCGGCGAGCACCATCGCCGACGGCGTGCGTCGCCACGACTTCTTGCTCAGCAGGACCATCGGGAACACCCAGCTGAAGCCGACCATGAACCACCAGAACGACCACGACATCGGACCGTACATGATCACCTGCCAGGTCTCGATCTCGTGGGGGTGGAGGCTGGCGATCGCGATGAACGTCTCGATGGCGGTCAGGGCGGCGTCGACGATGATGAAGCCGATCAGCAGCTGTGCGAGCCGGTCGAGCAGATCCGGATCGACCGAGTCGCCGTCGAACAGTCGGGTCCGAAGCACGTAGATCATCATCACGAGCGCGGTCCCGCTGAGCAGCGCCGAGATGACGAAGATCACCGGGAACAGTCCGCTGTTCCAGTACGGGCGGGCCTTCGAGACGGCGAACAGCACGCCGGTGCCGCCGTGAACCATGAAGATCGCCAGCGGGATTCCGACGACGCCGGCTCGCTTGAGCCAGCGCCGGTCGAACGCTTGGGACTCCTCGCTCGTGTCCAGTCGACCGAGCGCGAGCGCCGCGTAGAACGTCTCTCGGAGCCCCGAGGTCCGCTCGGCGACTCGCGCGAGGTCGATCCGCATCGAGAAGTACAGCTCCGTGACCAGGATTCCGATATAGGCCACGTACGCGTGGACCTCCCACGAGAGCGCGGACGTCAGCTGGCGCCAGATGAACGGGAAGTACATCCGGTCCATCCGCCCGAGGTCGATCCAGACGAACAGCAGCGCCACCGCCATGCTGATGACGGCCGCGAACAGCGCGTCGCGGTCGATCCTGTGCATCCCCTCGACCTCGAAGACGTTGGCCATCGTGCTCACGAGGAACGCGCCGGCGGAGAGGCCGACGAAGTAGATGTAGAAGGCGACCCACGCGCCCCACGGGACGATGCTCGTGAGGTTGGTACTCGCCATCCCCCCCGTGAGCCGCAGGTATGTCGCGTACGCGCCGACGGCGACGAGGACGCCGACGACCGCGTACCAGGCTATTCGCAGCCGGTCGTCTTCGAACCCCGGATCGAACTCGAAGCGTGAACTCTGTGTCGACATCGGTCTATTTGAGGTAGTAGACGTTGGGGTCGGTCCCCTCGTCCTCTTTCAGTTGGAACGCGCGCGACGAGTCGGCCATCCGTGCGACGTCGCTGTCGGGGTTCTCGAGATCGCCCATGTTGCGGGCGTCGCCGACGCACGTCTCGACGCACGCCGGCTCTTCGCCGCGCTCTAACCGGTGCGTACAGAAACTGCACTTGCGGATGTTGCCGATCGGCGACTTCCCCTCTTCGCGTGGACCGCGGTCGACGCCGTACTCCGGACTCGTGATTTCGCCCGCCTCGTCGACCTCGTCGTCGTAGTTCTCGCCGAAGTCGAAGTACCGCGCGCCGTACGGACAGGCGATGTTGCAGTACCGGCAGCCGATACACCGGTCGTAGTCGATGTTGACCACGCCGTCGTCCATCTTGTACGTCGCAGAGACGGGACACACCTGCACACAGGGCGGGTTGTCGCACTGCATGCACGGTCGCGGCACGTTCGTCCGCGTGACGTTCGGGAACTCGCCGTGTTCCTCCTCCATCACGACGTTGTACGAGACGCCCGGCGGCGTCCGGTTCTCTGACTTGCACGCGACCGTACACGAGTCGCAGCCGACGCATTTCTGGAGGTCGATCACCATCCCCCACTTCTCGTCGCCCGCGCCGATCCCTCCGTCCGACTCGCCTCCGCCCTCGCCGTCGATCTGCGCCGACTCCGCCGACACGGTGTCCATCGATCCGACGGCACAACTCAGCGACTCGGCCGTCTCCGTCGAGACGGTCTGGTCGCCGGCGTCGACTGCCGGATTCGGCGTCTCGCGGTACGCCTCGCCGAACTCCGCGGCGGCGGCCTCGTCGTACTTCTCCCAGTACTCGTCGCCCGAGAGTTCACCGCGGGCGACGCGCTGCGCGTCTTCGGCCATCGAAACGCCGAGGTCCGTGTCCGCCTCGACGTCCGCGAGCTCCTCTCGCGGGTCGGGTCGCTCGTTCTCCACCATCGCGTCGAGGTCTGCCTTCCCGACGTTCGGGATGCCGGGGAGGGTGTCTCCGTCGTCAGCGGTGCTCATCGCCACCACCCGTCGCTGGTCGTCTCGCCGACGTGCGGCCGGCTCCGTACCGACCGGTTGGTCCTGGAGGTCATACACGTGGATGTACGCGGAGTCCGGTGGAAAGGGTGATACCAATACAGTTTGACCCGGGGGCTCCCCGGGGAGACACCCCATATTGCGCGTACCAATACTGTTTGGATCGGGGGATAACTCCCCCGGATCGGTCCGTTCCGCACTGCGCGCCAGCGACCGCCGACATTATCAACGAGAACGGACTCCTCTCGGCTATGAACGGGTCGCGCCGAGACGGACAAACGGTCGGCGGGCCACCGACGCCGGTCCGCCTGGGGAGGAGAGTGGTCGTATGAACTGGATCATCGCCCTCTCGATCGGGCTGCGGCTGCTCGGCGTCGGCTACTCGATCCTGCTGCTTGTGAGCACTCGCGATCGGCGGTTCGGCTTCCTGACGCTGCTTCTGACCTTCATGACGCTTCGGCAGCTGCTCACCGTGCGGACGGCGACCACCGGGATCGAGGAGCTTCCCGGGCTCCTCGTGAGCGCGCTCACCCTGTTGACGGTGTATTACCTCTCCGAGTACGTCGACGAGGAGGACGCCGTCAAAACGCAATTGCAGACGGCGAACGAGCGGCTCCGTGGCTATCGGAAAGCCATCGAACACGCCGGGCACGCGATCTTCCTCACCGACCCTGACGGCACCATCGAGTACGCGAACCCGGCCGTCGAGACGGTCACGGGATACGAGCCGGACGAGGTGGTCGGAGAGAATCCGCGACTCTGGCAGTCGGGGAAACACGACGAGGAGTTCTACGAGGAGCTCTGGGAACGGATAGCGTCCGGGTCTGTCTGGGAGGGAGAGCTGACGAACCGCCGGAAGTCGGGAGAGCTCTGCTGGATCGACGCGACGATCGCGCCGATTACCGAAGACGGGGACGTGGAACGCTACGTGGCGATCGAGCGCGACGTCACCGAACGGAAGGAGCGCGAGCTGCGCATCGAAGATCAGAACGAGCGACTGGCCCTCCTGAACAACACGAACGAGGTACTCCGCGACGTCAATCGGGAGCTCGTCGCCGCGTCGACGCGAGAGGAGATCGAGTCGGAGGTGTGCGAGCAGTTCGCTTCCTCCGACCTCTTCGACGTGGCTTGGACCGGTGGACGCGGGCTCGTCGACGGCACGGTCAGCCCGCGCTCGTGTGCGGGGACCGACATCGACTCGCTCGACGGCCATATCGAGACGTTGTGTGCGACCGATCCGACGCCGATCGAAGCGGCGCTCGACGACTCTCGTCCGGTGTTCACCGAGATCGACGACGACCTCGCCGAGACGCCCGGCGAGGCGCACTGCGTCGTGGTGCCGCTCGCGTACCGCGGCGCGGAGTACGGCGTTCTCGTCGTAATGACCCGTAACGCCGACGCATTCGACCTGATCGAGCGCGATATCTTCGCCGAACTGGGTCGCACCGTCGCGGACGCGATCAGCGCCGTCGAGAGCAAGCAGACGCTCGCCGCGGACAGCGTCACCGAACTGGAGTTCCAGCTGACGGGGATCGACGAGCCGTTGGCGAATATGGCGGCGCGACTCGACTGCACGGTCGCCGTCGAGCACGTCGGCGGCGGCGACAGCGATCGCGTCCAGTACGTCACCGTCGCGGACGCCGAGCCGGAAGCCGTCTCCGAGTACGCCGCCGAGGCCGACCACGTCGACGCGGCACAGCACGTCTACACCCACGAGGCACGTTCCCTGTTCCGGTTCTCGATCGACGAGCGGTCGATCGTCGCGACGCTGGCGCAGTACGGGGCGGGCATCGAATCCCTCTCGGTCACCGGTACGAGTGGGACGCTGGTCGCACACGTCGCCAGCTCGAACGACATCCGGACCGTCGTCGACGCCCTTCAGACGGCGTACGACGGACTGACGCTCGTCGCGCAGCGCGAGCGCGAGCGAGACGTACAGACCGAGGCCGGGTTCCGGAAGCAGCTGTCGGGAGCGTTAACGGACCGACAGCGCGAAGCGGCGCGTACCGCGCACTTCGCCGGGTTCTTCGAGTGGCCCCGCGAACACACCGGCGAGGAGGTGGCGTCGATGATGGACATCTCGCAAACGACGTTCACACAGCACCTCCGTGCGGCCGAGAACAAGCTGTTCTCCGCGCTGTTCGACGACACCGTGACGGTGTCGTGAACGGTTCGCGGGAGGGGTTTCACTCGGCTACGGCGTCAATCGGCCGACGGAGAGCCACTCCACGGCGGCGTCGCGGACCGCGTCGTGTCCGTCGGCGTCGTCGCGCCCGTCACCGCCCACCGCCGTCAGCGCGAACACCATCTCCTTGCGGACGCCGCCCGCGAGCCGCACGTCGAGCGACAGCTCGCGCGGCGAGAACCGATGGTCGGCCTCGACGACACGCACGAGGTGTTCGGAGTGCGGCAGGTCCTCGACCGTCTCCACGTCGAGGTAGGTCCGGAAGTCCGCGCCGAACTTGAACCCGGTCTTCGGGACGGCGTCGGCGTCGCGGAGGCGCTTATAAGCGGCGAGCCGACGGTCGAAGCGCTCGCCCTCCACGTCGCGGCCGCGGGCGACGACCGCGGCGGCGGGGGCGTCCGTCTCCGCGGCCCCGTCGCTGGAGGAGCCGGTTGCCTCGCCCGCCGCGTCCACCGACGCCGACAGCGACAGCACGCCGTCGGCCGCGAGCGACGCCGCCTCGACGAGGGAGAGCTGGACCGCGCCCTCGACCGCGGCGGCGCGGCCGGTGAGCGGCTGGCCGTAGAAGCCGCGCTCGTAGAGCCCCTCGGGGGCGTCCCAGACGACGACGCGGTCGGCGAGGAGGACGCCCGTCAGCCGGTCGGGGGGCTCGTAGTCGGTCGCGCCCGCGATCTCCCTGCTCGTCGCCGCGAAGTACGTGATGTCGGACTCCTCGTCGACGACCGCGAGAGTGCGCCCGGCGAGCCCGGCCGCCGGCAGCGACTCGCGCTCGCCGACGACCTGTACGGGATACTTCACGTTCCCCGTGTCCGGCGTCGAGCCGCGCTCGTAGGCGACGAAGTCGACCGCGTCGGGCGCGTCGACGTCGCCGCCGGGCCACGGATCGCGAGCGGGCGAGAGGTAGAAGCCGCGGTCGCGCAGGTCGGCGTAGACGAGGTAGCGCACGGCGAACCGATCGGCCGCGGCCGCGCTCTCGACGAAGAAGCGCTCGAAGCCGACCTCGCCGGTGCCGTCGTCCTCACCGATCGTGACTCCCGAGAGGTCGCCGCGGAACAGCAGGTGGGCGGCCTCGACCCGCGAGAGCGCGATCTCGTCGCCGCCGAGCGGGCGACCGTAGCCGCCGGAGTCGTGGAACCGCTGGCGGGCGTCGCCGGCGACGCGGACCGCGTCGCCGCGCAGGTGCCCTGTCGGTTGCATACCGAACGACGGGTTCGGGCGGGGTAAGGGGGTTGCGGTCGGCGGCGGGCAAGGATAAAGGGTCAGTGGCGGGAACGGAGCGTATGAACGACACCGCCGGCCTCCGGCTTACGGTGCGTGCCGCCGAGAAGCGGGACGCGGGCCGGGGCATCGCCCGCCTCCCCGAACCCTCCCGGAAGCGACTCGGCCTCCTCAGCGGCGACACCGTCGAGATCCGCGGCGAGCGCACCGCGGTCGCGAAGGTGTGGCCCGGCGGCGCGGACGCCCGAGAGGGGTCCGTCCTCATCGACGCCGACACCCGCGCGAACGCCGGCGTGAAGGTCGGCGACACCGTCACTGTCGCCGCCGTCGACGTCGAGGACGCAGACCGCGTCGTGCTCGGCGCGCCCGCGGAGCTCGCCGACGTCGACGTGAGCCGCGAGGTGGTCGAGCGCGCGCTCGCCCGCGACCTCCGCGACCGCCCCGTCACCGAGGGGGAAGCCGTCCACGTCGAGCGGCTCGGCGGGATCCGGTTCGTCGTCGCCGAGACCGACCCGACGGGCACGGTGCGCGTCACGAACCGGACCGACGTGTCGGTGAGATACGGGGACGGGACCGGGTCGCGCTCCGACACGAGCGCCGGGCGGGATCGTCGATCGACCTCCGAATCTCCGACGAGGAGTGACCCCTCGACCGACCGGTCCACTGGAACCGACACCTCCGGAACGGACGCCCGACCCGCCGGCGGCGCCGCCGAACCCCCGGCGGAGCACACCGCGGGCGCGACCTACGAGGACATCGGTGGGCTCGACGAGGAGCTGGAGTTAGTCCGCGAGACGATCGAGCTCCCGCTCTCGGAGCCCGGCGTGTTCACCCGGCTCGGGATCGACCCGCCGAAGGGCGTCCTGCTCCACGGGCCGCCGGGCACCGGGAAGACGCTGATCGCCCGCGCCGTCGCCAACGAGGTCGACGCGACGTTCATCACCGTCGACGGCCCGGAGATCATGTCCAAGTACAAGGGCGAGTCGGAGGAGCGCCTGCGGGACGTGTTCGACCGCGCGAGCGAGGAGGCGCCCGCGATCGTCTTCTTCGACGAGATCGACTCGATCGCGGGAAAGAGGGACGACGGCGGCGACGTGGAGAACCGCGTCGTCGGGCAGCTGCTCTCGCTGATGGACGGGCTCGACGCCCGCGGCGACGTGATCGTCATCGGCGCGACCAACCGCGTCGACACCCTCGATCCCGCGCTCCGGCGGGGCGGCCGGTTCGACCGCGAGATCGAGATCGGCGTCCCCGGCGAGGCCGGCCGCCGGCAGATCCTCGACGTGCACACGCGCCGGATGCCCCTCGCCGACGACGTTGACCTCGACCGGATCGCGGCCCGAACCCACGGGTTCGTCGGCGCCGACATCGAGGGGCTCACGCAGGAGGCGGCGATGACCGCGCTGCGGCGCGCCCGCGAGTCGGACGCCGAAGCGCTCGACGACGTGACCGTCGGGAAGGCCGACTTCGAGGCGGCCCACGCGAGCGTCGAGCCGAGCGCGATGCGCGAGTACGTCGCCGAGCAGCCGACCACCGACTTCTCGGACGTGGGCGGGCTGACAGGGGCCAAGGAGAAGCTGGAGCGCGCGGTGACGTGGCCGCTGACGTACGGCCCGCTCTTCGAGGCCGCCGACGCCGACCCGCCGACGGGGGTCCTGCTCCACGGACCGCCCGGCACCGGGAAGACCCTCCTCGCGCGGGCGATCGCGGGCGAGAGCGGCGTGAACTTCATCCAAGTCGCGGGGCCGGAGCTGCTCGACCGGTACGTCGGGGAGTCCGAGAAGGCGGTCCGGGAGCTGTTCGACCGCGCCCGGCAGGCGGCGCCCGCGATCGTCTTCTTCGACGAGATCGACGCGATCGCGGCCGACCGCGACGGCGCGGGCGGCGACGGCTCCGGCGTCGGCGAGCGCGTCGTCTCGCAGCTCCTGACCGAGCTGGACCGCGCCGGCGACAACCCGAACCTCGTCGTGCTCGCGGCGACGAACCGCCGGAAGGCGCTCGACCCGGCGCTCCTCCGCCCCGGACGATTGGAGACCCACGTCGAGGTCCCCGAGCCCGACCGGGAGGCGCGTCGGAAGATCCTCGACGTCCACACCCGCTCGAAACCCCTCGTCGAGGGCGTCGACCTGGAGCACCTCGCCGACGAGACCGAGGGGTACTCCGGCGCGGAGATCGCGTCGCTGTGCCGGGAGGCCGCCCTGATCGCCATCGAGCGGGTCGCCGACGAGCACGGCGAGGCGGCCAACGACCACGCCGACGAGATCGGAATCACCGCCGACGACTTCGCCGCGGCGCTGGAGAGCGTCCGCCCGGCGACGCCGTAGGAGGACCGAATGCCGGGAGACGGCGGCGATTCCCCGAATTCGGATCCCCCTACCCTCCGCGGCCTGCTGGGTGCAGTCCTCGCCGCGGTCCGGTCCCGGCCGGCGGCGGAGCTGGCGCTCGTCTCCCTGCCGCTGCCGGCGCTGCTCGTCGGAGTGAGCCTGCTCCCCGGCGTCGAGGAGTGGCGGTTCTCGCTGGCGGCCGAGGGCGTCTTCGAGAGCCGCTGGGCGCTGTGGACCGCGTTCGCGTCGAGCTTCGTCCACGCGGACCCGGCGCACCTCGCCGACAACGTCGTCAACTACTGGCTGCTCGTCGCGGTCGCGTACCCCCTCTCGGTCGTCGCCGGCTGGCGCCGGCGACTCCTCGGGTCGGTCGCGGTCTCCCTCGCGGTCGTCCCGCTCGTCTCCGCGTGGGCGACCGTCGTCGCGCTCGGCGGGGTGACCGACGCCCCCACGGCCGGCTTCTCGGACGTGAACAGCGCGCTCCTCGGCTACCTCGTCGCCGTCTGGTTCGCCGCGCTCGCGGCGGAGAGCGACCGCTCGGAGGGCTGCCGCCGGATCCGAAGCGAGGGCCCCGCCGGCGTCGACCCGCGCTGGTCGGTCGTCGCCGTCTTCGCGTCGCTCGCGGTCGCGTACCTCGCGCCGAGCGGCGCCGGCTACTTCCCGCCGCTGCCGGCCGTGGGGTCGCTGTTCGCGGTCGGAGCGGTCCTCGCCGCGGCCGGGCTGTACGCCGCGGTCGGCCGCCCGCGGGTGGCGGGGCTCGATCTGCCCCCGGAGCGCGAACTGCTGTACGTCACCGGCGCGAGCGTCGCGGCCGCCGGCGTGATCGGGTCGCTGGTGCTCGTTCCGTTCGGCAGCAACGTCTTCGCGCACCTCGCCGGCTACGTCGTCGGGTTCGCGGTCCCGTTCGTCGGGGTGCTCGCGGACGTCGAGGCGGGTCGCGGCGGCGATCGAAAGTGAGAGGCGGCGGCGATCCCGATCAGTCGTCGCGGCCGTGTCCGCCGTCGTGGGCGTGGCTGTGCCCGTCTCCGTGACCGTTCCCCTCTGCGGCCGCGACCCCGTCCTCGGCGCCGAACTCGTCGACCGGCGTCACGCTGTAGTCGACCGTGAGGGTGTCCTTCGTCGCGCGGATCTTCCCGACGAACGCCGAGATGTCCTCCAAGCGTCCCTCGAGCACGAACAGCTCCATGCAGTACCGCGAGCCGACGTGGCTGTGGAAGTTGGAGGCGACGAGCCCCTCGTGCTCGTGGCGGAGCCGCATCATCCGCTCCTCGACGCTCGTGGTCTCGTAGTCGAAGAGCACGGTCACCACCGCCATCAGGTCGCGGTCCTCCAGCTTCGCGTCCTCGAACTCGCCGAGGAGGTTCCGGGAGGCCTCCCGGACGACTTCGCTGCGCCCGGTGTAGCCGTGTTCGTCGGCGAACCCGTCGATCCGCTCCAACAGCTCCTCCGGCATCGAGACGCTGACGACTGTCATGTATTAATCGAACGCGCCGATCTTGTTAATCCTTGAGGTCGGGGCCGCCGACCTCGGCGTCGTCGCTCGACGGGTCCTCCGAGGGCCCGACCCCGACCCGCTCCGAGAGCCAGTCGTAGTGATCGAAGAGCGCGTCCTCGCCGGCGTCGGTGAGCGCGTACACGTCGGCGAGCCCCTCGGTCCGCCGGTCGAGGTGCCCCGACTCCACGAGGGATCTCAGCGTGGCGTAAAACGAACGGGGGTCGATCCGCTCGTCGTAGTGCGATTCGAGCCGACTCTTCAGCGACTGCGCCCGCAGCTCGCCGGCCTCGTACAGCAGCGCGCACAGGTCGCGGCGGCGGCCGCTGTGGAGCCACTTCGTCATACGCCCGGTTTCGCCCGGCGCCTCACGACCGTTTCGGTCGCGAGCGAGGGGGGCCGCGATCGGAAACCCGGATCCGGGGTCGCGGTCGATCGCGGTCCCCTCACGCCGACGCGAGCAGCTCGTCGAGCCGGCTGACGCGTCGGTCGCCGAGCACGCACCGCCCGCGGTCCTCGTGGCCGACGCGCTCGACGTGGACCGCGTCGAGGCCCGCGTTCCACGCGGCGCCCACGTCGCTCTCGCCGTCGCCGGCGTAGTAGCCGCGGTCGGTTCCGGGGTCGACGCCGAGGTCCGTCATCGCCAGCTCGATGGGGTCGGGGTCGGGCTTCCAGCCCGTCTCGTCTGTACAGCAGACGACCGCGTCGAACCGGTCGCCGATGTCGAGCCGGTCGAGGACGGGCTCGGCGAGGAACCGCTGGCAGTGCGTGACCAGCCCGGTCGGCCCGCCGGCCTCGTCGACGCTGTCGAGCAGCCGGGCGGCGTCGTCGTGGAGGTACGTCGCCTCCGCGCGAGCGAGGGGGTCCTCCTCGGCGTGGAACGCCGGCCAGAACGCGTCGGGGTCGACCCCGAGTTCGCGGAGGGTGCCGCCGCGGGCGCCGCCGAGCCCGTGCCAGAGGACGTACGCCTCCCGGTCCGAGAAGGGGCGGCCGAGCCGGTCACCAACGCGGTCGAAGACGTTCCGGGTGTACGACCACTCGGCGTCGACGAGCGTCCCGTCGAGGTCGAACAGGTGGAAGTCGTAGTCGGCGACGGCCATGGGGGCGCCCGTAGGCGGGCGGGCGATAAGTGCGTTGTGGGGTCTCGGGGGTCGGCACCGTTGCGCGCGGACCGCCGCGTCCCGCGCCGAACTCACTCCCGCACGTGGACCGACGACCCCAGGTACTTGTGGAGGGCCTCGTCGACCGAGTCGGCGTTGAACCGGTCGAGGTCCGCGGCGATCGCCGACTGCAGCGCGTCGAGGTACTCGCGGTCGGTCCGGAGCTCGCGGAAGTCGGCGGCGACGACCTCGGCGCCGAGGCGGTCGCTCGCGAGCTCCCGGAACGAGGGGTCGTCGCCGATCTCGCCGCGCCAGAGGCGGTCGCGGAAGAACAGCCACCCCTCGGCGTCGGGCTCGCTCGCGGGGATCTCCAGCGTCGTCTCGAACCGGTCGGGGTCGACCGTCGCCTCGTCCGGATCGAGCCGGAACGCGACGGCGAAGACGTAGGCGGCGTCCATCGGCCGCGATCTGCGCGGCCTGAGGGTAAAAGTACATATCCCTCGGTCGAGTCAGTTGGCACATATGTTGGACCGCCTCCGCGACCTCACCGAGCGCGCGTACCGCCGGCACCTCCGCCGGGAGATCGAGGACGTACCGGCGCACGTCGCGATCATTCAGGACGGAAACCGGCGGTACGCCCGCGAGCGCGGCGACGACGCGCCCGACGGCCACCGCGCCGGCGCCGCCACCACCGAGCGCGTGCTCGACTGGTGCGCGGACTTAGGCGTCGCGGAGCTGACGCTGTACGCCTTCTCGACCGAGAACTTCGATCGCCCGGACGAGGAGTTAGAGCCGCTGTTCGATCTCTTGGAGGACAAGCTCCGGGACTTCGCCGACGCCGACCGCGTCCACGAGCAGGGGGTCCGCGTCCGCGCGATCGGGGACGTCGAGCGCCTCCCCGAGCGCGTGCGCGACGCGGTGACCTACGCGGAGCGCCGCACCGCGGACAACGACCGGTTCACGCTGAACGTCGCGCTGGCGTACGGCGGCCGGACGGAGCTGCTCGACGCGGCGTCGGCGATCGCGCGCGACGTCGACGCCGGCGACCTCGCCCCCGACGACGTCGACGTCGAGACCGTCGAGGACCGGCTGTACGACCGACCGGTCCGCGACGTCGACCTCATCGTCCGGACCGGCGGCGACGAGCGCACCTCGAACTTCCTGCCGTGGCACGCGAACGGAAACGAGGCGGCCGTCTACTTCTGTGCCCCGTACTGGCCGGAGTTCTCGCAGGCGGAGTTCCTCCGGGCCATCCGCACGTACCAGTCGCGCGAGGAGTCGTGGCGGCGGGCCCGCGCGGAGCGCGCGGTCGCGCTCGTCCGGGCGGTCGCCGAGGTCGAGATCGCGGAGGCGCACGCGGTCGCGCGGCGGCTCCGCGACCGGCTCCCGATCGACGCCGACGCGCTCACCACCGCGCTTCCGGGCGACGACGCCGACGCGGACGAGAGCGGGCCCTCACAGGAATCATCCGCGGGGAGCGACCTCCAGCCCTCGTCCGCCGACCGCGACGCGGAGCCGGAGTCGGCGGACTGAGGGTTCGAAATCGAAGGGGAGAGAAAAGCGAAGTTCCGCGCTACGCCGGGTTCTTCCGCGTCAGGTCGCTCCCGCAGATCGGGCACCGCTCCTTGTTCTCCTCGAAGGTGCGGTTACAGCCGACGCACTGGAACCGCCACTCTCGCTCTTCGGTGATTCCGTCGCGCGCGATGGCTTCCACGGCGATGTCGAGCCGCTCGGCGACGTTCTGCATGGCGTAATCGTCGGTGACGAGCGTCGCGCTGAGTTCGAGCGCGGTCGCGATCAGCCGGGTGTCGGTGTCGGACAGCTCCGCGGCGTCGCCGGAGCCGCGCGCGGCGCGCCGGACGTTGTCGAGGACCTCCGGGGCCGGGACGTGGATCGTCATGCCGGAGCCCTCCATCGCGTCGAACCGGAGCGCCCCCTCACCGGTGAGCTCCTCGTGGACTTCGGGCACCGAGACCGCGTCGTCGTCAGTGGTGTACTCGTGGATGAACGCCGAGGTGTCGAGGACTTCCATCAGCGGGCGACGACGATGTAGTCTTTCACCGCCTGCACGTTCGCAACCGGCACTTTCAGACGGCCCATCTCGTCGACGTCGAAGCCCGAGCGCTCCGTGCTGAGGTGCTCGTGGGGGCTCACCAGCAGGTCGGAGAGCTCGCCCGACTTGAGGTCCATCGTGATGTTGTACAGGTCCCCGAGCTCCGTTCCGTCCGCGCTCATCACCGCCTTCCCGGAGAGGTTCTCCGCGAGGATGTCGACCATGTTCGCACCGTCCGGGGCAACGGTCTTAAACTCCACGGGCCGTCGGACGGGTGACAGACGAGTCTGAGCGTGACGAGGCCGGTCAGCGCGGCGAGACGTCACGGTCTCGGGCGCCTCTGTCCCCCCGAAACGGACGCCCGCGAGACGCACGCATTTTGAAAGGCTTAACTGACGCCCGGGCGGAACGGTAGACAACCGACCTTTTCGGGGCGATCACTGATGACCGACCACACAAACGCGGACACCCTTCGGACGCCGATCGTCGCCGTGCTGGGCCACGTCGATCACGGCAAGACCAGCCTGCTCGACACGATCCGCGGCTCCGCCGTCAGCGAGGGCGAAGCCGGCGCGATCACCCAACACATCGGGGCGACCGACATCCCGCTCGACACCATCTCCGGGATGGCGGGCGAGCTCATCGACCCGACCGACTTCGACCTGCCCGGGCTCCTCTTCATCGACACGCCGGGCCACCACTCCTTCTCGACGCTGCGCGCCCGCGGCGGCGCGCTCGCCGACATCGCGGTGCTCGTCGTCGACGTGAACGACGGCTTCCAGCCGCAGACGGAGGAGGCGATCGACATCCTCAGACGCACCGGTACCCCCTTCGTCGTCGCCGCCAACAAGGTGGACACGACGCCGGGATGGAACCCGCAGGACGGCCAGCCGATCCAGAAGAGCCTGGAGGCGCAGTCGGAGCGCGCCGAGTCGATGCTCAACGAGAACCTCTACGAGATCATCGGCCAGCTCTCCGACGCCGGCTTCTCCGCGGACCTCTACTGGCGCGTGCAGGACTTCCAGAAGAACATCGGCGTCGCCCCCCTCTCGGCGATCACGGGCGAGGGCGTTCCCGACCTGCTCACCGTCCTGATGGGCCTCTCCCAGCGGTTCATGAAAGAGGAGATGGCGATCGACGTGCAGGGTCCGGGCGAGGGGACGGTGCTGGAGGTCAAAGACGAGCGCGGCTTCGGCGCCACCATCGACACGGTCGTGTACGACGGCGTGGTCCGCAACGGCGACCAGATCGTCGTCGGCGGGCAGGAGGAGCCGATCGTCACCGAGATCCGGGCGCTGCTCCAGCCGCGACCGCTCGAGGAGATCCGGACGGAGAAGAAGTTCGAGAAGGTGGGCGAGGTCGGCGCCGCCGCCGGCGTGAAGATCGCCGCGCCCGACCTCGATCGCGCGATGGCGGGCGCGCCGGTGCGGGTCGTCCGCGACCGCCCGGTCGAGGAGGTCGTCGAGGAGGTGAAAGCCGAGCTCGCGGAGATCGAGGTGGACACCGCCGAGGACGGCGTCGTCGTCAAGGCCGACACGCTCGGCTCCTTAGAGGCGATGGCGAACGCGCTCCGCGAGGCCGAGGTCCCGATCCTGCGCGCGGAGGTCGGCGACATCGCGCCGCGCGACATCGCCGTGGCAGAGACCGCGAACCAGGACGAGCACAAGTCGATCCTCGGGTTCAACGTCGATCTCCTCGCGAACGCCGAGACGGAACTGGAGAACGCGGACATCAAGCTGTTCACGAACGACGTGATCTACCAGCTGATCGAAGACTACGAGACGTACGTCGAGGAGAAGCAGCGCGCCCAGCAGGAGACGGTGCTGGACAAGGTCGTCCGCCCCGCGCGCTTCCGCATCCTCCCCGACCACACCTTCCGCCAGAACGACCCCGCGGTCGTCGGCGTCGAGGTCATCTCCGGCACGGTCCAGAACAACCGCAACGTCGGGTACTTCGAGGGCAACGAGTTCCAGCGCGCCGGCCAGCTCTCCGGGATTCAAAAGCAGGGCGACGACGTCGACGAGGCGCGCGCCGGCGAGCGCGTGAGCATCGCCATCGACGGCCCCACCGTCGGCCGCGACATCGAGGAGGGCGACACCCTCTGGACGGAGGTCCCCGAGAAGCACGCGAAGATCCTCGAACAGGAGCTGAAAGAGGAGATCACGGCCGACGAGCGCGAGGCGCTGTCGGCGTACTTAGAGACCAAGCGGAAGCGGGACCCCTTCTGGGGGAAGTGAGCCGAAGCGCCGGCAACCGATGCCGGCGGCATCGGTGACTCCGCCACGGGCTGGTGACTACCGTCGTTCTCGGGCGAAAAAGCGCCGCAGTCTACCTCGATCTCAGTCGTCGTCGGCGTGCTCGTCGAGCGTCTGCTTGATCTGCTCGAGTCGCAGGTAGGTGGCGAGCGCGAGGATGGTGCTCGGCCACAGCCCGACGAACTGCCCGCGTTGCTTGTCCCCGCGCACGTAGTAGAAGTACAGCGCGAGGCCGACGGAGCCGAGGGACGCCAGTGCTGCGGGTCCGAGGCTGCCCGTGTCGATCCCGGCCACGGTATCGTTCGTTACCGCTTTGGATGATTCAGTCACGAGTCATAATTTCTCTCCGCTGTTAAGTTAGTTCGCCCTACATAAACCAAATCGCCCCATTCGGCTACTCGCGTCCCGGCGTCGTCGACCCCCTGACGACCCGCGTCGCGGTCGCTTTCCACCGGATCGCCACCTCGTCGCCCGCGTCGAGGGCCAAGCGCGCCGCGCTCTCGGCCGTGATCAGCACCCGGAACTCCACCCCGTCCACCGCCACCCGAACCGTCGACACCGTCTCGCCCGCCTCGACGCCGGCGACCATACCGCGCAGCCGGTTCCGGGCGCTCGTCGCGTCCGGGTCCACCTCCGCGGTGTCCTTATAAATCGTCACCGCGTCGGCGCCGATCCGGACCTGCACCGCGTCGCCGACGGCCACCCCCTCGCGGCCGTCGCCGGCGTCGCCGTGCTCATCCACCCCGCCGCGGAGCCCGCGCACCGTGCCGACCGCGGTGTCGACGTCGGCCAGCTCGCCGTCGACGCTCGCGACCGTCCCGTCGAGCACCGTCTCCGGGACGCTCGCGGTCGCGGCCAGCACGGCCTGCAGGCGGTCGTACCGGTCGAGGAGGTCGCGGCCGCCCGCCGAGAGCCGACTCCCGCCGCCGCCGGAGCCGCCGCGCCGACGCTCGACGAGGGTGCCGAACGCCTCCTCTAACGCCTCGATCCTCGCGAGCGCGCGGGCGCGGGACCGACCCAGCTCCGCGGCCGCGCCCGCGACCGACCCCGCCTCGTGGACCGCCCGGAGGAGCGCGGCGTCGCGGCCGTCGAACTCGACGCCGTCCTCGATGAGCGCGGCCCGGCCACGGCCCGCGGCGCCGCCCGACTCGACGCTTTCGCCGCCGTTTCCGTCGCGTTCCGACGACTCGTCCATACCCGCGTGTCGACCCCGGAGGTGTTGGCGTTTTCCCTCCGGTCGCCGCCCGACGGCAATCGGTTCCGGTCTCTGTGGCTCCGTCGCTCGGGCGTAACCGGTTTCGGGTTCGGTTGAGAAATTCCGGGGCCGTACCTGTCCACGAGTAACCGGTTCCCGGCACAGTCTCGGCAGAAGCTATATCCGAGGCCATCCCTTCGGTGTATCTATGACGATACATCGACGGGGATTCCTGGCCGCGCTCGGCGCGGGCGCGGTCGCGAGCACCGCGGGTTGTACGCAACTCATCGCCGGTAGCGACGACGACGACGGGCCCGCCGTGGCCGGGGAGACGCTCACGCTCACGACGACGACCAGCACCTACGACACCGGGCTGCTCGACGAGATCCACACCGGCTTCGAGGACATGTATGGCGTGAGCGTCGACGCGGTCGCGCAGGGGACCGGCGCGGCCCTGGAGTCGGCCCGCAACGGCGACGCCGACGTGGTGATGGTCCATGCCCGCGGGCTCGAAGACGAGTTCCTGCGCAACGGGTACGGCGTGAACCGACGCGACCTGATGTTCAACGACTTCGTGATCGTCGGCCCCGAGAGCGACCCGGCGGGGATTCAGGGGATGTCCTCGGCGACCGAAGCGCTCGC
This sequence comes from Halorubrum sp. CSM-61, assembly GCF_003781945.1. Lineage (GTDB taxonomy): Archaea > Halobacteriota > Halobacteria > Halobacteriales > Haloferacaceae > Halorubrum. The sequence continues at coordinate 161,807 of NZ_RJJW01000001.1, read as the reverse complement.
GACGATCGCCGAGGCGGAGGCGGCGTTCGTCTCACGCGGGGACAACTCCGGGACGCACACCAAGGAGCTCAACCTCTGGGAGGCGGCCGGCACCGAACCCGGCGGCGACTGGTACCAAGAGACGGGAAGCGGGATGGGCGAGGCGCTCAACAACGCGAGCCAACAGGGCGCGTACACGCTCTCGGACCGCGGGACGTTCATCTCGCAGCGCTCCGAGGTCGACCTCGCGATCCTCGTCCAAGGTCCGATCGAGGACGGACCGGAGATCCTCGCGAACCCCTACGGGATCATGGCGGTCAATCCCGGGGTCCACGACAACGCCAACTACGACCTCGCGATGGCGTACATCGGATGGATCACGAGCCCCGAGACGCAGGACTCGATCTCGGGCTACGAGGTGAACGGCGAGCAGCTGTTCTTCCCGGAGGCCGTCTCCGAGGACCCGGACTTCCAGCAGTACGTTCCGGAAGGTTGGAGTAGCGACTCCGCGGACGAGTGAGCGTGTCCCTCGCGGCGATTCCGGAGCTGGCGTCCGCGCTCCTCGACCTCCCGTTCAGAGACGGCTACGTCTCCAGTGTCATCTACGTCTCGCTGTACGTGAGCCTCACCGCCGTGGCGCTGAGCACGCTGTTCAGCGTGCCGGTCGCCGTCCTGCTCGGCTTCGCCGAGTTCCGCGGGAAGGGGTTCGTGAAGTCCGTGGTCAACACGGGGATGGGATTCCCGAGCGTGGTCGTCGGCCTCGTCGTCCTCTTCGCGGTCTCCAATCAGGGGCCGCTCGGATCGCTGAACCTCGTCTTCACGAGGGAGGCGATGATCGCGTCGCAGTTCGTGCTCGCGACGCCGCCGATCACGGCGATCACCCTCGCGGCGGTCTCGGGGGTGGACGAGGGCGTCCGCGACGCGGCGCGCGCGCTCGGCGGCACGCGCCTCGACGCGGCGCTCGTCGTCTTGAAAGAGGCGCGCTACGGGATCGCGACCGCGATCCTCGCCGGCTTCGGCCGGGCGATAAGCGAGGTCGGCTCGGTGCTCATCGTGGGCGGTAACATCACGAGCGCGGACGGAGTCTCGAAGACCCGGACGCTGACCACCGCCATCCAGCTGGAGGCGCGTCAGGGGCAGTACGAGACGGCGATGATCCTCGGAGCAGTCCTCGTCGCGCTCGTGTTGACCGTCAACGCCGTGGTCGTGCACTTCGGCGACAGCGGGGTGACGCGGTGACGTTCCGCGCGACCGGCGTCTCGCAGTCGTTCGGCGGCGAGCGGGTGTTCGACGACCTCTCCGTCGAGGTGGACAAAGGGGAGGTCCTCGGCGTCATCGGTCCCTCCGGGGTCGGCAAGACGACGCTGCTCCGGACGCTCGCGCTCTCGATCGAACCCGACGCGGGGACCGTCGCCCTCGGTGGCACGGACGCGTGGGCCGCCGAGGAGTCGGAGCGGCTCGCCCTGCGGCGGCGGGTTGGGATGGTCTTTCAGGAGGCGAGCCTCTTCGACGCGTCGGTGGGGCGCAACGTCGAGTACGGGCTCCGGGTCCGAAGCCCGTGGAGCGACCGGATCGCCGCGGCGCTGGGGCTCGCCGAGACCCCCGACGCGGTCCGCGAGTCGCTCGACGTCGTCGGGCTGATCGAGAAGGCGAACCAACACGCCGACTCGCTGTCGGGCGGAGAGGCGCAGCGCGTGTCGTTCGCCCGCGCGCTGGCGTACGACCCGGACGTGCTGCTGTTGGACGAGCCCACCTCCGACCTCGACCCGCGGAACACCGCGGTCATCGAGGAGGCCATCGAGGAGGCCCGCAGCCGGGGGATCGCCGTCGTCGTGGCGACGCACGACATGCATCAGGCCGAGCGCGTCGCGGACCGCGTCGCGGTGCTGCTCGACGGCGGGATCACGGAAATTGGGCCGACGGAACGGATCTTCGAGGACCCGTCAGACGAGCGCACCCGGAAGTTCATCTCCGGAGAGCTGGTGTACTGAGCGCGGATCGCGTGTTTTACGGAGAATCGAGGCTTTCTCCTCGATTCTCCGTAAGCCGATGAACTACCGCTCCACTATTGTTAGGGTTTCACCTAACACCTAATTGGGACGGAGGCGTCAACAGAGGTGTGGATGAGCGATGACGTCACCGTGCTCGAAGACGAGATCGAAGCCTACGCTGACGGTTACCGTTGCGCGGGTGCGCGTGCTCTCGGTCCCGACTTCGGATCGGTTCGAGGAGGGGATCAAGTACGCCTACTACTACGGCGAAGCCGGTGCAGAATCCCCCATCATCCGTTTCGACAACCACCACGGCACCCACGAACTCCACCTCGGGGAGGAGCCCGTCGAGATCGACTACCCCGGCCTGGCGGAGATCTTCCGTGCTTGGCGGGCGGCGCTTCCCCCGGAGAAGCGCGACGACTGGTAGCCCGTCCGAGTACGGGAGCCGACACACGGACCCGCGATCGCTCTCGGACGACCACCCAACACCCCACGACTCATGACCGGAACACTCCACGTCCAGATCACGTCCGCTGATCGTAACGACCTCGAAGAGCGTCTGGAAGCGATCGACGCCGACGAGGACGTCGAACCGAGCCAGCCGACGCTCTCCATCGACGACCTCGAAACGTTCGGTCGCGTCTTCCGCTCGACCAACCTCGAACTGCTGGAGGCGATCGTCGAACACGAGCCGGAGAGCATCCGCGAACTGGCGCGTCTCGTCGATCGGAACCCGCCGGAGGTCCTCGACAACGTGAACGAGCTCGCCGACTACGGCCTCGTCGAACTCGAAGCGAACGGTCGAGCGAAGCGGCCGGTCGTCTGGTACGACGAGATCGACGTCGACATCCCGCTCACCGACCGGCCGAAACGCGATCGGAAGGCCAACGCCTGAGCCACCACGGACGCGATCGTTTGGGATGGCGGTCCCGAGATTCCCGGCCGAACGATTGCTGTCGCGCCGATCGAGACGGGAGTTGGACCCCCTCAATAGCGGAGAGCACTGTTTCGGGTGGTGTCGAAGAACACTTCACAACGTATTGTTTTAATCTCCCGGGAGAACGAACCTGCTTCTTGATTGATGACGGGAGTGGGTATAGCACATTGGTTGATCGGTTGTTTATAAGCGATCGAGTGGTGTTGCTGGCGGCTGTTTATAAGTGGTCGACGGTATTGCGGTGAAGACCTGCAAAGCCCCAGCCGTGAGGGCGGCGCACGCTCGCCGCGCTCCTCACTCGGTCGCGTTGCTCCCTCGTTGTGGTGCTCGCGTCGCCTGCGCCGCCCTCACGGCTGCCCCTTTGAATCCCACCCGCACAACGCCGCAACCGCGCCTCACGCCTCCCCAGCCTCGCCGCGGCCGCCACAGGCGGCCGCGGGCTCCCTCGCGCGTGCTCCTTGCGGCCTGTCGGCCGCTCGGAGGCACGCGCCACCGCACGTCATTTATAAGCGATCGTCGCCGTCGCTCTCGGTCGTTTTAATACTCTCTCGCCGCCACCGATCTGCAATAATTACTCCCGCAATTGCTCAAGAAGCACTCGTCAGCGACTAGCTGTTTCAGGGGAGAATCTGTCTGAAGAAGAGGGTTTGAACCGACCCTCGTTCTCAAGTGCTCCCCTTGAGTAGCGGGGTGCATGCTCATAGAGGAGGTGATGTCGACCGAACTCGTCACTTGCGACGTCAGCGCCTCAGTCAGAGACGCTGCCGATCTGATGCTCCGGAACCGCGTCGGCAGCGTGGTCGTCACGAACGAGGGGTCGCCGGCGGGACTTACCAGCGAAGCCGACGTGCTTCACGCCGGGTACGTCACCGACGACCCGTTCTCGGCGATCCCGGTCCGAAAAGCGATGCGACGGCTTCCGACGATCAATTCGAGAAAGACCCTTCGGGCCGCGACGGAGCGCATGCGAACCCAGCGGGTGAAGAAGCTCGTCGTCGTCGAGGGAATGACTCCCGTCGGGATCATCACCGCGGGGAACGTCGTCGACAACTACGCCGGAATCAGACAGGAGGTGCGCGACATCGCAGCCGACGCGGACCACTGGTCGAACGAGGGGACCGACGACGAGTGAACCGCCCTCAGTCGTCGTCGAGGACCCCCTCCGCGACGGCCATGTCGTCGATCGTCGGGTCCTCCGCGGAGCTCCGCAGGACGAACCGCTTGCGGATCAGGTCCGCGAAGTAGACTACCGTCCCGAGGATGAGCAGGGTGTCGCCCGGGAGCCGCGCCCAGAACAGCGTCTGGACGAGATCGCCGTTGTAGAACGCGAGGCTGCGCGCCGCGGCGTAGCTCTCCGTGAACGCGACCTCCAGCTGGAGGAAGCCGACGGGGAGCACCGAGACGAACACCATCAGCGCGAGCCCGACGTTCCACAGCCAGAACGACGCCCGGAGCCACGAGCCGTCCCAGCGCTCGGGGTCGATCGACAGCTGGAGCATGTACGCCACCATGCCGAGCGCGAGGAAGCCGAACGCCCCGAACATCGCGGCGTGGGCGTGTCCCACGGTGAGGTAGGTGCCGTGCTCGTAGTAGTTGATGAGCGGGAGGTTGATGAAGAAGCCGAGCACCCCGGCGCCGACGAAGTTCCACACCCCGCTGGCGACGATGAACATGAAGGGGAGTTTGTAGGGGAACCCGCCGGTCTCGGTCATCGCCCGGTACTGCCCGATCGCCTCGTAGAGGATGAAGATCAGCGGCAGCAGTTCCAGCGTCGAGAAGACGCTCCCGATCGGGACCCAGTAGTCGGGCATCCCGACCCACCAGTAGTGGTGCGAGACGCCGATGACGCCGGTCCCCATCACGAGGAGGGCCTGTAGCATGACGGCCTTCTCCGCGCTACGCCGGGTGAGGAGGTTCATCGAGACCAGCGTGAGTCCGATGATCGCGACGATGAAGAACTCGAAGGCGCCCTCGACCCACATGTGGACGACCCACCACCGCCAGAACTCGGTGACGGCCATGTTCGTCGACGGCGTAAAGAGGAAGCCGGCGACGAACAGCAGGGTGATCGACCCGCCCGCGTAGAGGATCATGTGCGCGAGCCCGTAGATCGGTTCGCGGTCTAAGAGCGGCTTGAGCCCCCGGACCGCGAGGATCGCCCAGAGCACGAAGCCGGCGAGTAAGCCGCCCTGCCACACCTTCCCGACTTCGAGATACTCCAGTCCCTCGTTGCCGAGGAGCCACCACAGCTGACCGTCGAAGTAGCCGTTCGCGCCGAGCCAGATGCCGCCCATCCCGCCGACGACGACGGTCACCAACGCACCGAGGAGGACGTTGACGTACGTCGACTGGCGCTTCGGCTCGTGGCCGGTGAGCAGCGGCGGGAGGAACAGGCCGGCGCCGAGCCACGTCGACGCGATCCAGAGGATGCCCAGGTCGATGTGCCACGTCTTCGCGATCGAGAAGGGCAGGATCTGGAGGATGTGGACCCCGAACAGCTCCTCGACCCCGAAGAACCCGGCCCGTTCGATGTAGAAGTGCGCGAGCAACCCTCCCAACAGCACCTGCGCTAGGAACAGCCCGGCGGCGATCGGAACGAACCGGAGCGCCGCGCGCTGGCTCGGGAAGACGCTCACGTCGCCCGGCTCCGGCACGGCGATCCCCTCGGCGGACGGCTCGGGGAGCGTCACCGACTTGTAGAGGAGGATCGCCGCGCCCGCCGCGGCGACGAGCAGTACCATCGCGATCACGCTCCACGTCATCGCGGCGCCGGTGGCGTCGTTGCCGGCGGCCGGCGAGGGGGGCCACTCGTTCGTGAAGGAGTTGTCGCCGTCGGGGCGGTCGGTGTGTGAGAACCACGCCGTCCACAGCGCGAAGTCGGCGAAGTCCTGGGCCTCCTCCGTCGACTCGATCATCTCGACCGGGACGCCGCGGTCGTGGTCGCCCTCGTGGTAGCGCTCGACGTACGTCTCGCGCACCTGTTCGTGGGCGTACGCCTCCGCGGCCGAGTACTGCACGGTGTCGCTCCCGTCGTGGGCCTCGTCGAGGTCGTCGCGGACGGTCTGGTCGACCGCCGCGCGCTCCGAGGAGTCGAGCGAGTCGTAGCCGGCCCCGTACTCCTCTTGCGCGTAGTACTCGCGCATGTGCTCGGTCTTCAGCTCTAGCGTCTCGGCGGTGTAGTCCTCGCCGTAGTACGCGCCGTTGCCCAGTATCGACCCGTGGTTCATCAGCCCGTACTGCTGGAACGCCGCCTTCCCGTCCTGGACCGTCTCCCCGGTGGCGATCGTCTCGCCGTCGGAGCCGACGACCTCCTCGGGGATCGGCGGCGCCTCCTGATACGCGAACCACGCCCCGGCGCCCATCACGACCAGGTTGAGCAGGAACGCCGCGACGATGACCTTCGCGATCGTCTTGCGTGTCAGCTCCATCACGTCGACGTTGCCCCCAGACGGACTATCAGTTTGGCGGCAACATGTTCGGACGCCGTTCCCAGTAATTGAAACCGCTGTCGGTTGCGGAATAATCGATCGTTACCGACCGCGCGAGTCCGGCGACACGAACATGTTCGCGGCGTGGCTTACCGGAAACCGCCGCGTACGAAGGGGTATGCCAACGACCAGCGAGGCGACGCCGGCGGAATCGGAGAGCGCGACGGAGACGACCGCCGAGACCACTGTCACGGTGCGGTGCACCGGTCACGTCCGGACGGAGCTCGGGAAGTACGAGTTCGAGTACGCGTTCGAGGGTGACACCCTCCGGGAGTTCCTCGACGAGCTGTTCGCGGAGTACCCGGAGCTACAGGAGATGCTGATCGCGGAGAGCGAGGCGGAGTCGACTCACAGCGGCTGGGCGCCGACGCCCGAGGAGCTGCCGGGAACGTGGTCGAAGAACCCGGTCGGCGAGCAGACGATCGCGTACGCCCGGATCCTCGTGAACGGTCACTTCAACGAGAACGAGAAGGGGTTCGACACCGAGATCGAAGACGGCGACCGGGTCGCGCTGGTGTACCCGTTCATGTTCTGCTGTTAGTCGGGCGAAAGGCCCGGTTCCGTCGACGACGAACGTAAAGGGCTCAGCCCTCGTAGCCCGCCATCTCCATCACGGAGGCGAACTGCTCGGAGTCCGTGACGCTCTCGTAGACCATCCCGCCGATCATGCCGCCGGGGTAGCTCTCGCCGTTCATCGCGTGGTTCACCTTGTGGCAGTGGAGCGCGTAGACGCCCGGGTCGGCGTCGGCGGTGAACTCGATCGTCTTGCGCTCGGCGGGCGCGATGGGGACCACGTCCTCGCGGTGGCGGGCGGACTCGGGGATGACGCCCCCGTCCTTCTCGACGACGGTGAAGCCGTGGTTGTGCGTGTGCATCGCGTGCGACTCGTAGCCGGCGTTGACGTAGTGGATCCGCACCCGATCGCCCTCCTCGACGATCAGGGGCGATCCCTCCTCGGGGTGGAACGTGTACGGCGCGCACCGCCCGTTCACGGTGAAGACGTCCGGGTTGCGGTCGCGGTGGCTGAAGTCGACGTCGCCGCCGGCGGTCGACGCCGACAGCCGGCTGTCCCAGTCTTTGACCGTCATGAACGCCTCCTTGTCGGGTGCCTCGTACCCCTCCGGGTCGACGCGGAGGATCCCGTACATCCCCATGTCGAGGTGGTTCTGCGTCTGGTAGTGACAGTGGTAGAGGTGGGTGCCGGGCTGGTTCGCGGTGATCTCGTAGGTGTACTCCTCGCCCGGCGCGACCTGTCGGCCCGTCGTCGTCGGGACGCCGTCGTCCATCCAGCTCTTCGAGAGCCCGTGGACGTGGAACGTGTGCGGGCGGTTGTGCTCCGAGTTGTCGTAGGTGATCGCCAGCTCGGTGCCCTCGGTGACGCGGAGCAGGGGGCCGGGGACGCTCGGGTCGGTGTCCGGCGTCTGCCACGCCCAGACCTCGGGGAGCTCCCACGGGCCGCCCTTCGTCTCGTCGCCGAGCAACTTGTGGCGACACGGGGTCGTGGACATCGTGACCGCCCCGTCCGTCTCGTCCAAGTCGATCGTCGTCCGCGGGGACGTGTACGGGTGGTCCGTCTCGACGCCCGTGGCGTCGCTCCCGGACCACTCCTCGACCTGTTCGGCCGCCTCTCCGCCGCCGCCGGCCGCGTTCTCCGCGCCCGATCCGGCGTCAGCGCGCGGGGCGCCACAGCCCGCGAGCCCGACCGTTCCCAGCGCCGCGGCCGCGGAGAGGAACCCGCGTCTGGAAGCCGTGCGCCGACCGGCGTTGTCGCCGTCTCTCGTCATATCCGAACATGAACGGGGAACACATATAAACCGGAATCAGGATCCACGGACTCTGAGAACGCGGTCGGCGGTCGCTTCGTTTATATACGTTCGAGTGCCGTCGACGGCGACAGACGATCGGTCGCAGCCGACGACCGCCTTTTATACACGAGCGGCGCCATCCCCGAGGTGACAATGCGGATCGGCATCGTCTCCGACACCCACGACGACCTCGCCGCCGTCGAGGCGGCCGTAGCGCTGTTCGACCGCGAGGGCGTCGACGCCGTCGTCCACTGCGGCGACTTCGTCGCGCCCTTCTCCGTGACCCCGTTCGACGTCGGTGGCGCTCCCGACGCCGGCGGCAGCGACTCCGACGCCGACGCCGGCTTCGACTTCTACGCCGTCCGCGGCAACAACGACGGGGAGTGGGCGGTCGAGTCGACCGTCGACTCGTTCGGCGCCTACCTCGGCGAGGCGGGAACGCTCTCGTTCGACGGCGGCTCCCAGGCCGGCGACGACGTCAGCGTCGCCGTCACGCACGGGACGAGCGCGGTCGTCGTCGACGCCCTCGTCGACTGCGGCGACTACGACTACGTGTTCCACGGTCACACCCACGCGCACGGCGTCGAGGAGCGCGACGGGACGGTGCGCGTGAACCCCGGTGGGCTCCCGATCCCCGTCGACGGCGCGGACGACGCCTTCCGCGTCGCGGTCCTCGACACCGACGCCGGCGACGCGTCCGGGAGCGTCGACGCGGTGACGCACTACGAGCTCGACGCGTAGGACCGCGAGCGATCCGGGAGGCCCTGATCGCTCTCGACACACAAACGCGAGTTTGTTCTTTCGTTGACCTTTTGAACGGTCCGTGTAGAGAGGCCGTATGGACAGGCGCGCGTTCCTCCAGCGGGCAAGCAGGGCGGTCGGGGCGATCGGCGTCGGCGGCGGACTCGCCGGCTGTGCGGACCTCGTCGGCAGCGGAGACGAGGGAGCGGTCGCGGAGCGCGACCCGCCGGAGCGGCCGGACGAGCTCGGCCCCGAGTCGGTCGCGGCGTACGCCGCCGCCTGCGAGGAGGTCCGCGCGCACAACCGACACGCGGCGGACGGTGCGGTCGAAGTGTCGATCGACGCGGTCGCGACCTTCGATCACGCCTCCGGTGACGACCACTACGCGACCGCACAGCACGCCGGATCGGTATACTACGAGAACGACGACGGCGACCGCTCAGTGGGGGAACTGCTCGGCGATCCGGTCCCGTACCTGGTGACGCCGGACCGGACCCTCCGGCTGGACGTGCGGCGACGGGACGCGGGAGACGGCAAGAGCGGGGGAGACGGCGAGAGCGGGGGAGACGGCGAGAGCGGGGGAGACGGCGAGAGCGGGGGAGACGATACCGGCTCCGACGCCGCCGCCGCCCCCGACGACGAGCGCGCGTCGCCGCCGCTCGGCGTCCGCCTCCTCAACGTCACCGGGGAGGCGCGAGAGCTCGCGCTGACCGTGACGCGACGAGCGACGGACGGGGACGGGACCGACGAGACGGTCGCCGACGTCGACGTCGCGATCGACCCGGAGACCGCCGTCGAGGTGCGGTCGGTCACGGACGTGCGCGGCACCTACGGGGTGACCGCTCGCATGGAGGACGACGGGGTGACCGGCGAGGGACGGATCGAAGTCGGCCTCCCGAGCGCGGACCGGGCCCCGAACGTCGACGTCGTGGTCGGCGGAGACGGGGTCTCGACGCGACACCTCCCGTCGTTCGAGGAGATCTGAGCCGCCGCCGCGCGGGATCGGACGTCGGGCGTCCGCGCTTCAGGCGTCGGCGTCCGCGAGCTCGACCCCCCGGAACTCGAACCGCGCGCCGCCCTCGGCGGCGTCGGCGAGGTCGAGGGTCCACCCGTGCGCGTCCGCCACCTCGGCGACGATCTTCAGTCCGAATCCCGTCCCCGCCGGATCGGTCGAAACGCCGGCGTCGAACACCTCTTGGCGGCGGTCGTCCGGAATGCCGGGGCCGTCGTCCTCGACGTAGAACCCGTCGCCGTCGGGGAGGGCGCCGACCCCGACGCGGACCGAGTCGCCGGCGTGAGCGATCGCGTTGGCGAACAGGTTCTCCACGGCCTGCCGCAGCCGACTCCTGTCGGCGCGGAACCGGAGGTCGTCGCCGACGGCTATCTCGGCGGCCGCGGTGTCCACGCCGTCCCAGCACTCGGCCGCCAGGTCGGCGAGCGAGACCGGCTCCGTCTCGTCGATGGCGGCGCCCTGCCGCGCGAGCGTCAACATGTCCTCCACCAGCGCCTCCATCCGGTCGAGCGAGCTGGCGACGGTGTCGATCTCGGTCAGGTCCTCGTGTTCCGATCGGAGCCGATCGCGGACCAGCTCGAGGTTCCCCGCCGCGACGTTGAGCGGGCTCCGGAGGTCGTGGGAGACGAGGCTGGCGAACTCCTCCAGACGGTCGCGCTCGCGAGCTATCTCCCGCTCGCGGACCCGGAGCTGGCGCTCGCGCTCGATCCGGACGAACACCATCGTGACGGTGGCGGCCCAGAGGCGCGCGACGGCGAGGTCCGACTCGTCGAACGCGTCCCGCTCCGTGGACCCGACGTTGATGAGCCCGTACCGACCCAGCGGGAGGATCAGCTCGCTGCGGATCGGCGAGTCCGGGTTATGCCGCTCGGGGTCGTCGTGCGTGTCCGCCACGTACGCCGGATCGCCGGACTCGAACACCTCCCAGGAGATGCTCGACCCGTCGGGGCCGAACGTCGGATGGTCGCCGACGAGCTCGTCGGCCGCGTCGGTCCAGACGACGGGATCGAGGAGGTCCCGTTTCTCGTCGTACAGCCAGATCGCCGCGATCGGGTGGCCGAGCACCCCCTCCACGTACTCGACCGCGGCCTCCGCGGCGAACTCCCGATCGGTCGTCTTCAGCAGGTCCTGGGTCGCCTCGTGGAGGGCCTCCAGCGTCCGCGTTCGGCGGTGGAGCTCGGCCTGCTGGGCGCGCTCCTCTCTCACGTCGACGATCGTGGCGACGAGGTACGTCTCCCCGTCGTGGTCGAACGGCCCGAGACTGAGCGTCACGGGGACCTCGCTCCCGTCGGCCCGCCGCGCGTGCAGGTCCAGGCTCGCCGCCATCGAGCGGGGCTCGGGGTCGACGACGTAGCGGTGGAGCTCCTCGCCGGCCGCGCCCTCGTCGGGGTCGTACACCAGCGTCTCGAACTCCGTCCCCTCCACCGCCGCGGGCGCGTGCCCGAGGACCGTCTCGACCCGCCCGTTGCCGGCGCGCACGACGCCGTCGGCGTCGACGATCACGACCGCGTCCGGAATTCCCTCCAACGCCTCCGGGAATCGCTCCATCGCTACTCCTCGCTCGGCTCGTGGACGTGCCCGCACTCGGGGCACCGGACCTCCTCGCCCCGGAGGTCCGCCGAGGAGGCGCGCACCTCGCGCATCACCTCGCTGATCCGGTCTTCGGCCTCCAGCTCGTCGGCGACCGCGAGGTCGACGCCCTCGACCTCGAGGAGGAACTTCGCGACCTCCGTCACCTCGTACATCATCTCGTCTAAGTCCTCGGCGGTGAAGAAGCCGGACATCGCGCCGTAGAGGAACGTCGCTCCCGCCTTCGTCACCTTCTCCTCGAAGGAGTAGCGCGCCTGATTGACCGCCTGCGGCGTGTACGTGTCGGTCATAAAGGGGACCAGCTCGGGGAGGTTCTCGCCGATCTTCGTCATCTCGACGCCGGTCTCGGTGCGGAAGTCGGCGCAGAGCCGTGCGATCGCCCACTCTCTGGCCGTGATGTACGTCCGGTCGCGGAGGAACTCGTTGACGCGCTCGTAGCGCGCCCCGTCCATCTTCTTGAACCGCTCGTACTTGCGGATCTCGGGGGGGACGTGCGGTTGGTCCGGCTCCTGATCGCTCCCACCCGCGTCGGCGTCGCTCGTGGCGTCCCCGGCGTCGGTGGCGTCGGCGGCGTCGGCGGTGTCGCCACTCGCGGCCTCTTCGAGGTCGTTGGCGGCGTCTCCGGTCGTCGAGGACTCGTCGGCCGGCTCCGACTCCTCCGCCGCGGCGTCCGCGGTCCGGGGGGCGTCGTCCGATCCCTCGTCCGACGCGGGATCGGTTGATTCGTTCATGCCGTTAGTAACTTCACCACCGAACAAAAGGGTTGTCGGTGGCGTCGCGGGGATCGCGAGCGCCTCGACGGGTTCGCCGTCGTCGCTGGCGGGGATATCCGAGAGCCGCCGGCGATCGGGAGCGCCTCGGAGCGCGATCGGAGATCCATTTTTGTACCGGGGTGCGGACGTGAGACGTATGAAGGTGCTTTGCGGGATCGGCGGCAGCGACGACTCGTTCCGCGCGCTCGACCGAACGGTCGAGCGCGCGGCGGTCGCGGACGACGACCTCACGGTCGCGGTGGTCGAGAACCCGGACTCGTCGGTGGATCCGGACGAGATCGTACAGCGGGCCGAGTCGGCGGTCGAGGAGGCGGGGCTCGACGCCGAGGTCCGGCTGGTCGAGGGCGATCCGGGGAGTCGGCTCGTGGAGCTCGCCGAGACGGAGGGGTTCGAGGAGATCGTCCTCGGCGGCGGCCACACGAGCCCGATGGGGAAGATCACGATCGGGTCCATCGCCGAGTTCGTCCTGTTGAACGCCAAGACGTCCGTCACGCTGGTCAGATGAGCGACCGTGGATACCCGGAGGCGGTGGCCGACGAGTTCCCCGTTCCCCCCACGGAGTTCACCGATCGGGAGGGGCGCACCGTCGAGGTCCGCCCCTACGAGGACACCGAGGAGGGGTACGAGGCGCTCGTCGAGATGTACGACGCCTTCGATCCGGCCGACCGCGCGCAGGGGATCCCGCCGGGCGGCGAAGAGCGGATCCGCGAGTGGCTGGACGCGATCCTCGGCGACGACTGCTACAACGTGATCGCGTGGTGCGGCGACGAGGTCGCCGGGCACGCGACGCTGGTGCCCGACGACGACGCCTACGAGCTGGCGATCTTCGTCCATCAGGAGTACCAGCGCGCCGGCATCGGCACGCATCTCATCCGGGGACTGCTCGGCCACGGGCAGGCCGAGGGGATCCGGAAGGTGTGGCTCACCGTCGAGCGCTGGAACCGAGCGGCGGTCTCGCTGTACAAGAAGATCGGGTTCGAGACCTCCGACGCCGAGAGCTTCGAACTGGAGATGGGGCTCCGGCTGAACGCGGACGGGGAGGACGCCGGGTAGCGTTGGCCGGGATCTTCAAGCCTTTACGTGCGGCGGGAGAGCCCTCGGGTATGAGTCATCGGATCCTTCTGCTGGGAGCGCCGGGCGCCGGAAAGGGCACGCAGAGCGCGAAGCTCGCCGCGGAGTACGGCGTCGAACACGTCACCACCGGCGACGCGCTCCGCGCGAACAAGGACATGGAGACCGAGTACGGCACGCCCCGATCGTTCATGGAGGCCGGCGAGCTGGTCCCCGACCCGGTCGTCAACGAGATCGTAGAGGCCGCGCTGGCCGACGCCGACGGGTTCGTGCTCGACGGCTACCCGCGAAACCTCGATCAGGCGGAGTACCTCTCTTCGATTACGGACCTGGACGCCGTGATCTACCTCGCCGTCGACGAGGAGGTGCTCGTCGACCGGCTCACCGGTCGCCGGGTCTGTGACGACTGCGGCGCGAACTTCCACGTCGACTTCCAGCCGCCCGAGGAGCCGGGCGTCTGCGACGAGTGCGGCGGCGAACTGATCCAGCGCGACGACGACACCGAGGAGACCGCCCGCGAGCGGCTCGAGGTGTTCTACGACAACACCGAGCCCGTCATCGAGCACTTCCGCGACGAGGGCGACCTCGTCGAGATCGACGGCGAGGCGGCGCCCGACGAGGTCTTCGATCGCATCCGCGGCGTTCTCGACGAGTAGAGTTCGGCCGCGATCGGCCGGCCTTCTCGCGGTTCTCGCCCGATTCTCGACGGCGACCCGATCGCCGGCGATCCTGCAAGGTTCTTAACCGTCCGCCGACAACCGAGCGGTAATGAGCAAGGTCGAACGGAGAGTCCGCTCGCTTGTCAGCGGCGACGGCGAGATGCGAGACGCGGTCGAGGTCGTCCTCGATAACGCCGCTGACGGCGAGGTTCAGTGGGTCGACGTCCGCGACGAGATCACGAGCGGCCAGTGGGGTCGGCTCATCGAGAAGGAGGTCCTCGTCGACGGCGAGCGCGGCTTCGCGCTGGCGGACCGAGAGGGGATCGAGGCCGGGCTGGAGGACGACGACGACCTGACCGGCGGCGGCGACGTCGAGACCCCCGAGACGACCTCGTGGACCAAGTGGGACAAGATCGCCGGGGTCGCGACGCTGGGCGCGTTCGTCGGCTACGCCGTCAACCCGGTCCGGAACGCGATCGCCGGCGCCTTCGATCTGGTGTTGGGGCCGCTTCTCAACGTCGTTCCCTTCTACGTCGTGGTCATGGTGATCGCGCTCGCGACGGGGCTGTACTCGACCCTGCTGCGCGCGGGGCTCATGGACATGGAGAAGATGAGCGTGTACCAGGAGCGGATGAAGGACATCCAGGACCGCCGCAAGGAGGCGAAGGAGCGCGACGACCAGGAGGCGCTCGACGCCATTCAGGAGGAGCAGATGGACGCGATGGGCGACCAGCTCGGGATGTTCAAAGAGCAGTTCCGCCCGATGGTGTGGATCATGTTCCTCACGATCCCGGCGTTCCTCTGGATGTTCTGGGTGATCGGTTACCGCGGCTCCGACGCCGCGTACCCCGCCATCGCCGCACAGGAACTCGTCGTCCCGATCGCCGGCACCGTCACGTGGGACACGGGAATCGTCGGCCCGATCCAGATGTGGATCGTCTGGTACTTCCTGTGTTCGATGGCGTTCACCCAGCTCGTCCAGAAGAGCCTCAACATCGAGATGTCGCCGTCGACGTCGTAAGAGTCCGTTCCCCGTTCGACCGTTTTTGCAGCCAGCCGGAGATATCTGTCTGCGAGATCTATCGATACCGGGAGTGGGTATTGCAGATCGGTGGCGGCGAAACAGTATTTAAACGAGCTACGAGCGACAGCGACGATCGCTTATAAATGACAGGCGGTGGCGCGTGCCTCCGAGGCCGCTTCGCGGCCGAGGTGCACGCGCGAGGGAGTCGCTGGCGCTGCTGCGCCAGCGACGAGGCTGGGGAGGTGTGAGGCTGCGGTGCTGAGCGGTCGGGTGGGACTCAAAGGGGCAGCCGCTGTGGACGGCGCAGGCGACGTAAGCACCGCAACGAGGGAGCAACGCGACCGAGTGAGGCGCGCAGCGAGCGTGCGCCGTCCACAGCGGCTGGGGCTTTGGAGGCCGTCACCGCAGTGTCGCCGATCGCTTAAAAACAGCCGACAACAACACCACTCGATCGCTTATAAACAACCACTCCACCATATCGATATACCTACTCCCGTCATCCATCACGCTCGCACCGATCTCACGCGTACGCCTCGAACTCCTCGCCGAAGACGAGGAAGTACCCGGTCCCGACGACGCCGATCACGGCGGCGACGGTGAAGGCGACCTCCGGGCTGACGAAGTCCCAGAGGTACCCGCCGATCGCCGCGCTCGGGATGACCAGCGTGTTCCGCAGCAGGTAGTACGTCCCGGTGACCCGACCGCTCGCGCCCTGTTCCGCGGGACCGACGATGAGCGCCTTGTGCGAGGGGAGCCCGGCGAACCGGAGCCCGGAGAACGCGAACACGAGGACCAGCGCCCACTGGAGCGGGACGACCGGCGAGAGGAGGTCGGGGCCGTAGACTAAGACGACTGGGAACGCGCCGTACACGAAGAAGCCGAGCGCGACGACCGGCTTGAGCCCGACCCGCTCGGCCAGCTTCGCCGCGGGGACCATCGTGATCAGCGCGATCACCATCTCGACGCCCAGCAGGTAGCCGAAGAACGCCTGCGGCGAGAGGTCGACGGCGTACGAGAACCCGCCGACGCCGACCGTCGTCTCCAGTCCGACCGAGAAGATCCGCGTGACGACGAGCACGAAGAAGACGTACACCATCCCGTTCGCGAAGCGGACGAGGGTGTCGCCGATCAGGAGGGGGCGGAGCGGGTCGGGCATCTCGCGGAGGTCCCGCCGGATCTGGGCGACGCCCTCGAACCGCCCGCCGCCGACGGTGTCCCCGCTCGCGTCGTAGAGGACGTGCTGCACGAGCGTCCCGACGACGCCGAAGGCGACCGCGGTCGCGAGCACGTACCGGAAGCTCACCGTGAACGCCGGGTGGAGACCGATAAGGACCGCGGCGAGGACGGGCCCGATCAGGAACGCGGTGCGCCGGAACGTCTCCGTGCTCGCGAACCCCGCCGCCAGCCGCGAGGGGTCCGTCGCCTGCTTGACCACGGCGAAGGTCGCGCCGAGGCCGAACGACTTCCACGCCTGCGCGAGCACCAGGCCGACGAAGATCCAGACCCACGGCTCGATCGTCGCGCCCGCGACTGCGAACGCCCCGACGTTCGGCGCGACGAGCCAGACGACGAAACCGACGGTCGAAACGAGTCCGAAGAGCGTCAGCGCGTACCGCGATCCGATCCGGTCGGAGATCGCGCCGCCCGGGTACGGGTACAGCGCGGAGATGACGTTGCCGAAGGTCCCGAACAGCCCGACGACGAACCCGGAGGCGCCGAGCGCAACCATGTACTCCGGGAGGAACCGGTTCGTCATCTGGAAGCCGAGGCTGAACGCGAACATCGCCAGCGACACCACCAGCACGTCCCGCTCCAAGGCGAAGAACCGTCGGAACGTCTCGAACGGGCTGTCCTCCTTCGGGTCGGCGGTCGATTGGGTCTTGCTCATCGGGGGCGTGGGAAGGCGACGAACCGTTCGTGTCGGTGTGTTCGCTCGCGCCGTCAAATAGGTTCTCACGATCCGACGCGCGCACTCGCTCTCCCCCAAGGCTTACTCCCGACTCGCCACAGGGTCGACCATGCACGCGGACGAGATCGACCCGCAGGCGAAGGCGGCGGTCGAGCGCCAGGAGCGGTTCTCGCTGCCGCACAGCCGGTGGGGGCTGAAGCTCGCGCGACTGGTCACGCGACCGGCGATGTGGGCCCGAAATCGGAACCCGCCCGCGGTCGGAGAGACCGTGGACGGGACGGTCCCCGGACCGGCCGGCGACCTCGACGCCCGGCTGTACCTCCCCGACGGCGACGGCCCGTTTCCGACGGTCGCGTTCTTCCACGGCGGCGGGTTCGTGCTCGGGAGCGTCGCCACCCACGACTGGCTCTGCCGCCACCTCACGCGGGAGAGCGACTGTGCCGTCCTCTCGGTCGACTACCGGCTCGCGCCCGAACACCCCTTCCCCGCGGCGGTCGCGGACGCCTACGCGGCGGTCGAGTGGGCCGCCGACAACCCGGACGCGATCGCGGGAACCGGAGAAGTCGCGGTCGCGGGCGACTCGGCCGGCGGCGCGCTCGCCGCCGTCGCCGCGCTCATGGCCGCCGAGCGCGACGGCCCCCATATCGCGCATCAGGCGCTTCTCTACCCCGGCGTCGGCGTCGAGCCCGGCCAGCCGTCGGTCGAGGAGCACGCCGGGATCGTCCTCGACGAGGCGGACTTGGAGTGGTTCTCGGAGTGTTACTACGGCGACGAGATCCACGAGCGCAACCCGTACGCCGACCCGACGAACGCGGGCGACGTGTCCGGCGTCGCCCCCGCCACGGTCGTCACGGCGGGGTTCGACCCGCTCCGCGACGGGGGGCGGGCGTACGCCGAGCAGCTGGTCCGGGACGGCGTGCCGACGCGCTACGAGAACTACCCGGACCAGGTCCACGGCTTCATGACCCTCCGCGATGTCGACCGGGCGACCGAGGCGATCGCGGACGTGGCCGACGACCTCGCCGGAGCGCTTCGTGAGGGCTGAGTGGCGGCGTTTCGGGCGGATTGACACGTGACGGTCGACGCCGGTTACTCCGGCTCCGCACAGGCGGG
Source organism: Halorubrum sp. CSM-61 (assembly GCF_003781945.1). Classification (GTDB taxonomy): domain Archaea; phylum Halobacteriota; class Halobacteria; order Halobacteriales; family Haloferacaceae; genus Halorubrum. The sequence continues at coordinate 143,712 of NZ_RJJW01000001.1, read as the reverse complement.
GACGCGATCGGCGGGGTCTCCGCCGACCTCGTCGCCCTCGTCGTCGTCGCGCTCCCACTCGCCGACGCGCTCCGCGACCCGCCGGCGGTTCACCTCGCCGACGCGGTCGGCCACCTCGTCGACCATCGCTTCGAGGTCGGCCTGAACCGGGCTGTCGTCGTCGCGGACCGTCGGCCCGTCGGCGGTCTCCGTGTCGAAGTCCGGGTGGACCGGAAGCGTTCCGACCACTGGCACGTCGTAGTCGGCGTGAATCTCGTCGGCGCCGCCCTCGCCGAACACCCGGTGGGTGTCGCCGCACTCGGGGCAGCGGAACGCGCTCATGTTCTCGACGACGCCGAGGACGGGCGCGTCGTGGTCCGCGAACAGCCGGAGCCCCTTTCGCGCGTCCGCCACCGCCATCTCCTGTGGCGTCGTCACGACGACGACCCCGGCGATCGGCAGGGTCTGGAGCAGGTTCAGCGAGGCGTCGCCCGTCCCCGGCGGGAGGTCGACGATCAGGTAGTCGAGCTGGCCCCACTCCACGTCGTTGATGAACTTCATCATCACGTTGTTCACCATCGGCCCGCGGAGCACGGCCGGGTCGTCGCCGTCGGGGAGCAGGTGCTCCGTGCTCATCACCATGACCCCGTCCGAGCGCGGCGGGACGATGTCCCCCTCGGGCAGCATGCCCGGCTCGTTCTCGGTTGGGAGGAGGCGCGGGACGTTCGGGCCGTGCACGTCGGCGTCTAAGATTCCGACGCGGGCGCCGCGCTCCTTGAGCCCCGCCGCGAGGTTGGACGCGACGGTGGTCTTGCCGACGCCGCCCTTCCCGGAGGCGACGGCGATCACGTTGCGGACGCCGGGTAACACGTCGGCCTCGAAGCCGTGTTCCTCGCCGAACTGCGCGCGGAGATCGTGGTCGAGACCGGCGTCGGAGACGACCTCGCGGACCGCGTCGCCGATCTCGATCTCGGCGGGCGCGTAGGGGGCGTTGAACGCCAGCGACACCTCCGCGGCGTCGCCGTCGACGGTCACGTCGTTCACGAGGCCCATCGAGACGATATCGTCGTCGTTGCGCGGGTCCTCGACGGTCGCGAGTCGGTCGAGCAGGTCGGATTCGGTGGCGGTGTCGGTGTCTGAGTCGGTCATGGTGGTGTCGGTTGGCGGTGGTGTGGTCAGTCGCGCAGCGGCGATCGGTAGTCGGTTGATCGGCGAGCGGTTCCTCGGGAGCGACGGGGGCGGTGAGGGCAGCGTTCAGAAGAACACCGCCCCGATGACGAGCGTCGCGACGAACAGCCCGCCCCACAGCACAGTCGTCAGGCCGGCGAGGTAGCCGACGCCGAGCAGTCCCTTCGCGCGGTCGCTCGGGTCGCCGACGAACCACGCGGCGACCATCGCGTACACCGGCGCGAGGACGATCCCGAAGATGAGGTACGTCCCGGGGCCGACGAACGGCAGCGTGTACTCCGGGGAGCTGGCGAGCGGAACCGGGGACGCGGCGAGCGCGGTCGACGCCGCCGCGGACACGGTCGACGCGAACGCGGACACGGTCGACGCGAACGCGGTCGCGGCGAGCGTCATGGGTTCACCTCCTCGTGGTCGTCTTCGATCGCGTGCAGTTCGACGACGGGGATCACCTTCGAGACGACGAGGAAGAACAGCACGACGATCCCGATCGTCCCGAGCAGCGCGGACAGCTCGGTGGGCGAGGGGACGTACGCGCCGGGGACCCCGTCGTACAGGGCGAAGTGCGCGTGCTGGAGCCCCTCGACGACGAACAGCACCTTCTCGGCGAGGGTGCCGGCGAGCACGCCGACGGAGAGGGCGACCATCGTCCGGATGTCAAACAGGTCCGGGCGCAGCGACGTCGCGAACGCGTACAGCATGGCGAGCGCGACGAGCCCGATCGCGACCCAGTACAGCGGCGTCGCGATCTTCACCTCGGTCGCGTGCTGGAGCGTCGTCGGCGCGGCGAAGATCCCGGTGATCACCTGCTGGAGCTGCAGCCACAGGAAGATGAGGCTGAAGAAGCCGAGCCACTGGCTCAGCCCCCGGAACACCGCGTCCGGGATGAGCTCGTCCCAGCCGTACGCGTACCGGAACGCCGCGGCGATGATGATGATCCCGCTGACCGCGGAGGTCAGCGCGATGGAGAGGAACGACGGCCCCTGGACCCCGCCGGCCCAGCCGGCCATCGAGGGCAGCAGCGCGAACAGCCACGGGATCACCCCCCCGTGGAGCAACAGCGGCGCCATGATGATGATCGCGAACGCGATCCACCAGACCATCCGCTCGACGACCTCGTCCTCCTTCTCGGAGTAGCCGACCATCAGCGCGTCGTACAGCGGGTCGAGCGGGCTCGGCAGTCGGTCGCGGAGCCGGTGGATGTCGTAGCGGATCGTCAGGGCGAGGTACGTCGCCGTCAGCACGAAGTAGGCCGTGATGACGGTCACGTCCCACATCAGCGGCGACCACTGGACGCGGGTTGGCCACGCGGGGACCACGCTCGTCACCAGCCGGTCCGGGCGACCGACGTGGATGAGGATGAACAGGCCGGCGCAGGTCAGCGCCGCGATGGTCAACAGCTCGGCCAGCCGAGCGACCGGCTGGTAGGTGTCCATCCCCAGCAGGCGGACCGCCGCCGACAGGATGATCCCGCCGTGAGCGATGCCGACCCACCAGATGAACGCGCCGATGTACAGCCCCCACGGGACGCCGCCGCCGGAGCCCCAGTCGGAGAGGTTGGTGACGATCAGCCCGTGCCGGAGCTGCTGGTAGTAGAAGACCAGCCACACGCCGATCAGGCCGAGCCCCACCGCCAGCGCGGCGAGGTACCGCTTCGAGAACGTCTGGATCGGCCGGACGAGCGTGTCGCGGTCGACGCCCGTCACGTCGACGCTCACGCGCTCTCACCCCCTTGGGTCGCGGACGCCCCCTCGTCGAGCACCTCCTTCCGGTCGTCGGTGAGACCCATGTCCTCGTAGGCGACGGGGCCCTCCACCTGTTCCGCGTGCGGCGAGGGTTCGTTGCCGACGAACCGGACGTTCGGCTCGGTGCCGCGCTCCTCCATCAGCTTGAACGTCGAGGTCGTGTGCTCCTTGCGGTTGGGGAACTCCGAGAGGTCGTTGTCCTGACCCTCCCGGTACTCGTCGAGGTGCTGGTTCGGCGGGCTCTCCGGGTCGTTGAGGTCGCCGAAGTGGATCGCGTCCATCGTGCACGCCTCCTCGCAGGCGGTGGTGCCGATCTTGTCTTCGCCCATCTGGCCGTCCTGCCGGTCGACGCAGAAGGTGCATTTGCCCATGACGCCCTCCGGCGGGCGGGAGCCGACCCATCGGCCGCGATCGTCGATCTGGTGGTCGTCGTCGACCTCGGACTCCGGCACGTCGGGCTCGCCCCACTGGAAGTAGTTGACGCCGTATGGACACGACACCTCGCAGTACCGACAGCCGATACAGATGTCGTAGTCGGTGAGCACCAGGCCGTCCTCCTCGCGGGTGTGCCGGGCGCCGACGGGACACACCTTCGTACACGGGGAGTCGGTGCAGTGCTGGCAGGTGCGCGGGAGGAAGTTCGTCTCGTCGCCCTGGCCCTCGTCCTCGAAGGCGAAGACGTACATCCAGTTGGCCCCGCGCGAGAGGTTGTGCTCCTGGTCGCACGCGGCCATACAGGCGAGACACCCGTCGCAGTTGTTGAGGTTGATCGTCATCCCCCAACGGGTGCCCTCGCCCTCGTCGCCGCCGCCGGCGCCGCCTCCTTCTCCGTCGCCCTGGCCCGCGGCGTTCTGCGCGGTTCCCCAGCCGGCGATCCCCATCGCGCCGGCCGCCGCGGCGCCCTTCTTCATCACCGAGCGCCGGGACTCCTCGCCGTCGGGGTCGATCCCCTGCAGCGCGGAGCCGATCCGGTCGAGGAAGCCCACGTCGTCCGGGTCGGCCTCGTCGGGGTCCGGAAGGTCGATCTCGCGATCGTCGATGTCGAACTCCTCGACGATGCGGTCGTGGTACCGCCGGTAGAACTCGAGCTCGGAGAGCTCGCCGGCCGACACGCGCTGCGCGTCGCGGCCCATCTCCAAGCCGAGCTCCGTGTCGTACTCCGTCTCGTCGAGGAGGCGCCTGTTCCGTTCCTCGTCGTCTCCGGGAGGTGGTGACTCGTCCGTGCTCATAACTTGTGTTGTGGTGATCGCGTTTGCGTCAGCCTCCGGCCGCGAGTGCGGCTCCCAGCCGAGGGACCGGCGTCGACCCCGCGCCACCGCTCTCGATCAGCGCGTGCGTCGGCGTTCGCGGTCGCGGTTTGTCGGCGGACACGGCGTGACGACCCCGTTGTCGATCGCAGGGGACCAGCCCCCTGAATCGTTCCTCGCGTTCCAACCCCGTGGGAAGGCGTCCGAACGGGTTCGCCAAGAGCGTAATAAACGACGGCCGGAGCGGACCAACTTTACCGGGTGGCGGACCAATTGCTCCCGATGAACGAGACGACGCGCGAGGCGGTTCGAACGCGAGCGCAATCGCACCGGGCGCGGCTGCTCTCGGTCCTGCGCGTGCAGTACCCCGACGCGCTGGCCGACCGCGGCTACCGCCTGCTCCACCCGACGACGGGGGACCCGTACGCCGGAGAGCGGCGGCACCTGGTCGCGACCTGCCGGTCGGTCGCCAACTTCGCGACCGGTGCGCTCGCCGACGGCCCCGACTGGTGTCTCGACGCCGCCGAACACGGCCTGCGGTTCCTCCGCGAGGCGCACCGCGCCGGCGACGGGGGGTATCACCTCGTCGTCGACGCTGACGGCGAGCCGGTCGACCGGACGCGGTCGGCGTACGGCCACGCGTTCGTCCTGCTGGCGTACGCCCGTGCGGTGGACGCCGGGATCGAGGGAGCGGAGCGCGGCCTCGACGAGACTCGCGCGCTGATCGACGACCGCTTCCGCGACGACCGGGGGCTCTTCCGGAGCGACTGCGACGCGGACTGGACCGAGCGGGAGCCGTACCGCGGTCAGAACGCGAACATGCACGCCTGCGAGGCGTACCTCGCCGCCTACGAGGCGACCGGAGACGAGCAATGCCTCGACCGCGCGCGTCGCGTCGCGAAGGCGATCACGGTCGAACTCGCCGCCGAGACGAACGGCCTGCTGTGGGAACACTACACGGCGGACTGGGAGCACGACTTCGCGTACAACGAGGACGCGCCGCGCCACCAGTTCCGACCGCCGGGGTACCAGCCGGGCCACCACGCGGAGTGGGCGAAGCTGCTCGCGCTGCTCGACCGGCACGGGGGCGGAGCGGGCGGGGGCGATGCGTCCGGGAGTCCCGACTGGTACGTCCGCGCCCGCGAGCTGTTCGACGCCGCCGTCGACCACGGCTGGTCGGAGAACGGGTTCGTCTACACCCACGCGGCGGACGGGTCGCCGATCGTCGAGGACCGATACGGCTGGGCGCTCGCGGAGGCGATCGGCGCGTCCGCGGCGCTCGCGGAGCGCGCGGCGGCCCGCGGCGACGCCGACGAGGCCGACCGGCTCCGGGGCTGGCACCGACGGTTCCTCGTCCGAACCGACCTGTTCCGCGGGCCGGCGGGCGTCTGGTACGAGAAGCGCCTGCCCGCGGACGCCGACGGCGACCTCGTCGCGCAGGACCCGCCGGGGGTCGAGCCCGACTACCACCCGGCGGGCGCGTTCTTCGAGGGGTGGCGGTCCGCGCGGACGGAGCTGTCGGACGGGTGAGGCGGGGAAAAACCGGGACCCCTCGCCGACGGTGTCAAAGCGCGGTCGGGATCTGACGGTCGATCCGGTCGACAAGTTCCGGGCAGAACGTCCAGAATCCGTCCCACACGTTCGGATCGTCCCCGAGAGCGACGAGCGCGGCGTGTGCCGTCGGCACGACGAGTCCCGGGACGGCCGGCGTCGACGCAGCGCCGCCGGGAGCGGAAAGCCCCGAACCGAAATCGCCCGTCACTCCCCGTCCCAGTCGCGCCGCACCGGCGTCTCGCTGGCGTCGACGTTCGCCAGCAGCCACGCGGTCGCCTCGTCGAGCGCGCCTCCGTCGGTCCCGGTCACCTTCAGCCGGTTGTGCTCCGCCTCGCGGTCGGGGTAACAGCCGACGGCGACGTCGAAGCGCTCGCCCGCCGTCTCCAGCGCGGGGACGATGTCCGACTCGGGCTCGACGGTGTAGAGGAACCGCGACCGCCGGTCGCCCGCGAACTCGTCGGCGACCGACCCGAACATCGCCTTCAACTCCTCGGGGATTCCCGGCATGACGTAGACGCCCTCGATCACGCACCCCGGCGCGAGCCCGGGATCGTTCAGCAGCGGGCGGCTCCCGGTCGGGATCGACGCCTCGGCCTCGACGTCCACGTCGACGTCGCTGTCGGGGAGCCGCTCGCGGACCTCGGCCAGCCGTCGCTCGACCGCCTCGCGCGTCAGGTCGGTCGGGGCCAGCTCGCGGTCGAACGCGTCGGCGACCGCCTCCATCGTCACGTCGTCGGGGGTCCCGCCGAGCCCGCCGGTGACGATCACGGCGTCGAACGCGTCGGCGTAGCTCCGGACCCGCTCCGCGATGACCGCCCGGTCGTCGGGCACGGAGAGGATCCGCTTCACGGCGACGCCGCGGTCGCTCAGCTCCGCGGCGAGCCAGTTGGCGTTCGTGTTCACCGTGTCGCCCGCGAGCAGTTCGTCGCCGATCGTGATCAACGCGACCTCCATTACCCGATCGGAGGGTCGGCGCACGGATGTGCGTTTCCCGTCGGACGCGACCCCGACGCGTCTCCGGACCCCTATTGAGCCCACAATACCGGTCCCGCGCGTCCGGTACCTCTATTATAAGCGTTTACGAGCCCCGTGCGCGACCGATGCGGTATGGCAACGACGACCGATCCGGCGGACGGGCGCCCGGAGCTGCTGGACGACGCGGGGGAGGCGGTCCGGATCGAGCGCCGGCGCGTCGCCGACGAGCGCGAGGCGCTCCGCACCTTCCGCGGACGCGTCGCGTCCGTCCCGTCGGAACCGATCCGAACCGACGGCGGGGCGGGGACCGTCGCGGGCGGTCGCGGACCGATCGGGGCCACCGGCGGATCCGGGGGGATCGGACCCGCCGGACCCGCCGGGCACGCCGGAACCGCCGCCTCGGGGCCGCCGGCCGGCTCCGGACTCGTCGCGGTGCGGGACGCGTACCGCGAGACGGTGATGTCCGTCCCCCACTACGAGGTCGAGTACGACGACACCTACGAGCGGAGCGTGGCGGAGGAGTTCGGCCCCGAGCTCGCGTACGCGCTCACTCGGTGCTCGCGGTTCCACGCCGAGTGCAAGCGGTCCCTGATCGACGCGGCAGAGACCGCGATCGAGGAGCGCGAACGGTTCGTCCGGACCGTCGAGTCGGAGGCGGAGTCGGTCGACCGGGCCGCGTCCCGGCTCGCGCCGATCCGGAGCGAGGTCGCGTCGACCGCGCGGACGGAGTTCTCGAAGGACGGGTTCGGGACGCTCGACGCGTACCGCGCCCGGACCGAGGCCCTGATCGACGACTGCGACCGGATCGCCGCGCGCCGCCAGCGAGAGCTCGCGTCCCACGAGCGCGACCTCGCGATCGACGGCGACGTCGACGTTCCCTCGTACCTCTACCAGCGCCTCGATGCGACGTACCCGGTACTGGCGACGGTCGGCGCCGTCGGCGACCGGCTCGACGACCTGAAGCGACGGATCGAACGCGCGATGGCCGAGGCGTAGGCGACCGAGAGCGCGAGCGGTTCGGCGATCGACTCGGGCGCCCGAACCGACGGGTCGCAGCCTACTCGCCCGCGGCAGCCGCGTCCGCTTCCAGCCCCGACCCGATCGGCGGTCGGAGCAGGAGTGCCGCCAGCCCCGCGGCGATCGCGAGCCCACCGCCGAGCGCGAACGTCGGGACCCAGCCGGCGGTCGCGACGAGGTAGCCGGTCACGGTGCCGGCGAAGACCCCGCCGCCGACCTTGGCGGTGTAGAGGACCGCGTAGTTGCCCGAGGAGTTCCGCGCCCCGTAGTAGTCGGCCAAGAGCGAGGGGAAGTAGACGTACAGCGGCGAGGAGAAGAACATCGCGCCCAACACGAGCGCGACGAACGCGACTCCGGACCCCGACGAGCCCGCCGCGATGAGCGCGAGGCGGAAGAGTCCGGCTAAGACGAAGGAGACGGCCATCACCCGCTTGCGGTCGAAGCGGTCCGAGGCCTCGCCCAGGATCATCCGCGAGACGCCGGCGGCGACGGGGAGGAGGGTCGCCGACGCGGTCGCGACGACCGCCGCCAGCCCGAACTGCTCCGCGAACCGGACCACGTTCGCGATGACGACGAGGTCGGCGGCGGCGGCCGCGACGAACATCGCGTACAGCAGCCAGAACTGCCACGTCGAGAGCATCTCGCGGGTCGTGTACGCGCGACCGCGGAGCGACGCGGCGAGGTCGTCGCTTCGGTCCTCGCCCTTTTCGTCGTCGCTTTCCGCCCCCTCCCCGTCGTCTAACCCGAGCCAGTCGTCGGGCGGGTCCCGGAGGAGGAACGCGCCGACGAGCGTCACGACGAGGATGCCGAGCCCGACGTTCCGGAGCACGTCGCTGTAGGCGGCGACGGTGGCGTTCGCGCGAACGTACGGGACCACGAGCGCGCTCCCGCCCGCGAACGCCATCGTCCCGACCCCGGTGGTGAGCCCCGTCCGGTCGGGGAACCACTTGACCGCGGTGTTGACCGCGACCGTATACACGATCCCCACGCCGATCGCGCCCAGCGAGTACAGCAGGTACAGCTGCCAGAGCGCCGTCGCGTAGGCGAGCCCGACGTACCCCCCGCCGGCGAGCAGGGCGGCGAGGAACGTGAGCGCGCCCGGCCCGCGGCTGTCGCGCCACTTCCCGGCCGGGAACTGCGAGAGCGACTGGAAGACGACGTAGAAGGAGAACACCGCGCCGAGCGCCGGCAGGGCGATGTCGAGGCTCTCGGCCAGCGGCTGTTCGATCGACGACCAGACGTACTGATAGGGGCTCACCGCCGCCATCATCCCCGCCGCGGCGACGATCTGCCACCAGCGCGAGAAGCCGAGGATCTCGGCGGCCCGGCCGGCGTAATCGACGCCGTCGCCGTCGTCAGCCATCCTCACCGTCCGTCGCGCGTCGGGTCGTGTCGTGAGTCATGAGTGCGAGGCCGGCCCGTCCCCCGGACCGGCGGTTCGTGTTCCGACGCTGTCGGCACGCGGGAATAAAACGCGCCGTCGGGGAGGTTCTTGCCCCCTCATCAGGGATCCGAACGGGTCCCCCCCGTCGACGAAAGGCACTATCACGATAGTTCACTACATCGTTTCGGAAGAAATCGTTTGCCGATCTATCGCTCCCGAATCTTGACGGATCGATCGTATCTGCGGATGAATAATGATAATCGTCTATCCTGTCGAAAATCGTTAAGAGGCGTCCCGTGCAACGTGAAACCAAGAACGTCGGCGTCCCGGACCCGGGGCGCCGAGAGCACGAACTCATGTCCGCCGACCGAGACACCGCCGACACGACCCACGAATCGTCCGCCGCCGACTCGTCCGTCCCCGAATCGACCGTCGCCGAGTCGCCCGCTGCCGAATCACCTGTCCTCGAGTCAGCCGCCGCCGAATCGCCCGCCGCCGGCCGCTTCGAGCGCGTCCTCGTGGTCACCCGCGACGACGACGCTGGCCGGGCCGCGGTCGAGACGGGGATCGACCTCGCGGCGGCCCAAGGCGCGGCCGTCGACGCGCTGTACGTCGTCGACGACACCGAGGGGTGGGACGTGGTCGTCGAGCGGCGCGAGCGCACCGGCGAGCGACTCGTCGAAGACGCCGCGGAGCGCGGGGCGGACGCCGGGGTCGACGTGGAGAAGCGGTTCCGCTACGGCACCCCCTACGAGCAGGTGCTCGACTTCGCCGACGCGCACGACGCGGACCTGATCGTCGTCGGCTCCGCGCGCCGGACGGGACTCGACCGGCTCGTCCACCCCGAGCCGGTCCCGGTCCGGGTCCAGCGCGGCGCCTCGGCGCCCGTGATGGTCGTCGGTCCCGACGACGCCTGAGACTGACCGGCCCCGAGACTGATCGACCCCGGTTCCGAGCGACCGATTAAGTGACTCCGTCCCCTGCCTTCGACCGTGACACACATCGGTATCGTCGGCGCGGGCGCGGGGGCGGCGGCCGCGGCGTTCGCCGTCGACGGCGCGGTCCCGGACGCGGACGTGACGGTCTTCGAGAAGTCCGGCGGGCTCTGCGGCCGCGCGGCGACCCGCCGCCGCGGCGAGCTGACGTACGACTACGGCGCGAACTACCTGAAGGCCGACCACGAGCGCGTCGTCGAGCTGATCACGGAGACGCTCGACGACGAGGGGCTCGTGGACGTGACCGAGCCGATCCACGTCTTCGACGCCGACGGCGAGGTCTCGCCCGGCCGCGACGCGGACGAGCACAAGTGGAGCTACCGGCGGGGGCTCACGCAGATCGCGAAGCGGCTGTTCGGGCGGACCGACGCGACGGTCCACCGCCGGACGCGGATCGAGGCGGTCCGTCGGGTCGGCGACCGGTGGGAGGTCGACGACGCCGACGGGGAGACGCGGGGGCCGTTCGACGCCCTCCTGTTGAACCCGCCGGCGCCCCAGACCGCGGCGCTCCTCCGAGACGCGGAGTGGGACTCGCCGGTCCGCGAGGCGCTCGTCGACGCGGTCGGCGACGTGGCGTATCGGACGGTCTGGACCGCGGTGTTACGCTACCCCTTCTCGCTCGACGTGCCCTACTACGGCCTCGTCAACACCGACAAGGAGCACGCGGTCGGGTGGGTCTCCCGCGAGGAGTGCAAGCCCGGCCACGTCCCGGACGTCGAGAGCCTGCTCGTCGTGCAGGCGAACCACGAGTGGTCGGTCGAGCGCTACGACGCGGACCCGGCCGAGAACGTCGCGGCGCTGGCGGACCACGCCGCCGAAGTCGTCGGCGACGACCGCCTCGCGGACCCGGTCTGGACCGACCACCAGGGGTGGCGGTACGCCCAACCCGAGGGGGGCGTCGATCGCGGCCCCGTCGACTCCGCGCGTCGCGAGGGGCTGTACCTCCTCGGCGACTGGGTCGCCGGCGAGGGGCGGCTCCACGCCGCGCTCGCGAACGGCCTCGACACCGGCGAGCGGGTTGCGTACGGGATCTGAGTCGCGAACCGATACGAGAACCGTGGTGAGGGATAGCGGGAGTGGATATATCGATATGGTGGAGTGGTTGTTTATAAGCGATCGAGTGGTGTTGCTGGCGGCTGTTTATAAGTGATCGACGGTATTGCGGTGAAGACCTGCAAAGCCCCAGCCGTGAGGGCGGCGCACGCTCGCCGCGCTCCTCACTCGGTCGCGTTGCTCCCTCGTTGCGGTGCTCGCGTCGCCTGCGCCGTCCACAGCGGCTGCCCCTTTGAGTCCCACCCGACCGCTCAGCACCGCAGCCTCACACCTCCCCAGCCTCGTCACCGGACTACGTCCGGTTGCTAGCGAGAGCTTCGCTCTCGCCCTGTCGCTGGCGCAGCAGCGCCAGCGACTCCCTCGCGCGTGCACCTCGGCCGCGAAGCGGCCTCGGAGGCACGCAGGGAGGCGCAACGCGCCTCTTGCAGCCGGCGGCTCTGCCGCCGGCGACGCCACTGCACGTCATTTATAAGCGATCGTCGCTGTCGCTCGTAGCTCGTTTAAATACTGTTTCGCCGCCACCGATCTGCAATACCCACTCCCGTTATCGATCGGGAGGCGGTCTCTCCTCGCTCTCCTGACGCTGCTGCCATCGGTTGAGGGCGTTCATGGCTGGACTCGCACTCATTCCGTGCAGGACGATCGACAGCAGGACGATGAATCCGACGAGGGCCCAGAGCTGGTCCGCCGCGACGAGGAGCTCGATCTCCCGAAACGACGACTCCGCCAAGGCGTGAGAGAGGTAGTAAAACGAGCCGATCCCGCGAATGCCGAAGAACCCGATCACGGCTCGCTCGGGCCAAGAAGCGGCCGTCCCGACAAAGCTGAGGATCCCGGCCACCGGTCGAACTACCAGGAGAAAGACCACCCCGACCAGCGCTTCGATCCACGTTAAGGGCCCTAACAGTCCCCCGGCGATAGCGCCCCCGAACAGCACGAGAACCGTCGCCATGAGGAGCCGTTCGGCGACGACGGCGAAGTCGTGAAGCTCCACGTAGTAGTCGTGTTTCCACTCGAAGTGCCTGAGCGTCAGCGCCCCCACGAACACGGCGATGAAGCCGTACCCTCCCAGCAGCTCGGTCACGCCGTACGCGATCAGCGTCACGGCCAGCGCCTCGACTCCTGCCATCACCTCCTGACCGTCTCCTATGATCTCGGCGACGCTCTCGGTCGCGGGCAGCCGGAACAGAAATCGCCCCGTGATCTCGCCGATCACGTAGCCGAGGACGGCCCCCGCCGCGATCTTGTAGAGGACGTCGACGAGGAACCAGTCGATCAGCCAGGCCCGAGACGCTCCCTCCACGAGCGCCGCCCCGGCCGCCGCGATGGCCAAGTTCGTGAGCGGAAACGCCAACCCGTCGTTGAAGCCGGCCTCGGCGGTGAGCGAAAACCGGACCGTCCCCTCCCGCTGCGTCGGGCCCTGCTCCGTTTCGAGTTCCGTCAGCGGCGCGTTCGCCGCGACGTCCGACGCGAGCACCGGATCGGTCGGCGCGATCACGGCGCCGAGCAGGATGGCCGTGGCCGGCAACAGGCCGAGGACCCCCCACGCCAGGACCGCCATCACCCCGGCCGTGAGAGGGAGTGCGATGACGAGCAGCCGCCACGCCGCGGACCATCCCTTGACGGAAAACGGGCGGTCGATCTTCAGCCCGGCCCCCATAAGCGAGATGATCACGACGAGTTCGGTGAGCCGTTCGGTTAGATGGGAACTCCCGATCGGATCGATGGACGGCGTCCCGGGAATAACCCCGAACAGGAGGAGTCCGAACCCGACGTAGATGATCGGAAACGACAGCGGGCGGTGTTCGAGCAGCCGCGGCAGAATGGCCGTCCCCAGGATCGCGACGCCGATGATAAGCAACCCGACTTCATACGCAGCCATTTCATTATTATTGAGTATCAGGCTATGAAAAAACCAAGGTTGGCTACTTATATTCTCAGGTACGTGAATATCTTAAATTCGAATACGTCACCCACTCATGAACGTGGAAAAGAACAGAGTGCGTTTCGATCGACTACCGGTCGATGGCACCGGCCGTGGTCGCGATCACGGCCGAAAACGGGCGGTAATACCCCGGCGAAATCCCCTACGCGAAGGTGTCGACGATCGTCCCCGTGTCCTCACCGGTGGTGTAGTAGTAGCCGCCCTCCTCCGAGAGGCCGCCCCAGTCGGCCCAGCTCCCCTCGTAGTTGCGGACGTCCTCGAAGCCGAGCTGATCGAGGACGAACCAGCCGACCGACGCTCGGATCGCGGTCTGACAGTAAGCGATCGTCGTCTCGTCGGCCGAGAGGCCGGCGTCGTCGATCCACAGCGTCTCCAGCTCCTCGGGCGAGCGGAGCCGCCCGGCCTCGTCGTCGACGCTCTGGACGAAGTTGAGGTTGGTCGCGCCGGTTACGTGGCCGAACCGGTCGAGGTCGCCGCGCTCGTCGACGCCCCAGTACTCCTCGGGCGAGCGCATGTCGAGGATCGGGACCGCGGCGCCGTCCTCGTCGACGTTGTCGGCGACGAACTCCCGGGTCGCGACCACGTCGAGGTTCAGATCGGGCTCGTAGGTGGCCTCCTGCGTCTCGGGCTCCTCCGAGACGGTCTCGCCGCCGGCGGCGTCCCAGACGGTGAACCCGCCGTCGAGCAGGCTCACCTGCCCCTCGTGGCCGAGCGCGTTGAGCGTGTAGACCGCGTACGTCTCCCAGAGGTTCGCCTCCGCGCCGTACACCACCACGTCGTCGTCGGGCTCGATCCCCGCCTCCGAGAGCGTCCACGCGATCGCCTCGGGAGAGACCTGGAACCCGTCCGCGGTCTCCTCGGCGTAGGTGTCCAGCATCTCCGAGTCCGGGAAGTGGTACGCGCCGGGGATCCGGCTCTCGCCGAACGCCTCCTCGTCGCGGGCGTCGAGCAGGTGCACGTCGTCGAGGTTCGATTCGAGCCACTGGCCGTCGACGACGCCGTCGAACTCGGCGGCCGCGGGCGTCGTGTACGCCGCCGGCTCTTCGCCGCCGTCGCTCGACCCGAGACAGCCGGCCGTCGCCGCGAGCGCCGCGCCCGCCGAAGCCAACACCGATCGCCGAGAGGTCCGCACGGATCTGTCGTCCATTCGATCGCCGATTGCGGCGGGGTCCCGATAACCCTGTTACTCGAGGCCCGTGTTACCGTCGGCTCCGACGCGAGTCGCGTCGGCGTCCCCGTCACCGGACAGATTTGCGAGGCCGACCGCTCGTCGACGTTCACTCCCGCACGCCGACGACCGTGTAGGCGAACCCGCGGTCGGCGATCCGCGGGTCGAACCCCGCCTCGGCGAGGTCGGCGGCGAGGTCCGCGGGCGTGCGGAACCGCGACTCCATTCCGATCGCGTGCTCGCTCGCGGCGAGGGCCCTCCCCAGTGGGTGGGTCGGGTCGAACTCCCGGACCACGAGCGCGCCGCCGGGAGCGAGCACGCGCGCGGCCTCCTCGATGGCGGCCGCCTGGTCCGAGAGGTGGTGGAACGCGTCGACGACCGTCGCGGCGTCGACCGACCCGTCGCGGAACGGCAGTCGCCCCGCGTCCCCGGCGACGCCCGAGAGATCGCGGTGCTCCCGAGCGCGCGCCAGCATCCCCAGCGAGGCGTCGACGACGGTGATCTCCGGGCCGGTCAGCGCGGCAGCGGCGCGCCCGGAGCCGCCTCCCACGTCGAGCAGTCGGTCGATCGGGCGGGTCGCGTGGTCGAGCCCCGCGGCCAGCGCCTCGCCGTCGGCCGGCGGCATGACGCGGTCGTACAGCGGCGCGATCCGGTCGAAGAAGCGAACGTCGCCGAGGCCGTACATGGCGGCGATCGGCGGCGACGGAACTTAAAAACCGGCAGCGCGGAGCCCCCGGTCATTTACCTCGGCGCGCCGTACCGCCCGCCATGGAGTACGCGTTCCTCGGCGGCCCGGGCTCGGGGGCGACGCTGCGGCTCGACTACCGAGCGTTCGCGTACGCCGGCAAGTTCGTCGTCGGCGCGCCGGGCAAGGCGGTGATGCGGACTCCCGACGGCTCGCCGGCGGTCCCCGAGTGGGAGCCGGACGATCCCCTCCCGCCGACCGTGGACGCGAGCGAGTTCGACGACGACGTGGTCGCGGCGGTCTCCTTCTCGCCGGACCGGACCGACTCCGACCGCTGTCGTCTCCGGTACGTCACCGTTCACGCCGCGCGTCGCGGGGAGGGGCTCGGCCCGCGGCTGATCGACCGGACCGTCTCCCGGCTCGCGGCCGACGGGTACGACCGGGTGCGGATCGCGGTCAACAACCCGTTCGCCTACGCGGCGCTCTCGAAGTGCGGCTTCGCGTACACGGGCGAGGAGACCGGCATCGCCGAGCTGGAGCTCGAGCGCCCGGCGGACGAGCCGGCGGCGGGGAGCGATATCGGGGAGGAGCGATACCGCGCGGGACTCCGCGCCTTCCGCGACGCCGACCGCAAGCTCGACCCGGTGGAACGGGAGTTCGTCGCGGCGCGCCTCGGGGAGGGCGAGGAGTAGCCGGACCTCCGCTCGCCGCGGAGCCCCGCCGTCAGTTCAGCGCCCAGATCCCGTAGTTGAGCGCGGTCGCGAAGCAGACCCACGCGAGGTACGGGACGAGCAGGAGGGCGGCCCGCCGGTCGACCCGGTCGAACGCGGCGATCGTCGCGACGACGAGCGGGAGCAGGATCCCGAGGACGACGAGCCCGAGGTCGGCGCGTTCGAGGCCCCAGAAGACGGGCGACCACGCGACGTTGACGGCGAGCTGGACGGCGAACAGCCCGAGCGCGACCCGGGCGGCGCGGGCGAGCCGTCCCGACCCGCCGGCGCGTCCGTCACCCTCGCGGCCGCCGAGGTAGACGAGCGCGGCCGCGGCGCCGATCAGCGCGTACAGGACCGGCCACACGACGCCGAACGCCCAGCTCGGCGGGTAGTAAGCGGGGAGATTGAGCCCGGCGAACCACGCGCTCTCGGTGGCGGTGAAGGGGACGCCGAGCGCGCCGATCAGGTTGACCGCGACCGCGGCGGCGACGAGGAGGAGGGCGTCGCGACCGTTGGAGGGGCGCGCAGCGGCTGAGGGGGTCATGCCTGACGGTACGCGCGCGAGCGGCTTAAAAGGCCCTCAGCGCGCCGCTCGGCGCCGTCGAGTCAGATCACGTCGTAGTCCTCCCGGAACGTCTCCAGCGTGGCCGCGAGCACTCCGATGACGATGGGACCGACGAACAGCCCGGTGAACCCGACGGAGTAGATCCCCCCGAACACCCCGAGGAGGATCACCGCCGGGTTCAGGTGCGCCTGCTGGTCGATGACGATCGGGCGCGCGTAGTTGTCCACCATCGCGACCACGAACACGCCGTACAGCGCGAGCAACACCCCCGCGGTCACCTGGTCGACCGCGACGAGGTACGCCGCCGCCGGCCCCCAGACGAAGAACGCCCCGATCAGCGGCAACAGCGCCAACACCGCCATCACGAACGTCCAGAAGACGACGTTGGGGATCCCGACCGCCCAGAGCCCGACGCCCGCGACCAGCGCCTGTAACAGCGCCACGACGATGTGACCGATCACGACCCCGCGGGTCATCGCGTCGACGCGGTCGACGAGGTCCGCGGTGACGTTCGACGGGAGCGGGCTCGTCTGGCGGATCCACTTCACGAACGCCGGCCCGTCGAGCAGGGTGTAGTAGACTAAGAACAGCGCCAGCGAGAGCCCGACCGACGCGCGGATCGCGGTGGTGACGATCCCCCCGACGCCGCCGAACAGCGTGTTGGCGATCGCCTGCCCGGCCGTCGCGAGAACCTCGCCGACCTCGACCTGTTCGCCGGTGAGCGCCGCGATCTCCGCCTCGATGGCCGCGACGTCGACGTCGGAGTCGCCCCGCGCGATCTCCGTGAGGTCGCGGACGAACACCCACGAGATGTACCCGAGCGGGAGGATGACGGCGACGATCGACGAGAGGATTAAAAAGAGCGCGGACAGCATATTGCCCACTCGGCGCGACAGCGACTCGCGGAGCCGGTCGGAGAGCACCCCCCGGAACCGCCGCGAGAGCCGCACGTGGAACGGGTAGAGGACGTACGCGAGGATCGCGGAGGCGATGACGTACTCGACGAACGGACTGATGACGAAGAGCGTCAGGAGCGCGACCGAGCCGATGAGGAGGAGCAGGAACGATTGCCCGCGGTTCATGTCGGCCGGTCGCGCCGTCGACGTATAAACGTGGCCGGCGAGTCCGAACGCGACCGGTCCGTGTCCGGCCCGCGGACTCCCGATCAGGCGCTCGCCTCGTCGTCGTCGAGCCCCGGCGCGGCGGACGGGTCGACCTCGTCCGGCTCCTCCCGGTCGCCGCCGGCGACCGTCTCCCCGTCGTCGGTCTCGACGTACACGTCGTCGGCGAAGCCGGCCCGCGCGTTCTCGTACTCCGGCGTCTCAAGCTTCTCGGGCGTTTCGGGGGCCTCGACGACGCCTCCCGCGGGGACGAACTCGCCGAGCGGGTCGTCGATCGTGATCCCGTGTTCGCCGAAGAAGGACTCGTAGCGGCGGTAGTGCTGTTCCAGCTCGTCGCCCGGGATCTCCATCATCTCCGTCCAGCCGTGATTGAAGAAGTCGAAGTTGGCCTGCACGTGGGTGATCTCGCGGGCCTCCGCCTCCGGAAAGCCGGCTTCCAGGGCGGCGACGTAGGCGTCCATCGTCGCGTCGAAGAAGCTGTCGAGGTGGTCGCGGCGCTCCTCGCGGCGGTCCTCGTCGGCCTTGTTGAGGAAGATGCTCGTGTGGAGGTCGACGAGCTTGTCGTTCGCCACGTCGCCGACGACCGGCGTCGTCAACGCCTTCTTGGCGGCCCAGTGGCGGATGTTCTGCCGGATCTTCATGGGGTCGGTTGGGTGGCGACGACCTTGAATCTGTGGCGAGGCGAGCGCTTCTCGATCCCTCGGGCTCGCGCGGATCGGTCGTCGATCGCGTCCTCGACCCGGCTTTGCGGGAGTGTAGCACGGCTTCGCACGCGGATGACAACCCACATTAACCATGAATCCGAACGCCCGCGTATGAGCGATTCGTACGTGATCATCGGTGACGGTATCGCGGGCGCGTCGGCGGCCGAGACGCTCCGCCAGGAAGCCCCCGACGCCGAGATCACGGTTCTCACGGACGAGGGTGAGTCCCTCTACAACCGGATCCTGATCAAGGAGTACGCGAAGGGGAAGCTCCCCGAGGCCCCGATCTCGATCCATCAGGAATCGTGGTACGACGACCACGACGTCGACCTCCGGCTCAACACGGTCGTCGTCGACATCGACGTCGCGAACGACGCGGTCCACACCCACGAGGGGGAGACGTTCGAGTACGACTCCCTCCTCCTCGCGGTCGGTGGCACCCCGCAGCAGCTCCCGGTCGACAACTCCGACGCCGACGGGATTCACCACTTCTGGACGTTCCAAGACGCCCGCAACATCAAGGAGAGCGTCGAGGACGCCGAACGGGCCGTCATCGTCGGGGCCGGCCTCTTGGGGATCGACTTCGCGGCCATCTGCGGCGCGCAGGACGTCGAGGCGAAGTACCTGATGCGCGGCGACGCCTGGTGGCGCTACGCGCTCTCCGAGGAGGGCGCGGAGATCATGCACGAGGCGATGCGCGAGCGCGGCGTCGATCCCGTCTTCGACTCCGGCGTCGATCACTTCGAGGTCGACGACGACGGCCACGTCGAGGCCGCGGTCGACCCGAACGGCGAGCGCTACGAGTGCGACTTCGCGGGCGTCGCCATCGGGCTGAACTTCAACACCGAGCTCGTCGAGGACACGTCGATCGAGACGGAGAACGGGATCGTCGTCGACGAGTTCATGCGCACCACCGTCGACAACGTGTACGCCGCGGGCGACATCACCACGTTCAACGACCTGGTCCTCGGCGAGCAGGCGAAGAACGGCTCGTGGGGGTCGGCCAAAGAGCAGGGGACGATCGCCGCCCGCAACATGCTCGAGTACGGCAGCGACGAGTTCGAGTGGGTCTCCTCGTACTCGATCACCCACTTCGACTTCCCGTTCCTCTCCTTCGGCCACCCGACGATCGGCGACGAGTCGGTCGAGGCGACCACGGCCGAAGGCGAATGGCGTCGCGTCGCGCTGAAGGACGGCAAGGTCGTCGGCGGCGTGCTCATCGGCGACCTCTCGCCGCAGTCGGCGTTCAAACAGCTGATGCGCGAGGGCCGCGACGTGAGCGACCAGACGGACCTCCTGATGGAGCCCGGCTTCTCCGTCGACGACCTCGCGGCCGCGACCGAACAGCAGTAGCCGTCCCTCGACGCTCCCCGCTCCCCTTGTCTCGGCCGGCAGCGTTCTTCTCGACGACTTGTGACCGCGATCCGCCGTGCTCGAGACACCCACCGGCGACAAGTTTATCACGAATAATGGTGTATGTTACCGTATGTCACTCCGAGAGTCGAACAGACGGATGCGGCTCCGACGAACGGGTATCATTCCGGCGGACGCACGGGTCCGCCACTACGACGAGCTCGGCGAGGAGACGCAGGTGACAGTCCGCGAGCTCGCCGGGCGACCGCGGACGGCGCCGGAGGCCGACGACCTCGACGACGGCGACGTGGTGAAGTTCACCGACTACTACGAGGTCCGCGCGCGCTGAGTCGGGGATTCGGTGAGGTATCTGGTGGTCGCGGAGCCGTCGTCTCGCTCGCCGCCCGTTTTCCGCGGAACGCGGGCGGTCGCGGAAGCGAAGTTGTTTTCGCCCGCCGCGAGAACACCGATCCATGGACAGTGGCGGATCTACCGACATGACGCTGGCGTTCGAGCTGGAGGCGTTGAAGGCCCTCGCGGACCCCAACGACGTGTTCAACAACGCCCGACAGTGGACGGAGTACGTCGGCGTCGTCAGCGAGAAGCCGACCTACGTCGTCACGAACTTCACCCGCAAGCACCGCGTGCGGCAGGACTTCTTCTCGGGACCGCGCGGCGTCGAGGAGAGCTTAGAGAACATCGCCCAGCAGTTCGACACGGATCGACACGTGTTCGTCGGCGTCGACGAGGACGACGAGGCGCTCGCCGAGGCGACCGGCTGGGAGTTCCTCCACGTCGAGGACGCGGCCGACGCCGCGGGCTGGACCCTCGCGAGCGGCGAGTCCGAGGCCGAATCCACCCAAGACACCTCGCGCGACGACTGGCCCTAGCGCGCCGACCCTACAGTCCCGCCTACTCGCCGAGACCGCCGGGTGTTTTGACCGTCCCCGCCGAACGATCGGCCATGAGCGACGACGGCAGCGATCACCATCACGGTCACCACGACGATCCCGACCACGACGACGGCACTCACGGCACTCACGATCACCACGACCACCACGACCACCACGATCACGACGTCGATTCCGTCGCCTTCGGCGTCGTGACGGTGTCCTCCTCGCGGTCGCTGGACGACGACCCCTCCGGCGAGTACCTCGTCTCGGCGTTCGAAGAGGCCGGCCACGAGGTCGCCGTCCGCGAGCTCGTCCCCGACGAGTACGACAGCGTGCAGGGAACCGTCGACCGGCTCGCGCGCCGGAAGGACACCGACGCGGTCGTGACCACCGGCGGAACGGGGGTGACGCCCGACGACGTGACTCCCGAGGCCGTGAGGGGCGTGTTCGCCAAGACGCTCCCGGGATTCGGCGAGCTGTTCCGCCGGCTCTCCTACGAGGAGATCGGGACGCGCACGGTCGGCACGCGGGCGATCGCGGGCGTCGTCTCCGCCACGCCCGTCTTCTGTCTGCCCGGCTCCGAGAACGCGGTCCGCCTCGGCGTCGACGAGGTGATCCTCCCCGAGATCGGCCACCTCGTCGGGCTCGCGGGGCGAGACGCGGAGGACGCGGAGGACGGAGAGGGACGGGTGGCGGACGACTCGGACGGGACCGACAAACTGCCCAGCGGCGCGGACGCCGTGGGGAACGACGAGTCGGAGTGACGCCGGGGACGGAGCGGCGGCGCGCCCCCGTTCAAACCGACGCGAGGAAGTTCGAGATCAGGTCGTGGCCCGCCGCGGTCAGCACGCTCTCCGGGTGGAACTGCACCGCCTCGATCGGGTGCTCGCGGTGGCGGATCCCCATCACGATCGCCTCGCCCTCGTGGTCCGTGGTCGCGGTCACCTCGAAGCCGTCGGGGACCTCGGTGGCGACCAGCGAGTGGTAGCGCCCGGCGCGGAACCCCTGATCGAGCCCGGCGAACACCCCCTCGCCGCCGTGGTCGACGGGGAACGCCTTGCCGTGGATCGGTTCGGGGGCGTGGCCGACCGTCCCGCCGTACTCGTAGACGGCGGCCTCGAGGCCGAGACAGACGCCGAGCGTCGGCACCTCGGGGGAGAGGTTCCGCAACACCGGCATCGTCACGCCCACGTCGCGCTCGTTCTTCGGGTGGCCGGGGCCGGGGCTGACGAGGATCGCGTCGGGGTCGGCGTCCCGGATCTCCGCCAGCGACGCGGTGTTCTTGAACACCTCGACGTCGATCTCCTCGATGTCCGCCCCTTCGCCGCCGAGCGGCTGGTCGGAGACGTACTCGACGAGGTTGTACGTGAACGAGTCGAAGTTGTCGACGACGACGACCCTCATTCGTCGACCTCCGTGCCGGCCGGAAGGGGGTCGTCCGCGGCGTCGGCGGACGAGGAGTGGTCGCCGTCGCCCCCGCCGTCTTCCCGGATCCGGTCGATCGCGGTCAACACGCCGTCCATCTTCTGTTCGGTCTCCTCGTACTCGGCGGCCGGGTCGGAGTCGGCGACGAGCCCCGCGCCGGCGCGGACGGTCACCGCGGTCTCGTCCGGGTCGCTCGCGCCCGGCGGCGACTCGTCGAGCGTCGCCGTCCGGATCACGATGGCGAAGTCGGCGTCGCCGGTCCACGCGTAGTAGCCGACGCCGCCGCCGTACGCCTCCCGCGGGGTCGTCTCCAGCGCCTCGATGATCTCCATCGCGCGCACCTTCGGCGCGCCCGTGAGGGTGCCGGCCGGGAACGTCGCGCGGGTCGCGTCGAAGGCGTCGGCGTCGCTCGAAAGCGTCCCCGTCACGGTCGACTCGATGTGCTGGACGTGGCTGTACTTCAGCACGTTCATGAACTCCTCGACGCGGACGGAGCCCGCCTCCGAGACGCGCCGCACGTCGTTGCGCGCGAGGTCGACCAACATCGTGTGCTCGGCGCGCTCCTTCCCGTCCGCGAGCATCTCGCCCGCGAGTCGGCGGTCCTCGACCGGGCTCGTCCCGCGGGGACAGGTGCCCGCGATCGGGTTCGAGACGACCCGGTCGCCCCGCACCGACACCAGCGTCTCGGGGCTCGCGCCGACGATGCTGCGGTCGTCGTGGCGCAGGACGTACATGTACGGCGAGGGGTTCACCTCGCGGAGCGCCGCGTACAGCCCCAGCGAGTCGACCTCGCCGCGGAGCTCGCGGCTCCGCGAGATCACGCCCTGGTAGATGTCGCCGTCGAGGACGTGCCGCTTGGCGGTCCGAACCGCCTCCTCGTACTCGTCGCGGGGGTCGGCGGACTCGTCGTCCACGCGGATCCCGTCCGGTTCCGGCGGCGCGGCCTCGCGGAGCTCGGCGCCGACCCGCTCCGCCTCGCTCACGAGGTCGTCGTAGACGACCGCGGGGTCGTCGTCGACGCCGACGACGGGGGTGAAGACGAGTTCGACGGTCCCCTCCTTGTCGTCGAAGACGACGGTCCGGGTCGTTAACGCGAACTCGGCGTCCGGGAACTCGGTCTCGGGGCGGTCGACGCCGACCTCCTCTAGCCAGAGGTCGTAGACGGCCTCGTACGCGAGGAAGCCGACGAAGCCCCCGGAGAGGATCTGCCGGTCCGTGTCGGGGAAGCCGCGCAGGCTCACGTCCGGGAACGCCGCGCGGATCCGGTCGATCGCGTCGCCGGCGTCGGGGCCCAGATCGCCTCCGGACTCGTTCCCGACGAACTCCGCCGCCGGACCCAATCGCGTCACGTCCGTCCGGTCGGGGTGGACCGAGACGATCGCCTCGGGGTCGTAGCCGACGAACGAGTAGCGCGCGTGTTTGTCGGCGTCGCCGTCGGCGGTGAACGCCCCGTCGGGGTCGCTGGAGGCGACCTTCTCGCCGGACTCTAAGAGGAACCCGTACGGCCCCTCGCCAACCAGCGTCGCGTACGCCGCGAGGGGAGTCACGTCGGCGTCCAGCGACGCGGACGCGCGGACCACGACCGGCCTCTCGGCGTCGGCCGCGAGCTCGACGAACTCGGCCTTCGAGCGGTCGAGAACTGGGTCGACCGATCCCGCGGAATCGGCCTCTCCGGCGTCGTCGCGGTCGGTCATGCCAGCTCCATCTCCCGGCCCGCGTTCGCCACGAACCGGGCCACCGCGTTGTGGTCCTTCCGCCCGTCGGACAGCTCGACGCCGGAGGCCACGTCGACCGCGAACGGGTCGGCGGCGCGGACCGCCTCGGCGACGGTGTCGGCCGTCAGCCCGCCGGCGAGGACCACCGGCGAGGTGAGCCGGTCGGCGAGGTCGCCGGCCCGCTCCCAGTCGTGGGTCTCGCCGGTCCCGCCCGCGCCGGAGTCGTCGGTCGAGTCGATCACGAGCGCGTCGACGACCCGGTCGAACTCCTCGGCGCGCGCCGGGTCGTCGGCGTCGACCGCGAGCAGCACCTTCCGCTCGGTCTCCGCGCGAATGAATCGGATCTCGTCGGGCGTCCACTCGCCGTGGAGCTGGACGGCGTCCGGCGTGACCGTCCGCAGGAGCTCGACCGCGCGCTCGGCCGACTCGGGCATGGTGACGAGCGTCGCGGTGACGAACGGCGGCACGTCGGCGAGCAGCTCCGCCGCCGTCGCCGGGTCGACCTCGCGAGGGGTGTCGACCGGTACCTCGGAGATGACGCCCACCGCGTCGGCGCCGGCGTCGACCGCGGCCCGGAGGTCCGCGCCGCGCGTGAGCCCGCAGATCTTCACCCGCGCCATCAGTCGTCGTCCTCCGGGGCGGCGGTCGTCGAGACGGCCGCTTCGCCGCCCTCGGCCGCCTCCCCGTCGCCGCACAGCGCCGCGAATTTCGTCGCGGCCGCGCCGGAGTCGATCGCGTCGGCCGCGCGCTCGACGCCCGCCGCCAGCGTGTCGGCCTCGCCGGCGACGTAGATCGCCGCGCCGGCGTTCGCGAGGATGAGGTCGCGTTTGGGGCCCGTCACGGAGCCGTCGACGATCCCCCGCAGGTCGGCGGCGTTCTCTTCGGGCGTCCCGCCCGCGACGTCCTCGATCGGGGCACGGTCGAGCCCTAAGTCCTCGGGCGTAATCGTGAACTCCCGCACCTCGTCGCCCTCGACCTCGGCGGCGACCGTCTCCGAATGGATCCCGATCTCGTCCATCCCCGCGCCGTGAACGACGAGGGCGCGCTCGACGGGCATGTGCGCGAGCGACCGCGCGATGAGGGGGACGAGATCCGGGTCGTACACGCCGAGCACCTGCGCGTCGGCGCCCGCGGGGTTCGTGAGCGGGCCGAGCACGTTGAAGATCGTCCGCATCCCGAGCTCCTTGCGCGGGCCGATGACGGCCTTCATCGCCGGGTGGAAGACGGGCGCGAGCATGAACCCGATCCCGTCGTCCTCGATCGCCTCCTCGACCGCCGGCGGCTCGGCCTCCACGTCGGCGCCCGCGACCTCCAGCACGTCGGCGCTCCCGGAGGAGGAGGACACCGAGTAGTTGCCGTGCTTGGCGATCGGCACGCCCGCGCCCGCCGCGACGATCGCGCTCGTCGTCGAGACGTTGATCGTGTCGTAGTCGTCGCCGCCGGTCCCGCAGGTGTCGACGAGCGGCTCCCGGTCGGGCTCGATCGTCCGGGCGGCGTCGCGCATCCCCTGTGCGAACCCCGCGATCTCCGCCTCGGTCTCACCCTTCGCGCGGAGCGCGGCGAGCAGCGCGCCGATCTGCGCCTCGGTCGCCTCCTCGAAGACGAGCCGCGCGGCCTCGCGCGCCTCGTCGACCGTCAGATCCGCCCCCTCCGTCACGTGCTCGACCGTGTCGTTGATATTCATTGTGTACACCGATGTAGTGTTTCGCGTTGTGATGTACAAGTATGTACATCGGTATAACGCTGTCGCCGGCCTGCGAACCGATAGCACGCGGCGAGGAAGATCGCGGGACGAGAAATCTTGAGACCGTATCAGTCGTCCGCGGTCGCGGGCGCGGGCTCGCGCTCGGGAGCGGTCGGCGCCTCCGGTTCCGGCGACTCCGGCTCGGGGGCGGACGACTCGGAGAGCGGCCGCCACGCCAAGTCGCGCTCGTACTCGAACGCGCGGTGCTCCCGCGTCGGGTCGACGACCGTCAGCGAGAGCCAGTCGTTGTCCAGCAGTTGGACGACCTCCTCGAGGCCGGCCAGGGCGTCGGTGACGCGCTCGACCGGCGCGTGGACGACCGTCGAGAGCCGGAGCGGCTGGTGGTACGGCTCGTCCGCGGCGGCCATCAGCGACTGGAGCGGGAGGCCGGTCATCAGGTCGCCGCCGTTGCCCTGGTAGACGCCGACGTTGCCGACGGGGTTCTGCGTCACCTTCGACCCGCTCCCGTAAACCGCGTTGTCGACGGTCGAGAAGTAGTACTGGGCGTTGATCCACTGGGTGACGACCATCGGCCCCGCGAGGATCCCCTCCAGCGCGTCGCCCTCGGGGTCGGTCGACCAGTCGTACGAGTGGAGGAACGCGCGGCCGTCGAGGTCGAGGTCGCTCGTCAGCTCGCGCGGACCGACGACGAAGCCGGCGTTGCCCGCCAGCCCCCACTCGGGACGCGTCTCGGCCCAGTCGGCGGCGCGACGCTCGGCCTCGGCGACGCCCTCAGACGGGTCGCCGCCCATCGACTCGACGCGCTCGGCGGTCGCGTTCTCGCGGGCGATGTCGAGGTCGGCGCGCAGCCGGTCGAGGTCGTCAGCGTGGCTCTCGGGCGCGTCGCCGTAGACCTCGATCTCGTCGGTCGTCGTGTTGTGCTCGCCGGCGAGGAAGACGGTGTCCTCGGGGATCTCGAAGCCGCGGTCGCGCAGCGCCGCCCGCACGTCGGGGTCGGCGCAGATCTCGGCCAAGACGCGGGCGTTCGGGCCGCCGGGGCTGCCGGCGCACGCGCCGCAGTCGAGGCTGGAGTCGTAGGGGTTGTTCGCCGTCTCGCTCGCGTGGCCCGTGAACACGACGAGCCGACCGAACTCCGTCCACCCCATCAGCTCGAAGGCGGTCGCGGCGTACTCGACCTTCTCCTCGCGGGTCAGGCCCACCGGGAGCCCGTCGGCGTGGGTGTGCTGGTGCTGAACGGTCGGCTCGCAGAACTCGCGTCCGTCGGGCGCCGCGTCGTCGGCGGTGGTCAACAGATCGCGGACGCGGCCGGGCACGAGCGTGCGGGCCGCGAGCGCCAGCCCGTAGCCGCTCCCGGCGTTCTCGACGAAGCCGAAGGCGCTGGCGGGGTTCGTCTTCAGCTTCGAGACCACCTCGCCCGCGGCCTCGCGGACGCTCGACCACCGGTCGTGACGCTCTTTGGCGCCCCCGTCGGTCGGGACCTCGCTGACCCGGTGCTGCGCGTCGAGGATGGGCGGACAGGCGTCGACCGACGCCTCCGCGTCGTACCCCTGATACTCCATCGGGACGCCGAAGAAGCCGGCGTAGCCGTGGGTCTCGTAGTCGCCCGTCGCCTCGACGTGACGCCGGATCACCTCCGAGCGGGTGTCGATACAGAACACCAGCTGCGCGTCGGGCCGACCGGAGTCCCCGCTCTCGACCGCAGACCGCTCGTCGGCCAGCTCCCGGCTCTCGGCGGCGACGCGGTCGACGACCGCGGACCGGTAGCTCGCCTCCCACGCGCTCAGGAACGCCTCGGCGATCTCGTCGGCCGGGTCGAGGTCGGCGG
Organism: Halorubrum sp. CSM-61; assembly: GCF_003781945.1. Lineage (GTDB taxonomy): Archaea > Halobacteriota > Halobacteria > Halobacteriales > Haloferacaceae > Halorubrum. The sequence continues at coordinate 116,761 of NZ_RJJW01000001.1, read as the reverse complement.
TGCCGGGACCGACGGACGGCTCGACGTCGACCCCGAACCCGTCGCAGAGCGCGAGCCGGACCGCGAGGTAGTCCGCCAGCGTGATCGGGTGGGCCGACTGCCACGCCCCCTCGTCGTCGACGCGCTGCTTGACGAGGCCGGTCCATCCCGGAAGCGCCGCCAGCTGCTCCTCGAAGACGGGCACCCGCTGGCTCTCCGGGTACGACTCCAAGGCGTCCTCGATGGCCTCGATCGGGCTCTCGGGGAGCGACTCGGCGACCCCGTCGGGGATCTCGCTATCGTGTGCGGCCACCCCGCGGAAGGCGGCGTAGAACCCCTCGTCGCGGTTCGGCATCGACCACTTGGCGTGTCCCTCGTCGAGGAAGGCCGACAGCCACTTCGTCAGCACGCGGTCGACCCGCTCGGCGTCGGCGTCGGCCTCGCGATCCGGCGTCTCCGGCTCGGTGTCAGCGTCCAGACGCTCGATCAGGGCCTCCGGATCGGCGTCGTAGCCGCGGTCGGCGAGCTCCGACTCGAGCGTCTCGCGGTCGATCCGCCCGTCGTCGAGCGCCGCGCGGAACGTCTCGCAGCTCGGGTAACCGCGGCCGCCGAGTAGGTCGGCCGCCTGCGTCACCGCCTCGCCGAACGGCACGTCCTCGAACCCCGAGAGGGGGTTGGCCGTCACGAACGAGTGGATCGGCCAGACCGAGCCGACCGTCTTCGCCGCGCTGTCGATGCCGTCTTGGATGGTCGCGTCGTCGATGGTGGATTCGGTGCTCATTGGACTCCTCCGTCGTCGTACTCCTCCGCGTTCGTCAGCAGGGTGTCGGGCGAGGGCTGGCCCGCGTTCAGCAGCGCGACGTAGAGCCGCCGGCTGCGCTCGTGGACGCCCGCCTCGATCGCGACGTACGCGGCGAGGAAGACGGCGGCCACGAGGGCGTGGAGCGCGCTCAGTTCGGTCGGGGCCGTGACGACCGGAAGCCCGGACAGGACCGCCGAGATCGCCTCGTAGACGAGCGCGTACACGGCGATGGCCGGGAGGAACACGAGTGGGACCGCGCCGTAGCGGACCGACGCCGGAAGCGACGCGTTCCGGACCGTGCCGCGCGCCGCGTGGAGGGTCGTGAACGTCACGAACAGGGCGAGCAGGAGCCCGGTGTCGGCGCTCGCTCCCTTCCCCGTCAGCAGGACGAAGGCCGCGCCGCCCGCCAGCCCGGTCGCCAGCGTCACGACGACGTCGACGAGGCCGGAACCGCCGGTCGAGCGTCCCGCCTTCTTCCCCGGGGTCGTCCGCTCGACCTCGCCGCCCGCACCGAGGAAGTGGTACGCCTTGTAGAACCCGTGCAGGACGAGGTGGGTGATCGCGGCCCCGAAGAACCCGAGCCCGGCCTGCATGATCATGAATCCCATCTGCCCCACCGTCGAGCAGGCGAGCTTGCTCTTCACGTCCGGGCGGGTGGCCTTGAGGAGCTTTCCGAGGAGGGCGCTGGTCGCGCCGACCGCGACGATCGCGAGCATGAGTGTGCCGTCGACGGTGACGACGGGCGCGAACCGGAGCAGGAGAACCCCGCCCGCGTTGACGAACCCGGCGTGCATCAGCGCCGACGCGGGCGTCGGGGCGGTCATCGAGGAGAGCAGCCAGCCGTGGAACGGGACCAAGGCGGACTGGATCATCGCCGCGAGCACGAGCGCGACGGCGGCGACGAGCCACACCGGACCGCCGAGGGCGTCGGCGTTCGCGGCGACGCCGGATATCGTCGTCGCGCCGGTCGCCCACCAGAGCGCCGCCAGCGCGACGCCGAGGAGCGCGCTGCTGGCGACGAAGTACCGCCGGGCGACCGACGCGGCCGTCCGCGCCTGCTCCCACTCGTCGACGGTGCCGATCAGCTCCGCCATCACGAGGCCCATCGCCAGCCACAGGAGCCCGAACAGGACGACGTGGTCGGCCGCGACGAGCGTCATCACGATCGCCGCGAACCCGGACACGGCGAGGGAAAACTCCGTCTCGTGGGCGTCTCCCGCCATGTAGCGGCGCGAGTAGCTGAGGACGACGCCGGCGAAGAAGGCGACGACGACCCACAGCAGGACGGTCAGTCCGTCGACGGCGAACACGCCGGGGAGCTCCGGGGCGAACCCGAGTCGGACTCGGGCGACGAGGGCCGCGAGGCTCGCGGCGAACAGCGACCACACGAGCCACGTGAGTGCGACGGGCGCGAACGGCGAGTCCGCCGTCGCGTCCGGGAGCGCTCCGACCGTCTGTTTCGAGGTGCGTCCTGCCATCGTTCAGTCCGTGCGACCACCCTCGGCAGCCGACGCGAGCTCGTCGGGCCGGTACTGGTCGTCTCTACTCCACTTAGAGAACAGATTGTGTATTAAATCTGTTTATCTTCACAAAACGTTCGATATAACCGCATTATAGAACATTATAATTATCGACTGGGAGGAAAGGGGAGGGAGGAGAAGGAGGAGAGAGTGGAGAGGAGAAGGAGGAGAAGGAGGAAAGGGGGGAGAAGAGAAGGAAGAGAGAGTGGAGAGGAGAAGGAGGAGAAGGAGGAAAGGGGGGAGAAGAGAAGGAAGAGAGAGTGGAGAGGAGAAGGGGGGGAGAGGGAGGGGGGTTAGAGGGGAGAGCGCGGCCGAAAGTCCGACGGAGAGAACTGGAGCGACGTTTCCGCGGCCGATCCGCTGCCGAACCCCATCGAGTTCACGGAGCGTTCGATATCCGCGTTCAGAAAACCATATCGTTCTCCGATCCGCAGTGTCGGTATGGAGGAGATAACGGGTACCGTCCTCGCCGGGGAGTCGTTCGAGCCGACGCGCGGCCGGCTCGTCGTCGAGGACGGCCGGATCGAGGCCGTCGAGGAGGCCGATACGGAGTCGACCGACATCGTCGTGCCCGCGTTCGTCAACGCGCACACGCACTTGGGGGACTCCGTCGCGAAGGAAGCGGCCGTCGGGCTGTCGCTCGACGAGGCGGTGGCGCCGCCGGAGAGCCTGAAACACCGACGGCTGGCGGCTGCCGACCGCGCCGAGCTCGTGTCGGCGATGCGCCGAACGCTCGAGTTCATGCGGCAGACGGGCACGATATCCTGTCTGGACTTCCGCGAGAACGGGGCGTCCGGAGCGCGGGCGCTCCGCGAGGCGGCGGCGCCCGTCGACGTCGACCCGTTCATTTTCGGGAGCGACGGCCCCGCCGTCCTCGACGTCGCCGACGGGTACGGCGCGTCCGGCGCGAACGACGACCGGTTCGACGAGGAGCGCGCCGCGTGCGCGGACCGCGGCGTTCCCTTCGCCATCCACGCCGGCGAGCCGAACGCGACCGACATCCACCCCGCGCTCGACCTGGACCCGGACCTGCTCGTCCACATGGTACACGCCGAGGCGGAGCACCTCGACCGCGTCGCGGAGCAGTCGGTGCCGATCGCCGTGTGTCCGCGCGCGAACACCGTCCTCGGCGTCGGCGACCCGCCCATCCGCGAGCTGCTCGATCACACGACGGTCGCGCTCGGCACGGACAACGTCATGTTGAACTCCCCGTCGATGTTCCGCGAGATGGCGGACGCGGCGAAGCGGTTCGACGTGACCGACCGGGAGGTGCTCCGGATGGCGACCGCCGCCGGCGCCGAGATCGCGGGGCTCGACTGCGGCGTCATCGAGCCCGGTCGCCGGGCGGCCCTCGTCGTCCTCGACGGCGCCTCGAACAACCTGGCCGACACCGAGGACCCGGTGCGGGCGGTCGTCCGACGCGCGAGCGCGCTCGACGTCGACCGCGTCGTCATATAACACGACCGCGGGTTACGGGGAACCGAGGAGAAAGCCTCGCGCTTCAGCGCGGGGATGAATCCGAGTCGGTCTCGGCGTCGAACGTCCCGAACGGCGTCGTCTCGTGGCTCCGCACGAGGACCTCGTCGGCGACGGTGAGCCCCATGTCGAGCAGCTCCTGTGCCACGGGCGTGATGTCGTCGTCCGACTCGCCGACCACCGTCACGAGGAGGTTCTGCTCGCCGGTGACAAGCTCCTGGACCGAGACGACGCCGTCGATCTCGAGGATCTCCGGGATCAGCTCGCCGCGCTCGGGGATCGACGCGGTGCAGTAGAGCAGCATCCGGAGCGGATACCCCGACCGCTGGTAGTCGACCTCGGCGCTGTATCCCTTGATCACCCCGTCGGACTCGAGGCGCTGGATGCGCTTGCGGACGGTGCTGTCCGACGTGCCGGTTCGCTCCGCGATGTCTCCGGACGAGCTGTTTCGGGCGTCCTGCTGTAACGCGTACAGGATCGCCCTGTCAACGTCGTCGATCGCTTCGTCGGCCATACCGGGGACTCCGTGGCATAGCCACTTTATGGTTGTATATCGGGTGGAACTCCTGGAAACGCCGAGCGGACGGGGGCCTTCTCGGGGGGCCTTCTCGGGTGGCGCGGGCGCCTTCTCGGATGGCGCGGGCGGGACGATCGGACCTCGCCGGACCTACGCCGCGTCGAGGGCGGCCTCGCCGTCTCCCTCGACGACGACGACGGGGACCTCGGCGTCGTCGACCACCGTGTCTGTCGTGGAGCCGAAGACGAAGCGCCCGACGGTCCCCGTCGTGGGGGCGCCGACGACGACGAGGTCGTAGTACGGGGACTGCTCGACGATCGCGCCCGCGGCCGACCGGTCCTCGACGAGCCAGCGGTCGGCCCGGTCGAACCCGCCGAGGCGGTCGCGGGCGGCGTCGAGGAGGCGTTCCCCGGCCGCGGCGTACTCGTCGCGGTCGCCGGCCTCGGGTCGAGCGTCTCCGGCGTCGCTCTCCCCCGTTCCCGCCGAGCCGTCGGCGAGGGCGTCGTCGGTGGGGACGACGTGGAACAGCTCGAGCCACGCGTCGGTCGCGTCCGCGATCTCCCGCGCCACGTCGACGGTCGCCCCCGAGTGCGGTCCCGGTCCGACGGCGACGAGGACCGAGGAGACGCGGTCCGGGCGGGCCGCGCGGTCGGCGCCTTCCAGCGTCGCGTCGGCCGCGGCCGGCGCCGCCGAGACCGCCTCCGCCACGGCGGACCCGACGATCGGCTCGCCGACCGCGGCGTCGGGCCCCGCGGTTCCGGCGGTCGCGTCGCCCGAACTCGGCTCGCCGTCGACCCCCGCGTCAGTCGCTCCGCCGCCCCCGCTCCCCTCGTCGGCGTCGCTCCCGTTCATGCCTTACCGTCAGACGTGCGTCTGATAAATCCCGTTGGTCGCGAACCGGACGTGTCAGTCCCGGAAGAACTCCTCGCGCTCGAACGGCTCCGATTCGCCCTCGACGGCGACCACGTCGAGCGCGGTGACCTCGGCCCCGACGCCGAGCAGGCCGGCGAGGCTCGGCTCCGTCCGGCCCTCGTCGCCGGAGATCAGCTCCTTGATGTAGAGCCCGCCGGCGCCGCGGATCTCGACGGTCGCGCGGCGCGGGTCGTCGAGTTCGGCGGTCGCCTCGTACACGTCGCGCTCGCGCGTCATGCTCGCGCGCCGGTGGTCCACCCGGTTCGGGGTGTACTGCTCGACGGTCGTCCCCTCCAGCTCCGCGATCGCGTCCGCGAGCGCGTCGGCGTCCACGTCGGCGTCGAACGCCACCTGCGCGCGGTAGCGCTTTGCGGCGTCGTGCTCCTTCACGCGCTCGACGGTGTCGTACGTCGCGAGCCGGAGCCCCTCGACCTCGACGGCGCCGTCGGCGAACGCGTTGACGTCGCGCTGCAGCCGGTCGGTGTCGACCCGACGGCGACGCGGCTCCTCGACCTCGACCACGAACGGGCGCCCGGTGCCGAGCATCAAAGCGTCCACGTCCTCGCGGCCCGCGCCGTGGAACGTCGCCTCCGTGCCGTCCATCACGTCCTCGACGATCGGCGCGGTGTACTCCTCGACGCTGTCGTCGTAGAGGTAGCCGGAGCCGCCGCAGTGGTCGCAGGGGTCCGCGCCCTGCCGCCCCGAGCCCTTGCACTCCCGGCAGGGCCACTCGGTCTGGGGGATGTCGCGCTCCAGTTTCTTATACCGGCCGTACACGAACGTGGAGTTCACCTTCGCGTCGATCGCGTCCTCGGCCAGATCGATCGTGAACTGCACGTCCGGCCGGTCGAAGGAGACCTCCGCGTCCGTGAGCCGGCCGACCCGCTTGCCGACCTCCCGGTTGAACTCCGATTTGAACGGCTCGCCCGCGTCGTCGTCGAGCCCGGCCTCCTCGCGGAGCAGCGCCTCGTTCTCCTCGATCAGCGGCGGGGGGCGGGTGCCGACGTTGTAGGTGGCGAACTCGACCCCTTCGACCGCCTCCGCGGCGCGTTCGGCCCACTCGTCGAACTCGGTACAGCGCCCCTGGCAGACCCAGCAGTCGGCCGTTTCGACCGGCTCGTGGTCCTCGTCGTCGCGCAGCGCGAGCGCGGTCCGCAGCGCCGACCCCCGGTCCGCGTTCGACAGCCCGAAGCTCCGGTCGGCGACGAGGCGGCCGAGACACGCGTCGCACACCGGCCCCGTCGCGGTCGCCCGCGCCGCGACATCGAGTACGTCCATACGGTCCCCAGCGTCCCCCGTGGTAACTGTCTTACTACATCGTGAGCGGCCCAGTGCTGCGTGACGCTCGGCGGGCTCCCGGCCGACTTAAGGCGGTCCGCGTCGTTTCGCCGGGCGTGAACGAGCCGGCCTCGCGCGAGGAGAAGCTGGAGCTCGGCGTCGAGCTGTTGGCCCACCTCGAACACGAGGAGCTGGCGCTGCCGGACGCGATCGACCGGATCGAGACGGTGACGACGAGCCCCTCGCTCACCCGCGAGATCCTCGACGCCGCCGAGAAGCGCGGCGTCGTCGAGCGCGAGGACGCCCGCCTCCGGGTCCGACGCGGCGGGACGTACGTGAACTACGAGAGCCAAGTGGTCCGGCGCGAGGGTTCGTTCGAGTGCCGCCGCTGCGGGACGACGATCTCGACCGGTCACTTCGTGAAACTCGACGCCGGCGAACTCGGCCCCTTCGGCTCCTCGTGTATCCGGAAGGTGACCGGTCGGGACGGCGACGGCGAGGACTCCGGGACGGAGTAGCCGTCGCGGGCGTCGTCGAACGCGCGATCGTGTAGCCGAGACGCCCGCCGCCGGGGATCGGCGGAAGAGAGATGAGTGCTGTAAGCCTACCGTTCGCCATGTTATTCCCGACGCACCTCGCCGCCGCGGCGCTCCTCGGCCGGTGGTCGCGGCTGTCCGCCCCGTGGCTCGTCGTCGGCGCCGCCCTCCCGGACCTCGTCGACAAGCCGCTCGCCACGCTCGGGGTCGTCGACCTGTATCACACAGTGGGACACACGGCGCTGCTCGCGCCGGCGGCCGTCGCGGTCGCGCTCGCGTCCCCGGCCGGTCGGGCGGTCGCCGTCGGGTGGGGCTCGCACCTGTTCCTCGACGCCCTCCACGTCGTCCTCAACGGTCGCCCCGGCGACGCGCTGTTCCTCGGCTGGCCCCTCGTCGTCCCGCCGGACCCGCTCGCGATGCCGCCGGGCGAGTTCCTCGTCTACTACCTCTGGTCCCCGTCGTTCGTCCTCGAATGCGTCTTCTGGGCGGTCGTCGGTGTGTCCCTCTTGCGGGCGGTCCGCTCGGGCCGTCCGCTCCGAGAGCTGTGGGACCCGCCGCCCCGGCGGCCCGAGCCGTGCTCGGACCGAGACGAGGCCGATCGGTAGCGCCCTATCGGCCCTCCCCGCGCCGACAGAGTTGCGACGGGATCAGGACTCGCGCCGGTAGAGCACCACGAGCACCGCGATCAGCCCGATCTGTGCGGCCTTATCGACGTACCCGAGCGCCGAGAAGTCCGGCGCGTTGACGACGTACCAGGCGACGACCTGCCCCAGCGTGAACGGGATCCCGAGGAGGTACACGAGGGGCCGCCGGTAGTTCGCGACGACGGCCGCGCAACCGGCCAGAAAGCCGATCCCGGCGACGACGAACGATATCCCCATCGGGCTCGGGACGAAGAGCGCGCCCAGGTAGAGGTGCAACACCCCGGAGACCCCCGCCAGCAGGATTCCGATCAGATGCAGCCTCGACAGCGATCCGGTTTCGACGCGCGACTGGGTCGTGATATTGTTTGACATAGAGGCCTATGGTGCACGCGTCTATTCAATCCACGGTTCGGTTTACGGCGTCGCGGAGCGCCGCGCCGAAGCGGTCGCGGGCGAACCGGTCGCGGGCGGTCGACGGCGGTTCGCCCTCGCTCGCCGCCTTGCTCACGAGATCCGCGGCGTCGGAGACGGAGTCGAACAGGCGGTCCCCGCGCTCGTCGAGTACCTCGCGCTGGCCGCCGCTGTCGGGGGCGAACGCGACCATCCCCGCCGCGACGTACTCGGCGACGGACATCCCGAAGTGCTCCTCCGGTTTCGTGTTGAGCCCGTAGCGATGCGTACACAGGAGCGTCTCCAGCCGATCGCGGTCGACGTCTCGCTCGACGGTGACGTGCGGTCGCTCGGCGGCCGCGGCCGCGATCCGGGCGGCGTAGTCGCGGTAGGCTCGCGGCGCCGACCCGACGACGTGGAGGTGGACGCGGTGACCGCGCTCGCGGACCCCGTCGACGATGCGGATCGCGTCGAGCAGTCGTTTATCGGGCGCGAGGCGACCGACCGCGACGATCCCCTTCTCGCGGTCCTCCCACGCCGTGTCGCACTCGACGGGGTCGACGGGCGGGTGGACGACCGCGGGGCGCGCGCCGTAGAGTCGGTCGACGACGGCGGCGGTCCACGCGGAGTTCGCGAGCAGCGTCACGTCCGGACCCGCGAGCGCGGCGTCAGAGGGCGCGGACAGGCGACTCCAGAGCCGGTCGAGGCGACCGGGGTCCCCGTCGGGGAGCCGATCGAGCCGGAACTGCGGGTAGTGGACGTACTGGACCGACGGGACCGGGAGGTCGAGTTCGTTCGCGGTGCTGACCGCGACGTCGAACCGGTCGGCGATCCGCTCGAACGAGCGCTGCAGGAAGGCGCTCCGAGCCGCCAGCTGCGGTCCGACCCGAGGGGCCGCGGCCGACAGCGCCCGGGCGACCGCCCGCCCGGCGGGCGGCACGCGGACCGTCACGCCGTCGAGGTCGTAGCCGAACCGGTCGGCCAGGGCCGCGGGCTCCGTCTCGGAGGCGGTGACGAGGGTCACGTCGTGCGCGGACGCGAGCGCCTCGCAGGTCGCGAGGCAGACGGCGTCGGCGCCCCCCTGGAAGTCGAGCGTGTTGTGCAACACCGCCACCCGAGCCATGGACCGATTACGGGCTACCTCGTGTTAATCCCTCCCGTACGCTTTTGTCGGTCTAGCCGAAGGTCCGCCAATGGAATGCGCATTCGTCGGCGCCGGTTCGGTCGCGCGCCGGTACGCGGCCGGGATCGACGGGTCGCGGCTGGAACTGACGGCGGTGTGTGACTTGGACGCCGGCCGGGCGCACGACCTCGCGGACCGTCACGACGCGACGGCCTACGCGGACCTCGGCGCGATGCTCGCCGAGGTCGAGGCGCCCCTCGTGGTCAACCTGACGAGCCACGGCGCCCACGCGTCGGTGAGCCGACGAGCCCTTCGGGCCGACAGGCACGTCTTCAGCGAGAAGCCGCTCGCGCTCGACGCCGAGGAGGCCGCCGACCTCGTCGCGACCGCCGAACGCCGCGGGCTGGCGCTGGCCTGCGCGCCGATCAACCACCGCTGCGACGCGCAGCGTCACGCCCGCTGGCTGCTCGGCGACGGGCGACTCGGACCGGTCCGCCTCGGCTACGCTCACGCGCACGTCGGCCGGGTCACGGAGTGGCACGACGACCCGGCGTCGTTCCTGGCGGTCGGGCCGCTGTACGACGGCGCCGTCTACCCGCTGAACTGCCTCGTCTCTTGGTTCGGACCGGTCGGACGCGTCAGAGTCGCGGACGGGCTCGCTCCCTGGCCCGACCGCGAGACCGAGACGCCGGAACGAGACAGCCACGTCGAAGCCACGCTGGAGTTCCGGGCCGGGCCGACGGTCCGCCTCACCGCGAGCCTGTACGCGCCCCACCGGAGCCGCGAGTTCAACAGCCTCGAACTCCACGGCGACGACGGGTCGATCTACCTCGCGGACAGCGGCGCGCTCGCCGCCGACTCCGACACCGTGAGAGTGGGAGGTAACGGCCGCGAATACGTCGACGCGCCGCACCCGGCGCCGCGACGGGAGAGACGGTACGTCGACGGGCCAGCGCGCGTCGCGGCCGCCGTGGCGTCCGGCCGCCGGCCGGTCGCGAGCGCGCGGCGGTCGGCCCACGTCGTCGCCGTCTGCAACGCCGTCGAGTCCGCGGCCGCGGACGGCGGGCCCGCGACCGTCGACGCGCACGGGGTCGCCTCCCCCGACCTCTCTCCGCCGCCGGTCCGACCCCGCCTCGACCGGTCGTCCGCCCGTCGCGGGGGGACGGCCGGCACGGCGGGCGAGGGCGCGTCCCGCGCGGCGGGAGACGGCGCGTCCCGCGCGGCGGCGGTCATGCTCCCGCCCGTCGGGTTCGGCTGCTCTCGGTACCGCGACGGCGAGTACGTCGACCGCATGGACTCGGTCGCGACCGCGCTGGACGCCGGATACCGACTGCTGGACTCCGCCGAGCTGTACGGCAACGAAGCGCGGATCGGCGACCTGCTCGACGCGCCCGGAAGCCCGGACCGCGAGGGGCTGTTCCTCGCGAGCAAGGTCTGGAACACGAACCACGAACACGTGGCGGAGGCGTGCGAGGGGACCCTCGAGGCCCTCGGCGTCGACGCCCTCGACTGCTACATGCTCCACTGGCCGACCGCCTGGGCGTACCAGGGCCCCTTGCGGAACTTGGCCGACCGACCCCCGGCGGAGCAGGAGGCGCTGGCGTTCCCCACGGACGACGACGGCGACCCGGAGACGGTCGACGCGTCCCTGACGGAGACGTGGGCGCGGCTGGAGGAGGTTCACGAGCGCGGCCTCGCGCGGACGATTGGCGTCTGCAACGTCGACGTCGACCAGCTCGAACGCATCGCGGCGACGGCCGACGTCCTCCCGGCGGTCGTCCAGGTCGAGTCGCACCCGTATCTGCCCCGGCGGGAGCTCGTCGAGTGGTGTCACGAGCGGGGGATCCGCGTCGTGGCGCACTCCCCGCTCTCGGCGCCCGGACTCCTCGACGAACCGATTCTGCGCGAGGTCGCCGCCGACCGCGGCGCCACCCCGGCGCAGGTCGCGCTCGCTTGGCAGGTCGACCGCGGCGTCGTCCCGATCCCGGCGAGCAACGATCTCGGGCACGTCGCCGAGAACCTGGGGGCAACGCGTGTCGATCTCTCGACGGCGGATCGCGGGCGTCTCGCGTCGCTGGCCGACCCCGATTTCGAACGATGACCGACGGGCGGTCACCGCGGCTGCGCCGACAGTGGCGCGGCGTCACCGTCGCGCTGGCGGCGGCGCTGATCGCCGTCGGCGTCGCCCTCGACGCGTCGCCCGCGCTACCGCGGCTGCCCGGACCGACCGACAGCGCCGCGGTCCAGTGGGCGGTCCCGACCGCCGCGGCCGGCGGGTTCGTCGTCTGGTTCTGCCGGCGTCACCTCGACGCGAACCACCACGATGCGAACCGTCGCGACGCGGCGGCGGGGGCGAGCGAGGAAGGGTCGGTTACCGAGGTCGAACGCCCGCGATCGTACGCCACGCTCGGCGTCGCGAACGGCGTGACGGTCGCCCGCGGCGGGCTGTTCGCGGCGATCGCGGGCTTCGCGGCCGTCGAACCGGCGGGCCGGGTGGCCTGGTTGCCCGCCGTCTGCTACGGGACCGGCTGCGTGCTGGACCTCGCGGACGGCGCCGTCGCGCGGCGGCGCGGCCGCACGACGGTCCTCGGCGCGAGACTCGACATGGCCGTCGACACGCTCGGGTTCCTGGTCGCGCCGGTCGTCGCCGTCGTCTGGGGCCGCCTCCCGGTCTGGTACCTGTCGCTGTCGGCCGCTCGCTACCTGTTCAAGGCCGGGCGCGGCTACCGCCGCGCCCGCGAGCGACCGGTGTACGACCTCCCGCCGAGCGCGGTCCGTCGCCCGCTGGCCGGCGTCCAGATGGCGTTCATCTCGGTCGCCCTCGCGCCGGTCCTGCCGGCCGCGACCCTGCGACCGCTCGCGGCCGTCGTTCTCGCTCCGTCGCTCGCGGTGTTCGCCCGGGACTACCTCGTCGTCTCGGGCCGCCTGTCGTCGGGCGACGACGACGGTTGAGTCCCGCGCGAACGGCCCGAACAGTAATGGGGTAGCAACCCCCATGATCCGTATTCAGTGACAGACGCGATACAAATGGCGCTCGTCCAGATCGACGAGTACGGACCGTGGACGGTCACGCCGAGCGTCCGTCGGGAGACCGACCTCCAGTCGCTTCAGGCCGACCTGTACGCCGACTTCGCCTCGTTCGTCGGCGAGCGGGACGGCTACGCGTTCTACAACCGATTCGACAACATGGTCGCCGTGACAAATGGCCGCGACACGGAGAGCCACCGCCGGTTCCAGCGGCGCGTCCGGAACCGCTACCCGGTGACGGTCAGCGTCGGCGTCGGCCGCGCGGCCACCCCGGTCGCGGCGCTCGGCCTCGCGAGCGATCGGCTCCAGGCCGCCGGGAGCGCGCAGTCGGCCGACCGCCGCGAGGCGTTCGCGTCGGGCGAGGCGGACGCCGTCGCGGACGCCCGCGAGGGCGTGACCGTGGCGCACTTCGACGTGATCGACGCGACCGGGTCGCTCACCGACCGCGAGAACGCCGTCGACGCGACGCTCGCCGTCCGGCGGGCGACGCTGGAGCTCGCGACCCACCTGCGCGACGCGCACGAGAGCATCGCTCACTTCGTCGGCGGCGACAACGTGATCGCCGTCTGTCCCGACCTGGACGCGGGCGCGTTCGATCGCGCCGTCTCGCGGGTCCGCGAGGCGACCGGAACCGAGTTACAGGTCGGGATCGGCCGCGGCGAAACGGCCCACGAGGCCGGTCAGGGGGCCAAGGAGGCCCTCGAAGTCTGCCGAGAGACCGGGACGCGCGTCCAGGGCCTCGACGGGGTGAGCGCCGACGACTGATGGACCGCACGTCGCTGTACTTCACCGGACCGCGAACCGTGGACCGACGGCGGACGCCCGTCGAGCCGTCGGCCGACGAGGTCGTCGTCGAGACGCGGGTCTCGGCGATCAGCTCGGGGACCGAACTGCTCATCTACCGCGGCGAGGCGCCGACCGACGTCCCCGCCGACGAGACGCTGGAGGCGCTCGACAGCGACCTCTCGTATCCGGTGAAGTACGGGTACGCGGCCGTCGGCGACGTGATCGCCACCGGGGACGCCGTCGCCGACGAGTGGCTCGACCGCACCGTCTTCGCGTTCAACCCCCACGAGTCGCGGTTCGCGGCGGCGACGGACGCGCTCGTCCCCGTTCCGATCGGGGTGAGCGCCGAGGCGATGGCCATGGCCCCCTCGGTCGAGACGGCGACCTCGCTCGCCCTCGACGGCCGCCCCCGGATCGGCGAGCGCGTCGTCGTCTTCGGCGCCGGGGTCATCGGGCTCTGCACCGTCGGCGTCCTGTCGTCGTTCCCGCTGGACCGGCTCGTCGCCGTCGATCCCATCGCCTCGCGCCGCGAGCGCGCCGTCGACATGGGCGCAGACCGCGCGGTCCGGCCGGACGAGGTCGACGGCCTCGTCGCCGACTGGCCCGAGCCCGGAGGGGCGGACCTCGTCTACGAGCTGTCCGGCCACCCGGAAACGCTCGACGGCGCGATCGACGCGGCGGGGTACGACGGGCGCGTCGTCGTCGGGTCGTGGTACGGCGAGAAGGAGGCGACGGTCGAGTTGGGAACCGACTTCCACCGCGGCCGCGTCGCCGTCGAGTCCAGCCAGGTCAGCACGCTCGCCCCGGAGACCCGCGGCCGGTGGACGAAGGGCCGTCGGATGGACACCGCGCTGTCGCGTTTCGGTGACCTCGACCTCGACTCGCTCGTGACCCACCGCGTCCCCTTCGACGAGGCCGAGACGGCCTACCGACTGCTCCACGAGCGGACTGACGACCCCCTGCAGGTGCTGCTCACCTACGACTGATCGACCGGTATCGGCCGAGACCGCACCGGCCATCGAACCGAGATCGCACCGGTCATCGAAGCGCCATACACCGACCATGACAGACCCCCACTACCCGTACCGACTGACCGTCACGCGCGAGTTCGTCGCACAGCACTACCTCACGGTTCCGGATCCGGAGCCGCCGGAGGGAGAGGTCCACAGCCACCGGTTTACCGCGGAGGTCCGCTTCGCCGGCCCCGAACTCGGCGAGTACGGCTACCTCGTCGATATCGACGCCGTCGAGTCGATCTTGGACGACCTCGAGGAGCGGTATCGGGACGCGCTGTTGAACGACCTCCCGGAGTTCGAGGGGCTGAATCCGAGCGTCGAGCACTTCGCGAGGCTGTTCGGCGATCGGGTCGCCGCCGCGATGGACGATCCGAACCCCGAGGAGCTCGTCGTCCGGGTCTGGGAGGACGACTCCGCGTGGGCCAGCCACCGCCGCGCGCTCGACCGATGAACCACGCGGCGACGCGGTACCTGGAGGCCAAGCGGTCGGTCGACGAGCGCGCCCGCTCGCCGCGGGTGCGCGACCGGCTGCTCGCCGCGCTCCCCGAGGCGCCGCGCGTCGTCGAGGCGGGCTGCGGGACCGGCGTCACCGTCCCGACCCTGCTCGAGTGGGGCGTCGACGCCGCGACGTACCGCGGCGTCGACAGCGACCCCGGCGTCGTCGAGTTCGCTCGGGCCGTGCGACCCCGGGAGCTGCGTCGCCGCGGGTACGACGCGCGAGTCGCCAACGGAACGGTCTCGGTGGGGGACCTGACCGCCGCCTTCGAGACGGGCGACGCGCTCGCGGCGCTCCGCGCGGAATCGGGGGTCGACCTCGTCGTCGCGCAGGCGTTCGCCGACCTCGTCGATCCCGAAGCGCTGATCGACGCCGCCGAATCGGCGCTCCGACCCGGCGGGCTCGCGTACCTCCCGATAACCTTCGACGGCGGGACCATCTTCCAGCCGGACCACCCGGCCGACCGCGCGGCCGAACGGGCGTACCACGCGGCCATCGACGCCCGACCCGGTCGGGACGTCCGCGCGGGGCGCCACCTCGCCGACCTGTGTCGACGGCGAGCGGGGACGCTCCTCGCGATGGCGAGTTCCGACTGGATCGTCCGCCCCCGGGGGAGCGACTACCTCGCCGACGAGTCGTACTTCCTCGGACGGATCCTCGAGTTCGTCGCCGACGCGCTCGCGGACGCCGACGTCGACCGCGGCGACGACTGGGTCGAATCCCGGCGCGGGCAGTTACGCGACGGCGAGCTCACCTACGTCGCGCACCAGTACGACCTCCTGTACCGCGCGCCCGGCGGCGACTGAGCGCTACCGGCGACTGAGCGCTACCGGCGACTGAGCGCTACCGGCGGCACTCGGCGGGGATCGCGATGCCGCGACGCCGCGACGCCCGCAGCCGTTGTTTATAACCGTCGCCCGGCCCCTCCCTCACGCATGACCGACGACCTCGACACGCCGGTGCTCGATAATCACCTCCACCTCGACCCGCGTCACGGCCGCGGGACCGACGCCGTCGAGGACTTCGTCCGGCTCGGCGGTACCCACCTGCTCGTGGTGAACAAACCGTCGTGGCACCTCGGGGTCGAGCCCGACGAGCCCGCCGACTTCCGGCCGGTCTTCGAGGAGACGCTCGACGCGGTCGCGGACGCGAACGAGGTCCTCCCGGGGCGGGCGTGGCCGGTGCTCGGCGTTCACCCCGGCCTGATCAGCCGGCTCGTCGACGAGCGGGGGCTCTCACCCGAAGACGCCCGCGACCTGATGTGCGGGGGGCTGGAGGTCGCGAGCGAGTTCGTCGCCGACGGCGACGCGCTCGCGCTCAAGTCGGGCCGCCCGCACTACGACGTGAGCGACGCGGTCTGGGACGCCTCGAACGCCGTGACGCGGCGCGCGTTCGAGCTGGGCGCCGCGCTCGACTGCGCCGTCCAACTGCACACCGAGGCGAGCGAGGACCTCACCGATCTGGCCGCCGTCGCCGAGGAGTCCGGGCTCGACCCGACGAACGTCGTGAAACACTACGCGGAGGGGCGGCTCGCGGGCCCGACCCCGAGCGTCATGAGCGAGAAGGACCGGCTGGAGCGCGCGGCGGAGGCGGGCGAGCCGTTCCTGATGGAGACCGACTTCGTCGACGACCCGGAGAAGCCGGGGATGGTGATGGGTCCGAAGACCGTCCCGCGCCGCGTCCGCTGGCTGCTGGAGGAGGGGTACGACGACGCGGTCCGCACGGCTCACGTCGAGACTCCCCGCGCGGTCTACGGGATCGACACCGAGGCGACGCTGGATCGGGAGGCGTGAGTCGCCGCCCGCGTCGCGGCGCCCGAATCTCGCCGCCCGCGTCGCGGCGCCCGAGTCGCGTCGCCCGAATCCCGCCGTCGAGCGGGTGAGACGTCCTCTCTCTCGGCGATCGATAGGAAAGGCATTTGAGTAGTCCGGGCGACGTACGGGACATGACCGACGACGACGCCGTCGAAACGTTCTATACCGACGAACGGTGGCAAAACTGGCTCGACAGGCTCGAAGAAGAGGATTTAGACCCCGAGAACGAGGACTCCGCGCGGCTCCTCTTGAACCTTCAGGACGACGCCGCGATCGCGATCGTGAAGGTGCTCGCGGCGCTCGACGACGGGCGCATCGACGAGGACCGCGCGGTCGAGGAGATCCGCGACGTCCGCGACATCGTGCTCGCCGACGTGGAGTTCGACGACGAGGACAAGGTCATGCTGATCGACGGCGTCCAGACCTCGCTCGTCCCCGTCTTCTACGCGGCCGAGGAGTACGTCGTCGGCGGCGTCGTCGAGGGCGACGTGAGCGAGTTCGTGCGCGCGGCCGCCGACGCCGAGGCCGACGACGACCTCGACGCCGCGCTCGGCTACGTCGTGCAGGCCGGCACCCGGGTCATCGACGGCGAGGTCCTCGACATCGACCTCGTCGAGGACTTAGAGTACGGGCTCGTCTCCGAGTGGGTGAACGGGCTCGACTCGCTGCAGTCGGCCATCGAGGACCCGGAAGTCGTCGAGGAAGAAGACTGACGTCGGCGGCGGACCCGCCCCCGCCGGGTCGATCGAGGTGAAGTGTTTTCAGCGCGCGTAGCGTCCGGTTCGTATGGCCTCTCTCGCGGCCGGACTGGCGATCGCGCTGCTCGTCGTCTGGACGGCCAGCTCGTTCGTCCCGCTCGTGCCGGGCGGCGTCCTCGCGTCGCTGACCGTCGTCGGGTACGCGTACACCACCGGCTTCACAGAGCCGGGCCTCGCCGTGCTGCTCGCGCTCGTTCTCGTCTCGCTTCTGGCCTCCGCCGCGGACCTCGCGTCGGGAATGGTCTCCGGGCGGATCGGCGGTGCCTCGACCCGGACCGTCGTCGTCGGGACGCTGGTGGGGATCGCGCTCCTGATCCCGCTCGGCCCGATCGGGCTCGTCGTCGGACTGGGCGGCACCGTCTTCCTCGCCGCGCTGAACGAACGCGACGGCGACACGCGCGAGGCCGCTCGGCAGGCGACCTACGCGGTCGTCGGCGCCCTCGCCAGCGCGTTCGTACAGGCCGTCCTGCTCGCCGGCGTCACCGTCGCGTTCGCGCTGGCGGTCATCTGATCCAGCCCCGTTCCTCACCCGGCGACCGCGAACAGCAGCAGGTTGTGCGCCGCGGGGCCGAGCCCGACGGCGGCCACGAACCCGAGCAGGAGGTACCCCTCGGCGGGCGTCTCCCGGACGTACGCCGCGAAGAGCCAGACGACGGCGCTCGCGACCGCGAGCTTCACGAGCAGGAACAGCCACCCCTCGCCGAGCACCGGGAGCGACGGGAGGCCGCCGAGCTCCAGCAGGATCCGCGAGACCGGCGTCCGCTCGCCGAAGCCGAGCTGGGTCGTCCCCACCGCGGTCGAGACGCCGTCGAGCGCGTGACCGAACACCGCGAGCGCGCCGACGCCGCCGGTGATCGCGGTCTCGGGCCGGAGCCGCGTCAGGCCGAGCCAGACGGCGCCGGCGATCGGTACCGTGAGCGCGAGCGCAATCGTCGACCAGCGCGCGCCCGCCGGCGAGAGCCCGGTCGAGACCGCGACCGCGACGACCGGGACGAGGCAGAGCGCGCCGGCGACCGCGAGTGTCTCCGCCACCCGGTCCGGGCGGGCGGCGTCGGCGGCGAGCCACGCCGCTCCCGCGATCGACCCCACCGTGAGGTAGACGGTCGGCGAGCCGGCGAGCGGGGAGAGGAGCGGCGGGAGCGCGTCGACGACGTAGAGGACGTGGGCCGCCGAGCCGAGCGCCATCCACGGGGCGAGCGCGAGCACGCGACGGCCGGTGACTCGCGGGCGCCGCCGGCGGAGCGCGGCGACGATCCCGGCGGTCGCGAGCAGGACGGCGACCAGGTACGGCGCGGGCGGCAGCGTCGTTCCCGCCGGCAGGAAGGGGAGACCGCCGGCCATCAGACGGACAGCACGGGCTGGCTGGCGTACAGGAGGACGTACTCGGCCGCCTTCCCGAGCACCTCGCCGGGGTCGCCGGAGACGGGCTCGCGCGGGACGACGATGAAGTCCGACTCGAGCTCCTCCGCGGTGTCGAGCACGACGCTGCCGGGGTGGACCGTCTTCACCGTCGTGGAGAACCCGTAGGCGATGGAGTTGCTGTGGGAGACGCCGGCCGCCTCCGCGCGCCGCGCCACGGAGTCGGTGAACGCCTCGGTGTCGTCGGCCACGTCGCTCTCGTCGACCACGCCGTGGTCGATGGCGCGGACCACGTCCTCGTCGAGCACGTATAAGGCGTGGACGCTCGCGCCGTACTCGGCGGCGACGGCGATCGCGTAGTCGACCGCCTCGTGGGACTCCTCGCTGCCGTCCACGGACACGAGGACGAGGTCGATGTCGAGATCGGTCATACCCGGGTCGTCGGCGGGGGAGGGCAAAAAGCCCGCCCTCTGCGGTCGCTCGCGATGGGGAACAAAAAGCCCGCCCCTCAGAACTCCGCGAGGTCGCGCTGTCCGGCCTCGCGCCGCTCCCCCGGCGGCACGTTGGTGGCGACGATCTCGTCGACCTCGTCGCGGTTCCCCGCGTCGCTGTTGATCGCGCGGGTCGCCCCTTCGATCTCGACGCGGAAGCCCGCCTCCGCGTACGGCTCGTACATCACGCCGCTGTTCGAGAGGACGACCCACACGCCCGCCTCGTCGAGCGCGGCCGCGACGTCGAGCAGCCGGCGCTGGTCCTCGCGGTCGAACCCCTCGGCGCTGTACTCGTTGAAGCTCGCGGTCGCGCTCATCGGCTCGTAGGGGGGATCGAAGTAGACCAGATCGCCCGGATCCGCGGCGTCGAGGACGTACCCGAAGTCGCCGTTGCGGATCGTCGCGTCCGCGAGCGCGTCGCTCGCGCGCCGGATCCGCTCGCGCTGGACCCAGTCGGGGTTCGCGTACCGACCCACGGGGACGTTGAACCCGCCGTCGGCGTTCTCGCGGTAGAGCCCGTTGTAGCAGGTGCGGTTGAGGTACAAGAGGAGCGCGGCCTCCTCTACGGGGTCGAACTCGCCCTCGTACGGACGCTTATTGAACCGCGCGCGCTGCTGGTAGTAGTAGCTCTCCACGTCGCGGCCGCGGACCGTCTCGTCGGCGTACGGGAGGTCCGGATCCGGGTCGGCCTCGGGGTCGTCGAAGGACTCCAGCCGCTCGATCAGGGCCTCTGGCTCGTCGCGCACCCGCTCGTAGAAGTTCACCAGCCGCGGGTTCGCGTCGTTAAGCGTCGCGTCCGGCGGTTCCAGGTCGAAGAACACCGCGCCGCCGCCGAGGAACGGCTCGTGGTAACGGCCGTACGCCGCCGGGAACCGGGCGTACAGCTCGTCGAGGAGCTGCCGCTTCCCCCCGGCCCACTTCAGTATCGGCTCGGCCATGCGATGTCTGGGGTCGCCCGCCGGGGCGTAAAAACGTCTCGGGCGCGACGCGGAGGGATTCGGTGAGACGGGCGCGACCCCCGCGCCGACGGGGTCAGTCGTCGGCGGGCTCCCCGTCCGGGTTCGGGAGGTCGTCGATGTGCTCGGCCGCTTCCTCGAAGTTCGGTCCGGGCTCGATCGTCCCCTCCTCCCGGTCCCACTCGATGTACCCGGCCGCTTCGAGGGCGGGGAGGTGGATCTCGCGGAGCTCGTCGGCGATCTCGTCGACTCGTCCGCGAACCCGCAGGTCCGCGACCGTCTCGACCGTCTCGTCCGCGAGCCCGGCGATGACTCGGCGTCGATCCGGCGTCGAGAGCGTCTCCGTTCCCTCGGAGGGTGTGTGGTGTGTCACTGACATTGACTGTTCGTATCTACGTGACGTATTGCGTCGAAATAAAAGTACGGGCCGCGGGCGTCGACGACGTCCCGTTATCTGACTCGCAGCCCGCGGTGAAGCGTGTACCCGGGCACGAGCAGGAACAGGAAGGGAACCCCCGTAATCGGGTGCGCCAGCAGGGAGCCGGCCGCGAGGATCAGGTATCCCCTGTCCGGCGGCGACCACGCGGTCCGGGTTCGCATCGCGTCGAGCTCCGCGGCGAAGGCGTACAGGAACCCGCCGGCGACCGTGAGCCACAGCGCCCCGGCGACGGCGATCGCTGGGACGGTGCCCGCCGCGTCGACGATCGCTCGGGGCACGCCCCGCCGCCCGGCCGCGTACGCCGGGTCGGCGAGCGCGCGGGCGACGATCGACGCCGGCAGGTACAGCGCGGCGACGAGGACCGTCGTCCAGTAGGGGGCGTTCCCTCGTCCGCCGGCCGCCGGACTCGTGGTCATGGACGAACCGTGGCGAGCGAGCGAGAGAAGCCCTCCGATCGCCGACGTGGGATCGGTTTCGTTCCGCCCTCACCTCGGACCGGATTTCGGCCTCGATAACCTCCGAGCGCGGCACACTTACTAGATCTGTTACGAGTGTACGAACAGCTACCATGCCAACAGTTACACCGCATTAACGACCGTTTTAGACCGTCTGGATGAGTGTCGTGTGTGAACTATTCTCAAAACATATTTGTAATATGAAAGTTTTTTATCGACCCGTCTCCTACCCGTATCCATGCAACCGATGAAAGACGGACTCCCGGCCGCCGGTCGATCGCCGGGGCCCAACGCCTCGCCCGCCGGCAGCGTCCGCGGCTCGCTCGCGTTCCTCGCGCTCATCGCTCTGGGCGTTCTCGTGGCCGCGTACCCGCTCGCCTCGCTCGCCGCTCTGACCGGCGTCGTCGCGCTCGCGATCTTCGCGCGCTCGCTCGCCCGCCACGTCGACCGCGAGACGGTCGGCCGCGTGAGCCTCCCGGGACTGGGCACGGTCGAGTACCGCTTCACCCGAAGCTAACGACGCGTCGATACCGGACGAACGAACACGCTTTTTCGCCTCGGCTGAACTCCGTTTTTTCCAACCCTTTCCCGCCGAGATGATCGATCGCTGAACGGTCCTTTTTGATCGATAGCGGGAGTGGGTATATCGATATGGTGGAGTGGTTGTTTATAAGCGATCGAGTGGCGTTGCTGTCGGCTGTTTATAAGTGATCGACCACTCTGGGGTGAACACTTCCAAAGCCCCAGCCGCTGTGGACGGCGCACGCTCGCTGCGCGCCTCACTCGGTCGCTCACGGTGTTCGCTCCCTCGTTGCGGTGCTTGCGTCCCCTGCGCCGCCCACAGCGRCTGCCCCTTTGAATCCCACCCAACCGCACAGCCTCACACCTCCCCAGCCTCGCCGCGGCCGCCACAGGCGGCCGCGGGCTCCCTCGCGCGTGCTCCTCGCGGCCTGTCGGCCGCTCGGAGGCACGCGCCACCGCATCCCATTTATAAGCGATCGTCGGCGTCGCTCGCGACTGTTTAAATACTCTCTCGCCGCCACCGATCTGCGATACCCACTCCCGGCATCGCTCACTACCGTTCCTATACTGACCGCACCTCGGCTAGAACGTGTCGCATGCTACGGATTTCAACGGATCTCCTCCGGTCGAACGGGCTCCAGCCCGCGCCGGTCCAGCTCGGCCTCGATCTCGTCGAACCGGGGCGCGATGACCGCCGGCGCGTGGCTGTCGGTGCCGACGCTCACCCGGAGGTCGGCGTCGACGAGCCGGTCGAGGAAGTCGGGCGCCGGGTGAAACTCGCCGTAGTCGTCGAGCAGGCGACCGGCGTTGATCTCGGGGATCGTCCGCGAGCTCCGAAACGCCTCGACGACCGCGGCGTAGTGGTCCTCGGTCGCGAACCCGCGGAGGTGGGGGTTGCGCTCGATCAGGTCCGGGTGCGCGGCGATCGCGAACAGCTCCGAGTCGATCAGCGCGACCAGCTTCTCGAAGTATCGGTCGACGAGTTCCCGTCGCTCCGCGGCCGGCTTGTCGGCGAAGTGCGGGCGGGTGTGGACGTTCGCGCCGTCGAGCTCGTGGACGCTCCCGATCGCGTAGTCGAACCCGGCCTCGGCGAGGAACTCCGCGATCGCCCCCTCGTGGTCGGGGTCGTAGTCCATCTCCACGGCGTCGTACACGTCGATCTCGACGCCGGGGTCCTCGCGGACCGCCTCGATCGCCTCGCGCCGCCGCTCGTAGGTCAGGTCGAGGTTGAAGCCGAGCACGCGCTTGAACCGCTCCGCGCTCGGATCGGGCGAGACGTTGCAGTGGTCGGCGATACCCACCCCTTCGACCCCCGCGTCGGCGGCGGCGTCCACCATCCCGCTGAGGAACGCGCCGTCCGAGTAGTTCGAGTGGACGTGGTAGTCGTGCACACCCCGAGTTCGTCCCGGACCGACTCGTAGTTTCGGGTCGGGTGTGAGTTCGTCTCACAGTCCGCCGCCTCCGGTCAGTATCCTTCGCGTCCCCGCGTCAGTAGCCCGTTCCGAGCGCCCAGTTCGCGACGAGCACGGCGAACGTGACGCCGAACAGCGCCGCCAGGATCGCGAAGGAGACGCCCCAGCCGAACAGGTCGGCCGCGAGTCCGACACCGACGGAGCCGGCGGAGCCGATCACGGTGTAGACGGTGCGGACGAGCCCGAACCCCGCCCCGCGCTCCGCGTCGCCGAGCGCGTCCATGAACCGCGGGTCGATCGCCGAGAAGAAGCTCGCGCCGGCGCCGGTCAGCGGAACCGCGACCGCGACGCCCGCGATCCCGGGGGCGAGAACGAAGGCGGCGGTCCCGACCGCACCCGCGAGCATCGCCGCGCCGATGGCGGCGTCGCGGCCCGCGCTGTCCGACAGCCGGCCGAGCCCCACCTGCGCGACGGCGCGGACGACGAAGAAGGCCGAGAACACCCCGGCGGCGACCGACGGCGAGAGCCCGCGGAACTCCACGAGGAACGTCGGGAGGAACGACATCACGCCTTGGACCACGTACGTCCCGGTCATCGCGACGAACAGCGGCAGGAGGACGCTCGGCCGCGAGAGGAGCTCGACGAGCGGGGCGAGCGCGAACCGCTCGCGCATCGGCTGGTCGGGGCGCCGCGGCTCGGTCGGTCGGACGCGCCACGCGAACAGCAGGAACACCGGCGCGTCGACCAGCGCGGCCAGCGCGACCGCGGGCCGCCAGCCGTAGCGGAAGCCGACCCACGCGGCGGCGACCGGCGCCACGAGCCCGGCGAGCGGCCCGCCGACCGAGTGGAGCCCGAACGCCGTGCCGATGTCGTCGAAGGTCCGCGAGAGCAGCGTCGTCGCCACTGCGTAGTGGAGGCCGGCGACGAGGCCCAACAGTACCGCCGCCAGCACGAACGCGGGGAAGACCGGCGCGAGCGCGAGCACGACGCTCATCGCCGCGGTGCCGCCGACGGCGACGAGTATCACGATCCGCTCGCCGTACCGGTCCGCGAGGACGCCCGAGGGGAACTGGGCGGCGCCGTACGCCAGCCACATCCCGGAGAGCGCGACCCCGATGGCGGTGTTCGACACCGCGAAGTCGTCGACGATGAGCGGGACGACGGGGCTGATCGCCAGCCGGGCGAAGTACGTCACGAGGAACGCGAGCATACACAGCGACAGCACCGTGTGGCGGTACTCCCAGCTCATCCGGTCGTCACTGGCGACTCGTCGGTCCGGTTCGGGGTCAACGCTTTCGGTTCCGGACGACATCGCGGCCGAGGGTCACTCGCCGTGCGAATCGGATCGAGGGCGTCGGTCGGACGCTCCCTCCCTGAGCCGCTCCGCGATCGCGGCCCCCGCCGTCCGAGGGTCGGCCTCGCGGACCGCCACCGGGTCGCCGACGACGACGCGGCCGGGCTCGATCACGTCACAACAGAGTCCGCCGCGGTCTCGAAGGGCTGTAGCCAGCCCGTCTGCGCCCGCAAGCTCTTCGACGTGGGCGCAGGGAGGTCGCCGGCGAGTCGGTCGGAGGAGGGCGTCGCCGACCGCGACCGTCGCCTCCAGCAAATCGTCCATGCCCGTTCCGAACCCCTCGACGACGACGTTCCGTCGGTGGCGACCGTCAGAGACGTCGATTCCGGTCTCCTCGCGCACCGCGTCGAGCGCCTCGGCGGCGACGAGCGTGACCGCGCAGCCGTCGAGCTGGAAGGTGCCCTCGCCGAGCCGGTAGCGGTCGCCGTCGAGCCCGTCGGAGTGGACCCTCACGCTTTCCCGGAGTTCCGGTGGGGCACCGCTCTCGGGAGCGGTGACGAGGCTCCGGACCGTACCGGTCGCCGCGTCGTCGTCCGTCATCAGGGGCCTCCGAGGAGAGCGGGATCGCCCGGCTTCAGCCACTCGCGGTGCGCGTAGTAGACGACCGCGACCGGGGGCGCGACCAGCGAACCCAGCGCGTATAGCCATTTGAAAAGGCCGAAGTCGGCGACACCGCGCTCGTCCAGAGACAGGGCATCGAGGAGGATCGCCGCGGTCGCGAGCGGCGCGAGGAGGTAGCCGTGGGCGAACGCGACGGCGGCGCCGGCCGGGGTGCCGGCCGAGAGCAGTGCCCAGTCGAGCGCGTAAAGGAGCGTCCAGCCACCGGTAGCGACGGCGAGGACGAGAAGCCACGGACCGTCGAAGCGTCGGGCGGAGGGCTCGGCGGCCGGCGCGTCGGGGTCGTCGGGGTCGTCAGCGGAAGCCGTGGCGTGCGTGCTCACGGGTCGAGTAGGGGGCCGCTGGTACTCAACGTTCGGGTCGCGAGCGAATCGTGAGGATCGTCGATCGGCTACTCGTCGAAGGTGCCGGCGGTGAGGTAGCGCTCGCCGCTGTCCCAGAAGACGGTGACGACGAGGGGCTCGTCGCCGGCGAAGTCGCCCGACTCCCGGAGCTCGGCCGCGACGTCCGTGGCCGCGAGGTTGGAGGCGCCGGACGACTGCCCGACGAGAAGCCCCTCCTCGCGCGCGAGCCGGCGGCACTCCGCCTCCGCGCTCTCGATGTCGACCGTATGCACCTCGTCGATCAGGCTCGTGTCGAGGTTCGGCGCGACGAATCCGGGTCCCATCCCCTGGAACTCGTCGATGCCGGGTTCGCCGCCGGAGAGGACGGCGTTGTCGCTCGGCTCGACCGCGTCGATCCGCACGTCGGGGAACGCCTCGCGGAGCCGCCGCCCGACCCCGGTGATAGTACCGCCCGTCCCCACGCCCGCGACGAGGGCGTCGACGGCCCGGTCGCCAACCTGATCGAGGACTTCGGGGCCGGTCGTCTCGTAGTGGGCGCGGGGGTTCGCGGGGTTCTCGAACTGGCGGAGCTGGACCGTCCCATCCTCGCGTTCGAGCGCGTCTGCGCGCTCTTTGGCGTCGGAGATGTCGCCGTCGACGAGCTCCACGTCGGCGCCGTACGCGCGCATGAGCCGGCGGCGCTCGATCGACTTGCCCTCCGGCATCACGAGCGTCACGTCGTACCCCTTCACCGCGCCGACCATCGCGAGTCCGATGCCCGTGTTGCCGGAGGTGGGCTCGACGATCCCGTCGCCGGGAGTCAGCTCGCCGGCCTCCTCGGCGGCCTCGACCATGTACAGCGCCGGGCGGTCCTTCGCGGAGCCGCCCGGGTTGCGCGACTCGACCTTCGCAGCCACCGTCGTCGCCGGCGGCGAGTCGACCCGCACGAGCGGCGAGCCGAGCGTCGCCAACGCGTCGTCGTCCATGTGCGACCCGAGGGGAGCGCCACCCAAAGGCCCCGCGGACACCGGCAAATCGCGTCCGGGGGACGCCCGCCGGTCCCGTGCCGACCGGTTGCCACCGACGCGGCGTTTACAAGCGTCGCCGGCGTAGGTGCGGGTATGACGCTCGAAACGCTCGATCCCGACTTCGACGACGCCGCCGATGACGTCGACGCCTCCGATTCCCCGGACGCCGACGAGCTCGACCCCGCCGTGCTCGACGCGCTCGGGAGCCACGACTACCGGTTCAAGGTGTGGGGCGGCGACTGGTGCGGCGACTGTCAGCGACAGCTGCCGGCGTTCGGCGCGGCGCTCGACGCGGCCGGCGTCCCCGACGACCGGATCGAGGAGTTCCCGGTGACGAAGGGCCCGGACGGCAAGGAGGGCGAGGGCGTCGAGGAGTACGGGATCGAGCTGATCCCGACGGTCGTCGTCGTGACTCCCGACGGCGAGGAGGTCGCGCGGTTCGTCGAGGAGGCGGACGTGTCGATCGCGGAGTTCCTCGCGCGTGAGCTTGCAGGCGTGGACGTTCGGGCCTGAGGCGGCTCGGTAACAGTTTCGCCCGGAGCGACCCGCACGACGCCGGGTGGAGTCTTATGCGCGGCATTCTCGTCGATGCGGGCGGAAATCCCACAGGTACATCCTCGCGAATCTCGCTCCGATTCCAAATCGATCGCCGGAGAAATCGTGATGCCATGAAAGTGTCCGTAGAAATACAACACACCGAATATACTCGATTTCATATATTTATAAGTGCGGGGCCGACGACGACAGAATCACGACTCCGAACCTCCGGCGTCCGTTGGAATTGACGCTTCAGTTACCACCACCCGGATAACGCGATCGTTCCTGCCGACGAAGCCGTCCACTTCAGCGCTATTGTCGCAGACGACCCCGATTTCACATGTGATTGATTGGAAAATCTGGTATATACCACACAGTTCTGTTATAAAAATAGCAAACTGACCACCGGTTTCCATAATTTGTAACGCCGGGAGAGAAACCGCGAATGAGAGTCGAAACATCCGAAACCTATGCGATGGGGCGTTCGGTGACCCGGTTCGTTGGAAGACAAATCTCAGACGTACAAACGACAGGGGGTTCCGAAACCGAATCAGTTCTCAGCTAACGATCGCTCTACTGTAGCCAGTTAATAGGGAAGTTGGAACCCATTCAACACCAAATTATCTGTGAATCGTATATTATCTATGAATTATGATTAGACGATCATGACTGATTCTCTGGCTCGTAGGTGAACGGGTCGATGATCAGAATCGGGACGAGTGATTGTCTCTGCCTACCGTGAGGTGACTCTATTAAGGTCTTCAGGGAGTTACAGATTGCTGGACTCTAGCGACGTCCTCTCACTCAGAGGAACCCATCCGATCACATGAAGTGAAGACAGGCTGGAGCGCCGACTTTTATCCGTGTTTCAGCCCTGTCTGGGCCTCCGGTCTTCGGATCGACCGTGAACGGTGTGATGTCATCGCTCTGTAGATGACAAACGTAGATCCGCGTTCCGTCCGGATGAATCGCGAAGTTCCGCGGACACGTTCCTCCGGTTTCGGTGACATCGGTACGGACGAGATCCAGCGGTGATTGCTCCGCAGCGAACGTCGCGAGCGAGTCGTGGCCCCTGTTCGAGACCGTCACGTGCGTGCCAGCGGGATGGACGTGAACGTCCGCCGCTATCGTCTCCGTCGGGTCCGCGGCCGCCGGCAGCGTCGAGTGGGTTTGATCGATAGCGGGGCGCTCAGGTTCGGACAGATCGAGCACCGAAAGGGACGGACGGAGTTCGTTCACGAGATACCCCACGGGCTCGGACGGGTGGAAAGCGATGTGTCGCGGCCCGGAACCGGGTGGGCAGTCGAAACTCGCGTCAGGCAGCGGATCGAGCCGCTCCGCGTTTCGATCGAGTTCGTAGACCACCACTCGATCGGCGCCGAGATCGGGGACGTACACGAGCGAGTCAGTGACGAACCACGCTGAATGTGGATGGGGGGCGGTCTGCCGGTCGGTGTTCGGACCGGTTCCCTCGTGTTCACGCACATGCAGCGGACCCGCAAGCGACCCGTCCGGAGCAACCGACAACAGTCCGACTGAACCGCCATCGTAGTGCGAGACGACGGCGTACTCCCCGCGCGGACCGACTGCGACGTGGCAGGGGCCGGCCCCACCGGTCTCCGTCGAATCGAGGCGGTGAAGCGACCCGTCCCGCCGATCGACGCGATAGCTGACCGCCGATCCGTCTTCCCGCTCGTTCACCGCCAGAAAGATGTCCTCGGTGGGATGGCTGTCGACGAAAGAGGGGTTTTCCTCGTAGGCGGAGTCACACGACGTGAGCGATCCGCCGGTAACGCGGTACGTGGAGAGCCCGTCACCTCCCTCTTGAGTGTATGATCCGACGACGGCAAGCGTTGACTCGCTCATGAGGTGTTACAGGTCCCGCCAGCTGATTTCGGGCTCCCAGTCGAGCAGCTCCTTTCCCTTCGAGAGATCGACGATCGTCTCGTGTCCCGAAAACGATTGGTTGACCGACGCCTCTGGGAAGAACTCGTCGACGACCTCGGAAGTCGGCGCGTCGGCCGTCGTGTCGCCCGCGACCGCCCAGAACACTTCGTGGCCCTCGAACGCCGCTTCCGCGGCCTTCCGGGCGATCCGCGCTCCGTCTTCGATCGCGAGGTACGAGAACAGCACGTCCCGACCGGTCGCGGAATGCACATCGTGGAGCGCCTCCAGCGATCGATCCGGCTCTACGAAATACTCACGCATCTCCTCGTCGGTCGTGACCCACGGGTACCGGAGCGACGCGATCGTTAAGTCGGAGGAGGGCCGGCGACCGAACCCGTCGGCGGTAACTTCCATCGCGTGCTTCGCGATCCCGTACGGGTCGTCGGGCGTGCGCGGATGGGCTTCGTCGATCGGGAGGTACCGTACGTCCGCCGGCCGAGCCTGGTGTTCGCTCCCCAGCGCGTTGATACTGGAGGGGAGCACGACGGACTCGACGTCGAGCGAGTCGGCCGCTTCGAGCACGTGCGCTGCGGACATCACGCTGCTCTCGTAGGTGCGGAAGTCCGGTGTGCGATAGGGGTCCGGTATCGTCCCCATGTGGATCACGGCGTCTGCGTCCGTCTTCGCGACGGCGCCGTACGTCTCGCCCGCGTCGAGTAAATCGGTGGTGACGTAGGTGTCCGAGACCTCCTCGCGTCGCTTCCCGCGAGAGATGTTCGCCGTCTCGTAGCCGTGATCGGAGAGGTGGTTGAGGATCGCTTCGCCGATTTTTCCGTTACCGCCCGTGACGGCGATCGTGTCGAGAGTCATCGGTTGTGTCGTTCGTATTTCGCGGTCGTCGAGTCGGTGCTACTCCAGCAGTCCCTTGAGGTACCCGATAGCGAACAGCCGCCCCATGTCCGTGTAGCCGGCCATGGCGTCGTCGCGGTCCTGTTCCCCGACCATCCGCGGGACGTGGTCCGGGCGGATCGGTCCATCGACGCCGACCTCTCGGTACGCCTCGATGGCGGCCTTCATGTCGGTCGGCCCCTCGTCGTGCCAGGTCTCGACGAAGTTTCGCTCGTCGCCCTCGACGTCGCGGAAGTGGACGAAGTGGATCCGGTCGCCGAACTCGCGGATCGCCTCGATCGTGTCGCCGGCCATCGCCGAGAAGTTCCCCTGACAGAAGGTGACCCCGTGACGCTCGCTGTCGTGGAGATCGAGGATCCGGCGGTAATCGTCGACCGATTGGACGATCCGCGGGACCCCGCGGACCGGCGAGGTCGGCGGGTCATCGGGGTGGAGTGCGAGGTTGACCCCGTACTCCTCGGCCACGGGGACGACCTCGTCGAGGAAGTACTCCAGGTTCTCCCACAGTTCGGCTTCGGAGATGTCGGCGGCCTCGTGGTCGGGAGCTCGCTCCATCCACTCGTGGTCGTAACCGATGCGCTGTGAGTCCCCGCGTCCGGGCAGCGAATCGGACGTGCGGATGACGCCGAGCGGGTTCTCCGTCCACACCCAGCAGTAGGTGTCGATCCCGAGCCGCCCCATGTTCTCGATCAGCGTTTTGACGGTCTCTATCTCCGCGTCGCGACCGTCCTCCCCGAGCACGGTCTTCGTCATCGGGGGACGATCCTCGACGACGTCCAGCGAGAGGCCGTGGTCAGAAAAGCGGGTGACCGTTCGCTGGAGGGTGTCGTACTCCCACCAGTCGTCGACGCCCCAGAACCGAACGACGGCGGTGTCTAAGCCGAGCTGTTTTGCGATCGTCCACCGCCGGTCCGGCTTCGGCGGGAGCATTACGGTCGGATCCATGTCAGACTGGTTCGTCATTTGTTTCCGTGTGGATAAGCCGTTTGGTCAGACTGTACGTCCCGCGTAGAGCGCCAGCACTCGTAGAACGCGCTTACAGGGTGGTAGTCGGGTTCGACGCCCGGCGGGTCCGGAGCGACGGGTTCCCCGCCCTCGTCGGCCGGGAGTCGCTTTTCGTACCAAACCCCTGCAGGCCCTCGGTAGCTGTCGGTGCACTCGATGAACTCTCGGTTTCGATCGCGGAGCCACTCGGCCGCGTCGGTGTCGCCGTGAGCGAGCGCCCGTTCGGTGAGCGCGGCCGAAGCCCCGATCGCCTCCGCCAGCGTCCAGCCGTATTGATCGGACACGATCGGTTCCCCGTCTTCGTCGTGAGTGTACACGAACCCCCCGTCGGTCCAGCCGTTGTCAACGGCGGCCTCGAACAGTTCCAACGCGCGGGCGTACCAGCTCCCCGCAGAGGCGGAGGCGTCCCCGTCCGAACCGTCGGTGGTCCCGTCGTCGTACCGATCGAGCAGTGCAAGGAACTTCGCCCACTCGGCGTGGTGACCGGGCTGGTATCCCGGCGGACGGAACTGGTGCCGTGGTTCGTCCGCGTTGTACGCGAAGTCGTGGTCCCAGTCGGCGGTGTAGTGTTCCCACAACAACCCCTCCGTCTCGGCAGCGAGATCCACCGTGATCGTGCGTGCGAGGTGGCGTGCGCGATCGAGATACGCTTCGTCTCGAGTGGCCTCGTAGGCGGCGAGATACGCTTCACAGGCGTGCATGTTCGCGTTTTGACCGCGGTACGGCTCCCGTTCGGCCCACTCGGGCGAGCAGTCGCTCCTGAGCATGCCGGCCTCGTCGCGGAACCGGTCCTCGATCAACTCGTGGACCGCCGCGAGGCGGTCTTCGGCCCCGTCGATTCCGGCCTCGGTCGCGCGGGCGTACGCGAGGAGCACGAACGCGTGACCGTACGCCGATCGCGTCCGGTCGACCGGCTCGCCGTCCGCGTCGGCGACGAGATGGTACCCCTCTCCGTCGGCCGCGTGATGCGCCCGTCGAAGGAACGATATCCCGTGTTTCGCGGCGTCGAGACACCACTCCGGGCCGTCTGCGAGGGATCCGACGGCGAAGTTCGAGATCGACCGACACGTCGCGACCAGATGCCGCTGGCGCCCCGTGTAGTGGTCCCCCGACGTCGGATGGAGCAGCCGGAACCCGTTGCTAGCGAGCACGTCCGGGTACTGTACCCGGAGCGTAGCGAGCAGTCGGCCCCGGTGGCTCGCCGCGGTAAAATCGCTCATGGTGACTGACGCTACGAGTTCGGGCTCACGTCGGCGCTCTGTTCGCGTTCGTCGGCGGTGACCCCGAGGTCCCCGTCGAGCTCGCGTTGATGGATCGTTTCGCCGGTGACGACGTCGAAGAGGTGGGCGTCCATCGGGGGGATGTGTGCGTAGAACGACTGATCTTCGCTGATCGCGCGCTTGCCGTCCGCTTCGACGACGAACGTCTCGTCCGATTCCTGTCCGGCGGCCCGGCAATACACGTACGCGATACTGCCCATCGGCTCGACGACGTCGACGACGACCTCGAAATCGTTCCCGTCGACCGGCGAGTCGTGGAGTTCCACGTCTTCCGGCCGAATACCGAGCTCCACTCGCTTGTGATCGCCAACGCTCTCGCGCATCGGCTCCGTGAGTTCGTACTCGAAGCCGTCACACTGCAACGTGTCATCCTCGACCTTCCTGCCGAAAAAGTTCATCGACGGCGATCCGATAAAGCCCGCGACGAACCGGTTGGCGGGCCGGTAGAAACACTCGAGCGGGGTTCCGACCTGCTGGAGTTCGCCGTAGTTCAGGACGACGAGACGGTCCCCCATCGTCATCGCTTCGGTCTGATCGTGTGTGACGTACAGCGTGGTCACCCCGAGGTCGTGTTGGAGGCGGTTGATCTCCGTCCGCATCTCCGTTCGGAGCTTCGCGTCGAGGTTCGACAGGGGCTCGTCCATGAGGAACACGTTCGGATCGCGGACGATCGCGCGGCCGAGCGCGACGCGCTGTTGCTGGCCGCCCGAGAGCTCTCCCGGTTTATTGTCCAGCAAGTCCGAGATGCCCATCATCTCCGCGGTCGACGTAACCGTCTCTTCGATCTCGTCTTCGGGCATCTCCGTCGACATCTTCAGTCCGAACGACATGTTCTCCTCGACGGTCATGTTCGGGTACAGCGCGTAGTTCTGGAACACCATCGCGATGTCCCGCGCACGCGGCCCGAGTTGGTTGACTACCGTGTCATCGATGAGGACGTCGCCCTCGCTCTGCGTTTCGAGTCCGGCGACGATCCGCATGAGCGTCGATTTCCCGCTCCCCGACGGTCCGACGAAGACCATGAATTCGCCGTCTTTCATCTCCAGTGAGACGTCGTCGACGGCGATGATCGACTCGCCTTCGTCTCCGAACCGTTTCGTCACGTCGTCTAGCGTAATTCGGGCCATTAGTGTCCCTCCGTAGTGCGGCCGTTGATCCCCGCCGCAAGGGGTTCGTTAGCGGGCTGTACGCCGTTGCGTTCCGAGTTCTCGGTTGAAAGCGTGTTCATTCCTTGATCACCACACCGAAGCTGAGGCCGGCCGCCAGGTACTTGTTCACCACTATCAGGAAGACGACGACGGGGAGGATCATCGCCATCGAGGCGGCCGCGAGCATCCCCCATTCGATGGATCGAGACCCGATGAACGAGTACACGAACAGCGTCACCGGGACGGACTCGAAGCTCGTGAGCACTAAGCCGAAGAGCAGCTCGATCCACGCGAAGATGAAGCTGATAATGGCGACCGAGAATATCCCCGGCTTCGCCGCCGGAAGAACGACCTTGGTGAACCCTTGGAACTGCGTCGCGCCGTCGACGCGAGCAGCCTCCTCGAGCGTCTCGGGAATCCCGTCGAAGAACGCCTTCATCACCCACACGACCAGAGAGATGTTGATGCTCACGTACATGAACACCATGCCGATCCGGGTGTCGAACAGGTTCAGGGCCCGGAAGATGACGAAGAAGGGGAGAACGACCGCGATCGGCGGGAGCATCCGTGAGGAGAGGATCCACACGAGGATGTCCCGCTCCATCGGGAGATCGTACCGCGAGAGGACGTACGCGGCGGGCACGCCGATGATCAGAACGAGAATCACCGACGCTCCGACCATGATGAGGCTGTTGGCGAACGCCGCGAGGAACTCCCCGTCTTGGACAAGCTGTATGTAGTTGTACACCGTCGGGAGGAAGACCCACTCGGGGGGAAGCTGGTTCGCCACTCCCGGCGGTTTCAGCGACATCGACGCCAGCCAGTAGAGCGGGAACAGAACGACAAACGACCAGCCTAAGAGGACGCCGTGGCGAACGACTCGAACGAGCGACTCCTTCGTGTCCTTGTCCAACCGCTGGGAGCCGTTCTCCGCGTCGAAGGACGCGTCGTCTGCCGCCATCAGTCCCACACCCCCTCGAAGCCGACCTTCGCGATGACGATGTTCGCGATCGCCACCACGAAGACGAGGTAGATGATCGCGATGGCCGCTGCGACTCCCGGTGCGTTGTTGATGAACATCTGCTCGTAGATGTTGATGCTCACGAGCTGCGTCGCCGTCCCCGGCCCGCCCTGGGTCAGGCCGTAGACGACGCCGAAGGTGCGGAATAAGTCGATCATCCGGATGAGGACGGCGACGAAGACGACCGGCTTCATGTACGGGATGATGATGTGGATATAGCGCCGCCACAGCGGCGCTCCGTCAACTTTCGACGCCTCGATCAGCGTTTTCGGAACCGAGGAGAGGCCGGCGTAGAAGATGATGAACATGAACGGCGTCCAGTTCCACGTGTCCAGCAGAATCACGGTTAACAGCGGGATCTCCGAGAGGAACACCGGTGCGGAGAACGGCGTAGCCGCCTCTATCAGATACGGAATGACGCCGATCTCGTTGTTGAGCATAATGCGGCCGATCGTCGCGAGCGAGACGGGCGCGACCGCCATCGGGACGATGAACAAGACCCGGTAGAACGACTTCATCCGGGAGGAATCCACGCCGCTAACGAGCGCCGCGAGGAAGAACCCGAGGAGGCTCTCGAGCAACAGGGCGCTCGCGACCACGGTGATCGTAATGCCGAACGAGTGGATCACGCCGCCGCGCGAGAACGCGGTTCGGTAGTTACTCAGGCCGACGAATTCGGCCTCGAAGATGTTCACCGTGGGCTCAGCGATGACGCTGAGATAGAGGTCGTACGCACCGGGGAAGAAGGTGATCAGCACCATCACCACTACCATCGGTGCGACGAACCAGTACGGGAGGTAGTCGTTCCACAGCTGGCTCAGCCTACCGTTGCTCGCCTCCCGCGTTGGCTCAGTTTTTTTTTGGGTTTGTTCAGGTGTGCTCATTGGCCTGTGACCGAATTTTTGTATGCGGTACCAGACATGGCTACGTCACTCGTCGTAGATGGCTTCGGCGTTCTCCGCGGCCTGGACCATCGCCTCTTCGGCCGAGATCTGGCCGTTGATCGCTCGCTGGAGCTCTTCGGAGTAGCGCTGTCCCCACTCGGGATACTTGCGGTCGAACGGGTCCGGCTTCGCCTCTTGGAGCGATTCGAGGGTGACCTGTGCGAAGTCTTCGCCGACGCGGGACCGGAACTCGTCGTTCTCCCAGACCGACTGACGCACCGAAAACGCGGCCTCGTTCTCGAGGTGCATCCACGTGTTCGTCGGCTGCGAGGAGGCCCAAAGCATGAACAGGAAGCCCTGTTCCGAGTTCTCGGCGTTCTTCGACGTCGAGATCTGCCAGTTGTAGGCGTTCGGTCCGAACTCGCCGTCGGCCGGTGATGGGACCTTCGCGATGCCGATCGAGTCGCCCATGTCCGAGTCCTCGCCAGTCAGGTCGGGCCAGAACAGGTTCGCGTCGGCGACGATGTGGCCGGCTCGCCCCTCCTGCATCGTCGACAGGACCTCTGACCAGTTCTGCGTGGAGGCTCCGTCCGGACCGTAACTCTGGAGCAGATCGGTGTACCACTCCGCCGCGTTGATGACTCCGTCCGTGTCGAGGCCGGAATCGTCTGGGAAGTCGGTCCAGAGTTCGGCACCGTTCTGGCGAAGGAAGGTGTTGAGGATGTAGATGTTCATCCCGTACCCCTGTTGGCCGCGACCGACGGTACCGACGACCTCGGACTCGTTTTCGTGGATCGTTTTCGCGTTCTCGACGAAGGTCTCGAGGTCCTCCGCGACCGAGAGCCCGTGTTTCTCGTACAAGTCCGTCCGGTAGAACTGCGTCTGCACCTCGACGGTGATCGGAATCCCGGTCCACTGATCGGTGTACCCGCCACCGTGAGCCTGCAGTCGCGAGGACTCGAAGAGATCGTCCGGTTTCCACCAGCTCTCGTCGTAGAGGCTCTCGTCATCGAAGAACTCGTCGAGCGTCTGGAGCCAGCCCTCTTCCCGGAACTGGTTGACAACCTGGTCCATGAAGAAGACGTCAAACTGGCCAGCACCAGTACTCACGTCTGTCTGACGCTGCGTGCGGAACTGCTGTTCGGGAAGAATATTCCACTCGACATCGATTCCCGTCAGCTCCTCAAACACGGGGACCGCGGGCTGAATAGCATCAACCCACGGATGCTGGACCGCGCTAACGTTGACTTTCGTGCCTTCGAACTGTCTCCAATCGATATCCGCGTTCTCGTACTCCGCAAGCGGGATAGCGAGTTCATCGGAGCCGTCACTCCCGTCATCACTCGAATTTCCATCTCCGCCGCTGTTGCCATCTCCGCCGCTGTTGTCCTGTTCGCCGCCGCGAGTGCAGCCTGCAATGCTCGTCGCCAGTGCGGTGCCTGCAGCCGTTTCGATGAACTTCCGCCGATCAAGTTTTTTTGTCATTGATGTGGTGGTTGTGTCGTCGGTGTGTTTGTGTTCTGTCTGATACTACTAGTTCGGGTATATTACCTTTTTGAGTCCCTCTCGGGACTCCATCTCCTCGAACGCCGTCTCGAGCCCGTCGAGTTCGAACTCGTCGGTAACGAGCGAGTCGACGTCGATCCGGTCGTTTTGAAGGAGTGTCACCGCCCTCGCAAACGCATCCGGCGTGAGGGAGTAGCTCCCGACGATCTCTCTTTCGTCGAAAAAGAGGTTCGACGGGGAGATTTCGACGGTGGCGTCTTCGGGTGGAATACCGAAGACGAGTGTGCGCCCTCCCGGTCCCGCCAGGTCCGTGGCCTGTTCGATCGTTTCCGGAAATCCAACGGCCTCGATGGCGATGTCGACGGTATCGACGAGATCCGAAACGGCCGCTGACAGGTCCTCATCCGTTGGATCCACGACGTAGTCGGCGCCGACCTCGAGACCGAGCTCGCGCCGCTCCGCGATCGGTTCCGAGAGGACGATCGTCCCGGCGCCGCTCGCCCGGAGCATCTGGACGAGCAGTTGGCCGATGAACCCCCCGCCGATGACGACGGCCGTTTCACCGCTGGACAGACCGGTCTGGTCGATCCCGTTGATAACGCAGCCGAGCGGTTCCGCGAACGACGCCGTCCGGTAGTCGAGCTCGCCGATCCGCTCGGCATTACCGACGGGGACGGTCACGTATTCCGCGAATGCACCGTCGATGATGTGCGTGGCCGCCCCGCCGATCGACGTGAGGTCGTGACAGAGGTTCTCACGGCCGGACTTACAGGCCCGACATTCGTTACACGGGACCGACGGATTGATCGCTACTCGGTCTCCCGGCTGGAAGTCGTTCGTTTCGCCACCGACCGCGACGACCTCACCGGCGCTCTCGTGGCCCGGTACCAGCGGATAATCGACGGTGAGGTTGCCGCTGTACATGTGCAAGTCGGTCGTACAGACGCCGCACACGCGCACTTCGACGAGCAGTTCGCCGGGATCGGGTTCCGGCTTTTCCACGTCGTCGATGGTTACCGTTTGAGCGTCAGTTAGCGTAGCAGTTTTCATCGATCTGCGACATCCCGTGACACAACAATCCCATATATAAATGTACTGCTCGGGAACGCTACTATAGAGGTAGAGGGGTTCAAACACCCGATATCGAAGGGAAAGGATTGTTCGCTAGAGAAAAACGATCTATACGCACATAATTATTCGTTAGATACACGGGGCGTTTGGTCGTTCATGACGGAATTATACGACCATCACAGATCTCAAAATAGGACAGCGTTTTGCGATGAAGAACAAAAACTATGTGTGTGTAACTAGTCCACACGAAGCACAGATGTCTGGGGACAACGGGAAAAGGGTTCAAGCGACGATCAACTCGTTCCAGATCTTGGATCGCTTACTGAACGCCGACCACCCGATGGGCGTCACCGAGCTTTCGGATGCAGTTGGGCTATCGAAAGGAGTCGTGTACACCCACCTTAGTACGCTTTCTGACCTGGGCTACGTGAAGAAACAGGACCGGAAATACGTACCGTCGTTTGGATTACTCAGTCTCGGAGAAGGGGCGCGGAAACGGTTGACCGAGTTCACGGAGGTGAGACACCACGTGGAGAACCTCGCCCGGGTGACTGGCGAAGTTTCGACGCTGTTCATCGAGGAGAACGGGCATGGCGTCTGCGTCTATATCGCGTTGGGGACGAATTCGTGGATGCCCGATTACACCTGTGGGAGCCAAATACCACTCCACGTCAATGCGCCCGGAAAGGCTATTCTCGCCTCCATGGACAGGGACCGTGTCGACGATATCATCGAAGAACACGGGCTCAATCGGCTGACCAACGAAACGATAACGATCTCCGAAACGCTCCATTCAGAACTTCGGACGATCCGTGATAGCGGGATATCGTTTTCCAGAGGCGAACAATTCTCGGACATGATCGGAGTCGCCACAGCGATCGAGCAAAACGAGCGCGGGCCGCGGATGGCTATCGGGGTCTGCGGACCGAGTGGAAGACTGAGTGGGAGGTATCTCGAAGAAGACATCACCGGCCAAGTCATCAGTACTGCGAAGTCCATCGAGATCGAGTTATCGGGATGACTGGATACCCCGAACTCGACGAACCCGAAAACCCAGATCGGCTCACACGGAGGAGATACCTACTTCTATAGAATATTACGCGTCGAAAGAGATCATACCTTTCACTACCTCCGGTTCCGTGGCACGCTGGAAGGCGTCGTCGATGTCCTCGAGGGGACTCTCGAAATCGATGATTCCCTCCACGTCAACCGCCTCCGTCTTTAGCAGGTCGACGGCTGCTTGGTACGTGTTCTTATACCGAAATGAGCCGTGGATATCGAGCTCGTTGTCAATTACGTCGAGGACGTCGAATGGAACGGTGGCCTCGTCGGCGAGTCCGACGAGGACGATCGTTCCACCTCGCCGAACGACATCGAGGGTAGATTCGACGGACGGCTTCGCACCGGACGCCTCGATGACCACGTCGACGCCCGTCCCATCAGTATACTCGTCAACGGCCTCAGGGAGCGACTCGTTCGCCACGTTAACGGTGCGATCCGCACCGCGCTCTTCCGCAAATGCGAGCTTCGCATCGATGACGTCGGTCACGATCACGTCGGTGGCGCCCGCGGCTCGGGCCGTCTCCATCGCCAGCAATCCGATCGGACCGGCCCCGGCAATGAGCACTGAATCGCCCGTCCCGACGTCACCCCGGCGACAAGCGTGGATACCGACAGAAAGGGGCTCACAGAGCGCCCCCTCCTTTGTGGAGACGGTCTCTGGAAGCTCATAGACGTAATCCGCAGGCCAAGCGACGAACTCGGAAAAGGCCCCGTCATGCGGGGGCGTGGCCATAAACTCGACCTCCTCACAGAGGTGGTAGTCACCGCGTTTACAGTGCGCACACCGACGGCACGGCACGCCGGGTTCGAGAGTGACCCGATCCCCGGATTCGAGCCCGGATATGTTCGCGCCCGTTTCAACGACCTCACCGGCGCTCTCGTGGCCTAACACGATCGGGCTCTCGACGACGTAGTCACCGATTCGTCCGTGTTCGTAATAGTGGACGTCAGACCCGCAAATCCCGACGTCTCTTACCGCGACCAAGACATCGTTCGCGCCGAGTGACGGTTGTGAACGATTCTCTAGCTCGAACTGAAGGGCCTCTGTGAGTACTGCAGTTCGCATCGTGCACCCTATTCCGGACGGATAGTAATAAGTTTGTGAGGTGGTGTCAGATCACCATTCGGCGAGGCTACCGTCCTCGTGGTGCCAAATCGGGCTGTGCCAGTTGACGTGTGTCTGGGCCTTCTTCCGAATCTCGTCTTCATCGACCTCGATGCCGAGACCCGGCTCGGTCAGCCGCTCAATGTATCCGTCTTCGAACTCAAACACGGTCGGATCCTCTAAGTAGGTGAGCCACTGGCTCGATTCGGGATCGTGAACCTCGAGGTCCTGCTCTTGGAGCACGACGCTCGGCGAGCTGAATCCGACCTGAAGGCTCGCAGCGAGCGCGACCGGACCTAACGGACAGTGCGGAACGACGGACACGTCGAAGACCTCGGCCAACGAAGCGAGTTTCGACATCTCGGTGATCCCACCGACGTGAGAAACGTCCGGTTGGATTATCGAGACCGCGTCGTTCGTGAACAGCGGTTTGAAATCGTAGCGAGAATAGAGCCGCTCGCCCGTCGATAGGGGGATCGTGGTGCGATCGCTGAGCGTCTTGAACCCGTCTATCTGTTCCGGTGGCAACGGTTGATCGATGAACGCTAGATTATACGATTCGAGCTTCTGTATGAGGTTGAGCGCCGTGGGCTTCGAGACGCGGCCGTGGAAGTCGAAGCCGACGAGTGCTTCGTCACCGACCGTATTCCGGATCGCGGCGACTTGATCGACGATCTGATCGGTCTGCACGGGCGCCGATATCGGATAGACTTCGTTCGGCAGGTTCGTTTTGAACGCCCGGTAACCCTGCTCCCTGCATTGGATGGACACTTGCGCGAGCTCGTTGGCGTTGTTGCCGCCGATCCATTTGTACACGAGCATTCGGTCGCGGACGTGTCCGCCGAGAAGCTCGTGGACGGGCACGTCGTGATATCGCCCTTTTATGTCCCAAAGGGCCTGATCGATACCGGAGAGCGCGCTCATTAACACGGGTCCTCCGCGGAAGTAGGCGCTTTGATACATTTTCTGCCAGTGGTACGCCGTCCGAAGCGGATTTTCTTGGAGGAGGTGTCCCTCCACGAGTTCTGATACCGCGGTTCGAACCGTTTCCAGCCTCCCCTGGACGATGGGCTCTCCCCACCCGACGATTCCCTCGTCCGTTTCTAACCTCAAGAGCAACCACCGCGGGGGAACAGCGAATAGTTCGTAGTCAACGATATTCATGATTGTTGCATATATACGATAGTATTTGAAATACAGGGTTTAGACCGCCGTTTAGAGTGGAGGTGTCGAGAAAGAGTCCGTCTCTATGTGAGGACATAGATTTATAACCAATGATTGAGACTGTCCCGGCGTTCGCATGAGTCTGCCAGAGCGATTCTCTCTGGAAGGAGAGACGGCTATCGTCACGGGTGCAGCACAGGGTCTCGGTAAAGAGATGGCGGGCGGGCTTGCTGAATTGGGGGCAGACGTCGCAATTGCCGATCTAAACGTCGAAAAGGCGGAACGGACCGCCGCGGAGTTCGACGGCGAGACCGACGTAATTGCTACTGAGGTCGACGTGACGGATGAGACGTCCGTCGAGAACATGGTCGAGGAGGTCACCGACGCTCTCGGACCGATCGACGTGTTGGTCAACAACGCAGGTATCGTTGAGAACTCGCCGGCGGAAGAGACCACGCTCGATTCGTGGCAGCGGGTCGTCGCCGTCAACCTTGACGGCGTCTTCCTCTGCGCGAAGCATGTCGGTCAACAAATGTTAAACCGCGACGGGGGACGAATCGTCAATATCGCGTCGATGTCGGGGATAGACGTGAACGTTCCGCAGAAACAGGCCAGCTACAACACCACAAAAGCCGGCGTCTCCATGCTGACTAAGTCGTTGGCCGTTGAGTGGGGGGATCGCGGAGTTCGAGTGAACGCGATCGCACCGGGGTACATGCGGACCGAGCTCGTGGACGAGGTCCTCGAAGAGAACCCGGAGATGGAGGAGACCTGGCTGGAAAACGTGCCCATGGGTCGGCTCGGCCGTCCCGAAGAGCTTCGTGAGCTGGTCGGATATCTCGCTTCGAATGCATCGTCGTATATGACCGGATCGACGGTCGTGATGGACGGAGGATACACATCCAGGTAGGACGACACCCGAAAGTGGAGAATGTACCTAGGAGGCCGTGAGTTCGGCTAGTCGGCGCTTCGTTTGTTCCCATCCGTCTGTCGTGGTGGGTTCATACGTTACCACTCCGAACTCCGTTTCTACCAGATTCCGCCCCGATTCGATATCTGCTAGAGTTCCAACTGCGACGGCCTGCGTGAGGAGATTTCCGACCGCCGTCGCCTCGACTGGGCCGGCGATAACCGGCAGGCCCGTCGAATCCGCGAGCAGCTCGCAGAATAACTCGTTTCGCACGCCGCCGCCTCCCAAGTGGATACAAGAAAAGTCCCCGTCAGCTACAGCCTCCAGCTCATCGAGTGCATACGCGGCCTTGGTTGCGAGACTCTCGAGAATACAGCGGACGATTTCTCCGGGACCATCCGGAATCGGCTGAGACGTTTTCCGACAGTACGCGCGGATTTGTTCCGGCATCTGCCCGTCGATACCGAATTCGTCGGCGTCGGGATCGACGAGCGACGATCGAGCGGGGGCTTCGCGGGCGGCGGACAGGAGATC
This sequence comes from Halorubrum sp. CSM-61, assembly GCF_003781945.1. GTDB lineage: Archaea > Halobacteriota > Halobacteria > Halobacteriales > Haloferacaceae > Halorubrum. Next base: position 74,707 of record NZ_RJJW01000001.1, on the reverse strand, counting down.
GTCGTAATCAGCTGAGACGTCCGTCTCCGCCCACGCCTCCCGGCACTCCTCGAGCAAGAAGAACCCGTTGATGTTCTTGAGTAGTCGAATCGTCCCATCGGCCCCGAGCTCGTTCGAGACGGACGAATTAAACGCCCCATCGGTCCGAATGGGCTCGGGTTGCTCACAGCCGATTATAAACCACGAGCCGGTACTCAGGAAGGCGGCGTCCTCCGAGAGCGGGAGTCCGGCGACGGCGGATGCGGTGTCGTGGCTGGCGGGCATGATGAGCTCGGGTGTGGAAGAGAGCCCATCGATCTCAGTGGCGTCGAGCGGACCGAGTCGTTGTCCGGGTTCCTCGAGATCCGGGAGGATATCGGTCGGCAACGACAGCTCCTCGAGCAGGTCAGTCGCCCATTCCCGATCGGCCGGGTCAACCATCTGGGTGGTGGAAGCGACGGTCGATTCCCCAGTTGCCTTTCCACCGAGGAGAGTCGCCAGCAACTGGGGCATCATGAGTAACCGGTCCGCTTCGCCGAGCAACTCCGGTTCGTTGTGCGCAAGTGTATGGAACTGCCAGAGCGTATTCGGGGTATCCCAATTGGAGATGCCAGTCGCTTCGAATATCCGCTTTCGGTCGACCTGTTCGAACAGTAACTCACGCGTTTCCGTTACTTTGGGGTCTCGATACGAGATCGGATCTCGAAGCATCTCACCGTCAGCCAGGAGTCCAAAATCAAGCCCCCACGTGTCGATACCGACCGTGTCGATCTCCGATTCGAACTCGGTAGCAGCTTCAATTCCGGAGACGATCCCATCGATGAGGGCATCAACGTCCCAGACGTATCGATCATCCTGCTCGACTGGCCGGTTGTTGAACCGGTGGACCTCTTGAAACTCGAACGTTGAAGGCGTTATCGTTCCGAGGCTCACTGTCCCGCCACTAGCGCCGAGATCGATAGCAAGGTGGTTCATGCTATCGTTACTCTCCATAGCTCTCGAGTTTCGTTTTGATTTTGTCCACCTCTTCGTCGGGAAGGATTTCCGGTTCGCCTATGGCACGGGCCTGATGGTGAATCCGAGCACAGTACTCGACCATCAATGCAACCGTGTACGCTTCATCAAGAGATCCGTCAGCCGTCAGAACGCCGTGGTTCCGGAGGAGAGTCGCATTGAACGATTCACTGAGGGCGTCTACTGCAGCATCACCCAGCTCCTGCGTCGCATGTGTTTCGTACTCGGCAACGGGAACCTTCGAGCCCGCGAAAGCGAGAAGGTAGTGGGAGGCTGGAATTTCTTCTCCGAGCGAAGCGAACGTCGTCGCGTACGGAGAGTGAGTATGAACGACGCCACCCACGTCTGGTCGTTGATTGTAGACGGAGAGGTGCATCGGGAGTTCCGAAGACGGCTCCACGGCTCCTTCGATCACGGTGCCGTCAGTTTTGACGACGATCACATCTGACGGCTCGATCTCCGAATACGGAACTCCGGACGGACTAATCGCGATTCGGTCATCGGTGAGACGAGCGCTAATATTTCCTCCCGTCCCGGTCGTTAAGTCATCTTCCAGCAGGCTCCGTCCGTACTGGCAGATAGCGCTACGCGTGTCGTAATGGGGCATATTTTGTGAAGTCATGTCGGGTTGTATGCTCTGATCTGTGGTCTCGCGGTCGTGGGTTATCTTGCAAGTTATCCTGTCGCGCCTGTCGAATCTCGCTGATTGCCTTGCGTTCTGATGGCTGAATCAGAGATAGTCACTCAACAGCAAGATTCGGATCCACGGGTTTTGTTTGGTGAGTACTGGATCTAGTTCTAGCACAATTTTGGTCTATCATTAAATCACCGGCACTAATCAGATAACATACATTTATATTCAAATAGTAACCGTGAGGAGGGATTTCGGAACTGGTGTTCTTCTAAAGAAAACAATCGAATTGCGATGGGTCAGAACATAGTCTAAATAAATGATAGTAATTCATACGCGAAATTGAGAGCTGAATTAACTACTATGGGTCATAATCGTTCTCTACTATGAAACAAATCGGAGTGATCTCGATAGCAGCATCACTACAGTAGAGACGTGAGATACCAGTGGACCATAGTAAATGAAGGAAATGGCCAGACGTTGTGGGTAATATCGTACTTGCCAACGTAATTGCCAAAAGTGCCAATACACTGTTTTTCTATGGAAAACAATAGGAACTGCTGCTGTTCCATCCTACAGTTGAATAGGGTGACAGAACGAAACCGGGTCGATCGCAATCTGTCCATGATCTCGAATACAATTACAACAATACTTTTGTAAAGCACACCACCCAGCTCTTATAGTTCTTCTTTCAGACTTAGTCTGTCTATCCAGTAGTGGTCAAATAAGCTGATTCCGTGTGAAGGCGAACGCTCGTACTAATTTTCGACGGGTCTCGGGTCGATATGGCTAATCACTTATTCAAACTGGCCTTTCTATCATTTTATAGTACTACTTATGTTTTCGATCCTGTTTCGATTCGGATGTGTGACGGTTAAGATCGGATCTCGTGACACTGGGAAGCCAGCTTGAATCACGTGGCTCTGTCGACGAGATCATCGACATCGTCGACCTACTGTTTCTGGCGCATCTCTGAAAGAAACAGCGAAAGATGGCGATATTTTCTAACCAGATCCAGATGAATAAGGGCCAAAGTTGTATTTTTGAACCCACAGCGGCGACAGCCAAGATCGATCAGAATGTAGCCGAATCACAGTTTCATCGGCCGTGGCGTGATTCGGGTTGGCACGGTCTTTCGGCTCCAGATCGGTCTGCTGTATCCACCGAGGTGCGGTAGTTCGATAGCTATCGGCACCAGACACTCCAATATTCATAAATGTATATAATTTTGATATATTTGGATAGAGTTGGATATCGAGCTTCATCGACGACTTGCGTTTCTTCTTGCTCCAACAATCTAACTCGATCCGACCGGTGTCGCCGTTGCGGTGATCGAAACTACGCCTGAGAGACAGGTTGTTCGTTCCGTCTGGAGGTGTGTTCCCCAGAGAATGGTATGTTGTTAGTTAACACTAGTGGGGTTGTAGTGCCACTCAAGACAGATCACTCTCTGTGGGTTCGGACTGGCTCTTTGAGCCCCGATTTACTGAGAGGGTTGATCTCACGACGGTCGTCATCGTTGGCGTAGAAGATCGAATGGACCAGAACCGAGAGCTGTGCGTCGAGTTCATGGACGACGACGAAGTGCAGGAAGTGCTCACAGAGCCTCTCCGGCGGCAGGTGTACCAAGAAAGCCAGCAGGCCGAAGGGTAAACCGCGTCGAGGGACCGTGGCGAGGTGAGTCACACGACGCCGATCCCCTCGAACACGACGGGGCGCGTGTGACTGATCGGGGCTCTCAGTGCGGTTCGCGTCTGTACGTCGCCCCCGATTTCGGAGAGAATGCCATATTTCGGAGGCACTACGCCGTCCAGAATCGGTATTTGCCGTCCTGTCTAGTGAGAAGTTCGAGTACGAAGATCCCAAACGACCACTCACTCTCGAAGCCGCTCGCGAACGAGCCCCCCGACCTCCGCCATCGAGATCGGTGCCAACTCCACGAGGTCGTCGTCGGCCGTGTAGAACACGCTCGTCGTGACCTCCCTGTCCGGGTAGACGTCGCCGACGACCCGTGCGTAGACGCTCAGCTGTTTCCGGTATTCGCCCTCGGCGTGCCGGCCGAGATCGGTCTTGTAGTCGACGATCCGGACGGCCTCGTCCGTGACGGCGAGGAGGTCGACGACGCCGGCGATCGTGACGGGTGCGTCGTCCCCGAGATCCATCGGTAGGAACGCGTCGACTTCCGCGCGGAGCTCGCCCGGAAGCGAGTCGAGAAGGTCGCGGACGTTCCGCTCGTCCTCGTTCGACGGCGTCACGGCCTCGCCGTCGACGTACGCCTCCGCGAAGTCGTGGACGCGGGTCCCGAACGCCGGGCCCCGTCCCCCCTCGGCCTCGTCGTAGACCGAGTCGTCCATGAGATCGTGGACGCCGATCCGCCGCGGCGATCTCGACGCGGGCACGCGGAGAGTCAGGCGCTCGTCCTCGTCGGCGGGCTCCTCGGTAGACCTGACGGCCGGCTCGACGGCGGTCGGCTCGTCGAACAGCTCCGTGAAGAACGGACTGGGCGAGCGCCCGGCCGTGAAGAGGAGGTGTCGCTTCGCCCGGGTGACGGCCACGTAGAGGAGTCGACGCTCCTCGTCGTAGTCGCTCGGTAGGACGCCGGTGAGCAGGTCGTACCGCCAGTTCGGGCGGACGTAGGGCCGGCCTCCGGGTTCGGCGCAGACGCGGCGCTGGCGGAGCCCGATCGTCTCGTCGAACCGTATCGGCCCCGACCCGGGTCGCCCGAACGAGGGGAACGCCCGGTAGTTGACGTTCGCGAGGAGGACGATCGGGTACTCCAGCCCCTTCGCCCCGTGGATCGTCTGTAGGGTCGCCGAGTCGCCGCCGGGGTTCGTGTCCACGTCGACGGTCGTCCCCGCCTCGAGGTGCGACTCGATCGTCGCGATCGCGTCGGACCGCGTCGCGAGCGAGTCGTCGTGGGCGGCGGAGAGCTCCGCGACGAGCGCGTCGGCGAACGGGCCCGCGTACCCGTAGCGGTCGAGCGCGACCCGCGCGAACGACCCGACGGTCTCCGCGTTCCGGAGCCGATCGCGGAACCGGAGCATCTCCGCCGGCGTCTCCCGCTCGTCGTCGAGGACCGCCTTCGCGTCCGGAAGCGCGTAGCCGGCCTCCTCCAGAACGACGGCCCACCCGCGTCTGGCGTCCGACTCCGCGATCCGGAGCCACGCGAGCAGGAGCTTCGCCTGGTCGGTGTCGAACAGCTCGATCCCGCCCTCGTACGCGAGCGGGACGCCGCGCTCCGCGGCCCGCTCGATGAGGTCCCGCGCGAACGACCGCGTCCGGGTGAACACGGCGATATCGCCGTACTCCGGGGGAGCCAGCCGCTCGCGCTCGGCCGCGGTTCGCTCTTCGGCCGACAGCTCCGGAGTCGGTGCCGGTTCCGCGTCCCGTTCGACGGCGTACGACGGGTTCCCGACGACGTGTTGGAGCCGATCTAAGACCAGATCGAGTTCGTCGGCGTCCCCTTCCGCGGCTTCTTCGTCGGATTCCCCCGCCGGCGTGAACGCCTCGATCCGCGAGTTGTCGACGCGGAGCGCCGTCTCCAACGGCTCGACGTCGCGGTCGAGGTCGACGCGCTCGCTCCCCGTCGCCGGCGTCGTCAGCGTCTGTGGGGCGAACTCCAAGAGGGACTCGGTCGAGCGGTAGTTCGTCGCGAGCGTGATCGACTCGACCTCGTCGACGGAGTACGGGACGCGAGCCGCGTCTCGGTTCAGCGCGTCCCGGTAGGCGGCGATCCGCTCGTCGAACTCGAGGATGTTGTCGACGCTGGTGTACTGGAACCCGTAGATGCTCTGCTTCCAGTCGCCGACGACCGCGATGTTATCCGTTCCCGCGAGCAGCAGCGTGAGCTTGAACTGGAGCTCGTTCGTGTCCTGGAACTCGTCGACCATCACGTAGTCGTGGCGCACCGCCTCGCGAACGCCGGCGTCGTCACAGAGCGTGACGAACGCGAGCGCGAGCATCAGCCCCTGCGTGAGGTAGTTCCGCCGCAGCGCGAACCGGAGGTACTCGTGATACACGTCGCGGACGAACTCGAAGAGCTCCTCCCGTGGCTCGTCGAACGCCCGTTCGACGGGACCGCGCTCGATCGCGGGATAGCCGACGAGCTCGTCGGACGTCGGGGCGTCGGGTTCGTATCCGACTGCGTCCCAGTCGCTCACCCCCGCTCGCGCGTCGGACTGGGTCGGACCGTTCGCGCCCTCGTTCGGCTCGTTCGCCTCGTCGAACGCCTCGAAGAACGCCTCGCGGTCGCCGCTCAACGGCTCGTCGCCGCCGCGGTACCACCCGTCGGCCGCGGGAATGACGCCCTTGGCCGCGAGCTCGGCGATGAGGGACCGCAACGCGCCGGGGTTTCGCATCGCCGCGAACCGCTCCTCGTGTTCGGGGTGTCGGTCCGCGAACTGCCCGATGAACGTCCGGAACAGATCCGCCTCGCGGACCTCGTCCTCGACGAGCTCCAGGGACGCGGGAACGCGTTCGTCGATGCCGAGGTGGGTCGGCGCGTCGTGCCCGTATCGTTTGAGCAACCGGAAGCAGTACCCGTGGAACGTGTCGATCGGAGCGTCCTGTAGTCGGGCCGGATCGTACGGGGACTGCCGGGCGATCCGGTCGACCATCTCGCCCGCCGCGTTCCGGGTGAACGTGACGAGGAGCACGTCCTCCGGCGTCACGTCGTCGGCTTCGAGGATCCGCGCGTACCGCCGGGTGATCGCGAAGGTCTTCCCCGTCCCCGCGCCGGCGTCCACGACGTAGGTGCCCTCGGTGTTCTCGATCAGCCGCCGCTGCGCCGGATTGGGTGTGAGGTCGGTCATCGGTCCGTGAGAATGAGGTCGCGGTGGTCGACGCGGTCCCACGTCGGGCCGTCGTTACGGAACGCCACGGGGAACCTGCTCGTCCGGTACGCGTTCAACTCGGCGATCCGGTCCTCGACGAACGCCTCGACCGCGTCGAGGTCGCTCCGGAGGACGTACCCCTCGGGCGCGTCCGCGAGGTCGTCGATCACCGACGTACAGCCCTCCTCGACGTAGGCGTACTCCCCGACGCGCTCCTGGGCGTACGCGACGAACTCGCGGGTCACCCGCTCTCTGCGCTCCGGATCGACGCCCTCGCGAGGCAGCTCGTGCGCCTCGAAGAACCGACGGTACGCGTCGTATCCGAGCTTCGAGAGCGCCTTCACCCGGGGGTTGGAGTCGGCGTAGTCCGTCACCGACTCGAACGCCTCGCGCCCGGCGACGAACTCGCCGAACGAGGCGGGCACGTAGGTGATCGTCGTGACGCGCTCCTCGGGGACCGGGGGGTCGCCGGCGATCGCTGCGGCGACGTGATCGTCGTCCAGCAGGTAGACGAACCGGATGGAGAGGCGTTCTCCGGGACGTTCCTCGCGGTGTTTCGCGAGGTACACCAGCGCCTGGAAATCGGGCCGGTCGGCGACCGGGTCGACGGACGCGGCCGCGAGGTGGTCCCCGGCGTCCTTCGCCGCGCCGGTCTTGTAGTCGACGACCGCGGTCGGACCGGCGAGCAGGTCGACGTACCCGTGCACCCCGACCGCGGGCGACTCGAACCAGCGCTCCGCGAGCGGCGAGTTCGCCTCCACGCCAAGCGCCTCCGCGAGTTCGTTCTCCCGCTCGCGGACGTCGTAGGTCTCGTATGCGGCCTCTTCGGGCGGGTCTCGATCGAGCGTCTCGACGACCGCGTCCAATCCGACGTCGAGTTCCGTCCGCTGAACCGGGCGTCGGGCCCCGTCGAGATACGGGTCGAGGAGCTCGCACATCGCGTCGAGCACCGCCTCGCGACGCTCCGGGATCACGGTCGGGTCCGCGACGTGGATCTCGGCCGCCTCGTGCAGCACCCGCCCGCGTTCCATGGGCAGCGAGGCGGGCGTCTCCACGAGCCGATCGAAGTACGCGTCTCGGGGAGAGTTGGCCAGCGCGTTGAGGTGCGACTGACTCACGGTCTCGACCGTTTCGGCGTCGGCGATCGCCGAGGTCGGTCCGGTGAAGGGGCGGTCGGGCTCGGTTCCCGGTTCGCCGCGGTGGCGAACGTGGTCGAGGTCGGTGAACGAGTCGAACTCCCGGTCGAGCAGCCGGCGCAGATAGACGCAGGGCTGCACGTCCTCCCCGGCGCGCGTCTCCTGTACGAGAACGTACCGCTGTCGGCCGTTGCCGAGCAACCGCTCGAACCGGCGGACGTCCCGCCGGAGGAACTCCGCCGAATCGATCCAGGGGTACGCTGGCGGCGACCGCGCCCAGTCCGGACCGACGCCGAGGTAGAACACGACCGGTCGATCGACGTACGCCGTCTCCGTCGCTCCGGTGAGGAGGACCCCGTCTCCGGCGCCGTCCCCGGTCCCGGGAACGTCGAACGCCTCCAGGTAGTAGCGGACGTCCGCGAACCGGGCTTCCGTGAGGGGGTCGTCGAGGAGGCCGAGCGTCGCGAGCTGATCGCGCATCCCCGTCGGGGACGACCCGCTCACCGACTCGAACGCCCGGAGCGCGTCGCGGAACGTGCCCTCCGCGACCGCTCGACGGAACTCGTCGTACCCTCCGAGGTCCTCACCGGAGACCGCGTCGACCCGTCGTTCGTCGACCGAGCGCGGCGGGTGAACGCCGACCGCCGACAGCGCGGGTCGGAGCTCTTCGACCCGCTGAGCGGTTCCGGCGAACGCCGACTCGACGAGCCGGCAGAACGCGCGGACGGCCGGGTCGTCGGCGAACTCCGTTCCGCTCCGCTTCGGAATTCCCCGCGCCGCGAGCCCGGCCTCGATCAGCGACGCGTACCGGCTCCCCGTCGGGACGACGACCCCGACGTCCGCGGCGTTCTCCGCGTCGATGGCCTCCAAGACCGCGTCGACGATCGCCGTCGCGGACGGGTAGACGTGGAGCGTGGGGAGCGGTTCCCCCTCCCCCTCGTCGACGAGCGACGACACCGCGTCGTACTCGTCGGGGAGGTAGCTCCGGTCGAGGGCGTTGAGCTGCCCCTCGTCGACGACGGCCACGTCGAGGTGGTCGGGGAGCGACGAGGCCTCGACCGCGGCGTAGCTGCTCTCGGTCTCGGAGAGGAACGCGACCGCCTCGCGGATCGCCTCCGTGTCGAACTCGGGATACGCGAGAATCCGCTCGAGATCGCCCGTCTCCGACCAGCACGCGGTACACAGTTCGAGCGCGCGGGCCGCCGACTTCCAGGGCAACTCAGTCTCCTCGAGGAACTGGACGAAGAGCTCTCGGCCGTTCTCCGGCACCAACTCGCCGCTCGCGTGGCTTCGCGGGGTCGCCGCGAGCCGACCGAGCCGCGGTCTGCGAATCCGGTTGTCCAACGCCAGCGACAGCGGCCCGTCGTCGGTGACGACGAGGTCGTACGACTCGACGGCCTCGTACACCTCGTCGAGCGATCGGGCGGTTCGAAGTGACACACCAGACGGGGAGCGGGCGGGACCTTTAGCGTTGGGTGAGTTTCCCGATCACTCAGCCGTCGATCTCTCTCGGCAACCCCCTCGACTTCGGGTACGAGATAGTGACTGTCAGGAATATGTGAACGTAGATCGCTCAGTCGTCGTCGGTGGGTCGTTGCGCGGTGTCGGTCGCGCTCTCGACGACGTGTGCGGGTTTCTGTGGTTCGGGACGGGGTGGCAGTCGCGTCGATCATCGGCCGTCGGGGTAGCGATCGACCTCGCCGCGGAACTCGCGGAGTCGTCTGCGCCACGTCGTGGATCGCTCGATCGGCGCGGATCAGCGTCGCGAGCGCTGCCGGGTAGTCGTCAGTCAGCGTCGATGCCGCCTCTCGGAGGGATTTTCAGGTTCTCGTGATGAATCGATATGCACGGATTTCGTGTTTGGGCACGGAACCCTATACGGGCCGGCTGTTCCAGCAACGCGGCCCGCGTCCTTTTCAGGCACGGCGCGTCGTCGACGACGGTCGAGTGGGTCCGTGACTGGCAGGTGTGGGTTCGGGGGTATTAAAATTTTCTACTAATCAGTTACATTCATGCTACTTATAAGTGGCCGGAGAGTATCGTATCAACACGACTATGCGGCTGTTCTGAGGAACGTTGGCCATGCGAAAGCCGGCGGATTGGATGCAAATGCCAACTGACGACCGCATCCTTGAAGTTCTCGAAAGCGGATTTCGCTTCACGCCGGCAGTGATCGCCGAAAATATCGACAAATCTCGTACCCATGTAAGCCGACGATTATCTGAACTCACAGATTATGGGCTTGTAGAAAGACCAAAACGCGGCTATTACGAGATTACTGATCGAGGTCGGGAGTACCTCGCAGGTGAGATTAATGCCGAGGAATTGTAACGCCCTGACCGCTAGTACAGGCTTCAGTAGGTACAAATCTCACAAGATTGTTGTATACAACAACATGTTTATAACAGTATGACGTATCATGACGTGTAACCGGAAACTCGGATGGGGGTAATCACCAATGTCCACTGAATTCGCAATTGATCCCGATCGCTTGGAAGAGTTTCTTCCAATGCTGGGAAAAGAAATAGAAAACGGCTACATTGTCGACATTGAGACCGGAGAAATCGCGACCTCTCCCTCTGGTGAGAAGATCAAAGCTGATGATGTTGGCTATCTCGCACACGGTTCTGTCGAACCAATTCGCGACGATATCTCTGACATTGTGAACTATCTTACTGATTCTTCAAGTTGGGATGATCCCCGAAAATAAATGGATGATGACGATCCCTTCTTAAGATTAATAGACGATTCGGTCAAGGGTGTAAGAGACAAAATTCCGAGCCTTGATCGTAGCAAATCGAGCCCAGTTTCTCGCTGTGGATCGTTAGAGGAACTTATTGACGATGAAGCGTATGAGTCTCCTTATGTGGGTCCTGTAGAAGGCGACGCTGAGGCCGAAATCCGGAAAATAGATGGGACAGTTCGTCTGGTCGTTGACCCTGCGAAGATCGATTACGAAAGACGGGTAGCAATGAATGACAAGATGAATGATTTTCTGGAGGAGGCAAATGGATTCGCACTATCTCCCGTATCTGGCATTGCTGAGGCTGTAAAGGGAAAATCTGGTAAAGAACGCGTTAATAAAATTGTTGGCTTTTATAAAGGAAAAATTCCGCCTCGGTTTCGTCAACCACTTATTCAGGGAATGGCCTTGCGTGTCGCGGAGGATAATAACCCAATGGAACAGTGGGAAGTAAGAAAACGGAAGCGCCAGACAGCGAAAGCCCACGAGAAACGTGGTCATTCACGGCCAGAGGCGTATAATATCGCAAGTCTATGTTCATCTGGATATTTTGACACCAATCGTCTGTTCCAGCAGCTCTACCATAATCAAGTTGAACTCAACGGTTGGTCGGATGCGGAATATGCGGATGCTTTTGAGGAACTTGTCTGTAATAAACCGTTTGTCGTATTTGTTGAAGCAGGGACATCGTACAAAGAGATATACGACCAGATGCTGGGTAAGTCGCTTAATATTGATGAATATCTGGCTCCATTGGAATATATCGATATTCGTGGAAAAGGAGATCGAGCGCGGAGGACTGTACACGATGTGAAGGAGTATATCAACGAGTACCATAATGCAAAAATCAAGATGGAATACGAAAATGGACAGTCCCTCCTACGCGTTTGGCATAAGACCCTGTAGATGTCGTTACTAGGCGATGCGGTCCAGACACTTAATGAGGATATTGAGATTGCTGCGTTTCTCCCCGGTGTCAACTATGTTTTTCTCCTCATTGCATCAGGTGACGGATTGAATTTGTTTTTTTGGCTTACACTTGCTGCATCAATAATTAGTGCTGCGTTGTTTAACCATCTCCGCTCTCTGGCGTCTAACAAAGATAGTGGTACTGAAGGAACGGGAGAGGAAGTATCGGACGAATGGGATGATCCCCGTGATGATCAATTAGATAACAGCTTGCAAATTACTCAAAGAGGAGCCTCAATACTATTGTTTCTGCCTTGGGTTGTATTACTGGCTGTAAGCATGTACTTTCTGCTTGAGCGCTTTTCTAAGGATTGGGTGCTTCCAGAGATACTCTTCTTCGTCTCAGTTGGTTTTATCTCACTATATCTAACAGACATAATTCTGAAATACTGTGTCTCAGATCATACTGAGTAGCGTATTTATCCGCCAATTATAGTCAAGCGGAGGGACTACACAATCTCTTTTGCTCTACTACTAACGTTAATACGGGACCAAATGAAACATCGAGCTAGCCAAATTTATGCCCCCAATTGACGAGATCGACCGTCGCACCGACGTGGTGTTTCTGCTATTTCACCATGCGAGGGAGATTCACGGAGTCACAAAGGTACAGAAGCTGCTATTCCTCATTGAACAGGAGACCGAATTTTTCCAAGAGTACGAAGAAGACATCGCGTTCAACTTTGCTCCATATAAGATGGGTCCCTTCTCTAAGAACGTCTACACCGAGCTCGAGTTTCTCCTAAGTATGGGTGCGATCACGTCATACCCCATGGACGAGCCGGAAATTTCAATGGCAGACTCCGAACTCGGTCAGAAGACGTTTCAGATCACATCGAAGGGTGAGAAGATCGCTGCTCAACTGTCGAACCAGCTTGAGCCGGAATACGATGACGAACTCCGGGACCTCGTAGAGACGTATAACGAACAGCCGCTGCGTGAGTTGCTGCAGTACGTCTACCGGACTTATCCCGAATTTGCGGCTGAATCCGAAATCCTAACTGAATTGGGATTAGATAGCAGCGTAGCAACGAGCCAATAGTATGGGTACGAGTTCCTTCAAATCACAAAACGAATACGAATCACTCTGGGCGGAACAACTGGAGGAGTCTCATTCCTACTACGTACCTGAAAAGTATCAACTCGGAATTCTCACTCATTTTCTTGATCAGCAGGATATTGAATACGTAACTGAAGGGAGAATCTTCTGTTATCCGATCGATATCCTTGCAATCAACGGGGATTCAACGATGGCCATTGAGCTAAAGTCGGGGAAGATAGTTCGTGGAATCGAACAAGCAAGCCGCAATACGGACTTTGTCGATCATTCGTTCTTAGCTGTATGGGAGGAGGATATCGATTCAGACCTTGTTGAAGAGGTATCTAACCTATCGATTGGTCTCATGGGGATTGGCAACTCTGTTGAACTTATTTCATTACCATGTAAAACAGGGAAACAATTATGTAGCAAGGAGAATGTGATAAGTACAGTTAAGAATCATGTTAGAAGCGACAGTTCGGTACAATAACTACAGCGACAACGAGGTCCTTGATACCTCTGCTGAATCATTTGACTCTCTTCTGGTTTCAGGCAAAATGGTCGCTCACGCGACGAAGGCTGTTCCCGCCAGACTCCAGAATTTGAAGGACGAGTACGGTGTCGAGTATTATATCGAACCGACTCTACCGGATTTTAGAGTTGGGAATGATTTCCGCGACAACGACCGTATCAAGCAATGGCACTTCGACTACATTGATGAGCTTCACCCGGCAGTCGAGAGGCATCTTGCCAAGAATGGTAACTTCAGTCGATCACATCGGGTTTGAGTGAAAGTGTCTGCTTGGGAAGGGTGTGGAAGCTACCGAAGCAGACAGCGAGATAGAAGAAGAGCACCTCCTTAATTTTGTCGTCAACAGCCTCAACGAAGAGCTTGCGATAGATCTCGACGAGAACGTCAAGGTCACGACAGAGACGTTGTACGAGGTCCTCGCCGGCGCCAGCGCCGGCGGGACCTCGATCAATCACGTCTGCGAAACGACCGAGGACTCGCCACACGCCAACACCGTCCGAGGACATCTCACCGAGCAGTTCGAACTTGACTCCGTTGAGGCGGTTGGCGACACGCTACTTCAACGAGATACGCTTGAGACGCTTCCAGATCGACCGGTGGAGGTCTGTGCAGACCTCCACCTCGACCCCTACTACGGCGATGAAGACGAAACGGAAGCGCTGTACTCCTCACAGGCGAAACGGGGAACGACGACGTTTCACGCGTACGCGACGCTGTACGCGCGGGTACGCAACAAGCGGTACACGCTGGCGGTGCGCCAGCTTGTCGCTGGCGACACCACCAGCGACGTCCTTGGTGAGTTTCTCGAGCTCCTCGACGGCCTTGACCTCGGCGTCAAGGCCGTCTATCTCGATCGCGGATTCTACAACAGCACCTGTCTTGGGCTGTTGTCCACGCACAACTACGCCTACGTGATGCCGATCGTCAAGTGGGGTGAAACGATCCAAGACGAACTCAGTAGCGGCTGGAGCCGCGAGATCGAACACGATCTCGCCGGCAAGGTAACGTTCCCTGTGTTCATCGACTGCGTCTACCAACAGGGACGATACGACGAACACGGGGTGGCGCGTCACGGCTACGCCGCTGACGCGCCGTTTATCGACACCCCACGGGATGCCCGAGAACACTACAGCAAGCGCTTCGGCATCGAGTCGAGCTACCGATTAGCCAAGCAGAGCCTCGCATTCACCAGTTCTCAGGACGCTGGGCTACGGCTGGTGATGTTTGTGGTGAGCCTGCTGCTCCAGAACAGCTGGCGGTATCTTCACTGGAAGTACGTGGCGGCGCCCCGCCACGGGGGGCGCCGCCTCTGGCAGTGGTCGTTCACGGAGTTCTGTGAGATGGTGCTGCGGGCCGCTTGGACAGCGCTTGGTGTACGTAGGTCCATTCCAGCGAACCAGCCACTCGACAACCGGTTCTTCCGGTAGCTGTCCACCGATTTAGATAGCGGTCGTGAGTGGCGACACTGTCGCGTCGGCGGCAGTGCGCCGCCGACAGCGACGGTCCATCCTGAAGATCACACTCACCAGCGCTTCGAAGACGCTCCATGACCAGTTCCATCTGATTCATCGCCATCAGACGAGATTACGCAGCTGTCGATGTGATCGACTGAGTATTCTAACGAGACGACACCGGGGGAAGGCGCGGTCGCGGCGATCGATACAGTCGGCCCGTCACGATCGGTTCGGCCGTTGAGTCGGTCGTACGCCGGGGCACACTGGTCGGCTTGAGCTGTCGTCGAAGTCGGCTGCTGGGTAGCTCCAGAAACAGGGGCCGCCCCAGCAACGAGCCCGCCGAGGAGGATGGCGCACCAGATTACGGAGAGAACAGCGTTCCGTCTCATTCAGTATTCATCTGAGGATTGTCGCCGGTAGTGTTGAATACCCCGCTCCCTCCCGCAGAATCGAGGACTGTATTGGTCATTTCTCGTTCACCCGGTTGTCCGTCTGGGAGAACGCCTCGGTCGCCATGTCGGCGCGTTCCGCGGCCTCGATATGCTGGTAGGCCTCTCGCACCTGTTCCTCGCTGTTGTCGAGATACCGCGCCGCTGCGGCGTAGCCGAACTGCCGAACGAGCACCTCCCCGACGCCTCGACGCCCGCCGTGCAGTTCGAGATAGTCGCCGTCGAGTGAGAGGTCCAGCTCGTCGCGACGGTCGACGAGCGTGTCATGGTTCCAGAGTCGTTCCATGATGGACCGGGCGCCATCAGTGGTGAGCGGCTTCGGCGCGTCGAGGTCGTGCTCGGCGGCGACGATCAGGTCGGGCGCCCCACCCCGGATGCGCTCGATCGCGTCGTCGTCGAGGCCGGCGTCACCCAACCCCCCGGTGACGTGCGACGCGAGCGACGGACGGTGCAGCGTCGTGAACACCGGCCACGACTCCGGTACGTCCAGCACCTCGGCGTACCGCTTCAACGGGCCGATGACGGGCTCGGGGAGTGACGCCTCCTTCCACTCGCGACTCTTCCGGAACACCGTCACGCTGCTGTCCGCGAACGACACGTCACGCCATCGGATCCCGTTGCGGCCCTCGCGGTCCTCCTTCGGCGCCGAGAGGAACTCCGACCCGCGCAGGCCCGTATACGCAACGACGTACACGAGCGCCTGTTCGCGACACCGCTGGTAGGCCTCGAACCGCGCTTTCTGTTTGGCCTGCCACGTCTCGCTCTCCGGGTCGCCCCGGTCGGCGTGGGAGACCTCGATCGCGCCGAGCGCGTCGAACGCCTCGGAGACGCGGCGGTCGACAAACTGCGTGATCAGGTCGCGGTGGATCGGTTCCCACGCCTGCTGGTCGCCCGGTCGGCGGCCGTCGTTCTCGGGAAGCGGGTCTTCGGCGTCCGACTCGCGAGCGTAGTGCCGCGGAATGTACCCCTGCGCGTGCGCCCACCCGCACCACGACGCGACGTGGGCGTAGTAGGTGAGCACGGTCCCAGCGGCGTATCCGGCAGTCGAGAGGTACCGCGCGTAGTCCGAGAACACCGTCGTATCAAGATCCACGAACCGGACGGTGTCGCCGTCGACGACGCCCGACCATGACTCCGGGGGAGAGGCGTTCGCCGGGTCGGACGTGTTGCCGAGACACCAGCGACGGAATCGATGCAGCTCGCGATCGGCGTCAGTTCGGTACGCGCCTTGCTCGCCGGCGTCGCCCTTCCCCTTGTCCGTGAGGTACTTCGTGAATGTGTCGTCGATCGGCGTCTCGACGGAGCGGCGACCCGTCATTGAGCCTCCGAGGGGTGGGGGTTGTGCCGTCGGAACACCGCCGCGAACGCGGCGTTCCGGCTGGAGCGACTGTGTGGGGAAGCGTCGGCCATAGTTCTGGATCTGCCTCGTTTGAGGCCACGGGTGGGGGTCACTAAGAACTTACTCTGTCTTACTCAGGTAAGACGGTGTAACGTATTCGGGACTATTTGCGGGACTGTTTCGTCAGAAATCCCGATTTCGGTGTTCTGGCGGTTCGTACCTCCGGTCAAGAATCTCATAAACCGTATGTCGCTAATATAGAATACAGGCGCTCTCGCTTAGGCTCGCGAGGGTTTGAGCCACGCCTCTCGCTCGGCGACCTCGCGAAGCTCCTCACGAGACAGCCCCTCCACGTCGGCGTGACACTGGAAGCAAACCGTGATCAGGTTCGAGAGCGCGTGACGGTCGTCGGGGTTGGAGAACCGGTCTCTCGGGATGATATGGTGGACTTCCAGCGATTGTCCGGTGAACTCTACGTGGTGCGCGTTCCGGATGCTACAGACCTGACAGCGGTGATTATCGCGTTCGAGGGCCTGCTCGCGTCGCCGCTTCCACAACCGCGTCTCGCCCGTGTGACCGCCGCCCCGGTACGAGCGACCGGCCGGCAGATCGCGATCCCACGGGGCGACGCGCTCGGTAAACTCGGGGAGACCTTTCGCGCTCGGATCGGCTTGTCGGCGCTCCAGTTCCCGACGAAGGCCGGCGATCGGGTCGTCGTCGGTCACGTCCCGCAGGCCGGCGAAGAGGTCGATCGACTCGCCGGCGTCCATCGAGGAGCCGCACTCGGGGCAGGCCGCCGGCTCGCCACGCGAACGCCACTCGTGGGCGCACTCGCCGCAGGTATTGTCGAACGGCGAGCCCCACGCGATCCCGTTCCGCACGTCGCGATCAGTCCGCACGGTCGCCTCCGTCCTCGGGTTCGGTCGGCTCGTCAAACTCTTCGGTGAGCGCGCGACTCGCTTCCCACACGCTCGCCATAGCGTCAGCGACCGCGTCGTCGGCCTCCGGGTTGTCCTCCGGAGCGTTGCCCGTCTCGACTTCAATCAGTGTCTCCGCCGTCTCACGTGCTTCCTCGACCATTGCTTCAATCTCCTCGATCGAATACCGCCCCGAAAGGACGGCGTAGAAGAACGTATTGGCGGCCGTCTGCGCTTTCTCGTCGTACGAGTACCGCGCCTGATTCACGGCCTGCGGCGAGTAGGTGTCCGTCATGAACGGGACCAATTCGGGAAGGTTCTCGCCGATGAACGTCATCCGGACGCCCGTCTCGGTCTCGAAGTCGCGGCAGAGACACGCGATCGCCCACTCGCGAGCCGTGATCGTCGTGTGCTCGCGAAGGAACTCGTTGGCAACGTCGTACTCGACGTTGTCGATGCGGGTGAATCGCTCGTACTTTCCCGGCTCGTCGAGGTTGGGGAGCTGGTCGTCGACGCCGTCCGCGTCGCCGCCGCTGCGCTCGGCGTCACTCATCGGAACCACCTGCGAGCGCGGCACTGCGGGCCGAGGCGTCGCTGATCGTGAACTGTGCCTTCCGGGACCCACCGCTGCGGTGGCGACCCGAACTGTCTTTACCGGAGGGGTAATTCGTACACATGCCGTTTGCGCGGCAGGTCGGGGGCGTTCCTGCGCCCGCGGCCATTCTGAGACCAGTATCCTGCTCTCGTGGCCGACTTCCCGCCTTAGTTACACCGACGCCCCGGCGCCCCTTAACCCCCGGTTAACCGGAGTGAAAGTGAAGGGGTGGGTGCCGATCGAGAGCGCCGTAGAGTTGTCACTGATCCCTTTTACCTACGTAGATGGCCTCTGGATAAACGCGCCCGTAGTAGGCCAGCACGACCAACACGACCCACAATCAGCCAGCAGTCCGGTGCGCTCGGCGGTCACGTCGGCCGCGGGGGAGTACCGAAGACGAATCGCTCAGTAGTCTCGAAATCCCGTCGTCGCGACGAGACGCCGCGGCTTGGTACCGCGACCGTCAGTGACGCGCGACCGAGGCGACCGGAACAACGTCGAGGGAAAACTCGCCGTCGACGGCGCCGGCGACGCGCCCGGAACGCTGTCACGAGTGGCGATCCACGATCTACAGCGAGCCCCTCTTACCCGGCAGAAAGCGTCGCGGTGCAACTCCGACGACGCCGTTGCCAGCGCTCGTGCGGATGGGATCGTACATGGTGGGCAGTCGCGGTCCGTGCGGTCGGGCCGGGTGTTTGAGAAACGAAGAGCGACCGCGTAGAATCTTCTTAGAAGGTACCAGAACCGCTCGGAACGTCCGGCTTGTCCGCGTCCGTCAGTTCGACAGAGTACACGCGGTGGTCGGGGATCAGGAGGTCTTCGGCGTTCTCACTCACGTCGGAGACGCCGCCCTCAGAAACATCGAGTTTCCACGCCGACCGGTCGTCGTCGTGTTTGAGGGGGGTTGAAACGCGATTCGTGCCGTCAGGGGTCTCGTAGACGATGACTCCCATACATGCCCCACAGAAGCCGGACTCAAAACGCTTCCCCGCCCTACAGGCTGTCGTCCCGCCACTCGCCCGTTAGCGAGTGGTCGTACTCGGACGGGGCGAACCGCCCCGTCCGCATGACCCAGTAGTGTTCGTTCGCTTCGAGCGCGTCCTCGCGAGCGAGCGCGTTGTCGAGGAGGTCGTCGACGGCGTCGGTGTCGAGACGATCGGCGGCGTCGGCCAGCTCACGAAGCTCGTCGCGATCGGCGCCGGGGTGCGCGGCAAGCAGGTCGAGGAGCGCGTCGTACTCAGTCGTCGGCATCTGGCAGGAGTCGTCGTTTCCAGTCGCGAAGTAGCTTTACGACGCGGCCACGCCACCCACGGTACTCGACGTGTATCTCGGGTGCCGGGATCTTGCGTCCGTCGTCAGTGTTGACGTGGAGGTGGGTTGCCGTGGTGAGCCGATCAGCGTCAAGCCAGAACTCGCGTAGTTCGTCGCCGGTCGTCAAGGGGTGGAGATCGCTACTGAAACTCTTGCGGTCATCGTGGTCGTAAATCGCCAAGAACGACACCGGCGCGTTGGTCCGAACGATCGCAACATGGTCATCTTCGGACGGCCGGGCGAGCGTTACTTCCGGCGATTTCATCAACGGTGGCTCGTCGTCAGTGGTCGCGTTATCAACGTCGCCGTGCGCTTCGAGTGAGAGGACAGTGTTGTTCTCACTCATCGGCACTGGCCTCAGTATCGAGCGCCTGCGTCCGGCGCGCCTCTAGGAGGTGTCGCGTTCCAACGCCGGCGTCGAGCGGCGCCATGACCAGGAGGCCGGGCGCGGCGTGACACGGGAGCCCGTCGCCGGACTGTAGCCCCGTCCCCGTGGCCGGCACCTGCACGCGGTAGCCGTTCCCGGAGTACTGAATCCGGGTGTCGATCCCGCGGTGGATCGACTCCGTCTCGCGCGCTGCGAGCGCGACCAGCTCGGCGCGGTCGGCCATCGGGACGCGGTCGGTGTCGCGGTCGAGCACGAGGATCGCGTCGTCGAAGCCGTACGCGACGACCGACGCGCGGTGGGTCGTGTCGCCGTCGGCGTCCTCCTCGACGAGCCCGGCGCTCCGGACGGGTTTGGTCACTTGGAGGGCGAGCCCGTCGCCGGTGTGGGTCAGTTGGTTCGGCATCTACTCGTCTACCCCCGGCAGGTCTGACGCCTGCCAGCGCCGGGCGCAGTCGTCACAGAGCCACGCGTCTCCCGATCGGGGTTCGCGAACAGTCCCCCGGCAGTTGGGGCAGTCAGTCGTCCGGCGATCAGGCACGGTTCGTTGTTCCGCAATACTGGTCACGGCGCCGCCGTCGGTAGGTTCGTCCATGTGTGGTCACCTGCGCGCCGCGAGTCTCCCCGCTGCGCTCGCATGTTACTATAATATAGTAACGTAAAAGCATACCGGTGCCGAGAGGTTGTCGCCCACCTGTTTTTCTTTGCTCCAGCCAAACAACCCGATATGAGCGATCACACGCCCGCGTCAGAAAAGCCGTTGACGGAGATCATCATCGGGGTGCTCGAACACCACAACGGGATGCCGAAGTCGGCAATCGGCATCAATCTGGGGAACCGGCAAATGGACACGAGCGGCCTGAGTGACGCGCTCGATCAGCTCGTCGAGGAGGGGCGCGTCATCGAGCGCAACGAGGTGTACTGGCTGCCCGGGGACAAAGAGGACGACGCGTAGCTACAGGTCTCGCGCCCACACGACGCCGGCGCACGTACACGTCCGGTCGTTCGAGGGCAGCGCCCCGCACGCAGGGCACACGTCGCGCTCGTCCTCGTACAGGCGCTCGAAGCGCTCCACGGGGACGAACCCGAAGTCCTCGAACAGCGGCCGGCTCGTCCGACCGTCATGTTCCCACCCGTACGCGAACGCCATGTCGGCGCCCTGATCGCGAGCCCACTGGAGTCGGTCCTCGAACAACCGGCGACCGAGCCCGAGCCCGCGCCACGCGGCGTCGACGATGCCGAACCAGAGCCACGCGTTGCGCTCGCCCACTAGCGCGTCCGCGTCGAACCTGCCGTCCGGGAGATTGTCGATTGTCTCCGCGGCCGTGTCGATCGTCACGAGGCCGCCGCCGACATGCACGCGTCCATCGCGATCGGGCGGGTCGTGCTCGGCGACCACACCGTACCCGTGGAGATGCTCCGGTTCGGCGTCGACTTCCCAGCCGGCGACGGAACAGAGCGCGTACGGCAGGCGCCCGGAGGAGTACCGGTGGCCATGTTCGTACTCGGTGCCAAACCACCGCGACCAGACGTGCGCGAGATAGAACGCGTCGCGCTCGCCGGCGGCCTCGCGAACGGTGACGTGGCGAGTCGGGTCGTCGACGGCGATCGACTCGGTCGCTCCTGTCGGGTGGTCAACGCCCATCGGCCTCACCGCTCGCGACGCTGGTCGGAGTAGGGGG
Organism: Halorubrum sp. CSM-61; assembly: GCF_003781945.1. Lineage (GTDB taxonomy): Archaea > Halobacteriota > Halobacteria > Halobacteriales > Haloferacaceae > Halorubrum. The sequence continues at coordinate 53,700 of NZ_RJJW01000001.1, read as the reverse complement.
TTGTGCTCGCATACCCGGTACTGTCCGGTCAGCGGTCAAAAAGCCCGGTCGCGACAACTCCGAGAGACTACATCTCCCGTTTGACCGACTCCTCGACGACCTCCGGATCTTTCAGGAGCCGGTGCTGTTTGTACGTCCCGCCGGCCCGGCCGCCGCTTTTCAGTGCGGATTCGACAGTGTCGTTGAAGGCGTGTTCACGGAGGAGGTCGCGAACACGGTCGATCTTGAGATGATCGGCGCCCTCCTGATCACACACCTCTCCGTAAGCGTCGTAGATACGCGTGGTGCGAAACTTCGTCTCGTCGGTGTTTTGCGTCAGTTCGGCGAGTGCTAAGAGCACGTACCGGGCGTGCGGTGTGTCGGTCGCGAGGAGCTCACGCAGGCGATCGACCTCGGCTTTCGTCTGCGCTTCGTTGACGTGGCGTTCCCCCACCTGTTCGGCGCCCTCGCGTTCGGCGATCTTCCCGGCGTTCTTCAAGATTCGGACGGCCTTGCGGGCGTCGCCGTGTTCGCGAGCCGCAAGCGCTGCCGTCCGGGGGATGACCTCGGAGGCGAGCGCGCCGTCGTGAAACGCGTCCTCGCGGGCGTAGAGGATGTTCCGGAGTTGGTCAGCGTCGTACGGCGGAAAGACGTGCTCCTCGTTTCCGTGAGACGAGAGGACACGAGAGTTGAGTTTTTTACCCCACTCGACTTTGTTCGAGATGCCGATGACTCCGATATACGTATCCGTCTTCCCGCTTTCCGCAGCTCGGGAAAACTGCGTCAGGAGGTTGTTGACACCGTCGTCAGAGAGCTGATCTATCTCGTCGAGGATGACGATCCCGCCATCTGCGTGCTCGTCCAGTAGCGACCAGATGTACGAGTAGTAATGCGACGGCCCGAGCCCGGTGACCGGGATCGACTCGGGTTCGCCGGCGAGCTCGTTCAACTCGCGGGCGATCTTCGAGGTCACCTGCGCTTCCGTGTTGTGTTGCGCGCAATCGACGTACACCATCTCAATGTTCGTGCCACGCGATTCAGCCTCACGAACGACGCGCTGGGAGGTGTGTTTGCTCACGAGGGACTTCCCCGTCCCGGTCTTCCCGTAGATCATCGTGGACGTCGGTTCCGAGTTGGTCACCAGCGGGCCGATGTTTCTGGCGACGTACTGAATCTCCTCGGTGCGGCCGGCGATCCGGTCGCTACCCGGCACGGTAGAGATTTCGAGTAGTTCGGGGCGACGGATCAGCTCCGTCTGATTAAACACGCCCGCCTCGGCGAACAGCGGGTCGCCACCGCCGGACGTGTCTCGATCGTCGTCCGCGAAGGGACGATCGTCGTCTGGCATAGCCATGCCTTTCAAGTCCACCTACATATATCTACCCCGCTCCAACTGTATCCTAACGAAATAGGTATCGTCAGTAGGCGTATCCCGGACACGAGTACAGTTGGAACGTGGGTACACCCCCGTCGTTCCTACTGTATCGTGCCGGTAGTCGGTGTCTCGCACCCCCCTCGCTCCGAGTGTATCTCGGCCGGACCGGCGCGAGTCGTTGTCCCCCACCCACCCCTCGTTCCGACTGTATCTCGATCGCGGTGGACCCGCCTCGATCCCGAACCGCGACTCTTCCCGCAATGTTTATTACAATATGTGTCGTTTGCTACCGTACCGCACTTTCTGTGTAGTGGTAAGCCGAGGCGGCTTTCGGCGAGTGATTTGGCAGCGAACGGCCGTCCCGCGAACGCTACCCGCAGGAATCGACCGCAGCAACTGTCTCCATGGATTCTTTCTCGCCCCTACACCGAGGCCGGCTTACAGTAGGAACGAGGGGTGGGTGGGGTCTCGAACAGGACGACCACCCGTCCACTTTCACTTCCAGCGTGGATCAGGCTGAGGGTTAACTACCCGACACGGCTACATCGACACGCGGCCCACGGGTCGCTCCCGGCACAACCCCCCAAAGCTTCTGCCGACGCGTCGACGGCGCTTTTCTCGTCGTCGACGTCCGCCGCACTGGTCTTGCTTCACCGACGACAGCCGAGGCTCCGAGGTCGGCGAACTCATCGAGATCGGCGCCGCTCACGAGATGAGGGCAGTAAAGGGGGTTGTGCCGGCAGAGCGACAACGCTGTGTTGCCGCATCGAAGCTTTTCTGGTTCTATATGATAAATACTTTGGACATTCGTGTCACACGAAAGGCCAGTTCGGTTACTCGCGTGAGAGTTGTCACTGCCATATTTTACCGGTATTCGAGACGACGTAACAACACCAATGAATAATCCTCGTGACACACTCGATGACGTGCGATTCTCGGAGCTGGTAAGCGACGGCTCCGATTTTCCCGGCGTCGCAGAGCGGCTCAAATCGATCGCCGCCGCCGAGCGGGAGATGGGCCGGGAGACGACCGTCGACGAGCTGCTCGCGCAAAGTCGGCGCGTCGCGGCGCTTTTCTGTCCGTCGATGTATGCTCCCGGCGCTTGTCCTCCGAAACAGGCTCTTCGGTCAACAGAATCCCTTCGGCTCTGAGACTAACTCGTCAACAACGCTGATGCTTGCGAGTGTAGACGGTAGTAAACGGCGTGTTGGGTAGGGCGAGAACCTGTAGATTACTACAACGTAGGATTTCGGTTTTAGTCTCAGATATAGCTATGGTATGCTTTCTACTCCTAACCTACCCGATTGTGTGTATTAGGTCATTGGCAGGGGCCTCCCAAGAAACCCTTCAAGCGCGGACAGAAACGTCGTCCGGTGCTCGCCGCTGATCGCGAATAGGATTCCGAAGTATATCGCCGCTCCGGCAAGAATCACGACACCAAGTCGGATGACGGAGCCAACCGTAAGTACCTCTTTTAGGCCGATGACCACGCCGAACATGATTAGCGACGCTCCGAATTGCTCGATCATCGGCCGTGGGTACAGAGACTCCCAGGAAACGTGCTGCCTTGTAAATTGAACCAATCCTACATATCGAATGAGTTCGGCCACGATAGTCGCGACCACTACCCCGATTGCGCCAAATTTGAGTGTAAGTATTACACCGAGTAGGATATTCACTACCAGCGCGAACAAGGATAGCCGCGTCAGAACATCTGGCCGATCAAAACCGCGCGCGACACTCCCCAACACCTGTGTCTGAGTCCTGAACAGACTGTGAATGGCAAGTCCGATGAGGAGTGGCACGGCGCCAGCAAAATCGCTTCCATAGATCGTGACGATCAACTTATCGGAAACCGCGAGAGAACCAAACACGATCGGGAATCCAAAAATGCTCGCATATGCGACCGTATTCCGAATGTCGACTCGAGGGTCTTCCCCTCTGGCTACGATATTGCTCACGCGGGGCAGCAACGTCGAAGCCGACGCGTTGCTCACGAACGTCGCCGGCGCCGCTACTCTGAATGCAGCTTGGTAGAGTCCGACTGCGTCAGGGGAAAGCAGGAAACCAAGCAAGATAATATCAAAATCATTGTATATCTTTCCAATAAATGAGTTCGGAATACTATGTCTTGCATACGACCAAAGGTCCTCGAAGATCTCCCTGGAGGGCATAGACGGGACCGCATCCGTGTAATAGAGAAAGATAGGAATGGTAGCCAGTAAGGCAAATACGTGTCCAAATACCATCCCGAGGACACCGAGACCAGAGACAACTAACGCAATCTGGATTGGAACCGCGATACCTTCCCTAAGTGTTCCAGCCCAAGTTGTAACACCGACTTTGCCACGTGCCTGGGTCGTCCCTTCTAGCATCGACATCAGCCCACTCGTGGCTGCAAGCATCACGAACAAAACCGGGGCATTCTCAAGGCCAGTATATTCGATAAGTCGTTCTGCCCCTACAAGAGACAGTCCTAGCAGACCCAGTGAGAACACCGCCGTCAGAATGAATTGTGTGCCAACAATTTCGGACCGTTGTTGCTCGGTTTTGCGTTCTGAGAAGCGTTTTTTCGACGCTGTCGCCCACCCAACAAGCGGGCGGATAGCAATATTCGAAATAGTCAAGAGAAGAAAGAAGGCACCAAATCCCGTCGGGCCGAGGATTCTGGCAAAAACGATAGTCCCGAGGAAGCCGACTACTGTTGACGCTATTTTAGCTGTTGTTGCAGAAAGGGCCTCCTGACCAAGACTGACGTCTATTGGGTTGCTCTTTTCGGACATATTTGGTCCGTATCAGATGTAGATAGCCTGACCGAGAAAGTGCGTTGCCTTCAACACACCGTTCTGTAGCTGTCACTCGAACATTCTTGATTCACACAAGCGAGTCCCTAGTTGGTATAGGTGGTTTATACACATCTTCAAGGCCTTTACAAGACATGCGAGGAGAATCTCAAAGATGTCGTAAAGGGGTAGATTATGTCTAAAAACGGTGAGCCATCGTCACTCCGCCAGTGGATAAAGTCGCAGGCTGGCGAATACGACGTCGAGCCCGAGGATCTCTTGATTCAGAGTCGTCGACGGGATCCCATGTACAGAGGGACAGACGCTGACCATGCGAAGGCTGAGTGGTTCGCAGAATTGTGGAAAGAAGCGGTTGACGGGCGCGACGAGAAAGAGATCCATCCCCGCGGTGTTCACTACTATGTCACGATGAACGACCTCGATGTCGAGCCACCGACCGACTGTTCGTGGGCAATATACCAGAACACACAGCGGTGTTACGACTACTTGGAGGAAGCTTCCGTACTCGCGAGAATCCTCGGATACGTGCCTTTAGACGGTGTCCGTGACGACAAGCATGATCAGACAATTGTCACACGATATGGTGGCCATCAAGACACCGTCGACCCAGCCGAGGTGTCCATTCCGATGGGTGTCTCGACGCCGGCGATCCCGGATCCGGACGCGGAGGCCATGCTCGATTTCGACGCGGAGACGGACGATTTTGCTGAGTACGTGGCCGACCGGATCGTCGACGACCTCGCGAGTCAGATTCGGTTTGACCGGCAGAAGCAGTCGCCGTATCACGTGGAACTGTGGTGTGAGAAAACGCTACCAGGATACATCCACACGCTCGCGAAGGATCTGGGTGTGAATGTCGTCGTGGAGGGCGAGGGGGATCTCTCACTCACTATCGCGCACCAGTTCGTCCAGCGAGTGAACGAGGCGGACAAGCCGGCCGTCGTGCTCTATCTCTCCGACCACGACCCCAAGGGCGACGACATGGCAGCGAACATGAGCTCGAAGCTATCGTGGCTCGATATCCGCGGTAACCTCGCCCACAGAGTCGTCGTTGAACAACTCGCAGTAACGCCGGAGCAGATTCGCGAGCTCGGCCTACCGCGAAAGCCGATCGAGGAGTCTCGTCACACGGGGACTGGCGGTCGCGCGTACGATACCCTGGTGTCTGACTGGGAGCAGCGAAAGGGAACCGGTGCCTGCGAGTTGAACGCGCTTGAGCAGAAGGCTGAAGACTTCAAGCGAATCGTCCGCGACGGCGTGACACCGTACGTTGATCGTGAGCTCCCCGAACGGAACCGCGAGGCGATCCAGCAATGGAAGAATGACGCGCACGACGCGATCGTCGCCGCGATCGACGAGGCAGGCGTCGAGGACAACCTCGACGAGTTACGGGTGTGGCTCGATCGATTCAATGAGGAATACACGGCCGCGGCGGAGGCGTTCGAGTCACTGCGCAAATTAAAAAATCAGTCTGAGTTTCGCTCGTGGCTTCGTGAGACGTCGCAAGCCGTTGAGGAGACGTGCTTCCCCGAGGTCTCGGCGCCGGAAGGGCAGGGGTCACTGCCCGAAGATCCACTCTTCGACACGGATCGCGACTACGTCGAGAACGTTGCACGAATCGATCGCCACCGAGAGGGACAATAGTCTGAGACAGTAATAGAAGTTAGAGACGATTTAACCCGCTATTTCGCCCGGTATCGGTTTCGGTATCGATTTGGGTACCGGTTCCGATATCGATGTCGGTAACGGTATCGGTACCGGTATCGCCGGTGTGGGCGACCTTTTGTGTTGTACTGTGAAGGACAGATGGGCGCAGGCTGCGGACGCCACGGTGTCGGTCCACCTGACCCATTTCTTCTTTGTCGTGGAGTCTCTAACGTGTACGCGGTACGTAGCGCGCGGGCCAGGGATAATCGGAACGTGCGGTTACAGTTCCTCAGAGTATCATAGGTTCGCCTGTGTCGGGCTCACAGTGCCGATTCTATTGGGAAAGGAACCAATGAGAACAGGCTGGAAAAACTCACTTGATGAGTTGGCCGGCCTGCTGGCTGAGATCCTCGCCATCTTCATCGACGAGCTCGTCGATTCGGTTCTCAATCTCCGTTTCACGGACGCCGTACTTCTCACCTATCCACTCGACGACGTCGTCACGGGAGGCCCCGAACGAGGTTTCGGTCTCCATCATCTTGTTGACGCCCTCGTAGATGTACGCAGTGAGGTCCTCTGCGTTGACCGAATCGACTTCGGCGTACTCCTCGACCTCGATGTCGACCGCTTCGACGTACGTATTCAATTCAGTCTCTTTCTGTCGGCTCATCGGGTGGATGTTGTACGAGCCGGCAACACTCACTTCGTCGCCCTCACCGACGGTCTCGACAAGATCATGGAGGAGGTAGATCGGGAGTACTGGCGGGTCTTCCAGATTCGTGTTCGTCGTCTTCAGGATGACGCACTTGAAGTCGATGATGTCAGAGTGGCGTTGGATGACCCCGAACGGTCCAGAGGTTTCGCACCCCGGACACTCAACCGGTTCCCTGATATCGCCGTATGTCTGCGGGAGATACGTCAGTGTTCCGCACCGCTGGCAATTGAACGCACCCTTCTTCAGAAACGGCTGTACCTTCTCGGCGTCGACGACCTTCCCGCTGATCGAGACGAGCTCGCCCAGGTGCGATGCGCGCAAGTCGCTGACGCGAAGCGAGCGCGAGTCCGGGAGATCGTGGAACCGGACATGGAGGTTGCTCTCGATTTTCTGGATCGAATTGGAGAGGACATCCTCAGCGCACTCTTTGACGGCAGAGGGTTTTTTCAGCGTGTACTGCGCGACCTCCTCGTCGACGGCCTCGAGATCGGACCATTGGATCCGGATCGATACGTTCCCGTCTGACTGTTCTGCTTCTTGAGAATCGCCCTCGTACGCGCCAGTATACAGCGCGTTGAAGGCCGATTTCATTTGTTCTTCGTTGACCATCAGTCTTGTATCGCCTCAATAATCACGTCCCAGTCGGCGTCGAGAGCGGCTTTACCGACCTCAGTGAGGACGTACGCCTTCCCGTCTTTGGTGACGCACGGTGAGAGCGGCGTGTCTTCCTCCGAGATGTAGTTGGCAAACGTCGACGCACTGTACGAGAGGTGTTCGCCGATGTCGGAGTACGTGTGAAGGTCGTCGTAGCTACCGATCACATGGACGGCCTCAGCGAGCTTCTGACGTGTGGGCGCCTTACGTATCTCTCCCGCCTTCGTGATGACCCAGCGACGGAGCTCCGGCGGCAGTCCGTGGCGGTCGAGTACCGCCTCAACGTTTTCGCTGCCGTCTCCATCGGCCGAGCGCATCGACAACCGGCGCCGCTTGTCCGAGGAGAGCGTTTCGGAGAGTGCGATGTCCGATGGAGTGTTATACTCCCGGCGCTCCGCAAGCGCCTCCTCAACGGCCTCTGCGTCGACGTCGTCTGGTTCCATCTCGTCGGGGAAGTCTGACTCGAGGAGATACCACTCGCTGTAGGTGTCGCCGATCTCAGGCGAGGTATCGCCCGGATGAACACTCGCGTCCGGGACATGTACCCACCAGTCCTCGCCGGCGTGCCGATCGGTCCACCGGTCGGACTCGCTCTGCCGGACGCGGGCGCCGCGGGCCGTTCCGAACCGGTCGAGCCAGTGCTGGTCTCCGAGGCCGAGGCCGCAGGGAGCTCCGCGCCACTCGATCGGCCACTTTTTCTCGCCGCCTGCGATCAGCATCCCCCAGCCGACGCTGAACTCCGAGAGTTGCCGCTTCTGCTCGTGGCCGAAGTGGTAGGAGTTATCGAGCGTCTCGATCCCCTCCTCGCCGAGTCGGAGAAGGATCTTCGTCGCCATGTTCGACCGGACTGGCTTGTAAACGTCGTTGAGCTTCTGTGTCGACCCGAGCAGTAGGATACGCCGCGACCCGCCCCGAGTCGAGAGCGTGAAGAGCGTCTGCCGGAGTGACTTGACCTGCTCTTTGTACCGGGCGTCGCCGAGCTTTGAGGGTGCGATGTCCTTGAGCTCGCGAATCTCAAGCGCAACCCGAGGGAGCCGCGGGTACTCGTCCCTGACCTTGTAGACGAGCCGGAGCCACAGATCGATGATCGTGTACTTGATCGACTCCTGACCGTCCGCGATAAAGTTACAGCAGAGGACAGCGGCTTGCTCCTGGTTGGCGACGACATCCCGCATCGAGATGTTCGTCTCGGCGGCAGCGCTCGCGATGAGACCGTCCCCTGCGAGTTTCGAGAGTCGGGCAGCCGCCTTGTTGAGCGCCTTCGACCGCTCCATTTCGTAGTGAGCGGTGTAGGTCTCTTGGGAGCCGTTCTGGGCCTGCTCGGTCCACTCAATCGTCGCGTTCTGGTTGCCGGCCTTCTCTTGGATCCGTCCGACGAGCTCAGGGATGCCGCCCGAGTTCTCGAGCGTCTCTTGGAGCGCCTGCTCGATGCGGTCTTCCGCAGTCTCGTCACTCGTGTTGACGCCGGAGAGGCGCAAGATGAGGTGGGGCGTAAGGCTATCGACGCCGATCGTGAACTCCCGAAAGTTGTTCGGGAGCGTGTCGGGGACGCCCTGCATCGCCGGGACGAACACCTCCGAGTCGAACGCCTTCGGGTCTTGGTCGAGCCGGTCGAGGTTCGACCGGATGCCGGGGTCGTCGTTCGGGATCGAGATCATCGGCGTCTCCATCCGACCGTCGTCGAAGATGGAGATGTATTTGTAGCCGTGCTCGTTCCAGAGGTTCATCCCGATGCTCGCGAGCGTCGAGTCCTTGCCCGAGCGCGGGAGCGCGACGCACAGGATGTGGTCGCACGACTGGTGTGGGATCTCGACGGCCGCGTCCTCGGTCGAAAGCGACGTCGCCGCCTTCAGCCGGCGCCGACCGACCGGCGTCGGGTTCTCCGTCTTCTCCGAGCCCGGCTCGTCGATCGTCTCCATCGTCACCGGCGCGTACGGCGTCATCTCCGTGACCGACGAGTAGTAGTTGAGCGCCTTCGCGACGTTCAAGAGTACCTTGTACTCGGTCTCGGGGTCCGGAGAGCGGTTCCCGGTCTCTCGAAGCCGGGTGTGACGCCGGAACTGCGAGCGGATGCTCGTCGCCTCCCGAGCCGATAGCTCCGTGTTGTCTTCGAGGAGTGACTCCCGACGGTCGATCACGACCTCGACATCGTCGTCCTCCCAAAGGAGTTCGTGAAGTTCTCCGAGGACCTCGCTTGCCGCTTCGCTGTCTTCGGCGAGGACCTCCTTCGCGATCGTCAGGTGATCTCGGACTTCTGCCTCGACGTTGAGGTCCTCTTTCTGCTGTCGTTTCCGTCGCTTCTCTCGAAGGAGCCCCTCAACTGTATCGTCGATACTCCCGTCATCGCGCGCCTGAATGTCGACGCTGTCGCTGGATACTTGCATTTGTGATAATTGTGGTAGTGCTGCCTACGCACCGGTGTCGACCCACGGAATGTGGGGCTGTTCGGCATCCGGGAGCATGTAGCCCCCCTCGTCGTCGGCGGAGACGGAGGCAGCGAACTGCGTTCGGAGCTTCGCGAGCTCAGGCTCGATCCGTCGCGAGCGAAGGTGAACGATGGTCACCGTCTTCTCGTTGCCATCGGTGTCCTCGAGGTCGACATCGTGCTCGGCGAGCACTTCAGGGTAGAGATCTTCGTAGCACTCGGCGATCAGATCGGGGTCGTGCCCGAGTCCGAAGTCGCGATTCATCACCCGCTCGGCGAGTTGATCCTTCGGTACGATGCCCGCAGGATCACGCGCTTGCTTGACTTCGCGAACGATATCGTCGTAGATCGCCGCGCGGCCGTCTTCCTCGTCACCGTACTCGGTGTAGTACAGCGCGGGGTCGTACGTCCGGATGTCGCGGTGGAACTTCTCCTGAATCGCGGGGTAACACTCGCCCGAGTTGAGGAACTGGTGCCAGCGGCCGGCGAGTTTGTTCGCGAGGCGGGCCTTGTCGTAGTCTGCGTATCGCTTCCCAGACATCCACGCCATGTAGACGGTAATCTCCTCTGTTTCGACACGCTTCGCGAGGACGCGAACCGTGTTCCAGCTTGCGGCCTCGGTCTCGTGCCGGAGGGATTCGAGACGCCGATGCTGCCGCCATTTGTAGCCAGTGTAGTAGACTCCGCCGACGAGGGTCGAGACCGCGATGATGATCGGGTAGACCCACACGCTGAACCAGAGCGTCTGGTTCAGCACGACGATCAGCATGGCAGTGAGAGAAGCCGGGATCCCGAACCGATATGCGAGCTCGGAAACGTTGAGTCCCGTCGCGAGGTCCATCCGTAGCGTCTGGATCCCACGCTTCAGCCGGGTCGCGATGCTTACCGTCGTCGGCTCGTCGACGTCGGTCTCATCAGTATCGGTCGCATCCTCACCCTCGTACGGCACCAACTCGGTGGGTTCCGACTCCGTATCCGCGACAAGGTTGCCGTCCTCGTCACGCGTGAGGCCGTGAACGACCGCATCCTTCGGGTCCGGTGGTGCTGGAACCTCGGCGTCTGTATCAGCCGCGGAGAGCGCCTCTGCGACATCGAACCCCTTACACGCTCCGTCAAAGAGCATCGCCTCGGTGATGTCGTTGACGTCCTCTTCTCCCCATCCAGAGAGTTTTGCGTTCAGCGGATCGACACCGACCGCTTCGTACAGGGCGTCCCGATCGATATGTTTCGACTCCTCCTTTGGAGTGGCGGTATCGTCATCCTCATCGGTTGTGTCCTCTACATCGCCATCACCAGCCTCCACCAGCGCACCGCCGAAGTCCGGTTCTGGTAGCCCCGGCGTCTCGACGCTTCGACTCTCGGTGTCGATCACCGACTCTTCAGCGACAGTGTCTCCGTCGAGATCGAGCTCGCCGCTGAACGCTCGGAGCAGCTTCGCCTTGAGTTGGTCTTTCGAGTGGTCGGTCGTCCCGTCGATCGGGATCGTCCCGTTCGTCGTCCGCGCCTCGGCGGCGAGCCGCCGCACCGTACGGACCGAAAAGCGCGTTTCTGAAGCCGCTTCTCGAGCCATCATCCGCCCGGTCATCTTCGCGTAGAAGAGCGCACCGAGCAGGAACAGCATACCCCACGCCCAGAAGTTCGTCATCAACCTCGCGACGAACGTCAGCATGGGCTCGGAGTCCGCCGCCAGTTCCATGCTCGACGAGAAGAAGGCGCCGATCGCCGCCAAGAACACCATTCCGAGAACGGCCGTGAGGAGCACCGCGAGTCGGAGCCGGAGTCGGTAGCTACCTCCACCGAGACGCATGATCGCGCGTTCGACCCACTCTCGTAAGGTCACGCTCGGGGTTGCGGATTCGAGGTATGCGGCCGTCGAATCGAGTGTGTCCGCCGTCGAGTCGCGTGCGCTGCCGAGTCTATCCGCTGTGGACTCGCGTGCGCTGCCGAGGTACTCTTTGGGTTTATCCATCAGTCGTCCCCTCCAGTCGCCGTGCCGCCGCTGTATCCACTCCCACGATCGGACTCAGCGTAGGTGATGTCGGTGCCGCTGTTCCGGTCCGAGATGAGCTGCTGTATCTGTCCGAGTGCGTCATCGTACTCTCGCTGCCCGTAGTGTGCGCTCATCCGCTTCAGTACGTACTTGAGGTGAACCAGCGCCTCGTCTTCAGTCAGATAGCCGCTCCGAAGGATCGGCTCGAGCCACGTACTCGTGAGCGCCTCGGCGTCGACGAGGTCACTGACACCGTGGTGTCGGAGCTTCGGCGGACCGATCGGATCTCCGTTCTTGTCAGTGAGTACGTCACCATTCGCGTCCGTAAGCGGGTCAACATCATCAGTCTCCGGATCGGCCATGATGATGTTCCCACTCTCGTCACGCTGTGGGTCGCCGACAGCCGCAAGATCGGCAAGTTGCTTGACCGTCGACACGCCGAAGCGGTCGTTCCACAGGATATCGCGACCGCCGATCTCGTCGATCGAGGACAGCGGCTCCTCGGCCGCCGCTTCGCGCTGCTCTTCGTAGAACCGCTGGTACTTCTCGCGCTTGTCCTTGGCCGCGTTCCCGGCGTTCTTCTTGGCACGGATCTTGTGACCGTGCGTGGTGTAGATGTAGCGGGCGGTGAGGATTATCACGACGCCGACGAACGCGATGAACAGTGACGACTGCGAGGCCGTCACGATCACCGCGAAGAAGGCAGCGAGCTCGGGACCGAGTAGGTTCGAGAAGATCTCTGCCTGCTCCTTCGTGTCCTCGTAGTAGGCGCGAATGCCCTCGGTCGTCGTTTCGTAGCCGTTGGCTTCCGCGTCGCTGCGCACGCTTCGGAGGAACGTCGACATCTCTTGTAGTTCCGCCGAGGCGACGATCTGGTTCGTGTCCGACGCGTAGAGGCTGACCGACCGCTCAGAGCCGTCGGTGTAGAAGAGCTTGATCGTGAACAGGCTCTCGCCGTCCGGCGGTGCTGCGTCCTCAGCGAAGTCAACCTGGATGGTCTGTCCACCATCAAGCACGCGCACTTCCGCACCCGGCTGCTGGATGCGAGCTGCTTCGACCTCCTCGGTCACCGAGAAGATCGCGAACTCGCCGACCACGTTGTAGCCGTCAGCCTCCTGTTTGGCGGTGATGGATGCGTATTCGGCGCCGATATCGACAGGTGCGATTCGCGATCGCTCGGCCAAACTCGGCCGGTCAGGGTTCGTTGTTGCCGTCGTATTGTTCGTCTCGTTGGTCTGCATCGCGACATCAGTCTCGATGCTCTCCACGGCAACTGTATCGACCGCTCCCGCCGACGGCGCCGGTGAAGAGCTCGCGGCCGCGGCCGGCGCTGCCATCGTGACGGACGCCAGCACCAGCAGGCCGAGCACGACGAGCGTGACGCTGCGGGCACGGGTGTCAGTCATCGATTCCCTCCAGGTCCGGAGTTGCTTCCGTCTGCGAGTGCTTCCGGCGTCTCGCCGTTGCTACGGCTGGAACGCCCGACGTCTTCGTGCTGTTCAACGACTTGTGTCTCGTGGCTGTTTCCTAAGATATCGCTCATGTCTTTGATCTGCGCAAGAACCTCCTCGAAGTTCTGCTCGCGAGCACGCTCGAGGTCGCCCTCGATCGTTTTGAGTTGATCTTGGAGGTTGGCGATCCGCGTTTCGAGCATTCGCCGCTCGTCGCGGAGCATCTCGTTATCGTTCTGAACCTGCCGATACTCCCGCCTCGACAGCGTGAACGGCGGCTTGTATCGGTAGTCGAAGGGTTTTCCCTCCGCCTTATGGACTCGGTCGCCTTTCGTCCGCCACTCGACAGTCTGGTCGTCGAGCCACGTCGCGTGTTCGGGAACGAGGTGACCGATCTTATCGTCCGGGGGCCTGAACACTGCCGCCTGTCGTAGCTCACGGTCCTCGACGATCGCCTTCGCACGACGGTAGAGACCGAAGATTCGGTTTCGGCTGTACTCGTGGATAACCGTCCCGTCTTCCGTCTCGGCGATGTCGTCGGTGTTGAAGTAGATCGTCTTCTTCGTCTGGAGTTCGCCCTTGTCGTCCTCGAACTTGATGTGGGCCTCTCCCTCGCCACGGTTGCGTTTCCGCTCGTACGCGATCGCTCCCACAGACGTGAGCATGGCCGCGAGAATGAGTTGCGTCTGCTGAGCGTACCATATCTGCGTCGGCGAACCAGTCTTCGCGAACGAGTAGACCTCGTACGTCACGATGAACCCGACGAGACAGGCCCCCAGCAGCATGAACTGCGTTGGCCGCTGCATCTGGCCGAACTTTGAGCGAAGTGGGAGCGAGTAGTCCTGTTGCTCCGCTTCGTGCTCTGCGCGCTCGCGTGAGCTCTCCTGGTTCGTTTCTCCCTTACTGAGATAGCGCCGTGCGAAGTAGGCGATGACGACGAGGAACAGTAGCGCGATCGCCGCAGCGAGGGCGATCCGTTCGATACTTGCCATCAGTCATCCCCTCCGTCGTGACCGTTCTTGAGACGGTCAAGCTCCTCTCTCGAGACGGCGCCAGCCAGTGCTTCCTCGTTCGCGATGGCTCGCTTCACGGCCTCGCTCTCGTCATCGTGGAGGATGATGTTCTCGACGCGCATCAACAGGAGTTGCCCGCGTCGGAGTAGCGGGCCGTAGTCTTGGCTCAGGTCCTCGAGCCGATCGAGGAGGACATCGCACGAATTGTCGACTGCGTACTCGCGGAGAAGGTAGCGAAGCGTGTCCGGATCTTGAGTCTGGTCCATGATACGGTTCCGACGATCTACCTCCGTCGTGTCCGTCAACACCGGACACGCACTACCGTAATACTCGCAGTCCGAGCACTCCTCGGGGAACGCCTCTTCGGGCGATCGGACGCCGGGTTTAATCCGCATCGCGTTATCGCGGCGCAGTGAGGTAAGCTCCGAAGAGATGTACTCCCGCGCGGTAGCAGTAGGCACGTCTGATGCGTCGATCAACCACTCCGAGACCGCCTCCCGGAGTTCTTCGTCGTGGATGTCTGGTCGGTACTTCAGTAGCTCCTCACGGATGTAGTCGAGTTGCTGTCGCCGAGAGCTGAGGTCGGTCCCGGAGTCATCTCCGTAGGACGGGGAAGGCGCTGACACTGTCAGTCACCACCGTCAGTCTCAGTCTGGTGTCGGGTTCGTCGGTAGCTGTCGCTCGTCGTGGATTCTGTCTGTTTCATTGGTTGAGTCTACGGGTTCGTTTGAGGTTGCGTCTCGTCGATGAGCTCGTCTCGAGACGGGACTGAGTGGGTCGTGATATCAGCAGCGTCGACGGCGGCGTCGTACTCCGTCGACGACGGCGCCGGCACGCGCTGCGGGAACTGATCCTCGATTGCGTCCGACGGGGTCAAGAGGAGCCCGCCAGAGGGCGTTATCTGCGTGAGGACCTCACTTCCGGCCTCGATATCGAGCGTCGTGTCCGTCGCCATGCTAATCGGAAAGTAGAGTTGGAGCCCCCGACGGTTCGATGTCGGGGTCAGAAACTCACATCCACTCATCTGTCTGTCCTCCTCTCGGGGGATTGAGTGGCCGTTGTAGCAGAGTTGTAGCATCGTTATAACGTCGCTCGTTAAGAGAATCGCCCGCCGTGGGGCCGAGTTCGGCCTCAGCAGTCTGGGTTCCCATCAATCTGCATCACCGAGCATCGCTCGAATGTCGTATCTGGCGTCCGCGAAGCGCACACGGAACAACCACATGTAACTCACGATGAGAATGAGTACCGCATAGAACATCGGCCCGTCTGTGCCCATCAGGATCAGCCCGAAGAGGACGATCCCGACAAGCGCGTAGAACGCCTGTGAAAGGTTGCCCCAAAATCGGGCGGGTTCTTCACGCCAGCGATAGAGCAGCTCTCCGACGAAGAGCGCGAGAAGGAAGCCAACAAGACCGAGTAGTACGTTCATCAGTTGTCCTCCCTCTCGAAGTCGCTGGTATCTCCATCACCGCGGCCTGCGATCAGGTCACGGGCCTGCATCCCGCCGTTTGCTCCGAGGTTCTTCGTCTTGTAGAGGTCGTACGCGGCAGGACCGCCGAAGAAGATCGCCGCGATTGCTACGACCAGGAGGATCGCGACGATGAAGCCGCCGCCGGCGAGAAGTGCCGGCAGCATCACGAGCCCGATCAAGCCGAGCCCGATCACGTAAAGCGGCCTCATGTCGCCGTCACCCCTGCGATCGGGGCGTCGAAGCTCTGCTCTGACCCGTCAGAGAACAGGTCCGGAATGCCAGAGAGGTATTCACGAACCTCGTGTTCCGTCTTCTCTCTGAAGTTCGGGTTTGCGGTAAAGCGTACCTCGGCCTCCGGATCGTTAAACCGGAACGTGACCTGCTGTTCGTCCGACTCCGTGATGTAGACCTTCTCAGAGCTTTCACGAGTGAGTGTATTCCACGATTGTTCGTCATCGGTGGTATACATCGCCTGCCACTCGTCGACCTGTTCGTCTGTGTTCGGGTTCTTGAGCGGCACAGTTACCTCCTGTTCGTTGTCTGGGCTGAGCGTGTACTGCCGTTGCTCGAGGTCTTTATCGAAGAACCGTTCTGTGAGTCGATCAGCGACGCTTTGAGCCTTTTCTGTTCGTTCCGATGCCCACGACAGCGAGAGGACGCGCGCCTCCGAGGGCGCGAACGTGGCCGTCGTATCTGGCGGTAGGACGAACGTCACCTCGGTGTACGTCTCCGAGGTGTTGAAGTCGTGGATCGCATCCCACGTCGCAGAGTGGTTTCCGTCGTTCGACTCGATGCTGCCGGGGATCTTCGCCGCCGGCATCGCGTCTTCGCTCACCTGAACTGTTATCCCCACACAGTACCCGTTCGGGTTCTCTCCAGTGACGCGGTAGAAACCAGATGTTTCTGCGACCGTGACGCGCGTGTTGTCTACGGTCGACTGTGCTTTCGATTCGTTTTGGAGCTTGGAAACCGTCTGGTTGTGAGCTCGAAACGCGTCGTGTGCGATTTCGGTCTGGCAGGTGTCTTCTACGCTGTACTGGGATGCCGTGTTGGCGTCGGTCGTCGAGGCCGCGAGAGCTCCCGAGGCCGTCGCCGAGATCAGCAGCACGGCGATGATCCCAACGACTGCAACCGAGGGGACTATTTCCATGGTATCACTCCGACGAGCCAGTCGATTGTGTTCTGCCAGCGGCGTCGCCAGCGATCGCCGGCCTCTCCTGTCGCGTAGCCTCGTGCCCACGTCTGTATCCGTTTACTGGGGAGGATCGACCGGATGAGTAGCCCGAGCATGACCGCCGCGAAGATCGCGATTAAAAACGAGTTCGAGGCAGCAGCGATCAGTGCGAGCCCGACCACCAGCGCCACGAAGACGAGTCTGGCGGCGATCCGCCAGCCCACGCGTTCACCTTGCTGTGCTTTCCGTCTGAGTTTCATTCCGTCGAGCATTATTCGGACCTCCAGAACGGGATGTCATAGTCGTCCGCGACCGGGAACCGACTGCGGAGCCGTCGCCAGTACGACTCTCCCGCCGGCGTCCCTCGGAAAAACCACGCGAACAGGAGCAATGCCGCCCAGACCGCGATGAACGTCCACGCGAGTCCTCCCGTCAAGAACCCGGTGAGAAACGTGACACCGATCAGGACAGCGTTCGCGTTGATCTGTTCACGACGGCTCGTACTCCGAAGCCCGAACGCCCTCGGGATCATCTGGAAGACGAAGTTGATCAGGTCTCGGATCGAAGGTGGCAGGACGTCGTCGAACTGGAATTCCGCGAAATATCTGTACGTGCTCCTCGCAAGCCCGGATATCTGCTTCCAGGTCCACCTCGTCACGCGCCACGCGAGTCGCCCCGTCGCGACGGCC
Organism: Halorubrum sp. CSM-61; assembly: GCF_003781945.1. Classification (GTDB taxonomy): domain Archaea; phylum Halobacteriota; class Halobacteria; order Halobacteriales; family Haloferacaceae; genus Halorubrum. Next base: position 36,313 of record NZ_RJJW01000001.1, on the reverse strand, counting down.
GCCCACACGCCGATCGCGATTACGGCGAGTGTCCCGTAGAGGACCGACCAGATCAGGAGCTTCGCACGCTGGCCCCACGAGTCGGCCTGGACGAGCATCCCGAGGTACGCACGCAGGAGAAGCACCTGCGTCTTCGCCCAGCCGTGTTCTCGCCGCATCTGGCGGCCCGCGTTCGCGGGATCGACCGGCTCACCCGTCATCGGAGGCGACCCCATGCTTGGGCCAGCTTGTCGCCGATCCATTTGAGCGAGACCGTCACGATCCCGGCGAGCGCCACGAGTAGATACCAAACCACGGCCGCGAGGCTCAGAAGCAGGTAGCCACTCGCGACGCCGAGCTCCCAGAGGATCCGGAGGGGGTTCGGTGGTGTGTCTTTCAGTTCACCCGCGGCGTCCTTCATCGCCTTCGACGCGTTTCGCCTGTACGTCTGATCCCGGCGCTCCATCGCTCGGAGCTGTGCCTCTCGGTGGCGCTCGGGCTCGCCGTGCCAACCTTTCTGACTACTCATTGGAGGAAGTCGAACGTGCCGCTCACGTCGTTCCCGTACTTCCCGCCGATGCGGGCTAAGTAGTTACGCGGCGGCGTTTCGTTTTTCGACACGTACTCCTTCCGGAACTCGACGAGATCGTCCGGGCCGTCGGTCGTCGCAGAGTCCGTAAGCGTCACCTCCTCGTCGACTGTCATCGAGGTCTCGTTGACGACAGAGAGGTTCTCGTACGTGTACGGGTCGGTGCTGTTGTTGACGGTCGCCGTGAGGTAGACCGTCTCCGTGATGACGTCAGTGCTGAAGCCATCGCGTGTCTCCTTCGAGCAGTGGATCGCGACGACGTCACGCGACGCGTTCGCCTCGACGCGGTCGTTGAGGTACGTCGCGTACGCTGCGTTGTTGTCGTTGATCTCTGTCTGGATGTCTGCCGCACACTCGGCGGGTGTTCGATCCGCGCCTCCGAACGGGTTAGCAGAGCTCGCCGCACCGCTGGCGGCCGCAACCACGTTCTGTGCGAAGCCGATCGGGTCGTCTCGTACCTGATCGACGATTGACTGCCCGGTCGAGCCGAAGAGCTCGCTCACGAGCCCATCATCCGTTGAGTCGCTCTGGGCGGCGGCCGGCGCTGCGACGCCGGCGATGATGACGACGCCAACGAGCAGCAGCGCGATCGTTCGTCGCATCTCAGCTACCTCCGTTATCTGCGGTGTGATTGTGTTGTGTCATTGTGTATGAAGCCCGGATTGACCACCCACAGAATTGAACAGTGGAATAGTCACGAAGGGTGCGGGTAGGGGTAAGCCGCCTGCGCGACCGCAGGCGGGCAAGCCCGTACCGGGAGTCGAACCCGGTCGCACATGTTGTACGCTCCAAGACGGGTGGTTGATCGAGAGCTATGCCTTCGCTGAGTCAGATGCTACGGAAGTGGACGCCAGCCGCCGTCACCGCCGCCGGTGAAGACGAAGATGGTCTGGTCGGTGTTCCAACTGAGGACCCTCGAGACCCAGACTGCCGCCGTTGAATTCTCGCTCAGGTCATTTCGACCCGAGACGAATTGCCAGATGATGTCGATGATCGCCCAGATCGTCGCGATGAACATCGTGACCAGCAGAATGACCCAACCGACGACAGTCTGCCAGAGAAACGTCCACACGCGCTCCAGTGCTTGTTTGCGCTGGCTCATGGGTTATTCGTCGTCGAACGGAGTGCCGTTCGTGTCGAGCGAATCGATCGCGAGGCTCACACGCTCGCCACTCCCGATGTCGTAGTTACCCAGCGTGTTCCACGCCTGGATGAAGCCAGCGTTGTCGTTGACCGTGGCCTTGGCGGTCACCGTACCGTCCTCATCCACCGCCTCGTTGACGTTGTGGTAGGTGATCGTGTCGCCTTCGGAGTCGATCGTCGCGTAGGTGTCCGTCTCCGTGTCGAGCCACTCGGCGTCAGCCGAGTCGACGAAGACCGGGACAAACTGACCATCGAACTGACCGTAGCTGCTCGCCGCGTAGGCTCCGGTCTCGAGCTCGGAGATTGCCGCACTCCCCGCGTCACTCGCAGACGCGTTCGAGAGCTCGAGTCGAACTGTCGTCGTGTTCGTCGCGTTGACGCCGACGTCCTCGCTTGCCTGTGCGGCACCAGCCTCGTCACTGCTGTTTGTGAACGGGAGGCTGAACGAGTAGGCAGATCCGGAGTCAGCCAGCGACAGTCCGGAGTCGCCATCACCGACAACGCCGACTGCGCTGTTCTGATCGTTCTGCGCGTAGATCTGGATCTCCGCGACCTCCTCGCTCGTCTCGGACTCGTTGACGACCGTCCGAACGTCGAGCGTGACGTTCTCACCGGCGTCTCGTTCGAGGTTCTTGAAGACGGTCGCGTGGTCGAAGGTGTAGTTGTAGTAGCCCTCAGTCTCGTTCGTCGCCGTCCAAGAATCGCCGGTCTCGTAGATGACCTCGCCGTCCTGGTCGGAGTCGGCGTCGTTGACTGCGAACTTCAGCGTGAAGTCGTCGCCGCTGGTTGCGTTATCGCTCTGTACTTCAAGCGTCTTGTTGACGCTGGAGTTATCGAGGTCGGTGACAGTCTCACCGCCCACGAGATCGCTGGTGGTCGAAGTCGATGTCGTTTCGTTGTCGTAGGATGCGGCTGCCATGGCCCCGCTGACGGCAGCAACCAGCATCACAAGTGCGAGCAAGACGCTCTTAGTTTTGGTGTTGAACATGTTGAATCAGGAATCGGGTTGTTTGATAGCGATACGTCAGTCGTTTGGTCAGAAGGGAAAGGGGGTGGAACGGGCGGCGGTGGTCTATCCCTCCCGCCATAGCTAATGCTGAACATTGGTCTATTGGTGGTTACTCCGTAGTTTGCGGGTCGCAGGGAAGGAATCGAAATCGGTTGGTGGGTCTTACGAACAGTCAGCCGATCAGGTTTACCGTATCAGTTTTGAAGACTGATCTCAAGCATCCGTTGACCGTATGGATGAGGATATTCCTCGAGTGTGAGTAGTGTGGCGTTCAGGCCACAGTCCTCGGCCAAATCGATGAGCTCGCCATTTGGATATGCGAAATTCTTGTCTCGGTCGTCTTCTTCGTCCGAGAACGTGGCGTAGAACACACCATCAGTATCGAGAACGCGGTGTAGGTGGGTGAAGCATTCGCGGATATCTTCTTTTGGGAGGTGTGAAAACACGCTTTGGGCGATGATGTAGTCCGCTTCTTCCGCAACGTCAGCGAACTTGAGATCGTCGTTTACGTAGAATTGAGGTTGCTTTTTCTCAATCTCATGGCCCACGATCTTCTTCCCCTCTTCAATGGCATCTGGAGAGATGTCCATCCCGATGTAGTTCCCTTGCTCGAGGTAGGGGATGTAGAATCGACCTCCTCGAAGAACACCACACCCGAGATCGAGGAGAGTATCACTTGGGGACAATCCTTGACGCTTCAGGAAGTCGAATTGCAGCTGCCCGATGTCGTCTTCAAAACCACCGACTGATTCATCAGGACCGAAGTTCTCGATTCGGTATTTCATCAATCGACGGTATGCCTCCGTGTTGTCGTCTGACGTTCTGAAGATCCACCATGTGGCAACCACATATTTGCGGTACGCAATGAATCTCCGTATCCCACTACTTACTTCACCGACTCCACCCTTTTGATAAAGTTCTCTAATTCTGTTGATTTTCTGCGTTACAGATAGCATCTTCTGGAAACCTATCAGTTGTTACTTTATAAGCTCTTTCTATACATCTATTTCTATCGTGTTGTGTAGAGGCGGAGGCATACCACCGGACAGCCACCATTTGAGAGATGGTATTCCCTCCAAGATTGGTTTTGGATTTGTCATAAATCTCGATCACCTCGATCCGCAAAGTCGGCGCCACGAATTCCGATCGTGGCCCACGCCTGTACGATCCAGTAATTCACCGCACTGATTCCCTCTCGAGACCACCAATCAGTCATTGTGCCATGTCGAGATAGGTTCCATGGCTCGTGGACTGCGCCCGTTGCGAGAGAACTCTCTCCGCCGTTCGAGAGCCACTGATACAGCGGGCCTGTTCTCTCGCCGGGGTCTCCTAACGAATCAACGTCCAGGAGGATCGAGCTCGAGGTCGCGCTGGACTGTGGGACGTAGTTGTGGTACGTCGGTGCGACCATCAGCGTTGGGTGAGCGCCGCCGTCCTCGGTGTTTACGTTCGGGTTCGTGACGTAACCTTGTAACCAGTGGTAGGCAGTGTACGCTACGTGGTCGACTTCGCCCGTCTCCCGGTCTACAAATACGTACACGAACTCGTGGTCGCCCGCGTGCGACGTCAACGTCAGAACGTCATCTTGGACCGCGTACTCGGCCATGTAGACGCCCACTTCGGTTTCGTATTCGGGGGAACTGAACCGCCATCCGAGGAGTTGCGGGTGATTCTCGATAGGAACGTGCCGAAGGTCCAACATAGGTGAGTAATAACTCAACCACCCGATGTCTTCGCTGATCGTTACGTGGTCCGGTTTTGTATCCCCGTGAGACGCCGTCGCCGAGCCGGACACGGCGAGAATACCCATGCCGCCCGTGAGCGCCTTCCCAGCTTTCGCGACCGCGTCACGCCGTGTGACGCGCCGCTCATCAAAGAGGTTTGAGCCTGTTTCGCTGGAACTGGAAACAGACTGGCTCCCGGGCGAGGCCATTAGGCGATCCACCCTGACCACTCGCTGATTCGGGCCATTTGCATCCCGATATCACCGGCAAGGATCCGGTTCGCGTCATCTCGCCCCTGAGTGTCCGGGTTCAGGTCACGATCCGGCGCGTCAGTGTTGTTCCATCCGTTGATTGCTCGAGTTGCGTTTACCATTCCGCCGCGCGATTCCGTGATGCCGATGTTCGGCGTGTGAGCGCCCGAGTCTACGATCCGAGTGTGGAACTCGATCGGTTTTCCAACCAGCCCGGAGTCTGCGTCCAACAGAAGCGCGCCCACACCGCCCGCGATGGGTGCGGCCATCGACGTCCCGGACAGAGTTCGGTTCTTGAGGTTCCCGTCCGTGTCAGCCACGGGTGCAGTGATTTTCATGCCGGGAGCAGCGGTATCAGGTTGCGCACCGCGAGTGTCGTGTTCACCGGAGCCAGAGCCGTCGACGCCTGTATCCGGGCCGGTGTTCGCGAAGTAGGCTTTCTTGGCCTCTGACGCATTCGCACCGTTGGTCGCACTAACACCGATTACACGGTCGACGTCGCCTGGACTCGCAACGTATCGCGTGGTCGTGTAACTGTTTCCAACAGCCACAAACGCGCCGGTCACGTTTCCGTCCGCTGACAGCGCCCGGCGGAGCTCGTTCGCCATCGCGTCTGAGTAGACCGGAGAGCCGAGAGACATCACGATGATGTCTGCGCCCTCGCGATCCGCTCGAGAAATGGCGTTGCGAATGTCCGAGGTCTCGCCTTGACCATCGGCGTTCAGAGCCCGGTACGCCATCAGATCGGCTTCGGGCGCGATCCCGGACTCCGCGTTCAGAATCGAGCTCGCAACCCACGACCCGTGCCCGTTCGAGTCGTTTACTGCCTCGAGCTCGTCAGGCAGATTTTCGCGGCTGAACGACAGGTTCGTGGATTCGTTCTCGACGAAGTCGTGAGCGTCCGCGACGCGAAAATCCGACCCTGACGTGCCATTTCCAAACAACTCGCCGTTCGCGAAGTTCACGCCGCTGTCGATTACGGCCACGTCAACTCCAGCACCGGTAGCCGACACGTCATCAGCACCGACTAACTCGCCCACGCGAGCGAGCTCGGTCTGGTTCGCATCCTCACTCCACGCGAAAGGATCTGCGTTGTATTCCCCAGACGTGGTTGCTTCTGCCCACCACGCGCCGCGTGGAGCAGTGAACGAGTCCGCGCTATGGAGATCTCGGATCGGCTTCGCGTTCTCCACGTTCAAGTCGAAGGACAGTCCAGTGACGTACCCGAGCGACATCAGCGTGGGTTCCCCACCAGGAAGCCATCGGTCCACACTGTCGAACGTGTGTCCGACGTGGTCCATCGGTGCGGCGAGAAGAATGGTGTTTGATGAGTTGTAGCGCGTTATCACCGTGCGTTCCTGAGACGCGTCCGCCCACGATTCAAGCGATTCTAAGTCCTCGCTGGATTCCACGGAGACGAACATTCCAGGGTTCGCACCTGCTCCATAGCTGACCACTTCATCCGGAACATCGTATCCGAATGTTCCGACCGCGTCTGAGGCTCGGGGACTCACTCGATCGCCCGGACTGCCGGATTGTGCGACAGCAGGACCGACAGCCGCCGTCACCATCAGGACCGCGAATACAACCGAGAAGGCCATCTGGAAGCGGCCTCTCATGCTGCGACACCCCCTTTCACTCCCCCGGCGGTCGGGGTAATGGTCAGAATCGGGAGCTCCACCGGCGTGTTCAGACGGACCCAGTAAAGGGTTCGTTCGACGATGTCGGGGTTCGTGTTCACGGTCATGTCAACGGACCCGCTCGCGTCGGTGTACGTTTCGACCGTGCAACCATCATTCTCCTCTGGGCAGCGGATATCCCCGTAGGCGGTTGTTCCATCCACCTTTAGCGGCTGATCTCCGTTGCGGTAAACGATTGTACCGGACGGAAGACTGGCGGTGTGATAGAACACGGTGACGTGCTTCCGGATCGACTGTGGCTCGCCATCCGAGGATTTCATCACATTCAGCGTGGTCGACGGGTGTTTGTTGGAGATCTCGCTTCCGTAATAGTGGACAGTGTTCGGGATGTCCTCCGAATCAGCAACGCCGGAAATGCTGACCGCACCTTCATCAGTTCTCACACTTCCGTCGTCCATCCCATCGCTCACTACTGCGAACGTTCCAGTAAAGCCCTCTCGGATCCGAACGCTCGGCGGTTGGTTCACGTCTTCATCATGGGCCTTCACTCGGAGAGTTTCGCTCCAAGTGTTACCGGACTGGTCCGTGATGTCAAACTGAACGCGATGAGAGCCTACGCCATCAGTTGTGAAGGAAACCCCCTCACCGTTATCTGTGGAGTACGTAGTGATGTCCTGTCCGCTCGGGCCGGTGACGTTCGCGCTGATCGAATCGATCAGTGCCGACTGTTCACTGACACGGGGCGTGATCTTTACCTCCTCGCTCGCCCCTGGGCGGAGCGTGCTCACTCGCATGGATTTCAGATGCAGGAAGTCCCCGGTGAAGTCGGGGTTTCTCGCTCCAACGCGCGTGTCACCCACTGTTTCGCCGTCCTCACCACTTACGGTGACGCCGAAGTTGACACTCGCAGCGTCTTCTGGGACTGGGTATCCAGCGATCTCGACCTCGTCACCGCGGCCGATACGCTTGCTCACCGAGATGTACTCATCTGGGACCGGCTGACTAATACCGAGGCTCGGGTAGTGAGCCGTTACGGATACGGCGTCCGGATCGATGTCACCCATCCACGGGATCGTGGCGCTCGCCTTACCATCTTCAAATCCAGAGGTGGGGTCTCCGGATTCCAGCGAGCCTTCGAGCCCGTCTAAGAAAACCGAATCTCGCCCACTCTAATTAGATCACTCATCGCCTCGTTTGAAATGGATCTCTGAGGAAAACGGAGTTCTCTCCAAATCGCCCGACCGATTGTACCGAATCGATCAGCCAGCCGACTCCCACCGTGTCCGCCAGAGCTTCAAGAGGTTGTGCGTCGCCGAGAACAGCGACCACTCCGCCGCTGCCCCGTCTTTCCCACGCAACATGAACCGATCCAACCCACGATTCACGTGCTGACCAAACACCGGCTCCACGCTTTGACCGCGTTTGCGATAGATGTCTCTGCCCCGTTTCGTCCGCAATTTCCGTTCCATCAGCTCCTTTGGCCCAGCTGAATCGGGAATCGGGCCACGTGGTGGCCCGTTCTCTCGCAGTTCCTTGCGCCGTTTCCAGCCCTTCGTTGTGGCGATGTACAGCTCCGTCTGCTCATCTTCGAGCGCAGCGTTCGCTTCACTCCAGTAGCCCGCGTCCGCCAGCAGTTTCGACGGAGTCTCGTCAATCACCGCCTCGCACTCATCTAGCATCGGTTCGAGTTGCTGTGTGTCGTTGGCGTCGGTCGTGACGTCTTGAGCGACGATCACCTGTGAGTTACAATCCACCATCGCCTGACCGTTGTAGCCCTGCTTCCAGCCGTCGGAACTTTTCATCGTCTGACTCTCCGGGTCGGTCATGTTCGCCTTGGTATCCTCGTCGAGTTCGATCTCTTCAGGTGGCGTGGGCTTCCGGCCTCGCAACGTTTCGCCTGACTCCGCTTCTTCCTGTTCTCGCTGACGAATCTTCTCGGCCTGTTCGTCTTTCTGCTCCTGCTCTATGTCGTCGAGTTTTGCTTTCGCCTCACGCAGCCGTTCCAGACGACTTTCTTTGTCCTGAAGTTCCTCGGGCAGTTCGTCGCCGCGGTTCTCTGGACCGTACTCTTCGTCCTCTTCTTCATCAACTTCGGCAGCCTCGTCGAGGACTTCCTGAATCTCCGCTTCGATCTGGGCTCTCGTTCGGTTCTGATCGAGGGCGGCGTCACCCTGGACGCGGCGGCCATCAAGCGCGACTTCGCCCATCTGTGCCATCCCGGCCTGCCGACACAACTGGAGAATCTCGACGAAGAGGTGCTTGAAGTCCTGGCGATGATCCTTGCGAAAGTTGCTGATGGTACGAAAGTCGGGCTGTTGGTTCGCGGCGAGAAAACGGAAGGCGACATCACGTTCGAGCAGGCGGTCGATTTTCCGGGAGCTACGAATACCCTGAGCGTAGGCGAAGACCAGGACTTTGAGCAGCATAACTGGATGAAACTGCGGTCTGCCCCGGTTCTCGTCGGTTTCCACTGGGTAAAATGGCTCCAGCCGGTCCTGCTCGTCGAGGTAGTCGATAGTGTCGGAGACGAATCGTTCGAGACTATCCTCAGCGACCCACTCCGAGAGGTCCTTTGGCAGCAAGTGTTGCTGGTCTTGATCGTATCGGATGAAGTTGGACGTCACGGGTGGAATCTTACGCAGTAGACGGGTTCTGCCTAGTTAATATTTGGGAGAGGTTTCAACTGGAGAGGCCTTCGAGCAGCATGATAGTGGATGTTTTTCGGACAGGCTCCAGAGGCGGCATCATTCAGGAGCTGCTGAACATCGCTGTTACCCAGCGCGTCGTCAACTGCTTCTCTACGACGTTTCCCGGCCAGTCGTTGAATGACAACCTCTCGTTCGCCGTTAGTGCTATCGCTTCCATCACCAAGATCCTTTTTATTGTCTGCAGTGGCAACTCCCGGCACGAGCGTTGTAGCGATTCCCAGAGATCCAATCTTTAGAACTGTCCGGCGGTCAACACCTGGGCGCGGATCGGGACTACTCCGTATATCCGACAATTTTTCCCACGTCTCGGTACAACCACCACCATCATCGACAGCGTCGTTCAGTTCGGCTTGGTACTGGTCTGGGTCGGAGTCTGGTTTTCCATGGTAACACACCACTTGCCATTCTTTCGCGGCTTGTATTCATGTTAATTGATGAGTACCCCTCCCAGACTACTCCCACCCCCCTCACTTACTGAGGGTCCCCCTCAAGCTGTACACAAACCGCTAATATGGTTCAAGTACAGCCAATTGACCTCCCCAGAACTGAATACGCTCACGCTACTAGAACCCGCTAATGAAACAACCCGATCCCGCCGATTTTGAAGCGCTCATCGCAGACCGGTCGGGTTTTCTCCGTGTCCTCACCGCGGCGCCACGCTCAAAACGCGACCTTACCGAATTGTTCGACTGTTCGCGCTCGACGATTGATCGAGTGTTACGCTCGCTCGCTGACGCATACCTCGTTGAGTACCAGGACGGTGAATGGCACGCAACCGCCGCCGGGGTGTGTGCATATCGCAAACACGACGAGTACGCCTCGTTCCTCACCGACCTCGCCGACGCAGCACCGATCCTCGCTGCGCTCCCCACCGAGACCCCCATCGGTGAAGCGTTTCTTCCGGGATCAACTGCGCATATTGCCGAGAGCAGTGTTCCCGATGCAGTCCTCGATGTAATGCTTTGCTCAGTCCGCGGAGCATCTGTCGTCCGAGGGCTAGTCCCGAAGGCGCTCGCAGGCTCAGCGACTGAGTTCTACGAGGCAGCAGTCACAGATGATTCTGCTACACTGGAGTTGGTGCTCGATGGAGACGTATTCGACCGATTATACGAACTGAATCCACAGGAGACGAAAGATGCGTTAGACAAACCGAGCGTTACGTTGTTTCGCGGGACGATTCCGTGGACGTTTGGGCTATGGATAGCGGATGAAACGGAGGTCGGTGTCGTCGTTTACACGGAACAAGGAATTCAGGGCTGTATGCTGAATGATACTAAGACTGCGGTTGAGTGGGCGACAGAACAGTATGATTCGGTTGAGCGAGATGCAGAGGAAATTTTCCTTCGTGGAGGTCCCAAAGGGATACGGTAACGGGAAATCCCGTAGTCACACTTAGTGTTCGCTGAAACGGATTACTAAGAAAAAAATCAATTTCCAATTTCTATTCGTTTTCTATATCTCTGTATAGAAGGCACGCATCAATTCCATCCTCCGAGATTGTGGAAGTTCACAGTTTCGGAGGATAGGCTAGTTTCGGATCAAATCGCCATCAAGTCGTGGTGATCCTCACCGATCAGGCATCGGTTTTGAATTCTTGCTCTCGAACTGCCGGACGAGCATACGAAATTGCGTGGATTTTGGCGCTGCTGAATACGGTTGTCACTCTTGAGCGGCGGACCCAGCGAGAGCTCAGCCGATTAGTCGTGTGGAATCAACGCCGAGACAACGAGCTCAACACACTCACCCGCAGTAATCACAGGTGCATAGTCCATCTCTCCGTCGACACCTGCTTTCAGCAGGAAGTCGGTCAGCCGCCAGATATTGTACAAGAGGACCGCGAACACGAAGTAGAACAATCGAACACGGTAATCTTTCGAGGAGGTCTTGGCGAGAAAGTCACCTTTGATCGATTTGTACTCACTCTCGATCTGCCACCGGCGGCTGTAGCGCTGACAGAACGACTCGGCTTCCTCCGGATCGACTCGGAGATTCGTCGCGAAGACGGCCGTCCCCTCACCACTCGTCGACGGCACGTACAGGAGCCGCATTGGATGCGATCCAGATTCCACATGGACAGAAGCCGACTCAACAGCCACCTCTTGGTCGTCTTCCTCCATTTGTTCAAGTACATCCCGTTCGGAGCTGGAGACCCGCTTCGGAATGAGGTAGTTCACATCGAGATTTGAGAGCGTCTGGAACACTTGTATCGAGTCAAACTCTCGGTCACAGAGTACTGTCTCGATCGGAACGTGTTCTTTCGCTCGTTGAACGAGCCGTCGCACAGTGCGATGAATCTGATTCGACGAGTTCTCATCCCACTCAGAACTCTCTCGCACTGGTTCGACCGCGAGAACGAGCGGAATGTTCTGCCCGATGATCGAGAGCGTCGCAAATTTGAACGCTCGACCGTCTCTATCCTTGGTCCCGCTGACCATCGGCATTCCTTCGACCTCTCCGTAATAGGGAATAGTTGTGATATCGATTGCCGCGGTGACTGGCCTTCGAAAGGATGCTTCCGAGGCGATCACGGAGAGCAAGCGATCTGTTGTCTCGTTGAATCCGTTCACGAGTTCTTCGGGATCGAACTGCTTGACGGCGCGGAGGTGGGTATCACCATGGGGGCTGTACTCTTCGCCATGGCGATATTGGAAGCGAGTCTCTCCCTGCGCAGTTCCACAGTGGACCATCCCCATGAACGTCTGTAGCTCAAAGAATTGTGTGTCCTCGTACGAGGCGTTCGACGCCCGACCAGAGTCGAAGTGACCAAAGGCGTGATCACGCGCGAGGCGCGTCGTCTGGATGATCTCCTCCTGTGAGAAGGATTTGTCTTCTACTGGGTCTGCAGCTTCTTGCTCATCGTCGACGATCTCTGCCTTAGGCCGCACCTCTGGCGCTGAGATGTCGCGATCATGGACTTCCTTGATGACGTAGTGGGCGGCTGTGGTGACGAACTCCCGGGTCGCCTCGTCGAACCGGTTACGCCAGGTCCGCGAGAGCACCGATTCGTCGGGGATTTTCTCCAAGTCGATGACAACTGCGAGTTCGGGATACTGGGCGAGCGAACGGTAGCTTTCGCCAGTGAGTTCGCGGTAGAGTAACAAGCGTACCATCCCCTCGAACAAGTGCGGTGCTGGATGCCACTCTGGGTAGCCGTCATTGAGCGAATCGAACGGCCCCTCCAGAGTTCGAAGAGCCGTGCAGAGGGACTGATCGGCTTTGAGTGCCTCTGTGAGTGTCAACCCGACAAGGTAGGCGTCGGTCAATCGGTGCTCCTGAGAAGTCATGTGAGCTATCCCATCAGCCAGTCACACAAGCGGCGCGATCCCATCCTCTTTGCGCAGGAACCGCTGCTGTTGAATCGGTCAGCACAAACAAGTACTCTGTAAGTCTCGCAGCTACGCTTCGTTCACTCATAGCTAACACCTTCATTGATGRTGACTCAATCAYCCTGCTCGACGTTGAGGGTGAGAAACTGGTCGGGAGATTCTGGAATCAACTATGCTGAGATAACTCGTGTGAGGACAACCAGCTTCTCAAGAAGAGGCGCGGCGTAAGTGGGAAAACTGGCATCTATAACCCGTTAAATCGGTTTGAAGAGTGCCATCTATCCAAACTGCACCGATTTTCTGATTCCGAATACCAACCGTATGCAATCGAAAACCCCTCCTAAAGTGATCAGGCAGAGTTTCAGTCTACAGTTTGGGCGCTAGTGGATGGTGTCACTCCTGGAAGCTCGGGGATGGATAGATCCACCCGGCGGAGCAGTTGCGCGTTGATGGCGACGATAACCGTACTCAGCGACATCAGGAGTGCGCCCACAGCGGGTGACAGCAGAATCCCGATCGGAGCCAGTACGCCTGCTGCGAGCGGAATCGCGAAGATGTTGTAGCCGGCCGCCCAGACGATGTTTTCCTGCATTTTCCGGTAGCTCGCCTTGCTCAGTTTTACCAGCCGAACGACGTCCATCGGGTTGTTCTGAACGAGGATGACGTCAGCCGATTGGACAGCAACGTCGGTGCCGCTCCCAATCGCGATACCGACGTCGGCTCGCGTCAGCGCCGGCGCATCGTTCACACCGTCGCCGACCATCCCCACGAGCTTCCCCTGGTCCTGGAGTTCCTGGACTTTCTTGTCCTTGTCTTCGGGGAGGACTTCCGCGAACACCGTGTCGATGCCCAGTTCGTCGGCGACAGCGTTGGCGACGTCCTGGGAGTCGCCAGTCAGCATCGCTACCTCGATGCCCAGATCGTGGAGGGCGTCGACGACGCGGAAACTCTCCTCGCGGATCACGTCGGCCATCGCGAACGCGGCGATCAACTCTCCGTCACGAACAAGATACACCACCGTCTGGGCGTTCTCTCCCGCATCGTCAGCGAACCGCTGGAGGTGGCCCGGAACCTCGCTATCGAGCTGTGAGAGCAGATTCGGACCGCCGACGTACACCTCGTTGCCGTCGACGTTCGCCCGGACCCCTCGCCCTTTGATTGCCTCGAAGCTGGATGCATCGGGGGCACTGAGATCACGCTCGCCAGCTGCCTCGCGGATGGCTCGCGCGATCATGTGTTCGGAGTCACTCTCGACAGCTGCCGCCAGTGCGAGCGCGTTGTCCTCGTCGACGCCGTCGACGGTCGCCATATCGACGACGCCGTGCTCGCCTTCGGTGAGCGTCCCCGTCTTGTCGAAGATGATGGCGTCCAGTTTCCGTGCGTCCTCCATCGCGATGCGGTCGCGAACGAGCATCCCGTTGCGCGCCGCCAGGGAGGTGTTGATCGCGACGACCAGCGGGATGGCGAGTCCAAGGGCGTGTGGGCAGGCGATGACGAGTACCGTGACGACGCGCTCGATGACGGTCACGTCGAACGAGACCGCGACCGTCCACGCGATTGCGGTCACGACTGCCGCCCCGAGAGCGACGTAGAACAGCCAGCCGGCCGCGCGGTCGGCCAGCACCTGGGTCTTCGACTTGCTCTGCTGGGCTTCCTCGACGAGCCGCATGATGCCCGCGAGCGTCGTCTCCTCGCCCGTCGCGCCAACACGGACGCGGAGACTGCCGTCGCCGTTGATGGTGCCGCCGATGACCTCGTCGCCAGGCTCCTTCGAGACCGGTTTCGACTCGCCCGTGATCATCGACTCGTTGACGTCAGAACCGCCCTCCTCGACGACGCCGTCGGCGGGCACGCTCGCGCCGGGTCGGACGAGTACGAGGTCGCCCGCGGAGAGCGCCCGTCGTTCAAGCACTTCGCTGCGCTCGGCGTCATCGCCGGTGCCCCCGTCATCCTCGGCGGTTGGATCGGTAGTCTCGCGTACTCGCCGACGATCGGCGCCTTCTTCCTCGCGATCGGGGTTGGCGCAATCTTACAGGTCAACTGGGAGATCGCGGGAATGGTTCGGGATGCAGGCGGTCGCGTGGCCAGCGCCACGAACCTGCTTGCGTTCCTGCTCGGCCTCGGCGTGATGTACGTGACCGACCTCTTCGTGGCGCTCTGATAGGCACCACCCATCTCTGTTCCAATGACACTCAAATTCTACAATCGACGGACGGTATTGCGACTCAGTACTGCCGTCTTGGCGACGCTGAGCACCGCTGGATGTTTGAGCGGGCAGGCATCGTCGAGCCTGACCGTCACGATGCCCGACGATCACACGTTCGAGCCGAAGACTGCGACGATCGAAACCGAAGGGACAGTGACGTGGACGAACGAGAGCGACATCCAGCACACGGTCACAGCGTACGAAGACGAGATTCCTGCCGAGGCCGTGTACTTCGCAAGTGGTGGCTTCGAGTCAGAGCGTGCTGCGAGGAACCGGGTTACTGAGGGACTCATCGCCCCGGGGGAGAACTACGAGCACACGTTCGATCAACCCGGAACGTACGGGTACTGTTGTATTCCGCATGAGAGTTCTGGAATGGTCGGGACAGTTCGAGTGAGATGATCTGACGGGAATATTAATAACTCAATACATGGTATTTATTAATTCTTAACATAATAGGGAGCATTTATCGCAGTAGATTTAATAAATCTGTAGCGGCAAGCGGCGAGTAATGACCCCACCTGACGATGATTCCCACGACAAACGTGGCGAACCACCGAATCGAACCCACACGCACGAAGAGGGATCTCAGCATAGTCACGAGTCCACTCAGCATACAAGGGATGTCGATGACACCTCCCCACCACACGGACAAGGGAATGTTGCACAGCTCTCGGTTCCGGAGATGGACTGTCCCTCGTGTGCAGGAAAAGTTGAGAACAGCGTCGAAAAACTGGACGGTATCAACAGCATCGACCCGCAAGTGACGACGGGAACGTTGACAGTCTCATACGACAGCGAGCAAACCAGCGCTACCGAGATAGCTGATCGGGTCGAAAAGGCGGGATACACCATCGAAGACGTCGACGAGATAACGACGAAATTTACGGTTCCCGAGATGGACTGCCCCTCGTGTGCGGGTAAGATCGAAAAGTCACTCGACAAAGCTGGAGTTACAGCGTATAAAACCCGGCCAACGAACGGAACCGTCGTTGTCACGTACGATTCTTCGGAGGCCGGAGAAGCCGAGATAATCAGTGCTATCGAACGTGCTGGATACGAGGTTACAGACAGTTCGAGCGACGAGTCCGAAGGTCAGAACGCGACCGAGGAACGCGAGAGCATCTGGGTGAGTCCGCGGGCACTCAAGACGTGGATCAGCGGTGGGTTCGTTGCTCTCGGTTTGCTCCTTGAATTCTTCCTCACTGGGCAGAACGGACAGATTGCGAGCCTTCTCGGCACAGAGCTGTTCGTTGCCGACGGACTGTTCCTTGTCGCCGTCGCCTTCGGGGGTCAAGAGATCCTTCGCAACGGCTACTACTCGGCGCGGAATCTGAACCTCGATATCGACTTTTTGATGTCGGTGGCTATCCTCGGGGCGCTGGTCGCGAGCCTCGCCTTCGGTGAAGCGCTTTACTTCGAGGCCGCCACCCTCGCGTTCCTGTTTAGCATCGCCGAGCTGCTGGAGCGGTACTCGATGGATCGCGCCCGGAACTCGCTCCAGGAGTTGATGGACCTCTCGCCGGACGAAGCGACCGTCAAGCGAGACAGTAGTACGGAGACGGTTCCAGTCGACGAGGTCGCTGTCGGTGACGTCGTCGTCGTGAAACCGGGCGAGAAGATCCCACTCGACGGGACCGTCGTCGACGGTGAAAGCGCAGTCAATCAGGCGCCCATCACGGGCGAAAGCGTGCCCGTCGACAAGGCGATGGGAGACGAGGTGTACGCCGGTACGATCAACGAAGAGGGGTATCTCGAGGTGGAGGTTACCTCCGAGGCCGGCGATAACACGCTCTCGCGTATCGTGGAGATGGTCGAAGACGCTCAGTCAAACAAGACCGAGCGTGAGCAGTTCGTCGAGCGCTTCTCGGCGTACTACACACCGGTCGTCGTCGCCTTCGCGGTCTTGACGACAGTGGGGAGCCCGTACGCCCTCGGAACCACGTGGCCGACGGCCGTCGTCTACGGGCTGACACTCCTCGTACTCGCCTGCCCGTGTGCGTTCGTCATCTCGACGCCCGTCTCCGTGGTGTCGGGGATCACGAGCGCTGCTAAGAACGGGGTCCTGATCAAGGGCGGCAACCACCTCGAAGCGATGGGGAGCGTCGACGTCGTCGCGTTCGACAAGACCGGGACGCTCACGAAAGGGGAGCTCACCGTCACCGACGTTGTTCCACTGAACGAAAATTCCGAAGAAGATGTCCTCCGGTGTGCGCGTGGGCTCGAACAGCGGAGCGAACATCCCATCGGCGAGGCAATCGTCGCTGAAGCCGGCAGTATGGGGGTCGACGAGCGCGATATCGATGACTTCGAAAGCATCACCGGAAAGGGAGTGCGTGCCGATCTCGGCGGCACGCCGCACTTCGCCGGGAAGCCGGGGCTGTTCGAGGAGTTAGGTTTCGATCTCTCACACGTCCATGCGACGACCGGCGGGGGTGTCGTCAGGCAGACTGCCCGGCAGATCTGTGACCGGAACAACTGCCTTGATCTGCTCGAAGAGACGGTTCCGAAGCTTCAATCGGAAGGGAAGACGGTCATCCTCGTCGGCACTGAAGACGAACTGGAAGGTATCGTCGCCGTGGCCGACGAGATCCGTCCCGAAGCAGCGCGAACGATCGCTCGACTCAGAGATCTCGGCGTCTCACGGACGGTCATGCTGACCGGCGACAACAAGCGAACTGCTCGCGCGATCGCCGACCAAGTCGGAGTCGACGAGTACCGGGCAGAACTGCTCCCCGACGAAAAAGTGGCTGCCGTCGAGGAGCTCATCGAGGAACACGAGGGCGTCGCGATGGTCGGTGATGGGATCAACGACGCCCCGGCGCTCGCGACGGCAACGGTGGGTATTGCGATGGGCGCGGCCGGGACGGACACCGCGTTGGAGACGGCCGACATCGCGCTGATGGGTGACGACCTCGCAAAGCTCCCGTATCTCTACGAGCTCGCGAACGACGCAAACGGCGTCATCCGGCAGAATATCTGGGCCAGCCTCGGTGTCAAAGCCGGACTTGCTCTCGCGGTTCCGTTCGGGTACGTCCCCATCTGGCTCGCCGTCCTCGCCGGCGACGCGGGGATGACGATGGCCGTGACCGGGAACGCAATGCGACTCTCTCGCGTCGAACCGGAGACAGAGAACAACTGACGCTTGAGAGTCGTAATACCGGACATTACGAATTTATCAGATCAAAACGTATGAGTCAACACGGGCATGCTCACGAAGAGACGGGAGAATATGAACTAACAACCGAAACAGGCAGCAGTACGCGCCGACTTGCCCTCGTAGCGGTCGTCAATTTCCTTGGCTTCCTTGCCGAATTGGCTGGTGGGCTCCTCTTCGGTTCGGTCGCTCTCATCAGCGATGCGCTCCACATGCTATTCGACATGCTTGCGTACGCAATGGCGTTCGGCGCGAGCTACACCGCGGAACGATTCGAAGGCGGTGCTGAGTGGTCGTACGGACTCCATCGACTGGAGCCGGTTGCTGCGTTTCTCAACGGGATACTGCTCGTTCCGATGGTCGGGTACATCCTGTGGGAATCGTATCAACGGTTCCTGGACCCGGTTGAGATCGATCCGACAATGACGCTGATCATCGCCGTCGGCGGCTTGCTTGTCAACTTGGGATCGGTCTATATCGTACAAGGGGGCGAGATGAGCCTCAACGAGCGCGGCGCATTCTATCACCTTCTCGGCGATGCCGGTGGATCAGTCGCGGTGATCATTTCGACACTCGCCGTCGTCACGTTCGATTTACCTGTCGCCGACCCGGTGGCTGCCATCCTCATCGGCGTGTTAGTGCTCGTTTCGGCAGGAAAGGTACTCCGCGGAAGCACCTCAATCCTCTTAGAACGGAGCCCTATCTCACCCGATAAACTTCGAAATGAACTGACAGCTGTCGATGGCGTTGAAGACGTCGACGACATACACGTCTGGCAAGTATGTAGTCAGTTGACCGTAGCGACAGTGCGCCTTCAGTATGAGCCCACATCACTAGACCAACATCAGGCGATCCGCTCTCGCGTCCATCAGCTTCTTTCCGACCATGGAATCGATCACGCAACCGTCGAACTAGTGGGTGAGATGGAGAGGGACCCGGAGACTGCCGACAACACGAGTCACAACCACTGATTTTCAAATGACAGAAATAACGACACGGATTCAGTCTGTCGGGAGTGCAGTTGGGCTCACGTACGGCTCAACGGTTATTGGGTCGGTAATTGTCACCACCGTTGCCGCACTGCTGGGCGCATTCGGGGTCGATGTAACCGCTCGTCCATCGTTGCGCCTCGTAATGAGCACGATCTTGTTACAGGGGGTGACATTCGGAGGGCTCTCAATCCTCTATCTCAGATTCCGAAATCTCGACTTCGAATTCGTTTCGCTTTCGATTCCGGACAGGCGAGATGTTGCTGTAACCATCGGGGGGGTAGGTACACTCCTCGGATTACTCATTGTCTCATCACGCGTTATCTCCTCGCTCGGACTGGAATCAGCAGAAAACCAAGTAGTAACAGTTGGTCAGCAAAATCCGACAGCCTTTCTAATTCTCATTCCTCTATCGTTTCTGCTAGTCGGTCCGGGCGAAGAGCTGTTATACCGAGGACTGGTTCAGGGGACACTCCGAGAAACGCTACATCCAACCCGTGCAATCGTTCTTGCGAGCGCCCTCTTCGCATCGATCCATCTCTTCTCGTTGAGTGGAGAAGGGAAGCTCGTGTACGTCGGTATCGCATTCGTTCTAGCTCTGGTACTCGGTGCGACCTACGAGTACACCGATAACCTCGTTGTTCCGACTCTGATTCACGGTGCGTACAATGCGATTCAATTCACGAGCGCGTATCTGACGGCAACAGGTGGAATGTAACTGTTTGCTATCTGTGGGTCTCAGATCTCAGTTCTTTCGACAGCAAACCCTTAGTTTGCTTGTGAAACCCGTCCGATTGTTGTCGAACATATTCGCTTGCCTTCTCAAAAACAGGGATTCTGCAGTCCTCGTTTGTCGCGACAGCCCAATGTGTCGAATGAACCATGATGACACCTTTCGGTGCCCCCGGAACCGGACTGTCCCGGCGAGAATTTCTTGCTGCGACCGGCGTGACGGGCGTATCGGCGTTGGCGGGTTGTTCGTCGAAGACGATTAACGCGCCGACGGCGGCCACGAACACTCCGAACGAGGCACAGACATCTTCGTCAGATCTCCCCTACACCAGCCCTCCGACAGTCGTCAACGTCGACGAGCAGGGCGGGTCAGTGACGATGGGGACGCAGCCGGCGCGACACGCCGTCCACCCGCTCGATTCGATGGGCGGGCCGGTCGAGTTCCCCCGCGTCTGGGCGTGGCAGGCCGACGACCACGACCCGAGCGTCCCGGGTCCGATCCTCCGGACGACCGAGGGGAACGACATGGAGGTGACGCTCGACAACACGAACGGGCGCCGGCCGCACACGATCCACTTCCACGGCGTCACCAAGTCGTGGAAGAACGACGGCGTCCCGACGTCGACCGGGATCAAAGTCCCCGCGGGCGAGAAGCACACCTATGAGATTCCGGCGAACGTTCCGGGGACGCACCTGTATCACTGCCACCTCCAGACCCACCGCCACATCGATATGGGGATGTACGGGATCTTCCGGGTCGATCCCGAGGGCTACGAACCGGCGGACCGGGAGTACTTCATGACGATCAAAGACTGGGACTCGCGGATCCCGAAGAAGTGGGGCGGCGAGGGGAACTTCACGTACGACACGACCTCGCGGACGCCGGACGTCTTCACCGTCAACGGGAAGAGCGCGCCCCGGACGCTCCACCCCGAACAGGGGTCGCCGATCATCGTCGATCAAGGCGATTTGGTCCGCGTACACCTCGTCAACGGCGGGTACATGTCGCACCCGATGCACATCCACAACCATCGCTTCCAGCGCGTCGAAAAGGACGGCGGGGTCGTTCCGGAAGCCGCCAGACACGACATCGACGTCACGAACATCGCCCCCGCGGAACGGCACACGATCGAGTTCACGGCCGACGCGGACCCCGGGATCTACCTCATGCACTGCCACAAGGTCAACCACGTGATGAATGGGTCGTTCTACCCCGGCGGCATGCTTACCGGCGTGGTGTACCGCTCCGTCATGGACTCGGACATCTTCAGTCAGCTCATGGAGTACGCCGGCTACGAACCGAACTGACGCGATCTGACACGGACTTCTGAACCGTCCCGAAGAACTCTACAGGACGGTTCCACGCATATACAGACTCTGAGGGCAGTCACGAGGTCCGTCTCGGGGGGAACGAGAGAGACAGATAATTGTGTGTGAGTCACTAACCCCTCGCAATGACCCAGAAAGGCGGAAAAGGGGGCGCTGGTGCTGACAGACCGAAACCTCGACGAAGGTCGCTCCGCCTACTCGTCTTGGTTGCTGTCGGGATCAGTCTCCTTTCTCTGATCCCGACAGTTTCGGCCCACGGTGGCGCTGAATCGTCGGGACTCTCACAATCGCACGGGTTGGCGATCGCTGGTATCGGTGCTCTCGTAGTCGGTACGCTCATCCTCCTCAAGCGAAGGGGGCGGGTCTCGCCGAGAACCGCTCTATACGGAATTGCGGTCGGCATCGGTGTTGCTATCGCCGGCGCGATCATCTTCGAAGGCCTGGCCCCGGATCCGACGTATCAGGCGGACTCGATGCCGTTCCCGCGGTCGTGGTATCAGCCGCTCGCGATCGGAACCGGCCTGCTAGTCGTGGTCGCGAGTTTCGTCACCGGACTCGTGCGATGGACGACACGTCCCCGGTACATGGCTCTCGGCATGCTGCTCGGTGGCTGGATACTGTACCCGTATCTACTGCCCGGATTCAGCGGCTACACCAACCCGATCGGGTACGGGATCGTCCTCGCGACACCACTACTCGTCGGCTACATCCTCTGGAACGACGTTGGCACGGCACTGTCGACGATCCTTCGGGATCCGGTGGCGCGTCGGTTCGGATTCAGCGTCGGAGCCATGGTGAGCCTCTTCTTTATGGCGACGACGGGATACCTATCCTTCTTTAGTGAGGAGGGCGCTCCGCAAGAGACGACCGTGGCGGTCCTGAACGTACTGTATCAGATCGTGCGATGGCCCACCCTCGAGGTCCTGCTCCCCGACGTTCCGTTTTTCATCGCTATCTCTCCCGGTGTAGTCATCGTGCTCGGACTCCTCGGCGTCCTCGTGGGGTTGAACGCGGCCGCCGTCGCTCACTCGTGGCGTCTCGATCAGCAGGCGGGAGCGACACAGAGTACGGCCGGGACGGCGACGGTCGTCGGTGCGTGTACGTGTGGGTGTTGTGGCCCCCTCGTCTCCCAAGTCGCTGTCATCGCGGCCGGCCCGACGATCGCGGCACCAATATACTGGATCTTCGTCGATTCAGCGTCGCCGCTCAGTTCGATATTCCTGTTAGGGAGCATCGCACTGTTCACCGGAACGCTCGTGTATTCGATCGACTCCCCGACACCCGTCCGGCAGGACGCGTCTGAGCTCAGTGCGGGAGTCACCGAGTAAACATCCCGGCCACGTTGATCCTCGGTTGCTGGTCGCTCATCAAGTTTTGTTGAAACGAAGTGCGGACCACCGGACGTAGTAACCCGAATCAGGACGCTTCAGACGGACGGACGCTGTGAGCTTGGAACGATACCGGACAGGACCGCTACGGACTAGCGCGGAATTCGCCGTGTTTCATCCCGAGGAAGTACGCGACCACCGAGAACGCGATCATCGAGGGAAGAACCATCATAAAAACGGTCGAAGGTGCCATCACTGCGGTTAGCGCGACCGTTGCGAGAGTGACGATCGTGGCAAGCGGAACCACCGAACGTGTAAAGTCGAGCTCCATGGTCGTAGTAGTGTCTAGACAAGGATAGTCGTTAAGAAACAGAACCGGTGAGGTGCCGGGTTGCGACCTCGACAGTCAGATCGACGATGCGCGCACCGTGATAGCCACCCTCAATCCATGTCGGTGAGACGGCTCGGATCCGCGCTCGTTTGGAGGTCGTACCCCCTATCCGATTAGCTTCCGTCGAGTGTTTACCGCGATCAACCCACCACCGGCAATGACCGCGGCCGCTGCCGTCAGCGGATTGAAGAACCCGACGGCCAACGCCGCGAGCGCGATACCGTTGTAGGAGAACGCGAGGAGATTGTTCTGTTTCACGCGACGGCGAGCCGCTCCCGCGAGGTCGAAGGCGGTTTCGACGGAGCGGATGTCGTCGTCGACGATCGCAACATCGGCGGCGTCGGCGGCCAACGCCGTCCCGCCGCCCAGCGAGATGCCGAGGTCGGCGGCGGCGAGCGCCGGCGCGTCGTTGGTACCGTCACCGACCATCGCGACCTGCCCATCAGATTTGAGCCGCCGGATCGTCGCCGTCTTCCCCTCCGGCGGAACCGTCGCAAAGACGTGCGTCACGGCGTCGTGTCGCTTGAAGAAGTCTGTCGCCTCCTCGTCGTCGCCGGTCAGGACGACGATCTCCGTGCCTCGTTCCCCGAGCCGAGAGACGGTGTCGTCCCAGCCCTCTCGCGGCTCGTCCCCGACGACGATCAGCCCCTCTGCTGTCCCGTCGCGACCGACGACGACCGGAAGCTGTCCGAATCCCTGAGCGTCGGCGACCCGAGACCGGATGTCGTCGTTAACGGTCCACCCCTGTTCTGCGAATAGATCGAGGTTCCCGACGAGGTACGACGTGTCGCCGATCACGCCTTCGATACCCGACCGATGGTTCGTGAACTCGCGTATCTGACCGACGCCTTCCGTTCCGACCGCGTCATCTCCCGAGTCCGGCTGAGCCGCTGCGGCGTCGCCATCGTCACTCCCGGCGAACGCCGTCGTGATAGCGTTCGCGGCGGGGTGTGACGCCCGTTGTTCGAGTGCGGCGACGGCGTCGAGTAACTCGGGAGGCGCGTCCGCTTCGATCACCTCCATCTCTCCGGTTGTGAGTGTCCCCGTCTTATCGAAGACGACGATGTCGACATCGCGGAGCCGTTCGAAGACTGTTTCGTCGAAGATGATGATCCCGCGCCGGAGCGCACTGGAGAGGCTCTTCGCGACCGACAGGGGCGTCGCAAGTCCGAGGGCCCACGGCGAGCCAGCAAGGATGATCAACAGCGCGAGGAGGACGGCATCTGGCAGGCCAATCCCGAATGCGAGTACACCGACGCCGCCGACCGCGACAGCGGCTCCAACGACGAGGAAGACAGCGTACGACGCGAGTTGGTCGGCGTGGCGTTGGACGCCGTGAGTCGCGCTCTGTAGGTCCCAGACGGCGGTCGTTATCCGGTCGATACTACTCGTTACGTCTGGGCCGACACGGACCAACGCTGCACCGTCCGTCACGATCGACCCCCCGATCACGTCGTCTCCGGCGCGTTTGAGCACCGGAAGCGATTCACCTGTCACGATCGCTTCGTCGACGGTACAGCTGTCTTCAACCAGTTCACCGTCTATTGGAACACGTTCGCCCTGTCGAACGAGCACGATATCCCCTGTATTGAGATTCTCCACGCGAACTTCCTCAGTCTCTCCGTCCGAGTCGTACGTTCGTGCACTCTCGACCTGTGATATGGTGAGCTCAGTGAGACGATCAAGTGCCCGCTGTTTGATTGACGATTCGTAGAATACCATCGCGGTAACCGCGGCCGTGACGATGATCGCGAGATCATAGAAAATGTCGTTTTGCCCGAGGATAACGGCAGCCGTGCTGTACGCGTACGCGCTGACGGCGGTGAGTGCGACCAACAGGTCGGTGTTCGGGCGTCGCATTTTGAGACTGATATACGCGCCACGCAACACTGGCAGACCGGTAAAGACGAGAATGATACCAGTCATCACGAAATACAGTCGGAGGAATACGAATGCCCCTTGGCTGTCTAACCGAAATGCGCCCTCAAATATTTCGAGCACTTGCCAGTCGAAAATCGACGCGAGCTGCGCTGGATAGAGGATCGCAACGTATGGGACCAACAGAAACGCACCGAAGAGGAACCCAACGGAGTATCGCATCCCCAAGAGCTGGTCGTCTCGGCGCTTTCGAATCCCACCCATCTCCCGTGATCGACGTGTCGTGCCACCGGCCTCTCCCACGTCTGATGAGGCATCCTCACGGAGATACGCCGTGTACCCCAGAGTGCTCAACGCCTCGCGCAACGATTCCTTCGAAGCAGTGTCTGGATCGTGTTCAACTCGGATCGTCTCCGTGACGTAACTCGCCTCGGCACTGGTCACTCCCTCTTGTTTCTCGGCGAGAGATTCAAGATACGCCTCACACGTCGCGGAGTACATGCCGTCGATCCGGAGAAACGTCCGAGAACGATGCTGATCAGTAGGAACCGCGTCTTCCTCTTGGTCGATCCCGTTCTCAGTTGTCTGGGTGGTATCGAGGGAATCGGGAACTCCAAGCGTCGTGTACACATCTTGGCACCCACTTGAACAGAATGACCGCTCACTAACAGTCTCGAATGTGGAAGATTGAATCACACGACCACACAAGTCACAGTTGCCAGTCATATCTCAGTATCGGTGAGTCCGTCTGTCTGATATCAGATCGATATAAATAGAGATGATGGTACACCCTTTGTTTCCCAAAGTGGTCAAGTGGTAGAGTATCAATCGCTTATACTTCGGTACGCAGGTCGTGTTTATGTCGTTGTTGCTCTCTCCTACTCAGACACACTCTGTAGTAAATATCGTGTCGATCGATGATATCCACGCCTATGCAGTACATCCTGTCGATATTATACTATATGGGAGGACTCAAAAAGCATAAATAATAGTATGTTTTAATAACGAAACGAAGGCACGCATCAAATCTATCCTCCGAGATTGTGGATGTTGCGAGGATAGGTCCATGATGCATAGGATTCACCGATATATGTTTGAAAGAAATAGCCGAGCAAATCTCGGAACGCGCTTCTGAGGAACCTGTCGGATAGCGCTCACAAATCCAGTGGAAAATCGGCGTTTAGGACAGCGCTGCCGCTCACGACCGAGCAAGCCCAGAGGAATGAGAGAGTTAGTCGGGCGGGTCGAGGCCGTAGCTTTTCTTGGCGAACGTCAGGAACGAGTTCGAGGACACTGCCGGCTGATCGCCGATCTCGCCGTACAGTTCCAACTGCACGAGGATGTCCACAAGTCGCCAGCAGTTGTACAGCACGCAGGCGAACGCGAAGTTGAAGTACCGGAACCGGTGGTCGGGCGACTGCGTCTCTGCGAGGAACGTCTTCAGTTTCTTGAAGCCGTTCTCGATACCCCAACGCCGCTTGTATCGGGCCATCAGTCGCCCAATCTGGTGTTTCATCTCCTGCTGGTCGGCGGGATCGACATCCACCCACGGGAGATTCGTCTCAAAGGGCAGGGTCGGCGCTTCGACCCGCGCTGGCTCGTCGATCTCCTCCTCTTCGGCGACCTCATTGAGAAGGTTGCTCAGCGGCGAGTCGCCGTCGCGGTCCTCCGAGAGCGGCGTCGTGTTGCCGACGTCCTCGAAGTCCTCGATGAGTTCCTGTCGGATCGTCACATCCGTCCCGTCGTTGTCTTCGTCCTCACGTTCCCACTCGCGCTTCGGGAGGTAAACCGCCTTCCGCGTCGGACCGTCGTCCAAGCGCTCCTGCTCGATGACATCGAAGTCTTTGTCTTCACTGGCAAGCTTAGCGATCTGGTGTTCGTGGTCGCTGCTGGACCGGACGACACCGGGGTTGAGGTAGTGGACGTCGTGCGTCTCGCAGACGTCTTTGACGCCGTCCGGGGCGAACTCGCGGTCCATCATCACCAAATCGAGTCCAGGGACGATGTCGGTCGCGCCTTCGAGGAGATCGTCTACGATATCCGCTCGCTTCCGACCACGAACAACCGGGACGGCATCAAGGATCAGCGGGACGTCGTGGCCGACGAGTTTGATGACTGCCCACTGGAAGAACGGCCCGTCATCGCCCTTGTAGCCGAGAATCCACGGCTCCTGATTCTGTCCGCTGCTATCGCGTTCAACGTGGCCGCTCCACGGGTTGCCCTTCGTGAAGTCGATGGCCGTCATCTGCTTGCGCCCCATCTTATCCTTCGATTTCGCTCGCGCAACAAGCGTCCGGCCAGTCTCCCGGAGCATCGTCCGAATGCGCTCAACGCCGAGCGTCTTCGTCTGCAACCGGTGGGAGTCGCCTGATGGCGTCTTTCTGCGGGTGGAGTCCGCAGCGAAGGACTGTGCGCCGTCGTTCGGGTGCATATCCGTTCGCATTCCGAGGTAGGACTGTTGCTCCCAGAACGCGCCCTCGGGAATCGAGGCGTTGTCGCTACGGTCCAGATGGAAGGCGTCCTCGACGATGGGCTTCGCGCCCTTCCAGACCTCACGGGCATTCTCACGGGCGAGCGTGTCCTTGCTCTTTGAGTTCGTCACCGTATCGGTTGGCTGATCGGGGAGGAACTCGGGTTCGGGCGCGGGGATGTCGTGGTAGCGGGCGATGTCCACGACGACCTCGGCGGCGTCTCGTACTGCGTCGTGGACATCTTCGAGACGGTCGTCCCACGCGCGGTAGAGTGTGGACTGGTCGGGAATGTCTTTGAAGCCCAACTGCGTGCAGAGAAACGGCTGCTGTTTCAGGTAGCGATGGAGCGCGGTCGCGTTCTTCCAGCCTTTGACGCATCGGAGGACGTGCGCGCGGAAGACGGCACCCCAGGGTTTCGGGTGGCCCTGATCGTGGTCGTACTCGTCGTAGAACCGGAGGTACGAGACGGGCACTTCAGTGACGAGGTCCTCTAACGTGACCGAGCGGTTATGGCGGACTTGTTGTTCGCGGGGGTAGGTTTTGAGTGCGCCGTCCACCATCTCGCGGAACGTCATATCGAATGAGGCCGCGCGGACGAGAGTGCCGTCGTCAGAGCCGTAGAGGCCGTCTACGGGGTAATCTCTTGGTGTGGATTCGTAGCTGGCACTCTCGATATTCTTCGTTGGACCGAGCCACTTCCACCGGGAATTTGCGGGCGGACGCGCCGTCTGTGACACTACTGTCAATTCTGGCGTTTTGGCATAAAAGCATTCGCTTACTGGGGGTACGCTATTCGTTGATCCGCTACACCTCTTACCGGTAGTGAGGGTATCATCCAACCGTTCGCATTCCCCTTCTATCGATACTGTTACACCGATAAGTACAGGATATACAGTGGTCGCGTGTAAATTCTTCGAACATGGAATACCAGCTCCGATTAGCCACTCCGGAAGATGCACCATCTATCCGTTCTATCTACGCCCCTTTCGTCGAATCGACACCAATTTCGTTTGAAGTTGAACCGCCAACGACTACAGAGATGGCGGAGCGGATCAAGACGACTCTCCGCAAGTATCCGTGGTTCGTTTGCGAGACAGACGAAGACGAAATTCTCGGATACGCAACTGCGAGTTCGTTACGGTCAACCCCGCCGTATGCATGGACGGCTGAACTGACGGTATACGTCGCTGAAGACGCTCACCAATCGGGTATCGGAACCGCGCTGTACACCTCCCTCTTGGAGACTCTGAAGGAGCAAGGATATTATAACGTGTACGCAGTCGTGACGCTTCCGAATCCTGCAAGCGTGAAGTTACACAAGCGAATAGGGTTCGAACCGGTTGGTACGTTTCCCACAGTTGGCTACAAACAGGGAGAGTGGCACGACGTCCAGTGGTGGTATCGACAACTGGCAGATCACCCATCCGGTCCGGAACCACCGCAGCCATTAACTGCCATCCGAGGGTCGCCCAAGCTTGAACACATTCTGAAAAGAGCAGAGACATACTTCGACATCTAATCAATACGCACGTGTAGTGTGCAGTAGATTCACGCGAACAATTCTCTAAAGAAGAGGATTTCAACAGAGCCCTGCTAGCGGAAACAAATTCTCCCATTATTCTGATAAAATCAGGCTATCCACTTGTGAGCAGGGGTACGCGAGGCCACTCAATCCTACGAGTGATCGTCGTCAGACCTGTGCATTATTCCCTATCTTCGCAACACGTCATCGGTTGCGCTTCTCAACAGGCAGACGGTGGAGAAGCGTCTCTTGTGTGAGTTAGATGCCGACTAAGCGCATCTCAACAGGCTGAGGAAAGGATGCTACTCCTCACCCGCATTGGCTTCCAAGTCTTCAATGCGTTCTTGGAGTTCATGGGCTTCCATTTCTTCAATGCGTTCCATGCCTAGCGCGACGAGTAGCGGGTAGTAGTAGCGTGTCTTCTGTAGCGACCGCCCGAACTCCTCCTCGAACTCGAGATCGGCGTGCTTGTACGTGGTTGTGAGCTGTCGGTCGAGGAACTCTGGGAGGTAGACGCTGGTTGCGCTCCATGACTCCTTGACGTTCTTTACTCGCATGGCGTTCATCTCGTTCTTTGCGTTCTTTGAAGTCTTTTCGGGAATGGAACGCTCGGACTGCTCTGACTGCGTGGCGTGAGTTTCATCTCGCTCTTCCGTCTCGTCGAGCTCCTCTTCCTCCTGGTCGTCAGTCGGGTCGTCGAACCGACCGCGGAACCGCTCGGAGAGGTCGCTCTTCTGGTCGTCGTCAGTCATTGGCGACCTCCACGAGCGTCGCGGCGACGTCCTCGTACACAGCCCGCATGTCACACTCCTCGGCGTCATCACTGAACAGTGACCCGCCGTTGTTCAGGGTGCGCTTGATCGCGGCGCGCTTCCGAATCTCGAACACGGGGCACCGCCCCTCGAACGTCTCGCCGAACCAGTCGATCGCCTCCCGCTGCTCGTTGTCGAGCGGGTAGTTCACGTTCGAGATGAGCACAGCCTGCTCTCGCAGTTGGACGTCGTAGTCGCGTTCGAGCGACTCGATCTGGTTGAGGAGGTGTTCGAGCGCGAGCATCGACGACTCCGCGGCCTCCACCGGGATGAGCAGGTTCCGGCACGCGAGGAGGACGTTGTCGTTGATCGGCCCGAGAGACGGCGGAGCGTCGACGAAGACGTAGTCGTAGCCACCGAGATCGTCGAAGACGTCCTCGAGGCGCTGGCGTGGCCGGCGGCCGCTTGCGATGAGATTCTGCTCCAGTTTGAACATGTCCACGTTCGAGGGAAGCACGTCGAACTCCGCGTGTTCGAGGATGACCTCGTCGGCGTCGTGCTCGTGTGGGCTGTTGAACAGCGAGTACAGCGACGGTGGGTCCGCGGCGTACGCATCGCGGAAGCCGAGCGTGTTGGTCAGATACCCTTGCGGGTCGGCGTCGACGGCGAGCACGTCGTGCCCCCGGTCGGCGAGCGCGCCAGCGAGGTTGATCGTGTTGGTCGTCTTGGCGACACCCCCTTTCTGATTCGCGACAGCGAATGACTTCATGGAACGAGTTGCGTTCAAAGCACGCAAGGATAAAAGTACGTCAGACGATCAAACCACAGAAACTTTCACTTGAATAGCGACTGACATCAGTGTATGACTAACTCACGCGACGTCGATCGCGACGATAACGTGTTATTCTCCGCGGAGGATCCATCACAGAATGTTGAAAATTTGGTTGCTCATGAACACATAATTGTAGAGCGAAAAGAGCAGATTGAGAAGGCAATCCAGTCTGCTCTTGATGACCCTCAAACATACAATTCGCCCAATCACATTTTCAGTAATTTAGAGATAGCAATCTCGTCATCACCCGCAACCGATGATTTTGATGAGGATGATTGGGATGACCTCACTAATGCTACCGTTGCCCTCGTTCACACCCTAATCATGAAGGACGCCGGGATGGTAGAGCTAATTGATCAAGAAGACCCTTCAAAAGAATTTCAAGATTTTATAATTGGTTTAATATTAGACTACGGTTCAGAGCTACAGCGGCTCAACTTCTACCACACACAGGGTAAGCACTGGTGGAGTTTTATCCGAACAGAGCGTCTTTTTGATGAAGGTAGTGTTAAACATAAGCATTTTGTTACAATAGACCGCAGAGACGAAGTTGAAATAGACTCTTCACCATTCTCTGACTGGGTTCTTGTTGAACACTTCATTAGGGAGATCTTCCAAGCAGCAGTAAGCCCCGACGTAGACATAGACGAAATCATGGATATAGATCGTTTGAATCAGATTCGACAGCACGTCTTTGCTTTCGAAGAGGCTGTCAAAGAGAGTGATATGGACGTCGATCTGCTTACTCGAGAGGAACTGCTTGGAGATGGAGACTCAGAAGATGGAGAGGTAGCTAACGATGGGTGAAAACAAGCAACGTAGGATCCGGACTTCTGGCATGGATGGATCTGAAAACACTGCGAAAGCGGCGATGGGATTCGGAGTTAACGAGACTGAAGGAAGTCAAAACACCGCTGGACCCAGACCACACGGAATTGGTGAGTTACCAAATGAAAAGAGGAGGGGGGCAGATGTCGATGTACCAACGCTCGACGAGTTAGTTCAAGACATACAGCGAGGAAAAGAAACGGAAATTCGTGTTGGGATGCTCGAGTCAGAAGTAGAACAAAACCAGGACAAAATCGCTAATGCCTTCTCTCGTATTGAGAACATAGATGAGGACATGCGCGATGTTGAAGCAGCTACACAGAGTATAGACGAGACGGCAAGCAGATTAGAGACGGTTGAGTCTACCTTCGAAGAAAGAGTTACATCACTTGAGAAGTCTGTATCTGACATGGAGAGCGCGATACAATCAAGCCAAATCAACCTACATACGGTAGATTTCCTCTACCGCGGGGCTATGATCACTGGCGCAATTGTGTCGCTCGTAGCCGCAATCGCTTTGGCAGTAGCCTACCAGCTGATTACAGTTGTCACTATCTTAGTGCTGACAGCTGGATTCTTTGTGTGGTCATTCAATCGCGGAATTGCGCTCAACGATGGCTGATAGCTGGTTTTACACCGAGGTTGTTCTCGATGTGCTTGTAGCCGCACTCATCGTCGTTTTTGTTGCTGAGTCTGAGGTACAAGCGGCAATCCCATTCATATTTGAAGTCACCTTTGCGGGGGCAAAAGTCCCATTCGGGGACTCAGCACTCGTTACTGGTATTTTGCTTATATTACTGTTCGTCTTACTCATTTCATCAGTAACACCTGTGTTACTGAGGAGTTTGGTAGACAGCAAGCAGCAACTCGGAAAGCTTCAAGAATAGATTGCGGGTTGGCACTAGAGAAGCGGCCTATTTAAGAAAAGTCACCGAGCGCTCCCTGACCGTCCTCTCGCGTCGTGTCCTGCCCGTGAGCGACATGCTGACAATTCCGGCAGACGAAGGTGCCAGCGATCGTCGTGTGCCCGGTCGCCGTCCCGCAACGCTCGCAGTGGCCGTCGGCGCAGCTCGTACACAACGTCTTGCCGTCGACGTCGACGAGGAGAGCACCGTTGGAAGCGACGCCACACGCCCCGGACTCAGGCATGATCAACGTGGTGGATCTCCTCTCGATGTACCTGTTGCCGTCGTACACGAGCCGGTAGAGTCCGCGCGCAGGCTTCTCTACCCACCCGGCATTTTCGAGCGCGTTGAGGGCGTCGTTCACCCGCTGCTGCTCCAACCCCGTGGCATCACGGATGCGCCGGGGGTTGACTTGGTACTCCTCTCGGAGCACATCGATTTCGAGGTACATGGTTGGTTCTCCCGGGACGCCAGTGTGTGAAGTAGAGATTCACCTATTCGGGCTTTCCCGGATGCCGCGCTCCGCGGTATCCGGACTGTAGCGCCCATGACTCGGCTTCTTTCGCACACGGACCAGTCAGCACGACGTGCTCTGAAGCACAGAATACTGGTCGGTCTCTTGCGCCCCATGTCTTGTTTCACGCTCTCATGGAGTAGCAGCGTTTCTATAGAGTCAGTACGTCGTCAGCGAACGATCAGCGACCACGGATTTCAATAAAGCCGTCTCTGGGTGTGTTAGAATCCGGTATTCGACTACAAATCACGGTCTGGAAATCTAAACTGCTCGCATTGAGACG
The DNA here is from genome assembly GCF_003781945.1 of Halorubrum sp. CSM-61. Taxonomy (GTDB): domain Archaea; phylum Halobacteriota; class Halobacteria; order Halobacteriales; family Haloferacaceae; genus Halorubrum. Next base: position 3,827 of record NZ_RJJW01000001.1, on the reverse strand, counting down.
TGGTTTCACACGGTTGTCCGTAGGCTCGGCTCGTAAAGGCTATATTTCAGCCATCTGTTCACGCTCTACGTACCACTCGCGACGGTCGAGAACGTTCTGTACCGTCGACACCGGGACATCGACTTCGTCCGCGATCTCCCGGCGGCTCTTCCCGGCGTTGTCAAGTTGGAAAATCTCCGTCACCGTATCGAACTCTTCACCGGGTACCTGGTAGTGGCCGTTCGCGTCGTAGGTCATCCCAAACCGCGGTCGGCCGTGGTCGTACCCCTGCTCTTTGCGCCGCTCGATCGCGCGGCGAGACTTTTCGATCTCCTCCTCTTTGGTGTCGCGTTCGATTCTTCTTTTGAGATCGAAGGTGAGATCGTCTTCGTTGACCTCACCGACGTAGACGATTTCGGTGTTACCCCGTCCGGCGGCGTATTGAATCACGCGTAGGTACTCGTCACGGCAAACTCGGCGATCGTCGAGTGCGACCAAGTAGTCGAATCGACCAGACCGCAGCTCGTCGATGCGCTCGGTGACGCGCTCGTTCTGGTCGAGTAGGCCCGACTCGTCATCGCGGGTCATCGTCGAAAAACCAGTGTGGACCCCGAGATCAAGCCTCTCCACCTCGTCGGCCAACTCAGCAGCGAGACCTGGCACGACCTCCCGCTGTTCTTCGAGGCCGATGTCGTCATCATCTCCCTTCGACTTTCGGATCCAGACGAGGGATCTACTCATCGACCACGGTCACCTCTAACGAACTCCCAGACTTGACCTTCCACTCAAGCCGTTTCCCATCGAGTTCCATCGCCTCTGCGAGTCCCTTCGGCACCGTCACTTTGTACTGGCCGTTCGCCCCCTGACTGACTCGCGTTTTTGCCATCTCTGTATAGGTCTATAGTTAGGCCTAAACTTAGTTCTAATGTAGGTGTTCAGAAAACCCCCGTTTCCTGTACGATCGCTCTTCTGTAGGAGATCGTTGGTACAGTCGTGGCTAGTTGAGCGGGGAACTAATCGACCTTCTAAGCATCGCTACCGTGAACTCCCAATTTGATTCATGTACCGCAAACCGAAAGACCGCAGTCTATCAACAATGTGCTACGCAAAAGCTAACGGAGTCAGCGAGTGTCGGCTGTGCCGTCGAGTTTCCGCCGTTATCCCGGTGAAATGCCGCGTGTCAGCAACCCTCTGAATTTCTGTCTCTAGAAATGCTTGGATAGTGTTATTATCCAGCCATTATTGTAGTCGTCCATGAACAGTGAAGCAAGCATCCACGTGCTTCATGTCGACGATGAACCAGACTTCGCTGAGTTAACTGCGGAGTTTCTGAAACGCGAGGATGATAGCTTCACCGTCACGACGGCGACGAGTGCCAGTGAGGGGCTAGAACATCTCTCTTCTGGCGAGTTCGACTGTATCGTCTCCGACTACGATATGCCTACACAGAACGGTATCGAGTTTCTCAAATCTGTCCGAGAGAACTATCCTCAGTACATCACAAAGCCGGTTAGTTGAGACGTCTGCTTGCTGAAGGTGTGTCTAATACCAAGCAAGCAGACGGTGAAATTCACGAGGACCAGCTTCTTAACTTCCTCGTCAACTCCCTTGACGAGGAAGTTGCCCTCACACTCGCTGAAAACGCTGAACTCGATGCTGAAGACATCTACGAGGTCCTCGTCGGCGCGTGCGCCGACGGGACCTCGGTCTCAACGCTCTGTGAGAAAAGCGAAGATGCTCCCCACGAAAATTCGGTTCTCTACCATCTCCGCACCAAGTTCGATCTTGAGACGCTCGAACAAGTCGGAAACGCGCTCCTTCAGAAGGACGTCCTCGACGTCCTTCCCCAGCAGGTGGAGGTCGTTTCAGACCTCCACCTGCGGCCCTACTACGGCGACGAAGATGGGACAGACGGCTTGTATCACTCACAAGCGAAGCGTGGAACGACTGCGTTCCACGCCTACGCCACACTCTACGCGCGTGTGAAGAACAAACGCTACACGCTGGCGGTGCGCCGTCTCGAAGACGGCGACACCGCCAGCAGTGTCCTCGCAGAGTTTCTCGGTATCCTCGACGGCCTTGACCTCGAGGTCAAGGCCGTCTTTCTTGACCGCGAATTCTACGACAGCAAGTGTTTGACGCTGCTTCAGGCACACAACCACGCCTACGTCATGCCGATCGTCCGCTGGGGACAGACGATCAAGCAAGAACTCTCGGAAGGCTGGAGTCGCGTGATTCAACACGACATGACGGCGAAACTCGACGGTCACAGCTGGACCGTCGAGTTTCCCGTCTACATCGACTGTACGTACCAAAACGGACGGTACGACGAACATGGAGTGGCGCGTCACGGCTACGCCGCTGACGCGCCGTTCATCAATTCACCACGAGACGCTCGATACCACTACGCGAAACGCTTTGGTATCGAGGCCAGCTACCGACTCTCCGAGCAAAGTATTGCGACGACCTCGACACAAAATCCGGTCGTACGGCTGCTGTACGTCGTGGTGAGCTTGTTGTTACAGAACGTCTGGCGGTATTTACACTGGGAGTACGTGGCGACGCCCCGCCGTGGAGGGCGTCGCCTCTGGAAGTGGTCGTTCAAGGAGTTCATCAACATGATTCAACGGGCAGCGTGGACGGCCCTCGCGACGCGTCGGGCCGTCCCCGCAAACCGACCACCAGACGACCGGTTTACTCGCTAATCTCCGACCGGGCTAGCCTCCGCCAGGAGTGGCGACGCTGTCGCGTCGGCGGCAGCCGCCGCCGACAGCGACAGCTCTCCGTCGGTTCGTCGACGATCTTCTCGTCAAGACCACCCAGCACAACCGCTCCACCACAGAACTCAGGCTTCAGAAACAGCTAGCTGAGGATGCTTTGTGAGGTACTGAGCTTAGGCCTTGTTCGTCGGCTTCTTGTTGCCATTGGCCTTTGTACTGGCGGTGACAGTAGATGTCGACACTGGTCATTCCCTCGCCTAATCCCTTGTTGTCATCCATCGGTCGGCGCGGTGCTAATGGTGCATCAGTCATTGAAAATCGCCATCTAATCGGATGGCTGTCACGATATTAATGATACTGCTCGGTCGAGATTACGCGTCCTGGCTCTCCTTGGGACCGAATTTATCAAGTAGGTCTTCGATGATTAGTTCTTCGCGCTTTTCAATGAACTCGGGGAATTTCTCTAACCTGTAGAGGCCCTCGTCTTGCGGGATATGGTGCTTCTCAAAGTAAGAATCATCCTGAGATTCGAGCCAATCGAGGAATGACTGGCCGCCTTTCGAGCGATTCTCATTCTCATTAAGCAACTGGAGATTACCGACTCGGTCCTTGAGTTCCGCATATCGTTCTGCCTCAACAGGGTCTAGCCCGTAATCCCGAACTAGCGTTTCCGTATCGAACTGGTCCTGCGGGAAGATATGGTCGACATCGTGGCGAGTATTGCTTCGAGCTGGTCCAGGGTGGTAGAGTAGTGAGAGGAACGAGAAGGTCTTTCGACTCCCGTACTCAAGGCCATCGAGTTGCAGTTCCAGTAAGTCACGGTCGAATCTAGAGACTCGACCATCGCTTCGGAGTTCGCGGTGAATCTCATCCCCGGGGAACGTCATAGCAGGTGCAGTCTGCATCAGCGACCGTGCTCGTTCGATGGCTCCTCGACCAACAGAGAATGTCCCATTAAGAATCGACGTACAGAGCCACTGGCATCTGTCTTTAGTTAAGCGAGAAACCGCGAGATAGCGGCGGCTTATCGAGGCATCTTTCGGAAGGAATGAGGAAGTCCAGTCTGTGCACGACAAGGACTCCTCATCTCGAATTATGCGTCGACTCACTACACTGTTTCCCTCTGAG
>NZ_RJJW01000015.1 GCF_003781945.1 Halorubrum sp. CSM-61 | reverse complement strand
GGGCGGTAGACCGCCTCGGTTGAGTGTTGATATACGGGAACGCAACTTAAAACATCCGTCCGGCACGTTGAATATAGTTCGCGTAGGAGTTGTCGGATTCATCCCCGCGCTGAAGCGCGAGGCTTTCCCCTCGAACTTCCGTAATCGATCTGGCACTCAGAGGCAACCGCTTTTTCCGCACCGACGCCACCGAAGAGCCGCGGGACTCGGACCTCCGAGCGCGTCGGATTCAGACCCCCGACCGACGGCTGCGCCGCCGCGTTCTCACGGTTTAAGAATGCCATCCGGATCCGAATAAATATTACACGAACGGGGGTAGATTCCACCGATCTCCAAGGGAACAAAGTTACTTCACAGATTTAAATTAATAATAAATCAGAAGTCTTCTAAATAAAAGACGGTTACGGTCGGATTGGTACGTCATGTCAACCGCAGATATGCGGGCTGCGATCCGCGGAGAGGGCGGGCGGTTCGTGTACGTCGTCTCCGCGCTCGCAGCGCTCAACGGACTCCTGTTCGGGTTCGACACCGGGATCATCTCCGGAGCCATCCTCTTCATCGACACGACCTTCGAGCTGACGCCCATCGTGGAGGGGATCGTCGTCAGCGGCGCGATGGTCGGGGCGGCCGCCGGCGCGGCCGTCGGCGGGCAGGTCTCCGACCGCATCGGCCGCAAGCGGTTCATCCTCCTGTCGGCCGGGGTGTTCTTCCTGGGCTCGTTCCTCATGGCGGTCGCGCCGACCGTCGAGGTGCTCGTCGCGGGGCGGATGATCGACGGAGTCGCCATCGGCTTCGCGTCGATCGTCGGTCCCCTCTACATCTCCGAGATCGCCCCGCCCTCCGTCCGCGGCGGCCTCACGTCGCTGAACCAGCTGATGGTCACCGTGGGCATCCTCGCGTCGTACTTCGTCAACTACGCCTTCTCCGGGTCCGGTTCGTGGCGGATCATGCTCGGCGCGGGGATGGTCCCCGCCGTCGTGCTCGCGGTCGGCATGCTCCGGATGCCCGAGAGCCCCCGGTGGCTCTACGAGCGGGGCCGGACCGACGAGGCCCGCGCCGTGCTCCGCCGCACCCGCGAGGGGGACATCGAGTCGGAGCTCTCGGAGATCGAGGCGACCGTCGAGGCGCAGTCCGGGAACGGGGTCCGCGACCTGCTCAGCCCGTGGATGCGCCCGGCGCTGATCGTCGGCCTCGGGCTCGCGATCTTCCAGCAGATCACCGGGATCAACGCCGTGATGTACTACGCGCCGACGATCCTGGAGTCGACCGCGTTCGGGAGCTCGCAGTCGATCCTCGCGTCGGTGGTCATCGGCACCGTCAACGTCGGGATGACGGTCGTCGCGATCCTCCTCGTCGACCGCGTCGGGCGGCGCCCCCTCCTGCTCGTCGGGACCGGAGGGATGATCGGGTCGCTGGCCGTCGCGGGCCTCGTCTTCCAGTTCGCCGACCCGACCGGCGGGCTCGGGTGGCTGGCGACGCTCACGCTCGTGTCGTTCGTCGCGTTCTTCGCGATCGGGCTCGGCCCGGTGTTCTGGCTCCTCATCTCCGAGATCTACCCGCTCGCCGTCCGCGGGAGCGCGATGGGGATCGTGACCGTCGCCAACTGGCTCGCGAACCTCGCCGTGGCGCTGTCGTTCCCCGTGCTGCTCGACGGGATCGGCACGCCGATGACGTTCTGGCTGTTCGGCGTCTGCAGCGTCGTCGCGCTCCTCTTCACCTACCGCGCCGTCCCCGAGACCAAGGGCCGGACGCTGGAGGCGATCGAGGCGGACCTCCGGAGCGCGACCGGCACCGCGGCGGACGTTCCGGGCGACGACTGAGGGCGACCGCGGCCGAAGCCCCACGGCGGGACGATGCCGGTAACCTTTATCCTCGGGAGACCGAACCGGAGGACGACTATGGCAGACATCGAGACATCCACCGTTTCCGAGGAGGGCTACGCCTGCACGAGTCAGGTCGGCGAGTTCGACCTGCAGATCGACGCGACGGACGAGACGGGGCCGAACCCGAACGCCGCGCTCGTCGCGACGTACGCCTCCTGTTACCTCCCCGCGTTCCGCGTCGGCGGGAGCCAGCGCGGCGAGGAGGAGCTCGGCAAGGTCCAGATCGACGCGAGCGCGGAGCTCGACGACGACGACGATCTCGAGTCCATCGCCTTCGACGTGCACGTCGAGGCCGACCTCGACGACGAGACCGCGTCCGACATCGCCGAGCGCGCCGAGGGCATCTGCCACGTTCACAGCGCGCTGCGCGACGACCTCCACGCCGACATCAGCGTCTACCCCGGCGCGTTCTGATCCCGTCGCAAGCGCTTCGAGGGACCGACTGCTCGACGGTTCGACCGTTTTTCCGCGTAGACTGGTGCGATCGGGAGCCGCGTGACCTCTCCGCACAGAGCCTCAGGGCCGCTCGACGCCCGCGAACTCGAAGCGGGCGCCGCCGTCTTCGCCCTCCGTCAGCGTCACCTCCCAGCCGTGGGCCTCCGCGATTCGCTCGACGATGGCGAGCCCGAATCCGGTCCCCGACTCGGAGGTCGTGTGGCCGCTCTCGAACGCCTCGCCGCGCCGGTCTTCGGGGATCCCGGGGCCGTCGTCTTCGACGTAGAACCCGTCCGGGAGGTCCCCGACGACGACGCGGTCTCCCCCGTGCTCGGCCGCGTTTCGGAAGAGGTTCTGAAGCAGGCGCTTGAGCCGGTCGGGGTCAGCGAGCACGTCGCGCTCCGTCTCGACGGCGACTTCGATCGAGCCGGTCGTCTCGCCTTCGCCGTCCGTTTCGCCCCCTCGGCCGCCCTCGCCGTCGATCGTCCCGGGCGCCTCGGCGGCGTAGCGGTCCGCCAGCTCGCCGAGCGGGACGGGGTCGGCCGACCCCACGGCGTCGCCCTGTCGGGCGAGGGTGAGCACGTCGTCGATCAGCCGCTCCATCTCGTCGAGCGCGGCCTCACAGCGGTCGAAGTACGCCTCGCTACCCGTCTCGCGAGCGAGCCTGAGATAGCCGGAGAGCACGTTAAGCGGGTTCCGGAGGTCGTGCGAGACGATGCTCGCGAACTCGTCGAGCCGCTCGTTCTCGCGCTCGATCCGGCGCTCGTACGCCTTTCGCTCCGAGATGTCTCGGCTGGTGGCGAGGAATCGGTCCTCGCCCCGTACGTCGACGCGGCGGACGTGCACCTCGACGGGGAACGTCGTGCCGTCGGCCCGCCGGAACGTCGTCTCCAGCCGACGCGTCTCGCCCATCTCGATGCGCTGCCAGAGCTCGACCCCGTCCGTCGGGTCTAATTCCGTGTCGAGCTCCCAGACGTCCATTTCCACGAGCTCTCCGCGGTCGTAGCCCAGCTCGGCCGCCATCACCGGGTTCGCGTCGACGATCTCGCCCGCCTCGTCGTGGATGTCGATCATGTCCGGCGAGTCCTCGTAAAGGGCCTCGAGCCGGGCGGAAGTGTGTTCGAGCTCCCGCTGCCGGCGGCGCTCCTCGGTCACGTCTCGGGTGATACCGAGCACGCCGTCGAACTCGTCGTCGATGACGAGCCGCCGCAGGGAGAAGTCGATGATCGCGTCGGACCGCTCGGGGATGTCCAGCTCGACCGTCCCGGACAGCGTCTCTCGGTCGCCGGCGACCAGCGCCGCGAACGCGTCGTCCTCGCGGGTCTCCCGAAGCCGCCGTAACAGGGGGCTCTCACGACCGACGAGCTCCTCGCGGGGCGAGTCGTACACGTCGGTCAGTCGGTCGTTGACGACCGCGAACCGTCGATCGGCGTCGTACAGGGCCACGGAGTTGGGGAGCTCGTCGACGAGCCGGCGGTAGCGTTCCAGGTCGCGTTCGCGCTCCTTCTCCTCCGTCACGTCGATGTGGATCCCGACGGCGCGGACCGGCTCCCCCTCGTCGTTGCGCTCGACGACGCGACCCCGGTCGCGGATCCACTTCCAGTCGCCCGACTTCGTCTCCATCCGATGGTCGCACTGGTAATACTCGGTCTCGCCGGCGAAGTGCGCCTCCAGCGCCGCCCACACCTCGCCGAGCTCGTCGGGGTGGACGCGCTCCTCCCACTCCGAGAGCTCGAAGGCGATCTCGGACCGGTCGTAGCCCAACATACCGGCCCACCGCTCGTCGAACCGCACCTCGTCGGTGCGGACGTCCCAGTCCCAGACGCCGACGTCAGCCCCTTCCACCGCGAGCCGGAACCGCTCGGAGAGCTCGCGGAGTTCGCGCTCCCGCTCCCGCGCTTCGGTCACGTCGCGGAAGTACACCGACAGTCCGGTGTCGGAAGGGTAGGCGTCGATCGCCAGATCCAGATCCGGGCCGTCGAAGCGGTACTCGAAGGAGGCCGGCTCCCCGGTCGCCATCGCCTCGCGGAACCGCGTTTCCAACTCGGTCCCGCGGACCGCCCCGAACCGGTCCCAGATCCGGTCGCCGAGGAGGTCGGCGGCGTCGCGGTCGAGCAGCTCCGCCGCCCGCTCGTTGAGGTAGGTGAGCCGCCAGCGCTCGTCGATGCCGCAGAACGCGTCCGTCATCCGGTCGAGATGCTCCGTCACGCGACGCTCGGTGTGCGGCCGGGACGCGGCGCGGGCGACGCGGGACGCGAGCGTCGCGTAGGGGCTCTCGTCGTTCCCGTCGGGACCGTCGGGGACTCCCTCGCCGTCGGGAGCGCTGCTCATCGGGATGTACTCGTCGACGCCCGCGGCGACCGCCTCGCTCGCGACCGCCTCCGACCCGCGGGCCGTGAACAGCACGAAGGGGAGGTCGCCGAACCGGTCGCGGACGGTGCGGAGGAACTCGACGCCGTCCGTTCCCGGAAGGTCGTAGCCGCTGACGACGCAGTCGACCCCGTCCGCGTCGAGGACGCCGAGCCCCTCGGCCGCGTCGGCGACCCGCGTCACCTCGAAGCGGTCGGCGCGGTCCGCGATGGCCGTCGCCGCGCGGTCTCCGACGTCCGGCCGGTCGGCGACGAGGAGTACGTGAACCGGCTCGGGCGCGTCCGCCGCGAGCGCGTCCGACCGACGACCGTCCCGTGTCGTCATCCGTCGGCGTGTCGTTTCTCCGACATGGTAACTATTTTCATTTCGGTTGTCAGGTTGGCGCCCGCCAGATCGCCTTGCCCGTCACGCGGACGCGTACGCGACGACGACGCTGGACGCCGCGTACCCGATCGCCGCCGTGAGAAGGGCCGCGACGAGGGCGACCGCGAACTCCCCGGCGACGGCGAGCGCGAGCAGGAAGCCGACCATCCCGAGCGCGTTCGCGCACAGCAGCCGGAGCGTTCGGTACGACGGCTCTCGGGTGGACATACCCGTGGTACGAATCCGCCGACCAAAAACCCACGAGTCACCGGCAGGTCGAGGCGTGGGGGCGAGGCGCCGTCGGGCCGCGACCGGGGACCGCGACGCGGGGTCGGCGTCGGGCGGAGTCGGCGAACGGTTTAGGACGGATGCCGCGGCCACCCGCCCCATGCGATCGAGAGACGATCCGACCGCGCCTCGGCGAGGTCCGGCGAAGCGGCGGCGACCGAGCGTTCGGAAGCGGACCCACCCTCGTCGAGAGACCGAGACCCCGCCGCGGGGTCGGAGACGCCGGACCGGACCGTCACCGGTCCTCCTTCCGTGCGTGACGCTCGCCGCGCTCGCCGTCGCCGCGATCCCCGCGGCGGTGCGGGCAGCGAGCGGCTTTCCGCGGGAGTGGTCCCTCGCGCTCGCGGCGTGTCTCGGCGTCGCGGGGTGTTGGCTGACCGCGATCGGCGTCGCCCACGTCGCAGCCAGCGTCGCCGCGAGTCGGAGCGGGACGCGCCGGTGAGCCTCGCGGCGCGCAGATCCGGTCCGGGACGATGACACCCCGCGGAACGGTTTTGGGGACGACGTGGGAAGAGGCGGGTATGGTCGCGACGGAATCCGACTCGGAGCTCGACCGCGGCGACGCCGCGCCGGCGTTCGAGCTGCCGGGCACCGACGGCGAGACGCACACCCTCGACTCGTTCGACGCGGACGCCCTGCTCGTGGTGTTCACCTGCAACCACTGCCCGTACGCGCAGGCGAAGTTCGACCTCCTCAACGATCTGGCGGCCGAGTACGACGACCTCGCCGTCGTGGGGATCAACCCGAACGACGCCGCGGAGTACCCGGACGACTCCTTCGAGGCGATGCGCGAGCGCGTGGCCGACGGGGCGATCGCGTACGACGCGTACCTCCGGGACGAGACGGGAGCGGTGGCCGACGCGTACGGCGCGGTCTGCACTCCCGACCCGTTCCTGTTCGGCCGCGCCGGCGACGGCTTCCGGCTCCGGTATCACGGCCGGCTCGACGACGCGCTGAACCCCGACGACGAGCCGACCGAGTGCTACGTCCGCGACGCCGTCGACGCGGTCCTCGCGGGCGAGGCGGTCGCGGTCCCGGACCGCCCCTCGCGGGGCTGTTCGATCAAGTGGCCCGAGGAGTGAGAGGGGGGGTGACGGCGGTCGTGTGACACGGCGAAAACGGTTCCGGGTGACCCTGGATCCTCTCCGCGATCGGACCCTCAGAGGGGCCGTGTGAGCCTCAGCCCCCGAACGGGCTCTTTATGAGCTTCCTATATCACTGATAAACAAAGTAATGACCGCACCGTGGATGACTCCCGCCGGCGTCGTGTATATGAGCCTCTTTTTCCTCAGCGGGGTCGCCTGTCTGTCGGTTATTCCACGCGCGAGGACGCTTGACAGCGCCGAACTACGGTACGGCTTGGTCGGATTACTCGCGGCCACAGGGAGCTGGGGCGTTCTCAAGACGGCGTTTTTCGTCGTTCCAGATCCGCTTCGAGCGGCCACGTACACGCTCGGGCTGGTGTTCGGATTCGCGACCGTGTGGGCGTGGCTGTACTTCGCGTCCGCCTACACCGGTCGGCGATTACATACGAATCCGACGCTCCGTCGGCTCGCCGTCGGCGTGTTTCTCACCGTGGTGGCGGTGAAGCTCACCAACCCGATTCACCGACTGTATTTCACGACGACCGAATCGACCAGACCGTTCCGCCACTTGGCGATCGAGCACGGAGCGATACACTGGATCTCGACCGGTCTGTCATACACGCTCGCGGCTATCGGACTGTTCATGATATTCGATCTGTACGTGGAGTCGGAGTACGATTCGCGGCCGCTGGTCGCCTTCACCGGCCTCCTCGCGTTACCGATCGTCGTCGACCTCGTTGCGATCGCGACGCCGAAGTTGATCAACTTCATCTACGCCCCGATTGGCGTCGCGGCGTTCGCTATCGGGGCGGTGACGCTGTTCGGCGACCGGCTGCTGGCGGTCGGGGCGGCGACGCAGATCACGGACACCGCGGTGATCGTGGATCGAAACGGCCGAATTCAAGACTTCTCGACCGCCGCGGTGAGCGCGTTCCCGGAGCTCGACGGGGCGGTCGGCGAGACGCTTGACACCGTGCTTCCGGCGGTGGCGGCCGCACGGAACCGCGACGAGAAGGTCGTCGAGCGCGACGGCGGCGACCGGCCGGCGTACTACTTCCTTTCCTCCAGATCGATGACCATCGGCGACTCGGCGGCGGAGGTTCTCGCGTTCACCGATATTACGGAGCGTGAACGCCAGCGTCGGAGATTGGCCCAGCGGGAGCGCGAGCTCGATCAACGGAACGAACTCTACCGGGCCATCATGGCGGCGAGCTTCTCGTTCATCTTCCGGATCGACCTCGACAACCGGTTCAGTTTCGTTTCCCCGTCGGCCGAAGCGTTCATCGGGTACACGCCCGACGAACTCACCGGCCAGCCGATTTCGGTGCTCGCCGCGGACGAGGAGACGTTCAGCGAGGCGACCGAGTACCTCGAGGAAGTCACGAGAGGCGAGTCGCTCCAGATGCGCGACCACCCGATCTCGACTCGGTCCGGTCGCACCGTGTACGTCGACATGCGACTCGTTCCGATATACGAGCCGAGCGTCGACCGGGACGCGCGGACGCCGGCCGACATCGTCGGGATGCAAGCGATGGTGCGAGACGCGAGTCAACGGCGTCAGCGGGAAGGCTTGATCAGCGTCATAAACCGCGTGTTGCGGCACAACGTTCGCAACGAACTGACGGTGATCAACGGGCGGGCGGAGATGCTGGCGGCCGAGCTCGACGGCGATGCCGAATCGAGCGCGGAGACGATCGTGCAGGCGGCCGACCGGCTGTTGGACATCACCGAATCGGCCCGTCGTATCGAATCGAACCGAGAGTTGTCACCGAAATTGGAGGCCGTCGACCTCGTTCCGATCATCGACGGTCTGGTCGCTCAACTCGAAGAGCGCTATCCGGATACGGTAGTGACGACGGAGATCCCGGAGACCGCGGTCGCCGAGACGTTGCCGCGAATCGAGACGGCGCTGTGGGAACTGTTCGAAAATGCCGCTGAACACGGCGGCCCGCGGCCGGCGGTGGACGTCTCTGTCACCACGAGCGACGAACAGATACGGATAACGATCGCTGACGAAGGCCCCGGGCTCCCCGAGGACGAACGCCAAGTGTTGGCCGACGGGAAAGAGGAACCGCTGGTCCACGGCCAAGGCCTCGGCCTGTACCTCGCCTATTGGATCGTCACGAATCTGAACGGGGAGATCGAGGTGCCCGGCACGCGGTCGGGCACGGCGATCGAGATCGGCCTTCCGACTCCGTCCGATCGCCCCTGACGAGTGCGGCCGGTTCGGACGGTGGCGAATCGCGGACGTCCCGACGAAGGAGAGCGGAACTCCCTCCGGCCAATGGATGCGATCCTACAAGTCCGTCGGGTGAAGAGCGGACCCATGGCACGCGTTACGGTCTGGAACGAGCACCGCCACGAGCGCGAGAACGACGCGGTCGCCGACGTGTACCCCGACGGGATCCACGCGGTCATCGCGGACGCCCTCCGCGAGGCCGGCCACGAGGTCCGCACCGCGACCCTCGACGAGGGGCCGGACCACGGGCTCACCGAAGAGGTGTTGGCGGACACCGACGTGCTCGCGTGGTGGGGCCACGCGGCCCATGACGAGGTACGCGACGAGGTCGTCGACCGGGTCCACGAGCGCGTCCTCGACGGGATGGGCCTGTTGGTGCTCCACTCCGCGCACTACTCGAAGATCTTCAAGCGACTGATGGGAACCAGCTGCTCGCTCAAGTGGCGGGAGGCCGCCGAGACCGAGCGGTTGTGGGCCGTCGAGCCGGGCCACCCGATCGCCGACGGGATCGGCGAGTACATCGAACTGGAAGAGACGGAGATGTACGGCGAGCGGTTCGATATCCCCGCGCCGGACACGCTCGTGTTCAACTCCTGGTTCGCCGGCGGCGAGGTGTTCCGCTCCGGCTGCTGTTACCGCCGCGGCAACGGACGGGTGTTCTACTTCCGTCCCGGCCACGAGACGTACCCGATCTACCACGACGACGACGTGCGGCAGGTGCTCCGGAACGCGGTCGCGTGGGCGGCGCCGGGCGACGGCCCGACGCCCGACTTCGGTAACGCCGACCCGATCGAGGAGATCGACACCGAGGACGACCGGACGGTTCACTGATCGAAGTCGTTAGAGTTATTCGTCTCTGATATATCTGGTCGCTGATGACTGCTTCTTGATCGAGTGCGGGAGTGGGTATATCGATATGGTGGAGTGGTTGTTTATACGTGATCGAGTGGCGTTGCTGGCGGCTGTTTATAAGTGAGCGGCGTCGATACGGTGACGACCTCTTGGGATCGACGGTGAAGACCTCCAAAGCCCCAGCCGCTGTGGRCGGCGCACGCTCGCTGCGCKCCTCACTCGGTCGCTCACGGTGTTCGCTCCCTCGTTGCGGTGCTTGCGTCCCCTGCGCCGCCCGCAGCGGCTGCCCCTTTGAATCCCACCCAACCGCACAGCCTCACACCTCCCCAGCCTCGCCGCGGCCGCCACAGGCGGCCGCGGGCTCCCTCGCGCGTGCTCCTCGCGGCCTGTCGGCCGCTCGGAGGCACGCGCCACCGCACGTCATTTATAAGCGATCGTCGGCGTCGCTCGCGACTGTTTAAATACTCTCTCGCCGCCACCGATCTGCAATACTCACTCCCGCTATCGATCGGAAACAGCCTGCGTTGATCGACTGCTTCGGTCTCGAAATTCTGAAGAAAAGGATGCCTGTGAACCGCCTCGGGGTCGAGTCCTGGGGCACTCGGCCTGCTCCGCCTGCAGCCCCACCCGAACGTATTTCCACAACGTCGTGGTATAGTGTCTCAATGTCGGACTCGCCCCTTCGCTCGGACGGGGAACGCGAGTCGGTCGTCCGAGTGTTGCACGTCGACGACGAGCCGGCCTTCCTCGATCTGGTGGCGACCTACCTCGAACGGGTCGACGACGCGTTCGACGTCCGGTCGGAGACGGACGTGGAGGCGGCGCTGGAAGCGGTCGAATCCGCGCCGATCGACTGCGTCGTCAGCGACTACGAGATGCCCGGTACGGACGGGCTGGCCTTTCTCGAACGCGTCCGCGAGCGCGACCCGGCCGTCCCGTTCGTCCTGTTCACGGGGAAGGGGAGCGAGGAGATCGCGAGCGAGGCGATCTCGGCGGGCGTCACCGACTACATCCAGAAGCGCTCGGGGACCGACCAGTACACGGTGCTCGCGAACCGGGTCCGGAACGCGGTCGATCAGTCCCGCTCGCGGGCGGCGCTGGCGGCGAGCCAGGAGCGGCTCTCGCGGTACATCGAACAGTCGCCGCTCGGGACGATCGAGTACGACGAGGGGCTCCGGATCGTCCGGGTGAACCCGGCCGCCGAGGAGATCCTCGGCTACGCCGAGTCGGAGCTGGTCGGCGGGACGTGGACGCGCTTCGTCCCCGAGGAGCTCCGCCGCCACGTCGCGGCGGTCGAACGCCGGCTCCTCTCGGACAAGGGCGGGTACCGGAGCGTCAACGAGAACGTGCGCGCCGACGGCGAGCGGATCCGCTGCGCGTGGCACAACCAGGTGGTGACCGACGGGGACGGCGAGGTGATCCGCGTCTTCTCGCAGTTCGAGGACGTCACCGATCGGACGGACCGCAAGCGGGAACTCGAGCGCACCAACGCGGTTCTGTCGACGACGCTCGACACGCTTCCGGTCGGCGTGCTCGCCGAGGACGCCGACAGGCGGGTCCTCCGCGTCAACCGGCACCTGTACGACCTCTTCGAGCTCGACGGCGACCCCTCGGAGGCGACCGGCCGCGACTGCGCGCGGTTCGCCGTCGAGATGAGCGAGCTGTTCGACGACCCCGAGTCGTTCGTCGAGCGGATCGGGGCGATCGTCGACGCGCGGCGGCCCGTCGACGACGAGCGCGTCGCTCTCGCGGACGGCCGCGTCCTCCTGCGGACGTACCGCCCGATCGGCCTGCCGGACGGGCGCGGACACCTCTGGGCCTACCGCGACGCGCCCGACGAGCGGTAGGAGTCGCTCACCGCCGCCCCGTCAGTCGTCGGTCAGGTACGCCCGCTCGGCCTCCGAGCGGTCGCCGGTCCGCAGCACGTGGCAGTCGCGACACCGCGCCTCGTAGGACTCCTCGGCGCCGACGAGGATCGTCGGGTCGTCGACGTGGGCCGGCTCGCCCTCGATGAGCCGCTGGTTCCGGGAGGCGGGCTCGCCGCACTGCGAGCAGATCGCCTGCAGCTTGTCGACGTACTCGGCGGTCGCCATCAGCTCCGGGAGGGGTTCGAACGGCTCGCCGCGGAACGTCTGGTCGGTGCCGGAGACGATCACGCGGGTCCCGTTGTCGGCCAGCGCGTTACACACCTCGACGAGCGCGTCGGAGAAGAAGTTCGCCTCGTCGATCGCGACGACCTCGGGATACGGGCCGTCGTCGAGGATGTCGAGGGGGCCGTCCCCCTCGCTGTCGACGACGGTCGCCTCCCACTGCCGGCCGTTGTGGGTCCCGATCGTCGTTTCGCCGTAGCGGTCGTCGACGGCGGGTTTGTACACCGCGACGGACTGGCCGGCGATCTCCGAGCGCCGGAGGCGCCGGAGCAGCTCTTCCGTCTTCCCCGAAAACATCGACCCCGAGATGACCTCGATCCACCCGGATCGAGTGATCGCGTGCATGCTCTGACGGGCAGGAGCCAGCGACTAAACCGTTTCTCTCCCGGCCGGCTCGCCCCCGATCACGACGCGGGACACGTCGGCCGCCCCTGCCCGTCTGACGATCGCGCGGACGAGGTCGTGCGCGCCGGCGAGGTTATCGGAGTCGCCGTCGAGGACCAGCAGGTCGGCGTCGGCGCCCTCTGCCACCACGCCGCGGTTCAGCCCCGCGATCTCCGCGCCGTTCACCGTCGCCATTCGCAGGATCGCTCTCGCCGGGAGATCGGAGAGCTTCGCGGCGAACTCCATCTCGCGGAACATCGACGGCGAGTCGAGCATGACGTTGTCGGTGCCGAGCGCGACCGTCGTCCGCTCGGCGAGGTCGCGGATCGGCGGCACGCCGACGTTCGTCACGAGGTTCGAGCGCGGGCAGACGACCACCGGGGTGCCGCGGTCCGCGAGCCGTTCGAGGTGGATCCCCTCGGCGTGGACCATGTGGACGAGGAAGTCCGGTTCGAGGTCCATCGCGGCGTTGATGTCGTCGGCGTCGCGCTCGCCGGCGTGGATCCCGAACAGCTTCCCGGCGTCGCGGGCCTCAGAGCGCACCGCGTCGAAGTCGGCGTCGCGGGCGCCGGAGGCGCCGTACCCGTCGGCGACCGCGAGCACGTCCGGGTCGTCGCGGCCGAACACGACCGGCTCGATCGCGCGCTCGCCGAAGTCGACGCCCTCGCCCGCGACCGCGTCGCGGAGCGCGTCGACGCCCTCGACGCCGCCCTCGCGGAACTCGAGGAACGTGCCGGTCCCGGTCGACTCCATGTACCGGAGGCTGCGCGCCATCGCGACGACCTTCGCCTCGCGGCTCGCCTCGCGCAGGAGCCGGTGTTTGAGTCCGTCCGGCGGCGCGACCAAGTCGTCGAGCGAGAGCCCCTCGCCGGCCTCCTTGGCGATCGAGTCGCCGATGTGGGTGTGGGCGTTGACGAACGCCGGGAGGATCACGTCGTCGCTCTCGACCGACTCCTCCTCGATCCGGACGATCTCGCCGTCGGCGACGACGACCCGTCCCTCGACCGGCTCGAACTCCGGACCGGTTAAAACGGTCCCTTCGAGGTGCATACTCGGCGGTCGCCGGCGCGGGAGTAAAAGGTCACGACAGGGGTTCGACTCCTTCGGTCACGCCTCGACTCCCCCGGTCACGCCCCGTCCCGGAACTCGTCGAGCGTCGTCGGCATCGCGCCGCGCACCTCTGCGACGAGCCCGTCGGGGTCGAGCCCGAGCACGTCGGCGGCGGCGCGACCGACGCGGTCGGTCGCGGGCCGGGGGGCGTAGACGCCGAGGCGCCACTGGTTGCGCTGGACGGTCCGGAGCGCAGAGACCAGCGGGGACTGACGCTCCAACCGCCGCACTTCGCCGTTGACGGTGACCCGCGCGGTCGACTCCCGCATCGACGGCTCCGGGGGCACGTCGAGGATCACGTGCCGGCGGGCGACGCCGGCCTCCTCCGCGATCTCGCGTTCCAGCGCGGTCTCGGCGCCGTGGTCGGCCTCGTGGACGCGCTCGGGCACGTCGTCGTACTCGGCCCATACCGCGAGCTTGTAGAGGTCGCGCTCGTCGTAGCGCCGGGAGAGCTCGGCCGTCTCCGGACAGCTCCGGATCGCCGCGAGGAAGTCGTGGTCGTCCATCCGGCGGAGCTCGGCCGCGGTCGTCGGGGTCGCGTCGAGCAGGTCCGTGGCGGCCCGACGTAACATCGCCTTCGAGATGCGCGCGACGTGGTGGGTGTAGACGACCGGGTTCATCAGCGCGCGGGCTAACAGGAGGCTCTCGGCCGTCTGGACGTTCCCCTCGTCCAAGACGAGCGCGTCGTCACCCGTCCCGTCGTCGACGAACGTCAGCTCCCGGACGAACCGCTCGGTGTCGATGGTGCCGTACGGGACCCCGGTGTGGTAGGCGTCGCGCACGAGGTAGTCCATCCGGTCCACGTCGAGTTCGCCCGAGACGAGCCCGCCGTACGGTCCCTCGCCGGCGACCAGGCCGGCGATCTTCTCGGGGTCGAGGTCGCGGTCGCGGAGCACCGCTCCGACCGCGCCGGTCGCGAGCAGCTCGTCGACGTCGTCGTGGTACTTCCCCGTGCGGCGGTGCGTGAGCGACTCCAAGTTGTGGCTGAAGGGGCCGTGTCCCACGTCGTGGAGCATGGCCGCGGCCTCGATCCGGTCCGCGCGCTTCCCCTCGATCCCGAGGTGGCCGAGCGCCCGGCTGGCGAGGTGGTAGACGCCGAGGGAGTGCTCGAAGCGGGTGTGGTTCGCGGAGGGGTAGACGAGCTGGACCGTGCCGAGCTGCTTGACGTGTCGGAGGCGCTGGACGGCGGGGGTGTCGATCAGATCCGCGGCGACACCGTCGATCTCGATGTGGTCGTGAACGGTGTCTTTGACCGTGATCATGCGTCGTCGTTCGGCGGCATGGGATAAAAACGACCTGCGTCTCCGAGGGCGTCCCGCCCGCCGGATCGAGCCGCTACCGAGACCCGGAACGGCCGGCACGATTTATACGTCCGGTGTGTGAACAGTCGACCATGTACGACGTACTCATCGGGATCGACAACGCGGAAGACGACCGTGCGGTCGCGCAGGCGGAGGCGATCGCGGACCTCCCCGCGGAGGAGGGCGCGGTGACCGCGCACCTGTGTCACGTGTTTCAGGAGAACCCAGAGGGCGCCTCGGTCCACCAGATATCGGCGGTGCGGCGCGCCCGCGAGATCCTCGAGGCGGCCGGGGTCAACTGCGTCCACTACGAGGCGAGCGGCGAGCCCGCGGACGAGCTGCTCGCGGCCGCGGCCGACGTCGACGCGGACGCGATCTGCGTCTCCGGCCGGAAGCGACGCCCGACCGGGAAGGCCGTCTTCGGGAGCGTCACCCAGGACGTGATTCTGGGAGCGGATCGGCCGGTGTTCGCGGTTCCGGCGCCGAAGTGAGGCCGAGGAACGAGTGAAAGTAGACGCCGAGGAACGAGTGGGACCCTACGTCCCCGCGCCGACGCCGCGGAGCCCCAGCACGTCGCGCGCCGCGTCCCCGACCGCGTCGACGTGCTCGGCCGGGCAGTAGACCCCGAGCGTCCAGCGGCGGCGCTCGGCGCTGCGGAGGCCCGCCACCAGCTCGGAGGCGTCCTCCAGTCGCTGCGGGACGCCGTCGACGACGACGGTCGAGCCGGACTCCTTCAGGCCGGGGCGGGAGGGCACGTCCACGACGACCTCGTCGCGGTCGAGCCCGACCGCCGCGGCGATCTCGCGTTCGGCCGCGCGCTCCTCGGCGTGACCGGCGTCGACGGTGCCGGCCGGCACGTCCTCCAGCCCGACCCACACCGCCCGCTTGTAGAGGTCGCGGCGCTCGATCCGCTCCCCGAGCGCGGGGACCGCCTCCCGGAGCGCGACGAGGAGGTCGTGGTCGGCCATCCGGCGGAAATCGATCGCGTCGGTGTCGGTCCGGTCGAGGTAGCGCTCGCAGGCGCGCTCCAGCATCGCGCCCGCGACCCGCGAGACGTGGTGGCGGTAGACGACGGCGTTCATCAGCGACCGGGCGACGAGCAGGCTCTCGGCGGTGGGGACGTTCCCCTCGGCGAGCACGAGCTCGGCGTCCTCGGGGTCCGCCGAGCCGGAGCCGCTCCCCCCGTCTCCCGCGAGCCGGAGCTCGTTGACGAGCCGGCCGGTGTCGACCGTGCCGTAGGGGACCCCGGTGTGGTGGGCGTCGCGCACGAGGTAGTCCATTCGGTCCACGTCGAGCTCGCCCGAGACGAGCGCGCCCAGTCCGCCCTCGCCCGCGATCAGGGAGGCGACGCGCTCCGGGTCCAGCCCGTTGCGTTCGAGGACCCGACACACCTCGCGGTCGGCGTCGGTCAGGAGCCACGCGATGTCGTCGTGGTCGCGGCCAGTCGCGCGCCGGATGATCCCCTCGGTCTGGTGGCCGTAGGGGCCGTGTCCGACGTCGTGGAGGAGCGCCGCCGCGCGGACGTGGGCGGCGGTGTCGTCGTCGAGCCCCAGCCCGTCGATCGCGCCGCGCGCGAGGTGGTAGACGCCGAGCGAGTGCTCGAACCGGGTGTGGTTCGCGGAGGGGTACACCAGCCGGACGGTGGACAGCTGTTTGATGTGGCGCAGCCGCTGAAAGGCGGGCGTGTCGACCAGCTCGGCCGCGAGGTCGCCGAGCCGGACGTGACCGTGGACGCTGTCCTTGATCGCCTTCATCACTCCGTGGTCGCCCGCCGCGGAATTGGTCGTTTCGGCTCGCGGCGAGGGCGACGAGCCGTCGACGCTGTCCGCGGGCTCACTCGTCGACGATCTCGACGCCGAGCCGCTCTTCGAGGGCGCGGACGACGGACCCGCCGACGCCCGCGGTCGCGGCCCGGCCGTCCTCGACCGCGAACAGGTCGTCCTCGTCGACGTCGAGCTCCTCGGCGAGCTCCTCGACCGTGAGTCCGGCCTCTTGCCGGGCCGCCGCCACGTCGTCGCCGTAGCCGGAGACGAGGTACGGGAGCCGGTCCGACTCGTAGTTGGTGCCGCCCTCCTCCCAGTGCTTGGAGTCGCCGGTCGCGGAGTCGTACATCTTCGCCTGCTTGCGGGCGAGCTCCTTCTTCCGGCTCTCCGTACCGCCCGAGTCGGCGCTTGCGCCGCCGGAGCTGCCGCCGGAACTCCCGCCGCGACTGCCGCCCGACCCCGATCCGCCGTGCCCGCTGGGGGCGTTGCCGGCGTCGTCGTGGGGGCGACAGTCGGAGCAGACGAGGAGCTTCGCCCCGGCGACCGTCGCCCGCTGGAGGTCCGTGGTCTCGCGCCCGCAGAGCTCGCAGGCGTCGCCGTCGTCTCCGCCGCCGCCACCGCCCGTCGAGTACTTCGCCATACCGCGAGTGGTAGACCCGGACGGTTAAAAACTCGTGGAGGGCCGCCCGCCCATCGAGAGGCGTCAATCGGTGTCGTTCGGCGCACAGTGCTTCGATCTGGCTCCGTGATCGATGACGGGAGTACGTCTCGCGTGTTTGTGAGATGGTTGTATATAAGTCGAATTGGCGTGTCGCTGTCGGCCTTTTATAAGCGATCGGCAGCTCTGCGGACCTGTAAATCGCTCTGATCCGTCTACAGAGTCGCCCGCTCCCGAAGGCTCCGACTCACTCCCCGAGCACGCCGCCGATCGCGCCCGCGAGCGCCGAATCGATCGCGAACAGGAACGTCAGGAACAGCCCGACGACGAGCACGCCCGCGCCGCCGAGCAGACTGCCGAGGGGACCCCCGGCGAGCCCCACCAGCCCGCCGAACGCGGCTAGAAGCAGGGTGACGACGACCCCGCTCACCGACCCCGCGAGCAGGCCGTGCCACGTCCCCGAGAGCAGTCCGCCGCCGGCGACGTAGCCGGCGACGAACCCCCCGATCAGCCCCGCGCCGACGTGCCCGACGACCGGGGCGAACGTCGCGAGGAGCCCGGCGATCAACATCACGACGAATCCGTAGCCGACGGCGCGCCAATCGGTCATACCCCGAGATAGCCGGCCGCGAGGTAAATACTCGCCGCCGCATCCGTTCAGGTTTCTAACACCTGGACGTGACGAGACCGGCGCCGTCGATACCCATTTACCGACCGATTCGACGACCGGAATTTAAGCCGTCACTGCCTCAACGAGTACCCATGCCCTCCGAGTCCGACGCGTCGATCGACGGGATACAGTCGTCGGCGAACCGGGAGCACGACGCGAATTCCGAGATCGATTCCGTCGCGGCCTCCGATCCAAGTCCCGACCCCGACATGGCCCCTATCGAGTGGGGGCCGGTCCGCTTCGAGCGCCTGCGGTCGCTGGCGCTCGGCGCGAGCGCGACCGCGGGCGCGCTCGTGCTCGCCGCGCTGTTGTTCGTCGCCGTCGGCGTCGTCGCCTCGCTGCTCGGCGGCGGCGGACCGCCGGCGTCGACGTGGGCGTTGCTCGTCCTCCTGCTCGTCGGCGGCCCGGTGTCACTGCTGTACTGGATCGTGGCGTACGACCAAACGTCTCCGGAGCGCCGCCGCGAGCTCCGGTCCCAGTTCGGCGACTACTCGTTCGACCTCTCACAGTTTCGGCTTGGCTGGACGCTCGCCGGGGCGGGCGCCGTGCTCGCCGTGCTGGCGGCGGCGATCGTGTCTGACCCGTTCTCGGCCACGCTATCGCTGTTCTCCGGGTTCGCCCCGCTGCTCGTTGCGTTCGCCACGCTCTTTCCGGTGATCGCGGGCTCCCGCGGGACCGACCTGCGCCTCGACCCGGCCGCCGAGACGATCGAGCGAACCTATCGGAGCCACGACCGGACGCGTTCGGACGACCTCGGGTCCGTGGTCCGGACGCGCCGGATCGACCTCCCGTGGACCACGGGCTTCCTGCTCGCGTACCGGGGGAACGCGTGGTACCGCTCGACGCCGTGGCTGTTCGTCCCGACCGACCTCGCCGACGACGTCGAGCGAGGGCTGGACGCGACGCTCGCGCGGAGCGAGGGCCCCGACCGAGCCAGCGTTCCGGAGCGCGTCATCCTCGCGGTCGTGGGCTCCGCCTCGCTCGTCGTCGGCCTCGCGATGGCCGTCGCGGCCGGCGAGCCCGCGGCCGGGGCGCTGTTGGCGCTTCTGACGGCGCCGTTCAGCCTCCTCTTCCTCGCGCTGGCCGCCCGGCTGTGACGGGTGGCCGGAGGCGACTCCCCGGCCGTCGCCGACACCGGACGTGACTCCCCCTATCACGCGACTCATATAGTCGGGCCTCGTAGGTCAGACCATGGACCGACAGCGTCTGGAGAAGGCCCTTGAGTCGGAGTTCGGCGGGACCGAGGCCGAGCGGCGGGCGGTCGCCCGGGCGGCCCGCGATCTGTCCGACTCGGGGCGGCCCTCCCGAGACCGCGGGCACGCCCTCACCGTGCCCGGCGTGATCGACCACCTCGGCGACGCGCCCGACGGCTCCTCGCTCGTCGAGCGCTGGAACTGGTGGCTTGGCGCGCTCGACGCCGCCTACGGCGGCTACGACTACTTCACCGTGCGGTTCGTCGAGGGCGACGAAGAGGCGGGGCTCCGACGGTAGGTCGCGACGACGTCGGCCCGTGCGGTTCGATCCCGCGCTCGGGTCGTTAACGACTCCACTTTCACTTTCACTCCGTGCATGGCTCGCTTATAGGAGCGTTCCGGCCCTCGGTAGGAGTATGAGCGCGACGAGCCACGATCAGCCTCGATACGCGACGCCGACCCGCGTCGACGTCACCGAGTGCCGGACAGACCGGATCGCCGACCGCGCACGGTTGAACCGCGTGCGGGGCAGCGAGGTCCACCTCGAACGCCGCGGCGGTCGCACGTTCCTCGTGACGACGCCGGCGGAGTGAGGAGAGAGACCGGCGAAACTCCCGGTCAGTCGTCCGCGGCGACCTGATCGCGGGTGGACGTGTCGTCGGACAGCAGGCTGTCGAGCCCGACACCGAGCGCCTCGTTCGTCCGGGCCACCGACTCCTCCCGGGAGACGTCGGTCGCCAGCTCTCGGACCGCGTCGACGTTCTCGGGCACCACGTCCGCCTCCTGGTGGACGTTCTGGAACAGGTAGAGGTCTCGGCCCTGGACGCTTATCGACTCCTCCCAGACGCAGTTCTCCCAGAAGTCGCCGCGGGCTCGACCGAGGTCCGACGCGTAATCCTTCAGGGTCCCGGCGCCGTCGATACCGGCGCCCTCGGGGATCAGGAACAGCCGCGTCTCGTCGCGGAGCAGCTCCCGGACCTCCGTAGCCGTCGGCTCGCGTTCGAGCGTGACGTTGACGCTGTGGGTGTGCATGCCGGTGACCGGCGCCTTCAGCGCTGCCGTGTCGATGTCGACGTCCGGGAGGATCGCGTTCACGTCCGGACCGTGGTGCGAGGGGACCGTCGCCGGGTCCGGCACCACGTCGTTTATCGGGCCGCGGTCGGTCTCGCTCGGGTCGCCGCCCCGGCGGACGAGAGTCACGCGGGCCTTCTCCACGCCGTACGCCTCGTCGAGCGGGGCGAGCAGCCGCGAGAGCCCGGTCGTGTTACAGGAGACGACGCGGAGCGAGCCCGCGTCGACGACGGCCCCGCTGGCCCGGGCGTTGAAGGAGGCGTCCGCGATCGCGGCGTCCTCGCCGCCCTGGTAGATCGCGGGGGTGCCGTGGGCCTCGTAGGTCGGGCGGTTGCGCTCGCCGATCCCGCTCGGCGCGCAGTCGACGATCACGTCGACCGCGTCGAGGAGGTCGCCGAGGGTTCCCGCGACGCCGAGCCCGGCGTCCTCGAACGCGGCGGCTCGGTCGTCGAGCGCTGCGTACAGGTCGTAGCCGCGGCGGAGCGCGGCCTCGGCGCCGTAGTCCGGGCTCGTCTTCGTCACGCCGACGAGTTCCATATCGGGTTGGGCCGCGACCGCGTCCGCGACGCGTTTCCCGATCGTTCCGTACCCGTTGACGCCCACGCGTATCATGGATCCCAGTCGCTCGGCGAACAGTATAATGTTTTCGAGCGTTTTAAAAAGAAATTAACTACGCGGAGAGTAACCAGTCGGTTAATTCGCGTGCCGCGAAGATGAAACTGTATTTCGTAACGGAGTAAATCAGTCATCGATAGGAAGGACTAACGCCCGTCGCCGCCGATCGGCGGGCATGTCGAACGAGCTCGCTGACGCCGCCGAGACCGCCGTCGAGCAGTGCCTGCGCGTCGCTCCCGAGGAGTCCGTGGTCGTCGTCACCGACGACAAGCGCCAGCGCATCGGCGAGGCGCTCTACGAGGCCGCGAGCGCGGTCACCGACGACGCGACGATCCTCCGGTACCCGCCGGCCGACCAGCACGGGACCGAGCCGCCCGCGCCGGTCGCGGCGGCGATGGCCGAGAGCGACGTCTTCCTCGCGCCGACCACGAAGAGCCTGAGTCACACCCGCGCCCGCGGGAGCGCCTGCGACGCCGGGGCGCGCGGCGCGACCCTCCCCGGGATCACGGAAGACGTGTTCACGACCGGGCTCGACGCCGACTACGCCGCGATCGACGCGGCCTGCGACGACGTGCTCGCGCAGGTCGCCGACGCCGACGAGGTCCGGGTGACCTCGCCCGCGGGCACCGACATCACCTTCGGCATCGGCGACCGCGAGTGGCTCGCCGACACCGGGATGGTCCACGAGCCCGGCGACTTCTCGAACCTCCCCGCCGGCGAGGTGTTCGTCGCGCCCGAGACCGCGACCGGGACCTACGTCGTCGACGGGACGATGATGCCCCACGGGCTGCTCCGAAAGGGGAAAGAGCTGGTGTTCGAGGTCGAGGACGGGTTCGTCACGTCCGTCAGCGACGACGCGGTCCGCGAGGAGATCGAGACCGCCGCGGAGTCGGTCGGCGACGCCGCGTTCAACCTCGCGGAGCTGGGGATCGGTACCAACGTCGGCGTCGACGAGCTGGTCGGTTCCGTCCTCTTGGACGAGAAGGCGGGCGGTACGGTCCATATCGCGATCGGCGACAACGCGGGAATCGGCGGCGAGACGGACGCCCCGATCCACCTCGACGGAATCCTCCGGAACCCGACCGTCTACGCCGACGGCGAGAAGGTCGACTTGCCGAGCGCGTAGAGAGTGGTCAGATCGCAGGCGAATGTGCACTTATAAGTAAACGAGGCGGTGGCGCGTGCCTTCGAGGCCGCCTCGCGGCCGAGCCGCGAGGGACCTCCGGTCCCTCTGGAAGCCGGCGGCGACGCCGCCGGCGACGAGGCTGGGGAGGCGTGAGGCTGCCGTGCTGTGCGGTTGGGCGGGACTCAAAGGGGCAGTCGCGAGGACGAAGCACACCGACGCAAGGACCGCAGGGAGCGAGCAGCGAGGGACCGAAGGTCCCTCTGGCAGCCGGCGCGAAGCGCCGGCGACAACGCGAGCGACTGAGGACCGCAGCGAGGTGCGCGAGTCCTCGCGGCTGGGGCTTTGGCGGTGTTCACCGCAGTGGTGTCGATCACGTATCGCCGCGCGGCTGGGGCTTTGGAGATGTTACCCGTCGATCCAATATCAGCCACTTATGAGTAAGAGTCAGAAACGATTCTCACTCCACCGCCGCGAGCGCGACGCCCGCGACCCCCCGAACCCCGACCACCTGATGTCGCCAGCCATCGCCCGCGTCGACGCAGAGCGTGCCGGCGTCGGTGACGGCCACCGACACGCCGGGACCGTAGCCGAGCGCGACCGGCTCCTCGTCGACCGGAAGCTCCGAGACCCGCCACGTCTCGGTGTCCCACCCGTCGCCGTCGCTCCCGTGCACGAACAGGCCGCCGTCGACGACCGCCGTCGCGTGCCCGTCGCCGTCGGCGGCGACCGCGGTCGCGTCGCCCGAGAGCGCCGTCATCCAGCCGTTCCCCAGCCAGTAGACACCGGAGCCGGTCGCCGCGAGGGGCATTCCCGATCCCGCCACGTCGCGGGCGTCGTCGAGCCCGACGGAGGTGAGTGTGAGATCGTCTCCGGCTCCGTCTCCCCCGGTGACCCGGTGGACCCCGTCTGCGGCCGCGACGAGGGGACCGTCGACCGCACGCGGTTCGGAGACGGTCCCGACCGGATCGGAACGTCCGTCACCGACCTCGATGCGGTCGATCTCACCGTCCTCGCGCGCGACGAGGAACGCGCCGTCGTGGACGCCGACCGCGACCGCGGGGTCGGTCGTGGCGGGCTCGAACGCCGGATCGTCGCCGACGCTGGCGACGCGCAGGCCGTCCGCGGTCGCGATCCCCAGCAGGTCCGGGCCGTCGTCGCGAGGGAGGACAGCCGCGTCGCGGGCGGGGTCGCGCGCGACCATGTCGAACGCGCCGATCTTGTCGGCCGAGAGCGCCACCCGGACGACGCCGCTCTCGGTGGGGACGTAAGCGTCGGTGCGGCCCGCCGTCCCGGCGTACACGCGCTTCTCCTCGATCGAGATGTCGTCTTCGGCGGGTGCCATTGCCGGGGGTTCGGCCGGGGGTCCCATAAGCCCCGCGCGGTGGTGCGGAACCAACTGCTCGTTCGCCCGTTCCGACGCCCATTAGGTCGCCGACCGCGTAGCGCCGGTAGTGCAATCGGTCGCCGCCGAACTCGTCGCCCTGCTCGCCGAGGTGGCCCCGCGGCTCGCGCGCATCGCGGCGTTCATCGCGGTCGGCGTCTTCGCCGCTAACGTCGCGGTCGCGTTCGGGCTGATCCGGTACGTCGCCGGGCTCGCCGGGTGGCTCACCCGACCCGCGAACCTCCCCGACGAGGTCGGCACCGCGATCTTAACGACCGCGGCGTCGACCACGGCGGGGTACGCCACGCTCGCCGAGTTCCGCGAGTCCGGGCTGCTGGACGACCGGGCGACGCTGATCGCCGTGACCATCAACACGTTCTTCGGGTTCGTCCAGCACGTGTTCACGTACTACGTCCCCGTGTTGATCCCGATTCTGGGCGTCCGGACGGGGGCCGTCTACGTCTCCGCGCGCGCCGGGATCGCGCTGGCGATCACCGTCACGGGCGTGCTCGCGGGCGGGGTCCTCCTGTCCGAGCGCAACGTCGACCGGAGCGCGCTCGCCGAGGTCGACGCGAGCGGTCCCGACGCCGACGACCGCACGAGCCGAGAGCGCGTCCGCGAGGCCGGCGAGAAGTCGTGGTCCACGCTCCGTCGGATCGTCCCGCGGCTCGCGGTCGTCTATACTCTCGTGATCGGGCTCGTCACCAACGTCGACGTGGAGGCGCTGACGAGCGTCGCCGAGCCGATCACCGGCCTCTTAGGGCTCCCCGGCGCCGCGGTCCCCGTGATCGCCGTCTACACGCTCGACACGACCGCCGGCGCGGTGACGGTCGCCGGCACCGCCGAGGGGATCTTCACCGTCCGGACCGCGGTCGCGAGCCTGCTCATCGGGGGAATTCTCTCCTTTGCCGTCTCCACGTTCCGGCGCTCGATCCCCTTCCAGTACGGGATCTGGGGCGCCGAGTTCGGCACCAAGGTGATCGCACTCAACACCGGCCTGAAGCTCGTCTTCATTTCGATCGCGGTCGCGCTGTTGCTCGCGCCGGTGTGGTGAGGAGACCGACGTGACAGGGCGGTCGGCGCGCCGCCGAGCGGCCGTCCTCGGCCGCCGCTCGGAGCCCGCGAGGGAGGTCGGCGACGACCGCGACGCCGTGCGGTCCGCGGCCGTCACCGACCGAGGCTGGGGAGACGTGAGGTTACTCCGCGGAAATAGCTCAATACGAATAGATGATCGAGCGGATCGCGGAACGGAGCTCATTGGTTTCGAAGCTAGATGCCACTTATCTCAAACCGGGCACCATCGCTGTCTCCGTCGGTGATCCGGATGTCCCACCCGTGACCCTCGACGAGCTGATTTACGGTCGCTAATCCGAACCCCGTCCCGTCTTCTTTCGTCGTGTGTCCCGCCTCGAAGACGGCATCACGCTCGGCTACCGGAATACCCGGGCCGTCATCCTCAACGAATATCCCGTCCCCGTCCGGTAATACTCCGACGCGCCATCTGTCTTTAGTTAAGCGAGAAACCGCGAGATAGCGGCGGCTTATCGAGGCATCTTTCGGAAGGAATGAGGAAGTCCAGTCTGTGCACGACAAGGACTCCTCATCTCGAATTATGCGTCGACTCACTACACTGTTTCCCTCTGAGTTCCTCGAAGAGCACGCCGAGGAACTCGGCGTGCTCTTC
>NZ_RJJW01000014.1 GCF_003781945.1 Halorubrum sp. CSM-61 | reverse complement strand
ATCTTGACTTGTTGAACGTTCTCCACGGTGGAAAGGTCAACGTCGGGGCGGGTCTGGTACTTACACAGGACGAAGTCCGACCAGTACTCCTTGAGGTTCGAGCCTTTTGAGAGTCGGACTCGGTCGTACTGAGTGTCGAGTTTGAATCCAGCGGTTTTGAACGTCACCGTCGAACGCGGGTGTTCGTCGCCGTGTTTGCGGTAGCCGGGCGGGTTCGCTTTCGTGTCTCCGTTGCGTCGCTTGCCGTACCAGCCGTTGAACGCCTCAGCGAGTTCTTGAAGGACTCGCTGACTTGACTGAGAATGGAGGTCATCGTAGCGTTCGTGTGACTTCAGGTACGTGGTGAGTTCGGTGTGGTTGGGGATGTGACCGATTTCATCCCAGATCCGACTACACGTCCACCGTCCAACGTTCCAGAGCTTACTGGCTGCGAACCCGAGCGAATCAAGGTCGTCCGACACCCGTGACTGATTCCGTATGGAAGCAGCGTAGGTGCGAGTAACGACCTGTTTCGCCATACGTAACCTATATAGACAAAATTACTTGAAAGTACGTATTGGCGCAGCGTGGAATATCCAGCCGTGCCATCCGAACGGTGGACTGCGAAGGGTAGTGTCGGATTCATCCCCGCGCTAAAGCGCGAGGCTTTCTCCTCGATTCTCCGTAAATACAACTTCGGGCTGCCCGTGACGCTCGGTCGCCACCAGCCCCTCGTAGACCTCTCTGGGACCGCGCTCACACACCTCCAGACATGACCGAGGAGTTTGAGTCAGTAATCATAAATATCCCAAATCTTCGAGTGCGTCTTCTACCTCAGCAACTTGCCGTTGGGATTCAATAGACCCCTCTTTTTCATGCCTGTCCTCAGCTGAAGTAACTGCCCAAGGCACTTTGCGGGTTTTTGGATGGAGGACGGCGACTGGATGTCTATACACGCCGAACTCCCCGAACGCCTCGCCGTGATCCGCGCTTATGACTACTTTTTCAGCGTCGTGATTATTGAGAAGAGTCTCAACATGCTCCAGAACCATCCTGAGGTCGTCGATATAGCAATCCCAGACGGCATCAAAGTCACCACCGTCTTTGAGGAAACTCCACGGATCATCCTCATGATCGTGCAACTCGTCTCGCTCTTCCTTGATGGCTTGTGAAATATACGGCTCGTGGGGCTGACTGTAGTGGACTATCATCCGGTCCGGTTCGTATTCCCTATGATAACCGATAGCCCGCTCGGTTACGTATTCCGGATCAGGGTGGCCGAGTAGGTCCTTACCATGTCGCCACGGCTGGTCAAGCGCACGCAAGTCGTCCGCGGTCAGGGTCCTCCAGTTACAGTTAGAGAGTCCGCGGTCCTCCTCGGGTCGCCAGCCGTTTTCGAGAATTTGTTCGGAGTATCCGTTGGCGGAGATGTACACCGTGTTTGACACGTCTCGGGCATACTCCTCGACGAACGTGTTCGCCATCCAAGTGTACGAACCACTGGCGATTGATGTTATGCTACCTATATCGTCGCTCGATGGCAGGAAGTCGTAGTCGTCAGCAACTTCCTTGAGAGCGTCTACTCGGCAGGTATCGAGAAGAACGAGAGTGTCCCAGTCGCGCTTGTAGACATTCGTTCCCACTGGATAGCGAGACATGAACGACAGAGCAACACCAACATACTGGTCGAAAGCCCATTTGATCATATCTTCTGATTAAGCATTATTGACTGGCTCACCGACGTTCTCGTTGATCGCCCGGATGTCGTCCCAGGTGAACGCTTAAGATCGTAGGGGAGGTCGTAGATGTCTGGCCGGTGAGCGTTATTCACATCACACCTCTCCACGGATTGGTCGAACTGGATCTCGAAGTTGTCCGAAATATTTTGTAGTAAACCACTGGAAGAGTGCAGTCCTTGTAGTCGGCCTCGTCGTCGTTCAAAATCCCGGCCAGATCGAGAAACGACCTCCCACCGATGAGCCGTTTGACGGCTTCGAAGAACATCTCGTCCGTCCGCTTCTCGCGCTTAATGCGCTCGTATACGTCGTCATCGATCCGAACGTTTCGGGTACTCATACGTATAGGTCGTAAACGAATCCTATTGAAAGTACCTCTGAATTAACAAATGTAGCTGTCCGCGCCTTCGCCTCCTCGTCAGCAATCTCGTCGACCCTTCAATTCTCAACTCGATTATTCGCACCGACAGCGTATTTATGTCTCGCCCGCGATGATCTCGACATGACCCTCGTCGTGGTGCCGGTCCGGTTCCCGCCGTCGTCTCACTCGGAGGCGACGCTGCGCGAGGCCGTCCGCGTCGCCGAGGAGCGCGACGCCGACCTCACGATCCTCCACGTGGACCTCTATCAGAACTCGGGCGGCGTCTCCCGGAGCGATCTCAAACGCGCCGTCGAACAGCGGATCGGCCGGACCGACCGCGCGCGGTACGTCGTCCGCCGCGGGTTCCTCGTCGAGGAGACCATCCTCGAAGAGATCGTCGCCGAGGGCGCCGACGTGGTCGTCATCGGCTCGAAGCAGGCCGGCCGCTGGCGGCGCATGGTCCAGAAGCTCCTCTCCGACCCCGACATCGACTCGTACCTCCGCGACGAGCTCGACTGCACCGTGATCACGGTCGACGGCGACGGCGACACGACGAGCAACGAGACGGCCGACGGCGAGGACAACGCCGCGCCGCTGCCCGAGGACGGCGCCGGCGACTGACCGGGCTCGGGCGCTCGGGCACTCGAGCTCTTTTCTCGCTTCTCTCACTCCTCGCCGGCGACCTCGTACCGGCGCTCGTACTCGATGACGGTCGCGACGCGGTCGGCGATCGCCTCGCCGAACTCCCGCTCGACGAGGTGGAGGGCGAGGTCGATCCCGGAGGTAACCCCGCCGGCGGTGAGCAGGTCGCCGTCGTCGACGACCCGCGCGTCCACGATCTCGGCCCCCGACTCGCGCAGCTCGTCGATCGCGGAGGCGTGGGTGACCGCGCGCCGCCCGTCGGTGACGCCGGCCTCCGCGAGCAGCATCGCCCCGGTACAGACCGCGGCGGTCCGGACGCCGCCGGCGTGGTACTCGCCGAGCGCGCGCGGCACGTCGCCCTTCCGCGCTTCCGCCCACGCGCTCGCGTCCTCGTCGCGCGCGGTCCAGCCCCCGCCGGGGACGACGAGCAGGTCGGGCGCGTCCTCGCCGTTCGGGTCCGGGAGCACGCCGTCGACGCCGACCCGCGTCCCGT
Organism: Halorubrum sp. CSM-61; assembly: GCF_003781945.1. Classification (GTDB taxonomy): domain Archaea; phylum Halobacteriota; class Halobacteria; order Halobacteriales; family Haloferacaceae; genus Halorubrum. The sequence goes on along the minus strand of NZ_RJJW01000014.1, from coordinate 28,516 downwards.
GGCTCGCGGTCACTTGCTCGCGCTCGTCGAGAGTGACGTACCGGACGCGGCCCGAATGCCCGGCGGACTCGGCGTCGTCGGCCGTCTCGTCGTCTCCGGCGTCGCTCGCCGCCTCCGCGGCGTAGCCGAGCGCGTAGTCGAACACCTCGTACGGGCCGATCCCGTCGAGTTCGTCGAACCCGTCGTACAGCAGAATGTCGATGTTCACTGTCGAGAGCGTACGCACCCGGTCATCATGTGCGTTCCCCCGGCGACACTCCGTGACTCCCCCCACTCACTCGCCGTCGAACGCCTCGACGACCGCCTCGATGTCGCCGGCGACGCGGTCGCGGTCGATCGTCTCGCCCCGGTAGGCGCGCTCGACGACGCCGTCTGGGTTGACGAGCAGGGTGAGGACGATGTGCGTGAAGTCGTACCCCCGCAGCCGATCGCTCTCGGTCGTCCGCTCGAACCCGATCCCGAGCCGGTCTTCCACGACCGTTTTCGCTCGCTCCGGAGTCTCCGGGCGGAGGTAGTGCCAGTTTCCGGCGTCGAGGTCAACGCCGACCGACTCGGCGTTGTCGCGCAGCGCCGCCTCGTCGTCGCGCTCGGGGTCGAACGTGATCGGGAGGAACAGCGTCTCGTCGGTCAGCCCCGCGTCGGCGACGCGCCGTTGCACCCGGACGAGCCGCCGGAAGAGGACCCCGCACTCCGCGGGACAGAAGGTGAAGACACCGGCCACGATCGCGGTCCGTTCGATGGCCTCGCTGTCGATGGTGATCCCGGCGATCGGGTCCCGCAGTTCGAACGCCGGGAGCGGCTCGCCGTACGCGGGATACGCGAGGTCCTCGCTGTCCGCTATCTGGTCCTCTTGGGGATCGAGCACGACGCCCTCCGGCCCGCCGTCGAGCGCGGCCGTGCACCCGGCGGTCGCGCCGGTCGTCGCCGCGGCGATCCCGCCGAGCAGCGCTCGTCGTCGCATACCGGAAGTAACGGACGGAAAGCGCATAACCGGTCTGGTGCGATCGGCGAACGCGACGGCGAGAGGAGGGTCCGCGAGCGAGGGGAACCCCCTCACTCGAACAGGCTGTCGACGGTCCGAACGAACCGGTCGACGATCCGGTCCGGGAGCGACGCCGACACCTCGTCGAGGAGCGCCGCGGTCCGCTCGGGGCGCGCGAGCGAGAGGCGCATGGGCCGGTCGTCGGACTTCTCGACGATCCCGCTCTCGGCGAGGTTCGAGACGTGCCACGAGACGGTGCTGCGCGCGAGGTCGAGCTCCTCCGCGAGCGCCCTCGGCCGGGTCGGTCCGTCGGCGTGGAGCCGGACGAGGATCTCGCGGGCGGTCTCCCGCCGGAGGAAGGCGAGCGCCCGCCGCTCCCACGGGTCGAAGGCGGGGTCGAAGTAGTGGGCGCGCCCGCCGATCCGCTCGACCGCGACCTCGCCGTCGCGGACGAGCCGGCGGAGGTGGTACTGCGCCTGTCCGGTGGCGATGTCGAGGTCCCGGCCCACCCGGTTGAAGTGGACGCCCGGCGTGTCGCTGACGTGTCGGCGGACCCGGGCTCTGGTGTCCGGCATGCGTGCTCGTCGTGAGCTACCGGATCGGCATTTAAAAGGGGCGCGGGCGTTCCCTCGGCGCGGGAGCGGTCGGGGAGTGTATTCTTATCGGTTGCCGCACTACGACTCGACAGCGTGATTCCGATTCCCGCGAGCGCGACCGTCGCAGGGTGGGGCGTAGAGGGGTCGCTGCCGCTGCTCGCCGTCGTGGTCGTCGCCGGCGTCGGGACGGGGCTGCTCTTCCTCGTGAGCCTCGTCGCGTATCGCCGCCGTCGAGGCGCGCAGTACGCCCTTATAAGCGTCGCCGTCGGCGCCCTCCTCGTCCGCTCGGTCGTGGGCGCGGGCACCGTCCTCGGCGTCGTGCCGATGCCGGTCCACCACTACCTCGAACACAGCCTCGACTTCCTGATCGCCGCGGTCGTCCTCTACGCGGTGTACGCCTACGCACCGGGGTCGGTGGGCGACGACGCGCCCTCCGACTGATCGACAGAGAGCCGGTTCGCTGACCGCCTCAGTCGACGATCCCGCTGCGAACGCGCTCGATAGCGGCGTCGACGCGGCGGCCGTACGCCAGCGCCCCGCCCGAGACGACGGCGCCGAGGAGCGTCCAGCCGACCAGCGACCCGACCGCGCGGCCCGTCGAGACGAACCCGCCCTCCGGCGCGAAGGCGACGCCGATCACGTGTTCGAAGACGAGCCCGCGGAACGCCCCGTTCGGCGTCAGCGCGAGCGATCCGGGGATCGTCGCGGGCGATGCCCCGGCGCCGATCGAGCGGAGCAAGAGGAGGTCGCCGCCGAGAACGCCGGCGACCAGCGCGAGGACCCCGAGCGCGATCGCGCTCCGGCGGCTCGCGGCGAGCGCCGAGACGGCCGCCGCGAGCGACACGTACGCCGCCCCGAAACAGAGGACGAACGCGAGGAACCGGAGGTACAACAGCGGCGAGTCGATCCCCGTGTGGGTCGCGAAGATCCCCGTGTCGGGCGCGGCCGTCAGCCAGACACCGGTACCGACCAGCGCGTACGGGACGCCGACGACGGCGACGAGCGCGACCGTCCGCGCCAGCAACACCCCGGCGACGTACTCGCCGACGCGGACCGGATACGTCCGGATCACCGCGAGTTCACCGCTCGCGCCGTCGGCGAGCAGCGCGCGGTAGCCCAACACCACCGCGGCGAGCGGGACGAGCGCCTCGGTCGGGAGGAGCAGGTCGACGACCGCCGGCACGAACCCGGTCGCGCCCCCGCCGCCCGCCGCGAGCAGGCCGCCGACGGCGACGAGCAGCCCGACCGCCAGCACGCCGTAGCCGGGGGTCCGGACCACCGTCGCGAGCTCCCGCCGAAACACGGTCGCGACGCCGGTGAGAGGGCCCCTCATCGGTCCGACACCCCTGTGACGTGGACGTCCGGCTCCGTGTCGCCGCCGTCGATTTCGCCCTCATCGCCGCCGTCGTCACCTCCTCCGTCGCCCTCGGGCACCTCGCCCTCGTCTCCTGGCAGCGCACCCGTCTCCCCCGTCACGACGCGGTACAGCTCCCTCGCGTCGGCGGCGTCGCGCTCGTCGAGCAGCCGGTCCAGCGGTCCCGCGGCGGCGACCCCCCCGCGACGGAGGACCACGACGCGGTCGGCGTGGTCGTCGACGAGGTCGAGCGCGTGCGAGGAGACCACGACCGCGGTGTCGCCGTCCGCCCGGTCGGCCGCCGCGCGGAACGCACGCTCGCGCATCCCCGGGTCGAGACCGCTCGCCGGTTCGTCGAGGACCACGAGCGAGGGGTCGCCGAGGACCGCCTGCGCGATTCCGAGCAGGCGACGCATGCCGCCCGAGAGCGCCTCGACGCGTCGGTCGCCGGCGTCGCCGAGCCCGACCCGGTCGAGCGCGGCGTCCGGGTCGTCCCCGACGAGGCGCGCGTAGAACGCGAGCGTCTCGCGGGCGGTGAACCCCTCGCGGAACGGTACCCGCTGCGGGAGGTACCCGATCGGCTTCGCCCCGATTGCGTCGGGGTGTCGGACCTCGCCCGCCGTCGGCGCCGTCGCGCCGACGAGCACTCTGAGGAGGGTCGACTTCCCGGACCCGTTCGGGCCGATCACGGCGGTGAGGCCCGGTTCGACCGCGAGCGACACCGATTCGAGCACCGGCACGCCGCCGTACGTTCGGCTGACCTCGGAGAGGGACGCGACGGCCTCAGACATCGCTGACACCCCGAGTCGAGCCGACCACCGGACCGGCTGCCGGCGCGGTCGCTCCCGCGGCGGTCGGCGTCCGGTCAGATCGCTGCGCTCTCGGCTCGATACCGTCCGCCGTTCCGCTCCGATCGTGTGCGTTCATGGCTGCGTCCTCGTCCCCGCTACCGCCGTCGAGCTCGGCGCGCCAGTCAGTACGAACCGGTCCCGCGCCCGGAGCGATCGCGGCGTCGACCCGGTCCGGCGAGTACGGCGCCGTCGCCGGCGTCGGATCGATGATGCTCCCCGAGCGCGCGCCGGGAACGGTCCCGCGGAGGCGGTCGAGGAGGGCGACCGCGGGCGACTCGCGCACGGCGACGGCGGCGACCTCGCGGTGGAGCGCGGCGTCGACGGGGGAAGTCGGTCGATACGCGCGCTCGCCCGGCTCGTGGACTCCGACGTTCGCCCCGTCCCAGTAGTTCCCGCGGTCGCCGTCGGCCCAGACTCGAAGCGCGCCCGCCCCGGCGGTCGCGTGGTCCGCGTTGCCGACGAAGTCGTTCGCGACGACCCGGCTCGACGGGACGACCGTGGTCGCTCGTGCGCCCAGCTCGTTGTCCGCGGCCACGTTGCGCTCGTACAGCGACCCCCGCGAGCTGGTCGAGAAGCCGAGTTCGTTGCCGACCAGCGTGTTGTACCCGACGTACGTCCGGGTTCCAGAGACCTGTATCCCCGCGCTGGAGTTCCGCACGTCGTTGCCGACGATCGCGTTGCCCGCCGGCCGCGTCATCACCGTGACGCCGGCGTACAGCTCGTTTTCGAACGCGTTGTCGGCGATCAGCGCGTCGCCCGTGTACATGAGGTGCGTCCCGTACCGGTTGTCCGCGAACGTGGAATTCCGGACGATCGAGCCGTCGGCGCGGTGGAGGTAGATCCCGTCGCGGCCGCCCTCGAACGCGCTGTCGGTCACCGTCACCCGCGACTCCATCCCCGTGATCCCCATGAAGCCGTCCTGCCACTCGTCCGTCCCGTCGACGCGGAGGTCCCGGACGACCGCGTGAGAGCGCTCTCGCAGGAGCAGTCCGCTCGCGTTCGCCTCGACCGTCACGTCGTCGACGACGAGCCCCGGCGCGCCGATCGCGCGGATCCCCGCGTCGCCGTGACCGTAGCCGAGCTGGATGTTGGTGTCCCACGACTCGTCGTCGCCCGAACCGTCGACCCCACCGTCGCCTGCGCGGCCCTCGCGCGCCGCCTCCGGGTCGCGCGTCTGGTTCCCGCTCCCGTCGACAGCGATTCCGGTGAGCGCCACGTCCGGCGCCCGCACCGTGATCACCGACCCGTTACCGTCGCCGCTGATCCGCGCGTCCTCGCCGGCGATCGTGACCGACTCGTTCACCGTCAGGGTCTCGTCGTAGGTCCCCGGCGGGACGACGACGGTCGTGTTCGCCGGCGCGGCCGCGACCGCCGCCTCGATCGTCGGCGCGTCCGCTCCGACGACGACCGAGACCGGCCTGTCGGCGCGGCGCTCGGCGGCCGCGACGCGCTCGGCGGCCGCGTCCCATCGCTCGGGGGCCATCGAGCGCACCGTCGCCGCGGAGTCGGTGTCGAACGACCGACCTCGAACCGTCTCCCAGTCGACCGCCCGCCCGCCGTGGTCGGCGGCGAACGCCTCGGCGGCGTCCCGCTCGCGGAAGGGGACGACCGTCTCGCCCGCGGGACTCCGCGCGTCGCTCCCGACGACGTAGGTCGCCTCCGCCGCCGTCGTCCACTCGCCGGCGGATTCCGACGCGAACAGTCCGGTCTCGGTCGTCCCCGGTCGGGCGTCGTCGAACGTCTCGACGTAGGCGGTGATCGGGTAGCCGAACTGGCGTTCCGTCCGGCCGTCGTCGAGCGTCGCCGCGAACGACTCGACGCCGTTGTACCCGACGACGTACTGGAGCTGCGAGTAGAAGACCTGCGTCCGCGGCACCCTCGCCGACCCGGCCATCAGCGCGTCCGTCTCGGCGGAGAGCCCGAGCTCGACCGCGTCGTCGTAGGCGACCGGCGAGGGCGCGGCCGCCTCGGGGTCGGCGGCGAACGCCCCCGCCGTCGCGACGACGGCGGCGAGGAGGAGCGCGACGAGCGCGATCCGGAGCGCGCGAGACGGGTCGCCGTAGGGGTCGAAAAACGCCACGGCGGACCTTCGATCGGCCGGGGTTTATCCGATCTGGTTCGTTCCTCGAACGACGAGATGAATCGGTTCCGAGGGCCTAAGACGGTCGTTTCGCAACTATCGAGTGATGACTGAATCCGAACCGTCGTCGGTGTCACGTCGGCGCCTGCTCACCGGGGTCGGCGCGGGACTCTCGCTCGCCGCCGCCGGCTGTCTGGGCGACGAGAGCGCGTCGATCACCCCGATCTCGCTCGACGGCGAGCGGGCCTGTGACCAGTGCGGCATGATCGTCGAGGACCATCCCGGCCCGGTCGGACAGATCCACTTCGAGGACGACGAGCCCGAGGGCGGACGGCCGGGGCAGTTCTGCAGCAGCACCTGCACCTACACCTACCGGTTCGACGCGGAGGACGCGGGGCGGACCGTGCGAGCGGCGTTCCTCACCGACTACTCGCTCGTCGAGCAGGAGGTGTTCGAGGAGGGCTCCGACACGATGTTCTCCTCGCACGTCGAGCGCGAGGCGTTCTCCCGGATGCCCGCTCTCACCGTCGTCGCGCGCAGCGAGGTCGTCGGCGCCATGGGACCGGAGCTGATCCCGTTCAGCGAGGAAGCCGACGTCGACGCGTTCGTCGAGGAGTACGGCGGCGAGCCGCTGGCCGCCGAGGACGTCGATCGGGGAACGCTGGAAGCCTTATAACTATCCGCGCGCCGGCCGCGTGTCGCTTATAAACGGATCGCCGCGATCCCGAGGGCCGTTATAAATAGCGTCCGAGGTCGACAGCGGCGGGTCCGCGGTCTACTCCGCCGCGCCCCAGTTCTCGACGCGCTTCGGGCGGTCCGACACCGCCATCACGTCGATGTCGTCGCCCGCGTGCTCGATCGCCTCCAGGGCCGCCTTCGCGGAGGCGTGCGTCGAGAAGTAGGTGATCTCCTCCTCGACCGCGACCTCGAGCAGGTCGCGCTGGCGCGAGACGATGAGGTCGATCTCGCCGCGCTTCGCGGCCTCGATCAGGTCGGTGGCCTCGCTCAGCTTGAAGTGCTCGGCATAGCCCGCGACGAGGGCCTCTCCGGCCTCGGTGTCCGGGTCCGGGAACTCGTCGGCCGAGAGGTCGACGACGGCGGTTCCGGACTCCGGGATGGGCTTGTTCGTCGCGTCCTGCGCCTTGTCGTACGCCTTGCCGAACGAGCGGGCCGTCCCCATGACCTCGCCGGTCGACTTCATCTCCGGGCCGAGCCGCGGGTCGGAGCCCGGCAGGCGGTCGAACGGGAGGACGACCTCCTTCACGCTGCGGTGCTCCGGGATCTGCTCGTCGACGTCGAGGTCGTCGAGCGTCAGGTCGTCGGTCATCACCTTCGCCGCGAGCTTCGCGATCGGGACGCCCGTCGCCTTCGAGACGAACGGGACCGTCCGGGAGGAGCGCGGGTTCGCCTCCAACACGTACACCTCGCTTTCGGCGTCGTCGTCGCCCACGCCCGTCACCGCGAGCTGGACGTTGAGCAGGCCGACCGTGTCGAGCGCGCGGGCGATGTCCTCGGTGACCTCGCGGACCCGACCGAGCGTCTCGTCGCCGAGCGAGCGCGGCGGGATCATACACGCGGAGTCGCCCGAATGGACGCCCGCGCTCTCGACGTGTTCCATCACGCCGCCTAACAGTACGTCCTCGCCGTCCGCCACGGCGTCGACGTCCAGTTCGACCGCGTCGTCGAGGAACTGGTCGACGAGGATGGGCTTGTCCGGCGAGACCCGGACCGCCTCCTCGATGTACTCTTCGAGCTCCGCGTCGTCCTCGACGACGCGCATCGCGCGCCCGCCGAGGACGTAGGAGGGGCGCACTAAGACGGGATAACCGAGGTCGTGGGCGAGTTCGAGCGCCTCCGTCTCGCTGGTCGCGGTGCCGCCCTTCGGCTGGGCGACGCCCATCTCGTCCATCAGGACGTTGAACCGGTCGCGGTCCTCCGCTAAGTCCATGGCCTCGACGCTCGTGCCCAGAATAGAGCAGTCGAGCCCGCGACGCCGGAGCTCCGCTTCGAGCGGTTCGCCGATGTTGACCGACGTCTGTCCGCCGAACTGAACCATCACGCCGTCGGCGCCGGTCGCCTCGACCACATCGGCGACCTCCTCGGCGGTGATCGGGTCGAAGAACAGCCCGTCAGAGGTGTCGTAGTCCGTCGACACCGTCTCGGGGTTGTTGTTGACGACGTGCGCCTCGATGCCGAGCTCCCGGAGCGCCTGCACCGCGTGGACCGAGCAGTAGTCGAACTCGACGCCCTGGCCGATCCGGATCGGTCCGCCGCCGACGACGACCACGCTGTCGACGCTCTTGTCGACGACGAGCTCGCCGGCCGCGGCGTCGCCCTTCAGCGGCCCCCGTTCGAACTCCGACTGACGGGCGGAGTAGTAGTACGGGGTCTGAGCCGCGAACTCGCCGGCGCAGGTGTCGACCTGTTTGTACGTCCGGCCGGGGACCGCTTCCTCGACCGCGTCCACGTCGGTCCCGCCGCCGGCGAGCGCCGCGATCTCGGCGTTCGTGTGGCCCGCGGTCGCCGCCGGCGCGAACTCGCCGTTCTGCGCGGCCCGCGCCGAGTCGCTCACGCGCTCGAAGCGCTCGAGGTACCACGGTTTGATCCCGGTCAGGGACTCGACGTCGTCGACCGTGTACCCGCGGTCGAACGCCTCGAAGATCGCGTACGGGCGATCGGGAGTGGGCGTTTCGAGGTACTCGCGCTCGAGGGTCTCGTCGTCCACGTCGGCCCAGTCGACCGCCGGGTCGTACTCGGAGGAGCGGAGCGACTTCTGCAGGCTCTCCTCGAAGTTCCGACCGATCGCCATCGCCTCGCCCGTGGACTTCATCGCCGTGCCGAGCTCGAAGTCCACGTCGTCGAACTTGTCGATGGGCCACCGGGGCACCTTCGTCACCACGTAGTCGATCGCGGGCTCGAAGGCGGCGGTCGTCTCGCCGGTGATCTCGTTGTCGATCTCGTGGAGCCGCTTGCCCAAGGCGACCTTCGCGGTGACGCGGGCGATCGGGTAGCCGGTCGCCTTCGACGCGAGCGCCGAGGAGCGCGACACGCGCGGGTTCACTTCCACCACGCGGTACTCGCCGCCGGGGGTGCCGTCGTCGTGCCACGCGAACTGGATGTTACAGCCGCCCTGGATGCCCAGATCGCGGATGACTTCGAGCGCCGCGTCGCGCATCTCCTGGTGCCCGTCGTCCGGGATCACCTGCGAGGGGGTGACGACCGTCGACTCGCCGGTGTGGATCCCCATCGGGTCGATGTTCTCCATGTTACAGATGATGATACAGGAGTCGTCGGCGTCCCGCATCACCTCGTACTCCAGCTCGACCCAGCCCGCGATGGACTCGGTGACCAGCACTTCGCTGTTCCGCGAGAGGCGGAGCCCCTTGCGGACGCGCTCGACGAGCTCCTCGAAGTCGTCGACGACGCCGGAGCCGGAGCCGCCGAGGGTGTACGTCGTCCGGGCGATGACGGGGAGCCCGCCGACCGAGTCGACCGCCTCCTGCACGCGCTCGCGGAAGGCCGCCTCGTCGAAGTCGGTGACCGACTCGCCCTCGTCCAGCGAGATGGTCGTCGACTTCGGCACCGGCTGGCCCAGACCCTCCATCCGCTGGCGGAACAGGTCGCGGTCCTCCGTCGCGTAGATGGTGTCGAGCGGCGTCCCCATCACCTCGACGTCGTACTCGTCGAGGATGCCCTCCTCGGCGAGCTCCGCGGTGACGTTGAGCCCGGTCTGGCCGCCGAGTCCCGCGATGACGCCGTCTGGCTCCTCGATCCGGACGACCTCCGCGATCGCCTCGGGCGTGATCGGCTCGATGTACACCCGGTCCGCCGTCTCCGGGTCCGTCATGATCGTCGCCGGGTTGGAGTTCACCAAGACGACCCGGGCGCCCTCCTCCTGAAGCGCGCGACACGCCTGCGCGCCGGAGTAGTCGAACTCGGCGGCCTGTCCGATCTGGATCGGTCCGCTACCGATGAGTAGTATGGTCCGGTCCTCGCTCATTACGCGGACGGAATACGCTCATCGTAATAAGGTCGGCGATAGAATACGAATCTCGCAGTGTCTTTGCGATTTTCGCAAGGTATGTCGTCTCATGGCGTGGCTAGAGAGTGCCACGGTGCTCGACGATCGGTTTCGGACGCGAGTCAGGCGTTCAAAAGTGGTTCGCGACGCCGTCTCCTCGCCGTCCTCGGAGCGGTCGATCGGAGCGGTCGATCGGAGCGATCGACCGGATCGACCGAGCGGTCTCCGATCAGGCCGTCAACCGGTACCGGTAGGGCCGATCGGCGATGACCTCGACTTCGCCGCGCTCGGCCCAGCGACCCAGCACGGTGGCGACGCGGTGGGTGCTGTCGATCTCCTCGCACTCCCCCGCGAGCGCGAGGATCTCTCGCGCCGTCAGCGGCTCGTCGGCCTCGGCGAGCACGCCACGGATCCGGTCGTACCGGTCGTATTCACCGGCGTTCATACGTCTTACGTACGGTCCCCGAATATATAGGATTCAGTGAGACAGGAGTCGGACATTCGTCTGACACGAGGCCTAAAACGGTCGTTCTCGGCGGTCTCAGTCGTCGATCGAGCGCCGATGCCCCGTGAGCCACGGAAACGGAGATTCGATCCCGTGTTTTCGAATTACCCAGAATATATAATACATTGTATTCTTATATATCGTGACGATCGCTCCGTAGTACGTGATCCAGATCGAAGGGCCGAGAAACGGTCACCCGAGCTCTGTTACAATCTTCTTTAAATACAAACTACTCCGAACTGACCAGTCGATGAAGAGTCGTTCTTGATCGATAGCGGGAGTGGGTATAGCACGCTTGTAGAGTGGTTGTTTATACGTGATCGAGCGGTGTTGCTGGCGGCTGTTTTTAAGCGATCGGCGACACTGCGGTGACGACCTCCAAAGCCCCAGCCGCTGTGGGCGGCGCACGCTCGTTGCGCTCCTCACTCAGTCGCTTCGCTCCCTCGTTGCGGTGCTTACGTCGCCTGCGCCGCCCACAGCGGCTGCCCCTTTGAGTCCCACCCGACCGCACAGCCTCACGCCTCCCCAGCCTCGTCGCTGGCGGCTGTCGCCGCCAGCGACTCCCTCGCACCGTCGGTTCGCGGCCCTACGGGCCGCTCACCGGGGCGCGCCACCGCGTTGTTATTTATAAGCGATCGTCGCCATCGCTCACGGATTCTTTAAGTACTGATTCGCCACCACCGATCTGCGATACTCACTCCCGCTATCGATCACGGCTGTATCTGTGCTGAGCAATTAAGCGTGTAACACTGTCGGCTGCTGAGGATTTCAACAACCCCGTCTCGTCCGGATCGACGAGGACGCTACACACGTAGTGCGTATTCGGTTGACATACTACTGGCGTATCCACAATCAGGATGCCCGCGACGCGTCTCTCTACAGGTGAGCAACAATGAGTGCTGATACGGTTGACAACCTCTGTTGGGACATCGTCACGACGATCGCCGACGAACGCGGAATCGACCAGCGCGACGTCGACGAACAGCTATACGACGTCATCGACCCGGACGCGCTCGGGCGCCTCGCTCGGCAGTCCGGGGAGACGGACGACATTTCGCTGTCCGTGTCGTTCCGGATGGCCGAGTGCTACGTGACGGTGACGGACGGGGGGAAGGTCCGCGCGAACCACCCCTCTACGCCCGAATGAGGGTCCCCCACACTCGAACGACGCCCTCCTACGCCCAATCGATGAACCTCTTCACCTGAGCGACGACTACGCCGTCCGCGCCCGGACGAGCGCCCTGAAGTTCTCGAAGACCCTCCCGGCGGTGACGTCCTCGAACGAGTGGCCGCCGGACTCCCAGTCGTACTTTTCCACGAGCAGATCGCGGTGCGACGCGTCGAGTTCGGGATGGAACTGGAACGTCCACAGCGGCGCCGACCGGTGGCGCGTGCCGAACACGCGAGCGTGGGGCGCCGACGCGATCACCTCCATCCCCGCTCCGGGGTCCGTCACGGCGTCGCCGTGAAGCGACGCGACGATCGGACCGACGCCGTCGAACAGGGGGTCGTCGGCGAGCGTCGCCTCGACGAGCCCCGCGGTCGTTCCGACCTTCTCGACGGTCCCGCCGAGCGCCGAGTTGACCACTTGGTGCCCGAAACAGACGCCGAGCGTCGGGACCTCTCGATCGACGAGCTCGCGGACGAACGCCTCCTGCTCGGCGATCCACGGGCGGCTGTCGGCCTCGTAGACGGCGGCCGTGCTGCCGGTCAGGACGACTCCGTCCGCCTCGTCGAGCGGGACGCGGTCGCCCGCGACGAAGTCGACCGCCTCCGCGTCCGGGAACCCCGCCGCCAGCGCGTCGCAGTGGAACTCGCAGTCGGGGTCGACCTCGTTGCGCACGACGTACAGCGCCGGCGGGTCCGCGTTTCCGGTCGTCACGTGCCCGTCTTGTCGGCCGAACGGCGTTATCCTTTCGCCGGTAGCGACGGGTCGGCCGCACCGACCGCGACCCCCCTCAGCAGGCGCAGTAGTAGTCGCGGTCGACGAACTCCGTCTCGAACAGCTTCGCGGCCGGCCCGGGGTCGGACGGGCGGTAGACGCCGGTCGTCAGGTCCCCCTCGCGCTCGAAGTCGCCGGCGACGAGCCGCCGCCAGTCGGCGGGCGACAGCCGGTCCCAGAACGCGTCGTCGCCGGCGAGCAGCGCGAGGTAGTCGCGGAGGTACACCCAGCGCGTCGGCTCGGTCCCCGGCGATTCGTACTCGGCGTCGGTGACCGCGGCGTACGCCGCCATCGGGAGGTTCGCGCCCGCGGCGACCGGCATGCCGATCCACTTCCACGGTCGGGTGTTGACGTCGAGTAAGAGGAACTCCCCGCGGTCGCCGTCGTACACGAACTCCGCCTCGCTGATCCCGTGGTAGCCGGCGTCGTCGAGCACGGCCAGCGCGCGGGACTCGATCGCCGGCTCGTCCGCCGTCTCCACCAGACAGGAGGTCCCGAACTGCTGGGGGTACCGCACCGCGGCGTTGCCGACGACCGCGAGCGCGTCCTCGACGCCCGACGGGGGCACGTACGACGCGAGCGAGTGGTCCCTCCCGGTCGCGATGTCGACCCGCTTCTGCGCCATCACGGCGATCCCTTCCTCTCGCGCGGCCGCGACCGCGTCCGCGAACTCCTCGCGGTCCGCGACCGCTAACACGTTGGTGCCGAACGCCTCCTCGAAGTCGCGCTTGAGCTCGGGTTTCACTACGAGCGGGAACCCGAGCGCCTCGGCCGCCTCGTCGACGGTGGCGTCGGCGTCCGGGGTTCCCGTCGCCGCGTCCGCCGTCTCTTCGAGCCGGTACGTCTCCGGGTACGGCACGCCGAGCGCCTCGCAGGTCGCGTACAGCTCGGACTTGTTCAACACGTCGTCGAGGGTGTCGATCCCGGCGAAGGGGAGCCGGACGCCCTCCGGGTCGGCCTCGGCGTACGCCAGCGCCCACTCGTCCATGCAGCCGAACGCGACCGCCTCGCGGCCGATCGCGTCGACGATCGACTCCACGTCCCCGCGGAACCCGTCGAGGTCGTCGAGCGGGTACGTCACCGCGCCCGCGAAGTCGACCGCGTTCGAGGGGGGCGCGAGACCGTCGTGGCGGCGGGTGCCGTCGCCGTCGGTCCCGTCGCTTCCGACCTCGCCGCTCCCGTCCCCGCCCACACCGTCGCCGGCGCGGTCGAGCGCGATCACGGGCACGCCGTGGGCGTCGAGCGCGCGGGCGACGCCGAGCCCGGTCACGTGCGCGTTGCTGACGAGCGCCGGCGGCCGGTCGAAGGATGCGTCCGCGAGCGCGTCGATCAGCGCCTCCGTCGAGCGGAACTGCTCTGCCATACCCCTCGTCGTCGGGCCGGGTACAAAGGCCCTCCAGTATCGGCTCGGCGTGCCACTACCGGTGACGCCGGGCGGTGCACCCCGCGACCGATGACGCCGACCGATCGGCTCGTCCCCGACGCAACGCGCTTTTGGTCGCGCCGCGTCACGATCCGGTATGAGCGAGACCGACCTGCCGGACCGCGTCCGCCGCGCGTTCGCGGACCACGGCTCCTTCGAGCCCGCGGGCGACGGGGTCTGGACCGCGGAGACGACCCCCTTCGACGCCGAGGTGCGCGCCGAGCCCGCCGGGGACGGCCGGGTCCGGTTCGCGGTGACCGTTCGGGTGCCGACCCTCTCGGCGACGACGGCCGACGAGGTCGCGGACGTGGTCGAGGAGGGGTGGATCGAGACGTTCGAGCTCCGCGTCGTCGACGCGGGCGGGGTCGTCCGCGGCGACCACGAGTTCGACCCGACCGTCTCGGTCGGCGACGACGAGATCGAGATCGGCTTCGAGCTGACCGAGATCAACGAGCGGCGCGGCGTCGACGACGCCGGCGCGCTGATCGACTTCGTCGAGGGGACGTACGTGCAGGGCGTCATCCCCGGCTACGAGTACGAGGAGCCGCTCGACGGGCTGCTCTCCGCGGCGCGCCAGCAGGGGAACGGCGGCGGGTTCTAGGCCGGGGGGCCGAGTGGGTCCCGGACCCGCCAATCGACGGGAGCGCCGCGCCCCGGCCGATAGGGGCAAATGCCGGGAGCCCGTAGCCCGACTATGCTCGCGCTGATCGGATTCGTCAGCCTCGTCGCCCTCGTGGCCGTCCACACGCTGATCGCCGGGGTGGCGACCCGCTTTTTCCGACTCCGACTGAACACGTCGTGGGGGGCGGTCGTGTACACCCTCGTGTTGACGCCGATGCTGCTTCTGATCTCGATGCTGGTGTTCACCGGCGTGCTCAACGTCGGCGCCGGGGTCAACCTCGGCAGCCCGACGCTGGTCGTGGCGCTTCTGGTCGTGCTCCCCGTCGTGTTGGGGGCCGCGATCGATTACCTCTACGTCCCGTCCCCGGACGACGTGGAACTGCCGGACACGGGCTGAGGAGAGCCTGCGAGACTGCCCTCCCCTACTTCCCCACCAGCTCCGCGAGCACCTCCTCGACCCGCGCGATGACCGCCTCCGGCGACCGCGAGGCGTCGACGCGGACGAATCGGCCCGGCTCGGCGTCGATCAGCCGCTCGTAGTTCTCTCGGACCGCGGCGAGGTAGCCGTCCTGCTCGAACTTGTTCGTCCGGCCCGCGCGCTCGGCGGCCTCGCGCGCGTCGAGGTCGAGGTAGATCGTCGCGTCCGGCGGCCGCGAGAAGGCGGCGTGGATCCCCCGGATGTACTCCAGCGGACGGTCGATGTCGACGTCGCTGGCCGCGAGCGTCGCCGCCTGATACGCGAACCGGGAGTCGGAGTAGCGGTCGGATATCACGAGAGCGCCGTCGGCGAGGGCGGGCTCGATCGTCCCCGAGAGGTGGTCCGCGTGGTCGGCCGTCAGCAGGAACAGCTCCGCGAGCGGGTCGGCGTCGTCGTCGGCGATCGACCGGTCGACCGCCTCCCCGTACCAGCTGTCCGTGGGCTCGCGGGTGAACGTCGCGTCGGGGTACACGTCGTGAAGCGCCTCCCAGACGGTGGTCTTCCCGCTTCCGTCGAGCCCCTCCAGCGTGATCAGCATGGTCGCGCTCCGACGCGGCGAGGAATAAACGGTCCGGGTTCCGACGGCCCCTTTTAGTGGCTTCACGTGGAATCGCCGGCATGGTCGCCGACATCCGTCACGCCCGTGACGCCCACCACGCCCACCACTCCCGCGTGCCGCGGAGGCGCCGATGGTAGACGTCGCGCTCTCCGTCACCCGGGTGGCCGCGGCGCTCGTGTTGGTCGCGTTGAACGGGTTCTTCGTCGCGAGCGAGTTCGCGTTCGTCCGCGTCCGCTCCACCTCTGTCGAGCAGCTGGCCGCGGAGGGGCGGCCCGGATCGGGGGCGCTACAGGACGTGATGGCGAGTCTCGACGACTACCTCGCGGCGACGCAGCTCGGGATCACGCTCGCGTCGCTCGGGCTCGGGTGGGTCGGCGAACCCGCGATCGTGGCGCTGATCGAGCCGGCGCTCGGACCGCTGCTCCCCGCGAACCTCGTCCACCTCGTTGCGTTCGCGATCGGGTTCAGCATCATCACGTTCCTCCACGTCGTCTTCGGGGAGCTGGCGCCGAAGACGATCGCCATCGCGCAGGCGGAGCGGGTCGCATTGCTCTTGGCCCCGCCGATGAAGCTCTCCTACTACGTGTTCTCCCCCGGTATCGTCGTGTTCAACGGGGCGGCCAACGCCTTCACGCGCGCAATCGGCGTCCCGCCGGCCTCGGAGACGGACGAGACGATGCAAGAGCGGGAGATCCGCCGCGTGCTCGCGCGCTCCGGCGAGGCGGGACACGTGGACGAGACCGAGGTGGAGATGGTCAACGCCGTCTTCGAACTCGACGACACGGTGGTTCGGGAGGCGATGGTCCCCCGGCCGGACGTGACAAGCCTCCCGGCCGACGCCGACCTCGCCGCGATCCGCGCGACCGTGTTCGACGCGGGCCACACTCGGTACCCGGTGGTGGGCGACGACGACGCGGACCGCGTGGTCGGCTTCGTCGACGTGAAAGACGTGCTGCGCGCCGGCGAGGAGGGCGACGAGTCGGTCACGGCCGGCGACCTCGCGCGCGACCTCGTGGTCGTCCCCGAGACCACGTCGCTGAGCGACCTCCTCGTGCAGTTCCGCGAGGACAGCCGCCAGATGGCCGCGGTGGTCGACGAGTGGGGCGCCTTCGAGGGGATCGTCACCGTCGAGGACGCGGTCGAGACGCTCGTCGGCGACCTCCGCGACGGGTTCGACTCGGAGGACGGCGAACACGCGGTCCGGAAGACCGGGACGGGGACCTACGAGGCCGACGGTTCGGTCTCGCTGACCCTCGTCAACGACGCGCTCGGCACCGAGTTCGACGGCGACGGGTTCGAGACGCTCGGCGGACTCGTGCTCGATCGGCTCGGTCGCACCCCGGAGATGGGGGACACCGTCTCGGACGACGGGTACGCTTTCGAGGTCACGGCCGTCGACGGTGCCCGGATCTCGACGGTCCGGATCGAGGAGACCGACGACGGCGACGCCGAAAACGGAGAGAGAGCCGGCGACGCTGACGACGACGGTGACGCCAAAAGTGGGAAGGAAGCCGGCGGCGCCGACGACGCCGGCGACGGTTCCGACGGCGTCGACGGGAACCGCGACGCCTGACGGCGGCCGATGGTCGCCCGCACCGGCTCTCCGTGAGGGCGAACCGCCGCGGCCCTTTTGTCCGCAGGCCGCGACCGTGGCCGTATGTTCGACCGCATCCTGTTCCCGACCGACGGTAGCGACGGGGCGAGCGCCGCGTTCGATCACGTCTTGGATCTGGCCGCCGACCACGGCGCGACCGTCCACGTCCTCAACGTCGCCGACACGACCCACGACAGCGTCACGCGCATCGGTGGCGACGTCGTCGACGTGCTCGAACGCGAGGGCGACGAGATCGTCGAAGCGGCCGCGGACCGCGCGGCCGACCGCGGCGTCGAGGCGGTGACCGAGGTGCTGCAGGGCGGCGTCGCCGAGACGATCGCCGCGTACGCCGGGGAGTACGGGACGGACCTCGTCGCGATGCCGACCCGCGGCCGGACGGGGTTCGACCGCCTGCTCCTCGGGAGCACCACCGAGCGCGTCGTCCGGGCGTCGACGGTGCCGGTGCTCAGTATCCGCCCCGACGGCGAGCCGGCGCGGTACCCCTACCGGAACGTCCTCGTCCCGACCGACGGGAGCGAGCGCGCGAACGACGCCCTCGATCGGGCGCTGACCCTCGCCGACCGCGCGGGGGCGACGGTCCACGTCCTCAACGTGGTCGCCGTCGGGGCCGTGGGTCAAGAGGGGTATTCGGGCGTGGACGCGCTGGTCGAGGGGGCCGAGGAGACGGTCGCGGAGGCGGCGGCGACCGCCGAGGCGGCCGGCGTCGAGGTCACGGAGACCGTCGAGGTCGCGTCGTCCGCGGCGCGCGGGATCGAGGCGTACGTCGACGAGAACGACGTCGACCTCGTGGTCATGGGAACGCAGGGGCGGACCGGGGTCGAGCGGTACCTGCTCGGGAGCGTCGCCGAGCGCACCGTCCGCACGTCTCGGGTGCCGGTGTTGACGGTTCCGGACCCGGACGACGGTGCATGAGGGAGCGACGAAGGCTGACGCCGACGCCTCTCCCCGTTCCGGTTTCGCCGGTCCTAACTCCCCGTCGCCGCCGCGTCTGACGCCGCGGTAGGTTTACGGGCGTTCCGCCCGAGGTACTGCGCATGAGAGTGTTGGTAGCCGGCGGAACCGGATTCATCGGGTCGTACCTCTGTCGCGCGCTCGCCGAGGGGGGCCACGAGGTGACCGCCCTCTCGCGCTCGCCGGGCGACACCCCGGAGGGAGTCGCGTCCGCGACGGGCGACGTCACCGATTACGACTCGATCGCCGGGGCTGTCGACGGACAGGACGCGGTGGTGAACCTGGTCGCGCTCTCGCCGCTGTTCGAGCCGAAGGGCGGGAACGTCATGCACGACCGGATCCACCGCGGCGGCACCGAGAACCTCGTGCGTGCGGCCGAGGAGGGGGGTGCCGAGCGGTTCCTCCAGCTGAGCGCGCTCGGGGCCGACCCCGACGGCGACACCGCGTACATCCGCGCGAAGGGCGAGGCCGAGGGGATCGTCCGCGAGAGCGACCTCGACTGGACGATATTCCGGCCTTCGGTCGTCTTCGGCGAGGGCGGCGAGTTCGTCTCCTTCACCAAGCGGCTGAAGGGGATGTTCGCGCCGGGCGTCCCGCTGTACCCGCTTCCCGGCGGCGGGAAGACCCGCTTCCAGCCGATCCACGTCGAGGACCTCGTCCCGATGCTGGTCGCGGCGCTGGAGGAGGACGAACACCTCGGCGAGACGTACGAGGTGGGCGGCCCGGAGGTCCTGACCCTGCGCGAGGTGACCGACCTCGTGTACGAGGCCGAGCAGAAGGGGATCACTATCGTCCCCCTGCCGATGCCGCTCGCCCGGATCGGGCTCGGCGTGCTCGGCGCCGTCCCCGGATTTCCGATGGGACCCGACCAGTACCGGTCGTTGCAGTTCGACAACACGACCGCCGACAACGACGTGACGTCCTTCGGCGTCGATCCAGCGGAACTGACCACCCTCGGAACGCATCTCGGAGTGGAGTGATGGCGGTTAATCGGAGGAAAACCGAGAGACGAAAGCGACGTGCGACGGTCGATCGGGGCGTCGATCGAGCGTTCGTGTCAACGAACGGAATATCAGGGCCAATAACGGCAACCGAAGATTTAAATACGCGATCACGTTCTGTTCATTTCAAACGCGGAGGGAGCACACGATGAAACTTGCAATGATCGGATTCGGACAGGCGGGGGGGAAAGTCGTCGACAAATTCCTGGAGTACGACAAGCGTACGGGCTCGGAGATCGTCCGGGCGGCCGCGGCCGTCAACACGGCCAAGGCCGACCTCATGGGCCTCGAACACGTCGCCGAGAGCCAGCGCGTGCTCATCGGCCAGTCGCGGGTGAAGGGCCACGGCGTCGGCGCGGACAACGAGCTCGGCGCCGAGATCGCCGAGGAGGACATCGACGAGGTGCAGGGTGCCATCGACTCGATCCCGGTCCACGAGGTCGACGCGTTCCTCGTCGTCGCCGGGCTCGGGGGCGGGACCGGATCCGGCGGCGCGCCGGTGCTCGCGAAGCACCTCAAGCGGATCTACACCGAACCCGTCTACGGGCTCGGCATCCTGCCTGGCAGCGACGAGGGCGGGATCTACACCCTGAACGCGGCACGCTCGTTCCAGACGTTCGTCCGCGAGGTGGACAATCTGATGGTGTTCGACAACGACGCCTGGCGGAAGACGGGCGAGTCCGTGCAGGGCGGGTACGAGGAGATTAACGAGGAGATCGTCCGCCGGTTCGGCATCCTCTTCGGCGCGGGCGAGGTCCAACAGGGCCAGGAGATCGCCGAGAGCGTCGTCGACTCCTCGGAGATCATCAACACGCTCTCCGGCGGCGGCGTCTCCACCGTCGGCTACGCGGAGGAGGAGGTCGAGGAGCGCACCTCGGGCGGGCTGCTCTCGCGGCTCCGCGACGACGGCGGCGAGGACGAGCTCGACAGCGCCCACACCACCAACCGGATCACCAGCCTCGTCCGGAAGGCGGCGCTGGGCCGACTCACGCTGCCCTGCGAGATCGAGGGCGCCGAACGGGCGCTGCTCGTGCTCGCGGGGCCGCCGGAGTACCTCAACCGGAAAGGTATCGAGCGCGGGCGGAAGTGGCTCGAAGAGCAGACCGGCTCGATGGAGGTCCGGGGCGGCGACTACCCGTACCGCGGCGCCGGCTTCGTCGCGACCGTCATCTTGCTGGCGGGCGTCACCAACGTCCCGCGGATCAAGGAGCTCCAGCAGGTCGCCATCGAGGCGCAGGACAACTTAGACGAGATCCGCGAGGAGAGCGACGAGAACCTCGACGACCTCGTCAGCGACGACGGCGACGAGCTCGAATCGCTGTTCTGAACCGACCCTCCAGATGGAGGTCCTCGTCCCGTTCTCGACCGACCGCCCCAAGTCGCGACTCTCGGGCGTCCTCGCGTCCGACGAGCGCGTCGCGTTCGCGCTCGCGATGCTCCGGGACGTGCTGGACGCGGTCGCGGCGGCCGGCGGCGAGCCGCGGGTGTTGGCAACCGGTCCGATCGACGCCGACCTCCCCTGTCCGGTGACGGTCGACGACCGCCCCCTGACGGAGGCGGTCAACGCGGCGCTCGACGCGCGGCTCGGAGACGAACACGGCGAGAGCGACGCCGCCGAGCGCGTCGCGGTCGTCATGGCCGACCTCGCGCTCGCGACGCCGGACGCCCTGCGTGAGCTGTTCGCGGCCGGCCGCGAGGCCGACGTGGCGATCGCGCCCGGCCGCGGCGGCGGCACGAACGCGTTCGTCGCCGGTCACCCAGCGTTCCGGGTCGACTACCACGGCGCCTCCTACCTCGACCACCGGCGGATCGCCGAGGAGGCCGGCGCGAGCGTCGCGGTGGTCGACTCGCACCGCCTCGCGACCGACGTCGACGAGCCGGCCGACCTCGCGGAACTACTTATCCACGCCGAGGCAGACGCCATCGACGGCGACGGCGGGGACGACGCCGACGACACGAGAGAGCCGAGAGCGGCGCGGTGGCTCCGCGGCGCCGGCTTCGCGCTCGATACGACGGACGGGCGGGTCGGCGTCGAGCGGGAGTGAGGTCGGTTCCCGTGATGGCGACCTCGCGGTGACGCGGGCGTATCCGCGACCGCGATCCTTTTTGACTCCGGACCGCGGAGGGGGAGGCGTGTTCGCGGCCGCCGAGGAGTACGGGATCGAGATCGAGCCCGACGCGGAGCGCGTCCAGCGGCTGCTCTCGGTGACGCCAGACGACGTCGAGCCCGCCGACCGGCTCACCTTCGCCCGGAACGTCTTCGTCCCGCTGACGACCGCGTGTCGGTACACCTGCACCTACTGCACCTACTACGACGTCCCCGGCGAGGCGTCGCTGCTGTCGCCCGAGGAGGTCCGCCGCCGGTGCCGCGTCGGGGCCGACGCCGGCTGCACGGAGGCGCTTTTCACCTTCGGCGACGAGCCCGACGACCGGTACACCGCGGTCCACGACCAGCTCGACGAGTGGGGATTCGACTCGATACTGGAGTACCTCCATCGCGCCTGCGAGATCGCCTTGGAGGAGGGGCTGCTCCCCCATTCGAACCCCGGCGATCTCACGGAGGCGGCGTTCGCGGAGCTCCGGGAGGTGAACGCCTCGATGGGCGTCATGCTGGAGACCACCGCGGACGTCGACGCGCACAGCGGCGGCCGCCGGAAGACCCCCGGCCAGCGGCTCAACACGATCCGCGCGGCGGGTCGGCAGGGCGTGCCCTTCACCACCGGCATCCTCGTCGGCATCGGCGAGGACCCGCGCGACCGTGCGGAGAGCCTGCTGGCGATCCGCGAGCTCCACGAGCGACACGGCCACGTCCAGGAGGTGATCGTCCAGAACGTCGTCCCGAACGAGCGGTCGGACTTCGAGCGGCCCGACCCAGAGACGATGCGCCGTGTCGTCGCGATGGCGCGGGCCGCGCTCCCGCCGGAGGTGTCGGTGCAGGTGCCGCCGAACCTCTCGCCCGCGGCCGACCTCGTCGACTGCGGGATCGACGACCTCGGCGGCGTCTCCCCCGTCACCGACGACTACGTCAACCCGGACTACGCGTGGCCCGACCTCGACGGGCTCCGGGCGGTCGCCGACGCGGGCGGGATGCCGCTGCGCGAGCGCCTCCCGACCTACGCGCGGTACCTCCCGGACGGCCTCCGGCCGGCCGAGGTCGATCCCGCCCCGGCGCCGAGGAACCGCGACGCGTGGGTCCCGCCGGCGGTCCGCGACCGGATGCGGGAGGACGACGCGCACGGGCGTCGGCTCCGAAGCGTCGCGCGGGGGAACGGTCCGCTCGACCCTCGCCCGGCACGCGGCGACTGAGCGATCGGCGCGAATAAACGACTGCGATGCCAGTAGCTTCTTTAAATACCCCTCCATACGCAAGGACGATGGTACTCCTACAGCTCGACAGGATCGCGAACGCGGTTGACCTCGCCGGCATCGGGACGGCGGTGGTCGGCTTCGTCGTCGGTTTCCTCGCCGTGTTGTTGTTCGGAAAGTACGCCTTCGTTCCGGGCGTGCGACGCGTCCTCGGGTCGCGTGGGTTCGACGACGCGGTGCGGAGCCTCGGGACGAGCGTGGCCAACGCGGTCGTGTGGGTCGCGGCGATCGCGATCGGGTTCACGGTGGCCGGCTACGGCGCGTTCCTCTCGGCGTTCGCCGTCTTCGGCGGCGCCATCGCGCTCGCGGTCGGATTCGCGGCGCAGGACCTCCTCGGCAACTTCGTCGCCGGGATCTTCATCCTGAAGGACAAGCCGTTCGAGGTCGGCGACTGGATCGAGTGGGACGGGAACGCGGGCCGCGTCGAGGACATCGACCTGCGGGTCTCGCGCGTCCGCACCTTCGACAACGAGCGGATCACGGTGCCGAACGGCGACCTCGCGAACAACGCCGTCACCAACCCGGTCGCCTACGAGACGCTCCGGCAGAAGTTCGTCTTCGGGATCGGCTACGACGACGACATCTCGCAGGCGACGGACATCATCGTCGAGAAGGCCGAGGCCCACGAGGAGATCCTCGACGACCCCGGGCCCTCCGTCCGCCTCGTCGAGCTCGGCGACTCCGACGTGGGGCTACAGTGTCGCTGGTGGATCTCGGAGCCGGACCGCGGCGACTTCGTCCGCGTGCGCTCGGAGTACGTCACCGCGGTGAAGGAGGCGTTCGACGAGGCCGGTATCGACATCCCGTACGTCCACCGGCAGCTCACCGGGAGCGTCGAGGTCGTCGAGTCGGTCGCCGACGACGAGTAGGCGGAGGAACGGTGCGGCCGTGAGCGACGCTTCGCTGTCGCACCCACCCACCGCCGAAACCGATCTAGCCCGGCTCTACCGCTCGATCCCGCCCTGATCTTTGATCTTCATGATGTGCCGAACGTTCAGGTAGATCTCCTCCGGTGAGGTCTGCTCGTCGGGGTCGTACAGGTCCGACACGCGGTAGAGGATCGCGGAGAGCTGCTTGCTCTCGGAGCTGTCGCCCCGCACGTCGGCGGCGATCTCCCGGAGGAACGCGCGGACCTCGTCGTCCTCGGCGAACGCCTCGCCCGCCGCGTCGGGAACGATCGGGTCGACCCCGGCGGCGTCGAGGGGATCGGCGTGCTCGCCGCCGCGCTCACCCTTATCACCGTCCGACTCGCTTCG
This sequence comes from Halorubrum sp. CSM-61, assembly GCF_003781945.1. Lineage (GTDB taxonomy): Archaea > Halobacteriota > Halobacteria > Halobacteriales > Haloferacaceae > Halorubrum. The sequence goes on along the minus strand of NZ_RJJW01000014.1, from coordinate 4,915 downwards.
CTCCCCGCTCATCGCCCCCCGCTCACCTCGCGACGGCGCACGACCCCGGCGTTGTTCGCGACGTTCTCCACGATCACCCGGAACGCGTCCGCCGTCTCGCCCTCTTCCAAGACGACCGGTTCACCGTCGTCGCCGCCGGTCCGGACCGCGGGGTCGAGCGGGACGCCGCCTAAGAAGGGCAGATCGTGCTCTTGGGCCAGCGCCTTCCCGCCGCCGGAGCCGAAGATCTCGTGGAAGCCGCCGCAGTCCGGACATCGGAAGCCGGCCATGTTCTCCGCGATTCCGAGGACGTTGGTGTCGTGTTTGCCGAACATCCGGAGCCCCTTCACCGCGTCGTCGAGCGCGACCTCCTGGGGCGTCGTGACGATCACGGCCCCCGTCAGCGGAAGCGTCTGGAGGATCGTGAGCTGGGTGTCGCCGGTCCCGGGCGGCAGGTCCATCACGAGGTAGTCCAGCTCGCCCCACTCCACGTCCTCGACGAGCTGGGTGATGATCTTGTGAACCATCGGCCCGCGCCAGATGACCGGGTCGTCCTCGCCGGTGAGGAAGTCCATGCTCATCAGCTTCACGCCGAAGCGCTCGGGCGGGACGATCGTCTCGCCGTCGGTCTGGGGGCGCTCCTCGGCCGAGACCATCCGGGGGACGTTCGGCCCGTACACGTCGGCGTCGAAGAGCCCGACGCGCGCGCCGAGCTCCGAGAGCCCCGCCGCGACGTTGACGGCCATCGTCGACTTGCCGACGCCCCCCTTCCCGGAGGCGACCGCGATCACGTTTTGCACGCCCGGCAACACCTGTTCGTCCGCGTCCAACTCGTCCGGGATCGACGCCGATAACTCCACGTCGAGGCCGGTGTCCGCGAGCGCGTCCCGCACGTCGTCGGCGATTCCCGACTCGTGCGGGGAGAAGGGGGCGCCGAGCGCGAGCGAGACGCGGATCGTCCCGGTCCCGTCCTCGTCGATCTCGACGTCGTTCACCAGGCCGAGCGAGACGATGTCGTCGCCGAGGTCGGGGTCCCGCACGTCCGCGAGCCGCCCCCGTACGTCCGCTTCGTTCATGCTCGGAGGGAGGGTCGTGGGTCGAATAAGGGTTCTGTACGGCCGGGCGTCGCCCCGTCGACCTCCGGATCGTTGCGGTCGTCGAAGTGCTTATGGTGTGACGAGATAGCGTTTCGATATGCACGACGGGACGGAGCCGACTGCGACGATCCGGCTACTCCACGTCGAAGACGACCCGGCGTTCGCCGACCTCACCGCCACGTACCTCGACCGGATCGACGCGCCGATCGATCACGAGGGCGCTCGAACGGTGGCTGAGGCCGGAGATCGGTTCGATGAGGAACCGTTCGACGCGGTCGTCTGCGACTACGATCTCCCCGACGGGAACGGGATCGACTTCCTCGAACGCGTCCGCGATATCGATCCGGAGTTCCCGTTCGTCCTCTTCACCGGGAAGGGGAGCGAGGAGGTCGCCAGCGAGGCCATCACGGCGGGCGTCACCGACTACCTCCAGAAGGGCGGCGGCGCCGACCAGTTCGAGATGCTCGCCAACCGGCTCCGAAACGCGGTCGAGCGTCACCGGCTCGGCCGACAGGTCGAGCGCAGTATCGCCGCGCTGGAGGCCGCGAGCGAACCGATCGGAATCCTGGGAGCGGACGGGACGTACCTCTTCGCCAACGAGGCGTACGCGTCGGTGTACGGGACCGAGCGAGAGACGCTGATCGGGACCCACTGGGAGCGGTTCTACCCGGACGACGAAGTCGATCGGTTCACAGAGGACATTCTCCCGATCGTGACCGAGGAGGGGTACTGGACCGGCGAGGCGACGGTCGACTCCGTCGACGGCGGGCGGGTGCGCGAACGGCTCGTGCTCACGCACACGACCGACGGCGGTCACGTGTGTATCGTCCGCGGCGCCGAACCGATATCGGACGATTCGGGCGGTTCGAACGGCTCGGCCTAATCGATCCGCGTCCCGGCGTCCTCGCCGCGCAGGAACGGCGCCAGCCCTTCCGCGCCGAACACGTGCGCGGGGGCGTCGAGCGCCAGCAGCTCCCGGACCTTCGCGGCCATCCCGCCCGACACGTCGGTCGCGTCGCTCGCGCCCAGCGCGTCGGCGACCGCGTCGAACGAGTCGATGGCGGGGATCACCGCTCCGTCGCCGTCGAGGACGCCCGGAACCGTCGAGCAGACGCCGACCCGACGCGCCCCGAGCCCGGCGGCCAGTTCGACGACCAGCTCGTCCCCGGAGACGACGGTGACGCCCGCGCCCGCGGTCGCGACGCCGTCGCCGTGGAGCACGGGGACGAACCCCCCGCCGAGCAGCGTCGCCGTCGAGGAGAGCGGCAGGTCGAGGTCGCCGTCGACTCCCTCGGGGCGGGCCGCAAGCGACAGGGGGTGGACCGGCACCGCGGGCACGTCCCGCTCGCGGAGGCGGTCGAGGACCGCCCGGTTCAGCGTCGTCATCGCGCCGTGGATGTCCATCACCGCGTCCGCGTCGCCCGTCCCCGCGGTCGTCGAGACGCCGTGCTCGCTGGCCTGGTGGTGGCCGAAGCTCCCGCCGCCGTGGACGACGACGAGCCGCTCGACCGCGCCGTCGGCGAGCGCGCCCGCGACCGCGTCGCAGGCCGCGGCCAGCGCGTCGCCGTCGAGCGTCTCCGGGCGGTCCTTCTCCGTGATCAGGCTCCCGCCGAGCTTGAGGACGACGGGCGGTGCGGGGTCGACGTCGGGGGCCGCGTCGGAGGCATCACCCGGAGCGCCATCGCCGCCCGTCACGGCTCCACCACCCGGACGCCCTCCGTCGCGAGCTCGGCGCGGAACGCCTCCTCGCAGCCCTGCGTGAAGGAGAGCGCCGTCTCCGTCGCGCCGGTCGCGTCGAGCGCGACGATGCAGCCGCCGCCGCCCGCGCCGGTGAGCTTCGCGCCGCGCGCGCCGGCGTCGCGGGCGGCCCACACCATCGCGTCGAGCGAGCGCGCGGAGACGCCGAGCGCGGCCAACAGTCCGTGGTTGAAGTCCATCAGCTCGCCGAGCTCCGCGAGCAGCTCCGGCGACGGGTCGGCACCGGGGTCGGCGTCTTCGAGCAGGTCCTCGCCGGTCCTGACCAGGTCGCCGATCGACTCGACCGTGTCGGCGGCGAACCCGTACTCCTCGCGGAGCTCGCCGACGCCGGCGACGAGCTCGCCGGTGTCGCCGGCGCCGCCGTCGAAGCCGACGACGAACGGGAGGTTCGGCGCCTCGATCGGCTCGCAGTCGTCGCCCTCGACGCGGACCGCCCCGCCCATCGTCGAGCAGAAGGTGTCGGCCCGGGAGGCCTGCCCGTCCTGTACCTCGTACTCGGCGCGGTACGCGCGCTCGGCGAGCTCGCGGCGGTCGAGCGGTTCGCCGAGCGCGCGGGTCGCGGCGTCGATCCCCGCGACCACGACGGCCGCGGAGGAGCCGAGCCCCGCGCCGAGCGGGATGTCGCTCTCGACGGTGATGTCGAAGCCGGCGTCGGGGGCGTCGGCCGCGTCCCGCGCCTGCTCGACCGCGGCGTCGACGTAGCCCATCGCGGCCTCGACCAGCGGGGTCGGCACGTCCACGTCGGGGCGGTCCCCGGTGCCGCCGGAGTACTCCACCGTGAACCCGTCGAGCGAGAGGTCCTCGGCCTCGACGCGGACGTGGTCGTCCGAGCGCGGCTCGGCGGTCACCGCGGCGCGTCGCTCGATCGCCGCCGGGACGGCGGGCTCGCCGTAGACGACGGCGTGTTCGCCGAAGAGGTACACCTTCCCCGGCGCTTCACAGACGGTCATACGAATCCCCTCTCTCCGCGTGCTTACAGGCGTTGCGCTTGCGGGGTCGGCGGCGGGGGTCGGGCGAGGGACGTGGAGCCCCTCCGCCCCCACCAGATTTTCACTGACGGCCGCCCTCCCGTGGGTCATGACACAGATACCGTCGTTGCTCGCGCGGTCGCTCACGAACTTCGTCGAGGGACTGGTCGTCGCCGTCCCGCGGCTGCTCTCGGGGCTGGTGTTCCTCGCGCTGGCGTACGTGACGGTTCGGGTCGTCCTCGCGCTCGTCCGCCGCCCGGTCAGGCGAGTGTACGCGGGCGACCGCGAACTCGTGGGGAACCTGATCGTCACGCTCGTGTCGATCTTCCTGTGGTTCGGCGTCGCACTCACCTTCCTGAAGGTCGTCGGCATGGGCGACATCGCGGCGAGTCTCGGCACCGCGGTCGGGTTCATCGCGCTGGGCGTCTCCTACGCGCTCTCCGAGATGATCGAAGACACGGTGGCCGGCGTCTACCTCCTCCGCGACCCCGACTTCAACCCGGGCTACCGGGTGGAGGCGAAGGGCGTGACGGGCACCGTCGCCGCGATCGAACTCCGCAAGACCCGGATCGACACCGACGGCGGCGACCGCGTGGTCTTGGCGAACCGAGAGATCGAGGCGCGGTGGACCCACGACGTGCCCGAGGGGGAAGCGAGTACGCTCGGGGCGGAGGCGGCGAGCGACGAAGGGGTCCCGACGACCGACCGCGACAACAATTAAATATTTCGCGCCGAATTCCGAACCATGTCCTCCGTCTCAGAGGTCGACACCGCTGGTCCCACCGACGGCAACACCAGCATGGCGGCCATCACGCACATCCTCGCGCTGTTTACCTGAACTGAGGCGCTAAGGCCCCTTCCTCAACGAGCGAGCGAAGCGAGCGAGTAGGGAGGGGATACAGCGCCGCACAGTTCTCATATACGTCCGACACTCGGCCCACAGGCCCACGCAACCGCAACTCTTATTTGTGTATTTTGTGTATTATGTGGTGTGGCAACGCGCAAGAATATCTCTATCCGTGACGACCAAGCCGAGTGGGTGGAGGACAACCACCTCAACCTTTCGTCGTTCGTTCAAGAGAAACTTGACGAACTCATCGAAGAACGCTCGTA
>NZ_RJJW01000007.1 GCF_003781945.1 Halorubrum sp. CSM-61 | reverse complement strand
GGGTCAACCTGTGGGGGAGGGGGGTATGGATTGGGAGGGGGTACAATCAACTGGGGGCACCCCTCATCTCATGAAGAATTCATCAGTCGGTGAGATGAATACAACCGCCGGTTATGTGCCGGGTGTGGTGTGTCCACATGCCAGATGACAACCACGTGCACGCACAACCCTCAAACAACGAAACTGAAGTCCGCCCACAGTTGGGTCCGACACCAACTCATAACCGGGAAAGGAGACACAGACATGACACAGCAATCTACACCAATGAAAGGCAATAGAGAAAACACACGCCGTGATTTTCTCAAGAAGTCCGGGATGGCCGGCGCGTTCGCTACCTTACCGATGTTCGACCTTCGGGAGGGTGATCGGAGTAAATCCGATCTTAAGCAAGGCAAGAAAACGGTGGTTGACCTAAAGATCAACCACCCTGCGGCATCAGATCGAATCCCGAGAGTTAGTCCTGCGAATGCGGTTCCAAACACGTACACGCACAAGAATCGGCTTTTCCTTCTGAGAGTCGATCCAGCGGAGCTTCGAGGCCCCCACAACGCCCTCCTCCGAAGTCCGTTGAATATCACCCGGTTCTCTGATCAGACTGGGTTCCAACAGACAGAGATGCTCTACCAGCAGAGCGACTACGACGGCAAAAGCGTAACTCAGCTTCAGCCCGTCGAAGGTTACACTCCATTCACATTCGACGTCAAGATGGAGGGAGGGACCGCAGTCGTGTCCCAGGATGGCAATCCAGTCCTACGTGTTTCCCCGGAGTCGGAAGCAACTCAGGGACTTTCTGAACAGACTGTGACAGTCAAGAAATACGGGGATCCGGTAGAACGAGAGATCAAACGTCCCGGCCATGAGGGGACTTACACAGTCCGTCCTGTCGTTGGGACCGAAAAGACCACAGTAACTCCCGAGCTTACCGTTCGAAATAACGGAACTCTTGATCTGTTCGGAGCGCCGAAGGTAGCCGTCATACCGGACATCCCGGAGTATCCGATACTCGGGATTCTCAAAGGAAACATCGCAGCAGACAATATGAAAGTCGAATCCGTCCCAAACAGCGATCTGTTCGTCGTGCATCGTAATTACGACCATGGTCCGCTCTTCGGTCAGAGGAGGTGCCAATAATGACCTGCATCTGGGATTTCTTCGGCACGGATGACTTCTACAATCACTACGGAAGTAACGCTGAGTCAAAGCTTGATCAAGAAGCTGCGTGGTTCAAGAACAACGTCTGGAACGAGGTCAGTACCGATCCCGTAGCAAACACGTGGAACCTCGAGGTTCCAGTCAGCGCTACCACTACCTGCGGACAGTCGGGTGACCGGCTCGTGGAGGCTGACGAGTGGCTCAAGAACAACTTCGACTACTACGGAAGTAACGATGGGTGTGTCGTCCTAGATCACTACTGGGATGGCGATTACTATGGGTGTGCCTTCGTCGGTGGCATTAATGGATGGACCGAGGACAACAAAACGGCTCTCGTTGATTACGAGGCTGCGACCGGCGGTCATCTTCCTTCCTTCGACACCAACGGAATCGGTATCCGACATTACCTCGGCATGGAACCGGGACATATCTACGGTGCAAAACACCCGGAAGATTCCGTGAACACTGTGGACGGCCTCGTGACCTACATGTTTGACAACGAAGGCCCTCAGTGTGAGGACTCCGGTTCTCCACAAGAATCCGTGTCTACGTATTCTAATTGTGCGGTGTCAACGATCAACGACTACATGACTAATGAGTGCTAATTTACCAGTAACGCCCCTCATCTTTTCATCACTAAAACCGCTCTTGTGGTTTCCAACATTATTTTGAACAGCGATACGATACTCTAATCATGAAGCGTCGAAACGTCCTACGTGTTATCGGAAGTACAGTTGCTGCTAGCCTTGCTGGATGTACTGATGCTTCGAATAGTAATGCCCAAAGCGGTTCAGGTGTGAACATCAAGACCACCAAATCTGTTCTGGAGAAGTACCAGTCTTCCCAGAAAGCGTTAGATGATGGTTATCAGAATTTAGATGTGTGTATAGACAAATTAGGAAAACCGTTTGTCAATCCTGAATTTACGGAGCTCTCCTACGACCAACCTCAAGTTCTCTTTTACCAAAAGACTACCAGCGGAGAACTTGAACTGGCCGGTGCAGAGTGGTTTGTACCGGCTGAATCGACCGATGAGCCTCCGGAACTGTTCGGTGAGGAAGATCGGATGACCCTCAAGGGGCCAATGGAAGGCCACTACCCAGACCAACCACGCCATTACGGACTCCACGGTTGGTTATTCTCCGAGAATCCTAACGGACAGTTTGCCAAGTTCAACCCGAACATCACTTGCTGAGGGTACCATCACACGAATGATTCTTTTTCATTTCTGCAATCCGTCTCGCCCATAGGTATGTGATGACCTGAAACGCTCAGTTACAGACCACCCGCAAACCCTTACCAAGCTCTCGAAGCGTTGATTTTGTAATCTTTCTCAGTACCTCGCATGAGTGGTTCTAGCGGTTCGCATTCTCGTGAGAGTCCGCGAATGCGCTATCTGTGTGAAGCGTACCAGCTCGGGATAGCCATTCGAAACGATCTCCATGAGTCCGACCTCGTCACCGCGTTCGAGAACCTAGACCATTCGATTGATTCAGTTGAAGATGGCTATCCGGCGTGGCACCCTGGCCCGCTCTCCTTTCGTGCGATGGTTCTCTCGTTCGTTTTCATGGAGATTACGGGTGAGTCGTACGCCGCATTCACTCGACGGCTGACGCGGCACCCCGAAGTCGCTTCCAGCTTGGGCTTCAGTCGCGTGCCCGGCGAATCAGCGTTCTCGCGAGCGTGGCGGAATCGATTCGACGACGCTGTCCAGGAGTTCGTGCAGACTGCAGCTCACTTCGTCGTCAAAGAAGTCCATGATTTCGACATCCCTGCGCACGAAGTGCGCCCTAAGAAGGAGATCGTCGAAGAAGCTCCAGTAGAGGAAGACTCAGTAAAAGAAGAGTTGTTCTCCCAGGACGAAATTCTTCAGACGACACGGCTCGCGCGCGATCACGCTTTTGGCTACTTCGACTCTGGGCGTGGTGCGAACGCGTCCTACGAGGACACACAGTTCTTCGAGTTGCAGACCTTCATGGGGATGGTTCGGTGCGGCACCGCACAAGGAGCCGCACGCTTTCAGTATCGACGCGGTGAGGAGTATGGGCCGCATGGGGACACTCACCTCCGCGCTGTCAAACAATTCGAACCTGAAGAACTTGTGGATGGGTTTAATGAAACGACTGATCGCTTACTCTCGGTCATCGCCTCCGAATCCTCGTTCCGCCGGCCAGTGACCGCTGCGATCGACATCACGACTGTTCCCTACTACGGGGATGTCGAGGAGATGCCAATGGTGAGCGGCACGAAAGACGGCGAGGGGCGGGCGTTCAAGTTTGCGACCCTCTCGATCATCGGGCGGAACATCCCACTTGTCCTTGCGGTCGAGCCAGTGCGCGAGAGTTCAGCGTGGGATAAGAACCCGCCGAATCAGATCCATCGTACCGTGCGGCGACTCGTTCAACGGGCGAAGGAACACGTTCCGATCGAGACGGTCCTCTGTGACCGTGAATTTGATTCGATGCGTGTCTTCCAGACCCTCTCGAACCTCGGTGTGAACTACCTCATCCCGAAACGGGTCACCAGCTCCGAACGCGAAGTAATCGAGCGAATGGACGAAGACGACCAAGATGTAGCTGTAGAATCGGCGTCCGTGCACGTCGAAGCAGGCTCACACCCGATGCGATTCTTGTACGCGCCGTCGACGAGCGGCGAGGGGACGACCGTTTTCGCGACGAATCTCCGAGTCGGGCCGGATGAGGCCGAGACGTTCTGTCGCCGGTACAGTCGTCGCTGGCAGATCGAAAACGAGTACAAGAGCATCAAGGGAGACTTCCTCGCGAAGACGTCCTCGAAGGACTACCGCGTTCGCTTGTTCTACTTCGTGTTCGCGGTACTCTTGTACAATATCTGGCGACTCACGGACTTCCTGCTGAAAGCGGGGGTCGATGGCGAGATGGAGTATGCGCCCGTGTTGACCGCGGGCGAATGCGTCGAGATCGTCGTCTCGGCGTTGATCCCGCCCGACTAACCGGTTGACTCCCGCTGAGTCCGCTGTTCGGGAGTGGCAACGCTGCTTTGCATCTCCAGAATCCACGCAATTTCTCACGCTTATCCGAGAATTACGCCTATATCGATTCGATATCGGCCGTTGACCGCCGAGAAAACCACGAGCCAACGCAGATTTACTCCAAAACTGGCCTATCCTCCGAAACTGTGGGAACCACAGAGTCAAATTTGGATATAGCGCTATACAGTTTATTCCCGTGGTGTATTATTGTGACGAGTATTGTCCGGTTGCCGTTTTCTCACGTGGAAAACAGTAAGGGACAACCTATAAGTGAGTCGAACGAAACGCTCTATCCACCGAAACCACCAGACTTAGAATCGCTACTGCACGGAGCACGTCCGCTCCTGCTGGCGATTTCCCTCGCGCTCACATTCGAGTCTCTCACCGACCGCGACGACTACACGAACACTATGACCGAGACGACCGACACTCCACGCTACAGCACGATGGACCTCGAGGACGCCGAGGCCTTCTACCACGACGAGATTACGCCGCAGATGCGCGCCGAGGGACTCGCTCCTGAGCACGAAACCCCCACCTATTCGTGGATCGAATCGCATTTTCCGGGATTCATCAAACATCTCTCGCGGCGATTCGACCTCTCACCGGGTGACTTCTACGAGAGGATCGACGTTCCGATTGAGTCCAAGCCGGAGGAGGGGCCGTTTGACTTCGTCGACGACGATGAGACGCGTACCGCCCTCGAAGACTACCTCGTCGAGCTACGCGAACGGCAAGGACGGGCGGAGTCGACGGTCGCCACACGCCGCTCTGCGCTCCGCCTGTACGTCCGGACGTACAAGGACGTCAATGGCACCGATGATTTGCTAGGACCGCTTCACGACGACGCTGCGCGGGCCGACGAGATGGATCGCGTCGCGGATACGTTCGACGTCCTGCGTCGCCGCGAGGATACGCTGACAACGCACGCGTCGCGACGGAAGTACGTCCAGGAAGTTCGGCAGTTCTACACCCATCAGGTGACGTTCAAGGGTGCACGTCACAACCCGACCGACCAGCTGGAACGTCGCTTTGGGTGGGATTCGACGCCTGAGTGGGACAATCAGGCTCTTGAGGCTGATCAGATACGAACACTCTATCAGTCAGCCACCGATCCGGTCGACTGCCTCATCGTGATCGGGGTCTGCGGGTGGGGGCTTCGACCGAGCGAGGTTGCGTCGCTACGCGTTGATCAGCTGGTTCTCGATCCACCAGAAGACGACACGGAGGCCGGACCGTACATCGAATTCGGGAGTGAGCGGAAGAACGGACCCGGGACGGTCGCACTCCTCACGGGTGTTGAAGATGCAACCGCACGGATCGACACCGTCGTTGAGGAGGCGGGCGACGACTGGATGGGCGCTGTGTTCCCGTCTTCATCTGCGGAGAGCGGGCACCTATCGACGTCGACGGTTCGACGTCGATTCAAGAACCTTGCAGAACGCGCTGGAGTGACTGTCGATGGGGAGGTCCCGACGCCAAAGATGGGGCGACGATATTGGTACACGGCGTACGGAGAGGCGGTGCGTCGTGTGGCCGAGCGGTTTGCAGATGTCGCTGAGGAGCAGGGGTCGAAGTCAGCGGAGGTCGTGTTGGATAACTACCTCTCAGAAGCGGAGAAGCGCCGGCATCGCCGTGAGGAGATCCGAGAGGATCTTGAGGGCTTATTCAGAGAAGAACCCGGTGTCCAGTGACGTAGGGTTCGGATACGCTAAGACCTGAAACAGAGGAATACGAGCTCCTTCTCTCGAATTTTGGGGAATAGATCCGACGAGAGCAGTCAGTCGATCTCGAGTTCTTCTTTCAGCTGAGGGCTCTGAAGCCCAGCCCGAAAGACGGCGTTGAAGAAGTCCTTGTTCTTCGAGAGATCTTCACCGTGTGCGGCGAAATACTCGGTATCGAGTTCCTTGTACTTCACACGCATCTCCTGATAGACGCTCTCGTAGAGGTAGACGTTCACGTTGTGAAGGTCGCGAACAACAAGGCCCTTCGCGTCTGCGTCGAGTGCCATCTGCCGGACGGTCTCTCCGTCGGCTTCAACAGCGGTGTCGTCGATCTCATCTGACGTGTCTGATGTATCTGACGTATCTGCTGTGTCTTCGTCGCTACCGCTATCGGACGTAGTGGACGCGGGTTCGTCACCAGATATATCTGAGGTATCTCCCATTTCTGAGGTATCTGAGATATCTGCGGGTTCTGCGGTGTCGGACGTAGTGGATGCCGATTCTTCGTCGGCTGTATCTGAGGTATCTTCTGTGTCTTTCGTCTCTGTACCGCCGCCTCGAACTTCGTCCATACTCCAAACGTCGCTTTTCCGCTCCTCGAGGTCATCGTCGCCGTCGTTGCTGCTCATGCTTCCACCTCCGTAGTATGACGTTCGAGCATTTTCGCTATCTCGGTGTAGGCTTCGCGTGCGTCCTCAGTCTTCGCGTCGTCCTCGTGGAGGAAGATGGAGACGCCGTTGTTCCAAGCACGCCGGATGGCGACGCGCTCAGGCACCTGAAAGACGTCATATGGAGCGTCATTGAAGAACTCGATCATCTGCTTAGTATCGTTGTTCTGGACGCTCTCGACGGCGTTAATGACAATCCCGAGGATATCGATGGTGTCGATTTGGCCCGGGAAACTGTTTGAGAGGTAGGCAATCTCCTCGTTCATCTTCTCGATCGCACGGATGGAACGTCGGGTTGGCTCGACGGGGATGAGGACTTGTTCGGCGGTGAGGAGGGCATTATCAAGGATTTGGCTGAGATCAGGCGGGCAGTCAATGAGGATGAAATCATAGTCGTGGTCAAGCTCGTCGACGGCAATTTTAAGTCGCATTTCGCTGTTTGCGACCTGAGTGACGAGCATATCTTTGAGCCCGTCCATTGCTTTGTTGGACGGAATGACGTCGAATTCGTCGTGATGCTCGATAATCTCATTGATCTCCTCGGTGCGTGTTGGTTCGACCATCACTTGGTGGAGAGATGGGATCTTCTGATCGTAGAGGTCACGGAAGCCCGTGCCTTCGGTGAGGGTTCCCTGCGGGTCGGCATCGATGAGGAGGACATCGTGGCCTTGGTTCGCGAGCGCACCACCGAGGTTAATAGTGGTAGTGGTCTTTCCGACCCCACCTGCTTGATTTGAGATGGCGATTATCTGCGTCATATGACCTATGTATCTGAGGCGTCTGATATAATTGTTTGTCAGACGTACCTGCTGTATCTGACGTATCTGAGAAGACTGATCGAGGGATAAGACAGGTTGAGAAGTTCTCGGGAGAAACCTAGCTGGTGTATCTGAGACATCTGACGCATCTAACACTATTCCCGTAAACACGCCATCTCACTACGGTATCTGAGATAACTGATAGCTGGTCCGTAAGTAGTGTAACTGAGATAACTGATATATCTGAGGTGTCTGAAAATGAGATAGATAGCTCAATGATGGCCGACTTCCCATACTGATATATCTGCCATATCTGAGATTGCTGATGTTCCCCACGTGACGGCTCTGTGGTGACTGCGATATCTGATGTATCTGAGGAGGGAAGAATGGGGTGTGTGAATAGTAGTCGGGTTAGAAATTCCAATTGACTGGGAATTTCTACCGATAGAACAAATAGGTGCATCCCGAGTTAGCATCCACGTATGACTGAACGAGAAGAGCTGCTACAGCAGGGGAATACCGTAGATCCATGGCCCTACAAATGAATATAACGGCGTCTTCAGCTCGGAAACAGCGTTCAAGTCGATATCCTCAAAGAAGTCTATACAACTAACCAAAACAAAGAGGATACACAACTATGTCGAACAGCCGAATTGAGGTCGCTCTTCAAGCACTAGGCAGTGACCGGTTTGAGCGGTTGATGCATGATTTATTGGAGCGGGAAGGGTACACAGTGGATCCAACGGGGACAAGCGGTCCCGATGGCGGTCGCGACGCCTTCCTCCTAGATGGTGACCGAGACGGGATCCTTCATTGCTCTGTGCAGAAAGACAATTGGGTCGGGAAAGCCCACGACGACATCGAAACAGCTGTTGAGAACTTCGATCGTGACTTTGACTTCTACATTTTCGCCACAACACAAGACCCCAGTACGACCAAACGGGATCGGGTTGAAGAGGAGCTCCACGAGGAATGGGGAATCCCCACGACGGTTTGGGACTTCTCGAAAATCCGGAATAGCTTGGTGGGCGATCGTGAGAACAACGATCTGATCCGGGAACACCTCCGTGTCGACCCCAATCGACCGTTCGTAGACATTGAGTCAGAAGTAGATGATCTCTATGAGGATTTGCTGGATCGTGTGAAGCGCCGACAAGCTCCCGATGGGACAATTGTCGAGGACCCTGCCTTGGTTGTCGTCCATGTCATTCCTCAGGAAGCCGTTGACGACCATCACGACCGGTATGCAGGCGACCTCCCCCATCCACCTCAGTTCGAAAAACGTGATGCATACGCTGTAACACGACCGAAGGTGAAGATCACCGAAAATAATCGACGCTTCCATGATGGCACCGACAGGGAGCGATACACTGCTATCCATCGGGACGGGTGGACTGAAGGTATCTTCACAGCTCTGTATCCCAGCGACAACCCCCAACTCCGGACATCTATTGATCGACTCATAGCGAACTTCGTCCACACTGCTCTCGGGACGTTTGACGAAGCAGACATCTACCCGCCCTACTATGTGTACGTCAGCATACTGGGTGCCGAGGGGTACACACTTTCCCGACCAAGTGGATCAAACCGACCACCCAGCAATGTGCGACCTTTCACCGAGGACGAGATACGGTTAAATCGCGTCCAAATCGACAATCCAGATGTCGATGTCCCGGATGTGATGCGGAAGACGTTCGATCAGCTCTGGCGACATGGTGGCTGGGACCACTCAGTCAATTATCAAGCCTCCGAGACAGATGATGGTGAAACTGTCTACGAGTGGAATCCATACCGATAACAGTATCCACAGTAACAGAGCGAGTCGAGCATAATTGCTCTCCTGGAATTGGTTTCTCGATCAGTCACGCTATGATCCCCATCGGAATTACGCCACGATGAAACCTATTGAGGACAGCCGCTGGTCCCTAGGAGTAGGACCTTGAACAGGTCGATAAGCTAGCTGAAGACTCGCCTTCGTCCGTCAGGATGGTTGTTATTGATGATAGAGACGCCAGAGCCAGCCGGGTGTTGAGGCAGTGATTTCGTCGATAACTGATGTCCACGGGTGGTTGCCGTGGAACGCCCGGGCATAGGGAGCCGAGATGTCCGCTGCCTCACTCACAAGGAGCAATGAGCCGAAAAGGGCGTATTCGGGGAGGAATGCAACATCACTCCACAAGTACCGTGGGCGAAGATATCCGAGAGGTCGCCACAAACGATGAGATCGAAGTGCAGCCAGCTCCTCGTCGGTAACACCGAGTTCACGAACAGCTGCCGGTGTGATCCCGCCTCGACGCGTTCCGTGGGCAAGGACGCCCTCCAAGAGCGTCTTCGTATGCTGTCTCTCCGCGAGATGAGTCAAGAAGTCGTACTGTAGCTCAGTGGCGAAATGTGCTTGCGTACGGACTGACACTGCCTGCTCGAAACCTTCCTGCAGGTACGGGTGTTTCCACGTTGGTGAGTCGAACTGGTGCTGATACGCGTGGCACAACTCCGACGCTAAATACGTGTACGCCGTCGTCTCGGGGAGCTGCCCGGGGCTCACGCCGATTCTGCCCGTCCGCGCGGAATATCGCCCGCCGATGAACACGAGCGTCAATGAGGCCGGCAGATCGCTCGTGAGGAGTGCGAGACGCTCCCTACGCGAACAGTCGTACACAAGATGTTCACGCCACATCTCGCGGTACGGTGTGGAATCGACATCGAGAAGATCGTCGTAAAATCGCGTGAGTTCATCGAAGCGTTCGTGAAGGTCAGCCTCGCTTGCGAGAGGATCATCGGAACTCTGTAGGAGTGACTCGGTTAGGGGTGGTGCGTCCGGGTACTCCTTCCGGTACGCATCAACAGCATCTGAACAGATTGACCGTAGCTGTTCGAAGAACGCCTCGTCGTGCATCTGAATGGATATAATGGTGGAGGGGAGTAAACTTCGTTCGATAGGTTTGATTGGCTGTTTAAGCGTATCTATGCAGGAGCGGACTCTGCGGGTTCGACGTACTGGTACTCCCACTCGCGTCGAGCTTGAATTTCACGACGGCCACGACGCGTGAGCGTATAGACGTTCGTTCGCCGGTCTTTCTCGCCTTTCTCGACGAGTCCCTTCTCAACAAGCGTGTCGAGGTTCGGGTAGAGTCGGCCGTGATGGATCTCTTTCTCGTAGTAGTCTTCGAGTTCCTCCTTGATGGCGAGGCCGTGGGGCTCATCAAGGCCAGCGATCACGTACAGGAGGTCCCGTTGGAATCCAGTCAGATCGTGCATCGTCCTACTACTTGATACGTAGTGCTATTGAATACGTCTGTTGCCCTGAAAGTGGCCGTGAACACTCCTAGAGGAACCGAGTCAGATATCTGTATGTTTATACAGAGGACGAGAGAACAACCCGAGCGTATGGCAGACCTGATTGTCAAATCGGCCGTGAAAGAAGCGCTCAACGACCACAACGTCTCGGCGGATTTCTACGAAGCACTGGACGACGAAGTAACTGAAGTACTCGAAGATGCAGCCCGGCGTGCCGAGGAAAACGATCGAAAAACTGTCCAGCCCCGCGACCTCTAGCTCGGTCAGAAAGTACTACCCCCATCGCTCGAATTCACCCACCTGTTTTTAAGACACTCGTGACTGGTAGATATCCCTATGAGTATGACAACGGAGTCAATTCAAGTCGAGAACGTCGTTGCCTCGTCCGATATCGGTCAAGAACTCGACCTCGAAACGCTCTCTGGGGATTTAGGAGCGACCGACTACGACCCCGATAACTTCCCGGGACTCGTGTATCGGATGCACGATCCAAAAGCCGCAGCACTCATCTTCCGCTCGGGAAAAGTCGTCTGTACGGGAGCAAACAGCGTTGATGACGTGACGACTGCGCTTAAGCACGTCTTCGACGAACTCCGCGAGTTGGGGGTCGATGTCGCAGCATCGCCGAAGATTGAAATTCAGAATATTGTCTCGAGTGGGGATCTCGACCACACACTCAATTTGAATGCGATCGCGATCGGTCTGGGCCTCGAAAGCGTCGAATACGAACCTGAACAGTTCCCGGGGCTTGTCTACCGACTCGATGACCCGGACGTGGTCGCACTCCTCTTTGGAAGTGGGAAACTCGTCATCACTGGTGGAACACAACTCGATGACGCTGAAAAAGCCCTGGTAAACATCGAAAATCGACTCAACGATCTTGGATTACTGAGCTAATCTGAGTTCTCGATAGAATTCATCGAAGTGGTCGGCCGGAGGCAGATGAGAATTGGGGCGGTAGATGATAGTGTTCAGACGTCAGCAGGAGATTGGGAGACTCCACTACTACTTGTGGCGTCCCCGCTGTTGTCTTCCTCAGCCGATTCAAAGTCCGTTGTATCGTCGCCTTCTACTCCGAGTGCGTTGCACGCGTCGGTCGAATCAGCATCCATTTGGAGATGATCGAAGCGAAGGGATTCCTTCTCGCAGAGCCAGCAGTCGCACGTCTTGAAGGGAATATTTTCTTTGCTCGTCGGGTAGCCTTCGTCGATAATTGTGGCTGCGATGTGCTTGCCTTTCTCGAGAAGGTCCTGGACGCGCCCCGGATCGGGACCGAAGGCATCAATGCCGGCGCTCTCCGGTGGCCACGTCCGAACTTCGAGATCGGACTTCGCGAGGTACACGATCTGGCCCTGAGACGCACCAAGCGCCTTCATATAGAGATTGATCTGATCTAGATGGCGCTCGATGGGTGGATTGAACCGATACCAGTTGGCTCGCGACTTGTAGTCGTAGACAGTGTTGGTGCCGGGCTCGTACAGGTCGGCATGGCCGATGATCGTAAGCCCGTCCACCTCTATCTCGATTGCGACTTCGCGCTGGGTTTCGACGTCGAGGTCTGGGATGACCTCGTTTTCCATAAACTCGTGGATGGTGGTTCCCGTGTGGAAGGTGCCAAGCGCGTCGGTATGGTCGAGAAGACCGAGTTTTGAGTTGTAGCATTGGCGGGGGCACTTCGCGAGCTGACTCGGGTGGAAAGTGTAGGGGTCGAGCTCGGTGTGGCTATGCTCGTCGTTGAGCTGGATGAGTGTTGACTGGATTGCGGACTCGAAGTCGATCATAGTGAATCTCCTCTTCGAACGGCGTCGCAGCGATGGATGCGAGGCCCGTTCGTCGGTATGCGGGCGAAAAACAAGACTAATTCAATATTTTGAACTAGGATTCAAAACAGTAATGGTGCTGGAGATCCGAATACGTGTATGAGCGACTCTGGAACCACGGATCACACGGCAAAGGTCGCCCGGATTCGGGAGGTTGCGATGACGGTTCGTGAACCAAAAAATGCGGGAGAGATCGCTGAGGCTGCTGGGGTTGCCCGAAACACGGCTGAAAAGTATCTCACGCAACTGGTCGAAGCGGATAAACTCGCGACGATCCAGCGGGGCCGCGAGACCCGCTACTATCCAGATCCAGTCACCCAGTATTTCGATCAGATCCGTGACCTCGTCAACGACCATCGAAAAGACGAACTCACGGCTGAACTAGATGCAATCCGGGACGATATCGACGAGTGGAAAGAGGAGTACGATGTGGAGTCCGCTGACGAACTTCGGGCGACCGTCGGTGATGATCTTCCGGCATCCGAACGCCAGCAGCGGCGCCACGACGCGGAGGATTGGGACTACTATGAGCACCAAGCGATGCTCATTAAGCAAGCGATTCAGCTCTATGATACGATTGAGGCGACTCGTGAGAGTCGTATTGCCTCCGCCAACTGACTCGGTGACAGTAAAATGGGAAATCCACCGATTTCTGGAGACACGCATCTCCACCGATACGAGGTCCACAAACGAGTCACAAATCGACTTCAACGGGAAGCTGGCGTGACGACCGTAGAAGCCAAACCAAGTCCGATGCGGCCAGTCCGTCTCGTATCGACCCTCGATCGCGCGGTCTTTTTTGACCAGAACACGGACGCTGGCGACGCGACACTTGAATTCGAGTGGCGCCCCAATTCCAAGCGCGATGAGTTCCGCATTCAGTATAATGAACCCGGGACCCCGTGGTCATGTGGCTGGCATCAGGACAAAACCCACGAAAAGCTCGGCCCAAGTCATTTCCAAGTTGACCACGATGCGTGGCCAGCACCGCACCGTGAGTCTGCATCCTTCACAGATTCGAATCCGATGGCAATCCTCGAAACCTGCCTCACTGAGCTTCGCGACCGTGTCCCGAGTCTCCCTGACAGCGTTCGCCCGAGTCCGTAGGTCGCTACGCGATGGGTTCGGCCACGACTATCTCGCGCTTGAGGCGGGGGATTCTACGTTGGCCGTCGGTATCGAACTCGATGATATCAGCCTCGATCAGTATCGCGTGTCGCGCGGTCGCCGCCCGCGAAGGCGGCCCGGTGTCTTCCCTGGCGGCTTCGGCGGCGGCGTGTTACGATCGACATGACTGTCCCAGTGCTCGACCGCGTACCGACCGTCGTGTGTCTCGTAGATGTAGCCTTTGTACGTCCGATAGGTCGGCGAGTAGAAAGTCTCTGTTCGCGTGAATCGGAACTTCGCGTCGGTGTTCGGCTTATCCTCTGGATCCTCGGTGATTCGCTTGTGCTTGTACGCGTAACTGTAGCTGTCTCGTTCGTGCTCGCGACACCACCCGTCGATGAACGCTTCGAGGGCGTCCTCAGGGCTGTTGCCGATGAATCTGTCTCGTGGCATCTGTCTGGGTGTGGCTAGGCTGTGATCTGATGGTCGTCGACAGCCGTCCAGGTGTCCTCGCTGGACCCGCGACGCTCGTGAACAACCTCGAAGCCGTTGTCGGCTTCAATAGTACGAATAACGATGCGATGCTCGGTGTCGTTCCGGTGGCTCGCCATCGCGATCCCTCGGTCGTAGCGCGTTTTTGTCCACGTACAGAGCGTGGTTTCGCCTCGATGGACGAGTGGGTGAACTTCCTCGAGATCCGCGGCCTGCCAGTCGTCGCCTGCGCCAACGCGCTGCTCGTGGACGACGTCGGTTTGGAGGCGGTCGGGCCATTCGCGGATGACGACGCGATGGGACTGGTCGTTCGAGTCGATGGCGACGTTGGTCGTAGTGTCGACCATCGTCGACCAGTGGCAGAAGATCTTCGTCGGGAGGTGTGTGGACATAGTTCGATCGCACCGTTCGACTCAGTGTGGGCGAGGAGAAATACGAGGATAGGCGGTTCTTGGCCTAGTCATTAAGACAGCTGTGGGAAAGAAACTCAGTACCTCACAAGGCATCGCCAGTTAGCCTGACCTGAGCCACCTGTTCTGTTGTGATGAGTCGTCGGTAACGGTCGAGCAACGCTGATCGAAGACGGAGCTGTCGCGTCGGCGGCTGACCGATAGTCCGGATAATCGGTTTCACTTCCGGGGTTCGTCGCTCTCGCGAGTGAACACCATCGTGCCATACGTCGTTTTCTGGCTACCACCCTGCTCAGAAGCACGGGCAGGGCCAGTGTAATAGTAACCCGCCAAACGGTCCTCTGACTCCCGGTATGTGAGTCGCGCCGTTCCGTCGTATGGCCCTTCATCTTCCGCCTGCTCATCGACGTCTGCACCTTCGTTTTCGAATAGATAGGCGAGTTTTGTGTGTAGCGTTCCGTCGGTCTGGAAACTGGCACCCGTGCTGACCGAGGGTGACCGCTCGGTTTCGAAGTGAACAATGATCTTGCTCCATGTCTGCTCGATATCCAGGGTTGCCGACATCGGCTGGTGCCCGCCGTCAGCGAGGTAGTCGTCCGGAATCTCGCCATCGTAGCTGGATTTGATTTCGCCCTCCCAGTGACCGGTCAGATCGGGAACGGCGACGATGAGATCGGGCATCCAGGGCTTGTTCCATAACCGCCGGTCGAACACTCGATGGATCAGCCCAAGTACGACTCCGAAGGCCAGCCCCGGAACGATCAGCGGCGGGATCTCGAACGGAACCTGCTGGTAGAGCCACGGGAAGACATAGACGTTCAATACAAACACGATGACGAACGCGATCACGCCCAGGATCGCCAGGAACGTCGACCGGAACTCGTTATCGCTGGAATAGACGTGCATTCATGCTATTGGACTCGGCGTTCTCCCAGTACGTTTCCAGAGCATCGATGAACAGCTTGGCGTGCCAGGTGTCCCACTTCGTCGACCCGTTGCCGAAGAGATCGGTCACGCCGTTCTGGCACCGCCAGTCGGAGTAGTCGGTCTCCTGCAGGTAGGAGGCGATCTTGAGATACCGTTCCTGGAGGTCGTCGACGTACCGGCCCGGTGGCACTCTGTAGAGGAGACACTCGATGAAATAGGACGCAACGATATCGTCAGTGATGTAGCCGTCCGCGACGATCTCCTTGCGGGCGTTCTTGAACATCCGCACCGTCTCCTTGAACCGGTCGTCGGTGTCGTCCTGCTTGTCCGACCCGTGGTCTCGGTGGCGCGTCGGGTAGTTCACGACCGAGGAGATCGAGTCGGTCGGCCAGAAGACGATCCCCTCGTAGTAACCCTGCGGATAGTTGTAGTAGTGCTTGTACTGGACGCAGACCACGACGTCGGCGTCGAGTGGGAGCCCCGGCGCGGAGACCTCTATCGCATTCCCGGACGGGTCGAACGTCCCCTCGGGATATGTATCCTGTAGAACGCTCAGCACGTCGTCGCGGAACTCGTCGTAGCCGTAGTCGAAATCCTCGACGTCCACGTCCTCCTGATCTTCCGGGTCAAGGTCGTGGAGATTGAAGTACTCGAACTCGTCGAGGCGAACGACGATATCGACGTCGCTTGAGTCGCGGATGATCGTGTTGTTCGCATACGAGCCCTGGAGGAAGTCGTGGAAGTCGATGTCGTCTAACGTATCGCTGTCGTTGAGCGCGTTCCGGATCTTCGTGTGGGTGTCCTGCGCGGACTGGAGGGCGGCTCGTTTCGGGTCCGTCCAGCTTTCGAGGGTGTCCTCATCAATGGCCATGGGAGCCTCTGAGAGAAAGCGTGTCGTTCATACACGTAGGTAATGCTTACCGGCTTTTAATGATTCGCACAGCGGGGTGAAAGTGTTACCGGGAAGTCTTTGCCCGTCCACGGGGAAGATACCATACCCGACCTATGGCTATCGACCCAGGGACGCTCGAATCGTGGTCCCAATACGATAACGGCCCCATCGAATCGGCGAAACGCACTCAGAACCGAATTCAGAACGAGCTACAGTCGAGTGATACGCTCGCCGACCCAGATTTTGACACGTATCTGCAGGGCTCCTACGCGAACTACACCATCGTGCGGGCGAGCAGCGACGTGGACATCGTTGTCCAGCTCACGGACATGTACTATGCCGATGTATCTGCGCTCAGTCCAGACGAGCGAGACAGATGGCGACGAACCTCCGGCGACCCGGACTACAGCTGGAACGAGTTCCGCACCGATGTCGTCGACGTGCTGGAGTCCCGATTCGGCTCCGCGGCTATCGACCCGGTCGGGAAGGCCATCGAGGTCGACACGAGCAATTTCAACGCCGACGTGCTCGTCTGCGCGAACCACCGGGACTACTATCACTACCCGAACGGCTACCACTCGGGGATCGCGTTCTTCGACCTCAGCAATACGAAGATCGTCAACTACCCGAAGCAGCACATCGACAAGGGGAGCACCAAGCAGTCGAGCACGAACAACCGCTTCAAGGAGACCGTCCGGATCTTCAAGCGAGCCCGAAACTACCTCGTCGACAACAACACGCTGGACAAGGAGAACGTCCCGTCGTACTTCATCGAGAATCTGCTGTACAACGTCCCGGATGGGCGCTACACGTACGACAAGCAGGATCGGGTGTTGAAGATTATCCGCTACCTGAACGAGACCAACTACAGCGACTGGACCTGCCAGAACGGCATCACCGACATATTCGGCTCGGGACCTGCCGAGTGGAACACCCGGTACGCGGACCAGTACGTCGACGCGATGATCAACCTTTGGGACAATTGGTAAGCCATGCACACGTACTCCACGGACAACGACCTCCGCCCGAAGGTCTACGGCGTCCTGGCACTGCTCGCATACGGGCTCACGATCCTCGTCGAGCTTATGACCTCGGAGCTTTCGACTGTTCTTCCGTTTGCGGCTGGATTCGTTGTCTCGTGGGGTCTCGCCTTCGCCGTCGTCTGGAAAGCCCATGTAGGGTGGTTCTGGAAGACCTGGCCTGCGCGAGCGCTGGGCATCACTCGTGTTCCGAACCTCAACGGGGAGTGGGAGGGCTGGATCGTCACGTCGTATGAGGGAGACATCGACGATGAGGCGCTCCATTCCGACGACAATCCCAGCGAGGACGGCCAGAAACTGAAGGCGTGGCTCGACATCGACCAGACGTGGCGTAAGATCAACGTCCACTTCAGGACCACACAGTCGCGCTCGGACAGTAACGGTGCGACCATGCTGACCGAGGAGGGAAAGTGGCCGAGCATCAGTTACCAGTACGAGAACGAGGGCTCCACGCTGGTCGAGGGCCTGGACATGCACTTCGGCACCGCCTCTCTCGAGTACCGCGACGAGGGGGACACAGAGACACTCGAAGGCCTCTACTACACCGGGCCAGGCCGTGAGAACAACGGGCACATGTATTTTGAGCGGGTTGAGTAACCGGAACAACTTTGCCGTTCTGACGACCATCATGGTGCATGGGCGAGACGAAGAAGTGCCCCTCCTGTAACGGGAGTGGCGCAACGACCGATCCGCAAACAGGCTTTGGGGACTGTCCGAAGTGCGACGGCACGGGGACAGTCAGCCTGGGGATGCACGAAAAAATGACACAGGGCCAGCGCCAGGCCATTGGGACTGGTGGTGGCGCTGCAATGGGGTTCGCTGCTGGCGGACCGATAGGTGCGGTAATAGGTGGTGGGGTCGGCTTCCTTCTCTCGCGAGATGATGACGATGAAGGCGTTGGTGGCGCTTAGGATTGGGCGACACCGATAATTTCGAACCGTGCACCGCCGTCACTGCCTTCGGTCACATAGATCTCCCAGCCGTGGACCTCAACGATCCGCTTGACAATCGCGAGTCCAAATCCGGTTCCCTCTCGTTTCGTCGTGTACCCGCTATCTAATACATCGTCACGTTCATTTTCAGGAATACCAGGTCCAGTGTCCTCAACGTAGAAGCCGTCTCTTGTACGGCCAACTCTCACAGTCACGTCGTCCTGACCAAACTCGATTGCGTCGTGGAAGACAACCTAGGAGTTGAATACTCCGAATTAACGCCTGTGAAGACTGCGCTTCCTGCGGACACTGTAGTTGTGCCTGCAAAGCGCGTCCTTGAAACAGGAAGTCCCTGCCCCAAAGAGCGAGCGTCAGCGAGCAAGTAGCAGGGGTAGCTCACAGCCCGTCAAACATCACGGCGAACTGGTCGAGGCGGCGGTCGAGGTCGATAGCGTCGTGGACGTAGAGGTGGCGGTCGTAGAACTGCTCGACATCCTTCGCTCGCTCCGGAGATTGTCCGTGGGGAGTGTCGAGAGCGAGCGTGAGTCCGCAAACAGGCGCGTACGTCTGCTGGAGCTCCTGCTGGTAGTCGTCTGCGGAGCCGGGTTTACCATCTGTGATGATGATGACGAGGGGGGAGTCGCGGCGCTGGTCAAGGAGGCGGCGGGCGAGTCCGAGAGCATCAGTGAGAGGTGTCCCGCCAGCCGTCTCGCCGCTCATCAGACTCGCTTGGACGTGATCGGTTTCGACGCTGAATGGTTTGATGAGGCGGGCGTCCCCGTGGACGAAGTCCATAATGGCGACGTTGATGCCGAGGTCCTCACAGGCGAGGGCGAACCGTGCAACAGCGTCTTCGGCAGTGTCGATGAGATTGCTCATCGAGCTGGAGCGGTCGAGGACGAGGACGAGGTCGTACTGTTTCTCGTCGCCCTGCTGGCGGACGCTGAAGGCGTCGACGTCGCCGCGGGCGAGGGCGCCAGCGCGGCGCCGGTCGAAGCTCCCGCTGGTGACACCGCTGCGGGTCTGGTCGCGGCGACTCTCTCGGAGCGCCATCCGGAGGGTGCCACCGACGGCGTCTGCACCCGCGGTCGCGGCTTGCCACCTCGCGGGAGGTGCCTGCTCACCGATCTGTGGGAGGATCGAGAGCGAGTCGAGACTCCCCTTTTCTGCGCCGGCGCCGCCACGTCGCCGTGCGGTCGTTGTGTCGGGGCTTTCGTCGGTGTCGCCGTCGTTCGCGAGATCTTCGAGGGCGGCTACGGTTTCTTCGAGGTCGCGTTCGAGCGCGTCCTGATCGGGAGTGACGCGGTCAGCTTCCTCGTGAGCGGCGTCGTGGTCCGTGCTGAGCGCGTCGGCTCGTTCGTCGAGGGAATCATCGTACGCTGGCTCGGCGAGCGGCGCTGCGGCTTCCTCGGCCAGCTTGCCGGTGTTGTCCATCTCGCCGTCTTGCACAGTGCCGTCATCGGTGGGGTCGTCGAGCGTGTCTGAGTCGATGTCCGCTTCATCCTCACTTGCCGTGCCGGTGCTTTCGTTCTCCGTGGCGTCTGTGTCGCCGCCGTCCGTGCCGCCAGCCGCGTCTCCGGCCACTCCATCGTCTCCAAATGGAACGCCGTCAGCGTGGTCGTCGGGCGCTCCTGCGCCATCCGTGTCTCCACCGGTAGTGTCGGACGTATCTGAGGTATCTGAGCCATCTGGGGTCGCCTCCTCGGCGGTACTCGCGGCCTCACCGCTGTCGCGCTCGGCGCGGTCACCGCCGAGGAAGTCCGAAAGCGACGCCTGCCCGTTCGACGGGGCACTCGACGCATCGGATGCTCCGCTACTGTCTGCGGCGCCCTCGGTGGCCTCTCCGTCTCCCTGCTCCTCGATGCCGCTCTCTTCGGCCGCCGGCTCTCCGACCTCGTCGGACGTGGACTCAAGATCGTCGCCGCCGGACGCTCCAACACCACTGTCACGTTCTCCGTCCACGGAGTCTGCACCACCAGCACCCGTCCCCGGCTCGTCCGACGGATCGTCGCTCTCGCCCTCGTCAGGGGAGGTGACCATCGACTCGGCTTGGGGATTAGGCTCGGCATCGGACTCCACATCGGACGCGGTTTCAGACGCAGCTCCGACGTCGACATCAGTGGACTCGGCGTCGTCGGTAGCGAGCTCGTCAGCGGTGTCTGCCGTCCCGATGTCCGGGTAGGCGAGGACGTCTGTGGAGTGCCCGTCCTGAGTCTGCTCGAGGGAGACGTTCTCTGGGTCGAAGTCCGCCGGCGGCTCCGCGGAAGCGTCGTCACTCGATGCCTCCGAAGGGTCGCCGTCAGCGGGCGACTCACCCTGCTCGCCGTTAGGAGTGTCTCCGGACGTCTCCGGACTGTCGCTGGTTGGCGACTCCGAGACGTCAATCGGGTCGGCGTCTGCGGCGCCGTCCTTACTGGGTGCATCCTCCGGCGACTCATCGGGTGCCTCTGCGTCCGTGTCGGGGTCAGCGGACGGTTCGAACGACTCGTGCTGCTCGCACTCGTCGGACGTCGACGAGTCGGATTGAGAGGGCGAAAGGGGCGTGTTCGGACTACTGCCACCCGTTGCGGCGGTGTCTTCGTCTTCTCGACCCTGCTGGTGGTTGTCCTCGTCCATCTGGTTGAGGAGCGGCTTAATAGTCTGTTCCCAGCAGTCGAGCACGGCATCCCCACGCTTCACGGAGTCGGGTTCACTGAGGACGGTCGCGAGGAGGTCATCGAGCGCGTCCTGTGTCTGCGCGAAGGCCGCCGCGTCATCCTGGGACTGGAAGGTGAGCCGGGGGTCGTCCGGGTCGAGGAGGGCGTCGCTCTTCTCAGAGTCGTAGATGCCGTGGTCGTAGAGGTAGGACTGGATCGCGTCCCGGTAGGTGAAGGTTATGGTAGCGGTGTCGGGGAGATCGCTCGTTATCTGAGTGAGACTTCGGTTGACGAGTTCGAGGCGGTCGGCGGCGAGCTGACTTTGTGCCGCTCGGAGTTGGTGTTCGATCGCGGCGTCCTCGGCGTAGTTGATGAGGCCGTGGACGAACTCCTGGTACTCCTCGTCGACGCGCTCGTTGAGATGATCGGCGACGACCGAGATGTTCGTGTAACGGATGTGGCCGAGTTCGTGTAGTGAGAGGCCGAACTGCTGGGCGCGGTCGGCCGTGAGCTGGTCGTCGAGTGGGAGGTTATCGAGATTCGCCGGATTGGTGGAGATGAGAACGAGGTAGTCGCCGTCGACGGCCTCGACGAGCTGCTGGGCGGCCTGCTGGTCGAAGTCGGTCGCATCGGCGTCGATTAGGCGATCGGCGTCTGCCGGGAGAACGCACGCAGTCTGGACGTGTGATGTGAGGACGACTTCGATGTTTTCGCCGGTGTGAGCCTGGATGTACTCGGTCAACCGTCGGGTTCGCTGTTGGGAGCGGCGGGCTTGCGCTGGACGGTCGGGGAGAACGGACCGTGCGGTGTCGGCGCCGCTCGACGCGGCTGTGAGTGATGGCATAACTGGAATCACCTCTGATGAAGACGGTTGGACGCGGCTACGTGCCATCGCGCGAGAGAAACCCTTGCTGGCGACGGCAGGCCGGGGAGTCAGGTGTCTTCGAGTTTGTCGTAGGTATCGTCGGGGTTCTGGTGGGGTTCGGCGCTCGCCTTCACGACGTGTTTGAGGGCACCGCGAACGCTCGCCCCCATATCGTACCAGTCGATGGCATCTTCGAGCTTCCGGGTGGAGAGCGTCGGCCAGGTTTCGTTGTCACGGGTGGCGTTCGCGAACTCGACCATCCGATGGAGGCTGTCTCGGTCGATACGCTGGCGACTTGTGTTGTACTTTTGATCGAGAAAGTCGATCTCGTCCTGGGGGTCCATATAGTCGAAGAAGATGGTTTGGAAGCGGTCACGAGTCGCGGCGTTCATCGGTTCGCTTCCTCGGTATTCGCGTGTTGGTGGGTTCATCGTGACGACAATCCGAGCGGCCGGGTGCGGGATGATCTTCTCGCCGGATTCCTTGACGGTGAGGACGTTCTGATTGAGAACCTTCTGGAGTGCCATCATCACACCCGCCGGCGCGGCGTTCACCTCGTTGATGACGATCGTGTAGCCGTGCTTCATCGCTTTCGTGAGAATGCCGTCGCGGAAGACGACGATGCGGTCCTCGTTGACCGTAGAGATACCGAGGAGGTCCTGGGCGAGCATCGAGGCGTCGGCGTCGACACACACGAGGACGCGATTTGTTTTGTAGTGGAGGTATTTGAGGAGGTAGTTCTTCCCGGCGCCGTGGGGGCCGACCAGTCGGAGACCGCGGTTGCCGCGAGCGAGCTTCATCGCGGTCGCTTCAAGCGTGTCGAGCTGGACATCCTCCATCGTCGTCGTCTTCGGCGCGATTACCTCACCGGCCCGCGTGGGCATATCGCGCTTTCGGACGATATGCGGGTGGTCGTTGTCCTCGAGAATAGGGAGCCCGTAGAAGGTTCCCTCTTCGACTGGCATCGAGGAGTCGACGATGGCAAGCGGGTCGCCGACATCCTGTTCGACGTCAGTGATGGAGTAGACGGTCGCCGAGCCCGAGGTGTCGTCCCCGAGGCGTTCACGGTAGCGAGCGAGGGCGTCCTCGGCGATCTTTGTCTCGGCTTGGACGTGCTGGCCGGCCTGCTGGACGATGAGTTGAGCTTTACTCCCCGTAAGCGTCGGGATGTCCGTGAGTTCCTCAGGGTCTGCACGGTGCAGTTCCCCGAACGTGGTGTACCCCGCGTCGATGAGGTTCTGCTCGACGCTCTCGCCGACACCGTCCAGGATGGTGAAATCAATACTGTCGGCAGAGGCAGTGAGAGCGTCGACGTGTGCGGCGAGTTCGGTCGGGCAGTCGCCTTCTGGGGAAACGCTCGTGATACGCTGACCGCCGTCGCTGTCGCGGTCGAGCGTGTAGATCCCGTTGCTAGCCCCCTCCTCGGCGAGCTGCGTGACGGTGTCGCCCTTGAGGTCGAGATAATCGCTGGCGCGGAGGTGAAGTGTCTCGATTGGGAGATCTCCGCCGGTTTCTTTGATGAGGCCGGCAGCGAGGTGGCTGAGGAACCGTTGCTGGTCGTCGGTACTCATGGACTGTGGGGCTACTTGTGACATAACTGGTCAATCGCGTTCACGGACTGAGGTGCGGGAAAAACGTTCGACTGTGAGCCCGTAACAGGATGGTGGTCGCAGTTGGCGCGCTGGTTAGTCGAGGCTATCCTGGACACCCTCTTACAGTTCCTGAAAACGGCGATAGTCTTCTGTAGACAGAGGTAGACGGCAAACGCTTCGAATTCTCGAACTAAGGGCGTATCTACTTAATCAGAGAGTCGAGCTTACCAATGAGGTTTTCCCCAACAGATGCCACCATCACCACCTCGATTCTCACGTCATCGTAGATTCTGTCTAAAGTGTCGTGGTATGCTAGCCGATGCGACGATCGTTCAGGTTAGCTTCGAGACAGTGGAGCATCAATTTACTATACCGTTATCGTGGGTGTCTTCATCGTATTTCCACAGATTAGCGTATTTGACGAGGATGTGTTCTGTGAGGTCCCTTTTGAATGAGTCATGGATTCGAACAAATGCAATCGAATGATGGCAGAGTGTAGGTGGGAAGGTAAGCGGTTAAGTACACGGTCAGACAGGGGGATGCGAGCGTAGTGGGACGTAAGTTGCCCAGAACTTTTCAGAAATCAGCTCCACGTTTAGGTTTCGGCCTTCTTTACCTCTCCCTCCGAGGATTCTCCATCGTCGCTCGACTCCGATTCCCCCTCGTCGTTCCCATTATCAGACAAACCTCTACGCAGAGAGGGCATCGTCTTCTTCCACCATATCACAAAACGGTTCCATTTAGAAGTCGGTGGATGAGTCTCCCACCGGGTAACGACGGGCTCTATATCTGAATATTTATCATTATCCATATGATTGCCATATCTTTCGTAGAAGTCTTTTAAATCTGAACCTCCCAGTTCATAGACATCGCGCTCTTTTACTTTCTTTCGGTTCATTAGATAACACAGATAATCAAATTCTTTGAACTTCTCTTGAAGTAGTATCATTCCATCTTGATTCTGCTGTTCTTCGTCCTTATCATTTGGATTGTAGTTGAGTAGCTGTGTGTTCAGTTCGCCAATTTTCCGAAAAACATCGTGTAGCATATCCATTTGACGAGACCGCTTATCTCTTCGAAGGGAAATTATTGAGACTAAGAGAGCAAAGGCGGCTATGATAGCCTCCCAGTATTGAGTAATCTCTACTATGATATCAACTGACATCAGTCATCGTCTGCGTCCGAGATGAGCTGATCTAATCTGTCGTTTGCTTCCGACGAATCCAATGCCTTCTGGTCTATACTTTCCCCCTCAGTGATTCTCTCCCCATTAACTGTCACAAAATAGTATTCATTTCCCGATAGGCGAACATATAGCCAATTCTTCTCAGCGGAGTAGCTAACGTTCTCAACATCATTTCGCGGAATATTGCTAACGTCGATTTCCTCACTGATGGTTACCATATGGTTGATTTTCTCCCTACCCCATATAAGGGTTTGTGCCTTTCACCTCTCGACTGCGCCCGAGGATAGTACATCAAGATCTCTCCTCTGTGATATCCGCCGCCCTCGTCGCCTTCGAGACCTCATTATTTCGGATACCTCTTGTAGATCAGCCAATAATCTAATCCTATAAATAATATTGAGCCATAAGACATTGTAGAGGAAGATAACGCGACCAAATCAAATACAGATATCGAACTCGGAGGGCGGTTTTATTTATTACGGAGAACAAGCGTGATCTCGTAGATGTCACGAATCGAGCGATTCTTGGATGGTGTTCTGGACGCGCTGGGCGTCAGTATCTGAGAGGTCGCGCTCAGAGGCGACTTCGACGCCGGGAATAGCGAATGCCTCACCGAGAGCATCACTGAGCGTCTGCTGGTCGGGCGCAATGCTCGGTTCGTCGTCATCGGCCTGCAGGTCATGCTCGCGGACGGCAAGCTGGATGGATTTGCCGGGTGAAAATAGAATGTCGCGGGCAACCTCATTGTAAGCCTGGAAGGTGTCGGAGGCTCGGGCGCCCTCGAATTCACCGAGGGCGACGAGGAGCGACAACTGGAGATTCCAGAGTGTGGGACAGGAGTCAGGCATCGCGATGCGCGCAGCTCGAGTACTCGCGCTCTCGGCGTACGTGCTGGGGATACCGAGATAGACGTAGAAGTCGTCGAGATCGAAAGGGAGTTTCTTGAAGTCGATCGCAACCGAGCGGGCGCGAACGAGGACATCGTCAACGGTGGTCGTTCGCTCGTCGAGATCGTCGTAGATGTTTCCCCACCACTCCATAATGGGGACGCGGTCGTGAGCGCGTTCGTGCGCAGCGTTCGTGACATCGCCGACGTGTCTCCGCGAGTACCGCTGACCGACACCGTACATAACCGTGCCCGACCCCGGGAAGAAGAGGAGGGGCTTCGCCCACATCGTCTGGGAGCCACGGAAGTCGTATCCGGTCTGGATGCCGCCGTAGACCGTCACGGTCGCCGTCTCGTCGTCCTCGTCGCTACCATCGCTCATCGCGGGGTCGACATCGGCAAGCGCATCGTGTTCGCGAATAGCGGCCTTCGTCGAGCCATCCGACTGGCTCATATCGAGTTCGCGGCGGAAGCCCGGGACGATGACGGTGAGTTTCGCGACGCCACCCCAGTCCCGCATATCCGCCCATCCGAACGCCTCGTCAGCGCCGTGTTTCTGGAGCGCCCCCATCAGTGGGAGGTAGGCCTCCTCGGGGTTGACGATCGAGTACGTGGAGGTCGCGATCTGCCAGCGGAACTTGACGGGGTAGCCGAGTGCTGCGAGGGCGAGGCGACGGCGGTCGATAATGTCCTGGTGATCGGTGACGTCAAGGAGACGGTCACTTGGCGCGTTCGCGGCGAGCTCCTCGATGGACTGGCCGGTCGCAGCTTCGAGGAGGTCAGCGTTGAGGCCGTCGACATCACGAATCTCTTCGGGGTCGACCGTCTCGTCCGCTGGATCAACGAATTCGTTGACCGCGTGGAGTTCTCCGCTGCTGGCCTGCGGGAGCGCCTTGATGACGACCTTCAGGGAGCGGGACTCGTTTGCGTCCGTGTTGAGAAAGCGGCGACCAGTGGGCTCGATACCGTCCGGATAGTCGGCTGTTGTCGCGTCCGCGGGGGTGAGCCCGAGGAAGGGTAGTGTCTGCTCCTTCGCGATGAGTGATCGGACGTCGATGCTCTCGTCGACTGCGAAGTCACGGTCGCTCCGTGGCGTCTCGCGGTGCTCTGAGCTGGGGTGAGTTTCAGCTGACATCATGGATGACCTCCTGGATTAGGGTCTGCGTGGGGTGGTGGCTGCCCGCCTGTGTGTGGACGGGCGTTTGCACCGCCCTCTGCCACCCGATCGGGGGGAAGAAAACTGCCTACGTCGTGCGGTGCTGTGCAGGGGGCGGGGCGGTGGGGGTTCGGTCGGTCGTGGAGCGCCTACGTCCGTTCGGGGTGGTGCTCGACGACCTCGTCGCGCTCCAGAGACCGACGAAGCACGGTGCCGTCTTCGAGGACGGCCGCGTTCGGGTTGGTGACGTCCATAATTCGGTTCTCGAGTGACTTCCGGTTCGCGAGGTTCGTCTTCCGGACACTTCCCTTTGAAGCGTCCCAGCCTCGGAAGTGCGGGTGGTCGGCTGCCAGCTCGCGGACCGCGGCTTCGCTCTCGCCTTCGATAAAGCACGCAAGCCGCGTCGCGCCTGCGCCGACGTCGGGAAATCGGACTCTATAGTACATTTTTGAATACCCCTCACCTCTCGTGGGGGGAAAGAAAACCGGAGGGAAGCGTCGAGATTAGTCAGTAGGCGGTTCGGTGTTTTGTAGTCAAGATGGCAAGCCAGTCACCCGATGCTTCGATGCTCGCCGCAGCTCGTACAGCGTTGGTCAACCGAACCTGCTGGCCTCGACGAGGATGAGATTTCACCCCCGCAGTAGGGGCACTCAGCGTCGTCATCGGGCGTGCTGGGAAGGTCGTCACGACTGACGTTGTCGGCGATGGCCTGCCGGTAGAGAGTGAAGGCTTCAGCGAGGTTCCCTGCTCTCCACTCGTCCGTTGGGACGGCGAGGCCTTCGCCGAGAGAACCGTGCCAGAGGTAGATGCGACCATCAAAGCCGTAGAGATCGATGGTGAAGACACGCCATTCGGAAGTTTTCGCGAGCAGAGTGATGTAGTCCTCGTGGAGTGCATCGGCGTGGATGTCCGGGTCAAGCTGGGGATGGTTTTCGGCGAACGCCGCGACCTCGTTTTCGTCGAGTGGGAGTGGGTGCTCTGTCAGTACTGTGAAGGCCCGTGGTCTGGTGTTGGTCATACTGAGTTATCTCGCGGGTCACCTGTAATGGCCGGAGAGAAATCCGACGGAATGATGGAAAATTCTTGTCGTCGGGTTCGCTCTCGGAGTCACACACGGGGGCCGCCGAGTCACGAGCGGACGTCACGGATTCGAGCGGCAAGTTCTCGACGAAGAGTTACGAGTTCGTCTCTGTGTTGGTTTCGCTCGATGGTTTTCTCTCTGAGTTCGCGGTGGAGGTCCCGCAGCGACCGGTCGGATGTCGGGGATGGGGAGGAGGGGGCAGGATGGTCGGACGCCTCCTCGTGGTCGGGGTCGGCTTCGTACTCGGGGATGTCCGCGCCACGAGCGCGGAGTTCGTCGACGGCCTCCCAGAAGTCCTTCCCGGATGGATACTCACCGTCGGTCGTGATGATGTCTTCCTCGAGGGCGACGATCTGGAGGGCGTCGAGAACTATGAGTCCGTCCCGATAGATCCACCCGTCATCCATTTCGGCGAGGCGGGTCCCGGAGTCCGAGTTCGTCCAACAGGGGTTCCGTGATTTCGTGCCGTCACTACGAGTTTCCGTAATTGGCGAGTCGAGGCGGATTTCGGACGGTCGCGTCGTCTCGACCGCCCGGTAGACGTCTTCGATGTTGGTCGTGGATGTTGGCGGTGACCGTTGAGATGGAGACGACGAGGGGGCCTCAGGCAACGTGTCCGTGGGCGGCTCTGAGACCTCAAATGAGGTATCCCCCTGGGGCTGCGGGGTCGTGAACGCGTCGACGACGTCGTCGATGAACGCCTGCGCCGGCTGCGTTTCGGTGGGCGTCCCGACGAGATGTTGGCCGGACATCGCGACGAAGCGGGCGGAGTCGTAGACTTCGATAGAGGCGTCCGGAAAGGTGTCGTGGGTGGGAAGATCGTCGGCAACAGTTGTGACGTCATCGGGGAGCTGACCGCGGCAGAGGATGTGGACGCCTGTTCCAGAGGGGGAGACATCGGCGTACGAATCTGCAGTCTGCAAGTGCTCGTGGACGACAGGGTGGATATAGCCAGTTCCCGGATCACGAGCATCGTCGTAGTCGACGACGACGAAGTCTTCGTCGGGGTACCCGTCACGGTTGCGGATGACGTACGCAAGCGCGAAGCCGGCTGAGAGCTTCTCGACCCAGTCTTGGACGGTGTCGAAGTCCGTCCAGACCGCGGGGTTCTGAGCATCGACATACCGCTTGGGCCAGTCCGGATGAGCGTAGGGCGCTCGTGGGACCTTTCGGTCGTTGTCGGTTGGCTTCCAAGTCAACCACTGGTCGTGGTCACGACAGTCTGCCGGATAGGTGCCCGTCTCAAGCGCGGGGGTCGGGGGACTCGTGAATGGCATAGTGGAGATTAAGGGTCGGCTCTGTCGGTTCGCAGGACCGTATTCGCCGTTCTCGGAGGCAAGGAGCGACGAGAGTGTCTGCGCGTCTGCTGCCAGTAGCGCAGGACAAACCAGCAGATGACCAGATCATGGTCTACGGGCGCAACACTACTGTCTAGATCGTATTCTCTAATCAGACGGGTACCTAGGTTTGAGCCTGTTCTCAACGACTCGCTCGACATTTTGACGCTTAGTCTTGTCCTCTTCAATATTGACCCAACTCCACTCGGTCCACTCCCACATTCGCCCCTGTTCCGTCTCACGTTCCAACTTTGAATCGTCTTCAACGAGTTCTCGGACAGTTTTGCTCTCTTGCTTCAATCGGCAGTGGTGATCATATAATCGCTGATACACGTTCTTGGTTTCCCCTACGTACAATGGTTCTCCGGATATGCCATCATAGAGGACATAGACTCCGGGATACACAGTGCTCTCTACTGGCTCATCCTGCAGCTTATCAGCATATTCAAGAACGTCATCCGGGTGGAAGTCTTCGAGACCCATAATCAAATGCCGTGGTTGTAACCAAATAAATACCATATATAGATCCATAGGCCAATAGATGTCAGTGTAGTAGAATCTGCTACTGGTGGGCACGACATGTTGATGATCGGCATTGGAGTCAGAACGCAGTGGCTCCGGGGGCAAAACAGGGCATCAACAGCCGTGTGGAGTAACTCTAAGGTGCCGACAGGGAAGAGAGGCTGCCTAGGCTTGCCGGTCTTTGCTGGAGGTGTGAACGGCGCATTCGAGAGACAGGCTAGATTTTGACCATCGGGTGACAGGTTTCCTGGATGTCGTGGTAGCGGTTGCGGATCGTAACCACACTCACGTTCGCGGCCTCCGCAAGTTCGGATTGCGTACATGAGTCACTGGAAGGCAAATCTGAGTGGTGCGTGGCGACGTAGAGGGCCGCAGCGGCCATCCCGACGGGATGCTTCCCGGAGTGGATGCCTGCCTCCATAACGTCCTTGAGGAGTTCCGTCGTAAACCGCTTGGTCTCCTGGCTGAGATCGAGTTCCGAACAGAGGCGAGAGAGATAGTCCCGTGGATCGGGCGGCGGGACTTCGAGCTCGAGTTCACGGACGAGATACCGGTAGGTGCGCTTGATGCGGATTTTATCGTCGATTCGACTGACCTGCGTGAGGGCTTCGAGATCGTGTGGAAGGCCAGCTTGCCGGATTGCGGCGTAGACGGCTGCAGTCGCGACGCCTTCATAACTCCGACCGGGGAGGAGGTCCTGATTACTGGCCCGGCGGCAGATGACGGCGGCGATGTCGTAGTCATCGTCGGGGAGATCGAGAGCGGCGGCCATACGCTGGATTTCTGAAAGCATCGCCTTGAGGCCGCGTTCCTTCGAGTTCCCGGTCCGGGACCGTTGTTGCCACGTGCGAAGTCGGGTCAGCTGCGCTCGCCGTTGTGAGGAGATGGTGTTCCCGTGGGCATCCTTGTTGCGCCAGTCGATCTCGGTGCTGAGGCCAAAGTCGTGCTGGGTTGGCGTGAGTGGGCTCCCTGTGTGGGACTTCTGTTCGCGTTCGTCCGCAGAGAAGGCCTGCCAGTCGGGGCCGCGGTCGATAGCATTCTCCGTGACGACGAGTCCACAGTCAGCACACCGGGTTTCTCCATGAACGTGGTCGACGTGAAGATCTCCGTCGCACTCGGGACACGTAGCGGTCCTAGCAGCGACGGCGGCGTCAGTGGTCTCGGATGGTCCAGTCGTACGCTCCGAGTCGGGTATCTTGCGAGTCCGAATCCGGCTGCTATCGGGAGTGGATGAATCGTTCTCGGTCATAGTGAGGGACGGAGAGGGATCGGTGATGACTCCCGCCACCTCACGTCGGGGGTGAAAAACAGGAACCGAGAGGTAAGACGGTGGATATGGCTTTAGGATAGGGTGTACACCCCTGGTACAGAGTGAAAATCACCAGGTGCTCAGCGGGAAGTTGAGGACGAGGAGTCCGAGCGAAGCAAGGACTTGAGACGAGCGAGACGTCCACCTGAGTCGTCGGCTGTGGAGTGCTCGAGATTGCCATCGTCGTCAGCGTGGGTGTCGGCGACATATTCAACGATCGCGACGAGCGTTTGTTCATCCAAGATGTCGACGAGCGTGTCAGTGTCGAGGGCATGGACTTGGACTTCGGCGTCGTTCTTGAGGGCGTCTTCGAGTTGGGAGTTCCGGACGTGGATACGCCGAAGTTTCTTTGTTCGCTCATCGAGTTCGGCTTCGAGTTCGTCTATCCGCTCCTCTCGAGCTTCGAGTTCGGCTTCAAGGCGGTCGATTTCTGCCTTGTAGAGTGATTCTGCACCCTCGCCGCGTCGGGGAGAATCGCGGCCACGCGTCCGACCGCTGCTGTGGGATGACCCCGGGTCGGACGGTGATGAACTGCCCGTCGCCTGGGCGTCGGCGTCGCGGTCAGGGGTGTAGTCGGGGGCAGAGTCGGGAGCAGGCGACCAGTCGCTTGCCGATGGGGCGGCCTCCGACTTGTCCTCCTCGTACTCGGGGATGTGCGCGCCGCGAGCACGAAGCTCGTCGACGGCCTCCCAGAAGTCCTCCCCAGAGGGATAATCTCGTTCGTCGGTGATGATGCCTTCCTCAAGGGCGACGACTTGGAGAGCGTCGAGGCCGATGAGACCATCACGGTACACCCAGCCTTCATCGAGTTGGGCGAGGCGCGTGCCAGACGAAGAGTTCGCCCAGGATGGATCCAGTGACTGCGTACCGTCAGCGCGCTCCTCAGTGACAGTCGAGCGGAGGCTGATGTCTCTCGGTCGGACGTGCTGGATAGCGTCGAAGACGTCCTGAATGTCGCTCGTGGTCTCGACGTCTTCGATGTCCTCGCGAGTGGTATCCGGTTCAAAGGCGACTTCATCGGGGGTTGCTGCAGAGACAGTCGCATAGTCCTCGACGAGCCCATCGAGGAAGGCTCGGCAGTCGCGCGTCTCGGTGGGTGTACCGGCGATGTGTCTGCCGGTCATCGTGATGAAACGCGCGGATTCATAGACCTCGATCGACGCCTCGGGAAAGGCCTGGTGTTCGGAGAGGTCGTCAGAGATGGTCTTGACGCGCTCGGGGAGCTGACCGCGGCAGAGGATGTGAACGCCGGTTCCAGACGGAGAGACATCGGCGTAGGATTCGGCGTCAGCAAGATGATCGTGGACGAGGGGATGGATTTCACCCGTGTCGGGGTCGCGGGCGTCGTCGTAGTCGATGACGACGAGGTCGGTCTCGAAGTCGTTGCGGTCGGGAATGACGTACGCAGGTTGGTGATGGGGAAGTTTATCCGCCCACTCTGCTGCGGTCTCGAAGTCCGTCCAGATGGTTGGGTCCTGCGCGGAGACGTACCGATCTGGCTGATTCGAGTTGTGATAGGGTGCACGGGGAATCTTGCGGCCGTCGTCGGCTTCCTTCCAGGTCAGCCATCGTGAGACCTTCATACGGTCCTCGGGATAGACGCCTGACTCGGTCGGTGGGGCGGGGAGATCGCTCGCCATGAGCAGTCAACTCGCCAGAACATATACAGTTCTCTGACTTTAGTCCATGGGAGGGTGTCGCGAAGAGGACGATGTAATGGTCAGGCTGCCTGCGTATCATCGAGGAGGAGTTCCGCAAGGAGGCGCGCGCCGACCTTGTTGAGCGTCTGGTTGCTCGAGGCGTCGTGAGGGTGATGGATACAGGCCGGGCATCCCTCATCACATTCGCAGTCGGCAACACGGGTCTGTGCGAATTCGAGGGCATCCTCGAGGTGCTGGAAGACGCTACGAGCGAGGCCGACACCACCAGGATGGTCGTCGTAGAGGACAATCGTAGGGTGACCGGTTGTGTCGAGACGCGAGATTGCGAGCCCGCGCATATCGCTGCGGTCGCAGAGGACGGTTGCTGGAAGGACGCCCAGCAGTGCGTTCGTGAGGGCGTAGAGGCTCCCCTCGAAGGACGGCGATGGCGCGTCAGGGTCATCGGCGTTGGGATGCTCCTCGGTGAAGGCATCCCGAATGGCGGGCGGGATGGTGATGACGAGACCATCCGTGGAGAGTTCGGTTTCCGGAAGGTCGGTCTCGATCGGAACAGGTCCATTCAAGCTCCCGGACTGGTGGGTGTAGTAGCTGACGACGGTTTCGCTGACGGTCAACTCGGTGAGCTGGACGGCGGGGGGTGCTGTGTCGGCGCTCGCGGCACCGCCATCAGTCGCGACCTTGGGGTCGGCTGTGCCGGGAAGGCCGCGTGTCTCGTCGGCGTCTTGGAGCGTGAGCGTGCGGTCTGTGACCGCGCTGGTCGTGTAGGTCGCGTTTGTAGGCTCGACCCACGCGATTGGCGAGGCGGAGCCGGATGCTCCCGGCGGGGTTTCCGGATCGAGATCGACGTCGATGACGCGGTACCGCTGGCCTTGATGGAAGTAGATCGCGCCGGGGTGGGCATCGCGAAGGCCGGAGGCGAGTGGAAGTTCACCGAGGACGTCGAGCTCGTTACTCGCGGGAATGTCCGGGGAGGACTGGTTGTCCGGTGTCACAACGATACGGAGCGAGCGCGAGTTGATCGACCGGAGGGAAACGTGCTGGCTCGGCGGCGGTCCCCCGTTGGGGACGTACGTCCACGTGATATCTGTCGAGGTGAGCGAGCGGTCGAGGACGCCGGCGTCGGTAAGTGCTGAGACGTACTTCGGGAGATCATCGCCAAACCAAGTGTTGTCGTCGGTGGTAAGGGGGGCTTCGGCGGCGGCTGCCGGAAGGTGTTCGGTAAGGACACGTGGGTTCTGGGGGTTGCATTCGACGGATTCGACGCTGCCGTCAAGGAGATCGTCCGGATGGTCGAGTGCGTATTGGTCGAGCGGATCTGCGCCGCCGACGAGGCCGACAATGCTCGGGTCGGTCCCCCGGCCGGCACGGCCGGCTTGCTGGAAGAGTTCCATCCGTGTTCCCGGATAGCCGTCGACGAGGACGGCGTCGAGGTTCCCGATGTTGATCCCGACCTCGAGGGCGTTCGTGCTCCAGACGACGCGGATGTCGCCGGAATGCAGCCCGGCTTCAAGTTCTTCTCGCCGCTCGTCCGAGAGTGCGGCCTGATACGCGGCCACGTCGTCGGCGAGGCTGGGATAACCGTCACGCTGGAGGCGGCGAGCGGTGACCTGAGCGTACTGTTCGGCCGCTTGTCGGCTTCGCGTGAAGACGATAGTCTGGAGACCGCGTTCGACGAGCGCCGCTGCGAGACGTGCAGTTGTCCGGTGTGTCGATCGAGCTTGCCCCTGCTGGCCGCGGGGTGGTTGCCAGAAGAGCCAGTGCGTTGAGCCGCCAGCACTTGTGTCCTGGTCGACGACGTGAACGTCGGCTGGGTCGACGCCAGTCAGCTGGACAGTGTGCTGGCGAGGGTTGTCGATGGTGGCTGAGCAGGCGACGATTGTCGGGTCAGCGTCGAAGGTTTTTGCGACCCGACGGAGTCGTCGAAGGACGACGCCGACGTGACTACCAAAGACGCCACGGTACTGATGCTGTTCGTCGATGACGATCAGGTCCAAGTTGGAGAGGAACCAGCCCCAGAGTTTGTGGGCGAACGGGAGGATGGAGTAGTTGATCATATCAGGCGTCATCGCGAGAACGTGCGGTTGCCGCTCGCGGACGCGACGTTTCTGGTGTCGAGAGAGTCCGCCCGTGTAGCGCCCTGCGTCAAGATGGGGGTCGACGTTCTGGAGGAAGTCGTAGAGATCGTCGGCTTGGTTGTTGATGAGAGCGCGCGTCGGTGCGATATAGAGAGTGCGGCCGTCGTCGACGAGGGCGCGCTCGGCGGCGAGAATCGAATACGGGAGTGATTTCCCCGACCCGGTCGGGGTCGCGAGGGTGACGTGTTTGCGGAGTCGAGCGTGCCGAATCGCTTCCGCCTGATGGTCGTAGACTTGATCGATGCCCTTCTTGCGGATCGCCTCGGAAAGCTCCGGGCGCAGAGGGACATCCGTAGTCTGCGCTGACCGTCCAGTCATCACGCGGTGGTTCACGAGGGTTCCACCGACGGTGGCCTCGTTCTCGGCAAGCCAGTCGACAGTATCGTGGATCGAGGGGCGTTCGCCGGCTGATCCATCGAAGGCGCGTGTCCCCGCTTCGAGCTCCACATACTGAGAGACAGACGCGTCGGCGTTCGTCTTTGAGCGACTCTTCGAGCCGGCACGCGACACGTCCGACTCTGACGGTGGTGACTCCTTCGTCATAACTTCCTTCACCTCCAGTGGAGGGAGAGAAATGCCGTGCGAGACCTCAGAGAGCCGTGGATGACGGTGTTTCGACGAGCGTAGTGAGGTGTTCCCGAGGCCGACTACGGAGTAGCCTCAACGAGCGTGCTCGTCTCGTCGTCCGCCGATGTCGAGCGACGTGCGCGGACAGCCGTCGAGGGAAGGAGTTCGAACGCAACATGGCGGAACTGCACGAGCCCACACGATTCGTTCGGACAGACGATGGCATCGGCGTCGGCGTCGATCGCGCTGCCGGGGACGGCGGGCGCGTGCTCAGGGAGGATGCTGTCCTCACCAGGATCGCGGTCGTTGTCGTAGAGGGCGAGATCGGTGTAGTAGTAGACCCCCTTGTGCTCGCAACGGGGGCAGCTGTACGCGAGGATCTGACCAGCGGGGGCAGCAGCAGAGGGTTTCACAGGCAATCAATCAAAAGTGCGTTGCCCGGACGTTTAACCTCAGGGGTGCAGCCGGGGCCGGGCGGTACGAGAGCGGGGATCAGGGATCGGCTTCCCAGTACTGGATGGCGAGGCGGCCGTTGCCGAGATCGTCGACATCGTAGGCAACGTCGTCGGGGATGTTGAGGTCGACGATGGCTTCACCCTCGACGAGCTGGGAATCATCGAGGCCAGTCTGTTCGGCGCTCGTTTCGAGTTCAGGATCGAGTGGTGGAGTCGAATCGGACGTCATAAATTCTGGAGACATCAGTCACTTTGAATCCGGGGAGCGAGCATCTGAGTGACAGTAGCGGCGCCGTCGGCGTACTCGTAGTTGAACTTCGCGGGGAAGTCCTCGCCGAGGAGAATTTCGACTTCGGCGTCCTTCGGGATGGCCTTGTTGAAATCCTTGAGGTAGTCCAGCGAGAAGAGCGAGTCGGCAGCGCCGACCTCGAGGTCGATGAGGTCGTCGCGACCGAGTTCAAGGTCGACATCGTCGGTATCGCCTTCGGCGTGGACGCGGAAGGCCTCGTCGTCGGGATCGACGATGAGTTCGACGTGGTCGGAGACCATATCGGCGGCCCGAACAGCACGGTCGATGTCGCGACCTTCGAGGACGACGCGTGCTGGGAGGTCGAGGTCGGGGATGTCGGGCTCTTGGCGGATCGTGTCGGGGTCGAGGAGTGCGAGCGTGTACTCGAGACCGCCGAACTCAATGAGGAGCTTGCGGGTCTCCGGGTCGAGCGACATCTGGATGAGGTCGTCGTCATCAGCCATACCGACGACGTCGGCGAGCTTGGTGAGGTCGACGCCGAGGACGCCACCATCGGCTTGGTAAGACTCGAAGGCGGTTTCGGTGATGTTCGTCTCGTCCATCGCGACGTTCGCGGGATCGACAGCGGCGAGGCGAAGGCCGAGATCGTTCAGGTGGACACGGGATTCGTCGACGAGGACGCTAAGCGTGGTGATCGTCTGGTCGAGGCGGTCAGCCGCGATGATCGCCGAGAACGCCTGGGGTGGGCGGGTGTCGGACGGCGACTCCTCATCGCTGCCGTCACTATCGGTCTCTGCGTCATCTGCTTTCTCGACTTCCGTCCCGTCAGCGTCGGGGGCTTCGGCCTCCGTGTCAGAGGCGTCAACCTCAGTATCGGCCTCGACGTCGATGTCGGGCTCTTCATTTGGGTCGGTGTCGGTACCGTTGGGTGATTCGGGTGTGGATTCTGCCATAGGTGTGATGGATTGTGATCGTTGGTGTCGTCGTGATTATCGGTAGACGCGAGTAGACTGTTCTCGAGGGTGGTGTGGGGCGTCTCACTCGAGCTTACATCTCCCGTGGAGTGCGAAAAACGGCCGTACTGGACGGACCTGTGAGTCCTTGGTGGAGGCATCGTAGTCTCGACGGTCAGTCCAAGTGGAGGGTCGTCCAGAGATCGAACGCGGCGTCCTTGTAGAGGACAGTCTCGCAGTCCGCGCACTGATACTCGACGGCGCCGAGCCGGTCACCTCCGCCGAGCGGCGTGACTTTGCCGCCACGATGCCGCGCAATTTCCGTCTCGATGAAGGAGGACACGATCAGTCTCGACCCACAGTGCGGGCACGGCTGCCCCGGCTTCCAGTCCGGACGGCGACTCGTATGCACGTGATGAGCAACGCCATCCGAGCTCGGCGAAGTGACGGCGTACGGTTTGTACTCCGCGAGGGGGTCGTACTCCTCATCGGCGAGCACGGAGTTATCCGAGTGCTGGTTCGGAGACTGTCCGTCACGATTGTCGGTCATAGGAAATCCCTCACTCTCGGCAGGGGAGAACAAACTACTGCCTGTCCGATACGCGAGCGGACGGCTCTAGAGGATTAGAGGTACTCGACGGAGGTTGAGTAGTCCACGATCGATTCTTTTTCGTCGACAGATGCGAGGGACTGCGCTTCGTCGATGAGCCAGTTGTTCGCGGCGTTGATAGCCGCTTCTACATCGTGACCGAGCTCGGGGTGGGGTCGGGAGCGTATGCGAAAAAATCTTGTCGGGGAGAAACCCCCCGAAGCGTGGATGTGGAAGTGCGTGAGACGAGTCGAACGACGGAGGGAGAGACAGCGTCAGCGGGGAGTGCGCCGCCCTACTCGTCGTCCTCTCCTTCGTTGATCTCGCCGGCCTCGAGGTCGTCGAGAGCGTTGCTGACCATCGCCTCGTAGGCATCGAGATCAGGGTCGTAGAGGTCGACAGCCATCGCATCGTAGTTGCGCTCGTCGTCGTTCTCGGTGGGGTCGTCGGGGTCGAACGCCTCGAGCCGTGCCTTCGTCTGCTCGGCGGTTTCCGCGACCCACGCGTCCCGAGCCTCACCGTCGACGATGCTGATCGACTCGGGGCGGATGGAGACGTTGATGTCACCGTCGTCGGTCTCGTAGGTGCGCGCCTTGCCGACCACTGCGACGTACGCCGGGGCTTCCGCATTCCGCAGGACGCTGGCGGCCTCGGGCTGGTACTGCCCAGCATAGGCGAAGAACGTCCCGGTCGGGCCCACGATGCGGGCCTGCCAGTACTCGGAGTCGTTGCCGACGTCCGTCGTCTCGGTCAGCGTTCCGACCACGAAGACACGATTGGCCTTCTCACCCGACGGCAGCAGCGAGTACACGGGCGCACGGTCTTCGTCGGATTCGGTGAAGGTGCTTGTTGCGTTGTTGAACTCCTCGGCGAAGACGCGCTTGGCGACCTCGCGGTCACCATTCGCTGCGCTCCCGGGCGAGACAGCGTCTTCGGAGAGAGTGTTGCCCGCCTCACAGTCGTTGACCACGAGGTAGTTGCCGATGACCGGCCCTGAGACCGTGTAGGAATGTCCGAGGATCTCCTCCTCGACGGCATCGGCGACGACGCTCGTGTCGAGAGCGTCCATCGCCATCTGCTTGGCCTCCTCGATGGTGATGCCGGTGAGATCCTCGGTGGCTTCCTGATTGAAGAGGACGTCGTAGGCCGTCTGGCCGTCGTCGATGACCGCCTTCACGCGGAGATCGAACTCGCCGTCGACCTCGCCGTGTTCGGAGCAGCGCCCGTTCTGGAGAACGCGCGTGCAGTCCTCGCCGGGACATCGCTTGACGAGGCCGCTTCCGGGTTGGACAGCCACGACTGCGCCAGCGGCCTCGACATCGGTCGAGCCGACTTCGAGGTCGGCGGCGTCCTCGTCGTCGACGGGAATGATGTCGGACGCGGAGTTGACCTGGACGCTGAGTCGGTCCTGGTACTCGTCGGAGACGACGTTCTCGAATCGGTACACGCCATCTTCCTCGATGGTCGGTGCGTCGGCGGACTCCCACACAGTCACCTTGATGGTGCCGGTCTCGTCACCGATGAGGCCGACTTGAGCGATGGAGTCGACGTCGTTGTCCCAGAGCTGGACGACCTTCGCCGTGACCGAGAGCCACTCGTTCGGACCCTCGACGGTCGCGATCTCGCGCTCGTCGGCCGGACCGCTGGAACCGCTCTGACCGTCTAAATCGTCGTAGTCGAGTCCGTACGCGTCGAGGAAGTAGTTCCGCGTGGTGCGGACGGCCTCGTCCTTCGGGACGCGGTATTCGTCGACGAGCATCGAGAATCGCTCGGCGATCTCTGCTTCGTCTACTTCGACGTCGTCCGGGAATTGGTCAGCGAGCTCTGCCGCTTCGTCGGGAATGGAATTAGCTACTGCCATCGTTGGTCACTCCGATTCGCGTTCGGGAATCGGCTGGTGGGACGTCTCGAGTCAGGTCGACGCCCTGCGCGCCTTCCTGCTCACGCCCCTGCACCCCAATCCGGGGGAAATAAACCGCCGTTGCGACGGGAACGCGGGTGGTGGGTGTCGCCACGCGCGCCGGGATTCGGCTCATTACCTGCATAGTCGTGAGTCCCCCTTCACCCCCCGCGGGGGGATAAACCGCGTGCGGTGCGTTCGGTCGTTGGTCAGAGGCGATGCTCGGCCAGCCTCCGGCGAGCGGTGCGGATCGTCGAGGCGAGACGGGCGACAATCCGTGTCCTCCAAATGCGTCTGTAGGTAGAGGCGGCGGTGCCGTCATCTGTCTCCCGCGAATCGGCGTCAAGGATATCTGAGTCGTCGGGGCCAGGGTGGGCGCGGTCGGATGTGGACGACCACTCGTGGTCGT
The DNA here is from genome assembly GCF_003781945.1 of Halorubrum sp. CSM-61. Lineage (GTDB taxonomy): Archaea > Halobacteriota > Halobacteria > Halobacteriales > Haloferacaceae > Halorubrum. The sequence goes on along the minus strand of NZ_RJJW01000007.1, from coordinate 189,703 downwards.
CAAGACTGGGGATCGCGGCCGCGACCTCAGCATCGGTTGCACCCGTTGGAACGCCCGTTGCCGAGTCGAGGCCAGAGTCGGGATCGGCCGGGTCCGCGGGGTCGTACTTCCGGCGGACGACAGCAGAGGCGTCCTCAAGAGGGACACTCCAGTTGGCGAGGAATTCGAGATCCTCGACGACCGCGTCACGGGTCGGCGGCGTCTCAGTCGTCCGAGCGAGGTGGGTGACGAGGTACTCCGCCACTCCCTCGCGGGACGCAGTGAGGTACTGCCGAGTGGCTGTCTGTGCACGATCTACAGAGAGGCCGTAGTCCGCGACGAGTCGCTGCATATGCTGGTCGACGATGTCCTCGGACGCGACGTCAGCCGGAAGGTCGTTCATCAGCTCGTTGACCGCCCGTTCGATGCGAAGCGTCCGTTCGGTCATCGATCTTCACCTGCCTTCCCAGGCCACCAGTCGTCGTCCTCGATCGTCGGTGGCTCGTAGAGCCCCGGTTCGCGGGGTCGCCGACGGAAGTCGGACAGCTGTGCTTGACGCGGTCGCGATCGCTCACGGGGAGCTGCTGCGCTGGACATCTGTGAAGTCACCTCACCCCCTGTTGGGAGGGACAAACTCACGTCGGTCGCCACGGGTGATGGCGTCGCCGAGCGCCCCCACGGGCCACGCGGTGCTGTCGAGGTTGTGGCTGCGCGCGCAGCGACGCTCGCGTCGCGAGCACGGAGCGGTGGGCGGGGCGGTGGGTAGTGGGTGCCGGGAGCCACACACTAACCAGCCGGTTGCGATGCCTACCTGAGGACTACTCGCGGCACACGCAAAAAAGCGGCCGAGCGATGGCCTACTCGTCGTCCCGCCGTCCGAGCGTGACCTCGATCGCCCGCTCCATATCGATGTGGTTGATCCACGCGTGCTGGTCGCTATCGGCCGACCACGGAGCGATTGTCGGATCATCCGACTGCCGCTTCCGCCGCGTCATCGGGCCGTCACCCCGGTCGAGGATGGTGAGGTCCGTATCACCGACGACTGCCAGGGTCGCATCACCCTTGTAGGCGTTGACACGCACCCGCTCCGCCCGAATCCGGTCGCCCACCGCGAGCGTCGGCTTGTCACCCGCCGCGAACCAGACCGTGAACTTCGCCGTGTCGCCGGCCTCGTCTTGCACCAGTCCCACCTGGTACTGCGACCGATGCTTCGGCGTCCACAGCGTGGTCACCTCCGCCTCGACCGTCGTCTCCCACTGCTCGTAGGGATCGATCGACCCGATGGGCTGCTTGATCTCGAACATCCGCTCGAGTGTCTCCTTGACGGCGATCGTCGCGTTCATCACGTCCGACCCGTCCTGGATGTGCCGGGCGATGCACTTCCCGAACGTCGCTCTGGACATCGCTGCTTCGCCTTGGAAGTGCTCGGCCAGCCGCGCCGCGCCCTTGTTCACCTGGGCGAGCGTTTCCTGGTCAAGTGACGCCCGCGGGTCAGGGCCGTCACTCACGGACGTCGTCGTGACCGGTTCGTCGTCTGCCGGATCAACGCGCTTGACGCCGACCGTCTCTGCCGGCGGGCCCTCCCACGGGTCGTCGCTCTCTGAGACGGAGTGGCGAATCGGCACCCGCGTCCGCATATCGTCTCGCGACCGCGCCGCTCGGTCGATGCCCGCCACCTCTGCCGCGATCGCCTTCGCGCGGTTCCGCTCATCGGCCTCGAACTCGCCGCGCATTCGCTCTTCAGTCGCTAGCGTGTAGTGCTCCGGGGACACCTCCGCGAACGGCGCTTGCAGGTCGCGTCGAGGCTCGGGGATGTCCATTTCCGCGAGTGCCTGCTCCCAGTAGACCCCAGTGGAGACGCCGCGCACCAGCTCGCCGACATCGCCCTCAACGACGTCGCCCAACTGCTGGCCGTGCATCACTGCCTGAACATCCGCGTAGGTGCCACCTGCGCGGCCGGTCATCTCGCGCCTGTGGGGGAGCCCCGTCTCGTCTTCTTGGTCGTCCTCGTCCGACGTTTCGTGCTGTGAGGCAGCCGCCCGGTACTGCGCGTCCATCCGCGCCGAGCGTTCTCGCGCATAGTTTCCAGGAACGAGTTCCTGCCCCCGGCTGTCCTCGACCGGTTCGTCGTTCGGGGTCGGGGGGCGTTTGTCGATGTCCACACCGACCACGTTATCGCCGTTCTCCAGATGGGGACTGCTGTAGAGCAGATCCATCTCGAGTTCGTCGTACTTGTCAGGCTGTCCAACCGCCGATGGGCTTTTTTGCCCTGAGTTGAAACTAGACATTGCTGTTTCACGGGGAGTGATCCCCTGTTGGGCGCGCTCCACCGCGCCCGCCTTCTGACCGCCGACCGACGGGTGTATTCGTACACCCTTCACCGCGCGGAGGGGCGAACAAACCCACCGCGGGGCGCGCCTGAGCGGCCGACGTTCCGCACGCCGACCGCCCGGCGCCGCCTGCCGACGGCCCGACGCCCTGTCACGGGCTACCTGACTCTATGATTTCAATCCCCCTCAACAGTTGGAAGGGACTGTGCGTCTTGGACGCTGGCGCGGCCGATTTCGGGAGAAGGGACCCGCGGCGCACCGACCGGATGCGCCGCGGGTAGTGTCTGCCGGAATCGAGGCCCGCGCCCAGCGCCACAAGCTGGAAGGCGTCCGGCGGGTGCACCCCTGACGCGGGCGCGTTCGGGAGAAGGGACCCGCCGAAGGCGGGTAGTGTCTGCCGAAGGCGGCCGCGATCAGGGGAATGCACGCGCCAGAGGCATCCGGCAAGTGGTCTCCCCAAGACGTGCAGTTCATATCCGACAAGTGGGGGGGATGGTTTCCTCTTAAGCGTTCCTTCCGACACGGCGAGAGGTACTGAGGCGGCCGATTCCGTGGAGAAGGGGCCCGCGCGAAGCGCGGGAAGTATCTCCGCGGAATCGCGGCCCGCGTCAGGGTCTCGAGCTTGTCGGAACGACGGCGCTCGCGCGTGTGTGATAGCGCGAGCGCCGTCGGGTACCGGCAGGGGAGCCGGCTGCCGTCGTGAGCTGGCCGATGTCAGTGGAAGGGACCCGCGCGAACGTGTGAGCGCGGGTAGGGTCCGCTGAGATCGTGCCAGGTCAGGAACGGCACGGCGGCTTCCCCCGCCCGTCCCGTGGACGCTTAAGAGGAAAGAAATTAATTTTTGCTCGGCGGCTTCTGGCGGGTGGCCCGTACCGCCAGAACGAAGCCCGGTGCGGGGCCCTGCCCGCCGAGGTACGGGAGTCGCGAACCCGGCAGATGCGGCCGATGAACAACGTGAACCAGCCGCGCACGGCCGATTCCGGGAGAAGGGACCCGCCGAAGGCGGGTAGTGTCTGCCGGAATCGAGGTCCGGGTGCGGGTCGGTGAACGCAGATGAATCGGCCGCATATGGCCGGGCTGAGTCGTGCGTCGCCGCGCGCTGAACCGGTCGATTTCGTGTGGAAGGGGCCCGCGCGAGCTTGCGAGCGCGGGAAGGTATCCGCGCGAAATCGTGACCCGGTCCGGTTCAGCGTGCTGGCGACGTATGACTCAGGCGAACGGAGTGAGCGACGCGATCTCCCGTGCCTTCGGCTCGGCAGGCCCCGTGCCCGGCTTCGCCCCGACTCGCCGGGAGGCCGACAGAGGCGCCCGATTTCCGTGGAAGGGACCCGCCCCGGTGGGGGCGGGTAGGGTCCGCGGAAATCGCTGGTGGCTCCGGCGGCCCCTCCCGGTGAGTGCGCGGCGCGCGCTACTGCACGCGCCAGCGCAAGGGGGGCGACCGAGTGAGGAAACCTGGTCGTAGCACGACCCGATGTCTCCCGAGGCCGCCGAATCCGCTCGATGAGCGGTGTTACGAGGCGCCGTCGCGGACTGGAAGGGACCCGCGAGCGGGTTGCGCTCGCGGGTAGGGTCCGGTTCGCGTCGGTGTCTCGTGACCGCGCAATCCGCGGACTTCGGCGGGTGAGTGGACGACATCGGCTCCCACGGACTGGCCGGTGAGGCGGCCGATTTCGGGGAAAGCTACGCGATTCCCCGAAATCGTGGCCCGCCGTCAGCGGCCAGAGCGTGTGGAGCAGGTCCCGGAAATCAGCCGCCGCTACGACGCGGTCCTAATTCACCCACGGAGACCGTCCGACGAGCTCTGCTCGTCGCGGCGGTCTCGATCCAAAGCGCGCGCGACCCCGACGCGCGCGGCACCCTTCTCGAGACACACCGATTGGGCATCCATACGCGCCAGAGCAGCGAGCCGACGGCCGTCACGCCGGAACGCGGTGGCGACAGCGACCACTCGGCCGCCGAGGCCACACCACTATGCTCTATCGACAGCCCACGGCGTCTCACGACGGCGCGACCCCCCGCCTCGAGTACAGCCGACAGCCCCTCGCGAAGTCGACGTCACCGTGCCCAATCCTCACGCTGAGAACGAACCACGAGGCGAGAGCCGCGATACGCAGCACGTCCCTAGCCTGTTTGAGATACGCACCCTGACGTCCCCGTGCGATAGCCAGCAGACCCTAGTGTAGGCACCACCGCGACACGACCATCCACTCCCACTCGCTCGTACGCAAAGCCGTATGTTCCCCACGCGCGCTCGATGCTACACCTCGACGCCACCCACCAGCTCCTACGTTACGACAGGCCGCGCTCTCCACGCGACACACAACGGCTATTCACCTCGGCTTCGGCTACCGACTTCTCCACAATCTGATACGCATCAGACACTCGTCTTCGACGACCGCCCAGGGGGCCAGCCTGTACCCGCTGCCAGGGTACCCGCTCGCCGGAACACATCGGTACCCCCCTTTCACACGAATCTGCCCCCTCTATACTAGTGGGAAAGGGGGTGTTCCAGTTTCTCAATAGCCGGGGATAATCACTAGACTGCGTAGCGTTCCAGTTTCGAGAGTGCGGAGAGTCGCTCGAAGGGTGTTCTGAGCACGGAGTTGACTATAGGCCCGAAATCGCAAGACTGCGCGGAGTTCCAGTTTATCGAGATGCTGGTGTGTGGTGGTGCGTAGATGTGTCCAGGTTTCCGGTGAAAACCGCAAGACTGCACGGTGTTCCAGTTTGCAAAAGGATCCGGTCCTTTCGGGAGTGTATGCTAATGATTGACGTTCCAGTTTACCATCCCGACGCTATATGGTGATTTTGTGAGTCCTCAGAGATTCGCGTTCCGATTTACCGTTCCAGTATTGTATTACCGTTCCGTCCGGTGGTTTATCCAAAATATGCTATTCAGTAATAGTTCTAGAAAATCGAGGATTAAGGGACACCGTCAGAAGGGAAATTATCGGAAATATCAGTTTGATTTCATAGTATTAGACGGGAGATCGAGGCGGTAGACTGAGAGAGAAAATCAAGAGGCTACTCGCGCCACTCGAGGTGCGTATAGCACCGCGTAGGCGACCCGTCGATCCGCCGGCGTTTCCGTTCGACCGAGACGCCGAACAGCACCGCACCCCAGATTTGGAGGAACCGTTTGAACGTCACACTCGAACCTCGGTCAGGGAGAGACTCGAATCCCCAGTCGGTGACGGTGTCGACGTATTCGTCATAGGTTTCCGAACTCGGAAGCGCTCCGTCAGGGTCGGACGTGAGCTGGTTCGCAATGAACGCCGCACCACCTGCCGACTGCTCGGGCGCTGCTTCCGTTAAGAACGACGTGTCTTCTTCTGTGGGATCAACCATCTTCACACCCAATATAACGGTTCGAGTGCTGTCTTCGTTTCCACCTGACGTTGAGACAATATTGAATCCCTCTTCGAGGGCACTGATGACGTCGCGATCGATGTCGAAGAGGTCTCCGTCGATTCCGGTGTCCGTGTCGAACGCATCGAAGAGGGAATCGATCGTTTCTGCGAACTCGTCCTCTGATTCTGGTGAGACGAGGTTGTGCGTGCTCGCGAATTCCTGACAACGGTCGAAGGCGATATCCACGTCCACGACGTTGTTCGGTGCAGGACGGAGGTAAGCCGCGATGAACGCGGCGGTAGCTGCTTTCCCCTCATCCTGGAGTGGTTCGGAAGTATCGTCTGTCTCTCCCTCCTCGGACTGCGTTGTGTCAGTATCATCGCCGTCAAGCTCTTCGTCCTTGTTGTCGGATGGCTCGGGAGTGGATTCGTCTGGTGCCTCGTCCGTCGATGATGACGCGCCAGTGTCTTCCTCATCCACTTCAGAGTCTTGTGCTTCGTCGGTCGAGACTTCGTCTTCGTGAGTCCATTCGGGTGCCGTTCCGGGGTCAGCGGACGCCGGCTTGAGTTCGCCCGTCTGAATCGCTTCGATGAGGTCCTCGACGGGCCGAAGCGTCCCCATCTCCTCGTCGCCCGAGGTCCGATGATCGAACCAGGCGATACGTGCCTGTGCGTCGTCGCCGGCGCGGGGCGGCTCGTATCGGACGAGGGTGGCATATGCGGTTTCTGGGTAGTCCTGGTGCCGGAATTCGATGTCGGGTACGAATGGCTTGTTGACGCGGACCCAATCCTCACGGAACCGCTCTTCCGTCTCGTACTTGTACGTCTGTTCGCTACCCGGAGTCTCGACGATATAGCGAGCTGATTCGTTTGCACTTCTCGGGGGACATGTCGCCCGGTACGGGATGCTCGAGGGAGTGAGGTTCTGGAAGTCACCGGGAGCGATACGAAGGTGTATATCCTCGTCATCGGGATGGCCGATGTTGTCGGCGGTCGGGGCGACGAGGAGGCAGTCGTCCGAGTCGGGGTCCGGGTCGCGAATCCAGATCGACGTGCCGGCGCTCTCTGTGTCCGATCGGGGGACGACAGCGGTGACACCGCCGTCGCGGGCGCCGCCGTCGAATTCGATTGGCGTGTTCGATTGCGAGTAGAACCGGCGACCCGACCACTGAGTGTTCATCGGATCACGGAGGATGTTCGATAATGCGGTGGCAGGTCCAAGGTCGGGGGCCCCTGCGTCTTCGTCCCACGGCGTTTCGGCGACGAAGATGGGGAGGCGACATTCGCCACTCTTCGTAGTAGTGTTAAGCGCCTTCTTGAGGTTACGGAGTTTCTTCGTGGGGTGTCGACGTGGGTCGGTCTCCTCTTCGACTGTGCATGAGATGATGTCGTCAGCGAAGCACTCCGTAGGCTCGCTGGCGAAGACTGTGAGGACGGCGTCCGGGATGTCCCCGGTGTCTTGGTCGATGATCCGGCCACTGACTCGGGTGGGGACTGCGTCTTCGAGTGCCGTCATAGCGTCTCGAAGGCCGGTATCGTGAGTATCGGTCCCAGCGGTTGCGACCCAGCCAGTCGAAAACACGTTTTCGAGAAGGAGACGAGCACCCTCGGGAGTCAACCGAATGGCGTAGCCCTCGTCGCCGGGGACGTCGTCACGGTGCTTCGCGAGTTCAATCTCGAAGATACCGTCTGTTTCCGGGATGGGAGTGTCGCCAGCGACGCCCCGATGGGTCATAATGGTGCCTAACGCCTCGATCTCATCGGCGCACGCCTTGAGCGAGGGGAGGGCATCGCGGCGACGATTACGTTCTCCCTCGTTGAGGCCCTCTGTGGCGAGGACTTTCTCGACTTCGAGGCGAAGCCGGCGGTACATCTCGTCAAGGCGCACCCAGCGGTACGTTCCGGGTCGTGGTTCCTCCCCATCGAACGGGTCGATCCCAACAGAATTTCTCTCACTGGTCCGGCGGCGTTCGATCGCCGCGGACACACTCTCGTTATCCACAGTGGCGCTTTGCTGTTCGGGAAACGATTTGTCTGCTGGCGCAGTTTCGGACTCCGTGTCGAGACGATCACGAACCGCAGTCGGTGGCCAGTTCCCGGTATCCCGTGCGAGATCGATGAGTTCCTGAATCCGGGCCACTTCATCCTCGGTGAGGATACCTTGGTTGAGGAGAGTCGCGACACGGCTGTTGAGCGCACGGGCTTGGATGGATTCCTCATCTTTCCGGTACGTCGGGAGGTCGGTGTGAATCGCCCATTCTTCTGGGGAAAGCGACTTCCCCTTCTCGAGGAGGTCGGTAAGCTCCTCCCACTCGTCAGTCGTCATACTGCCCTTCAGGACGTGATGAAGACTGGACGCAGGGCCTGAGCTCTCAGCGGCCGAGGGAGGAGTCTGGCGCTCGGTATTGGATTGGGTGAGCTCGGTCTTCGCCTCATCCCACTGGTCGCGAGCCCACCCACCTGAGTCGAACAGCGTATCTGGCTGCTCGCTCGTAGTGGATGGAGAATCGTTCTCGCGACTGGTAGATACCGATTCAGCTGTGTATTCATCGGGTCCTGCATCGTCCGATAGGACATCTATCGCGCTGACTTCCTCAGCCGGGGAGTCCTCTATCGTCGAATCATTATTTGGTTCAACTGGGTCTTCGAGGTCAGGGAGCTTGCTGTCGGTGTTGGAGACGCTGTGCAGAGTTTCTTCACCGGGCCCGTTGGGTGGGTCACGAGCGACTATCCAAGTCGCCCACGCGAGGACAACCGGGAGGAGTGGGTCGTCTATTGTGAGATGGTGGGCGAGTTCGGGGATGTTGAGAATCGCCCGGTTACGGACAGCCGATTCTGACTCGTCGTCGGGGATTCCGTACTCTTCGTTCGTCTGGTCGATGACATCGGCGCGAACCTCTCGGAAGGCCTCCTCGAAATCTTCGCGAGAATCGTATCCTTCGGGGGCTTCCTCGGCATCCTGATGCCAGTTCGGAAGGGGAATGCGGGCGATTTCGATGGTCTGAGACCGTGTTCCTTCGGAAGGTGTCGGATACTGGACGAGCCGGTGGTCGACGGGGAGATCGCGGACGTGATCCATGAAGTCCTCGACCTCGAGGTCGGCCGGACAAAGCGCCTTTGCCTGCTGACGCGTGATTTCACCGGCACGCACGACGGTCGTCTGAATATTACCGATGATCTCGGCGTACGTCGGGTCGTCGCCAACACTGTTGTCGGTGTCGGCGTCGAAGAGCTGGTCGGGCGTCTGGACGGCAAGTGAGAGGGAGACAGAGTGGTTGCGGGCGACGGCGATCATCTTTGCAAGGTCATCCGGCTCGACGAGGCGGCCGGCCTCGTCGATGAAGACGCTGACGTAGTAATCGTCCGCAGTTGCCTCCTCTTTGAGGAAGGACTTGTAGAGTTCGAGTTCGTACTGCATTAGGAGTTCGTGTGTAAGGACGAAGTCACGCTGGGCGTCCGGATCGAGATCCTCAACGTCGAAAATGAGGACGTCGTTCTGGCGATCGCCAGAAAGGAAGTCGGCAAAGGAGAACCGCCGGGTCGTGTTATTGAAGAGGGGCGCGAGACGGGCGTCCGTCGTAAGCGCGTTCAAACGGTTGGTGACACCGCCGAGGATCTGCTGGGCGGTGTGCTGTTGATTGTTGAACGGCGTCTCCATATTCCGCTTGACTGCGTGCGAGCCCGGATCAGGCAGTAAATCCTTAGGATTGATCGGAATATCCGGATCCATCAACCTCGTCAGTTCGGTGACCTGCTGGGTCTGCTCTTGGAGCTGCCAGAGGGGATAGACGTTCGGGCTGGCGTCGTACCCCCAGCGGAACGGCATCACGGTGGGCTGTCGAGATCTTGAATCGTCCTCGTTTTCATCGTTGGAGCGATTTCCGCCGCTCACGAGGTCGTCGGCAGTTGGGAGCGTGTTATTGCTGGTATCACCGCCTTTCCGCTTGTACGCAGGCGTGCCATCGACGCCTGTCGGATATGTGTGTGGTGAAAAGCCAGCCGTCCCGAGGGCCCGAAGGACATCACGAGACACGCGGGCGTTCTGGAAGTCGCTCTCACCCATCAGAAGTTCGGCTATCTTCCGGACAGTCTGCATAACCTGTGAGCCGTGTGTCTCCCAGCTGGTGTCCTTGGAAGCGATATCAGGGCGCTGGGGAGGGGTGTCGTCGGTCGCGACGCTCTCTGCAGCCTGGGGGTTGCCGTGGGCGTCGTCAGCCTGTTGGGCGGGTCGTGTGTCGAAGACCGTTAGTCCGGGGAGGACCTCAGGCATATCGAACCAGTGGACGTGCTCGCGCACCCAGTCTCCGCCGAATTCATCCAAGAGACCGCGCACAGCAAGTTCACCGACGTTTGCGCCGGGGCCGGCGTAGATGATAATGGGGCCGTTCGTGGCCTTCCGACGCTCGACGATCTCGTGAGCTTGGTCGACAGACTTCCCGGAGCCGGGGAGCCCTTGGTGGAGGATCGACCGGTCCATATAGTCCGTGCGATGTTTGACGGGACGAGTGAGGTCGCTAGCGTGGAGACGATCGAACGCATAGCCGAGCGTGGCCCCGTCAATGTCCGTACCGATGATTTCGTTGTCCTCGGCAGGAGAGAGTTCAGAGAGTGGGGCTGTGTGGGAGAGTTGGCGTTCCATATGGGCTGCGAGGTCGTCCGAGACAGCGCTGGTACTCGGGAGTGCTGTGAACGAAGGGAGTTCGTCGGCGGCGGCGAGGACGATCGGCCAGCGGCGACGGAGAGAGTAGTGTAGGCCGAATGTGGGTGCCCTACCAGCATACTCCTGAGCGCGGTGAAAACGGTACGAGTCACGGAGCTGTCCGAGCGTATGTCTCCGCCACCCAAACTGCCGTGCCCACTTTGCGAGGCGGCTGTTCTCTGGTGGTTCAGTGAGCTTGTTGAACTCGCCGTCAGCAGCAGTCGCCCACGTTTTTGCGAGCCGCCAGGCGTCGTCGCGAGCCGTAGTCCGCTGGCTGGCTGCGGCTTTAGCGAGCGTCTCGGGAGTCACTCGGAGAGTGTCACCTCGACTCGCTAAGGTCTCGATGTCGGTGTCGGAACCAGATAGATCGGCAGTACTGTCTATCTCGTTGAGATCGGGCTGTTCTTCGGTGAAGACGCCCCCGTCACTCGCCGTATTTGTCGAGGCAGAGGTGGAGTCCTCGTCTGAATGGAAGAGGGGGGAGGGGACGGGGTGGGCCTCTGAGGAGGGTTCAACTGACCCTCCAGCAGTCTCTTCGAGGGCGTCGTTCAAGAAGGGTGTGGGTTGGGTGAAGACATCCATCGTGACTTTGAAACTCCGAGTCACACCCTTGTTCTGGAGTTCTTCGTTCCGTGTCCCTTCCGCGCTCGCGACTTCCCCACGGACCCGACTACTCTCTCGTTCTCGAGCAGCAGCCCGGTCTTCCTCGGTGGTATTCTCTCCCGAGCTTGGTGTCGCACGGCTACGCCCACGGCGATTCGTTCGTTTGTCGAACTGGGTGCTTTCCTCACCCTCGATGACGTCGAGTTTCTGCCGAATGATGTCGCTGAGGTCGCCTGCGGATGTAATCCGGGCACGGAGTAGTGCAGGTTCGTCGGTCTCGAGGAGTGCATCGAGAGCGGCTTCCATCGGAGGGGCTTCTTCGGCAGCGGTTTCGTCGAAGACGTTGAGTCGCTGGAGGAAGTCCCAACGGCGGGTTCCTCGGGAACCGAGTGGATAGCTCACGGGCGCTTCCGGGCAAACCGCAGTGAACTGATCCTCAAGATGCTCTCGGAAGTACCGTTGAGGAATCGCCTCGGCTGCAGCTGCACGTTCGCTCGGTGTGGGCGTGTCCTCGTCGAGAGTCCGCCCACCGTCTGTCGCGGCGTCCGATGATTGCGCGTTACTCCAAGGGAACGTCGCTGATGGGGTCGCATCATTCCCGAGAAGATGCTTGCACCGCCGGTACGGCCGGGCGCGGAGGAGTCGCTGGAGCGTCGTCGAGACGGGTGTGACGTCGTAGTCGGGACCACCGAAGGCTTGTCGTACCCAGTTGTGTTTCGTCCGGTCGAGCGTGCTCGTCTGGCCGTCCTCGATGAAGTGGATTAGAACCTCGATTGCGAGTCGGTTGCCATCGCCTTCAGTAGTTTGAAGCTCGCTTTCTTCTCCTCCGATCTCGGGGTCGTGAGGTGCCGATCGGATGATGACTTCTAGCCCGTCAGTGAGATTGGGTAGACCTTCGATCTGTTTGGTGATTGTCTCCGGTGAGGCCGGCTGATCGGAGGCCGTAATGCGGTACCAGAGGTCGTCTCCTGGTCGCGGTGGTTCATCCTCATCGAGTTCGTACACGGCTGGTGCATCGAGAGGATCGAGGAGGCGCTTGCTCTTCGCGTACGCTGTCTCCGAGACGGCGGCATCAGCTGTGCTACTGGCGCTTGCGTGAGCGGGTGGTGCGATATACGACCACGTGCTGGAGTCTTCGTCGGTGACGTAGTCTGTGATCGTACGGTCGACACGGTGGAACCCTTCGCGGATTGCCCAGCCTGTTATCGCTGCGAGCGCGTGAGCATAGACGTTGAGAGTGCGACGGAATCGGAAGAATTTGATTTGTGTTCGCCGGAGCGTTCCGATGCCAATAGTATCGGCCACCCAGACGATCGCGCGGACGAATCGAGACCAGACCGCAAGCATCGCCGTCCACGTCCGCCGCATCCGACGGGCGACTCCGAGAAGGAGGAACACGACGAGAGACGTGAAGATGACAATCCCTGCGATAATGGGATTCTTGAAGCTCCAAATGAGGAGCCCACCGATGAACTCCTGCACTCCACTCATCCATCCACGAAATTGATTTGCGGCGTCGACGATCCCACTAAGATACGGAGCATACCAAGCGCTACTTGAACTCGACTCGGCGGTACTCTCCGATTCCCCTCCGTTTGAGCCCCCTCCTGCGGTTGCGTTGGTCGTGGTAGTCGTGGATGATTCTGAGTTCGGCCGCCAGCCCTGATCCCACTGAACGGCGTAGTAGTTGAGGAGGGCCATCCGGAGTTCGTTTACCGTCGCGTTATGAGTTGCCGCAAACCGGACGGCTCGAGCATCCTCCGGAAAGACGGAGAGAGATTGAGCGGTCTCGTACTCGTGAACTGTTTCGTTCGTGAGTGGATAGAGCTTGAGCTTCGGGGTTTGCTCAATCTGTTCCTCTGACGGCATCCACCAGTCGGGGTATTGCTCCGTACGATAGTATCGGAAGAGCCAATCCTCGATGGTTTCAGCCGACTCTCCGTTCTTCGCAGCTTCCCGGGCCTGTGTTGCGTCTTCTGGGAAGATCGAGAGATCCTGATCCTGCTGGTAGAGATGAACTTGGATACACGCGTAGTGTTCCGTCCATCCGTACGAGTTATTGTTCTGAGTTTGGCACGGCGAGGTTACATTCGTGGATTGCAGCGAAGTAGAAGAGAGGTTCTGGCTCTCTGTGGTACTCGTGGAGTCAGCGGGGTGTGCTGCGATAGCTGGGCCAGTGGCCGCCGTGAGTAGGATACCGATGACGCTGAGGGTCAACAGAACACCGTAGAGGGGACGTCGGTTCCTCGGACGGCCTGAGCGAGGGGACCGAGACGTCTGGGTCGGCTCTACCGACCGCGACGGATGCGAAGTGCGATCTGTCCTTGTATCGGGCGGCGACTGGGTATGGTCATCGGTGAGCGGGGCCGGCGAGAGCCAAGCTCGAGTGAAGGCTGGGAGCGTCGGCATAGCCAGTAGTGGCCTCTACAGATATTTCATCTGCTCAGCGTAAAATACTATTCGGGAGTTTTGGGCCGATTGATTGCTCGCTCAGTCGAGGCGCGGTGTCTCCTAAGCACTCGTTTTCATAGCCAGTTGTGGGTCGAGGGACTGGAGCCCCCGGACAATTTTTGGGTTCAGATAGCATGATCTACGGTAAAAGATGACCTCGAATGGCGACTCAAGCCCCTGTCCACGGTGGCGACGAGTCCTATCCGAGGCTCGTTCGTCGCTTGCGTGGATACCTTCGCCGGTCGATACGTTGGTCTGGTGGGGGCTGGGTGTGTTTCTTACTGCCCCCATAGTGGCGGGCTTCAGTTATGTTCTGGTCAGATTCGTGTTTGGGGTTACATCGGCGACGGCGCTGCTCTTCGTCGGGGTGACGGTCCCGATGCTTATCGCAGTGGGACTTGGCTGGCAGATCGGTGCTGTGGTAAACCGTTACGATGAGTATAGGTTGAACCGCGAAGAGGCATCGGCGTCGACGGAATCATCGGAAAACACGGATCAAACCGCCTCGGAAGAATATGAAGTGTCCGAAGGCTTTCGGTGGGTCTCTTGGCTTCCAGATCACTTGAACAACTTCTTCGTGCTGTTCTTAGGGGGGTCTATCGTCAGTGGTGGATTCACCACTCTGGTCTGGGTGTTCTTTGTTAGACTAACGCCAGAATATCCGATGCCCTCACCGAATGTCGTCGTCAAAGGACTCTTTCCGATGCTCATCCTTGCGAGCTATTTCGGGTGTTTGGCGGTGACAGGTGCGCCGTTCATCTCGATGTTTTGGAGGGAGACGACAAGTCATCTTGAGACGCCGGAGGCGCGCCACGATCACGCTCTCCGGGTTGCGTTGGTCGTTGGTGGACTCTTTATATTAGTTGTAGCCCCGTGGACGGCGCTGCCGATTCCATCTGAGCTCAGAATGCCGGTGACCTGGGCGCTCACGTTCACCTACCTGTTCTTCGCAATCACGCTCTTGCCGTTTCTGAATATGGCGCGGCCGCTCACACCTGAAGAATACGCAGCGATCGTACCAGAGGAGATCGATGCTGACCCCCACACGTCGATTTGGGTTGCCACGGTGGGGCTTCGGTCGACGGCGATGGCGGCGGGTGTCTGGCCCTTTCGCCGGGTCTTCGTTGGCGAGACCCTCCTCGAAGATGACAGTATTTCGCCAGAATCACTCCGCGCAATCCTCCACCACGAGCACGGGCATCACGTTCTTGGACATCTTCGCCTCGCTGCTGGGGCCGGATTGATTTTCTTCGGTGGTGTCGGTGGGATACTCGCGGTTGTTTCGCCATCGATGCAGACACTCGGTGTGGTGATGGGCATTCTCGCGTTCGGGTTCCGGTTCGGCCTCGTACGGTGGGTTCGCCGAGCTGAGTTGGCTGCCGACGAATACGAACGACAACGGGTGGGAAGTGAGACTGCGATAACCGCATTGCAGTCGGTTGCCGATCTCCGAGCGAAGGAGAGTTCGAAGAAGACCGGGACGTCGTCCCTTCCGTGGGGGGCTCCGTTTGTTATCGAGTGGTTCCTTCGAGTTCACCCCTCAGTCGAGGACAGGATTGCGGTACTCCGAGAGCGACAGGGGTGTGACAGCTCGCGTTAGCAAGAGCGTGGTCAAGGTTGTAGTTACTGATGACGCCGAGAAGGTGGGGACGGCAAGGCGGTAGTCTGCCAGCGCCAGTGATCCACTCAACGCCGTTACGTGGTGGGCGCACAAGTGCCGCCGGTCGCCCACTGGATGAGGTTAGCGATAGCGCCCCAAAGGAGGATGACGCCGGCGATCGCGACCGCGCCAACCATCAGCCGGAGGCCCCGCTTTTTCCAAGACTGGTTCCAGCCGTAGAAGTAGAGGATACCTCCGAGGACGAATCCTCCGGGGACGAGCGTCCACCCAAGGAGGAAGATGAAGTCGTTGATGTTGTGGATGGACTGGATGACTTCATTTGAGCTAACCTCAGTCCCATCTGGACAGTCTGCCTGCAAGATCACACTCATCTGCCGAGTCCAAATCGGCGCGGCCTGAGCCATCAGGTCGGCTTTTATCGTCGCGAACTGTGCGCGGGCAGCCGTGAGGAGTCCAAGCCCGCGTAGGCCACCAGGGAGGGCATCCGCGATGGCAAAAGCTACGAGCTGGACACCGAGGAGTACGCTGGTCATATCTGTCTCCCGGTTAGTTTGAACCATGCTGGTCTAACACTTAACTCCACCGGGGAGTACAGGCGAAAACCCGCTCTCTCCGACTGTGCTGGTGGACTACAGGGGAGGTGAGAAATGACGAGAGGCAAGGTAGACGGAGCGAGAAGAGAATGGAAGAGTATTATTCGGAGTTAGTGTCGTCAGCAGCGTCCCCAGAGGAGGGTGACCCCCCACTTCCGTCTGTGATGGGGTCAGTTGGAGGCTCACTAGTTTCGCTGGATTTCGTACTGGAGTCAGTAGTTTCCTTCTCAGCAACTTCTTCGCCTAAACCACCGGCAATATCAGCGCTCTCCTCTGGTTGGGTGGTAGTCTGTTCACTGCGAGCGGTGGCAGCCTGCTGGCGACGCTGTTCAACCAACTGAGCGGTTGCGGCGGCCGTCTCAGGTTCAGTAAGGAGATCAACCGTGAGCTCGCTCGCGTGGATTTCGAGATGTCGACGCGCGATTCCGGTGACGCTCAGGAGACATTCACTGAACTCGGATTCCTGTCCACGTGCAAAGCTCTGGATGGCCTCGACATCAGCTGGGGAGAGGTCGTAGTAGTCGATTACCTCGTCTGAAATTGATTCCTGGTAAAACAGCTGCTTGATGTCGCACTGGTCGTAGATCGCGCGTGGTGAGTGGACATCGTCAGTCTCCTGCATGAATTCTTCTGCAGTCTGGGAGATGAGCGTCAAGCCAGCGTTGAAGTGTCGGGAATGGCGGGTGAACAGGCCGATGAGCGAGCGGGCAGATTTCTGACTGAGCAGGTAGTGAACCTCCTCGAAGATGACCTCCATCCGGCGGGAGTTCTCGCGAGCCCGCTGGTAGCTCCAATCAAGCATAACGTGCTGGAGGAGAGGGGCTTGATTGGTATCCTGGAAGGCACTCATATCGAAGACGATGAGCCGCTCGTCCTCGAGGTCGACGGTCGTCTTCCCAGAGAGGTTCGCAGCGACGCCACCTGGCTGGAAGGCTTCGAGCGAGCGGAGGAGGCTGTTGGCTTCGGACTTGAGGTTGCTGTCGTCCTTCGACTGAAGTCGGGAGGTGACTTCGTCGACGCGTTCATCGAGCTCGTCGCGTTCCTCACGGTGAAGATCGGTGGCGTCTCCCTGGTAGCTGACGAATTCAAGTGGATCCTCACCATCAGCAAGGGCCTTGAGGATGTCGAGGACGTCTTCCATAGTGGGGTTTTCGCGTTCGTGGGTGCGGGGTTCGGAAGTGATACCGTACATAAGGTATGCAAGGTGGAAGACCTGCTGAATGAGGCCAGCACGTTCGGCGCTCAGGCTGTCGCCGCTCTGATCGTAGAACGTCCGCACCATCCCCGTCAAGGAACGGAGTTTGTCCTTATAGGGGTCTTCGGCCTCACCCGTACCGCGGTGGATTTCGAGCGGGTTGATTGTGACGTCGCCACCGAAGGTGACGACATCGCCACCGAGGGTCTCGAAGAAGTCGACAAAGTCGTCACCGGTGGGGTCGAATGCGATAGCGGTGAATTCAGGGTCGATGAGGAGACGGCGCCAGAGAGAAAGTTTCGCGGCGAACGTTTTTCCGGACCCGATCTTCCCAGTGATGACTTTAGAGAAGCCGGAGAGGCTGTATCGGTCGACGATGACAGGGTTTCCGGTCTCATCGAAGCCATAGAGGACACCGTCCTCGTGAGCGATGGCGGGCTCGACGAAGCCGAAGAGGGTGGCCGCCGCGTCGTGTTCCATAAGGTCCGTGTTCTGGATGGGGTCGGAGACGACAGGTGCGATCGCGTCTTGAGATTCAAGTTGGCGAAATTCAAGGGGAACGAGTTCGACGTCGCGGTCAGCCACGAGTTGCTGGACCTTCCGAGCGGTCTCTTCGAGTTCATCGCGGGTACTGCCAGCGACTTCGATGTAGATACCGATGTCGTAGAGTCGAGTCGTCCCTTCGGTGAGGCGACGAAGGAGACGATCGAGTTCTTCTCGGCGGTTGAGGTCTTCGTGATAGTCTGTCGCGCCCTTTTCCTCCTTCCGAGAGAGGGCGA
The DNA here is from genome assembly GCF_003781945.1 of Halorubrum sp. CSM-61. Classification (GTDB taxonomy): domain Archaea; phylum Halobacteriota; class Halobacteria; order Halobacteriales; family Haloferacaceae; genus Halorubrum. The sequence goes on along the minus strand of NZ_RJJW01000007.1, from coordinate 172,103 downwards.
TCTGGAGTTCGGTGAGACGGTCCTGGAGGGCACCGCGGATCGTTGTGGGATCGCGGGGAGAGTGATGGTAGCTGACGCGGACGTCAAGATTGGTCGTGGTGAGGTTGATAAGCCAGCCACCGAAGACACTCTCGGGAGCACTTGCGGGAGTGAGGATACGGACGAATTCGCCGTTCCGGTAGAGAGTGGTTGGATCTTCGGGGACGATACTTGGTGGGGCGACACTCGCTTGGTCGATCTGGGCTTGGCTGTCGGCGTCTTGGATGAGTCCAAGGCGGAATTCGTCGGGGTCGGCGGCCTCGAAGTCGATGAGGCGGGCAACCTGTTCACGGATGTTTGCCCGACTCGTCTCCCGGCCTTCCTGTTCGAGGATGCTGACGGCGCGGTCGAAGGTTTCGTCGTCGATTTCCTCGAGGTTGACGTTGGCTGGATCTGTTCGGGCGGAGGTACCGGCACCAGGGATAGATCCAAAACTACCGGGAAGCCGAGAGAGAAGACGATTCAGAACGCCGCTGTTGGCCTCCGTCTCAGGTGCGCCTTTCATTGCGTTTGTAGATGGATGTTGAGCCGAACCAACAAATCGACGTGACGCAAGAATACCGAGACCGAGGAGGAGGGCGACGCCGACAGCGACGCCGACAAGAATGAATGGTGACGGAGCGTTCGGGCCGCCTTGGATCGCTCGCTGGATCGTCTGAATGATCTGTTGCACTTGCCCGGTAGCAGATGCTATTCCGAGTACCCAGGCTACTGGGACGCTACTCATGCTATCGTGGGATACGTAGTGCCTCGGTAAATGGTTTCGCCCGTTGATAGCTTTCCGCAAAGAAGGCGTTTCGACAAGTGGGTTGAGGGAGGGCAGCGAGTTACCCCACAAACTACAGAGATAATTCACTCGTGGGGTAACGCTGGCAGTGGTCCTACCTCAAGTGCCGCAGGAACAGTCGAGAAGATGGAAGTAGAGATGCTGGGATGGTCGGGAATCACTACGGCCGGCGAGGTGGGAGAACTTCCGCGTAGGATTTGGGAGAATACTCGTCGAGTGGTGAGTCGGCGTGGTTGTAGTAGCGGTAGAGGACGTCCAGAACGTCTGCCCGGTCGTCCATCACTTCGGTCTGAACACCGGTCCTGGGGAGTGCTTCGGCAAACTCGTGTTGCCGACTTCTAACTTCAGAAATACACTGTCGTTCGATGACGTCGTCGTCGGTATTCGAGCCGATCCGAGAACGAACTGAGGAGGTGACAGAATTGACACAGCCGACAATTCGCTGGAAGAGAGATCCCGAAACAACGTCTGTAGAGTGGCCATAAGACTGTTCTCGGACGTGCGAGCTCTCAACCCTAACGGCGATGTAGAAATCACGGACTTTGACTCGCCGGGTACCGACCGACTCGTTGAGCCAGTCGATGTACGTCGACCGACCAAGCTGCATAATGTCTGGCGGATCCTCAGCCTCGTAGGCTGCACGTTCGATCTCCTCGAAGTGCGTCGTCAGGTCAAATTCACGAGGAAGGGCGAGCACTTGGAAGGGGTAAGAGATTCCACGGAGAACATCAGCGTACGCGTTGATCGTAGACTGGCGTCCTTCATCGTCGAGGGAAAGCCAACTCGTCGGGGTGATGTGAACAAGGCCGACGTACGCGGGTTCCGCATTGTCGCTCTCGGTGACTATAATACCGTCTTCGCGAACGTACTCGAAAGCTAGTTGCGCCTGCGTTGTTGTTTCCTCCTGCGTGAGCTGGTGGTAGTACTGGCTCGGGTCGCGCTGTGGGCGTTCGCGAGAGTGCATCTGCCCGCCGTCAGTGACGATTTGCTGACCGCTGTTATCATCTGAGGCGGACTGCTGGGGGGCACTCGAGGACGAGGATTCTGGGTCCGGATCACTGTTGTCGTCCGAGGGGTCGGAATCCTTAGAATGGAGGGTGCAGATGTCGTCAAGGTGCTGTCCAGAAACGAGACCGCGTTCGACGGGTTGCCAGAGATAGCGATCCGGGGCCACGCTGTGTTTTGCAGCCCCGATGAGCCACTCGCGAGGGGTCTGACCGGCAGGTGTTCGCCAGAGAACGTACAAGCCGACAATGAGGCCGAGAATCCCGCTTCCGATAGTAAGTAGCCCACTGAACGAGGGCTCGAAGACGTTGTTGATACCAGACGCAAGGATGATAGCGGCGAGTGGGATTACGCCGACTTCGAGATCGCTGACGCTGAGTCCGAAGAAGAGGCGATGCTCGAGTAACTGGCCGGCTACTGGGTACCGTTTCATGGGACGTCTTGTGTGAATACGTGTGGTGAATGCCTAAAAATTCTCTCCCCAATAGGGATTGAAGAGTACTTAGAAGACGACGTCAATGCGGCGCGTCCTGCGAAAGTCTTAATGACACTCGGTGACAAGTAGTGACAACGATGCCAATCCACGTCCGTGAACTAACAAACGACGAACCGTTCCCCGTGAAACCAGAGACGAATGAGTACGAAGCGCTGCGCTTCTTGCTCTCTCACCGTGAGTACGGTTTCACGCCAAGCGAAATCGCAGACCAGACCGATATCAGTAAATCAAGCGCATCGAAGACGATGACGCGGCTCTTCGAGAAGGGGCTCGTCGAACGGTCACAAGGTGCCTACTACGTCGACCCAGACCGAGCCGAGAAGCTAAAGCAGCGGCTCGAATCTCTCGACTCAGTCGTTCAGCTCTTCGAGTCTGCGCCTACCGATGACGCCTACGCTGAAGAAGGATGGGAAGAAAAAGTTCCAAGCATTGACCCGAACGGAAAGTCAGGAACTGACGAAACGCACGAACCAACTGCCGAAGACGAAGCAGGAGAGATCATCGCAGAGCTTGAAGAGGATGCCGTAGAGGAGTAATCGATGGGCTATCAACACGGACACGTTGTATCTATTTCAGATCCATACGAGAGGCGGCCATCTCGTCCAGTCGTTATCATCTCCGACGAAGACTGTCCTGACCACGGTGAGCTCTATACGGTCGCAGCAATGACCGGAAGCGAACAATACGGACAGAATCGCTACGCCGTCACCGTTGAACAAGATGAACCTGAAGTCGGGGAGTTATTGAAACGCTCCTATGTAGAACCGTGGGCGACCAAACAAGTCGACCATAGCGATATCCGCGATGTCCACGCCAGATTCGGTGAAGACACTATGAGACGGCTCGCAAAAGCATTCGCAGCAATGGTTCTCAAGGGGTAGGACAGCCTAGTTCTGATACAGGATATCACCCCATAACACCACATCTCTGACGCGCCGACTGCTCAGTAGCTCCCTTCCGATCGCGGCTACGATGAAGTTGTTACGCTCGGATAGGTCAATCGGACGCGAAGAGGTCGGGAACCTTCGACTCCCAGTCGGTGAGCTGGATGAGCGGGTGGTGCGACGGCCCAACGAGCGCGCCGTACTGGCTTTGAAGCCAGCCGTCGATAGTATTGACAACTTCCGTGTCCTGTCGTTTGTCGGCGGGGCGGTCGAAAGAGATGATCTCTTCCCACGTGTCATCCTGGCGGTTGAGACCGACATAAACGGCGGTCTCCGTTCCCTCGAGGTAGCCGACGACAGTCAATTCGCCCGGATTCTCATCAGTATTTAGGCCCACGATGGGAGCACCGTACTCGATAGATGGGAACCAGTCAGATGCCGCAGTCCACATACCACCGGGTGCTGGCTCTGGTGACATCACATCGATGTAGACCTCAATCTGGATGTGATCGGCCGGAGGCTCCACGAGCAAGTCAATCTCATTCAAGTAATCCTGATTGGCGTCATCGATGAGAGTGGCGACTGGCCGATCACGGAGACCGACTTCCTCGGTCGCTTCGCCGGGGATGATGTCAGCCCATACCTTGCGCCAGACGCCGTCGGTGTGGAGGCGGTACCCATACTCAACGACGTGACCGGACCGATCAGGGGCAGTAACCTTCATCAAAAAGGCGATGACCTTGTCGGTGTGTTCGATCTGGATGATGGGAACGGGAACCACCTCAACGAAGGACTCCTGGTAAATCCCCCCAGGGGTGAGTATCTCCCCGAGTTCACCGTGCTGGAGCGGGCGCGGTGGAAGCTGGGACACACAGGCGGCCGCGAAAGTATCATAGAACGACGGCCGGGCGGTTTCCTCCTCGTAGAAGGTGGTCGCCCAAGTCGCGATACGATCATCTATAGCCTGCGAGAACTTCTCGTCGATGGAGTCCTCGGTGAGGATAGTCCAGCCAGTCTCTGGTTCGAAGCCGACACCGAACCAAGCGTTTCCGGCGATGAAGCGGAAGCCAACGATGCCCTCACGATCGACCCAGTCATCACCGATAGCGACGACGCCGCCCAGATTTTGGATGTTGGAGTTGTCGACTCGGGTGTGAATGTCGGTTCCGTTCAAGGTGGAGGGGGACTCGAAACTATCGGGTGCTTGGAGGCTGATGAAATCCGAAATCGAGAGTGGGTGCCTAGGGAGAGTCGCCAGCACGCGACGGGCGGTGGTCGTTTCGGAACCCATGTGTTTGTGTTTCTGTACTAATCTACCGCGTTCTGCTATTTAAAATATCAGCCGGGAAGCACGCCCCTCGAGCAACAGCATAGAATGGTCAATTACTGGTTCTAATGTGATCCTGGAGGGGACTCGGTACCAGTGGAGGGATTCAGGTTGAATCGTTATGAGTCTGTGTTGCGGGTTCTATCGACGTAGTCGTCGACGGACTCCTGGATTTGTTCCTCCGATGGTGAGGAGGAAGGCGGGGAGACATCTCGATTGATGAGGTCAGGGCGCATCGCCTCCACTTTTTGCTGGTCCTTTGCCTTCACGCGGTCGTACCAAGCTTGGACTGGTTCGTTGACCGAATGCGGATTCGCGTCTTCGATGTCGGACCCGCCAGCAACCGCTTGAGCTTCCTTGGGATCGAGTGCTCTGTCTTCATACTCTGGGGTCAGAGTCTCACCCTCTGGGAGAGGCGGATCCCCCTCAGGTAGTGCCAACACTTCATTATCCGCTGTGACTTCGCTGTCCGTACTTGCACCCAGATCGTCATTCGGTGGGTTCCAATTGCCGTTCTTCGCCCGCCGATAGGCGTGGCCGGGCCAATTCGCAATCGGCTCGTTGAGATTATTTTTCACGTGGCTCACACCCGCTTTTGCCTCGCGAGCACCGAGCGCCACGCCACCGCCAGCTAATCCGGCCCCAGCTCGAGCGCCCTGTCCCCACGTAGCCTGACTCATCCATTCTTTCCGTGATTTTACGCCACGGTAGGCGCGCTGCGCGTTACTCCGTGCAGTATCCCGTGCCGATGAGACACGTTGTTTCAGATTAGTTTTCGCCGAACTAGCTGCCTGTCGGGGGTGGAATTCGGGTTTTGCTGAGCCAGTCGCTCCATACGCCTTTGGGCCGGTTCCGCTACCGCCGCCGAAGTTTCGGAGGGTGTGCTGTCCGGCGCCACCGCCACCGGACGGAGTCGGTCCACCGCCACCTCCTCCACCACCACTACCTCCGGACGAAGACGGACTACCGCTGCCACCGCCGCGTAACGCACTCAGGCCACTAAACCCGAGAAGATGACCGGCGGAACTCCCACCCATCGACAGGGCCTGGATCCCGACGAAACCGGCGAGACCGAGGCCGGAAAGCCAGCCGAGGAACCGCTTCCAAAGGACGAGCTTATTCTGTGATGGGTCAATTCCGGCAGTGAGTGCTTCCGGGCCGTGAGCCCCGCTCGCGTTAGCCACACAGATGTCCGGGGCAGACATACTACAGCCGGTCTGAAGAGCGAGCGCGATGAGCGGCCCCGCGAGGAGGAGATACGCTGTGACCTTGAAGACAAACATAGCGACGTCGTTCGCGTACCGGAGTGGTCCCCAGTCGGTGTACCACATAACAAGCAGGATCGGGAAAGCGGTGTAGACGAGATGGATCATAAAGATGCGGAGGAAGAGGATCATCACAACGAGAGCGATAGCGATGAGAGAGATTGTACCGGCGGCGAGGTAAACGAGCACAGCGGCGATAGCCGAGCCCATCAAATCGCCGATGGCGTTGTTGAGGGCGGGGCCGGCGAGGGAGACCGCGTAAGTCTCGGGCATCACGAGCTTCGTAACGCTATTCGTGAAGACGACAGCGACGTGGAGGAATGGACGGATGAGAGCGAGTGCGAAGAGGGCTTTAACAATACGGATTCCCTGCCGTAAATAGGAGCCCTCTGGGGCTTCCGAAAAGAGTGCCGCGATCGTTCCGAGGACGATGACGGTCGGAAAGAGAATCAGCGAGTACTGGAGATTCTGTATAAAAGTTGCATTCGCTCCTTCCTGGTAGTACAACGGGTCGATAACGAGAAACTCCTGGACCATTCCCACGAAAACCTCGCCCAGGACGTTCGTCAAGCCGGTCGCGAGCGTGTTGACGATCCCCTCGAACCAATCCTCTGGGTCAAGGGGATTAAATAGCGGAATGATCGGGAGGGCAGCCATCGCCGCAGTGGAGGAAACGGTTTGTTGAGCTGTAGGTGCGATACCCAAGAGACGGTCTTGAATTTTGGCCGAGAGGATGCTGGATGACGTCGACGGTTCCATTGCGGAGGTTTCTGTTGAGTCCCTAGACTTTCGGTGGCGAAGACGGCGACCGACACGGTAGAGCCACCTACTAAGGGTGGTTGGAGAGCGCTCCATGTGAATCGCTGTGTCAGAATACGTTGTCCAATACCTATAACTTCTATCCCCGAACCAATCGGAGATAGCCATTGACCGAGGACAGTGAGTCGCGCTACGATCTCATCGTCAACTGAAGTTCGCAAGGCCGGCTGAATGACGAAGAAGTGGGTGTCGTCAATCTTGAGAGAATATTGCGAGGGATTGCTACTTGATGGTATACCAGCCGACCCCGACGAGCAAGCCTACGCTCACAGCCAGCGAGAGGAGAGCAGCCTGTACTGGCTGTAAAAAGAACGTCCAGAGATCAACAATCAGGCTCCCGTTTCCGGGAGAGATCGCGGTTGTGTGGCTGGACGAGTAGTAGATGTCGTGATTCTCTGTGTATGGGTCACCAGGGAAGCGCGCGGTGATCGTCACACTATCGAACGTAGCGTAGGCGACACCGTTGTCGTTTGTAGTGACTGAGGATTCGACCGCCCCGGTCAAGATCAGTTTCCGATCCGGGAGTGGAGTTCCGTCTGGGCCAGTAAGACGGAGTCTGAGTTCCGGCGGCTCGTTTTCTTCCCCTTCTGCCGGCGGAATCACTGTGTAGGTGAGCGACGAATCCTCCATCGAGGTGACCTCTGTTGTCGAGACGGGTATTTCATCCCCGAAGACCGACGTTACTGAGGTGATCTGACCGGGGGCATCCCTGATGACAATTCTCGAGGTCTGGTTGGCGGTCGCCGTAGTGAGATTCACATTTTCCGCCAGGGTCGCCCGCTTCGAGACGCCAGGAACAGTGCGCTGGCGGAGATCCGTCACCCGTCCGTGACGATACACATCCGTTTCTCCGACGGCCTCAACACTTGGGGACGGTTGTCGAGCAGTGAGTCGGAGGGCAAGTGTTGGTGGGAACTCCGTACGTTGTGGGTCTGTGTCCCAGTTCGACGTTGTTTCGCCCCAGCGGTACTGACGGACACCGTAGACCTGCCAGACGTTCGTTAGGCGTTGGGCACTAGCATTCGAGTCTCCTTCTACGTTGAGGGCGGCCCAACTCCAAAGTGCCCGTTCAGAGAGATGCTCCGGGCCCTCGATAGAGAGGACGATGGAGCGGCGGTCGTGTGGTTCCTCAATTACGCGCTGGGAAATCGAGACGCTGTCTGGTGGGACAACGTGGGCTGGCCGATCGTCGGTAACGGTGAGCTCATCATAGGTGGCATTGACTTCCGTGTGAGTGTACGTCCACGTATCGTTGTGCGGATGGTAGAAATAGTGATCAGTGGTGACTTCCGCGGTGACGTTGATCGTCGCCTGAAGCTCTAGACGTTGCCTCTCACCATCCGAAGGGGGAGCGTTTGCGTAGTCGATATACCGGGCCTCTCGTGCCGATGTTTCTGGTGTCGTGTGTTTCGACCACGTCTGATCGTCGATGCTGAGGTTACGCTCAACCCGTTGTGAGGCGAGATCGTATGTGGTGTTAGTGCGATAGCCGCCGACGACGGCCGTCACAGAGCGATTTACGGTTAGCGGGCCACGACCGGTGGCGCTGACGGTACGCGTGATAGTGTGACCGTCGAGCGTCTCGAACTCAACTGTCTTGGTGACGGTCTGTACGTCGTCCGACGAGTTATCCTCCGGCGCAGGGATGTTGAGGGTGACATCCTTTGTTTCGCGGACATAGCGGGTAGTCGTATTTGGTTCTGGGAGGGCGACGCGGTAGTCGACGTACTCAAGGACACGCCCGTCTGGCCCCATTAGATAAGTGCCGTTTGTTTCCGCTCCTGGGGCGTTCACTTCGGCAGCGCTGGTCGCACCCATATACGCGATGAAGCCGTCTTTGATGAATATGCTATCCTCCCGGTCCGGTGCGCTTGCCGGCCACCGACTCGTTGAGTTTGTTCGTTCAACTCTCGCCAACTGGTCAAGTCGATACTCCTGCAGTGTCCGGGGTGAGCCATCAATACGGACGCGCGTCTCTGGATTGGTCGTAAGCGTGTAGGTGTCGACTGCGCGAGAGAGATTTTCAGTCGACGCGTTGGCCTCCACAACATACCGGAGGAGGATGCCACCACGACCGCCACCCGGAATGCCGAGAGCCCCCGTATCGCGGTCACTCGCGACAAATACCCGAGCATTCCCGTCAACCGGCGGTTGCGCGGTAGAGTTGGATTCGTTGGTCGCGACTACCGCAATCGTGGAGAAGCAGACACTCGAAAGGAGAAGGAAGGCGACGAAGAGGCTGGAAAACTGCCGAGGTGTAGCCCTAGTGATCGTCACCGAAGGCTCGTCGGATGGACGGGGGTTGTCTTGATCCCCCGCGGGGGTATCAAACCGGGAGGTCATACATTACCACTCCGGGACTGGATAGTAACCCGGATGATGGTAGCTGCGAGTGCTACTGGCCGCATAGGGGGCGAACTTACCTGCGGATATGTGGTCCGGCGACAAAGTGTTTTCCGCGATTGGGAGACAGTAGAGCAGCTACTCGTGGGCGTGATGAGTGAACGCCAGGGCGGTCGGACAGAGTCGTATATAGAAGCCAAAAGTCGCGTCTTCGCAGAAAGTCGTTGGGAGATTAACCCCCCGCGGGGGTATAAAATCGAGAGTGAGCAGCGAGAGTTATCCTACGACTTCCTCAACATCGTCTCCGTAGGAGATGGTCTCCCAGTTGGTTGGAGTGACTTCGTGACCCTCGAAGGCGTCGTACTCGGGGAAGGCGGAGAGGACGAGGACATCGGCGCGTTCGGAGAGGTAATCGACGAGATGGTGGATGTTGGTATCGTCGAGACCGGTATGCCCGTCGAGCAGCATAACGGGAACCCGGTCAGCGACATCGAATGCTTCGTGGCCGGCAAGAGCAGCGATGATGCCGAGGAGTTCCCGCTCGCCTTCACTGAGAGCGCCAAGGCTGGCTTCGCGGCCTCCACGTGCGACGATGAGGTCGAAGTTGTCGGTGAGGCGTGCTGTCTCGAACCCGACGTCGAATCTTATGAGAATGTCGGAGAGCGCAGAATCAAATGCGTCCCGGGTGTTTCGCTTCACACGCTCCTTGCGTGTTCGGAGGTCCTCGACCTCGGAACGGAGAGATTCGAGTTCCTCCTCGAGGACATCACGCTGCGAGGCTTCCGACTTGACTGTCTCAAGTTCGCCACGAGCATCTTCAAGCTCGGCTTCCGTGTATTTGATCTCACTCTGGAGGTCAGTCGCGTGGTCTTGCGTCTCACTGACCTGATCTTCGAGTTCGTCAATCTGTGCTTCGAGGGAAGCTTTTCGTTCTCTGGCCGATTCAAGATTCGTCTGTGCGTCATCAAGCTGGGATTCAAGCTCTCCGATGCGGTCGCGAAGGTCGCGTTCTTTCCGCTCCGCGTCCCGTACGGTCTGTTGTTTTTCCTGAAGCTCGTTTACCTTCTTGCGGAGAGTCGACTCTTGGTCGCGAAGTGAGTTAAGACGGTCAGAGATACTGTCTAACTGTGCCCCGACCTCTTCACGAGAGGTGTCGTTCCCACAGATCCAGCACGCAAGCTGGTCAGAGAGCATATCGTGAGAGACGTCTGTGAGAAGCGAGAGACGGTCTTCTTCGAGAACACGCTGATTTACTTCATAGATCGACTGGAGGAGTTCTTTATCCCGTTCGATTTCGTGGAGATCAGATTGGAGATCCTCGAGTTCGTCTTCGAGATCTTCGTGCGTTGGGACATCCAACGTCTCAAGTTCCTCTTTCTTTGCTTCAAGTTCATCCCCGACGCGATCTGCGGTTGATTCGTACCGGTTGATGTCTGTCTTGGTCTTCTCGAGCTGGGCGCGGAGGTTACTCAGCTCGTCTCGAGCGTCACTATCTGAAGATGCTTCGTTGTCGAGCTCGTCCCACTCTTCTTGGAGGTCTTCGAGTTGTGATTCGAGCGTTGTGACTTTCTCTTGGAGGCGCGGGAGGCGGTTAGCAGCGTTTTGGGCTCGCTCGAGTTCGGCCTCAACCTGTTTCTGTTCGGCTTTGAGGTCGGCAATCTGCTCATCGATGTTCTCGAAATCGAGGGGACGAGTGAGGAGGTCCTCAAGATTTTCACCCATACGGACGGCTTGCCGGACCTCATTGGTCTCATCGAGGAACGCAAAGAGGGCAGCACAGATATGATCGACATCATCAGTTAGGTATGGATTGCCGGATTGTGTAATCGTGCCGTTGGTACGGGCAAGATCGACAGCGTAGGTGGTGTCGTCGATTTCGAGCTCAACGTGACCGTGATCTTGGCCTTCGGTGAGACTTGTTTCAGTCCCGAAGGCTGTTTCAATTGCGGTGAGGAAGCTCGATTTTCCTTGCCAGTTGCTCGCTCGGACGGCGTTCACACCGGATTCGATCGTAGCCTCTCCCCGATGGATGCCTGCGATATTTTCGATTTTTAGATTCCAGGTCATGGTTACGCTGTGTTGAGCATACTATCTATTAGCATAGGCGATTGGGACGAGAACGAAGTGGCTCCGAGCGCCAGTAGAGAGAGCAGGAGAGAGGTTTGTGATGAGGGCACAGAATTCATCGTTGTATCTGATTGGTGGTGTGAATCGTCTTCGTCAGATTCGGTATTCTCCGACGGATCTGGAGTTGAGTTGTTGGGTGGGTCTGTATTAGTTGGATCCGTCATATGGTCGTTACAGACGTATCCCCGCTTGATTGCATCTTCGATGGGGACCCGTGTGTCGCATTTGGGGCATTGTAGTCTGATTTCGACGTCGACGGTGGCTTGGTCTGCAAAAGGAACAACACCGTCTTTGGCAAGTTCTGGAAGGATGTTTTCTGTTTTTGAGGCAGCCATTCGTTTCGCCGACGCGATGGCTTTCTCTCGAGTCGTAGTAGTGGAATTGGTTGTGGACTGAGTGTCTTTTTCGACTTCGAGACAGTTTTTGAGGTGATTTCGGATTGTACCGTGAGAGACGAGCGTTTTCTTGAGTTCGTCGATGTCCATCCCGTCGCCTTCGAGGTCGGCCGCGAGCTCGGCGCGTTGGATGTTATCTTCGTTTATAATAACATCGTATTCTCGGTCCAAATGGATGCTAACAGTTGATCTCCCGTATTTTTCATATATCGACTTGAGAACACGTTTGTTGAACCAGTCTGTGAGTTTTTTATATCCTTCTGAAGTGCGGCCGTCAGTTCCAGTCCACCGTTTCGCGAGGTAGTCATCTACAGAGTTATAGTCAGATCCGGGGGCTGTTAACCCATACTCTGCGATGAGATCGTCGACTTTGCACATCTCCGGGTAGGAATTCTATGTCCACATCAATAAAAGCGAAGTGTTCTTCAGACCGCCCGAGATTCAGTTAAACTTGCGCTAAATATCCGTTTCTCGTCCAAGGAGTGCCTAATTGAGCGGTGAGTACTTTGGAGATGTGTTCTCAATAGCTGTACTTCGTAACGCTGAGCGAGTTGTTGCCGGCCTATTCAGTTAGTGTGTGATAGGGGATGTGGAGGAGGTGTGTCCGGCATTCTTTGCAGACGATCGAAAGCTGTGGTCCTGTGTTATCTGTAAAGTGGTCGAAATCGAACTCGCCGTCAGAGGAAGTGTAGGTAGCTTCTCTAAGTTCCATAATAGCGAGTTCGGTGTTTTCACAGACAGGGCAAGGGTCACCTCGAGACCAGTTTGGATATTTGGTACTCTGTCGGGCGCAGATCTCATCTTCGGGCATTTGTTCGATGAGGGCGACCACTGTGTCGAGGTCGAGGTGACGATTGATATTGTGAGAATCAGTGGTCGGAGCCATCGACTGGCTGGACGAAACATCGATTCCTCCGTCGGTGGATGTCTTTCCGTTTTTCAGTGTGATAACGATGGTCGTCATGGGGGCATTCTACTATTGCAGGGAGCGGTTGGCAGGGCGGTACTTCGGGAGCGGTGTGTTTTGAACTAGTGGTGTACTGACATTGTCTAATTCGGATAGGACGGGCAGGCAGATATCGATCCGTAATGACTGCTTTAGAGATGGGAAGAGTAGGAGATCGGCGACTGAATTCCGGTTCATGAGATACGCTTTTGAATATTACCGGATTGTGTGTTATACTCACCCGTGTTTACACCGTCAAAATGTATGAACAGACACAGGTCCAGAAGGCGGAGCTTTAATCGATGATTACAGAGGGAATTTTTATCGAATCAGGTGTAAGATTGCCCTCAACGTTGTCGAATTCGCAATGGGATGCCTTCTTTTGATCGAGTCGTAACCCGCGGTTCGAGTTCAATTGCTTCGTCGTTCTCCCAATTAAATTGGAATTTCTGCCCGACCGTTGCTAGGACTACTTTTGCTTCTAAGAGAGCGAACTCCCGACCGATGCAAGTTCGACGTCCACCACCAAAGGGGGCGTACGCAAAGTCGTGGAGTTCCTCCTCAAACTCATCAGTCCATCGTTCCGGGCGGAACGCCATAGGTTCATCATAGAACCGTCCATCTCGATGGACATGGATTATCGATAGATGGATCTCATAATCCTCGGGAATCCGATATCCACCGACTTCGACATCAGTGAGCGTCCGGCGCGGAATCGTATGAACTGGTGGATAGAGCCGTAACGCTTCAGTGATTATTCGGTCTGTGAACTCCAACTCTTGGAGGTCGTCGTAAGTGGGCGAGTCTCCATCGAGAACTGTGTCCAGTTCCGTATGAAGTTGCTCTTGGAGGTCTGGGTTCGTCGCCAGCGCGTACCAAGTAAATGCGAGAGCTGCGGCTGTCGTCTCGTGCCCCGCAAAAACCATAGTGATCAGTTGATCTTCGATCTCTTCGAATGTAAGATCTGATCCATCCGCCCTATTACGCGCCTTTTGGAGCTGTGTGAGCAGGTCTGGAGTATTTGAGTGAGCACCCTGCTTAGAGTTCGATTGGCCCTCGGACCCACCTGCCTCGTCTTCTGAGATTCTTGTTCGCTCGCTTCCTTCTTCGAGTAATCTTCGAACCTCCTGACGGAGGCGCTTCGTGGATTGATTGAATCGACGCCGTGCTGGTGTCGGGATCCACGGTGGCAGAATCCACGATGATGGTGTGAACCATTCGTTGAGTCCGTCAGCGGCATCTCGAAGTTCTTGATCCTCGCCTGGGACCAACGAACGACCGAACAGCGTGGAAAAGAGAACCTCCAGAGTGAGGTTCTTCATCTCAGGCTCCATATCTAGTGTTTCACCCACAATCCACGTCTCGAGACGTCGTTCGGTACACGCAACCATTTGCTCTGTGTAGCCTCTTATGTGGTCTCGGTAAAAGAGCGGTTGTAACATATCACGCTGTTGTCGCCACTTCTGGCCCTCGACCGAAAGGAGGCCGTTCCCGAACGCGCGTTGATAGTCCTCGGTTTTCCCGAAGACTTCGACATCGGACACAAGGACACGGTCAAGATGGTCTGGGTGAGTGAAAACAAAGACATCGTCGACTGCCGGGAGAGCCATCCGGTAGATGTCTCCGCACTCCGACGTCGCCCGCTCTACAAACGTGAATGGATCGCGAGCGAACTGGACAGCGTTTTTGAGGATCGGATAACCGGACGGTGCCGGTGGTAGTTGGGAGCTCACGATAGTCGCTCTTTGTATCAGTATATGTAAAAAGTACCGCTGAGAGACGGGTTTCGGGTGGGTTTTGAAAAGGAAGGGTATTCCAATAAGCTCGATTCAATATCAGATTTGTGCGATATATTCATAGCGTTGGGTACGCACTTTAGTAACGGGTGAAAACAAGTGACGCAGTCTGAGCGTGCGACCACAAATCCACTCACGGACGAACGGATTGTCGTCCGTGAATTCATTAGTGATCTTGCTGGGTCCACCTCTTTAGATATACTGCGTTCACTCGACGAAGGCGCAAAGACGGCCTCGACTATCGCAGAATCGGGAGAGATCACCCGACAGACGGTATCGAAACATCTCGTGCAACTCACCGATTGGGGCTTGACGAAAACAGCTGATGCTGGTGGATATGTGCTGACTGCAGGGGGGAAAATCACGCTGGAAGCGTTTGAATCGTGTCCAGATAGTCTCGATCGCGAGCCACTCACCCAGCTAACTCGGTCGAAACATACTATCCCGCTATTACAAACGCTTGCAGAGCAACCCAGCCGCCCGAGCGAATTGGTGGACATAACCAACGGGTCTCCGTCTCGCGCAACTGTTCGGAGAGCGTTACGGATGTTTGAGACGGAAGGATGGAGTGTAGAGAGCGACGGTGTTCACAGGCTCACGCCCGCTGGGCAACAAACAGTAGAACGGTATGAGGAACTGGCCGAGACAATCGAGCAGGTGTTGGATAAAGCACCCTGGTTCCAACGGCTCAGTCCAATTAGAACGGAGATTCCAGTTCGAGCCCTCGCTGACGCAAAGCTGTATGTCTCCTCACCCCACTCTCCAGGAATCGTCCTGGCCACAGCTCTCAAACTCTGCGATCCACGGCTTGATCACTTCCGCGTGTTGACATCGATTTTCAACCCGACGCTCTTTAGCGCGTACAATAAACTGCTCAAGCTTGGTCTGAAAGGGGAGGCAATCGTCGACGCCTCGCTCTACCAGCGACTCCATGAAGAAAAGATGGAGTACTTTCTGGACGACTCAAACTACGACAACTTTCAGATTTTCTGTCTCGACGAACCACTGACGCTCGGCATTGGTATCTACGATAGGGAGCAGATCGCGGTTGGGGCGTACAATAAAATTGGGGAGGGAGAACATATCGCGATGGTCCTCAGTTCAAATGAAGCAGTAGTCCAATGGGGAGAGGATCTCTATAATCAGTACCAAAAGCAGGCTCACGACCCTGCTGAGATGTAAACGCATCAGTCTATGTCGCTATCGCAATGGGCGAGGTAGACCTACGTAGAACAGCTTGAGGGGTTGTTGTGTGGATATTTCTAAAACGATGGAAGACACTCTTTGAGTGTTGTTTTGAGGTCATCAGCCCACGCAGACTGTTGTGACGCTAAGTCCTCCTTGAGGGAATCTCGTTTGTTTTCAGCTGTCTGCCGAGTTTCGCGCTCCGTTTTCAACTCGTCTAGGAGGTCATCCGGAGAGAGTGAAGCATACTCCACTGGCGGAGCACTGGGGATGTTCCCACCGTATCCAGTCGAGACACCGAATACGGCCCCGATTGCCTGCTCGATTTTACGGATACGGGTACGTGAATTGTCGATAGTATCTTGAGCAGCGTAGTACTCTCTCACTTGCTTCTTATACGCTGAGGGGGGTGAGTGCTCTTCGAGATTGTCCAGTGCAGTAAGTACCTCGTCAATAGGGATGTCGCGTTGTGTGAGGAAGTCGACCGCGTCATCACCGATGAAGACACGAATCCGGTCACTCGGAACCGACCGGAGATGGTGACCGATTGGGATATCGTGGACATCCAAGGGGAGGTAAGGTGTGGCGAGCGTTGAGGTCACCCAGTTGATTATCGTATCGACGAGTTCGTCGGGACCGGGGCGGCGCTGTCCGACATACCCGCCATAGCTGTTCCGATGATTCTCGATTATCTTCTTCTGTGTCGTAACACGGAGTCCCCACCACGTGTCGGAGAGTGTTCGATAAACGTCCACCTGGACGTGGAGATATGCGTAATCGAGTTTTTCGGCCTCGCAGGTGGACGTCCATTCGTCAAGTTCCTCACTGGCGTCGAACGTTGTTATCTGGTCCTCATCGATGTCTGTCGGTGGTCCACCAGAGCGGCCGGTGGTCGATGGATTAGTTGAAGTCTTCGATTCGGCTGACGTAGAGGCGTCGTCATTTGGAGGAGTAGGTGACGAAGATGAGCTGTCGGAGTCGTCTGGTGACGCGTTCTGGGTGGTTGACGTGCTGTCGTTATCTGAATGACCGAGGGAACTGAGGGTTGATTGTTCGGATGTCATAGGATGAACGACCACTTGAAGCGGTGGTGTGTTCGTGACTACTCCGACTGTTCGTCGGCAAGTTCTCGGGCTCGTCTCGCGAGGAGTCGTTGTACCCACGTTCGGTTTTTCTGCTGGTTCTCGTAAGCGAGGTACTGCTGGATCGTCTCTCGGGAATGCATACAGTGGAGGCCCGCCTTGATGAGGCGTGCGTTGGACGTGTCGAGAAATCGTTTCGGTGGGAGTTCCTCGAGGATCTTGTCGTCTGAGTCAGTCACGGTGTCTTCGCCTCCGTTGGATGACGCCTTACTCATAGGCCGAAGGTGGGGTGTGGATCGTCGGCGGGTCAGGCCACGTTTCTACTTCTTCCTGGACGGCTGTGAGGACGGCTTGCGCTTGCCTCGAATGTGAATCTTCGTTCGCCGGCGGATCGATGAGTACCCGAAGTTCGAGGACATCCTCGAGTTCGATTCCCGGGACGGTGTGGTAGAGCGTGCGGAGGACCTTGTCGCGGATGGTTTCAGGCGAGTCACCGGCTTGTGCGATCGTTTCCGGGTCGACGGTAGAGGCAGCTGTTGACATATGAAACACTTCACCTGCTTGGCGGTGGGGAGAAACCCGCGTTTCTGAGTGAATTCCCGTTCAGAGGTGATAGCGGTCACCATAGTTACCCCACGAGGAACGTTGCAGATGCCTCGCCGTGGGGTAACTCGAGAGAGACTAATCACCGCTGACGGGCGTGAGTCCCTCCTGGTACTCAATACGCTTCCGTTCCGACTCGTTGTGGTACGCAAGCGTCCATCCGTTTTCGTACGCGATAACGATCGCATCCTCGAGCGGATCGTAGTCGGGATCCTCCGGGTCGTAGACCGGTGCATCGTCAGGAGCGAAGGGACTCGGCTTTTCGTAGATATTTCGCCCGCTCGCTGCCCAGACGGGGTCCTGTGGCTCCTGAACCGCTTCTCCGTAGACGTCACAGGGGGTCGTCTCCGGCCAGAGATCGCGCTCCTGCCAGAAGGCACGCATCTCACGGAGACTCCGACGGACAGTCTCACGAATCCCGAGATGGTCAGCGGATTGCCAGCCATCGCGACTCCAGTACTCTCCGAGGTAGGCGACCTTGGCTGGTCCGTTCCAGTCCATTCCGACGATGTTCGCCGGCGGCGCATTCGTGAGTGTTGGCTGCGTGAGGTCTTGGAGCGCCTCGTACTGGATGGGGGGACTCCCGCCGAGGAGATGAATATGACGGTCACGCCAGTCCACTGGGTCGCTGTAGTCGTCTGCGTGGAGGGATGAATAGCCGAGCGGATACCCGAGGACGAGGTCGTCGTCGATGATCTCGATTGCCTCGCGACACTTCGGGACGATAATGTACGTTGTCGACGGGAACTCTTCGCGGAGGTCGCGAGCGAGCTGGGTGTACTCGCAGGCGTCCTGTGGCGTCTCAGCGTCACCGATGACGGCCACATCGGGTTCGTACTCGCGAAACCGGTCGACGTATCGGTCGGGATCGGGGTCGTGGAACTTGTTGTCGAGCATAACCACCGGGAGGTCGACATTCCGGTAGGAGTCGATCTGGAGGCGATAGTCCTCACGGATGCCCGTGGTGAAGCCAAGTTTGTAGGCGTCTGTGGCGAACGGCGCTCTGAAGAGGAAGCCGATATATGCGGGGCGACGGGCCGACTCGAGGGTGTCCGGCTTGGGTGCCGCGTGCGGTGGCGTGAACGGACGTTGCGGCTCAGCCGCAGCCGAGGCTACCTGAAGGGAACTGGAAGCCATACGCGGGTGGTGTGAACAGCTGGTTGCAGCGATACTTGACGAACGATACGGATGCCGTGCTGTGCAGCGGCTCAGGCCAGCTGCCGCGAAGAAAGACTCGCGAGACAGGTACTGTCCCGAGAGATGGAGGATTTCATATCTTGAGAGTTCGAGCGTTCAGGTGACGAGTTGTGGTCCAGAGCGACGGTTAGGAGGTATTGCACTGATGGCGCTGCTCGCAACTCTGGCAGAGGAGCATCTGGTCAGGATCGTCCATCGCCTCGCGTTCGTGGTCTTTCAGTCGGTTATGGCCCCAGCGGTTGTACGCCTCGTCGGGTCCGTCGTCCAGGGCGGCGAACGCGCCGACGGTTGCTTCGAGACAGAGAATGCGCCGATAGACATCGGGATAGAAGAGCCGGATCATCCTGAGTTCTTTCCGTTTGGAGAACGCCCCACAGAGGCATTCTCCCGAGGTTTCGAGCGTCTCCTTTACGGGTGACATCGGGAGGTCGAGGCTGCGTCGGTAGCGGCGAACATCGAGTGGAGTGAATTCGACGAGCGGAGAGATCGTCGGATGGCCAAGGAACTCCTGCTGACCGCTCGCGTCGACGTTTTCCATCCGGTTCTGCGATTCGTGCCGGGCGACACCGGAGATGAGAAGGAGGTCGTCCTCAAGCATCTTCAGGAAGCGCGAGAGCGGCTTCTCCTTGAGATTCCAGTACATATACTTGTGCGCTCCGGGGCCAGGGAAGCCAAATCGCTGGATGAGCGCCGTGTATTCCTCGTGCGGCCGACGGTACTCGTGCTCTTGGCCCGGATCGTCGCAGGGCGCCCCAACCTCGTAGTACGGGATGTCGAGCGCTTCTGCTCGCTCCTCGACAAATGCGGTCGTCTCCGGGATGCCGATCCCGGTGTTGATGTGGATGATACCATCCAGATCGAGGTAGTGAGATTGATAGACAACGTGCATCGCAGTCAATGAATCGTGGCCGCCGGAGACGAGCGCGTAGACACGGTCTGTTTCAGGGGCGGCCTTGACCACGCGACGGGCGGTGTTCGCGGCCTCGGCGTCGACGTCGTCGGGGAAACCCAGCCGGAAGTCCGACGTCGACGAGACGGCGGCAGTAGAGCTCATACTGAGGCGTCGTGCTCGAGGTTGTTTGTGAGGGCGAGCCAGAGAGCGTATGCGGCGTAGCGGTAGAGGACGGTCTCACACTCGGGACACCAGTACTCGACGGTGCCGAGTCGATCGAGGGCGGCGCTGAACGCGCTTGACCCATCGTGATGAATCGCGCATTCCTCGTTCAGATGCATCTCGTGGAGGTGGGACGTCCCACACTCGGGACAGGGCTGACCCGGCTCCCAGTCGTCGCGTGCGATGGCTGTGACGCAGTACGGTTCGTCGCTTGGACGGGGCCCAGTGAGCTGGTAGGAGGTCTCGCTGCGGGCGTCGGGGGACGTGGTGGAGCCTGTCTCGGTCATATGGATCACGCAGCCCGTTCGACGGGCTTTCAGGCTCGAAGAGCGAGAAAAACACACCGAGCGAGGAGGGTGCTGTTAGAACGGTGGTTCGACGTCGATCGCTGCGACGTACTCGTTGATATTTTCCTGTGCTAACGGGGCATGAGGAGTGGGTTCGTCGTCAGTTGTTGGGATCGCACGAAGCGCCGAAGCGAAGGTGCAGTGTGGACAGTCGAACCAGTAGGTCGCGTCCTCGTTCGAGGCGGGGTCAGTGAAGATGATGATGAGCGGATCAGCTCCGCATTCGGGACAGGCGTGGGCTGAGGCGCGCTGATGGTGTTGGCGGCGAGTTGTCGTAGAGTGAGCGCGAGAGGACATACTGTTGGGAAGGGTGGGGGACAGAGGTTAGTTCTTCTGTGAAGCGAACTGTTCGAGGGATTCCTGTTCGGTTGGGGCTGTCGAGGAGGTTGTGGAGTCGTCCTCCTGGTCGGTGGAAAGAGTGGATGGCGTTCTGGAAGTGACGCCGGGATCGCATTCGTGTCGGTTGTGGTGCTCTTCGAGGTAGTCAAGGCGCTCGGAGTGTGGGCGGTAAAGGATGGTGTCGTCGTCGGTGACGCAGTAGTTCTCGGGTCGCGCTCCGCAGGTAGGACAGTCGACGTACCAGGAGGGGTGGAGATACCAGCCCTCGCCACACCGAATACACGAGTGCTGTGCCTCGGCGTCTGAGTCGGGCACGTGGATGTCCAGGGGTGAGCGGTCGGTCGCGTGGACATCGAGTCCCGTGTTCTGTTTCATGTCGATACTGATGATCCAGTCCTGCTCGACGCAGGGATGCTCGATGACGGCGACTCGGGATCGACGATAGTCGAGGCGCTGCGGCATACAGGTCGCGGTGTGGCCGACTTGGAATATCTGGCCGCCCGCGGCGATGAGTGGGTGGAGTTCCTGCTTGAGTGCTGTATCCCGGCCAGTAGTGCGGCCACCATAATTAGTGGTCTGCTGGAACGCCTCACTCGGAAGGTCCACGACGACGGTGTGGAAGATGTCAGCAGCGAATTCGGCGGCAAGTTCACGCTCGTCGAAATGGTACGCGGCGTCGACGGATTCATCGACGCTCGTCTGCACTAAGTGGCCGTCGTGGGAGAGTGACCGTTCGTACGTCGAGACGTCGAGGACACGTCCGGAGAGGTGGGTGGCAAGGTAGTCGGCGACGCCGTCTTGAGGCATAATCTCGGGGCTGAGGCGGATGTACTCGAGGGAGAGGGGCGTGTTCCCGTTCCCGCTGGTCGCGACACCGCCTGACGCAGTGGCTCCTGCGTTCGGAACTGCGGCGTCAGTCACGTGTACTGGGCGGGTTGCCGACGCAGTCTCGTTATCGGGTTTCTGAGCGACGGTCCCAAGCCAGTCGTGCTGGCGACCGAGGGTGTTCCAGATGGTGACCTCTTCGAGCAGATACTCCTCCCCAGGCGGCATAAGCGTCGTCGTATAGCCGAGTCGGATGACGCGACCACCGGGTTTCAGAAGGGCGTCGACCACGCTAGCGAGTTCGGTGATCGTAGGTAGTGTGTCGTCCTCGCGATCGTAAGTAGTCGTGTTCTGTTGTTCCGAGAAGGGTGGGTCGAGGACGATCATATCGAACGATTCAGCTTCGAGGATGTCAGGAAGATCGCGGACATCAACGTGATAGTCAGCATCGATCTCGGGATTGATGTCGTTCCGGACGATCCGCCCATTATGGGTGAGCTGGGTCCGTCCAGCACACGCGTTGAGGACGCGACCGTCGAGTTGCGATTCGACCCAATCACGAAGCTTCTGTGCGTTGAACGTCCAGCGGTCGGGTTGGATCGTCCAGTAGGAGAGCGAGGTGGGCATACTGATGAGTGGAGGATGGTTCGCGGAGCGGGCGCTACAGGGAGGGCGAGTGTTACTGATGGGTTACGTCGGGGACGTGGCCGGTTCGGCCGAGATTGTATCTGACGTATCTGATGTTGGTGAGGTATATGAGTTATTCAACAGAGTTGATTGAGTCTTGAGCATTCTGAGTCCTCGGAACCGATCGGACGGGAGAAATCAAACGATAGAGGCGTTAATTATTAAGACGGGGTCTGAGAATCGGGGAATCGTATGGCAGACCTGATTGTCCAATCGAAGGTTCGAGAGCATCTCGACGAAATGAACGTCTCGGCAGACTTCTTCGATGCGCTTGACGAGGAAGTCGCTGACCTCCTTGACGATGCTGCGCGTCGTGCAGACGCGAACGACAGGAAGACCGTTCAAACTC
The DNA here is from genome assembly GCF_003781945.1 of Halorubrum sp. CSM-61. Lineage (GTDB taxonomy): Archaea > Halobacteriota > Halobacteria > Halobacteriales > Haloferacaceae > Halorubrum. The sequence continues at coordinate 150,146 of NZ_RJJW01000007.1, read as the reverse complement.
GAGATCTCTAAGCCGATTTCGTCATCCTATTTCGTTTGATTCGCTGTTGTTATCTGCACTTTCTGTAGCCGCCGCTCTGAGACACTATACGGTGACGATGGTGTCGCAGTTCACGCATCGAAAGAGGATGGTTTCGCAGTCGGGATCATCGTAGTCGACATCGTGATCGGGGAGGACGGTTGGATCGGAGACGAGCTCGTTTCCCGTGAGGTTCTCGCCGCAGTCACAGGTGAGCGGCCAGTCAAGGGACGAGAGGAGGTCGCTATCTGGAAGTATCCCATACGATGCTTCATCGACGTACTCGTTCTGGATAGGGGTGAGAAGGTCCTGCGAAACGGCGCTATGTTGGCCGTCGAATCCGCCGTGCCAGAAGACATCGATGGCACGATACTCGATGGTGAGCTGCGTCTTGCATCTCGCACATCTGACGTGGACGTAGTGGGTGTCGAAATTGTTCGGCACCCCTTCTTCGGTAGATTCGAACTTGGAGTTCTGACAGACTGGACACGCTGGCTGTATACTGATGTATGTCGGCTCAGCGGCTGGGTCTGCGTCCTCGTCAGTATCTTGATTCTCGGACGTTGTATCTGGTGGTTCCATAATGATGAGCTGGGTGTGGGATTACGCAGACGATTCAGACGGTGCGTCGGGAGTTTCCGTAGCCGACTCCTCGGACGGGTTCTCAGGAGCGTGGTCGAACGAATTGTAGGTAAGAGTCCCATCAGGCCAAGCGACCCACTGGCCGGCAAGCAGCGGGAAACGGCACTTCTCGAATCCGACGGTCTCCACGACGAGTTGCTCCTCAAGATGGGGAGCGAGACGTTCAAGGAACTCCTCGGTGCAGTATTCTGTTCGATCGACGACACTCCCGTCTTCGTCGAAAATTGGCTTTGTGACCTCGAAGGCGACGTACCCGTAGAGTTCGAGGTACGGGTCGGCGTCCTCCTGGTCGGGTTCGACGACGCCGATGGTCAGGGAGTGGAAACTCCCGTAGAAGTCGTAATCGTCGATGATTGCTTCGATAGCCTCGACCGCATCGGGGTCGACGGTCGGATGATTCGATGCGGTGGTTGCTTGCAGGGTTGCCATAAGCGGTTCAGGCCCGTGGCCGCAAACAAAGACGCTAGGAGCCGAGGGACTGCTGAAGTGATCGAGGGGACCAATAGGGTTAGGCGGTGTCGGTTGATGAGGGTGTGAAATCTTGAAAAGTGTCCCATTCGCCGGGGTACTCGATGCCGGCGTCCTGGTGGATTGTGGTCTGGACGGCGCCGGATGACTCAACCTCAACGAGGACGTCGTCGCGACCGAATCGAGTCGCGAGGAAGTCGTGGATCTCCTCAACCGGCGCGATGACAGCTTCGGGAGCGTTGTGTGCGGTTTCGATCGTCATAGACGGATCACTTGATGCGGCCAGTGACAAATTCACGTCGGGATTTGATAGCACCCAATCTCTTCCGATCCGCACCCGGGACATTCATCAGTGTCCGAAGAGACGTTGTCCCGCACTGGCGACACTCGACGACCATCTCTGTCTTCCCGGTGGAGAGAAACCGAGCGAGAATTGTGCGGACACTCATAAGTTGTCCTGTTCCGGCGGCTCTGAATTAATGGTTCTGGTGGGCTGTCTCCCCGAAATTCTGGTGTGGACGGCCTGTAAGCCCGCTAAAAGCTCATTTTTGACAACATTCAAGGTTCGTGTGGAAGGAACACTATCACACGCTCCTTCCATCCCCTTTCCATGCCCGACGACACGCAGATACTCGGTCACTGCCCGGACTGTAATGAGCGTATTACTACTGCGTGGACCCTAGTTGAATACGAAAAAGATGATGGCACAGAAGGCGTGTGGGCCGAGTGTCCGGGATGCGGGGACGTTGTCGCACCGGAGTGATGCACTTTGTGCTGAACTTTGCTGAATGTCGCCTTCTGCTACTCGCGTGAGCGGTGTTGTCCGAGGCGGTCCTTGATCGCGATGATGTTATCCCGAAGGTACTGAGCTTCTTCAGGGTCGATCTGTCCGTTGTTGGCTAGTCTATTGACGGTGTTGAGGAGGCCCTGGATGTTGTCGTCGATCTGTACCGGTACCTCGAACGTATCGGCCTCTGGGTCGTAGAGAGCGGCGAAGTCGTAGCACATCCGGTAAACCTTCCCACAGACCTTGCAGACGGCAGGGAGTGAAACGGTCTCGGACTGCGGATCGATGTCTGCCTCGACGTCGAGGCCGGGATCGCGAATCAGCCAGCCGCCCTCGAGGCAGTCGTGGGTTTCCCAGCAGTCCCAATGTGCCTCGCCCTCAAGGTGAATGTCGTCGTCTTTGTAGAGGTTCTTCGTTTCGCGTTCGTCAGCGAGATAGCCACAAATGGCGCAGGTTACGCTGTGGGCGTCGATCCAGCGGTCGTCGGTCGGATCGGATTCGGACATGAGTGTGGCGTTAGTCGGGGAAGTCTATTGCGTCGGGATCGGTTGCGACGCGGCAAGCTGCCTTGTTGAGTTCGTCGGCGTTGAGGGCCAATCCGATGAGCTCCTCGATGGCTTCCTCGTAGGCTGAATACGTCTCGGTTGGACTCGACGTATCCTGGAGCCGCTGGTCGAGTGCCTTGCGGAAGCGTTGCTGTGCGCGGTGTCGAGAAAGACTACCCATACGTAGATTCCTCCACCAGTAGAGGGGAGAGAGAAATTCGGTCGACAATCTATCTGAGTTACCCCACGCAGAGATGGTATCGCCCATTTCGTGGGTTAACTGACAGAGACGGCCTGCTCAATTAGCGCGTTAGAGCCGCGATTACACGCCGATCGTCGCGAGGACCTGCGGGATATAGATAGCAGCTCCTGTGGCACCGAGTCCAGCGACAAAGAGGGCGTTATTTGCCGTACTGTTCGCTGACGTCGTAAGATTCCACGTGTACTCCGTGTCGTCCACGGGGGCGAACGGTTGGATCCCCATCGGCGTTATCACGTCACCGAGGAGGTGCGTCGTGAGCCCCAGCGCGACGAGAAAGCCGACGCCAAGCGCAGGAACAACGAGAGACGGAGCGCTTGCTGTTGACAGCGTCCCGTTCACCGATTGTGTTCCCTGAAGCGCCGCGGCCCACGTCACAGCCGTTGCGATCGTGGACGCGACGATGATGAACCAGACGGTGTGCGTGATACCGCGGTGCGAAACGAAGGGGAGACGCTGGTCGATATCGGGAATCGGTGCCACGCCGGCGACGATAAGTATCCCCAAGAGGGCTTCTCCGGATGCTCGACTAACGGTAAGGAGAAACGCCAGCGGTGAGAAGGCGAGAAGAGCGAGCCCGTAATGACCGCGTCTATGCATCTCTGGAGCTGTTGCTCCATCTTCTTCGTGCAAGAAAAAGACTGTTCCGGGAAGTGAGACTGTCTCATCCTCACTGCGGAAGCGCGGTAGCTTCAAGCACCTCCTCGACTGGCGGTTTGAGGATTGGCTTGATGAGCAGGGGGGAAAGCGAGGAGGCAACAACGGTGGTCGCTCGCTCGGTCTGAGTAGCACAGCCGGGCGGGATCGAATCAGGTATGGGGACAGGTACGCTGTCGTGTTGAGCTGATGACTCGTTCTCTTTGAGCCCCTTGAGGTAGACGCGATCCTGCGTTGCGGTGAGACGCAAGTAGTCGAAATCTGTTTCGTTTGGTGCCAGCCGCTCGTAAGTAGCCGTCCTGAGGCCGTATTTGGACAGCGTCCACTCCAGGTCGTCGGTGTCAGGGAGGTGCGTTCGGATTGTGGAGGGCTCTGTATGGAGTTGGGCAACGACCGTCGCGACTGCGGTCTTGATGTCTTCAATACGTGCGTTCGTCCCTCCGGAGACACCGTAGTCGCCGTCGTTGTTCTGGACGCTGTAGCCGCGTATCCCAGAAAGTCGCGCCTTATCGCTGGTGTCTGCCTTCCGAACCTGTGAGGGGTTCCCGTAGCCGGTCACGAGTTCGGTCATATAGTGCCACATCCCGTCGCGGTTCGCTCCGGAGTCGTTCAGATAGATACGGTGTCGGACAATCGACCCGCCTTGTCCCCATCGTTCGTCGAAGGCACGTCCCGAGGCTCGGTAGGTGATGGTCGTATCGTCGTGGTAATCGAGTTCCCACTGACCGATACGGGCTGGGGCGACTTTGAGCTCATCAGGAAGGTCAGATGTACAGAAGACGTTATGATCCGGAGTGAGCGCCATAACCTGATCGACGTTCAACAGTGCCGACGGATATGTTTCCTCGAAGACCCTGTGGACATTTTCGTAGAAATCGTTTAGCGGTGTTTCCGCTGTGGAGTGGGTCGCTTCAGACTTCTCAGTCGTCGATGTTACTGCGGGAGTATTTGTTGAGTGGCCGGATGTCGATTCTTCGGTCGTCGTGAACGCATCGAGTTGGGATTGGGAATTCGATGGCATCGTGAGAACTCCGTAATGTTACGAATGACCAACGTGAACTGGCTAGTCGTCGACGCGAGCGAGCGTGTAGTCGTCGTTCCTATCGAGGTAGCAGTGTAGTTCACATATCCGTCGATGGGTCGCAAGCTGGTTGATATCGAGTGCGCTGATAGAGTGCGTGGACGTCTCGAGCGGAGCCAACAATCGTCTTCTCAAGGACACGTCGCCCGTCACGGATGATAGGAGTGAATTGCTCGCTGGCGATCCGGAGGATTGCGTCCAGTCTCGTACAATTTTCGAAGTTGGTAGCAGGAAGATCAAGGACGAACACTTGACAGGTGACGAACTGATCGTCTACGAAATTCCCTTGGATGTGATCGCGGGGATCCGTAGTTGGTTTTCGGGTGTGAGTCGGGTCGAAGCAGTACGCTCGATAGACCTGCACTTCGGCGGTTTCTTCGCTGGCCTTGAGATGAGGGTATCGCTCGAGGAACCACGCACGGGTGGTCATCGGTGCGGGCCCGATCGCAGCTACGACGCCAGACTCGGTTTGTGCGAGACCTCGTGGAGGCGGCGTATGGTCCTCAAGGGCCTGGAAAAGTTCTCGAAGGGCTTGACGCCGGTTCGCCTCGGATTGGAGAACAACGGACATTGTGGAGTGTGGAATACAGATAGTTATTCACTGAAGGCGTCAAGCGTGACGTTCTCGATGGTATCGGGATCATCGATCGTGACGGCGTCCTCAACGTTTCCTTCGGAGAGGTCGCTATCGTTGTTGGTGTCGTCCTGAGCGGAGCCATCGGCCTCCTCAAAGCTCGTTATGATGGGTGCGTTGTCAGGGTCGAGTTCAGTGATAGCCCCGTTGACGGTTGAGTCGGTAAGGATTCGCGTGGGATGGTTTACTCGCCATACGTGCCACATCTCGTAGGTGAGGGAGTTTCCGTGGACGACATACGCGGGGATGCCGTGGAGTGCAAAGTTGATGACGGCCATATGAGCGCACGTCTTGTCGATGTCGCGTCCAACGACGACAGTGGGCGTGTTAGGAGAGATGTGACGGAGATGCTGGACAGCGTGGAATGGGAGTCGACCACTCCCGCACGCCGGATCGCTGATCGTGATAGGGTCCTCCGGAGTGGCGTCACGAATGCTCTCGGGGGCGCTGAAGAGCATCTGAGCCTTCGCGATGGCGACATTCTGGGGTGTGAAGTGCTGGCCGAAGGCATCACTGTTAGCTCCGTAGTGTTCGTAAATCCCGCCGAGGAGTTCCGCCGAGTGCGGGTATCCCGGAACGGTCGTTTCTTCCATTGTATTGACGAGGGCTCCGAGTGCAGTCCCATAGATCTCGAGAACATCTCTGGTGAGATCGTCGTCATCGTGGAGACGATCTGTGAGATCGTGAACGAGGTCAAGATAGTCGTCGTCGTTCCGACTAAGAGCGGTGACGGTGAAATTGAGCCAGTTCGTGAAGACGTCGTATGTACGAAGGTCCGTTTTCTGGTGGACTTCATCGAGATTCTCAGTGATTGGTTCGTATGTACTCGGGTCGGTGATGGAATCCATCGACAAATCGCCTCAGTTCAACGAGGGGAGAAAAATCCAGAGAGGGGACACCCCACCAGTTCCGTCGTAAGGCGAGGCGAAAAACACCCCACTGGTTCCGGCGTTATGGCAATAGGGACACCCCTGGACTTCCGTCGTAAACGAGGGTCAAATCGTATGAAGTCTCAGATTTCGGGAGGGGACACCCCACCAGTTCCGACGTTAGCGTGCGAATTTACTCTCTTTAGATGAGAGTAAGAGCGGGATGAGTGGAACGAAAAGACGGAAGAAAAGTCTCAGAAATCTCGTAAAAGATGAATACTTCAGGATACCACGGGCAGAACAGGTCTTGTATGTCGATAAACGAAGGTTGGAGAAGAGAATTGGTCTCGGGGAAATCCTACCACTACTCGATGACGGACCCACACCCCTTCGGTTCCGTCGTTAGATAGACAAGGGCAACGCAGCTCAAGATCACGATGACCAGACACACCCCACTAGTTCCGACGTTAGCGGCCGGGAAAAGCGGTAACTAGACTGAGAATAGCAGGAGTCGTCTGTATTCTGTCCCACGATAAGAATATGTAAAAGTTGAGTTATTTCACCCTAGCTTTATTACAATACAGCTTGAACAACTCCGCGGGACGAAATACTAGAAAGGAAGAAGCGGAGCGACTGGAACGTTCAAGACGAAGCTCGGTGACGGGTTGGAACGTCCAGAAACGCCGTAGAGACGCGCTCTATCCTCTAAACCGTGATTGTACCTATCCTTCCCGTGGGGGGTACACGTTCATCGGTAACGACGGAACCGAAGGGGTGTGTGTGTTGGGTTCCGTGATTATTCGACGATTGAGGTAGTCCTTCCAGTAGACTTTCCGTCGTGGTAGATTTACGTCGGAAGTCGAGGTGGGAATACTTTTAAGTAAACGGGTTTCGTCGGTGTCTCTATGTCAAACGGCACCTCGACTTCCGATGAAAGTCGAGATTTGGATTCTACGTCTTCAGACGGTCAAGACGACCGATCTCGCGTCCAAACATCGGAACCGAAGGGGAGTCCAGACGAGAATGGAAAACCGCCATCAAGCGACGGGGACGGTCAACAATTCAAGGTTGACGACCCGCTCTTTTCTCAACGGAAGGGGGTTTTCCAAAATAAGGAGATGGTCCGTGTCGGTTGGGTACCTGATGGCGATCGAATTGTCGGACGTGACGATTACATTTCCACTATCAGCAGCTGTCTGAACGACGCTGTCTATGGTGGTGCCCCAAATCACATCTCAATTACTGGGAAAACAGGAACGGGAAAATCTCTCGTCTCCCGATACGTCACTCGTCGAGCTGTAAATGCGGCAGTTGATGATATCCGAATAGGCCATACGTATCTAGACTGCTCCAAATCCTCAACTGAAGTCCAAGTCATCTCGACAATCGGCCAACAACTGAACGACGAGGATATCTATGACGAGGATGAGGACGTCGTGAAAATGCCCGATACCGGGCTCCCGAAAGACAAGTTCTACAAACGCCTCTGGCAGATTCTCGATCACTACGACTCGGCTATCATCATTCTCGACGAAGTCGACCTTCTCAAGAGCGACCACGTTCTGATGAGTCTCGCGAAGGCAGTCGAATCGAATGATACGTCGTGTCAGATCGGGATCATCGCAATAAGCAATCAAATCAACTTCTTCGACGAGTTGAACCCACGCACCAAGAGTGCCTTCCAGACTCAAGAACTCAATTTCGACCCATATAATGCAAATCAGATTCAAGAGATTCTTCGCGGGCGTGATGACGCATTTCGTGATGATGTTCTTACTGATGAGGTTATTCCTCTTGTCGCGGCTTTCTCAGCCCAGGAACACGGTGATGCACGGAAAGCAATGCGATTATTCAGGACCGCAGGAGAGCTAGCCGATCGTGAGGGAGCAGACGTAGTTGAGGAAGACCACGTGCGAAGAGCCCAAGACGCACTTGAAAAGGATCGATTCCGCGACTTCCTCCAGGGAACCCCCACTCAAATGAAAGCGGCTTGTCTCTCGATCGCTGCTAAGTCACTTTACTCGCGTGATGATTACATCATAACAGGTGAACTCTACGATGCGTACCAGCAGATCACTAACGCGATAGATATGGACACGATCGGGATACGGCGCTTCCGGGATATCCTCGATGAGATGCAGCTCAGCCAGGTAATCGAAACTAAAGAGGTGAATATGGGAAAAGGCGGTGGCCGCCACAACTCTCATCGGTTACTCCACAATCCAGAGGCTATCCTTGATATCGTAATGGAGGATTCTCGATTCGGAGATATCTCTAAATCCTCGCTGAAACGGTTCGCCTGACTAATCAGATGTTATACTGATGAGACGTACCTTCGTTTCGTCCACTCGTCGCGACGGGGCACAGTACGTCCTTCACGGTTCTCCCAATCAGTACTCGAGACGGGTTTGATCCGATCGAGTTCGAACCCAGCGGCTCGGTAGCAGACTCCAGTGTTGTCGTCGACGCCGGCGATCGCGACGAGCCGCTTTCGGTCGGTATTCTCACGTACCCAGTCCCGAAGACGCGCAAGCATCCAACTCGACGTATTCGGTGGGCGATTCGGGTGATTCGCAAGCCGTGTAACGTACAGCTCTTCACGAGCCCCGTCGTAACTGTATGTGTACGGCTGCGCGAGCACCGCCACTGAGTACGGATGCCCATCCTGGGTAGCGATGAATCCGGCCTTCCATTTCGCGACACCGCCGAGGCGGTGGTCGATGCGGCCGTCCGGACCACCGATAAGAAGGTGATTGACGAGTTGCCGACTCCCTCGTCCACAAACGCGGTGGACTGTGAGGTCGGTGACGTCCTCGAGAGGCGGTGGCGTGACACGCTCGGGTTCCCAATGGGAGACCCTCCAGTCCGGTTTTTCACCAGGTTCGACGTCCAGTCGTGGGAAATCCGGCATTCCCGCTGGCGGGTATGTACGCCACTCGGGATCACTCGAATGGAGCACTTCGACCAACGACTCATCGGCAGGGAGCCGTTCCTGGAAGTTAACGGCCAATGAACATCCTTCACGAGTGAGCTCAACGTTAGTGATGACGCGACGTCGGTAAACAGCCTTCACCTCGGGAATAGGGAACCGATTTCGAGAGTCGATGACGGTTCGCTCGAAGATGTGGTCGCCGGTGCGGATCGTCGATAAGAGCTCGGTTGGTTTGTTGCTGGTCAGGGAGGAATGGTCAAGTGGTGCTGGTTCCGAACCGTCGCGAACGGGGAAAGCAAGTGCTGACATACTGGTGAGTCAACAGAGTGATGGCGGTTACTCGGTCTCCGGAGCGATGTGGTGGAGGGAGTGACCGTCTGGAGTAAACCACTCACAGTCGAAGGAGACTGATCGGAGGATATCCCCACAGCCGAATTCGAGGACTGCTTCAACCGTCGTGTCGTCGACGATCGTGACGCGGTATAGTTCGCCGTCGTAGGAATTCCAGTATCGCTCGCCGACTGCAACGTCGGTCCGTCCAGTCGTCGCAAACGCTGTTGATTTCCCGTCAGGGAGCTCCACCCGGAAGGCTATCCGATTCGGGTCGTTAAGCGTCTCGAAGAGCTGTGATTCACTCGCCATAAAGCGCTAGAAATGGACGTCGGCGGGGACGAGCCATCCCCGGTGTGTCTGCTCATCTTCTTTTGTGGCCGCTGCGGCGTCACCGTCGACGCCGGCAGTACCCGACGAGGCGTTCTGTAGGCGATCGATGTATTCGTCGACGGCCTTCGGTGATATGAGACCGCCTCCATATTCGTTGTAGATGTACACCGAAGGTCCTCGACATTCGGCGAGCTGTCCTAGGTGGAATCGTACTCCGTCGACGTTGTTCATCACGTCCTCAACAGAAAGATCGTTGACTTTCGACTGGAATCTCGACAACGTATCTCGGAACTCCTCCGTTTGTTCCTTGAGCGCGTCATCGAGGAGTGCTTGTCCCTCCTCGCTGTCGAGTGGGAACGTTGGAGCGACCGTTGTCTCGTCGACAGTCTCAGAGCTGCCGTCATTGATGACGTTCACGACGTGCGACTTGTAACGCGAGTCCGCTTGATCGAACGTCCCGTAGTAGTCGTAGACACTGGCAGTATCGACGCCGACACCGACGAGTTTGTCAAGGGCGCTGTGAGCGTGGGCGAGGGCGTCGTCTTGAGTGGTACCGGGAACAAGTACGCGGATAAGCTGGTGCATCTATCGATAGAACCTCCACTCTTCGTTGAGGGTGAGAAATTCTTGGTGAGGGTTGTTGTACAGTGTATGGATGGTAAACTACTGTGTCCACGCTGTGAGGTTTGCTTGCCCGACGGCAGGCGGATTGGTGTCATCGCCGATTACGGCGGCAACATAGTCGCGAGCAATCGTCAGTGCGATGTCGAGTCCGCACCCGTCGTGTGGATTTCGGACGTCGACCATCTCAGTTTCGTGTGCATAGTCCCACGGGGCGAGCGCGACGGTAGCGTTTCCGCTGTCTCGCCACGCTTTGACGACAAGGTATGGATATGTTTCAGTGGTCACTTCGAGACCGACTGTGGTCGTGCTCCCCGTAGGTCGCTGACCTTCGTGAGTACCTTCTCGATGGTAATAGACGATTACCTCTCTGCTCTCGATGTAGTAGTGCGTGAGTTCATAACCGGGTAGAGGGTCGAACTCAGCCTCGTTGACAGCAGGGTGTTTCCAAGCGCCGGGAGAGATAGCTTCCATCCAATCAACGGTTTTGTCGATAGCTCGGACAACACTACCCGAACGGTCGTCCTCTACGGCGTCGACGGTCGCGACCGGAGCACGGTTGTGGAAGTCTTGTACGCGGTCGTCGATGGCTTTGACAGCTACCTTGTCGAAGTGGTCGAAGACGGCGACTGATCGAGGGGCATCGGGAGCTGTCCAGACGTGAAAGAATCCAGTACCTATTCGATGTCCAGTATCAGACCGCACTCACCCTCGAACCTAGGAGCTTCATTGTACTCAATCAGTTTCTTTTCTAACTCCCCGAGTTCCATTTCGATGTCGTCAAGCAGTTCAGCAGCGTCGACTGCATCAGAGTATCCTGGTACCGACTCAATATCGTCAATATGCATCTGCGGAGCTCTGGCGTACATACGGAACATGTACGGTTCCCATCCGTCTTTAGCTAAGAGCAGAATCACGTGACAGCGACGGCTTATCGAGGCTTCTTTTCGAGAGGAATGAGGAGGCAACCGCTGTGCACACAGAAGCCTCCTCATCGAGAATCATGCGTCGGCTCACTACACTGTTTCCCTCCGAGTTCCTCGAAGAGCACGCCGAGGAACTCGGCGTGGTCGAGCGAGAGGGCAAGCTACAGGTTCCAGTCCTCGTGTGGGCGCTCGTGTTCGGCTTCGCCGCAGGCGAGAGCCGAACACTCGCTGGCTTCAGACGTAGCTACAACTCGACGGCTGATGAAACGATCTCACCTGGCGGTTTCTATCAGCGGTTGACGCCGATACTCGCGGAGTATCTCCGCGACCTCGTCGAGGCCGTGCTCGACGAGGTCGCTGTTCCCGGGGCTGTTGACGCTGATATCGACCGGTTCAGGGATGTGATGATCGCTGATGGAACCGTGTTGCGGTTGCATGAGTTTCTCTCTGAGGAGTTCAAAGCCCATCACGAGGAGCAGGCTGGAGCGAAGCTCCACCTGCTCCACAACGCCACCGACGAGACGATTGAGCGGTTCGACGTGACCGACGAGAAAACGCACGACAGCACCTTGTTCAAGACGGGTTCATGGCTGCAAGGACGGTTTGTTTTGCTCGATCTGGCGTACTTCAAGTATCGCCGCTTCGCGTTGATCGACGAGAACGACGGTTATTTCGTGAGTCGGCTGAAGCAGAACGCGAATCCGGTGATAACGAAGGAGTTGCGGGCCTGGCGCGGGCGCGCCAGGCCCTTGGTGGGCGAACAGATCCACGATGTCGTTGACGATCTGCACCGACAGTACATCGACGTAGAGGTCGAAGCGGAGTTCAAGCGAGGCCAGTACGAAGGAACGCGCTCGCTGGATACGAAGCGGTTCCGCGTCGTCGGCGTCCGCGACGAGGACGCCGACGACTACCATCTGTACATCACGAATCTACCGCGAGAGGAGTTTCTCCCGGCGGATCTCGCAACGCTGTATCGGTGTCGATGGGAGGTAGAAACCCTGTTTCGTGAGCTGAAGACGCAGTACGAACTGGATGAGTTCGACACGAGCGATCCGGATGTCGTGAAAATTCTGTTGTACGCTGCATTGCTGTCGCTGCTGGTGAGTCGTGAGCTGTTGGATCTGGTCACCGAGCAGGCCGACGATGACATCGTGTTCCCGCCGGAGCGCTGGGCGGCGACCTTCCGGTCGCACGCCCAGCTCATCCTCCACGAACTCGGCCAATATCTCGGCTACTCGCCACCGCCGCTGTTGGAGCGGCTGATCGAAGATGCACAGAAGATCCACCAGCAACGACCGATACTGCAAGAGACGCTCGCTACCGCTACGCAACCGAGGTGTGAGTCTTAGCTAAAGACGAATGGTACGGTTCCTTTCGGCTGTTCGCAAAGGACCGCTTGTAGTGATAGAGCATAATCGGTTTCCTCCGAAATTGGTCCGTATCTCCAAACAATCGGAAGTGGTCGTCTTCCTCCTCTGCGCTGGTTTCGAAGGCGTCACCGACTGCTGATTTGAGATCCTCTTTGTCCTTGCCCGTCCGCTCCATCAGTAGCACTCGCTCGAACAGCCATTTGGCGTAGTTCTCCTCAAGAACGTCGACCTGCCTCATATCAGGACACTCGTCGATACTTAGGGTATCTATGAAATCATCGCGAATATCCAGAAATTCAGAGTAGAGGTTGTCTATATGGTCTACAGAATCTTGGAGGTATGAGGCGTGATTCGTTGTGAGATCTTCGAAGTACGGATCCCCTCGGAGACTCTCCGGAACTGCGTGCATCGAATCTCTATCTACGAATAGCGGGACATCAGTCTCACGAACGGATGGGAATTCTTCTAACCACTTGTCAGTACGAATCTGGAGGGTATCGGCATGGTTCCGTTGGGTCTCCAATTCCAGTTCACGTCGGAAGAGGTCGGCGCTCCGTCTCGTGTGGTCTGCGTACCAGATCGTGATGAGAACCAGGATGATTGTGGCTCCAGCCTGGACTGCCGTTGAGGTTGCTGGGTTCTCTGGAGTCACTATCAGGAGGTAGACTATCACTGCTGTCTCGGCCAAGATCAGTACCAAGAGCGCCGTTGGGAACGGAGACTCTCTGGCTGCCTCGATTGTTCTGGAGAAAGAACTCTCCACCTGAGATCTCGCGTAGACGAGTCCCAGAAGAATTCCTATGATTCCACCGGCGACATGGGCATATCCACCATTGTTGACGTAGATGTCAACAACGTACTGTGCACCAATTACGAATGGCCCGAGGATGGCAAGGACATAGCGGACATTCTCCAATGGATCGTTCCAACCATTCGGCCGGTACAACGCCAGATACACGATGGCATAGAAGCCGACGATTCCCATAATCGCACCACTCGCCCCAGCTCCGATGTTGTCAGTCAGGTTCGTGTGGATGAGTCCTGCGAGGAGACCAGTTGAGACGTAGACACCAAGATACGTCTTCCGCGCCACATATCGCTCCAGCACCAGTCCGTACACCAGAATTCCCACGATATTCACGCCCAGGTGTCGGACTGTTCCGTGAGCAAACAGGGAGAGTATCCATGCCGGTGTGGGATCGAATCCTGGAGTAAAGAGAAACCAGAACTCGAACGTCTCTATTCCCAACTGGGCGATGGTGAGAAGTTCTAGTAGATAGGTAATGAGGAGGATCACTATGAACGAGAGAGTCAGCCTCTTATTTGAGAGGAAAGTCATCACACGACTCATAGTGCTTGAATTCAAACAGCAACAAAATAAAATGTCTCATACCCGTTGAGTCGGAATTTGACCCTCAGCTTCGACTGAGATCCGCCCCAACGTATCAGGTTAGGAAGATTCCGGTCAAACAGAACGCAACTATCGAGAGCGTCGTGAGTGCGAATGAAAGCATAATGTGCCTAGCGGTGGATCGGTTCTCTTCAGCGCTATATTGGAGCATATCTGAATAACTCCTCAATAATACTTCTTCTATATCTTCAATTTCTACATCGGGAAAGTGCTCAATAGCCGAGTGACTAACGCCGATGTGCGTCCGGATTCCAAAATAGGTGAGTTCAGCCATCAGAATTGAACCCAACCACGCTAAGACCGCGACACCTCCAGATATGTACGCCTTCGTCGGGATTGGAGTTATACCGACACTGTTTGCTAAGAACGAACCTGCTGTAAGAACCAGGCTCCCTACTAAGAGGTTAATTTTAATTACCTCAATCGAATGATCACTGAATTGATTCTGATTTTCGATTAGGTGGTCTAAGGATGAACGTGCCTCCTCACTCATTCGACCGTATTTTTCGTCAGCCATATGAGATTCAGCCACTGGGATGACAATAAATTGGCTGGGTGAAGGTGCTTAGTTCTCGATCTCACCTAGCCCAAGTTGTCAATATCTCTGTTCTCCTGAATGAACGTTACGTAGATCTCGAGCACCTCTAAAATCTCTCGAGAGGCGTTTTTACTAAAACACTGTGTATATCGCACACCTATCCTATCAGTCCTTAGAGTTGTACCAAATGAATCTCTGGATTCTTTTTACAATCCCCATTAGAACATATCGAGACCGGCCTGCACGGGGTCGGTTGGACCTGCTGTCCCAGTGGACGTACTCTCGGACGTCTCGACTTCGACACCGAGTGTCTGTCCGGGGAGACTGGGGAGGCTTTGGAGAAGCCGTTCGGAGACCTCACCGGCCGCGAACCACTCGGCGAGAAGTTCTGCTGCCGTCGTCGTGGAATCGTGGAGCCAGAATGCCGTCGGGACACCGTCGGTTTCGATGTCGAGTTCATTGACGTGCTCGGTGAACCAGCGGTCGCGGTCGCGCTTGAGCGCTTCGCGGAGGTCACGGGCTCTATCGCGAATTTCGTCGTCTGTGGGGAGGATCGGGAAGTTCGAGGGAAGCATCGCGTCCACTTCCTGGTCATTGCCGGCGATCCCGTCGAGGTACTGGCGGAAGGCGTACTGGTAGAGGCTGACGAACTTCGCGTTCGTGAATGCGGCGTGCGTGAGGGAGGCCGTCGAACAGAGTGCCGCGAGCTCGCCCCACGTTGCGACGGGTACACGCTCACCTGTTGGAGTGTCCTCAACGAGTGCGCGGCGTTCCTCGTGGATACCGTCCTCGAGGTTGGCGGCGCCGGCGGCGTGGTTACTCGCGACGACCGGGTCGGCGGTGACGCGATACTTCTGGATCTGTGTGAGGGTGGCTGTGTCAATCTGCATAGTCAGGAGGAGTAGAGTGCTTGGGTAGACTCTCGTCGAACGTGTGAAGTCCGCAGGACATCGGAACTCACGAACAGGCTGGTGACGGATCGTGTGGATGGTGGTCGGTGCTATCGAGTGAATCGCAATCGGTCGTGTCTCCTTGAGTAGCACACGACGGACAAGAAGCCGGGTCGTTGTCGTTTGGGCAGCGGAGAGGAGCACCGTCCCGTTCGAGGACGGTTTGGACCGTATCGAATTGGACGACGATGATGGTGTCTGTCGCGACGTGATAGTAGGCGTCAGCGTCGACAACGGTGTTGTCGAGGACCTCGACAGGGATCGCGTTGTGGAGAGCTTCAGTGAGCGTAATCGCGGGCGACCCGCGAATGAGCCACTGCAGCTGGGGGTGGCTCCCCGGGTCTGTGATGGAAGGCGTCATCGTGATTACCGTTGCTTCCGGGGCGTGTGAGTGGCTGCGACGGTCGGGCTGACGAACCGGCGGGCGCGCTGCGGGATGTCAACACCGACGTCGATCGGGAGAACGTACTTGGCATCGACGTCTCCTTCGTGAGCGGTGGCGAGACAGGATGCAGCCGCCAGTTCGTGTTTGCACATCACCGCCCACTTGTTCGTCTGCTTATAGGGACAGCCACAGACGACGGCGTCCGACCAGGGAAGGAACGCGTAAGTGGACCCGCTGGCGAATTCCCCGACGAGGAGCGGCGCCGGGAGAGTGATCCCGTATTCGGAGGGCAGGATGTGGTTATCGAGCTGGGCTTCCCGAATGACATCGTCTACATCGAGATCGTGTCCGTCGGCATACCCGATTGGATCGGTGTTTCCGTCGACGATGACGACTCCGTGGAAAGTGTTTGCGTGGAGGGGAAGAAGGGAGTCGGCTGTTCCTTGAATAGTGTCGAGGTTTTTCGGAATGAGCTCCGTGTACCACTTTCGGCGATCGGCACGAATCTGTTCGAGCTCACGGTAATGGGGTTCGAGCTCACCTGTGAGGAAGGCAGGAGCCTCGTCCAGGAAGTCATCGAGGCGGTCGTAGGAGGGGAAGAACCGGTGTTCGCTTTCGTAAGTATCGACAAGTGTTTTCTGGATGTACTGCCGGGCGAGCGGGGTGGGGGCGTGGGTGTCGTGAGACAAGAGCCCGCCAGCTTCGATGATGTCGAGACGAATGCGGTGCTCGATAGGCTCGATCTCCGGTGGGTCACTACCCGTGGTGTTCTCATAGTCAGGGTGCGATGCGTCGAGCGCGCCTGGGGGAAGTTCGAGGGGTGGGAGGTGCTCGTCCGTCGGGGTGATCTGGTGGGTAGACATGCGTAGTTACCTCCACCATCTGTGGGGGCGAGAAACCAACCGGAGAGTGCTCACCACGAGTTACCCCACAATAGTTATGTATGTGCCCCTCTGTGGGGTAACTAATGACGGACGACACTGAGCGACCTTCTGGACCTGACCTTCCGGCACACGTTCGAGACACGGTAGACGAATTATCGGTCGAGGAGCTGGAGGACTTGGCTGACTACGCACAGGCTCTTGCCGATTGGAAGCGGGAGCAACCACCTGCATCTCCAGATACTGCTCCCGAGGATGCTGTCGACGATGATGTCGTCGAAGACCTTGAGGAGCAGGGTGTCTCGATGGACCCCGACGACTACGATGATGTCCCCGCTACAGGGGCCTACATCACGGTGAAGGAGCCGAAACAGGGATACAGGTATTATTATTGGCAATGGCGAGACGGTGACACTTGGAAGAACGAGTATATCGCGCCTGTCAATCCGAAGGGGGACTGATTCCCGTGTCAGATGACGGTGACGTTTCCGAAGACGCCCTCGAACTCTTTGCGACCGAGGGTTGGCGATCCGCGGAGCCAAGTGTGGTGGGCGCCGCGCTGGACTTTGAGATAGGGGTGGCCGCCGTCGTTTCGGAGCATCTTGAGCTGCTTACACCATTTTCCTTTTTCGTTTGTACCGATCTCCGCGAGAAGTCCTTCTCCACCCTCCTGGTCGTCAGCCCAGTCGACGAGAACATCGAAGTTAGCGGGTGGAATGGATCAACGGGGAGCGTATTCCGGACTTCCGTAATGATGTCGCGGAGTTCGTTGGGGTAGAAGACGACGGGAGTCGGATCGGGGTGGTCGTTGACGGTTGGATCGTATGTGGAGTCAAATTCGTAGCCGATTTCAGCGGTTTGATAGCCCGTTGCGGCCCGGCCGTACTCTGAGGGCCGATCGAGGTCTGTTGGTGTCACGATTGCGAGCGACGTGGTGCCGTCGTCGTCTCCCCAGTTCGCTTCTGCTAATGCGAAACGCATAGCCCACTCGTCGTATATCCGATATTAAAAAATACCGGTAGAATAGGTGTGAGCAGAGGGATGGCTTGGGTGAGATCGAGACGGCCGTTAGTAGAGGCTAGTGAGACCGAGACTGGCGAAGAGGATAGCGTTATAGCTACCGTGAATGAGGATCGGGACGAAGAGTGAGTCGGTACGCTCGTAGGCGAAGCTGAGGATGAGTGATAGCACAAAGAGTGAGAGGAGGACGTTTCGGAGGCCGCTCAAAGAACCCTGCAGGGCGAAGAGATGTACACTCGCAAAAAAGAGGCTGGCGAGAAGTATTGCTCCGATGGCAGAGAAGTGCCTGCGGAGATACTCTTGAATGAGGCCGCGAAACAGGATTTCCTCACAGGGTCCAGTGATGAGAAGGGATACGACGATGAGTCCGCCGAACATCGAAAGGGAGGCGTGTTTGGTGGCCTCGATCGCAGCCGCGTTCTGTGCAGTTGGAGCGTTGAAAAACGCGAAGAGGGACGTGAGTACGTATTCTGTGACAATCATCACGAGAATGCCGCCGAGTATCCAGCGGGCGTCGCGATGGGTCGGATGACGGAAGCGAAGGCCTTCGGGGAGGAGGTCTGTTTTCCAGTAGAGGAGACCAGCGACAAAGATCGCGTATCCGAGTTCATTAAACGCGGAGGAGGCGAGGAAGCGTGCCGTCTCTGACTGCTGGGGAATTGGGTAGGCCTGATCGAGAACGACGATACCCACATAGCCGATGATGAGACTGGTAACGATCGCGCCGAAGATGAAGACGAGTACGAGGACGATAGAGCGGAGCGTTCGCCAGAGGTAGATGATGTCCTCCTCGAATGTACTATCTGTGGCCATCGCTGTTCGCGTCGTGTGTATCGGTTGCAGGCTCGCTGGTATTAACGGTCGGGTGATTCAAGCGGTTGTGTAATCGTTGGATGCGCTCTGTTGAGAGGAAATGTCAGGATACGTGTCGGTATAGCTTGGACCAGTCTGATCGACAATTGCGGTGAACGCGTCTCGGTTGAGGTTCCAGTCGAGAGCGCGGTCGTAGTCCGGCGTGGGCGAGCTCGTTCCGCCGACGAGCTCCTGAAACTCGACGGTCATCTTCGCTTGACTTCCTGGTGCGTCGCACCATCGAATGACTGTTCCCCCAGTGTGGTCGTTGGTGTCGACGGTGACGGTACCGAAACGGTTGTCGGGATCGTCGTGATCGAGCTTTGGGTTGCAGAACGCGGCAACTTCAGAGGCTGAGTAAAAGCCGTCGTCGCGACCACGGTTCGTCTCGACGGGGAACTTGAAATCGTCCTGCTCGGTACAGCGGAAGACTCCTGAGAGTTCATACTCGTCGACAGTTTCACTCGTGGTGTATCCCGATCCGAGCACGGGAGAGTCCACTGTGCCCGTCGAAATGAGGAGGGCTGCGGTATCCGGTTCCGGGAAGGGTCGAACGTACCGATAGATGTGTTGGCAGTCGGTGTTCGTACACTGTCGGAGTTCGACAGTCTTGCCGGCCTGCTGTTCGATACGTATCGGTTCGCCACTGCGTTCTTCACACGCTGGACAGACGCGATGGTCGCTATCGGGCGTCCAGGCGTGGAGACAGTCGAGGCGGTCTTCCTCGAGGCGGTAGACCCGGTCGAACCGCGCAAGCAAGTCACTCGGCTGCGGGGCGCACTCGTCGTCTCCGGGGAGGTCGTGTATCCATGCGATGCCGGCTATCGACGACTGCTGGTTGATGGTGCCTCCGATGAGCCGCCCTTGTGTGCCGTCTTCGGCGACGACTGAGAGCGGTCTGTGGAAGATCCCGAAGTTTCGCTTGACAACCGCGTATTCGGTGCCATCGATCCAGAGAAGGTCGCCTTCGTCTGTCGCGTAGAGGTCTTCGGCTGTCTCTACGGAAGCCGTTACTCGTTCCGTATGAGGTTGTTCGAGGACGTGTCCCTTGTAGTCGAGCTCGGTGAGCTGCGCTTGAGGAGTTCTGGTCGAGTCGGTCATAAGAGGCGCTCGCTGTCTATCGGCGACGAAGAAATCTACTTCTGGTGGTGCGACACACTTCCGCGTATATGCCTTGAGCTACTTTTTGTCCAAGCTGAGGCGTGATCTCTTTGGTTGACGTGGGGCATTTCATAGGATTTCTATTCCGTAATTGGACAGACGAAAACTGGGAGTTCTGAGCTTTTAGAGCGAGAACATCTCTATGACTAGTCCATTGGCTTGCCAAGAGAGATGGAATTGGTGAATATGATAGACAGGGGTAATATTATCATACCGGGTATGCTACCAATCGACTATTGATGTCTGGATCTTCACGTCCTGTTCTCAGTCCGGGGGATATTGGCCTCTTTATTGGGTTTGAACAGTGCCCTCGCTACCTCCAACAAAGTCTCGGCAAAATCACCGGGAATGAGGACGAATTGGGCGTGTTCCTTAGTGAAATTGGCAACCGGTTCGAGGATGATATTACCGAAAATATCAAACAAGACTCAGTCGGCCTTTACGATGGTTCTGACTGGGACGTAAGCGATAAACCAGACATAGGAAAACAGGAAGTACGTACAGAATTAGACAGTCTTGTTGACAAGGCGACTGTCCAGAACCCTGTTGTTATTGAGCAACCACCTGCCCGCGGTTACATCGACGTATGGGGAATCAAGGGACGCGGGGATATGCTGGCTCTCTGGGAATCGCCCGATAGCGGTATAATCGCGCATATCTTCGAAATCAAGGCTTCTAGTGATGTACAGCCATATCACCAGATTCAGGCGGGTATCTACGCACTAATTTTTGAAAACATCCTACAGCCGCTCGTAGAGGAGTTAGAGGTTCGAATCAGCATAGTCCATCGGGAAAGCGATTCATTAGACTTCACTGACCCAGAATCAATTCAAACTATTGCCGAACCCGAAGTCGTCAGAGAAGACGTGCGAAGGCTTCTGCGTGAGGATGGCACGATAGACTCTGTTTACAAACAGGCCGAAGTTAACTTCTCTCTGACTGGTAAGTGCAACACCTGTCTGTATAATGAGGATTGTTTCAAATATGCGCTGGACAATCTGGACTTGGCGCTACTCGGTCTCACGGAGGGTGAACAGCGAATCCTCAACAAACATGATATCGAGGATATTGAGGACCTCGCGGGTCTGAAAGAGAAAATTGAAGACCCGAAACCCTACGTCTACGACGAACTTCCTTCACGCGACGAGAATACCGTCAAGCAGCTTTTGAGTGAACCTACAATTGGCGGGAAAGTCGACCGGATGGTTCAGAGGGCACAGGCTATGTTGGGTGGGATACAAACCAGACAAGCAGCACAGAACGACTCTCAGGCACGAACTGGGCCGTTATACGCCACGCCGATTCAGGGGTCAGGTGACAGTACCCTTCCATCAACCAGCGCGTCACCAAATGCCCGAGAGAAGATGGACTACAATCCCGACGAACTCATCAGAGTGTATCTCTATGTACGGGAGGACTTCATGCGCGACTCCTTGGCTATGCTTGCTGGGCGAGTTGTCAGAAACAATTCAGCCATTGGAGCACTTTCATTTAGTTCCGTAGTAGACCGATTACCAGATAACGACCAGCGAGAAGAGGTTCTAGAGGTTGAAGGCGACTTGCTCGAGGACTTCTTCTCCAAACTATTCCCGGCCATAGAACACGTGGCTGAAGGAGATACACGGTCAGCGTTGCATGTATATTTCTTCAGCCGGATGGAGCGGGATGCTCTGGTAGATGGCATTCTCCGTCAGATGCCTCGATATGACAAGGACTCGTTCGATGCGGTTCGGGACCTCCTAGGGTATCGAAAGGCGATCGACCAACCGATGGTCAGTATAGTACAGGACGAACTTCAGGATCGATTCGCTCTCCGGTATCCCGGAAGTGGTATTCTACCGATTCTTGACCAAGCGACTTCGCAGTATTGTGACTGCGGCTGTGACGGTCTATTCAAGAAGTCAAACTGGGAGGTGACACGGTCCGGTGGGGGATTGACCTTCAACTGCTATGATGCATTCAAGTACAACCTGTTCAATTTCAAACTGCCAGTAGAAGCCGACAGCAATGGTAGACTACACAGTAAATCGGATATCCAGAATCCAGACGATTTCTACCCGCTCAAAGCACGTTTCGACAATCAAATCCCTCTGGAGTATATCTGGGCCGCAAAAGGGAAGCTAAACCTAGACTGGGCAGATTCAGGGCGTGATAGGTGGGAAATTCAGAAGTACAGATACCACGATGCTGACAAGCAAGACGAGAGAATCACACCGGAAGATGTGGGTCTCTTGGGAGAAAAAATGTCCCACGCACTTCACCATCTGGAGTCGTGTACTGCGTCCCATCAGAATCCCTTCCTCGGCAAAGAACAAATCGACCTCCCAGAACTTCCTGAGTTTAATTTGGGAGACATCGACTTGGCTCGGTCTCTCAACGACTATCTCGACCTAGAGCACTACGCTGACCGTCAAGAAAAGTATCGAGAATACGCAAAAGCACCACGTGAGCGTGTACAGAAGGGCCATGCGGCAATCGTGGAAGTGGAAGAGACTGAAATAGATGGCGACGACCTTGTTGTAACAGGACGACTTGTGTACGAACCTGATGAATTCAGTGACCCCTCAAAAGTTGCGTATACTTGCCGTTTGAAGGGGGCTGAAAACGAATCTTCGGGGTCTCATCGTGTTGCAAATCCTGTCACGTGGGACGTCTCTCAACAAGTCCATAAGGATGACAAGAAGAAGCCAGCGGATATCGAGTCGGGGCTCCCCGTTGAAGTCCAGAGCGTGAATACGGGTGACCGCAGCATCACACTCCGCTGTAGTGAATTCAACACAGATGGCAATTTCATACCAAACACGAATCCAGACACGTTTGAGTACGTTCACAGGCACGACGTGTGGGTACAAAACGAAGCAGATGCGGGCTATAGCTATGGCGTCCGCTGTGTTCACCTCAAACCCGGAGATAGGTACATTTTGGATAGACAGACCGACGACTGGACCTCAACACACGCCCACGACGTGCTAGAAGAACTGCAATCAAATCGCCCCAGTCAAAATCCGAGATACCATTATTATCACCTCTTGGACGGCCTCATTCGGGGTGATGATGTATGAGCAATGACGGAGAGCCAAACCGTGGATACCTCGACTTTGTCGAGAGTAGTTCTTCACTTGATTATCCAAACGACCGCCAAGAAAGATTCATCACTCGCCAAGAGGATGACTTTGCTATCCTTCAGGGTCCCCCGGGAACAGGAAAATCCTTGGCGCTTGCCCATGGGCTCCTGCGTGCCTCATATGACCAGATGAACGATGGAGGAAGCATTCGCGCGTTAGTTGTAGCCCCCTCACATCGAGCAGTTAACGCGATATTGAAGAAGGTTGATGATTTCAAGTATACGCTTATGGCTGAAGAGGGGTGTGACGAGCTAGACTCGCTCCGCCTGATTCGCGCTTTATCGCGTGACCGTGGCTACTCTGTCCCCACTAAAACTGATGTTGAACGGGTCAACTACAATACGGAGAAGTCGAAGGTTGAGGACCTGAAAAGGGACTTAGAGGGGCAACAACAACTGAGCAACTGGGGGGCAGGGTCAGACAGCTTCGTCATTTTTGGAACTCCGAGCGGTGGAAATCGAATAATCAAGAAAGCATTTGACGAGACGATACGACCCACCTTCGACCTATTTGCGGTTGATGAAGCCAGTATGATGACCGTCACTGACTTCTTGATGTCAGGGTCATCTACCAAAGACGGAGCAAGGACTCTAGTCGTAGGCGATCACAGACAACTATCGCCCATCCAGAAGCACGATTGGGAACGAGAAGACCGCCGAACCATTCGAGAGTTGGTTCCGTATCTTTCGGTAATGGACCTATTTCGGCTGCTGAGTGGGGAGAACCAGTTTGGCGATGATGAGCAGTTCGACGAGGTTGAGGTGCCGACTTCGGTAGAGTATCCGATAGATCGGCTGGAGATCACCTACCGATGTGATGAGGAAGTAGCTCGCATTTTGCGAAAGCTGGTGTACGAACGTGATGGGGTGAGATATCGTTCCTTCACCGAGGATGATCCTCATCTTCGAGCCTACCGGGACCCTCTTGCGGTCAACAAGACGGGAAATGAGGCGATCGACACAGTACTCAATCCAGATTGTCCAATTTCGATTGTCGTCCATCAAGACAGCGAGAGTCAGCAATCTAACGCACTTGAGGCGGGTATTGTAAATAGCCTAATCACCCCGATTGACCGTTCAAAGGAAAATATCGGGATAATCACTCCTCACAACGCCCAACGGGGTCGTCTGATTGACTCGTTGGGAAGCAAAGTTAGCGAAGGTGTGGTTGATACAGTCGATAGATTTCAGGGGAGTGAACGCGACGTGATCATCTTATCGAGTACAGTAAGCGACCCTGACTACATCCGAAGAGAAGCGGAGTTCATTCTCAGTCCGAACCGACTCAATGTCGCGTTGAGCCGAATGAAAAAGAAGCTCATCGTTATCGTGAGCGAACGACTGATTGAGTTTATCCCATCGCACTCTGACGACTACGACAATGCGCGTCTTTGGAAGATGTTGTTCTCTGAAGTGAGTAATTCCAGCGACGGGGAAGCAACACTACGAGGGGACGTGACCGACTTACTCCAGATCCCGGTAAGCCCGATGCCCCTCGATACCGGGATGGAGATCTTCACGGTCCGCTGAACTGTCTTCAACTTGTTTCGAGGATATTCTGTGGCTCTCCATCCATTTTATAGACCATAAAGAAAGAGTGGTTCTTGCGTGCGTGAACTTGATTGTGCATTCCGGAAACAGAGGGTTTGTTGTGACGTTCTACGACGAACAAATCCTTCGTGTAGAACCTCAGCTCTCTCTCGTAAAAGTTTGTTATCTGGATGTGTGTCAAGTATTGAGTGTTTGAACTCACCTCATCTCCAACTTTCACCACAAACACACCGTCATCATTAAGTACTCGTTTGGCTTCCTTCCCCGCTTCAAAGTAGAGGTCTAAGACTGCTTGGTGATACTTCGACCCCCCGGTATGCACATCACCTGTAGAGTAATTCGATCGGAAATTGGAATGTGAGCCATTCCCTGCAAGGTGGTCTTTATTTCGCCGGAAGAATCCTTCTGCATAGGGAGGGTCTAGCACTACACAGTCGATTTCACCATCTTCGTAGGGGAGGTCACGGCAATCGACTCCCTCTTCACTATCTGGTGATTTTTCAGGGTCGATATCTGTCTTGTATACTTTGTACTTCTCGTCCGGCACGTCGGTCCAGAAGTTCCCGCGTCCATAAGTCACGTCAGCAATAGTTGCCCCGTCCTCAACGTGGAGGTCAACTATTTTTGGAAAGACCTTCCGATTATACGCAACATACGAGGAGAGTACGATATCCTCTGAGTCTGCGGATGACTTTTCCGCTGACTCATTTTCAAGATTGTTCGGCATTTACTTGTCGAAACATCGCGACGAGTTATAGTCGTTGGTGGTCTCCTTCGTTGGTCCCAGCGCAAACACGGAATCGGGACAGACGTTGGTAACCCCAACTAGGTGATGGTCACCCCCCTGGATAAGTGACTGGGGCCTCTGTAACGCCTCAGAGTGTACCCTAAACGCGTCTCGAGCGGAAGTGGGGAGTACCAGCCCAACGGGGGTTTCATCGGTATCCGTAACGGTGAGGCACACTTAGCCGTCCGGATGGGGGTGTCGGCTTTCCCTCGTAGTATGTGCGAGCCTCGTCGCGGCCGGCACAAGCGTCGAACCGCTGTGGAAGGTGGCCGCGGGCCCGTCGCTTGAGGGCGTCTTGATAGCGGCGCTGCTGGGCTGGGTCAAGCAGCGGGAGTACGGCCGTGATGTTCCCACGTGGATGGACGAGTTCTGGATTCATACGTCTGCACGGTCCTGGGACGGGAGAAAGCTACCCAGGGGTTACTTGTCGTCGACGTTGTTGAGTTGTGTATCGTACCACCAAAGTTCGCCGTAGCGACCCTTCCGTTTCCGGTGGAATCCGGTGGATTCGACGAGCCTGATGCCAGCTTGATTATCCTTGTGAACGCGGCAGCGGAGGCACCAATACACGTCTTGGAGGCGGTCGAAGATTGCGGTCGCGACGCTCATCCGTCGCGCGTTCGGTGTGATGATGATTCGACTCAGGAACGACGTTCCGACGGTACCGACGACTGCCGTTCCGATGCGGTCGCCGTCGAGAAGGGCCTCCCACGCCTCTCCCTGTTCTTCGGCGGCGGTCAGATTCGGGACATCGTCGATCTCGTCGAAGAAGCACCACACGGCGTTTGGCGAGAGCCGTGAGTATCCGACGGTAATATCGGGATCGGTGTCGATGGATGCCATCGGTCAGGTGGTCAGATTTTGGTATGGGACGTGCGAGAGGTACGTCCGGCACTCGGGGCAGATAACCGAGAAGACGGGACCGTTCGCGTCGCCAGTCTCGACGTACTCGAACTCGCCGTGACTCGAGTTGTAAATGTCTTCCCTGACCGTCATGGCGCTCAGGGCTTCGGTCCCACAGACGGGACAGGGCTCTCCGAATCCCCAGTCCGGTTCGTGAATTGATTGCCGGATTTTGAGTGCGTCGGACGGAAGCTGACGGAGGAGTTTCTGGACGTATTCGGAACCGACAGTATCATAGTCCGGCGATTTGGTGGGGATGAGGAGTGACTCAAGAACGTCTGAGGGGGATTGATCTTCGGAGTCGATTCGCTCTTCTTTGATGTTGATGACGATGACTGTCATGGAAGGCTTGAGAAGGGAGCTGCTGGGTTTGACACCCCGCGGGGCTACTAGCGGATTTGGACGTGGTGGGTTAGTCCACGTCGATAGGCGTGTCGAGACGGGCGGCGGCGACGCGATAAGCGGCGACAATCTCGTCGACGGTGACGTCGTCGTCTGCCTCGCGCTCGATGGTGATCTCGATCTCGCGGCGGACGGTGTCTGCGTCGTGGCTGTATCGCCAGATACCTTGTTCGACACGGGGGTGGGTTAGAATGTTGTTCGGGACTCCGAGGTCGTCGACGGCACGGAGGACTTCGGCGGTTGCGTGAACCCGGTCCCCGTAGCCATCGATCCCTTCTCGGAGCGCCTCGATGGCGTCTTGGAAGGTGAGGTCACTGGCCTCTTCACTAGCGGCGATGTGTGCGGAGACGGCGTCGGACGTTTCGGTGGGAAGCTGGCGCTGGGGTTCTGAGGTCATATTCTCCTTTGGTTAGTGCGAGAGTGGGTTCTTTTGATCGAACGGAATACTCTTGACCTCGACGAGTTCGAGGTGGCTGTCCGCCCGTGCCTGCTTGGCCGCCTTCTCACGGTTCGTTGTGAGTGTCGGGCCGAACTGACCAAGCTTGAGGAGGACGTCTCGTTCCGTGTTGAGCACACCGTATTGCTTGATCTCGCCTCCTGCTGCGGGCTCGTCGGTGCGGTCGACGACGTCGATGTTGAGTGACTGCCACGGCTTCCCGGTGTACTCGACGTGGACGTCCTCGCCGTGTTGGCGGGCGATGTAGTCCCACGCTTGGATGAGTCCCTTCAGGGCATCGTGGCGTTCGCCTTGATCACGACCGAGTATGTCGACCGTGAGGGCTGTCGTCGCAAACGCCATATGGACTCCCTGTCGGTTTTTGAGTTGCTGTTCGACATCGAGCCTCTCGGGGAGATCCGAGAGATCGAATTCTGACGGTGGAAGGAACGATCGCATTTTGTGCACCTCACTTCTGATGGGGGCGAAAAACAACAGGTGGTGCGACTACTCGTGCCAGATTCGAGCATCGAGGAACGGGCCTTCGCGATAGATCTCTGCGTCGTCGAAGACGCGGTCGAGCTGGCGCTTGACCCGGCGGAGGCTCGGTGCGCGCTCCGGGGGACGGAATTGGAACGCGGAGTACCAGGTTGCTTGGTCTTCTTCGATACCTTTCGGGAGGAGGACGGTTGTGAGTGCATCCGACCAGAGATTCCGATCATCAAGGATGGCTTCGAGTGCATTGTGGGAGAGGGATTCACCGGAGGCATCCTCGGCGTAAACGAAGACAGTCTTTGGATATGAGCTACCGACCTTGTAGTCGCGGTTGTACTGATGATTGAGGCCACCGAGAGCGCAATATTCAGCCCCAGTCTCGGGGTCTACCGGACCGAATTCGCCGGGCTTGCCGACAGCCTCGAAGTTGCCCGAGGGCATATAGCGTTCGTGGAGTGGGGCGTGCGTTACGTGGGCGTACGCAAGCCGGCTGAGAGTGGCGAACGGTGCGGCCGAATCGGTGTCGTCGGATGGCGTGGTGGATGCGTTGGACATAGTATCAGATCAGGTTACGACGGAAGTCCGGGGGTGTTGGTGAGTCAGGACTACTCCGGCGACGGGATGAAAGGGATAATCACGCGCTCTCTTGGTTGATGGCGGTCACCTCGTCGTCCGGAACGAGCTCGTCGCGATCGCGGCGCTCATCGCAGTTCGTACAGTAGACGCCCTTATTTTCAACGTCACTTCCGACAACCTCACCGCGCTTCATACCGACCTCTTCGAAAGTACCGTCCTCGTACTTCTGGATGTCGCCGAACTGGACTTCTTCGATGATCCAAGAGAACGACCGGCCGCCGCACTCCGGGCAGGTCATCGGAACCGGCGTGTTCTTTTCAGACGTCATACGTCGACCTCCACGTTCTCTAGGGCCCGTTCGTACAGGGCATCAGTGATCTGCGTCTCGGTTTCAGAGATTGCCGACTCGAGTGAGCGTTCATCTAGATCGTCGATGTCTGGATCTGCGCGCTCGCCGTCGATGAGGTGTTGCGTTGCGACTGCCGTATGGGCTGCGAGAACGGCGATAGCGGCTTCAAAGGCTGGGCCACTGAGGATGCCTGTTTGCATCTCTCGATAGGCCGCGTCGTAGTCTTCGGGCGAGCCGGGAGACGGAACAATATCGTTGAGCGAGCTGGTCTTGGTGAGGTCGTACGCGATGGCGTCTTGGGAGTCGTAGCCATCGCGGAGGGCGATACCAAAGCCGGCACGTTCCAGCGTGTCGAAAAGTTCGATGAGTGCGGCTTGTGAGGTGTCGTCAGGGACGAGGAGTGAGGCAACGGAGTCCTCGTCTCGAGTGCTGTCTGTCATTTGTTATTGAAACCTCTTCGCGCCTGTAACGGAGAAGAAAAATTGGGCTCGAAATAGTAGTTACTTGGGGCGGTAAGCGGGGCCCGATTCGTGCCTCGTGACTTCGGTTACCGTGATGGCGTCGACGTCGACCTCGAGAACACCGGGATGGTCAGGGGTGGCAGAGAGATCGGAAAGTCCCTCATTGAGGCGTTCTTGAAGCCAGTCGGCGTAGATGTCGGCTGGAATTGATTCGTCGAGGTCCTCTGTTGCACCAAGGGGAATCTGTATGTCGATGGTTACTGTTCGATCGTGGTGAGTGGACGAATTCATAGCGTGTGGAGCTGTAAGTTATTTATCGCTGGTCGCGAATCGCGTCGAGACTAAAGTCCTCGCCAGGGTTGCGGATGGCATCGAGCGTGTCGGTGACGAATTCGAGTGCCTCAATCTCTGACTGAAGCCGGGCGATTTCTTCCTCGCGGTCTTGGATGGCGTCGATGATAGCGGCTTCTGCCTGCTGATAGTCAGCGTCCTCACGGACGTCGTTGTCGTCGTCCTCTTGGATTGATGTGGTGAGTGCCGATGTCGGGAGTTTCCCGTCGGGGCGGGGGACCGTCTCTTCGTTGACTTCGATAGCGACGCGTCGGACGTGCTTACAGCCGCCCTCTGGATCGCGGTCTTGGTAATCCGGACAAGTACACGTTTCGTCGATGAGGTCGACAGTGTAGGTCTCCCCGGACTCGCCAGTGACTGAGTAGATGCCGCCCTGCTTGAGGAGCGCGACATCCATCGTTTCGTTACGAGCGCGTTCGTCACGTCGGTCAGTACTCTGGGGCAGCGTTGGGGACGAGTCGGATGCGTCTCCGGTCGCTGCGGTGGAGTGTGAACTCACGATATGATTCCTCCACCTGCTGGCAGGGGAGTGAAAAACGCCCGCGTCACAGATCGCTAATCTATGCTTGTGCTGGCTGAGGATGCTCTTGAGGGCGTTCTGTAAGTCGAAATCGCTAATCGGTTGTTTCGGAGCAAAATTCTGCAGACCGAGCTCACTTATGCGGTTAAAATAGCATCCTGGACAGGTCCCAAAATTTGTTTTGAACGGGTTTTTATATACTGTGGGCGACCTGTATTCGATAATGAGTGACTCGTCGGACGACTATACGCTTGAGGACGCAAAAGACGAAGTCGGAATTCTTCGCCGTGTAACCGACGATGTCGTCGAAGCGATTCGTAATGCCGAGAACGAAGACGTACTGGAGTTCCTGATCGAGGACGAGAAACTCGACGTACTCCACGACGGGAAGCGTGGACTCGGACGGGTGCGACGTGCCGTGCTTGAGTCGGCACTCGCGTCGGATCGGCTCAAGCGTATCGTGAGTCTCCGCGGTGACGAAACGCCCGAAGAGATACTCGTCCCAAACGATGTGGAGCGCAACGCCAAGGTCGCACTCGAAACTGGGAAGCCCGTCGTCCTGTACGGACCGACCGGAACAGGGAAGACGACCTTCGCCAAGCAGCTCGCTCGTGAGACCGGCATCGGGTACGCGCTCAACACTGCGACACCCTCGTGGACGCCGTCGGACATCATCGGCGGGATCAGCCCAGACTACACCGGTGACTCGCTAAGCTACCGAACGAAACTCGGATGCGTGTCCGAAGCCGTTCAGCGTGCCCGCCGATTTGACGTCGAGTACGGCGTCATCCTCGACGAGATCACGCGAGCCGACATCTCGAAGATCTTCGGCCCACTGTACACCGCCATCGAGAACCCCCATCAGACTATCTTCGAGACCGACGAGGGGGAGACCATCGAACTGGACGAGCGGGTGAACATCATCTGTACGATGAACATGTCCGACCGGACGGTGAACGAACTCGACAACGCGATCACCCGCCGGTTCGCCATGATTGAGCTGGACGAGTACGAGGAGGATAAGCGCCGGCAGCTGTTCAAAGATTGGATCACCACGCACGTCACCGACCACTCGGATCTCGGAGAAAGCGAGATCCTCCGCCTGTTTGAGCGGGACTACCAGGGAATCAACCACGGCCACGAATCGACATCACAAGGGTCGATCATGCGCTTCGGCCCGATGCATTACCGCGACGTCGCCGTCTTCCTTGGCGTTGGCTGTCGAGAAGGCGGGGAGTACGAGTATGACCAGAAAGATGCGGTCGGACAGGCGTTCCGGACGTACATCGTTCCGCGACTCCTGAACGCCGCCGCATTCCCGCAGATCGAGCGGATCGCGGAACACTACCGCGCGATGAACGGCGAGTTCGAGGAATTCGATCTCGCCCCTGCTGCAGAGCTAGCCGAGCGAGAACTCGAACAGGAACGTCGTCAGATGGGCTCCTACGAGTAATGAGCACTGTTGACGAAGTCTACGAGTACGGGCAGGACACCTTCAACGTCCCCGAACGCGGGGAAATCCGGATAGAGGGCTGTCCGTCGTCCATCGGGGATCAGCTTCGTCGCGCATCTTTCACACAGCAGAGTCCCGGCGTCTTCACGAAGAGCCAAGCAGCACTTGACGGCGAGCAGGAGTACGAAGTCGTCACAGTCACCGTAGACGGCGACGAGAACGAGGTACTCCACGTCGAAGCGACGGACATCATCGGCGTCGTGAGCCTCACACCGTCGTCAAAGGTCCAGGTCGATCCGAAGATCGACTGGGAGCACATCTTCGACATGCTGCTGGCGGTCTACGACCAGAACCGATCCATCGAATATCACGGGATCCCGCTGCAGGATTTCCTCTCTGACGACATCCATCTCGACGATGTCTTCGTTGTGCTGGCGATCAACTACCTCGATGGGTTAGAGACGATTCATCGGCAGGGATACATCCGCGACTTGGTCATCCGACGGTTCGACAGTCTGGACGGTCGGGGAGAGATCGATGTCGAACAGACGCTTATGAACCACGCGCAGGGGACGCTGGAGCCACACTGGATACGCAACGAGACCGAGTACGACAACGCCGCGAACTCGCTGCTCCACTACGCGGGGAAGACGCTACTTCGGCTCTTTCGACAGAACTCTCACGAGAACGACCACCCTGCATACGACCGTATCTTCTCAGAGGTTCACCGAGAGGTGGAGCGCCTGGAGAGTATGGGTGTTAGCAGCGGGTTAGACCGGATGGACGCGTATCGACGCCTCTCGCTCAGCGACCTCCCGAAGCAGCGCCGGTATTACCAGAAGGCGTTCGACGTCGCCAAAGCGGTGATGTCGTCGTCACTCGGCCAGCAACTCCGAGACGGCCCGCGAGAACTGGTCGTGGACTACGTTCTGAATATGGAGTCGCTGTTCGAGCAGTACTCACAGGTCGTCATTGAGCGGGAGCTCTCGTATATCAAGTCATACGACCACCTTGGCGGCCTCGACGACGTGACGCCCGTCCGGTCACCGTCCGTGAATCCGTTCGAGGGTGAGGGCCAGATCTACCACGAACCGGACCATGCGCTACAAGAGGGCGACGAGACACTAGCTGTGCTAGACTCGAAATACTACGCAGAGGGCCACGACCCAGTGAAGGAATCGCCGTCTCGGTCTCGGTTGTTCAGCTACGCCTACCTCCTCCATGCTGACCGGCTCGCGTTCCTGTGCCCGCTACTCAAACCGAAGCGTCGCCGAGTCGCCCAGACCGGAGCTGAACTGCAGATCGTCTCACCCGAGCAGTCGTTCACTCTGGATGGATACGGCGACGTCGTCCACAACTACCTACACGACGTCCTCGTCGAGAAATCTGCTGAACTCGAAGCCTTCCGCGCCGTCGCAGAGAATCGCCTGTGTCTCGACGGCGTCGAAGAGACTGCCCTGAGCGAAGCGACATCGATGAGCGGTCCGTTCACGTTCAAAGATACTCGGGATTTCTCGCTCCGCGTCCTCAAGGCCGCTGCCGACGAACACTCGTGGGAAGTTCGCAATCGGTACGACCTAGAGCAAGACGGTGACTGGACGCGAGAACAGATCGAGACGCGCTGTGAACAGCGCTACGAGCATACGACGACGTGCATCCCGGTATTCTGCCGCGAGCACGGGCAGGAGTGGATCGACCTCTATTTCCTCCAGAATGGTTCCGATGAAGTGGAGAAAGAGGGACCGCTGAAACTGCTCTGAACAGTAGTTTCGTCCGACAGTCTCTTTATACCTGGTTTCACACTAATTAGATAGTTGAATGAGTAACGAGATGACATCACATGACCCCCTTTCGAACGATGACGGGTTCTGGGGTCTACTGCTCGGGAAGAAATATGATAAAATCCCGGAGTCAGAACGGACGCTTGAAAATCTCGTATCGGATTTCTACGTTGGGCGAACGAAACGAATTGACTCTCGGTTTGAGTCAGTCGACGGCTTACTCGCAGAATTAAAGGACCAATCACAAGATCCTGCACAACAGCTTCTACTCACCATCTGGGCAGAAGAAAAATGGGCGCAAAAGAGCAGCGGAGGCAACGGTTTCCAGGTGGAAACTAATTTCGAGGACGAACTTCGCCGACTCGAAGATGAGGGTCTCTTCGTCGAAGAGTTGATTGACGGTTTTACACTGGTGTGGCCGAGTAAAGAGGTTCGTGTGACCACTCGGGAAGACGATCGTGTCCGAAGTCGCTTGTTCGAGCGTGCCCACCCACTATTCGTTCGGAAAAATGGTGGTGGTGAGATAGAGGTACGAGGTGCAAAGAGTCGAATCAAGAAGTTCTCAAAGACCTTTACAGATAGTGATGGAGTTGACAGAATAGAGCGATCACAAACAACTCAGCACGTCATCGATGGACTTGCGTCAATCTTCAACGATGAGATTGAAGCGCTCACACTCACCGAGGTAGAGTTCCAACGAACCTATCTCCCCGATGGATCATCCCTCTCCCTCAGCAACCCTACGGGAGTTCGAAATGATCTCAACTCAGAAGCCGTCTTTCAGGAACTAGTCGATCTTCAGAGCTTATCCGAACTGTCCCATCTCGGCTTCAACCACAACAAGACGGGGAAGAAGGTCGAGCTGAAAGTAGAGCGTGAAGAAACAGGATTTTACTTTGAGATCCAAGACCGGTACCTGCCCGAGTCAGAAAAGGAGGCAATTCGATTACTGATCGAGGATAAACTGGGCATCTCATTCGATAGCATCTATCCATATGACGTCCAGCTACGAGATTCATACATCTTCCACCAGATTCTCACGGGGGCAGTTGAGACGTATAACCGATATTTCGAGGATTTACCGGAAGAAGAACAGTCACTTCTGAACGAATTCATCGACGTAGCCGAGATTGACACATATGAGTGTTATCGCTGTCACGAGGTATATGAGGAAGAAAAGCCGGACGAATGCGACGAATGTGAAGGTGATAGTTTCAGAGACGACATCCGGCGGGAGGTCAGCGTTGACGATGAGGCGATCCATGAAGCAGCATTTGAGTCGCTAAAAGAGATCCGTGATACGCTTTCAGATAATGGCATCAACTTCTTGGACGTCTCAATCGATGGGTATGAGACGAAACACAACGACTACATCCGAGCCACATTCCAAGAAGTGGCGAGTGCAGGAAAAGAAGCCAACACGCACCGGTATGAGTACATCAACTATTGTCTCGGAAATGGCCGCCTTCCTCGACGAATTAATCAATACCTGCTAAACTCGGTTCTCGTCGTTTATGGGAAAGCGTATCTCAACGGGCGAGAGCACTTCGGGACGATTGACCTACACGACCTGTTGATGACTGATTCTCCAGAGGATCTTCTTACCTCAGCGATTCGTGACAGCAAGTCCCAGTTCAGAAACCGAATTATTGGTCGGGCTGACGAAGCGTTCGAACGCCTTCAGGACCTACATCAGCGGGGTGCAGCAGGCGAATTCGACGATCTCTCACAGGAGGAGCGGAAGGAGCTGAAGGAGGAGTACGACTACAACGAGTTTGAACGAGACGTGTTCTATCTCCTGAAATTTATGTTTCTCTTCACCGAGCGGTGGGGTCGAGAAGGAGAGACGGAAACAGATGGCTGTCTCGTAATTCCTGAAGACGACGGTTACTTCATCGCAAGTTACGACCCGAAACTCACCTACACAAAGAAGGGATACGATCTCGATGCCGGTGAGAAGAACAAAGCTGCTTGGTATATGGTTACGGAAAATCTCGGTGGTGCTCTCTCAGTTTCGCTCTCAGATGACGAAAACCTGGACGCCCACCTCTTCGTCTCGAATAATTTCCGAGAAGGTCAATTCCCCTATGTCGCCTCTCGTGTACAGGAGTGGTTCGAGCAGAGTGAGGATGTGGAGAAGGAAGATATCCCAGTTGCATTCCTCCCTCTCGAATCATTGTTGTCGCTTTACGATATTTTCGACCGACACTACGATCCGATAATCGAATACCCCTCAGTGAAAGCTGCGTTCAGAAGAGCATTCATAGAGAAGATCAGGGGCGGGGAGGATGGGTACTCTGTTGTGGACACCGACGCCTGCGACGCCGTCGAAGAACGAGTACTGCAGGC
Organism: Halorubrum sp. CSM-61; assembly: GCF_003781945.1. Taxonomy (GTDB): domain Archaea; phylum Halobacteriota; class Halobacteria; order Halobacteriales; family Haloferacaceae; genus Halorubrum. The sequence continues at coordinate 114,935 of NZ_RJJW01000007.1, read as the reverse complement.
TTTGAAAGGCACTACCCGGAGTAGAACCCTCAAAGACCACACCGAATAGGGTGCGGTCAATTCTGTACCCCTTCTGGAAATAGTACGACACTACATACGGCGGTTATGACCACTGCTGAGGATTAAAACGGCGCGACGAGCCACTCCCCACCTTCTTTTCGTTCAAGTTGTGGACCAAAGACCTGCTGAAGCGAGTAGAGCTCGTCATCGTACCGAAGGTCGTAGGTCTTCCCGCTTCGATGAAACGACCCTTCGATGACGAACTGTATCGTGGGACTTTGATACTCCAGATCGTTCGCACGTTGATCCATCTCACGGGCGAGTTCGTTCGCCAGGTCTTCGTCACTCAGGGCATCCGACAGTCCGACGACACTCACTGTCTCGGGAACATCATCTTCCTTGAGCCGCTGGAGGAACTCCTTCACGGGGATCTGGTGTTCGAAAGTCTCGTAGGCGCCTTCAATGACGAGATTGTACTGTCCGGGTATTTGTCCGGGGGCTGCCATTACCTATAGCACGTCGCCGAGGGGTCAAAAAGGGGTGCGGTACCTCAATCGTCCCGTCGGAGGTCTTGCAGGGAGTTAACGCGTCGAAGTGCATTATACCGATCGCGGTAGTTGGGCGTTAGGTCGGGAGATCAATGCCAAGCGCCTCGTCGGTGGGCGACCAGGTATGCTTGTTCTGCTCAGCGAGGCCAACGTTCTCGAGACGGCTCAGAATCGAACCTACCTCATTTCGTTCTGTACCGTTCGAGTTCGGTTCTTCGAACGGTGAGTCTGGAAGCTCGGTCGCGTCCCCGTGGATAACACGACGGACCGCGCCACCAGTGTTCTGGCGGAGTGCCTTGAGAACGAACTGTTCTTCCTTCGTAAGCCGGTCAATCGCGTCCGCCGGCTCTTCGACATTTCCAAGACGTGTCTCGGGCGTCGCCCATTCGTCGAGGACAAAGTCGATTATCGTCTCCTCGCGGTCTTCGATATTTTCCACGGACCACTCGTCGTAGTCGTTCTGGATATCCCATTGCACCCAGAGCTTCGACTCCACGTATCCCTCATCACACTTGGTCTCGAATGTAGCGTTCCCCCACTTCGAGTTCCACGGTCTGCTCGCAAGCGTGAGATTCCCGAGTCGATCAACGTATGCGTCGTACCGCGCTTCAGGACTGGGATACTCGTCGGCATCCTCGAGGGGTAGTTCGTCGGGACTCTGTGGCCAAATGTGTTCGACCGTGTATTCGTTGCTCATTGCTTCCGTGAGCGATGGTCCACCGCGCTCACCCCTCTCGTCAGCTCGGTGTTCGTTGTAGAAGTAGAAGAGATACCGGAGGTCCTGCGAGCTCGCTTTCGAATACAGATCCGCAGCTGAAAGGGACCGTCGGAACTGCGAGTCGTCCTCGTACCGGTTCATTAGGGAGACGACTTTGCTTACCCAGATATCGGCTGGACTGTCTTCGCTGATGTTTCGCGTGCGGACGTAGAGGCTGGACTCACCGGTGTGACTTCGATGGTTCCCAATCGAGTAGACGCGGAAGATGTACGTCTCAATCGCGTTCAGGAGCTCCTGCCTGCCATCGTCATCAAGATTCGGCCACGCTTTGAGGAGCAACGGGTAGAACTTCGTCGCGTGACGGAGGCGGTGTATTCGCTGAACGAGGGTCGAAATTTCATCATCAGCGGTACAGTCTAACACCTTCGATAACGCGTTGAATCCGCGTTCCAAGCTGTTGGTGTAGTCTTTGATGTATTCCAAGCACGCTCGTGGATCTTCCTGTCGAAGCTTGCGGATGTGCTCTTTCAGCTCGCTAAGGAAGGCGGGATCACTGTACTCGTCGGAGTTCGACCAGTCAAAATACGAAATGAAGTGGTAGCGCTGGACTGCATCATCGCTAATATCGGTGACGTATGGTGATTCCAACATCGTCTGGTGGTCGTTGTACATCTCCCCGAACGATTGCCGGATTCGGCGGATGGTCGCTTGGGCCTCGCTCTCAGTATCCGCAGCGAGGTATGCCATCCGCATCAGGAACGACTTCGTCTTGTCGAACGTAGAGAGCGACCGACCTCGGTCGTTGACGCTATCGAAGATGAGCGTCGCTTTCTCGGGATTAGCTGCGTCAACAACGTACACCATCAGTTCGAGTTCGAGGATGGTCTCCCAGAGTAGCTTGAGTTCCGTAGCGACGTCCACGGGATCGACATCGGGGGATGCGGTGAGGTCGTCAAGTTGGTCATCGAAGTATTCCTTCGCCTCGATCATCTTCCGCTGAGACGGGCGGTCCGGTTCGTGAACGTCGTGGCCCGTGAGTAGCCATTCGAGGTACTTGTTGTCCTCCTCGTCAAGGAGCTGGAGCTGATAGATGTTGTCCTCAACGAGAAGTGTCTCGCGCATCTCTTCGACGTCGTCGAGTATCTCGGCCTCGTGATCCGTTTCCGGCGCGATTTCTGCCAGACACTCCGTCATCGAGCGAACCAGCAACGCAAGCGAGGTGAGACGTTGTTGGCCGTCGATAAGGAGGTTGATGGGCTTTTCTCTCGAAGAGCCGTAGCCACCGGTACTCCCACCGCTTTCCGTTTCGTCTGTCTTCTGGATGATGATCGTCCCGAAGTAGTGCTGTTTGTCCGGCGGAAGCGTGTAGAGATCAGTCCAGAGGTCATCCCACTCCGGTTCAGTCCACGAGTAGTAGCGCTGATACTCCGGAACGTGGAACACCCCTGCCGTCGTCAGTTCCTCTAACGACTTCTTTCCCGATTCCATATGGTCCTGTGTTCAGAGGAGGTAGAAAGTTCCCAGGGTGGTATTCACTCCAACAGCGTATCTCGGTCAGCCATCCAAAGCGCTATTTCACGGCGCGGCTAATCAACTATCGAGCGCAACGGTGCTGCGTAGAGCCTGTGTGACCATGTCCCTGAAGCCCGGCGGCGCAAGCCTATGGCGTCGAAGACGGACGTGGGCACAGGAAACGCACCGGTTTTTCGATTCTACAGTACGGAGAGCTACTACCGGGATCAGTAGCTCGTGATATCCCGATCTCCGAGCACCCGCGTGTACGTGTCGTCGCCGGTCACGTCGGCGAGCCGACCGGCGAGTTCGCGCAGATCGTCATCGACATCCCATTTTTCGACGTAGTTCTGGACCGCCTGGCCCTTCTCGTAGCGGTACCGCAGGAACTGGAGCTTGTCGAGGTCCGAGAGATGGTCGCCACCGTCGCCGTTGACGCGCTCCTCAATGTACGCCCTGCGCTTCTCGTTATCCCAGGTTCCGAGTTCAAAGCCGTCATCTTGGTTGTACAGGCAGGTATCCTTGAGATCATCCGGGGTGGCGTTCGTCCCGCGACAGAGCTTATTGATGTCGTCGAACGAGGGGTTCGACGTGTCGAGTAGGTCGATGAACACGTCCTCAACGCCGATGTCGCTGGCCTCCTGAATGATGCCATAAATCTCCTGGACGACCTCTTTCGCAGTCATGATCTCGCCATCACGCTGAACCTTCCCGTGGTGCTTGGAGTATTCGCGGAAACATGCGCCCATCTCCATCACGCCGATGTCACCTCGGGAGAGCTCGCGGTTCTCTTCGAGTTGCGTTCGGGTGCGTCGAGCCGTACGGTAGATGTCGCGGCGGAGTGATTTCCATGACGCTGGTTCTGTTTCGTCGATTGGGCGGGCGACTACAACGATGTCGAAAGAGACGGCTTCGCCGGAGATGAATTTGTTCAGGTCTGATGAGATGGGGTACGTAGCCGTTACCTCAAACCCAGTTTCACAGAGTGACTCTAATAGTTCTCCCCAAGACTCTGAATCAGAGTGATGGTAGGTAAAAGCTAGTACCCCTTCTGATTTGAGGTGATAGTGGATATTGCCGAAGGCCTGACTCAATTCTGACTCAAAGTCCTCAGCAGTTTTATCGAGGAACGGATTCGTGACAATACTATCTGCTCGCGGTGTTTTGTCGGAACCGAAGCCGGGATACTCGTCTTCTAGAAGAAGCTTCTGCCAGACGTAGAAATAGTCTGCCACTTCGGAGTACATAACATTATCGTAATATGGTGGATCAGTAATGACTGCATCAAACTCACTCTCCCCGAAGTCAATCGTCCGCGCGTCGCCCAAATTAAGGGTATAGTCGCCACCGATTTCCTTCGTAAATGGCTCGGATTCTTTGGTTTCGCCGTTCGAAATATATCGTTCAGTTGGGCTTGAAGCGTATTTCACGCCATTGAACACCTTCTCCATTGTATTCGAGAAGGTCCCCCGCCCGAACTCAGTCCCCCAAAGATTGTTCTCAACGAAATCCGTCTGCGGGACGAACGAATTCATCCGGAACGTGCCCTCGATCTTGTTCGCATTCAGATTATAGATCGAAAAGGTGCTATTGAACATCAGGCTATCCGAAAACCCGATCAACAGCATCTCCTTGAGATTCTCGTCTGCGACTTCTTCGTCAATAGAGCGTAATAGCGTGGCCAGACAGAGCAGCTGTCTGTCGGTGAACATATCCTCCCAATCTTCATATCCATGGTCGAAAATAGGGTTGCGTTCGGAGGGGATGTGTCCCTCCGGAATATGCTCCGTCGGGGCGTACTCCTGTAACTCGTCACTGGATGTCCACGCTTCGCTGGCCTCCTCGTAGAGTTTCTCATCCTGGGGATCGACTTGCTTGTATCCCTTGTACTTGCTTCGCTCTTCGCCCGCCTGGTCACAGTGCTCGCAGTAATACTCTAAGGCATACAACCGGGTGTCGTACCCGCTCTGTTCCTGAATAGCATCGGTAATCGCGTACTTTTGACCACAATCTGGGCAATTGTATTTCCCCCCACGCGAGACATTGCCCTCCTTCGGCGTGAATCCATTTCCACACTCCCCGCAGGAACTCTCCGACTGCCAGTCGTCAACTAGTGTGATTGCGCCACAATCGGGGCACAAAACGTTGTACTGATCATCGTTCTCGTATCGCCCTTGTGCAACACGGTAGTCCTTGAACAGCGGGACTGTGTGCCCACAGGACACACAATCGAGTTCCTTCGCCCAAAAGTTGTACATCACATCGGCGTCGTGATCTCCGTGCGGGCAGGGGGTGCGGTAATATTGAAGGATCTCATCAGACACATCCTGTTTTACACGCTCGAACGCATCCTTGAGCTCCTCGACATCCGTCTGCCCCGCCTCGAGTTCCTTCTTTGTGACAAACCACGCAACTGGATTCAGATCATTGCCGACAACTTCGGCGCCAAATCGTGAGGCTTCAACGAGCGAGGTGCCTCCGCCCATAAATGGATCGAGAATCTTCTTATCCTCGACTCGGACGTCTTTGGGATAGAGTTCCCAGAGGCTGTGCGGGTTAGTGATATCAACTTGTTCAAGCACCGACTCGATATCGAAGTCAGCGCCGTCCCCATCACTAAACCCGGCAAGTGTCTCGTTCTCATGCCCGGGTTCGAAGACATCTACCTTCTCTGGATCATCAAGTAGTGAGTACAGCGAAATAGAGCGGAAGACACAGCCGAGACGCCGGGCCCACCACTTGTGCATCGTGTAGATGGGCCGATAATGCATCTTCGCCCGACCCTCCTTCGCGGCGATTTCATTAACTCGTTCTATCGGAAATCCTTTCTCGATAGGAAGACGCCCCTCTTTGGTAGATTGTTCCTCTAGAGATGAACCGTCCATACCTCAATTAGAGGAGTGTATACTCGCATAAGGATTTGGGTCGACTCGACCGTTGGCAGGGGTGTCAACGCGTATATCGTGGTGAACTGTTGAGTAAGCAATATCCCGAGAGTCTTGAGGCCACTCAAATAATCTGCTGCTCTTCCTGTCCAAACCCAATGATATGTATGCCGGTCGGTCCCGCGTACTCGAGGATATCTTGATGGCCAACAAAGTAGCCCAGTTCAACTTCGGGGGAGCCAATGACGGACGGGTCACTAGCCAGGAACGGTTTGTCGGCGCCAGCGTGGAGTTCGGCATCCTCTCCGATTTTCACGAAGGCGCCGTATTCCAGAAGTTGCTGAAGGCCGTCTCGAAGATAAGGGGTATCCAGTGAGTGCTTGACCTCTCCGATAAGCACGCTCTCAATCTGGGGGATATCATCAGAATCTAATAACTTAACCAAAACAATATCCGGCGTTTTTCTATCTGGACTGTAGTCCAGAACACTCGTTTCGAGCCGATAGCGGTTGCTCAATACATTTCGGATTCGCAAGTATAGATCTTCTTTTTCAGAGAGGTCCGTATTATTTTGATCATCATCAACTGTCTCCGAGTGCGGAGAAAGATCTTCCGCAGTCGGCGTGTTGAAATGGAGATATTCTTGCCCATTATATGTCCCGTCCCAGTCATTGAAGAGGAGATACGTGGCCCCCTTTTCGGTCCATCGAGCAATGAGATGCTCATCTGAGCTCATCGAGAAGAGGTTCCGCTTTGACTCATTGTGGGTGTCTAATATTCGGAGTATCCAATACAACTCATACAGTGTAGACAGATCCTGATCCCCGTTTGGGGGCTGAATAAGCATCGATCCTAGGATCGATTTCGCTAGGTCCACATCTAGATCCTCTCGCATCAAGCGCCGATACATCGATAACAATTCTGCGGCCTCTCGATACAGGGGTGTCCGATCGCTCCGGACTTGTCGTATCTCTGTGTCAGAGATAGTGATCGATTTCGTCTCTAGGTTCGAAAGGCGTGTTTGGTTGAGTGTTGTATTAACGAGCAAGCGAAGATTAGGCAGCTCCCCCAGATCGCTTGGGAGATTCACTTCGCCGACAGCCGTCGCTTGCTGCTGAAGCTCCTTTAGCGGCGTTCGATTGTGCTCTTTGAGCCATGGGTAAAACCACTGTGGAGGGTCGTCTCCAGCGACCTGGTTATCAAATCGTGTATAGATATTTTCCATTATAGTGAGTAGTTCAACGAGGATTTTGTTTCGGGCAGATTTGATCGTCGGCTGTTGAGTTTGACAAGCAAATGTTTGCTTAGTCAAATCACCAGATGAATATCGATGCTTAATCGTCTCGTTCCAATCGATTCGGCCGGGGGCTTCTCCTCTATAGATCTCCGTTGTTGTCTTGACCTCGATATCAAGTGAGCGTGCTCTTGACGCAAGTAGCGTGACGAAGTCTCGCACTCCGATCGAATTACCATGGATATCTGTCTGTGGTGTATTTCCGATCGTGAGCTTCGATCTCGGGAGGTTGTCTGAGAGTACTTCCTCACCAGTGAGTAGGAAGTAGTATCCCAGTAACTCCTCGAGATCATTAATGTCTATATTTGGGGTGAAATCACTCAGGGCCGGTTTTATGGAGATACCCTCTCCAATGTATCCGACCAGATATTCCGCAATATTGTTGACGAGCTCGTCGCGCTTTGGCTTCTGAGGTGAGTCGTCAGACATCGCTCAGTATTTGCTCAGCAGTACGGATCGGCACCTCTTTGGAGAACTGAGAGCTTCCAGCGCCATTCGCTTCTATCCTTCCATGTAGTGTATCTATTGTGCTTGTTGCTGTTTCAATGGGGATGCCATCTAGTTGTGGCAGTATATTTGCCGCAAAGGCATTCCCGTAGTCTAGCTCTCCTGACGTGTGTAACTCAAAGAGAGTATGGCTAACTGTATCTTTAATCAGTGCTGGCCCGATCTGGAGGTCAGCGCCTTCTTCCTCATCAAATAGAACGCTCCACAAGGTACTCAGATCCTCATAAATCTGTTCAGCAGGGCTTTCCACACCGTCATCTGTGACGTCTTCCGGCCAGATGTCAGCGTCAGCATCGGGAATCTCGATATCATCCCAGCAGTTAATATATCGCTTGATGAGGTCGGGTGTCACTTGATTGGGGTCGGGCACTGGAACTGAGATGAACGCAAATCGTCGCATGAAGGCATATCCCATTTGATAGAGTGATGATTTGTCGGCCGTATTCATCGTTGCAAGCAACCGCCAGTCGGATGGGATGTAGTAGTTGTACGCAGTTACTGGCGTTGCGTCAACTGTATCGGGATCACCATAGAGCATCACTTGGTTTCCTTTGATATCAAAGGGAAGGGAAATGTTTCGATGCGTGAGCGCGGAAAATAGCGATCCAAATGCCTTCCCGATATCAGCGCGGTTCAGTTCGTCGAGAACGAGCCACTCATTTTTCGGTTCGAGAGTGGATGGATCAAGCAATCGCTGAAGGAAGACACCAGGCTTGAAACTCAGCTGATCATCTGATTCGGGGCGATACCCTCCAATTGTATCGAACGTTGACCAGTCAGCGGTCGCTGTAGCGACTCTATAGTCGTCGTTAACGTAGTGGCGACAGACATACTCGGCGAGTGCTGTCTTCCCTGATCCGGGTGGTCCCGTAATGATAATGTGTTTTCCGGATCGGAGTGCATCGTCGATTTGATTGAGTACTGGACGTTCATCATTCCCTCGAGGGAAGTACAAGTCCTCCGGTTGTGACGGAGATTCGGTCGACTCAATCAGCTCATCCACGTCCTCCCATGATTCCGGCGACGATTGTGGAGTGGCTATATCCGTTTCGGTAGCTTCGATATCGGAGGAGTCAGATTCTGACGCCGCTTGGATGTCCTTCCATGCCTTTTCAATCTCCTCGAGACGAGAATCAAACACATCTGTGAGTGTGTCTGAGCTGTCCGGGTCTGTTTGAAGATCCTCCGTACATTTGGACTGGACCGTATCGATTTTCACATCTTCATCTTCTGCAACAGCCTCCTGCGCAAACTGACGCCGTTTACTGGTTGTTAGCTCGTCGTCGCCATAGTCTTCGAGAAATCGAATAATCGTCTCTTCAATCTTGTAATGTTTGCTGGGCGAATCCTTCCAACCATCGGGAAAGTGGTCGTCAATAAGTGATCGAATTCGTGTTCGTTTATACCGTTGAATGAGAGCTTCCTTCAGCGAATCGGGTCTAGCAGCTAACGCGACTTCTGTGTGCGGCGTTTTTCTCAATCGACGTTTCTGTCTCGCGATGCCCTCTCTGACCGCCTTGTTTAGCGTGGACTCCTTAATCTGAATCGTCTGTGAGTAGGAGAATTCACGTTGAAGATCGGCATCCCAGAGCGCAAATACGTCTTTTTCGTCGTTATATCCCGCCAACACAACGAATGCGTCTATATCAAGATTTAATTCTCCGTCTCCTTCTGGTTCTATCGGCTGGACATTATATTCGTTATCTCGTGTTGAATGTGTGAGGCTCAGAAGGAAGATCCGGCTGTTTTTGGGTAGTGGAGGTTTTAATTCGACCTCGAATGGGACACTCGGCTCTCCAGGATCTATAATATGCGAATCTAAAACCTGAACAAAGGCCTGATGACGTTCCGAGACTGGAACACGTTCGTCGGACATACTGATTGTTCCACATCATGAATGGGGATTGTAATAATATATTCGCTTAATTATCAATTGCCCATTTGAAGGATTATCAACCAGGTAAATAGAGATGCGTCGGCATTTGTACATGGATGCAACTTACTTAACAGAAATACGGTAAGGGGCGACCCCTCCTAAAGAGGACTTAAGCGGAACGGGGATATTATAGAGCGCTCGCCTTCAGAGTAATCCACAGAGAGTATCGTTTATTTTTGGAAGCTAATCTCGACCTTCAAACTCGACGCCTCTTCGGGCATCCGCTCGAATAGGTCCTGCACTTTTGTGTAGTCCTGTTCGGACCGCAACGTCAAGCTGACCTGCGTACGCTCGACGTCGGCGGTCCCCTGAAGAGCACTGGGAACACCCTCCCTGTCGGGCAGCATAAACGTGACGTCGCCGTATTCGACGCTCCCCGTCTGGTGGTTGTTCCGCCACTTGCTCCGCATCGCGGCGACGTCGTCGCCGTTGTACTCGAAGCGCCACGTATCAGCCTCTGTGTCAGCCTTCCGGAACGGATAGCCGGGAACCCAGTCGGTGGCCTTGTCCGACCCGGTCGTGTTGACAACGTACTCCGGTTCCTCGTCCTTCCCGATGTTCTCCAGCAGGAACGTCCGCACCATATACTCGGTGACGCTGTCGTCGAAGCGGTCGGTGACCTTGTTGACGGTGAACTGGTCACCCGGTTCTAAGTCCTCTATGTACGCCAGAATCTGGTCACCGATTCGGTCGGATACCGTCGGGACAATCTTGACTGTCGTCGGCTCCCGGTCGCCGAGCGATCCGAGATACCGACCGCCGGCCTCCAGCACGTAGTCGTCGACGAGGAACTCGTTGACCGCCTCACGAGCAACCGATTCGGTCTCGTCCGGCGGCAGGAACACCGCTTCGTCCGACCGAACCTCTCCGATGATCGTGTCGAGATTCGCGTACCCGTCGTCGTTGATATGCTCCTCGATACGGTCCACGAGGGACGACGCACCGACGACCTCCGCACCGCCGACGTCGCGGAGCGTCGCGTCGGATTGTGGCTTGTCGAGGATCTCGTTCCCTTTCACGATGACGTACTGGTCCTCACGGGCGAGCCGGCCGATAGCCCGCATCACGACGTCGTGACTGTCGCCATCGATCCAGATTTCACCGTCTTCGACGAGTTCCAGTTCGAAGTCACCGATATCGAGTGCAGTCGTACCGCTGCCGAAGCGCTGGCGGAGTTCCTGCTCGGTGTCATCGACGCCCCACACGTCCACGTCGTCCTGCTGAACGAGCACAGTGTCCAGTGAGCTTCCGGAAAGGTCGTCACGGAACCCACCAGTATCACGGGCGAGTACCGGCTTGCCGTCGAGCGCTTCGACGGTTGCGTTCAACACGTCGTTGGCACTGCCGGGAATCGGGAGTTCCGGGTCACGGAGGAACTGCTCGTAGATGTCTTCGACCGAGATTTCCCCACGTCGCTCCAGAAGGTCCTCGGCGATGTCCCAGACGTGCGACTGGAGGTCGAACGGGTCAGCTGCCGCAGAGTCCGCAATGTTCGAGGCGTCGAGTTCCGCCTCGTCGAGGACGAAGACATCGAGATCCATCGGCTCCACTTTCGCCCACTCGTCATCGTCCATCAGATTGTCGCCGTCGATCACATCGCCGTACAGGAGTTGAAGCTCTTCACGGAGTTCGTTCTCCTCCTGCTCCATCATACTGCGAATCGAGGTGCGGATTTCGTCGTCGAGAGACTCGTCGGCGAGTACCTGTCGCGCGCCCTCAATATACCGCGCCTTGTCGATGTACCGTGTGCCGGACTCGATGGCCTTGTCCCCCGAGGGCTGGACGAACACGAGTGTGTTGCGCCACTCGCGTCCGCGACCGTCGTTCGTGATGACCTTCTTCACTTCGTCCTGGGTCCACTGGCCGTCCTTCACGACGACCTTCACCTCACGGTCGTCCGGAATGTCCCGCATATCGTTCGTCCGGAACCCGACTGGGTGCGCGTTCGAGCCGAAGATATCCGTGATGAAGTCCGCGATCTCGGCCTTCGCCGACGTCTCCGACACATCCACAGCTGCGTTCCGGATGAGTGCGTTCGGGTTCTGCCGGTCACGAATGGCGTACTTCCCGTTCAGCTTGTGGAGGTGCCATGCAACGCCGTGCAATCGTTCGAGGTTGAGGACGACATCGGAAACGAGGTCACCTGTCTGGTAGGCACCCATCACAATCTCCGAGACCTCCGCACCTTCGCCTTCGCTCGGCTTCAACGAGTAGAGAAGGATCGTGTTCAGGATGCGACGACCGTGGGGCACTTCATCCGTGTCAACACGACTTTTGATGTCACCGGTAGCGGCATTCAGTCGTTCGTAGTTGATCTTCGCCAGTTCGTCCTCGAACTCAATGGCGTCGATGTCGCCGTGTGTGATCAGGTCCGTCTGATCCTGCATCTGCAAGAGAACCTTCGAGAAGAGGTAGATCATCCCGCGCGTGTTCTGGTTGCCCTCATCAGCGTAGTAGCGTGTCTCGAGGGCATCCAGAAGCACAGGGTGGAATGGATAGAGATCGTGCATCTCCGACAGCAAGTCGTCGGGGAGATCCACGTGCCCATCGGCTTGGTCATACGCGTCGAAGTACCCGTTGACGATCTCTCGCGCCGCACTCTCGTTTACGGAGTCGATCAGGCGGTGGCGCAGGACCTCGCGCTTGTCCACCTGGTTGTTCATATTGACCTCGACCGCCTGTTCCCGATTCAGAATGTCGTGAACCTCAGATCCTTCGCGGAGCACAGAGACGATTGTGTAGAGTTCGAGATCCGAAAGCGCGGTCGATTCGAGCAGTGACTGGAGGAACGCCTTGTTCGCGCTCTTTCGATCACCCTGAAGCGTATCGAACCAATCCTCTAATTCGTCCACGAAGAATGCGACAGTGGTGTCGCCGACGGCCTCCTGAATCGTCTGCATATCGGGATAGCCACCCGACTCGAACGTCCCAGGATCGTAATCAAGCGCCTCGAAGAACGGTTCCCAGAGGTACTCGTACTGTTCGTTCTGCATCGCAACCGTGATCGGCGTTGCCGACTCCGGAAGCGAAGCGTCGAACCCTTCAACCGAATCATTTGCCCACGCACCTGCGGCGTCGGGATCATCGAAACAGTGGTACAGTGCCACCATCTGGTGAGACTTCCCACTACCGTACGGGCCATAGAGGATGTGCGTGCCTCGCGGGTCGTCCCCAGTCAAGGAATCACGAAGAATCGAGAGGGCCTCTCGAAGGCCCTGAGTCATCAGCGTCCGTTCGAAAAAGAGTGCTGCGTCAGACTCGAACTCGTCGTCGTCGTCAACATTGTAGAGTTTTACCTGCCCATCGATCTGTCCTTCTTCCCTAAGCTCGCGGCTGAGGGTCACCGTGTCTTCGAGCGTATTTGGTAAGGATCCCGTCTGTGCCATCTTGATACTTAAACAAACCTCAGTGGCACCCAATAAACACTATGGTCCCGCGAATTCAGCGGCTTTGTGAGTCGTCTTCAGACATATCGGGGGGAATCGGAGTGTGGGTACAATTCGGTCGACTAGGGATTGTTACGGGCGTGTCGTAGTTCTCGTTATCATACCGTTCTTTCAATCGGTTAAGTAGCGGGTCAATTTCCCACGTGTCGCCAGCTAGTTTCCTGGTACACTCTGACCCTCTGTTTTCGTGTGGCGAATGTGGAATATAGCATTCTGAGTACCCGAGTTCCTTCAGTTGTAGAAATGCCCCGTGGTTGTAGAAGCGAACAGCTTGCATCCGAATCAAGGCTTCATTCCAATCGCTGCTAAACGTATTATTATTGTGTGAATGCGGAGATTCGCGCCGTGGAAGCTCCTGTAGAACACGTTCATATGCCTCTTGATATTCGATTTTGCAGTCAAAGAAGTCGATGAGAATATCTCGTGCATTTTGTTCTCGGTTACCACCTTCTACCCTCTTTCCATAGATTGGGCGACCAGGAATGATGTCGGCAATCTGCGTTTGAAGGGCATCGTTACTTCGGATTGCTTCGGGGATTTCTAAGTAGTGACTGGCCCACTGGGTCATCTTTGATTACCTACCCTAATGTTATTTCACATCCACTTAGTGATTCGGTGGGAGCTCAGCTGCATATGTACACTTCCGAAATGGAGACACAGCTGCCTGGTTGCTGATTGGTAGTCACAAAACGTATTTCACGCACACCTGCTTCTACGAACGTATGAGCGGGTACGACCTCGTCGATATCGAGGTCACACACGAATCTGCTGACGATCTTCTGGATTCGCTGTCTGAGGACGGTACTGATGGGAGTCACCTGCAGAGTATCCAAGCAGTCCGTCTGCAAGCAGGCCAGCCTGATTCAGAACTCCGGTCACTGAAGGAGTTGGACGAGAACGCCGTCAAACTTCTCGAACACCAAGTGGATGCAGCCTACCGGGCTCTCTTCGAGATGGATGGAAAAGCACTCCTGGCTGACGAAGTCGGCCTCGGGAAGACCATCGAGGTCGGGATGATTCTCAAGGAGATGCACTTCCGTGAAACGGACGAATCCGTCCTCATCCTCACTCCCGCACAGCTGGCCAAACAGTGGCAGGCTGAACTCCGAGAGAAATTCGGTCTCGACTTCGTCTGCAACTACGACGATGAATTCGAGGATTTCGACGCCCACAATTACATCATTGCGAGCATCGACACTGCGAAGAGCGAGCGACATCGTCAGACGGTTCTTGATCGCGACTGGGACGTTCTGGTACTCGACGAGGCCCACTACGTCAAAAACGAAGAGACGGACCGTTACGACCTGATTGACCGGCTTTCTTACAACTACGCGTTCTTCCTGACGGCGACGCCGATTCAGAATGAACTGACTGACCTCTACAACGTCGTCTCGCTACTCCGCCCTGGGCTATTCGGTACACGCGACGTCTTCCATCACTACTTCGTGAACAGCAATCAGGAGACACTGGTGAATCGAGACGAGCTACAGGATCGGTTGAACAAAGTGATGATCCGGAACCGACGCGAAGACACGGATATCGATTTCACAGATCGGACTATCGACACACGAACGTTCGATCCCACCCCGAAGGAACGCGAACTCTACCAGGCAGTCTCCGACTACGTCAAAGGGGCGTACAGTCAGGACCAGGGTCAAAAGCTCGTACTGATGCTCCTCCAGAAGGAGGTCGTCAGCAGCCCGGTCGCGCTCAAGAAGACCATCGAGAAGCGACTCTACGACCAGTCGGAGCTCACGCACGCAGACGAACTGGAGTCGATCTTAGATCTGATCGATGAGATCGATACCGTGACCAAACAGGAACGACTCTTGGATATCGTCGAAGAAGCCCGTGACAACGTCGAGATGGGGAGAGTCATCGTCTTCACTCAGTTCCGAGCAACCCAACAGCAGATCCTCGACAGGCTTGCCTCGGAGGGATACACAGTACACGCATTCCACGGCGGGCACTCAAGCAGCGAGAAGGAGCAAATTGTCGAGGACTTCGAAGAAGAAGGAGGAATCCTCGTTTCAACCGACGCTATGAGTGAAGGCCGTAACCTACAGTTTTGCAATATATTAGTCAATTTAGACTTGCCGTGGAACCCGATGCGTGTTGAACAACGTATCGGACGCGTACACCGGATCGGCCAGAAGCGAGACGTATTCATCTTCAATATGGCGTTGAAAGATACGGTCGAAGAGTACGTACTGGAACGGTTGTACCACAAGATCGATCTCTTCCAGCAGAGCGTCGGAGAACTGAGCTCAATCCTGAGCCGCTTGGAAGAGTCGGGGACAAGCTTCGAAGACGAGATCTTCGAACGGTTGGTGGCCGCTGATTCCGAAGTCGATCTTGAGAACGACTTCGATGCGATGGCAGTTGACCTCCAAGAACAGCGTGAACTCGCCGACAAACTTGAGGAGTTCAATAGCGGCGTGTTCGAAGGATTCGACCTAGGGGAAAGCGATGACTGACGCTTCGATTTCTGTCACGCAATCTGTGGTAGAGCAGTTCACAGAACGGTATCTCCGATCTATCGGCTGTTCCATCGAGCGAAGTGACGATCACTGGCTGGTGTCGGTACCCGATGACATAGACACCGAGATCACCCACGGGAGACACACACTCATCCGGGGGGAGGGTACTCCAGACGATGACGATGATAGAACGAAACGGCTGCATCCGGAGAGTGCGTTCTTTCAACAGCTACTCCGTGAGGCGGGTGAACGATCGCCGTCTGGCAAGCTGTCGATAGAGAGTGAATCTGACATCGAGAGTCCGGAGTGGATCCAAAACAGCTCTGTCGAGGTGCAGAGCGCACAGTTCACTCCGTATTACGACCGCACAGCCATCGTGGTTCTCTTTCGTGTCGGTATCGAGACCGTCAGTGAATACCAGCAACAGCTTCTCCGCGCCGTCGCTGTAGACACGCGGTCAGAGGAGAGCCTTCCTAAACTGGCGGAGACATTCCTCGGGACCACCACAGTAGAGAGCGAGTCGGCCACTAGTGGCGCTGTACAGCTGACCAAGACAGATGTGCGGCCTCTCCTCGAAACAGCCCGGGAACTGTTGCTGGAAAGCGTACAGGGGCAGCTCGACGACATTCATCGAGAAGCCTCGCGTGCGGCAGATTCAGAAGTTGAAGAGTACCGTCAGATGCAACAACAGCGTATCCAGGAGCTACAGGAAGAACACTCGAACTTGTCGTCGAAGATCAACGATCTGAGTGAGAAGATCAACACAGGAGACGAGGATTCACGTGTCCAAGCGTTGCGAGAACGGAAAGAACTCAAATCGGAGTACGAGGAACTCGACGAGACGCTCAACGAATTACAGGAGCGCCGTGACAGTGGATTTCCCAATCGACAACGAGAAATCCGAGAGCGGCACTCACTCGACGTGCAGGTCACACCGCTTACTCTGACGGAAGTTGAGTACGAGCGAGGCGAGATCGATTTCGAACTTATCGACGGTAGCATCCATCAAACCGTTACTCTCGGATACGGGAGTGGGATCGGTGTAGCCGATACTGTTCGATGTTCGTCGTGTGAACGGGAACTCACCGAACGCAACCCGCTTCAAACGATTTCAGATGGTCTCGAATGCCAAAGTTGTACCAAAGAGCGGTGATACGGCGACCCCTCGATAGTTCAATAGAGCAAAGCCGCGGAGCGAATAGAGCTAGTACACTGATTCGTCAAGGAAGCCACCGAACGAGCTGGATATCCGGAACTGAAGGCAACGCCAGGGCTACCGAAGTGAGAATTTGCTGAAAAGATTCGAAACCTCGGTGAAGTGGCGCTGTTAGTCTTGGAGGGTGGCGACTGTTCGGCCCGTTTCCTCGGCCTCTTCGCTGCGCGACATATTGTACGCCGCGAGCGCTTCTTCAACCGCCTCATCAAGACTCATTGGTCGACCTAATTTTGACTCTTCTACCCTATAAACGCATGCATGGCGTCGGACAAGTAACACGCAGCCTCAGTTCATCTCGGTCGGTGCTGAGCGGATGTTCTTCTCTGCTCTGAGGAATCTGTTGCCGCCGAACAACTTGGCCCCAAACGAATTCCGGTTATGTCCAAGAGATATCTGGATCTGCGGTATTACTACTCGAGAACGCTGGCTTCCGAACGCTGTTCTTGACCAATTAGTGCGGCTAGATCCGCTTTCGTGAGTGGGTCGATGTTAACGCGATCCCCTTCGGCGGTATAGAAGATACCTGCAGTCACGTCTCGGCCAGGGAACCATTCAGCCAACACGTGATAGTACACGCTGAGTTGCTTCCGATACTCATCCTCAGCATGCCGTCCGAGGTCAGTCTTGAAGTCGATGATCTCGACGGTATCGGGACGGATGTGAACGAGGTCGACGATTCCTGAGATGGTGACCTGTTCGCCGTCGACAGTGAGTGGCAGATAGGCGTCCTCCTCGACTCGGAATTCTCCATCGAGCGAGTCTATGAACGACTTGATGTGACGCTCGTCGTCGTTCGAGGGTTCGACGTCTCCCTCCAGTACGTACCGCTCAGCGAATTCGTGGGTCTGCGTTCCGAACGCGGTCCCTCTTCCGTCGTCGACGTCCTCGAACACATCGTCGCGCATGAGCGTGTGCGGCGAGTGTCCGACCGGGCCGTCCGGTGTCGGCACGGAAATCTGCAAGTGTGCCTGCGTCGTCTCGTCGATATCGTCTTCCTGAACGTTGGGTTCCAGCTCCTCGAGGTCGACCGGGAGCTCTTCAATGAACGTGTTCGGGCTCTCGCCTGCAGCGAACACGAGATGGCTCTCAGCCCGCGTCATCGCGACGTAGAGCAAGCGTCGCTCTTCGTCGTATCCACGCGGCAGACACTTCCGGAGGACGTCAGTCCGCCAGTTATCGTGAATATGTGGATACCCGTGATCATCGGCGTAGAGCTTTCGCTGGCGTAGTCCAATCGGATCGTCGAACGTGATCGCGTTACTGTTCCCGCCTGACGGTGGGAAGCAATGGGAGTTCATGTTCGCGAGCACGACAATGGGGTGCTCGAGTCCCTTGGCCGCGTGGATGGTCTGGACCGTCACCGAATTCATACCGGCGCTCGCGTGGACCTCGTGGGTGCTTCCGTCCTCGATGCCGCGTTCGATGAATCGGATGAGGTCACCTCGTGTCAATGTTGTCGCGCTGTGGACGGACTGAATCGTCGTCAGCAGCACGTCAGCGTAGGCCCCGTCGTAGTCGTACTGGGAGAACACGCGCTGGGCAATCCCACCGACCGTCTCCAGTGACGCAAGCTCGGACTTGAACGCCTGCATGTTGGTGGGGTACTCCTCGCTATCGAGCACGTGTTTGACCTCGTCGAGCGTGTAGCCAGCTTCCTCAAGCACGACTGCCCATCCCCGCTCCGCGTCGGATTCGAGGATTCGCAGCCACGCCAGGAGAAGCTTCGCCGGGTCAGACCGGAACAACTCGATGCCTCCTTCGTACGCCATCGGCAACCCATACGCCTCGGCGACAGAGAGGAGTTCTCGGCCGAAGTCACGAGTTCGGGTGAGAACGGCGATGTCACTGTACTCTGGCAGACGAAGTTCCCCATCCTCCTCGACCTGATACGCGTCGTTCCCGACGATCTCCTGAATCTTGGTCAGAACGGCTTCGTGTTCGTCTTCGTGTTGAATCGCCGCTATCTGAGAGTTCTCGTGCGCTGCGTTCGAGGAGAGCGACACAATTCTATCTCGCACGGCCGTCTCGTCGACGTCGTCCGTGCTCGCCGCGGACGTCACCAGGCTGTGCTCGGAAAAGTCGAGAATGTCCTGCGTCGACCGGTAGTTTTCGACGAGTTCGATATCGATGATCGGGCGGGTCGCCCACGACACTCGCTCGTGGTCCTCGTTGAGTTCGTCGACGAACCGATCCAGCCGGGATTCGAACTCAGTGATGTTCTCGACGGCAGCATACTGGAACGAGTAGATGCTCTGTTTCCAGTCGCCAACGACACAGACGTTGTTCGTGTTCGCGAGCAGGAGAGCGAGTTTGAACTGGATCTCGCTAGAGTCCTGGAACTCGTCGATCATTACGTACTCGAACGCGACATCGTCGCGGAGTCGATGGTCGTCACAGAGCAGGACGAACGCAAATAGTTGAAGAAAGCTGAAGTTGAGGTAGTTCCGACTGAGTGCGAACTCAAGGTACTCGTGGTAGACGTCGTGAACGAAGTTCTTGAGGCCCTCTCGCTGTTCGTCAAACACCAGCTGTGCGACGCCATCAGGAACCTGCTTCTCACCCCATCCGCCACGGATCTCGTCCTCCTCGGGCGCGTCTGGGAGGTAGCACTTGCCGTCTCCGTAGCCGCCGAGTTTCGAGCGAAGCTTCGACTGCTTGTTCCCGTCGTTTCGGGGCTGGTTCAGCTCGTCGAAGATCCCGCGGAACGTCTCGAAATCACCGTCCAGATGCCGCTCGCCGTTCCGGTACCAGCCATCGGCCGTCGGGAAGACACCTTTCGCCGCGAGCTGATTGATTAACCCGAGGAGTTCGACTGGTTCCTCGATAGCGCGGAAGAAGTCGTCGTACTCGGGATGGTCGTCGCTGAACCGACGGATGAACTCGCGGAATTGCGCCTTCTCGACGTTCTCGTCTTCGAGGACACGTGTGGACCCCGTGATGCGGTCGTCGATGCCGAGGAGTGTCGGTGCCTCGAAGCCGTGTTCCATGAGGATGTCGTGACAGAGGCTGTGGAACGTCTGGATCGGTGCGTCCGAGAGTTCACGCATCCCGTAGTCACAGTGGGCGACGATTCGGTCCTTCATCTCCGTCGCCGCGTTGTTGGTAAACGTCACGAGGAGGACGTCCTCAGGTTCGACGTCGTCTTGGTCGACGATTTCGGCGTAGCGACGGGTGACGGTGAACGTCTTTCCAGTCCCTGCGCCGGCGTCGACAACGTGGATGCCCTGTTTGCTGTCGATGAGGTCTTGCTGTTGGTCGTTTGGTGCAGTCATCGTGACTCACCCTCCAGGATGCAATCGCGGTTGTCCACGTACCGATAGTTTGGATCGCCACCGAGTCCCTGAACCGGGAAGCGCTCGTTACCCGCACGGCGGGTGTTCAGTTCCGATAGGCGCTCTCGAACGAACTGCTCAAATGCGTCCACGTCGCCGGTGAAGTAGTTCTGGTTGCGGATCCGGAGCAAGTGTCGTAGTGCCTGCTTACAGCCCTTTTTCACATACTTGTAGTCCCCGACATCAGCGATCAGTCGCTCGGTGAGTGCGTCGCCGAATTCCGATTCGATGAGTTCGTCGCTGTCGCTGGTGTCCGGAAACTCATACCTATCCAACACAGCCCGGTAGATTTCGTACGTCGACTTCGAGAAGGTCTTGTTACAGTCGTTCGCGGCGTCTTCCTGCAGTTCCGTGAAGACAGCTGGGCTCGCGATGTATTCCTCGAAGGTGACTGGATAGTAGGTCACCGTAGTGAGGCAGTCTTCGAGAGACCCATTCCCAGTCACCACATCATCAAGCGTTTCGAGGAAGTGGAAGAACGTGAATCGCAGTTCCTCATCCGGGTGCTCAGTTCGCTGGTGGGCGAGATACAGCAACGCCTGGAAGTTTGGTTTGTCGCTCGGTGGATCAAGCGCCGAATGCTTTACAATCGAGTATGCTGACTTCTTTGAGCCACTCTTGTAGTCGAGGAGTCGGGTCGGACTGTGAACGAGGTCGATCTTGCCCTTCAACCCAAGATCAGTGTTCTCGAACCAACGTTCAGTGTGCGACGCATCGATGGGGCGGTCGTAATACTCGGCGAAGAAGTTCTCTCCCCAACCACCGTCAGGCGTCACCAGGCCGTCACCGTGAGGTGAGTTTGCATCGAGGAATTCAACGATGGTCTGGAGACCGACGTGGTACTTGGTGAGTCGGACTTCCCGGTCGACGCCCCGGAGGAGCGGGTCGACTTCGTCGAGAATGACTGCGGCTACATCGTCGAGTGTATCAGACGTGATGATGTCTGGATGCGAGACATAGAACTCCGCGAAGTCGTGGAACAGGTTCCCTTCCCTGAAGTGGTCCTTGTCCGGGTTGTCGACGAGTCGACTGAAGAAGTAGTCGCGGGGGGAGTTTACGTAGGTGTTCAGGCTCGATTGGCTGAGTGCAGTGACTTCTTCGGGGGAGACATCGAGTGGTTCTTTTTCGAATCCGTCCTGTGTCGTTCGAGACGCCCGTAAGTGCCGCAGTGAGTCCAAGTCACTGAATCGGTCGAACTCTTCGTCGAACAGTTCCTCGAAGTATAGGCACGGGGTGACGGGCGTTCCGCCGGCGGTGTCCTGTACGAGGTAGTACTGGTCGACACCGTTCTGCAGGAGGAGTTGGAATTGCCGGATGTTTCGCTCGAACTCCTGATCTCGGTCGACCCACGGGCGACGAGGCGACGAATGTGTCCAACCTTCGTCGAGGCCGAGATAGAACACGACGGCACGGTCGACGTGAGCGGCTGATTTTGCATCTGCCAATAGGACACCTTCGTTCTCCCGATCCACAGGCACTTCGTACGACTGCAGGTAGAACTCGAGACGGTCAACTGCCGGTTCGGTGACGGCGTCGTCAAGGAGACCGAGCGTCGCGAGTTCCTTTCTGAAGGCGTCGATAGAGGCGTCCGTGACTGCTTCGTATTCGTCGATGGCCTCTTCGAATGTGCGGGAACGGATTTTATCGCGGAACTCGAGGAGCCAGTCTACTTCCGGGCGGTCGAGGTCGTAGAGACGCTTCTCGTCGTGCTCGATGTCGACAGGCATCCCAAGCTGGGTGAGGAGTGGTCGAACGTCGCCTACTCGTGTATCCCGACCAGCGTGGGCACTTCGAAGGAGCTGTAAGAATGCGCGGTGACGAGCATCGTCACTGAACCCCGGACCACCGTAGTATGGAATCTCTGCAGCTTCCAGCGCCGACTCAATGAGCGGGGAATACTGGCTAGCTGCATCGAGGACGACAGCCACGTCGTCGGCGTTCTCCGGTGTGACCGTATCGAGGACCGCGTCGACGATTGCGGCCGGTGAGTCGAGAATGCGGAACGATGGATGGTCGAATGACTCCTCGGTGAACGGGTCGACCGTCTCGTAGTCTGGGGGAAGGATCGAGCGTTCGAGTTCGGTAAGCTGCTTGAAGCCGACGACAGCGACCGACGCGTCGGCTTCGATACTGTACTCAGTGAGACGGTTAGACGTCGTGTCCATCTCTGCAATACAGTCGACAGCAGTGTGCGTTGCCGTCGTCGCGAACTGCTCGTAGTCCAGAACAGCGTCAGCCGTCCCCTGATACTCCCAGCACTGGAGGATGTTCCCGACCGCATAGGACGTCTCCTTCCAGTTGAGGTCAGTTGTCTGAATGATTTCGAGGAACGCGAGTCGATCCTCGGCCTGTTCTCGGCGTCGGGCAGCCAGGCGCCGTGGTGTGATCGCGAATGGCCCGAAGTGGGGTTGGTCAAGACGCCGGTTCAGGGCACTCGCCATCGGCGCATCCGGCACGAGCACAAGGTCGAAATCCTTGCATTCCTCGTAGAGAGAATCAATAGACTTCGCTCGTGTAATTGACACGGACTATCGGACTCAGGTGGCTTTCAAAAATGTGTCGTCGGAACGGTCCAATCAGAAGTTCGGGATGATTCCGATAGACAGCGGAAGTAGGGGGTAAACGAACGAAAGGGAGATGATGACAAGAGTGACTACCGCCGCCCCTCTGCTAAAATAGTCGTAACCACCGTGGCCGAACGGTCCATCAGTGGGAGCAAAAGAAAGGATTGCAAGCACTACACCAGAGACCGCTAACGCAAGTGACTGCGGTTGTCCGAACGAAAATGCAAACCCAGACCAGATTGCCAATCCGCACCAGACGGTGAGTAGAGCGTAGAAGACCCTTCGAAGCTGGGTTTGTGCCCGCTGACGTTGCGTTTCAGCCAACCCCACGTATGCTGATTTCCGGTCTTCTAGATCACCAAACCGGAATAGATCCTTGTTGAACCGGCGGATGTGCTTCTCGTAGAATTCATAGTCGTTCTTCACCTCAGTGATTGTGTCGTTCAGGTCCTCAATTCTCCCTTGAATGAGGGGGAGGTAGAACCCAACGATCACAATAAGAACAAAAATCGAAAACGGTGGCACCAGATCTCGGTCGCTCCATCGAAGTACCAAGAAGATGTTCGCGACGATTGCACCAAGGAGTGTGAACGTCAATCGTTGGATATCTTGAGAAGTTTCGTTGGCTGCCGACGAAAGCCGATCGGTCAATCCAGCCATCAAAGTCTGCGTGTCTTCAAGTACGTCACTTAGTGCTTCGAAGTTTTCTTCGACAGCAGATACCTGGAGGTTCTGGTAACTTGATTTAACATCCTCAATGACCTCTGGAAGTATTTCGATGCCACGCTCCGTACCTCGACAGTGTTCAGTTATAGCTAACTGCCAGAGATCTCGAAATGCATCTTTTTTCTCTTCAGCTTCAAACGATTGGTGGAGATCTCGAATTGCACATATGCCGTCATTGCCCCACTCTACACATTGCTCAGACAAGTCAATCCGAGGATTGAATTCAGGTTCACTAGAGAATTGGAACTGCATCATCTGGCCGTCATGGTCAACAGCTGCGGAGAGAACACCTAACAGAGAGTATGCATAGAGAGAAGAAACTTGTTCGCTATCGCAGGTTTCCCAAAGACCCTCAACTATCGAAGGGTGGATTGGTGAAAGGTCTCCACGCCAGTGAGTGAACTTTCGGGAAGCAGACATAGAGTCAAAGTACTGGTCGGCAGCCTCCTCAAGCTCCTCCTTTGGGAGTCCTTCAACGCTACTCGCGGTCCACATTGTAACGGGAAAGACCTCATCAGGAGCATCCTGAAGAAAGAGAAATACAGGGAAGGATTCGTATTCGAATAGCTCAGCAGCAACCTCATGTGGGCTGTGACTTCCGATCCATCTGAACAAATCCGATGGCGACCACCAAAGGAGAGGATTCAAGTTTAATCCGGAGGAGAACTCCTCGCTGAGGAGGTCCGAAGCAATTCGTCCCTTCTGAAGGCCAAGTTCGATGGTGACGGTAGTGTTCGCATCGTCGAGTTCTGATGCAAATTCATAAAGCAAGCCAGCAGCGTTCCGGATCTCATCTGGATAGTACCGGTCAAACCCTCGGCGATAAAAATCTACGTCGACGGCAGGATCCAGATCGCGGTCTGCGAGCGCCTCTAGACCTTCGTCGTTTACGCTGAGTTCTCTCCCAGACAATTCGAACAACCGCTGATCATCAGCTATCAAGCGAAATCCGCTAAAATACGCAGGAAACGAATCCCAAGCCTCGAATAGATTTTTGAATGTGTCCTCGGACAGAGAGCTGGCCTCAGTATTTATCGAGAGATTAGAGATGGCTTCATCATTGACTGATCCGGTACTCGAAACTGCGACTATCCTTTGAATGAACTCACGAGGCGTCATTTGAATAGGCTAGAACAGGTCGCGGATGTCAGGAACATTAGACAGGTCGTCTACTAAGGAGCGCTTCCCATTCCCACTTCCGACTGTGAGTTCTGGCTGTAGGTCAGACAGTAGCATATAGAACTGATCACCGTCTCGTGCGAGTTGGACATTATCACTTTCACGCAACTCACTTATTGATACACGGATCGATTTCCCTGCAATTCGAACACTAACGTCTCCCTGATCAACGTCTACCTCCGTTCCATCGGCATCATCCAACGTAATTGGGCCCCCATCAGTGAAGTCCTGATACGTGGAATAAGCAGCCGAGGTTTCATTTTCGCTGGCACGTTGCTTGATTGCAGACTCAACTAGTTCGTCCGGATGCGGAGCTGCTTTGAGATTCAGGAACCCGTACCAATACTTGGCGTAGTGTTGTGCCCCTCCCTCCTGATACAGCTGTGCACTATCTTCGTCAATTAGCTCCTCGTATTTGTCGTACTTAGGATAGACGACGCTTTTGTCCGTCTCTTCTTGGATAACGCGCTCGTTTTCGGTGAATACTGCTTCTGTGTCTTCGTGGTCGAGGTCAATTTCGTGAGCGCCTTCTAAGTAGGGAGTCTTTAGAATCGCAGCGAAGGTTTCGTCGTACTCGCTAAATTGAGTATAAATGAGAAGATCCGATACAGAGCGTGCTTCATTAAGGTAGAGCTGGGAAAGAGACTCTCCAACACTTTCGATGTCACTCCCATCTCGAACTCTTTCGAGTAATTCTACAGTCGTACGGTCCTCACCCTCAAGGTTTACCGATGCACTACGAGCAGCATCCGTGAAGATGTGGTTGCGAGCATTCTTCGTGTCGTCACTATTGTAACGTCGCCCAAGTGTGTCCCGCAGCATACTTGCGACAATCCGCTCGGCTTCTGCACCAGCGTCAGTAACTAGATCGTCTTCATCAAGCGTGCCAACAAGATCCGGGGTCGGTTTTTCGATTTCCTCACCCATTTCGCAACTGAATACGGCAACAGACTCGACATCCACCATTTTTGTAATTCAATAATAGCCGTGGTCAAATGTCTATCGGAGAAGATGACATATTGTGACCACAATCTCACACAGCCTCGGAGGATGGAATTGAGGCGTGCCTTCTGTTACGATTCATCTGTTCTGAATCGAAACAGAGCCAGATCTTTCTCGGTGGTTTTGCCCTGGGTATGCTTTCGAAATATCCCGGATGTCGCGCTCGCAGTCCGGTAAAACGTATGCCCCGAGGTGAGTATCAGTTCTGTCTGTTCGGACGGTCGACGTCTTCGGCGGTCTTGATTTCGTCTGTTTTCTCGACTTCGGCGAATAGCTCTCGATATGCGTCGCGCTCGAAGAGGTTGTTCCGGTCGAACAGCTCGCGGGCGGCATTGGTGAGCTGAAAGAACCGGTATGGCTGGCCCCGCTCGAGCCCCTCACGATCTCGCTCGATGGCCTTGATCAGCCCCACCTCCTCCAGCCGAATGAGGTGGTCGGTGAGCGTCGACGCGGCGACGCTCGGGTTGTAGTATTCGAGTTCCTTCTTCGAGGGCGCGCCTTTCGGATGACCAACGATCGTCCCGATGATATTCGCGCGGGTCGTGTCGTCGAGGGCACTCAACGCTGCGATCGGATCGAGGCCGGCCGCGTTCTCGGCTGGCGTGAGCGGGGTGGCGTCAGGCCGGGACATTGTGTCTTAGTGTTTGTCCCCTGGTCAGATAACCATTTCGGTGAAGCTCGAAGTGGTATCCAGAGTGCCGGGGGCATTCCACTTCCGGTCGTATTTCCGTACCGTTAGGTGGCGGTAGTGAATCCTACCCAGTATGACCAACGACGACGCTACCCGTGCCGTCATCGACAAATTGGGCGACCAGCCCGGTGAGGCGCTCACACCCGAACGGGTCGAGGCGATCCAGACCGCGATGCACGAGGATCTCGGACGGTTCATCAACAACACGT
The DNA here is from genome assembly GCF_003781945.1 of Halorubrum sp. CSM-61. Lineage (GTDB taxonomy): Archaea > Halobacteriota > Halobacteria > Halobacteriales > Haloferacaceae > Halorubrum. Next base: position 88,690 of record NZ_RJJW01000007.1, on the reverse strand, counting down.
CCTACTTCGTTCTCGGTTCCTACGGGGAGGAGGAGCGACCACGATTGGAGGCTGTTCGCGACCAACTCGCGAGCGATGCCGCAGCCTCGAACTCCGATGACGGGGTCGACGCGTTCCTGATGGACGATATTCTGGATGTATCGGAGTTCTTCACGTCGAAATTCAAGCTGTTGGTCAGCTACGCGGATCATATCGTCGGGGTGTACGAACACTCCCAAGGCGGGCACGCGTGGGAAGCAGGCTACATCGATCAGCCGACCTATCGGGAGCGAACGCGAGCCTTCTATCGAACGTACGAGACCGAGGAGGAACAGTACGCGGCCTACGACGGGATGTTCGCACACTATCTCCTTTCAATGGATCGTGTGGATCGTGCGTACACGTGGATGACGCCCGAGGAACTTCGCGATTATGTGGCGGACGCCTATGCGCCCGACTGACGACGTGAGGAACGACTATTTGCGTCGGACGCTGAATCTTCTCGTGATGGTCGAGATCCCTGACACACTTCGCTCGGTATTCACTGCGACTGTTGAGTCCGACGACGGGAGCTACACATTCGAGGTTCCAGAGAGTGAGGTGTGCCACGACGCTATCCAGCCCGTTGAGATGTATCGAATCGCCGTTCTCGAAGCCGAGGATATAACAGCCCGATCCGAGACCCAACCTTCAGACTCGTCGTCAGGACCTTCCTCAGTTGTCGGTGAACACGGTTCTTTTGAGCCACCCGTTGAGGAGGGTGAGATTCGAGAAGTGTCGGTTGAGGCGGTTGGCGACCAGGGGGATGGCATCGCGAAGGTGGACCGCGGGTACGTCGTGATCGTTCCGGAGGCTCAGCCCGGTGAGGTACCGACTGTCGAGATCGAACAGGTACAACAGAACGTTGCGTTTGCCAGTATCGTTGAGCCGGACCCTCGAACGCTGTGATTCCTGTTGTTTCTCGTTTAGAATGGATTGGCTAGGTCGGTGTCAATGAGCCGAGTCGCGTGGTCACGGGTTGCCTGTTCGACCGCTTCTTGGTCTGTGAGCAAGAAACAATTGTAGTTACTGACGCTGCGCTGGATCACGGACTGTTTAAAGATGTTGTCGGGATGGGTCGTGTATTTTTGCACCACGACGACGAATTCTTCGATCGTATCGACGATGACTAGCCCGTATCCTTGATCACTGAGGAACGATCGGAGCTGGGTAAATTCGTCCGGAGGGACCTCGAAGCGATAATGCTGGTTGTTGTAGTAGTGCTTGAGGCGATCGAACACCTCCTCGTTGTCAAAATAATGCTTGAACAGATACCTCTCATCGACCTCAAAGACGTTGACCCGTTCCTCGCCGCCTCGGTAGAATGCCGCCATTCCGCATGGTAATAGATACCATGAATAATTGAGTGTTCTCCCCTCATCAAGCAGTATCCCTCAAAACAATTCATCACACTTCCAGAGGATCGATTTGGTATTTCTCATCGACGAGAACGATTTATTTGCTGGTGAAGCCTGCGAATGGGAGCTGGAGTCACCGGAGTTAGCAGTCTTCGCCTAGGCAGGGTAGAGCAGTATTTTCACCCGGATTCTTATTTCATTTGAAAACACAGTTCTTGATATGAGTGTATCGGATGTCGTAGACTCTCTTTGTCAGGAGTGGCGTAAGGAAGCTGGTGAACTGGAGGATAGACCTGAGGAAATTAAAGAACAGCAAGACAGCTTCTACAAAGGGAGTTGGGATGCTGCCCGTGAACGCGCAGAACCAGATATAAAACGGAAAGCCATAGAGGACTGTATTGAGGATCTCGAAGAGAGTAGCTCGATAGATGAGTTCTTAGAATCGTTAGCGGATTGGCGGAAGGAGGCAAACGAACTGGATAAGAGAATCTTGGACTCGAACGAATGGTTTAGAAAATCCACACGACGACGGCAGTTAGAGGCTTGTATAGACGAATTCGAGGAGGCGTTCCCCGAGGATAATTTTGATGAGTGCTACCGATGCGGATCTCTACAAGTGCCGGTTAGTGATAAAAGACGTAGTGAGGGGTACCGGTGGGAGTGTGAAGAGTGCGGATATTAGCGTACTATGTGCGAACCTTGATGATCTGTATCCGGCGATTCTGGGCATATTCCTGTGTGACAGGGGAGAATCCAGACGCATTATCTAGAACGAAGCGGTCTACGGGTGCAAGCCGCTCAAAATACTGTTGGACTCTGGTGTGAACGGAACCGACTGCCTCTCATCTATGGTGATTCCGCTATCTAACGTTCGCATCGCAAGGCCAGCTTCACCTGTCGTCACCGATTCTCTGTAGGCTCATATTCCACTTTGTTCCGTAGGAGGTTCTATATGAGACTCGCATTGGAATCGTTCCTCAACCTAGTTACCACTCGGAATTACGCTGCCCTGTTGACTCCAAGCTCCAGAAGAGGGAATTTATCCTCCACGTACTAATTCTCGAGCGTCTAGATCGCCATTGAGGTACTGTTCCCCTTCTCGGGTTATGTCGTAGACACCGTTACCGAGGTGGACAAGAAGCCCGTAGGCTACTAGCGTTTTGCAGCGAGCGTTGATGTGTTGGCGAGAAAAGCGAACGCGACCGCTATCTGCCATTTCCTTGGGAGTGTCGGGGCCCTCTTCAGCGAGATGTTCCAGAATCCGATCATCAGCGCGAGACATCCAGTCAGCATCAAAGCGCATAATCGCTTGTGGTTGCGCCGACGCTATCTCGAACGCGCTACGTCAAGTAGCAAAGCTAATCGCTTCTGTAGTTGACTACAAACCTTTAAACGGCTGCCATCCGACATTCTGAGCGTACAGATGAGTTCTTCACCAGTGGACAGCCCGGCCGAGCCGAATGATCTCCTTGTCGATATTATTGAGACGCTGGAGGCGCGTGGGCTCGATGCCGACGCCTTCCATCTCCAGGATTACGTCGACGTTGACGCCCTTGACCAGCTCGTGAACGCGCCATATGGAGACGTAGAAGTACGGTTTACGGTCGACGGAATCCGGTTGGCTGTCACACCGGACAGCGTCGACGTTCTGACCGACGAATCGGAAGAATAGGAGCCACAGTAGTCGGTTGCCTGCTAAGTGGTGTATCCGGCTACGATCCGCGCACACGGCCTTGTTTAGACGCTAGATACCTACTGTTTTAGTTCAATTAATGGCTCGACATATAACGCACTCACTTGATGTGCGGTGTGGCAACCGAGGAAATTATTAACTATTTGTGCGACTGACCATTCTCTATGAGTGCCCTCCCCTCAATCCGTCTGACCGTCACGGCTTTTGTGTATTTTACCGCAATCTCTCTCGGTGCTGGTATCTTAGTGGTAAACTCTGCTCGGTTCCTTCTTATTGTACCACTTATGACCGGTGCTATTCTCCTCGGTCACGCTGTAAAAACTGCCAATCTCAACAAACTTGGATATGCAACAATGTGGTTATGGGCTGGTGTGCTCGGCCTCGTTGTGATTGGAGCGGTAGCTGAGATTGTTCTTCAAGCAGATGTGCCTCCGTTAGCCGAAATCCCAGTTGTTCGCATTCTTGGTACGTTCAGCCTCATCGCCATCGTTGTCGCAGCATACATACATGGTATACAGAGAGCAACAATAGAAGGGAGTCAACGGTCAATTACAACCTAAATGCTAACATCTGAGTTGAACTGTTAGATAGCGACTTCAACATTTCTGACCGCCGCTTTCAAAACGAGTTCTCGGAACTCCCCAAACCACGTTCGAGCCCGGAGTGTGTCTCCATACCGCTGTTTAAGTGCGAAAAAGACGGACTCCACCACTGACCGTTGGTGATAGATGTCATCGTCATGCCGAGCATTGTGAGCCACATCAAGTGGAGAGAACTCTCGGTGTTTAATCACTGGTCGGATGTCAGCCTCCCGAAGTTCTTGACGCAGATCGTCCCAGTCATACCCTTTGTCAGCGGTAACAGTCTGTAAGTGGCTAAGATTTCGTGTGAGTACCTGCCGCCCGACGTGGGTATCGTGCGGCTGCCTCGTCGAGCAGTGAATATCCAAGACAATACTGGTTTCGCAGTCTACCAACGCTGTCGTCTTCACCGATTTGATGGTGTAGTCTGTCCGGTTTGCGTAGTGGTGGCTGGCTGAATGACGGTCGAAGCCAGTTGCATCGATGGCCTGCACTTCTCCGGTATCGTGAAGATCAGCGGAAAGCCGAAGAAGAACTCTCCAGACAGACATCTTGAGCTGCTGTTTCCGTGCGCAGACGGTTGTGAAGTCCGGCAGCTCGCTCGGCTTGAGATCCATCTTCTTGATGATTCCCTGCATTTCGTGAAGCACATCGAGGAGCCGTCGGTACGGAAGGTCAAGGTACTCGCGGAGGCCGTGGATCGCAACGATCACCCAGTCGGCGTAGCCACCGTCACCCTTCTTGACTGCTGGTGAAGGCTCGTCAGAGACTGCGCGTTTTGCCAGTGTTACCAGGCGATCTGTGAAGTGCGAGAGACGAGAAGACATACAACTCGGTTCTGACTCAGAGGTCAGTTAGTTTACCGAGTTAGCTGTCCTTCAAAACGTCTAAACAAGGCCGGTGGAACTATATCCCTCAGAAGCATCGCTCTGCGTATGGTTACCCGTGAAAATAAGATATTCTACGCATTTGGAGCGTCAGCCCTCGTCATATTCTTTGCCCTCGTAGGCTTCACTGAGTACCCAAGAGGGGTCAATTTTGTAGTTCTCATTGTATTCGGAATGATTGTCCCTCTACTCGTCAACCGTTTTCTTGATGCTCGGGAGGAATAGGGCAAACCCCACTGCGGTAATCAAATAGAAATTGAATATTAGTTGATGAATATATTCCAAATTAAACGATACGTGCTTGACCTGTATTGACCGCAACCGGGTCAGAATGTATCACTTGCTGAGGATTTCAACAGAGCCGAACGGACGAAACCGCGGTGTTAGCCGACAAATCGGGTCAGAACTACACGGGAGTCTCGATGAAGGGTCGTTTTCTTATTCATCGCCGTTCAAAGGCGGTTGTGACGCAGCCAATCGCCCTCCTGTTGTCCGCGCTCGATGGGTGGTCCGTGGAGGGATCACTACTGCTGCTCGCGGCTGCACTCGTCGCCGGAATGGGTACGGGTATCCTCTTCGTCGTCAGCGTCGTCGCGTATCGTCGTCGTCAAGGGGCACAGTACCAGCTGATCGCTGTCGCGGTCAGCATGCTGTTGTTCCGATCGATTTTGGGCACTGGAACGATTCTCGGTATCGTACCGATGCCGGTCCACCACTTCCTCGGACATAGTCTCGACTTTTTGATCGCAGCGATCATTCTCTACACAGTATACACACATGCGCCGGGATCGGTCGGTAACGACACCGTCTCGGATTGAACACGATACTTGCCGAAATGACTGGGAATAGAATTTCGTCTCAGTATTCTCCGAGCCGCTCCCGTGCCCGCTCGACAACGACATCGACCCGGGCGGCGTACGTGAGTGTCGTGACAGCGACCACGATTCCGGCGAGGATCCAGCTGACGAGTGAGCCGACCGCGCGACCAGTTTGAACGAACCCGCCGTCAGGTGCGAAGGCGACGCCGATCACGTGTTCAAACACGAGCCCACGGAACGCTCCGTTCGGCGTGAGCGCGAGCAGCCCGGGGATTTCACTGGGAGAAGCACCACCCGAGAGCGATCGGAGGATCGCGAGGTCACCGCCGAGGACGCCGACGAGCAGTGCGAGGAGACCGAGCGCGATCGCGCTCCGGCGGCTCGACGCCAGCGCCGAGACCGCTGCCGACAGCGACAGGTACGCGGTCCCAAAGAGGAGGACGAACGCGAGGAACCGCACGAACAGAAGCGGCGAGTCTACTCCGCTGTGCGTCGCGAAAATTCCCGTGTCCGGCGCCGCAGTCAACGAGACGTACAGCCCGACAAGTGCGAAGGGAACGCCCACAATGGCGACGAGCGCCGCGATACGCGCCAGTAACACGCCGAGAACGTAGTCGACGGTACTCACGGGGTAGGTCCGGATCACGGCGAACTCGCCGCTCGTGGTGTCCATGAGCAGCGCACGGTACCCGAGCACTATCGCGAGAAGCGGGACAAGTATCTCTGTCGGGAGCAGAAGGTCGACGACTGCCGGCACGAACCCTGTCCCCCCGCCACCACCGACCGCGACGAATCCGCCGAGCACGATGAGAATTCCGACCGCGAGGACGACGTAGCCGGGAGTCCGCCGAACGGTTACCAGTTCGCGACGGAACACGGTCCCGATGTCCGCGAGCAACCGACTCATCGGTCCGATACCCCCGTGACGTGGACGGACTCCGACGTGGTTTCATCCGCACCCTTGGATCCCTCGTCGCCGTCTGTGTCACCGCTATCGATATCGCTCTCGGCGCTCGCTCTATCGCTGACGACCGCGCGGTACAGATCCTTCACGTCGTCGACCCCGTAGTCATCGATCAGACGATCGCGGGAGCCCGCCACGGCCACGCGACCGCGGTCGAGTACGATGACGTCGTCGGCGTACGTGTCGACGAGGTCGAGGTCGTGGGAGCTGACGACGACGGCAGTGTCGTCGCTCGCACGGGCCGCTGCGGCTCGGAATGCTCGCTCGCGCATTTCGGGGTCAAGTCCGCTCGTCGGCTCGTCGAGTACGGCAACGGTCGGATCGCCGAGTGTCGCCTGTGCGATCCCAAGGAGGCGTCGCATTCCGCCCGAAAGCGCCGCAACTCGTCTGTCGCCCGCGTCGGCAAGTCCCACGTCCGCCAGGGCCGCGTCGGGATCGTCACCGACGAGCGCTGCGTAGAAGCCGAGGGTCTCTCGGGCCGTGAACTCCCCACGGAACGGGACCCGCTGCGGGAGGTAGCCGATCTGCTTGTCATTCTCGCCGTCATCACTCCCCTCGTGAGCGTATCGTACCGCTCCCGCGGTCGGCTCAACTGCCCCCGCGAGGACGCCGAGCAGCGTCGACTTCCCGGACCCGTTCGGACCGATGACTGTGGTGATGCCGGGGGTGATCGAGAGCGAAACCTCATCGAGAACCCGAACCCCGCTGTAAGTCCGAGTTAGGTCGACGACCTCTGCGAGTGTGTGGTCACTCATCTGTTGTCACCCACTGCGCTGCCGGTGTTCGGATTTGTCGTATTCTGATCTGTCGTATTCTCATGGGTCGTGTCTTGATCGTCGGTGAGCGAGCCGAGTTCGGTTCTCCAGTCCACATGGACTGGCTCCGCGCGTTCGGAGTCTGGACTCGTCACCGCGTCGATCCGTTCGGGATGGTACGGTGCCGACGCCGGTACTGGGTCGATGATGCTCCCGGAGCGGGCACCGGGCACGGTACCACGGAGGTGGTTGAGCAGGACCGACGCGGGTGACTCGCGCACGGCGACGGCCGCGATCTCGCCGTGGAGCGCGGCGTCGACCGGCGAGGTCGGACGGTACGCCCGCTCGCTGGACGGCCGCGGTCCGACGTTCGCTCCCTCCCAGTAGTTACCGCGGTCGCCGTCCGCCCAGATGCGGAGCGCACCCGCGCCGGCGGCGGCGTGGTCGTCGTTGCCGACGAAGTCGTTCGCGACGACGCGGCTCGACGGGACGATCGTCGTCGCACGCGCCCCGAGCTCGTTGTCGACGACCACGTTGTGTTCGTACAGCGACCCGCGTGCGCTCGTCGAGAACCCGAGCTCGTTGCCGACGAGCGTATTGTACGCGATGTACGTCCGGGTCCCCGACGACTGAATCCCCGCACCGGAGTTGCGCACGTCGTTGCCGACGATCGTGTTCCCCGACGGGCGGGTCATCACGGTGATCCCCGCGAACAGTTCGTTGCGGGCGGTGTTGTCCGCGACCAGCGCGTCACCGGTGTACATGAGATGGATGCCGTACCGATTGTCCTTGAACGTCGAGTTCCGGATGACCGATCCGTCCGCGCGATGGAGGTAGATCCCGTCACGACCGCCCTCGAACCGGCTGTCAGTCACGGTTACACGCGACTTCATCCCCGTGATCCCCATGAATCCGTTCTGCCATGTCTCGGACCCGTCGACGCGGAGGTCACGGACGACCGCGTGCGATCCATCGCGCAACAGGAGCCCGCTCGCGTTCGTTTCGATCACGACGTCGTCGACGACGAGCCCCGGCGCAGCGATCGCTCGGATCCCGGCATCACCGTGGCCGTACCCGCTCTGGATGTTCGCGTCCCACGCCTCGCTCTCCTCGTCCCTAGAGGTACGCGCCGCCTCCGGGTCTCGCGTCCGGTTTCCGACACCGTCGATCCGGAGTCCTCGTATGGCTACATCGGCCGCGCGAACGGTGACGACCGATCCGTTGCCGTCGCCACTGATCCGTGCGTCGTCGCCCGCAATGGTCACAGATTTATTGATTGTCACCGTCTCGTGATAGACTCGTTTAGGGACGACGACCGTCGTGTTCGACGGTGCTGCCTCGACCGCCGCGTCGATCGTCGGCGCGTCCTCCCCGACAACTACCGAGACCGGACGGTCAGCGGTTCGTTCCGCCTCGGAAATCCGATCGTTGGCCGTCTGCCACCGACTCGGTGCGAGCGATCGCACCGTCGCCGCGGAGTCGACGTCGAACGAGCGGTTTCGAATCGACTCCCAGTCGACTACGGTTCCGCTGTGGTCGGCCGAGAACGACTCAGCCACTTCTCGGTTTCTAAAGGGTATCACGGCCTCGCCCGCCGGTGTGCGAGCGTCGCTGTCGACGACGTAGTACGCCTCCTCGGCCGGAGTCCACCCGCCGGCCCCGGTCGCCGTGAACAGCCCGCCGTCGGTCGTGTCCGGATTGCGGTGATCGAAGGTTTCGACGTACGCGACAAGCGGATAGCCGAACTGGCGCTCGGTTCGTCCGTCCGACAGCGACGCTACGAACGAGCTGATCCCGTTGTATCCGACGACGTACTGTAGCTGCGAGTAGAACACCTGCGTCCGCGGGAGCGTTGCGTTTCCGGCCATCATCGCGTCGGTCTCCGACGAGAGCCCCAATTCGGTGGTGTCGTCGTACGCCACCGGATCGGGAACCGACTCGGCCGGATCAATGACGAACGCGCCCGCAGTTACGACCACAGCGAGGGTCATGATCGCGGCGATCGCGAGGCGAACGCGTCGCGACCGGTCGTCATCGGGAGCGAAAACTGCCACACGGTTACGTCGGTCTGTGGTGACTTATCGAATCTGGTGTGACTCTCGAACGCGCGCGATTGCGGGTCCGCAAAGCAAGAATTCTCAACTGTCGTCGCAGCACTCGATCGGATCTGTTTGTCGAGGATCGCACCAGACGACACAAGCCAGTCGGTAACTGACACTACGTATGATCGAGTCGCTGTTCCGGATCGACGTCGCGCTGTTCGTTCTCATCGGCGTCCTCGGCGGCGCACACTGTATCGGGATGTGCGGCCCGCTCGTTACGATGTACTCGAAACAGATGACGCCGCAACCGGACGGCGGAACCACGACGGTCAACGATGGACGGGCCGGGCATCTCACGACCTACGAAGTTCGACAGCACTTCCTGTTTAACATCGGCCGGGCGACGACGTACGCGGTTCTCGGGGCCGCCTTCGGTGCGCTCGGGAGCGTCGTGTTCGTCACCGCCGACCAGCTGACGCCGGTCGCCGATGTCCTGCGAGGTACTGTAGGCCTCGTGGTGGGCGGGTTCATCGTGGCGACAGGGGTTCGGTACGTTATCGGAGGAAGCGGCGGCGATATTCGCATACCCGGCGTACAGCGCGTAACGTCGTGGCTCGCGGCGAGAGTTCACCGCCACGTGAACAGCCCGAGTATCGTCGGCCTCGGCGCTGTTCACGCATTTCTTCCCTGCCCGATGCTGTATCCTGCGTACCTGTTCGCTTTCGCGAGCGGCTCCCCAACGACCGGCGGGATCGCTCTCGGTGCTCTCGGTGTCGGAACGATTCCGGCTGTCTTCCTCTATGGAACCGTCATCCAGTCGATCGATGTCACCCACCGGCGTCGCGTTCATCGCCTGCTCGGTGTCGTGTTCGTCGTGCTGGGGTACGTTCTGTTCGCACACGGACTGATGGCGCTCGGCGTCCATCTCCCGCACCCGATGTTCCCCCACTACCAGCCGCTCGGCGGGATGTGACACTGACACGTTCTGTGGGTCACTCGCTTCGCTGGGGAGATGGCGTTCGACGGCCGCACCAGAATGGAATTCCGTATGTGGCCGAACGGTAGCGTATGGACCTCAAGTTTGGCCAGCGTTCGGTGTCGCGTCGACACGCTGTTCACGCGATCGGTACAGGAGTCGCGATGGGTCTCGCCGGCTGTCTCGGAAACTCTGCCGAGTCGGTTCCTAATCCAGTAGATCTGTCGGAGCAGAAAACGGACTACCAAGGCGGAATGGTGATCGGAGATCACGGCGGGCCTAATGGACAGATTTTCTACGCCGACGCAGAGCCGGAACCCAGACAGGGACCCGCCGAGGACACTGAAGACACAGCCCACCTCGCTTGGTTTCACACGCTCGCGCACGGGCTTTTTCCGTATCACTTTGACATGGTGGATGACGGTGCGGAGGCGACCGCGATCTACGTCACGGACTACTCTCGCATCAACTGGGGGATCCCTGAAGGAACGGAACGAAAGAAGATGCCAGCACCGACCGCACCGGATACCTTTGCGGATGCGACTAATCTCACCTACGCCGTCGAAACGGACGTGATGGGGGGAATGGGTCCGGACCTACTGCCGTTCTCTGACAGTGATGAAGCCGAAACGTTCGCGAATAATCACGGTGGGCGCACTCTCGGGTACGACGATATCGACAGATCACTCGTTGAGGGGATCCAAATGATTGGGATGGAGTAGGTCAGCCTCTTCACCCCCATCTCCACTTCAGCAATCCTATGAACGGTTTTGATAGCCAGGCTTGTGATGAGCATCCGCGAATGCGCTCTTTGTGCGGAGCGTACCAATTCGGGATCGCCATCCGGAACGAACTCTCAGGATCAGACCTCATCACTGCGTTCGAGACCCTCGACCACTCGATAGACACGATCGAAGACGGGTATCCAGCGTGGCATCCTGCGCCACTCTCCTTTCGCGCGATGATCCTCTCATTCGTGTTCATGGAGATCACTGGGGATTCGTACGCCGACTTCTCTCGACGACTCACCCGGCAACCCGAAGTGGCGACTATCCTCGGTTTCAGCCGAGTGCCCGACGAATCGGCCTTCTCGCGGGCATGGCGAAATCGATTCGACGACGCAGCCCACGAATACGTCCACGCTGCCGCCCACTTCGTTATCAAAGAAGTCCACGATCGCAACATCTCAGCGCCGGGGGTGCGGCCAAAAGCAGAGATCGTTGACGATACGCAAGAAGATACAGACCCAGTAGAAGACGAATCGTTCTCACAGGAGGAGATTGTCCAGACCACGCGCCTAGCGCGTGATCACGCCTACGGACACTTCGACTCTGGTCGAGCGTCGAATGCCTCGTACGAGGACACGCAATTTTTCGAGTTACAGACATTCCTGGGGATGGTCCGCTGTGGTACCGCGCAGGGAGCAACTCGCTTCCAGTACCGGCGCGGTGAAGAGTACAGCCCACATGGCGACACTCACCTTCGCACCATCAAGCAGTTCGATCCTGAAGAGCTCGTGAACAGTTTCAATGAGACAATGGATCGCTTGCTTTCTGTGATCGCTTCTGAATCCTCATTCCGCCGTCCAGTCACTGCGGCGATCGACATCACGACCATCCCCTATTACGGGGATGTCGAAGGGATGCCGATGGTTAGCGGGACGAAAGATAGGGACGGTCGAGCGTTCAAATTTGCGACGCTGTCGATCATCGGGCAGAACATCCCGCTGATCTTAGCTGTCGAGCCGGTTCAAGAGAGTTCTGAGTGGGATGAGAACCCGTCGAATCAGATCCATCGTACTGTGCGACGACTCGTTCGACGAGCGAAAGAACACGTTCCAATCGAGACAGTGCTGTGTGATCGAGAGTTTGACTCGATACAAGTGTTCCAGACGCTCTCAAACCTTGATGTGAACTACCTCATTCCGAAGCGGGTCTCCAGCTCCGAACAGGATGTACTCGAACAAATGGAAGAAGACGACCAAGAGGTGGCCGTTGAGTCGGCTTCTATCCATGTGGAATCTGGATCGCATCCAATGCGGCTCCTGTACGTACCGTCGACGAGTGGAGAGGGAACGGCCGCCTTCGCGACGAATCTTCGAGTCGGTCCCGAGGAAGCCGAGGCGTTCTGTCAGCGTTACAGCCGCCGGTGGCAGATCGAAAGTGAGTACAAATCGATCAAAGGTGATTTTCTCGCGAAGACCTCCTCAAAAGACTACCGCGTTCGCTTGTTCTATTTCGTGTTCGCGGTCCTCTTGTACAATATCTGGCGGCTCACCGACTTCCTGCTGAAAGCGGACGTTGACGGCGAGATGGACTACGCACCTGTGATTACTGCGGGTGAGTGTGTTGAGCTCGTTGCCTCAGCATTGATTCCACACGACTAACCCGCTAAAATCTCGCTGAGTCTGCCGTTCGGGAGTGGCAACTCTATTCAGGAGCGCTAGAATCCATACAATTTCGTACGCTTGTCCGGTAGTTCAAACTCAGAGATTCAAAAACGGTCCTTGAGTGGTGAGAATAACCATGAATAGATGACGATTCAACCCAAAACTAGCTCATCCTCCGAGACTGTGGGAACTTCACAACTTCGGAGGATGGATTTGATGCGTGCCTTATATCCAAGCCTTCACGGGCCGTATAGAATTGGTTTAAATAACGTCTTCTTCCTGTAGTTCTTCGACCGGAAGCACGGTCGTGAGCCGGTCGGCCACGCTCGGGTCAATCACCCCGGCCAGCTCCATCGCCTCCGACTCGTGTGTCTCCAGTTCCAGTACACTCCGGAAGAACCACGAGAGCGTCACGTACGACTTGTGCAGGGCTGTCGCCCGTTCCCGGCCCGCGTCCGTGAGCGTCGCCCCTTCGTATGGCTCGTACGTCACCAACCCACGGTCGTCGAGTCGCTGGAGCATCTCCGTCACTGACGGCGGGGATTTGTCGAGTCGATCAGCTACAGCTCCGGACGAGACTGGTACCCCACTACGTTGTGATTCGATGTACACGGCCAGCAGGTATTGGTCTGTCCCGCTCATCTCGTCTCAGGGCCGTCTGATGTCTTTTGGGTTGACTTCCTAGTCTGATCACCTGACTTCGTCTCGGTGTCCGTCGCTTCGCTATCGGTCCCGAAGGGCGCGAGGTACACCCATGCCGACGCCTTTGCTCGTTGTCGACGAGGCCCGTCACCCATCGGTCACACCCTCCGAATCAGATGGTCACGGACTACTCGCTGACATTCTTGACACGTTTCAGTGAGTCGTGCGACTGTCGCTAAGACCGGATGGTTGGCCGGGAAATCCTGATAGAGGTACGGCATGAGACTTCGGTGGCGGACGCCGGCGTCGACACCGTTGTTCGTCGTCTTCTGGAGAAATTCTTGGCGGTCGCGAACCACCTCCTCACAGCGGTCGCGGTGGCTGGCCAACGTCTTGTGGCGCTGTTGTAGTGCGTCGAACCCGAGGTCGGTCAACGGCGTCTCGTTCGCGTCGACGATCCAGGCGATGATGTCGTCGACCGCCGCACTCGCCTCGTCGAGGTGTGCGTCCTCCCGACCGAGCGCCTTCTGTAACGCGGTCGCTTCCGCCCGCCGAGATTGTGCTTCGACCAGGACCATCCGCTTGAGGTCGGGAGTGAACGAGGCCTCCGTCGTCGGGGCGAGTGCTACTGCGATTGCATCAGTGAACTCCTCGCGAATCGTTTCCAGCAAGGACTCGGTCTCGTCGAGATCGGCGACGCTGTGGGGCCGAATCGTCTCAGCGAACGCCCTTCGGACAGGCCGACAGCCATCGGCACTGGACGCGTCTGCGGAGAGGTGGGTGACCCCACCGGCTGTTGTGAGGCCAGCCATCGACGACGGCGTCTGGTCGGGCTGTAGCTGCTGTACCCGATTGATGAACGTCTCGTAGGCGTCCCGCATCTCGGCGACGGCCTCCTGCTCGGATCGAGCTCGGGTTCGTGCTTGCTCGATGTAGGTGTCGACGGCCATCTTACGCCTCCCCGTCGATTGGCGCACTCACGAGGCCGTTCTGGTCTCCCGTGTCCGCGAGGCCGAACGTGAGTTGCCAGCCGTCGTCTACGGCGGCCACCTGGACGGACTGTGGGGACTGCTCCGTGTGGTGCCGGCAGAGTTCGAGCGTCAGCGGTAACACGGGGAGGCGGTCCTCGTGCGCTGAAAGCGCGTACCCAGAGATCTGCACGACGACGGCACCGGCACCGCCATCGAGGTCGACCGAGTACGGCGAGCGCGTGTAGCTCTCGATGAGCCCCCGCTGTTCGAGTGTAGTAAGGCTCGCATCGAGCGCGCTGTCGTCGTCGCTGGGCGACTCCAGTCGGGCTGCGGCGTCGGTGAGCACCTTGGCCTGGTCGGCAGGGGACAGACGCTCGTGGAGTTCACTCGTCATACTCTCGAGGAGGCACAGACAGAGTTCGTCGGGATCGCCGACGGTCTCGGCGTGCTGGAAATACGCGTCCATGACGCCGCTCTCGATGCCGTCATAGCCTCCCTCGGAAAGCGTCTCGAAGACAGCACCGGCGACGCGGTGGCAGAACTCGACGAGGTCGCGACGCTCGGGCGTGGTGCTGTCGGCTATGGCGGGCTCAGACAGACTGTGCTTCGGTGTCTCGGTCGCCGTCTCCTGTGGCTGTACTATTGTCGCGTCTCGGGATGTCTCTTCACAGACGATCAGGTCGTAGTAGGGGACCTGTGGGTCATAGCGGCGCAGCGCCGACCGGTATTGCTCGGTGGCGCGAGCGGCGGCCCGCGCAGTGGCCCGGTCCGGGAATCGGTTGCCAGCTGCTGGGATCGGCCGGTCGCCCGTGCACAAGTTGAGACTGGCCGTCCCAATGCATACGGTCCTCGAATCTATTTGTGGCTCAGAGTACTCGTCACCCACCATTGGCTTCGTCATTATCGTCGTTTTCACTTCGAACACATGTCATGGTGAGCGACGAACCTCCCTTCAAGCATATCCATTGGTCGAGACACCTTCGAGAACACGAGCGAGGAAAGTTTCGAAACCGTAGTTGTGGACGCTGTTCCCCTCACATTACTAACAGTACTGCTAACAGTAAGATCTCGACGCGAGATACGACAGCCACAGAATTAGACTAGTCTAAACTCTATTTTTGATAGGAACTATTATATCCTTTGTCCCATCACCGACTAGCCGACGATGGACGATACGCAACAGTCGAAAGCGAAGCACAGTTTCTCACGCAGAAGAGCCATTACTGTCGGTGCGGGAGTTCTCGCCACTGGCCTCGCCGGATGTACGAGTAGTGGCAGTAGCAACGATCCTGAACCCACGACCGACTCAGGCAACGAGGGTGCGAATGGAGACGGCCCTGCCGTCGCAGTTGCGTCCTTTTTCAGTTTCTACGACTTCGCACGGAATATCGTCGACGGGACGCCTATCCAAGTGAGCAACCTCGTTCCGACGGGATTGCACGGTCACGGCTGGGAGCCGAATGCGAGCGTCACGCAAGACATCATCGAAGCAGACGCCTTCCTTCACGTCGGTCCGGGGTTCCAGCCGTGGGCCGACCGCGCGATTCAGACGCTCAAAGACGACAACGTCGACACGCAGTTGATCAACGTCCGCGAGGGCGTCGAATTGGTCGATCTCGCGGCCACTCTCGATCCTGAAGAAGAAGGCGTCGGCGAGCAGCAAGGCAAGGACCCGCACTTCTGGCTCGACCCACAGCGGGCGATGATATCGGTCGATAACATCACCGAGGGACTCGCCGAACTCGTGCCCGAGCAGGAAAGCGCGCTTCGGGACAACGCCGAGACGTACAAATCCGAGATTCTCGAACAGATCGATCAGGACTTCCAGGCCATGTTCGACGAGTCCGAGCGGGATGCGGTGCAACTGGCCGCGCACAACGCCTTCCAGTACTGGGGCGTCAGGTACAGCGCACAGATGGAGCCCCTCGTCACGAACCTCGCAGCCAGCGGCGACGTCAAGCCCTCGGACATCGCCGAGGCGAAGGAGTTCATCGAAGAGAACGACATCAAGTACATCGCCAACGGCGTCTTCGAATCGCGAAAGCCCGCGAAGCAACTGCTCGCCGAAACCCAGGTCGAGGGGTACTTCCCGGTGACGCCGTACGCGGGCGTTCGGGAGGACTGGGTCGAGAACAACTGGGGCTACGAGGAGGTTGCGTACAACATCAACGGCCCCACGCTCGAGGTCGTCCTCGGTACCAAGACCCCGGAGGAAGCTGGGCCCGACGGCTGGGCCGACGAGTGGATGAACTTCGAGTAAACTTCCAATGAGCACACAATACCCTGCGAGTACCACGAGTTCGGGGACGGCGAGCAGCACCGAGTCGGTCATTGAACTATCCGGGGTCGACTTCGGATACACGTCTTCCCCGGTCGTCGAGGACATTTCGCTTCGGATCGACCCCGGCGAGTACGCTGCAGTCGTGGGTCCGAACGGATCGGGGAAGTCGACGCTGATGAAGTTGATGTTAGGGTTGCTCCGACCGGACGAGGGAGTTGCTTGGCTGTTCGGCGAACCCTCACACCAGTTTGACGATGGCTCCCGGATCGGCTACGTCGCCCAGCACGCCAGCGCCTCGAAAGAGATGCCGATTACCGTCCGAGAAGTCGTGAAGATGGGTCGGTTCCCACACGTCGGCTTCGGTCGCCTCTCCAGCGGGGACTGGGACATCGTTGACCGGGCGCTCGACACTGTCGGCATGACAGCCTTCGCCAATCGTCGTGTGACACAGTTGTCTGGCGGCCAGCGCCAGCGGGCATTCATCGCCCGTGCGCTCGCCAGCGAGGCCGACTTGCTCGTGCTCGACGAGCCGACCGTTGGTGTCGACATCGAATCTGTCGAGGCGTTCTACGATCTCTTGGATGCACTGAATCAGGACGGTATCACGGTCCTACTCATCGAGCACGACCTGGGCGCGGTCACCGAACACGCCGAACGCGTCATCTGTCTCAACCGGGAAATATACTTCGACGGACCAGCCAGAGAGTTCGTCGAGAGTGACGCCCTGGCTCGCGCATTTGGCACCACAGCGAACCTGCTGGGTGGTTCTCTATGACGTACCCTCCCAACATTCCACTTCAGGCGGGACCCTTGTCTCCCATCTTCGAACCACTGTACTGGTTCCTGCAACTCTGGTCGGGGTTCATGTCTTGGGTGGCTCGGACGACCGGGCTGGAACTGCTCCAGTATGGCTTCATGCACCGGGCGATCCTCGTCGGGCTCTGTATCGGGGTGATGGCACCCCTGATCGGAACCTTCCTCGTTCATCGGCAGTTGGCACTGATCGGTGACGCGCTCGCCCACACCGGGTTCGCCGGCGTCGCCGTGGGATTGTTCATCAACGCCGTCTTCGAACTCGGGGTCTCGCCGTACCTAACGGCAGTCGTCGTGTCGATGATAGCTGCGCTGTTCATCGAGCTCATCTCGGAGGCGACCGACGCCTACAACGACGTCTCGATGGCAATCGTGCTCTCGACGGGCTTCGCGTTGGGAACGACACTAATCAGCATCAACGCCGGTGGGCTTTCTGTCGGGGTAAACCAGTTCCTCTTCGGGAACCTCGCCACGGTGTCGCAGGACAGTGCCGCGATACTCCTGCTGCTGTTCGTCATGATCATTGGCGTGGTCGCGCTCACGCGCAACCAACTGCTGTACGTCACCTTCGACGAGACGGCAGCGGCTGTTTCCGGGCTCTCGGTCAGCTGGTACAACCGCATCATGGTGTTGTTGACAGCGATGGTCGTGGTCGGCGCAATGCAAATTATGGGGGTCATCCTCGTGGCCGCGATGCTGGTCGTGCCTGTAGCTGGCGCATCACAAGTATCTCGGAGCTTCAACGAATCGATACTCGTGTCGGTTGTACTCGCTGAGTTGGCCGTCATCCTCGGCATCGGTGTCTCGTATTACGCGGAGGCAACTGCTGGAGGCGTGATCGTCCTCCTCGCAGTCGCAATTTACGTCGCCGCCGTCGTGTTTGGAAAACTCCAGACTGCCTTCAGTGAGGAGGACACCCCTGAGATGGGAAGTATCGACATGGGCGAAGCCAACCCGAGTGACGACTGACGACTGCTTCCACAACGAACCTGTGTGGTGACCCGTAAGATAAGCGTTCGATCATTCCAGACGAAATGAATTCATCAGATTCTGACACCCCAAATGCGCCGGAATCGTTGCCAGTGATCACGCCGAAGATGGAAGACTATCTCCGTCGCATCTACCGCCTTGAGCAGGAAACCGACGGCCGGGTGTCCAACTCAGAGATTGCAGAGCAGCTCGGCGTTACCCGATCATCAGTAACGAGTATGCTCAGTACGCTATCGAACCAGGGGCTGATCGACCGAGAACGGTATCGCCCCATTCGTCTCACGACCGAGGGTGAAGAACTCGCACTACGAGTAGTCCGCAGACACCGGCTCGTCGAGACGATGCTCGCGGAGTTGTTCGAGTACGCGATCAGTGAAGTCGATGCCGAGGCCGATATCCTGGAACATCACCTCAGCGAGCGGCTCTGTCGAGAGATCGAACGGACGCTCGACATGCCAGAAACCGATCCCCACGGCGATCCCATTCCCGACAGTAACCTTGATCTCCCTCAATCAGAAGATGTTGCCTCGCTGGTTGAGATTGAAGAGTCAGCGAGTGTGGAAGTCACGCGGATCTTGACGCAGGATGACGAAGTGCTGGAGTATCTCGTTTCGATCGGGCTGGAACCGACTGAACGCCTCCACCTCGACGAAATCACACCGATTGGAATGATGGTCATTACTATCGGGGACGCCAGTGAACAGACGAGTCTCCCAAAAAGACTGGCCTCACAGATACTGGTTTCGCCGCTGAATGACTCGTAACTCATACAGTGGTCGCGGATCACGAGTCTCGACGCACTGTCTTTCAACGAATCGCCCAACAGCCGTACGTGGAGTGGCCAGCTTATGACTCGACACCGCTGTACGATCGAACCTCGCTCGCCGGGTTAGAATCGGATATTAGAGTCGTCTCAGGAGTCTGGTTTACGCACCCTGATCATAACTCACTCGAAGGGCTCGTCTGCGAACTTCCGATAGCCTACTTTAGATTTGGGGCTCACGACTGCTACGGAAGTTCGACACGCTACGAGATGGCCACCCTCTTTCGAGTGTTCGTGCTGAAAGAACTCTACGGGTGGGAGCACGAAACATCTCTCGTAGAATACCTCGATAGCAACTCCGGATTCTGCGAACGCCTAGGATTGGGGTCGGTCCCCAATCAATCGACACTGTGGCGCAGCTGGAACGAGCGCTTCACGCGAGATCTCCGCGAAACGGTCCAGAAAGCGGCTCGAACGATTCTCATCAAAGCGCAGAACGCGGATGTCGCTGTACCACGGGAGCCAGACCGAACCCTCCCGGATCGAGGCGACGACGCTACTGGATCGGACCCTGACGACCAGGCCCTCCTCGACAAAGCAGGGACGATTACAAAGCACGTCAGTCGCGTCGTGTTCCCTGCGTTCTCGCTCAATCGTGGTGAGGGCTGTGAGATTCCCGAGAACGCATACTGGGGCTTACAGACCTATCTCGGGCTCCGAGAGAACTTGGCAGCTAACGAGGGTGCTCGCAGCTTCATTCACGAGTCTACGCGTGATCGAACACCGCTCGGACACGGTCATCGCGACCAGATTCGTGACCTCCCTATCGAGCAGATTCGCGAGATGTACCGACAGGCGGTCCGACAGCTCATCGACGAGGTTGCGGAGACGGAGGAGTTCTTCCGCGCGGGGATCGTCGCCATAGACATCACCGAAGCTGACCCGTTTACTGGCGATAGGACGGGCCACGAAGACGAGATCATCGGCACGAAAGAGAAGACCGACGAATACGCGTACCAGTGGGCGACGGTTCAGTTAGTCGGGAATGCTGTCCCGATTGTACTCGATGCGCGACCTGTGCGGCGGGGTGAGTCACGGAAGGAGATCGTTGAGGATCTCTTGGACTCTGCTGAAGCGGCCGTTCACGTCGACAACGTCCTGATGGACCGGGAGTTCGACAGCCAGCACGTTCTGGAGATGATCGGCCAGCGGGGACTGTCGTATGTCGTGCCCAAGCGGATGCAGACCAGCGAGAAAGCCCAAGCAAAGCGGTTGCTTCGACGTGATCAAGACCGGTACGAGACTGACAGGAAGCTCCACCTCGGAAAGAACGAGTGGCACGAGACAACGCTGATCTACCGTCGAAAAGAGAACTCAGAGCACGACGATCACCGGCAGTATTCGGTGTTCATGAGGAATCGGGGGAGCGGGCATCTCACTGAGTACGGCTATCGGTGGGAGATCGAGAGCGGCTACAAATCGATCAAGCGATTTATGGCCGCCACCACGTCGAAGAATTTCGGGCTGCGGTTCTTCTACTTCGCGTTCGCTTGCCTGCTGTACTCGATCTGGCGGGCTGTCGATCTGCTCGTCCAAGTCGAGGTAACTGACGAGTACGAGCATTCGCCAATTGTGACAGCTGACAACACGCTAACGCTGTTGAAGAAGGAAACGGGAATCGGATAGTGGTGTGACTCTCTCCGTGGTAGCGCGGCGGCTGAGTGGCAACGCTGCCGGAAGTCGTCGAAATTCATGTATATGATTGATGGCTCAACAAGATTGGCCGTTTGGAGAGCAATCTGAGTCAGTCCTGTTCACTGAAACGTCCGATACTACGCATCACAGCCCCGCTAAACCTGTTGTAGTCTCAACTTCCAGACCCCATGGAAGTTGAGACCGGCCTTCTCAATGCATAGGCATCTACACTGGACCGACTCCTCCACGACCGCATAGTATTTTACTGTATGATAGACTCTGTTGGGAGGCACAGGGAAGAAAGAGCAGAGAGTTCTGTTGAATGCCCGAACAGCGTACAAAGGTAAAGTGGCTTTGTCGCGGACACACTGATATGACTGACGAGGAGATCGACGATGTCGACAAAGCGATCCTGTATGCACTCCAAGAAGACGCTCGAAACATGTCGTCCGGAGACATCGCGGAGCGGACCGGTACCTCCGACAGTACTGTCCGCAAGCGCATTCAGCGTCTCGAATCCGATGGCGTAATCAAAGGATACAGCGCTAGCGTCGACTATCAGAAATCAGGCTATCCGCTCCGAATGCTGCTTTATTGTACCGCTGCGATTCCCGAACGTGGTGACCTCGTCCCCGATATTCTGGACATCGATGGAGTGGTATCAGTTCAGGAGTTGGTCACTGGTGAACAGAACCTCCTCGTCACTGCAGTCGGCGAGACGGACAGCGACATTACACCCGTTGCACAGGAACTTCTCGATATGGGGCTCACCGTTGCCGACGAAGTCCTCGTTCGGAGTCACGAGACGACGCCCTTCGGAAAGTTCAATTCCAAGACTCAGACAGGCGACGATTCCTAAACGAGGACACGTTTGACGTCCAACTCGGTCGCGCGACGAACGACTGCCTGTACTGGATCAACAGAGCCCGTCAGATTGTCCGAGTCACCGTCGAGGACAAGGAGTGCTGCGTGCCGGCCGGGAGCGATGACACCACAATCGAGTCCAACGATATCAGCACCGGCCGTCGTCGCCATCCGTAACACCTCTCGGGCGGTCACGTCGAACTGTTTCACCGTGTACGCCATCTCCCGGAACATCGACGGGGGATTCAGCATGACGTTGTCAGTCCCGAGTGCGACCGTCGTGTGGTCGAGTAATTCCCGTACTGGGGGGATTCCGACGTCGAGAACGGTATTCGCACGCGGACAGACCGCCACCGGGACTGATTGCTCTGTAACTCGCTGCAGGTGGTCCTGTTCTGCGTGCACCATGTGGACGAGGAGGTCCGGCTCCAGATCGAGCGCGGGGTGGATGTCGGTCGCGTCGGGTTCGCCAGCGTGGATCGCAAAGGGCACGTCGCGTTTCCGGCAGGCAGCACGCTGTTCGGTGAAATCGCCGTCGTTTGCCCCGGAGGCGCCGTACCCGTCGGAAACATCGAGGACGGACTGTTTTCCGCTCCCGAAGATGAACGGGTCGAGGGAAACGGGCGCTGCCGCCTCACGGAGCGCGCGTGCTCCGGCAGTCCCGGACTCCCTGAAATCCAGACATGAGACTGTGCCGGTTCGCTGCATGAATCGAAGGGTACGACGCATCGCCGTCACGAGGTCGGACCGGTCAGCGGCCGCCAGTTGTCGGTGTTTTAGGCTCTCCGGCGGTGCCACTGCCTCGTCGAGTGACAATCCGACAGCCGCTTCTTTTGCAACGGAATCCCCCAGATGCGTGTGAGCGTTGACGAATGCTGGGAGGACGATGTCGGTCGACGTCGTCTCCATCTCCTCGACTGCCTCGATTCGACCCTCCTCGAGGACGACACGGCCACGGGTCGGC
This sequence comes from Halorubrum sp. CSM-61, assembly GCF_003781945.1. Classification (GTDB taxonomy): domain Archaea; phylum Halobacteriota; class Halobacteria; order Halobacteriales; family Haloferacaceae; genus Halorubrum. The sequence goes on along the minus strand of NZ_RJJW01000007.1, from coordinate 66,226 downwards.
TCGAACGACTGCCCGACGAGAAGGGTCCCGCTGACTGCTTCCATACGGACACTCCGTGCTCGATAACGATATGGTTTTTTGAATCCATATATCGAACGCTTCGGTAACGATATCCCGGGAAACAAATCTCTCTTAGGTATCGCTGACCGATATCGACCCGTGCGAACAGAGGTGAACTGTCTATGGATGAAAAGGATGATATCGCATCCGTCATCGAATCAGTTCAGGACTGGACCGAGTCTCGTCGGGACTCGGTACACGAATCGGATGCTCAGACGGCCCTCGTCGTCTCATGCTCGATGAGCAACTGCAAACACCAGGGGTCACTGTGGCCGGTTGACGCCACCTGGAACGTCGTCGGCGTTCAGACACTCGGGAACCAGACGCGGGAACGATACGAGGGCGAAACAGTTCTGGACAGCAACATCGAACACCTCAGAACTCAGTACGAGATCACAGCAGTACTCGTCGTTGGGCACACGAGGTGCGAGGTTCTCGAAGACGCGTACGAGCGGTGGGTTGCCCCTGATTCAGATTCACCCGCAGGGATCGAAGCACGGTTAGATCCGCTTGTCTCACTCGTCGAAGATGGGTTTGAGAGGGGGCTTCTGGCGGAGTCGATGCCGCTTCGGACAGTACGGAATCGACTTGTTGAGTACAACGTCCGGCAACAGGTTCGGTTTCTCCAGCAGGCACTCCCTCCTTCGGTCACGATCGCTGGTTACGTCCACGATCAAGACGGGGAGTACAGTTCGTTCCCTGACAAATGGTATCTGGTCACCCTCGATGGTGAGACTGAACCGACTACCATCCGGACCCATCTCCCCGAAGACACCTCGGTCCACGTCGCAGGTCTACTAACCTGACCCTCACTGTCGAGTACCCCCGTCCGCACGACCTGGAAGACCATAATGTTCTATAATGGGCGTTATTCGAACGATTTGTGAATATAGACAAGTTTAATAGGCATCCCGTTCTCAAATTCGGATGAAGACGACCAGAACCGGTATCCCGAGCTCGTCTCGGTCGCTGTGATGGGTCGTAAATTGATTGACGATGTCAGGACGCACCTCAAAGACGACTGTCGGAGCGCTTCCGGACACAACGGTGGAGTCGCCGTTCGTGCCCGTGGCACTCACGTGGCTCGTGTGGTCACTGTTCGCCGCGAGTATCGCCGTACTTGCCGCCCGAGTCCAGTTCGGTGGCGGCTGGGAGATTTCCGGCGTGGTCGCCATCGACGGACTGACGGTACTGATGTGGGTGGTTGTCACCTTCTTCAGCGGTATCGTCCTTAGCTACTCGCGCCGCTACATGGCAGGTAGCACCCACGAAACAGGCTTCTTCGTCGCGGTGTTCGGTTTCACTGTAGCCGTGATGGGACTCGTCGCGGCCGACCACATCGCTTTGTTCGGACTCCTATGGCTGGCGATGGGTCTGTTGATGGCGAAACTCATCGGCATCGTCAGCGGCTGGGAACAGGCACAGGAGGCTGCGACGGTGGCCAGTAAGTACTTCCTCGCCAGCAGCGCGCTCCTCGCTGTCGCGCTGACGATGCTGTGGTGGACGACCGGTGCGACGACGATCACTGGAATCGCCACGGCGACCGACACGCTCGCGGGGCCAGTGTGGCTTGTTGCCGCTGGAACCCTCGTCCTCACGGCGATGATCCAGTCCGCGCTCGTCCCGTTTCACAACTGGCTCCTCTCCTCGATGACCGCACCGACGCCGGCGTCGGCACTGATGCACGCGGGATTCGTCAACGCAGGCGGCATCCTGCTGACCCGTTTCGCGCCGGTCATCACCGTCGACGCAACGCTTATGCTCTTGGTCGTCGGCGTCGGCGCGGCCAGCGCGTTACTCGGGAAACTCCTCAAATCTGTCCAGCCGGACGTCAAGAGCAAACTGGCCTGTTCGACGGTGGGACAGATGGGCTTCATGATAATGCAGGCTGGCCTCGGATTTTTCGGGGCCGCAATCACCCATCTCATCCTGCACGGATTCTACAAAGCCTATAACTTTCTCAGCGCAGGGGGACAGATCGCACGCACAAGCCCGACAGAGACGACCAGGCACGCGACGAGCGTGGGTGGTGTCGCCGTCACGCTCCTGACCGGCATGGCCGGTGGCGCGCTGTTCGCAGTGCTGACGGGGAAGGGAACGAGCCTCGACAGCGGCCTCCTGCTTGCCCTGTTCGTGGTGCTCACTACGCTCCACGCGGCTCGCAGTGCCGTCCAGAACACCTCGCTACCGGCGACGGTCCGCTACGGGGCAGTTCCGTTAGTCTTCCTCCCGGCCATCACCGTCTATGCTCTCGTCTATACGGCTATCTCGTCTCTCTTGGCCGGACTCCCGGCAGTGACGGCACCGACCGAACTGACTGTGTTTCACGGCGTCGTCGCCGCCGTCTTCCTCGCCGCCTACGTCGCCATGGAAACCGGCGTCCACGAACGCAGCCAGCGTCTCTACGTGGCACTGGTGAACGCGAGCCAACCAGCGTCCAGCACCCTGCTGACCTCCATGGAGGATTACAATGAGTACTGAACCCACTATCGAAGACAGCATCGACCAAGCAGCGACCACCGTCGGATCGGTTTGGCCTATCCACTCGTTCGTGACGGCAAACCCCCTCTCGGGATTCGAGGACCTGCCGTTCGGCGAGGCGGTGACACAGACCGCCGACTTGCTGGGTGGTCGCGGCTACCCGAGCCCGGAGACCTTCCAGGCGGCACTCGACGAGGGCCAAATCGACCCGGAGATACTCGACTCGGAACTCGCAGAGCACGGCTACGAGGCCGACCCGGAAACGCTGCTTGAGCGCATAGACACCGCCGCCGATTCGAATACCCAAGATACCGCCGCCGAGCGTGCCGACCACGTACTGACGAAGTGGCTGTCGGCCTTCCTCGACGAGGGCCATGCACAATGGTCGATGCCCAACCGCGAGGACGGATTCTACGCCGCCTTCCGTGTAGTGGCCGACTACGACAGTGAAATCCCCGACGAAGGGGTCGTCGCTGATCTGCCCGAAACGCCAGTCGAGGCCATCGAGGCCGTACTGGAGCCATACCCGGAGAGCCAATGGGTACCTATCTTCGAGGAGCAACTGGCCGCGCTCCCCGGCTGGACCGGCTTCATCAAGCAGCGCGCTGACAACGAGGACGTGTGGCAGTCGGCATACCCGATCACGCTCGCGGGCTATCTCGCAGTCCGCCTCTCGTTGCTCGACGGCTTCGGCGTCGCAATCGAGCCCTCGACTGGCCCCGACAGAACCGAGGTCGACACGGCCGACGAACTCGCCGAAGCGTTCCTGAACGCGTGGGAGGTGAGTTACCGCACCGAAGTCGTCGAGCGCGTCGCCGCCGAGAGCCAGTCGCTCGCCGAGAGCGATCCATCGGGTCGCCCGGATGCACAACTGGTCTTCTGTATCGACACCCGTTCGGAGATCATCCGTCGTCACATCGAGGCCACGGGCGACTACGAAACCCACGGCTACGCCGGCTTCTTCGGCATCCCGATGGAGTACCAGGGATACGATGCCAAGGTGGCGGTCGATGCCTGCCCACCAATTCTCGATCCACAGCACCATATCACCGAGATTCCAACCGACAGGGACACGCAGGCGAGCCACGACCGCTGGTCGAGTCTCCGCGAGGCCGCGAGTGAGGCCGTCGAGACACTGAAAACAAACCCTGCCACCGCCTTTGGCTTCGTCGAGAACGCTGGCAGTGGGTACGGGCTGGCGCTTGCAGCCCGCACGCTCGTTCCCGGTCGTGTCTACGATCTGTTCGATACCGCCGACGACGCGGTGCCCGACGACCACGAGTTCTGTTCGCAGATCGTCCAATACCAGCATCAATACGTCGGTGATCTCCGGGTGGGACTGACTCGCGAGGAGAAAGTCGATTACGCCGCGGCCGCCTTCGAGCAGATGGGTTGGGAAGAGTTCAGTCGCCTTGTCGTCTTCACGGGCCACGCCAGCGAGACGGCCAATAACCCCTACGACTCGAGTCTGGACTGCGGTGCCTGCGCCGGCAACCCCGGCGGCCCGAGTGCCCGCGTCCTCGCAGCGATCTGCAACGACGCTAAGGTCAAGACGGAGCTGCGCGAACGCGGCTTCGACATCCCCGACGACACCGTCTTCCTCGCCGGCGAACACAACACGACGACCGACGAGATCGAACTATACGACGGCGACGTACCCGAGAGTCACACGGACAACCTCGACCAGTTGCGCGCAGACCTCGCCGCCGCTCGCGAGCACGCGACGGCCGAACGCGCCGAGGCGATGGGGGCCGACGGCTCGGCCGGCGTCACCGAGACGGAACGTCGTGCCGCCGACTGGGCCGAGACGCGTCCCGAGTGGGGGCTGGCTGGCAACGCTGGCTTCGTGATCGGCCCTCGCGAGTTGACCAGCGGCTGTGATCTCGACGGGCGTGCATTCCTCCACTCGTACGACTGGTCGACCGACCCCGACGGCGGCGCGCTCGAAGCGATCCTCACGGGCCCCATGGTCGTCACCCAGTGGATCAATACCCAGTACTACTTCTCGACAGTCGACAACGCCGTCTACGGCAGCGGGTCGAAGGTGACCCAAAACCCCGTCGGCAACATCGGCGTCTACCAGGGCAACGGCGGCGACCTGATGACCGGTCTCCCCCTCGAATCGCTGATGGCCGCCGATGACAAACCGTATCACCAGCCGCTCCGCCTCTCGACGGTCGTACACGCGCCAGTCAAGCGCGTCACCGGCGTCTTGGCCGACAACGAAAAGTTGACCGAATTGCTGGACAACGACTGGCTCTCACTGACGGTTGTCGATCCAACTCAGGATCACCGCGTCTTCCACTACGAGGAATCCTTGGAGTGGATGCCAGTGTCCGAACAGACCGAAGCACATCCGGAGATGCCGAACACTCAGGCTGTCGCAGACGACTAGCCACTCCGGAACCCGTACTGGACGGGAATCAGTGGGCTGCTCTGACCCTTCTCTGGACCCAGGAATCCGACCTCCTTCGATTCTCTCCCCAACAAGATGACACAAACAAGAACCTCTCAAAGAGATGTATTTCGGCACATTGCCGAAAAATCAACTGTCGATTGGCCAGTGTACGACTCAACACCTCTGTACGACCGCAGTTCTCTTGACGCCCTGCAAGCAGATATCAGAACTATTGCACGCCGGTGGTTCGAACATGAGGAACACCACTCAGTCGAGCAATTTGTCTGCCAGTATCCACTCAACTACGTCGATTTCGGAATCCACGACTGCTACGCTGGCTCGACGCGCTACGAGGTAGATACTCTCTTTCGAGTATTCATGTTGAAAGAACTCCACGGTTGGGCTCACGAAACAGCCCTCGTTGAGTACTTGGATCGACAGCCGGAGCTCTGCGAACAACTTAATTTGGAATCAATTCCAGATCAGTCAACACTATGGCGCAGTTGGCACAATCGGTTTACAGCCGAACTTCGTGAGACCGTCAGGATAGCAGCGCGGACGGTCCTCATCAGGGCCCAGACCGCGGATGTCGCGGTCCCACGTGAACCAGACCGAAAACCCCGGCTCCACGAGGACACGTTCAGGGAGTCAGAACTAGACGATCACACCATCCTGCGGGAAGCAGAGAAGATCACTGATCATGTCGGTCGTATTGTCTATCCCGTGTTCTCGCTAGAGCGTGGGGATGGCTGTGAGATCCACGAGAACGCATACTGGGACTTACAGACGTATCTCGGCCTTCGTGAGAATCTGGCTGCAAATGAGGGGGCACGGAGCTTCATTCACGAGTCGGAGCGGAACCGGACACCGATGGGTCACGGCCACCGTGACCACATTCGTGACCTCTCGATACCGGCGATTCGAGAGATGTACCGACAAGCGGTCGGTCGACTGCTGGATGAGGTCGCAGAGACTGAAGAGTTTTTTCGGGCGGGTATCGTCGCTATCGACATCACCGAAGCCGATCTCTTCACCGGCGACCGCACCGGCCACGAGGACGAAATCATCGGGACGAAAGAGAAGAGTGACGAGTACGCGTACCAGTGGGCGACGGTTCAGTTGGTCGGGAACGCCGTCCCGCTCGTCCTTGATGCCCGCCCGGTACGGAAAGGCGAGTCACGGCTGGAAATCGTCGAGGACTTGCTGAATTCGGCTGAAGAGTTCGTCCACGTCGATAATATCCTGATGGATCGAGAGTTCGACAGCCAGCATGTCCTGGAGATGATCAGCCAGCGCGGGCTCTCCTATGTTGTCCCGAAGCGGATGCAAACCAGCGAGAAGGCCCAGGCGAAGCGGTTACTCCAGCGGGACCAAGACCGGTATGAAACCGACCGCAAGCTCCATCTGGGCAAGAACGAGTGGCACGAGACGACGCTGATCTACCGCCGGAAAGAAGACTCCGAGCACGACGATCACCGGCAGTATTCGGTGTTCATGTCGAATTGCGGGAGTGGTCACCTCACCGAGTATGGCTACAGGTGGGAGATCGAGAGCGGCTACAAGTCGATCAAACGGTTCATGGCGGCGACGACGTCGAAGGATTTTGGGTTACGGTTCTTTTACTTCGCGTTCGCGTGTCTCCTGTACTCGATCTGGCGCGCCGTGGATCTACTCGTCCAGGTTGCGTTGACTGGTGAGTACGAGCACGCGCCGGCGGTGACGGCAGATAATACACTGACGCTGCTGAAGAAGGAAACCGGAATCGGATAGCGAGGATCTCTATCCGTGGTAGCGCAACGTCTGAGTGGCTACACTACCCGCGGTCTGGGAAACACTCCGAATGAGTTGACGATCCAACAATAACGCCCAGTCAAAAAGCGATCTGGATCCGTTTCTGCTCATCGATTCGGCTGAAGCCACGCATCACAGCCCCGCTAAACCGGGTGTAGTCTCAACTTCCCACAACCTCGGAGGATGGATTCGATGCGTGCCTTCTATTCACGTCAGTCTGGCAGAATTGAAAGGAGAGCTGGTATATTACCATCTGTTGTAATCCACAGATGCTGACAGTAACCAGCTGCTGAATACAGAGGATACAACTGTCACCGACCGGTTGCGCTCAGTTATATTCCCACGCAGCGTTCAAGTCCGTATGGTCACATGGCAGCAACGCTCGGTGACGTGGTGGTGGGATATGGGTGCCGGGGTCGTCACGGCGGCGGCGGCACTCGCCGCCTCCCTCCTTTATGTGCTCGTGGCGATGGTTGCCCCGTTACGGCTGTCGCCAGACGCGCAGTACTGGGTCGGACACGCGCCACAGTTCGCGTTTGTCGCGGGATTTGTGCTGGGCGCAATCGTCTGGCGACGGGTCATGTCTCGGGTATCTACTCCGGAACAGGGGGCCTTCGTGGGTAGCGCGATGGCCCTCGGAATCGTGGCACTCGTCCCAATACTGGCAGGAGTGTACGTACTACTGTTTCCACTCCTCCTCAGTATCGTTACCGGGCAGGGGTTACACTACGCAATACAGCTCTATCCGGAACCGCTGTGGACTGCTGTCGATGTTACTCGAACCGTCGCTACTGCGTGGAGTCCGCTGGTCGGTGCCCTGCTCGTTCCCCTCGGAGCGGTCACAGGGTGGGCCTCTCAGCGTCGCCGCCGGTTCAGTGGGCACTGACTGTGTTGACTCGTGAGCGGGCCGGTGTCCGCGGGCACGTTTGCCACTCACCTAACCGACTCGCGCGATATATTTAGTATGCCGCCGAAAACAAATCATCGTTTGAGGATTCCAACAGAGCCGCTTGCGATTATCAAGGTGACTCACAGGTGCGGTCGCCTCGATTGTCTTCGTGAACCCTCCCGTTTCGCCTCTGGACATGTCGCTGCCGACAGAGCTCGGATCGATATTGAATGGAGCGAATTGGAGACCGATTCATGCTGACTGATGGAGGGTAACTCCCATTGAGACGTACGCGGCGTCGCGAACAGCGAACTCAATCGGTCGTCATCGAATCCGGGAGTTGCTTAGGCGGCAGGAGCAAGCAGACGGCGTTTCCCCCGGAATTCCGCGATTCGAACAACACCTCTCCGCCGAGCGATTCGACGCACCACTTCATCACGAACAGGCCGATCCCGGAGCCATGGGACGTGCTCGTAGTGACGGTCGGCGAAAACAGCGCGGCGATCTCCTCGGGTGGGATCGGCGGATTCGTGTCTTCGATGCGGATCTCCGCGCGACCGGTGTTGGGCGACGGGCCGACCGTTATCTCGACTGCCGGCGCCTCGTCGTTGCTGTGGACAATCGCGTTCTCAACGGCGTGTGCGAGCGCGTACTCGAACGCATCGTTGACGTCTATCCACATCCGTTTCCGTTCGCTGACTCGGATGTCCGCGTCGGGGTGTTCGGCGCCTATCCGATTCGCGATGTCCCGCACGGCGCCCGCGGCGGAAACCCGGGCGACGCTCGTCTGCGAGTCGGTCACCGCGTGTTCGATTTGTTTCACGGACGTCGCAATGTTCCCGAGCTTCTCTCCTCTGGAAAGAATGGTTGAGACCACTTCTTTGGGCGGTTCGCTCTCAGAGCCGTTCATCACCTGCTCCGCACATCCGATGATAATCGCGGCCTCGTTCCGGAGGTTGTGCCGAAGGACCCGCCAGAACAGCTCCGCTCGATGGTGGGTGTCGTAGTGACGCGTAATGTCCCGTACCTCGACGTGGACACAGCGGTCCGCCGTCGGACGCTGTCGAGAAGTAAACACCTGAATCCAGATGAGTTCGCCGTCCGCTCGTTTGGCTCGCCACACGAACTGCTGCGGGCTTCCGTTGGCGGCCCTAGAGAGTCGATTGTGGAACTCAGACTCGGTGTGTGGGTACGTGTTTGCCGTGTATTCGGCCACGGAGAGCTCACGCAGTTGGTCCGAACTGTAACCGAGGATTTCCTCCATTCGCGCGTTTGCGTCGATAACAGCCCCGGAGGCGGCGTCATAGATCGCCACACCGGTGTGGAGCGTATCAAGTACCGGGGATAGCGTCCCGCATTCGGGCGAGGACATACACCTGGGGATTTCACCGAGGCACGGTTTTCGTTGCTATGAGTGATATATATCGCTCCGTACGAAATCAGCGGCCGAACGGGCGTTCTCTGATCAAGAGAGAGTCGAATTTGTATCAAGCCGACTATGACATGATCGCCCATCTCCGGAGTCCCGTCCGGGCCCACGCGATAGTCTGATTATCTCAATCTGAAAACTACAATCTAAATGTCGGAGTGGACTCGTCTTCGTTGAGCGAGAAGGGGCATGACGGACTGGTCACGACGAGTATATATCCCACCGGTCGGCTTCTGACGCGTCCGTTCGCCTATTATAAGGGTTCAAGCACAGGCTGCCGAATAACTCGAACGAGTAACAGATGACAACAGATACCAACCGGAGGTCGAAGAACGACGAGACGACCGGGCGGAAATCGGTGAGTCCCGCGTTTACCGGTCTGGTACATCAGGTTGACAGGCGGTCTTCGGGTCCCGATCGGGTCACGGTGTTCCCAGCTGAGGCGACCGATGACGAGCGGCTGTCGACGTGGGTGACGGTGGATGTCGACTCCGTCGTCAAGCCCGAATGCTTCCGATAACCCCCCGGATGTACCGCGACTGCGGCGGGCGAGACGGTCGCGAAGCCCGACGCTACCGGTCCCCGTCGAATCCGAAGCCCCGATCGACGCGGACTCGGATGTTTCGCCCGCCACCGATTCGGACGCCTCTACCGGTGACGGACGAATCCGAGGTGATCCGTCGGTGGGCATGAAACGACGGGAACTCCTCAGCAAAACGCTGGACCGAGTCGCGCTTGGGGTCGTCGCTTCCTCGGTCCTCGAACTGTCCGATCTGTGGTCTGTGGCGCTGTCTCTTTCTGCGAGCGAGCCGACGCGGCCGACACCCATCGACGGGAAAGATTCGGTCGCTCGGGAACGGACCGCGGACGGCTACGCCATGACGTACGAGTGGACGGACCGGTCCGGGCGTGAGTGGCGCCTGGAGTTTCCGATCGAACGGTCCGCGTACAGAGAAGCGGCCGACGAGACGCACGGATATCTGAGTGGCTTCGAAGCGGCGAAGGCGAGCGCTCATGCCAAGCGACTCACGGAGACGCTCGTCAACGCGAGCGCGATGGGCGAGAGTGCTCGACGGTCGCTCCCTGAGTCGGTCCTTCTCGACGGAGCGATCGGACTTGTACACTCGCTCGAATACGCGACGGATGCGGAATCGATGGGAGCGCCGGACTATATCCGAACCGTCGAGGAGACGCTTGTCGATGGCTGCGGTGACTGCGAGGACCTCACGTATCTGCTTGTCGGGATGCTTTCGCAGCCGGCGATCGGCTACCGGACCGCGATGGTGATCCTTCCCGGTCACATGCTGGTCGGCGTTCACAGGGACGACCTCCCGGCGGTGTACGCGGACGCGCCCACCCTCCCGGGAGGGACGTACGTCGCAATAGAGTGCACCACGTCTCGCCCGATTGGTGAGTTCAAAGACGAGCCCGTGCTAGCGGTGTACGGCGACGGCGTCGAATACATCGACCAGTCGGCGATCACCGACACGGGTGAGGAGTTCCTCCGAGACCCGACGCAGTTTCAGACGATTGCTGACGCGTCGGCGAAGCGCCCCCACTGACCGGAGCAACCGTGGTCAACAACTCCACCTTACTTCGCTCAGTCTACCGACTTCGCTCGGTGGGGGAGGTTGTTATCCGTGAGCTTAGCCTCGATACGGACGGTTTTAAATATTATATATTAGTATATACAACTATTGATCGGGCTTCTTGTAGTTAGCGTAGCATCTGTAAGTCATGGAATCGGCTATGGTCCTTAGCTGTCCAGTTTGTAACGCCGTTCGCGCACTCGAAGGGCGACGAAGCGAGTATTCGAAACAGGATCTGTACGCTCGCGTGAAGCCCCATCTAGGTAGGCACGATCTCAACGAGCCCAAAATGGCGATTCGAAAGTACGGGATCATTTCTAACGCTACTGAAATTGTCATCCCCTCAGAGACTACTCAGCGACTTCCGATCGGAGAGTGGATGGAACGCGACGACACATGGCTTCCCGATGGTGCCCTGTCCGGTGGCGAAGGGTCTCTGTCAGCACCCGAACCGTCAGTCGAGATCTCATCCCGCTAGTCCGATGTCGAAAGATAACCGACCCCAGTCAGGTGAACCCGAAAAATGAGTGCTACTCTCTCATTTGTAAGGTGTCGTTTCCGCTGACTCAAAAATGATAGGAATATTTCAGTTTGACAGATACAGGAGCCGCGTCGCGGTATCCACGTTCTCCTTGCGGGTGATTCTGTGACCGACAGAGACCTCACAGACCCAGAGTACTACCTCAACAGAGAACTCTCCGAACTGGCGTTTCAGGAGCGAGTTCTTCGAGAGGGAATGGACGATCGGAATCTGCCGCTCGAACGGCTCCGATTTCTCGCGTTCTTCACAAAAAACACGGACGAGTTCTTCATGAAGCGCGTCGGCGGACTCAAACAGCAGATCGACGCCGGCGTGACGAAGACGACGCCCGATGGACGGACACCGAAAGAGCAGTGGGTCGAAGTACTCGACACCGCACGCCCGCTCTTTGCGCAGCAGTCGGAATACTGGCAGTCTGTTCTCAAACCGACGCTCGCCGACGAAGGGATCGAGATCTGTACCCCTGACGAGTTACCCGAAGGAGATCAAGAACAGCTGCGGACGCACTTCGAGGAGTCTATTCTGCCGACACTGACGCCGCTCGCATTCGATCCCGCTCACCCGTTCCCGTTCATCTCTAACCTCTCGCTTTCGCTCGCTGTGCTCTCGTCGAACGGGGGTGAAGAGCCGACATTCACCCGGATCAAGATTCCGCCGAATCAACCCCGCCTCATCAGCGTTTCTGGCGAGGCTGACAGGTACGTTCTCATCGAAGACCTCATCGAACGTAACCTCGACCTGTTGCTCCCCGATCTCGACATCCGTGACGTATCGAAATTCAAGGTGACGCGAAACGCCGAGGTGCGGCGGAACGAAGAGGTCGCCGAAGACCTCGTCGATATGGTTGAGGAGGTCATCGAACAGCGACGCTTCGCGACGGTAGTCCGGCTAGAGGTTGACGCTGATATGCCCGACGAGTCGCTGGCGATTCTCAAAGATCAGCTCGGGGTCGACGACCGAGAAGTGTTCCACCGTGAGGGACCGATCGACTTCGAGGACTTCTTCGAGCTCATCGATCTCGATCGCCCCGATCTCAAGCCGCCGGCGTGGTCACCAAAGCCTCATCCCCGATTAGGCTCACTGGCGAGTGATACTAGAGACGAGACGAAGAGTATCTTTGACGAAATTAAACACGGGGACATTCTCGCGCACCACCCGTATCACTCGTTCGAGGGGACGGTTCAGCGATTCCTCAACGCGGCCGCGACCGATCCCGACGTGCTCGCGGTGAAGGCGGCGATCTATCGAACCGCGAGCGACTCGAAGGTAATTCAGAGCCTTATAAATGCCGCCGACAACGGCAAGCAGGTCGCGGTGATGGTCGAACTGAAGGCTCGGTTCGACGAGAAAAACAACCTCGAATGGGTTCGGCAACTCGAAGAAGAGGGCATCCACGTCGCGTACGGGACTGTAGGGCTGAAGACGCACACGAAGACGGCGCTCGTCGTGCGCCGAGAGGACGATGGCGTTCAGCTCTACTCGCACATCGGCACCGGAAACTACCATTCAGGAACCGCGAAAGGGTATTCCGACCTAGGGTTGTTGACCGCTGATCGAGACATTGGGTTCGATCTCACGAAGGTGTTCAACTTCTTTACCGGACCGACGCTTGACGACCGCTTCCGGAAGCTCTTGATTGCACCCGTAACGATGCGTGAGCGGTTCACGGAGATGGTCAGACGAGAGGCCGAGCACGCTCGTGATGGTCAGCGGGCACGGATTGTGGTCAAAATAAACGGGCTTGAAGACCCGTCGATGGTCGAGGAACTCTATCGTGCTTCGATGGCTGGCGTCGAAATCGATTTGATCGTCCGAGATATCTGCCGGCTTCGTCCCGGTATTGAAGGACTAAGCGAGAATATCACCGTCCACTCGATTGTCGGCCGATTCCTCGAACACGCTCGGATATTTTACTTCGAGAACGGAGGCAGTCCCGAGTGGTACATCGGCTCCGCTGATTGGATGACCCGGAATCTCGATTATCGAGTAGAAGCGGTCACGCCGGTCGAAGACACGCAACTGCGCGAACAGCTCCGGTTCATACTGGAGGCGTCACTAACAGATAACCGCCGTCGATGGGTGATGCAGAGCGACGGAAGCTACGAAGCGGTCTCTTCCGACGACGACCCGGTTCGAGACATCCAAGAGATACTGATGACAGCGACGGAAGCAGCACTTGACCACGGCTACGGTCCTGGAATGATCGTCGATACGGATCTGATCGAGGAAGCGCTTCTCATTGAGGATTTCACAGAGAGCGAGACGGACGCTCGATCCGAGGTGTCGGACGAAGCCGATCTCGATGCCGATGAAAAACAGACCCACTCGGATGGGGGAGTGTCCGTGTTCGACGTGTACTCAGAATACTGGTACCGTCCTGATAGCGAGACGTACGACTGGGCTGTTCGGACAGCAGAGGGCGACCGACGATACTTCAAAACGCGCGACGGAGCACGGAACCGTCTTCAGACTGAGTACAAGTGACTACGTTCATGAGGAATTCACTATTTGAGAGTCAGATACTCTCCGATCGACCCTCGATCAATGAAGATCTCAGTATTGTCACCGGTGTACTGGTTCTTTGTGCGGCAACCGTAGTAGCGTACGTTGTCCTTCGAATCGGCTACGCTGGTGACGGAATCAGCGCCGAGACTTACAACTTCGCTTCGAATGTCGTTCTGTCCAGTAGCGTCCTCGGTGGGGCCGTGATCGCTGGAGTGCTCGGTTACGAGCGTGTGAGCATCTTGATCAGCGCTCTGTTGGGACTGGCTCCAGTTGTGGGAATCTGTCTCGGCTCATTGGTGACTGTTGCTCTCGGTATCGGGTATTACGACTCGGGACCGGCTACTCTTTTCATCGGCCTTCTTCTGTTCTGTTCCGTGGCGAACGGAATCGCATGGACACTAGGCCGAGTGTTTCGCTAATCGCCCACCATCGTTCCACTTCGGATAGTGGCTAAGAGGGTCACAAAAGAACTAGTTTGGAAAATATCTCTCTTCTACCAAGGGCCGAATAAATAGAGCCACTCAGGCCGGATCGACAATTTTCGAGTTGGCGCGTTCTTGATGAGTCTTCGCCTCTACGGTGAGGAATTCGTCGTTCCGGTAGTCGTACGCGGTAAGCGTTCCGCCGTAGACGCAGCCGGTATCAAGGCCGACAGCATGTTCTCGCTCCACCGGGTGGTCATGAACAGTGTGGCCGAAGAAGACGCGATAGGGCCCCTCGTAATCATCATACCAAAATGGTCCGTCGTACCCATCACCATGCGGGGAACGCATCGTCAGCAGCTCTTCGACGGTGTGGTCAGCCAGCGACCGTTGAGGATCGATGCCACCGTGGACGACGAGCACGTCGTCGAACGAGATGGCAACCGGAAGTGATTCGAAATACTCGCGGTCACTCTCGCGGAGCCAGTCCGGGTTCTTGTCGCCGCGCACGATCTTCTGCTCGTTGTTTCCACGGACGCTGATGAGACGCGAATCCTCACGAACGAGATCGATAACACCAGGACTGTCCGGCCCTTTTCTGACGAGGTCACCGACAAAGACGACAAGATCATCGCCCGCTAATTCGAGGTCGGTGAGGAGCCGTTCGAGAATCTTTCGGCTCCCGTGGATATCTCCGACGATGTAGATCTTCCCGTAGCTGTCGATTTTGAACCGTTCATGTTGTGCTTCAACGCCGTTACCGAACTGTGGTTTCGTGTTCATATGGGTAGGTCCAGAGCCAAAACAGTTCGTCTGAGGATCGGACTCAAATGAAGATATTATGCTCCCGAATTAATCAGTTTGTATTAGTAGACTATACTGCTATGTAGTTCTCGATGGCGAAGTGTCCGGGTTGACTGACCCTTTCTCGAATGTTCTATTGCGTTTATTCTGCGGTTCTAACATCGAGGTAGGAGCTTGAGGTCGCCTACCGCGACGGATCGTCTACCGAGACTGCCATCCGTGATCCGCCGCCGCGGCCGCACTCTCGCTCGAAGCATATGACTCAGAGTGATAGAACGCGTTACCGGACTCCGGATCGAACAGGTGTAGTCGAGCTGGGTCGTACGCGATCGAAACCGTGTCGTCGGGGTGAATCTCGGACCGCGCCTTTGCCTGGATCTTACAAGGCGTCTCCCCGATCGAGCAGTGTAACAGCAGGCTGTCGCCGAGCGGCTCGGTCACGTTCACGGTCGCGTCGAGCGTCTCGTCGCCCGCGTCGGGCCGTTCGCTCGCCAAGTACAAGTCCTCCGGACGGACGCCGAGCACGGCCCGCTGTCCGTCGTGAATCGATGCATCATCTCCTTTCTTCGTGCCGTTCCGAACGCCTCCGTCGGCGTTCGGGAGCGGGATCGTAAACGCTTCGTGGACGGCGGTCCCATTCTCGATATCGACGGGAAGCATGTTCATCGCCGGGTCGCCAATGAACTCCGCGACGAACCGGTTTGCTGGGAAGTCGTACAGCGTCTGAGGCTCGTCGACCTGCATGATCTGCCCGTCGTTCATCACGACGACGCGCTCACCGAGCGTCATCGCCTCCGTCTGATCGTGGGTCACGTACACGGTTGTTGTCCCGAGCGAGGTGTGTAGCTGTGCAAGCTCCGCGCGCATCTGGATGCGGAGCTTCGCGTCGAGGTTTGAGAGCGGTTCGTCCATCAGGAACGCGTCGGGATCACGCACGATGGCTCGTCCGAGGGCGATTCGCTGGCGCTCCCCACCAGACATCGCCTGCGGCTTCCGGTCGAGCAGGTCGGCGATATCGAGCGTCTCCGCGGCCTCCTCGACGCGCCGGTCGATCTCCTCGTCAGTAAAGTCGCCGCTCGATTTCATGCCGAAGGTGATGTTTCGCCGCCCGGTCATGTGCGGGTACAGCGCGTAGTTCTGGAACACCATCGCGACGTTTCGGTCCTTCGGTTCGACGGCGGTGACGTCTCGACCGTCCATGACGATCTCGCCGTCGGTCGCGTCTTCGAGGCCGGCGAGCAGCCGGAGCGTCGTGCTCTTGCCGCAGCCGCTCGGGCCAACGATGACGAGGAACTCCCCGTCGATAATCTCGAGGTCGATCCCGTTAACTGCGACGACGTCGTCGAACTCCTTCCGTAGGTTGTGTAGTGTTACGGTTGTCATTGTCACTTCTGTTGGATACTGAACGTCTCTAACAGCGGCTTTCGGAACACGATCATCAGGAGCAGCGGGGGTAAAAGCGTCAGTGTGGACCCGGCCATCACGAGCGACCACGAGAGCTGTCCGCCCTGCACGTCGCCCTGTAACAGCTGGAGGCCGACCTGCGCGACCTGGTTCGCCTCGGAGTCGATGATGATCAGCGGCCAGAGGTACTGGTTCCACGCGTAGACGAACATGATGATCGAGACGCCGACGAGGACCCCCTTCGACATCGGTAGCAGCACGAACAGCATGAACTTCAGCGGGCCGACGCCGTCCAGTTTCGCCGTCTCGACGATGGACGTCGGGATCGACAGGAAGTGCTGGCGGAGGATGAACACCGTCGTCGCGCTCGCGAGGTACGGGACCGTGATTGCAAGGATCGTGTTGCTCCACCCGAGGTCGTTCATCAGCTGGAACAGCGGGATGAACCGGACGGGAACCGGCAGAAGCAGTGTGAACAGAATAAACAGGAACACGAGGTCCTTGTACGGGACCCGGTAGTAGACGATCGCCATCGCTGCGAACACCGAGATGATGAGCTTCCCGACGACGATCACGACCGACATCGCCAACGAGTTCCACATGAAGCGGCCGAACTGATAGTCCACGAGCACTTCGCGGTAGTTCTCGACGGCGTTACCCCCGGGGAAGAGGTCGACGACGCTGGTGACGACCCCGGACTGTTTCGTGCTGACGGCCAGCGCGACGGCGATCGGGAACACCACCACCACGACGAGGAGCAGGAGCTGGAAGTGGGTCCCGAGATCGTCTTCGTGGATCCGCTGCGTCTCGTAGTTGCCTCTCAGCGCGTCGACCCGCCGTTTCGCGTACTGGAGTACTCCGACCATCTTAGCCACCGTAATACGAATATCTGTCCGTAATCTGGAACTGGACGAACATCAGCACGCCGACGATGACGAACAACACGACCGACTTCGCGGAGGCGACGCCGAAGTTGAAAAAGGAAAATCCTTCCTGGTACAGGTTGAATATCAGGATGTTCGTCGCGTTCGACGGCCCGCCGCTCGTGAGGAGGTCGACGAACGCGAACGTGCCGAAGAAGGCGTAGATCGTGTTGATGATGACGAGGAAGAATATCGTCGGCGTCATGATCGGGATGTACACAGATACGAGCCGGCGCAGCCCGCCGACTCCGTCTAGTTCGGCGGTCTCCGTGAGCGTGTCCGGCACGTTGTTCATCGCGGCGATCATGAAGATCACGTTGTAGCCGATCTGTTTCCAGATGGCCGCCAACGCCACGACGACGAACGCCTGCGACCCGTTGTTGAACCAGTCGACCTCGACGCCGAGCGACTCGATGGGCCCCGTCAGCACGCCGAGCGTCGGGTGAGTGATAAAGAGGAACACGAGCGCGCCGACCGCCGGCGGAAGCGCGTATGGCCAGATCACGGAAATCAGGTAGAGCCCCTGACCCGTGTCGACCTCGTGGATGAGGAAGGTCAGATACAGCGACACGACGACGACGCCGACGACGACGACGGCCGCGAAGACGACCGAGATGAAAATGCTCCGGTGGTACCCCGAACTGGTCAACAGCCCGACGTAGTTCTCGAGCCCGACGAACACCTCGGCCCGTCCGAAGCTCGAGTCGAAGAAGCTGGTCCGAAACGCCAGCGCCGTCGGGTAATAGAGGAACACCACCGTGACGAGGAGCGTCGGCAGCAACAGCAACCCCGACTCGATCCGACTGTCGAATATTTCGCGTGTGGACATTCGTGTGAGATAACGTTGTGTGGGTTAGATGGGCGTGGGTTCGAATCGTTTGGATCTGGCGTGCGTCGGTCGGCCTCGTCAGTTGTAGTAGCCGTCAAGCACGTCTTCGACCTCCGTTTTGAGCGCTTCAATCTCGGCGTCCATGTCGTCGGCGTTCAGGATGTCGACGGACTTGTCCTGGATCACCGTCTGAACGTTCCGCGCCGGCCCGAGGAGCGCGCGCTTCGTTGCCGGGTTGCTCGCATCCCCGCTCTGGAGTTGATCGAGGGCGACGCCGTACATGGGGTTCTCTTCGAACCAGCCCTCCTCGCGAAGCGAGTCGACCGACGGCTGCGTGATCGGGTAGTACCCCGACCCCTTGTGCCACTGCGTCTGGACCTCCGGTTCGGACATGTACTGCAAGAGCTGGCCGATGTCCTCGTACCGCGACTCGGGGAGCCCGTCAGGTACGTAAAACGAGGCGCCACCGATCACGGGACCGACGCGCGTGTCGCTGATGCCCGGATACGGGGCGGCGCCGACCTCGAAACCGTCCGAGTTGGCGATGAGTCCGGCGACCGACGCGGTACTCGTCAGCAGCATCGCCGACTCCTGTTCGGTGAAGAGCGACGTGGCCTCGCCCCACGCCTCAATCCCCGGATTCGTGTAGAGGTCGTCTTCGGCCATCCCCCTCCACCACTCGAACATGTCGTAGGCCGCGTCCGGCGTTCGGAACTCGGACGGCTCGCCGGCGTGGCCGTTCTCGGCGTCCGTCATCAGCTCGCCCTCGAACCCGTACCACGTCTCGACGAACCACACGTGGTTCGGCCAAGTGATCCCGAACTGCGTCACGTCTTGGTCGACGAGTTGCTCCGATGCGCTCCTGACCTCGGCCAGCGTCTGTGGCGGGTCGTCAGGGTCGAGCCCGGCCTCCTCGAAAGCATCCCGGTTGATGTACATGATCGCGTTGGAGTTGTTGAACGGGAGCGAGGCGAGCTCGCCGTCAACGGTGAAGAACTCCGCGACGTTGTCGAGGAAGACGCCCGAATCGAAGTCGTCGGGGAGGATCTCCTCGACGGGGCGGACTTGGTCCGTGTCGAGCACCTGCTGTGCGAACAGGCTGTCAACTTGGAGCATGTCCGAGACGTTCCCGGAGTCGAACGCGGACAGGGTGTTCGTCAGGACGTTCTCGTAGCTGTCCTGGAACTCCATGTTAACCGGTTTCCCCGTCTCGTCTTCGAAGTCAGACCCGATCTGGTCAAGCGTCTCCCCGTTCGTCCCGCCCATAGCGTGCCATACGGTGAGTTCCTCGGCGATCGGAGAGAACTCCGCTCCGCCGCCACCGCTACTGCCTCCGAGACAACCGGTGAGGCCGGTCGCCGCGGCGAGCGCGGCGCCAGTGGTCGTGAGGGTGTTCCGCCGTGAGATACCATTTGAACTCCCGCGAGTTGGAGCCATACGCATCAATCATTCCAAACGAAGTGTATAACTTTTGATAATAGTTCTCCCGAGGGGCACGGTTCAGGCCATCTTAGCATATATTAGTCAATAGAGATACATACCGGCGCGTATCGCTCCAGAACCTAGCCGGCGGTTCGACGGCCGACGCTCACTCCGACAGCAGCGTCGAGTAGTCGGCGATGAGCCCGTCGACGCCGGCCTCGACGAGGCGTTCCGCCTGATACCACGTCTCGACCGTCCAAACGTTGACCGCGCGGCCGTCCGTCCGAGCAGCTTCGACGATGTCGGTGCCGCCGAACCGCGCGTCGTCAAAGAAGGGAGTCCGTCGGATCATCTCTGCGGGGGGGTGAACCGCTGCGGCGTCGTGCCGCTCGGCGATGGCGATCCCGTCCTCAACCGAGTCCCACAGAATCGGCGCGACCGGGTACGTCGACCGCTCGGCTGCGACCGCGACCGCCGCCTCGTAGAACGACGAGAGGAGGACCTCGTGATCAGTCGCGTCCAACGCCGCGAGAACGCGGTCGACGAAGGGACCCCAGATTGATTTCCGCGCTTCGAGATCTCCCTCGGAGAGCTTCTCCCCGAACCGGAGCGACCCGTTGCCCGGGTTCTTCAACTCAACGTTGACGCCGACATCCGTCGGGATCGCGGCGAGCATCTCATTGAGCCGGGGCACAGTCTCTCCGCTTCCGAGCACCGCTGCGCTCGTGACCGTCTCCGTATCCGTCTCCCACACGACGCCGTCGACATCCGTGACCCCCGGCTCGTCCCCGTCGCGACCCGCGAGCTCGTCGTCGTGGAACACCACGACATCGCCCTCGCCGGTGGCGACGACGTCGAACTCGACGAAATCGGCGCGGCCGCCGGGGCCGTCCTCACGCGTTGCCGCCTGCGCGGCCGCAAGCGTGTTCTCGGGGTTCTCCCCCGCGAACCCCCGATGCGCGACGAGCGTCGGGTCGTCCGTTGGCGAGGGAGGCGAATCGTCAGTTGCCGTATGGGCGCCCCCGTCGGTCAGTCGACGCGATCCGCGTGAGACGGCGAGTCCGCTGAGCCCTGCCACGCCTGCGGTCCCCACCAACACGGCTCGGCGGCGGTGAGAGCCGGCGTCGGCCCAAGCATCCCTGTTGGCGCTCGTCTCGTCAGTACCGTCGGCGATGCCCCTCTCAATCTTCTCGAAGCGGGACCGAGACGGGTCCCCACACGCGGGACGCGCGAACCGACCCAAGCGAGCCATGAGATCATCACGAAATCATAATAATTAACGGCTGCTATGAGCGGTATTGAGCGATACGTAGCCGGTGAGCGAGCGTCTTGTCGGACCTCAGTTGGTGACCAGCTCTGGCATCGCCCAGAAGGGGTTACACTTCCGTTTGGTGTCGAGGTACACGCTGAGCGCGAGGCGCTCGGCGGTCGTGATATCCTCTTTCGACTCCTGTTCGGAGATCTCACGGGCCTCTCAGGCACCTCGGCATCGAGGGTATCGCCCGCCTCGGTGCCGGATCCGGCGTTCGGGCGTTGAGGAAGATGCTCACGCGCTCGCTGACGCGGAAAGACTCGCCATCGAGACTGACGTTGGGCTTGTAGGGGATCCTAGTCTTAACCAACGAATCTCGACGGTAGTCGCAGGCTGTTGGTTAATCGATGCCAAGCACTGGCCTTACTCGAGATTGGGGCCGTAGCGAGCCGAGCCACACACCCGGTACTCCCAGATCGGTTGGCCCGTCCACACCCCCATCCAGGACCGACTCCTGTGTATTGAACCGATGGTCGTTCGGCTTTCACCTGCGGCGAAGCCGAACACGAATGCCCAAACGAAGGCAGGAATCAGGAGCTTGCGGTCACGTTTGACCACGCCGAGTTCCTCGGCATTCTTCGAGGAACTCGGAGGGAACCAGTGTAGTGAGCCGACGCATAATTCCAGATGAGGAATCCTTGTCGTACATAGACTGGGATTCCTCCTGAAAGATACCTCGATAAGCCGTCGCTATCACGCGGTTTCTCGCTTAACTAAAGACGGATGAACATTCTCTTAACCAATTATTTATTCCATTCTATATGGAACTCATTAAATGATCGGATCTCAGGTAGCTGCTTCGGAGGCGTTAGTAGAAGCAGATCAGGATGGTCCTCGTCTCGATTGTACGTCTATTGAGACCTAACTTCTGAATTCACAGAACGCACATTTGTACTGTGTGTCGCTATGTGGATCACCTGTCTTGACCGCAGCCGGGTCAAAATGTGTCAACTATTGAGGTTTCAACAGAGTTACAACTGTCAGTTACCGACACAGATTGCGAATATTTACCTACGTGTCATTTTCCATTACATCTTTCATCGTCTCAACAACCGTTCCGCACCCAATACCAACTCCGGAAAGCCCTGAGCCGGTTGTTCTTCCACTATGACAGGGGTATCTGCATGTCCAGTAATACATGTACACCATGCATCGATTTGAAGGAGAGTGGTGGGGTGTGTGGAACGGTGGAACTACCAGTTTACTGACGATAAAAACCAAGCGGTCGGGGTTGGACTGTCTCCGAATACGACATCCCACAGCTGGGCCACGGTGAATATCTCCTCGATCACCCACGGTCGCGAGCTGTCGGCGGCGGCCTCGGCGAACTTTGAACGTGTCCACTCGAGGTTCAGCGCGGACCCAAACGGAGCGCCGGGCACCTCGATGCCTTGGTCGTGCCAGTGATTGAATACCCTCTTGGCGGTCGCTCGCGTGTCGAATATTACGACAGCGGGCCGACCGAGGCCGGCTAGTTTTCGGTGAGTATGCCTGTACAACTCGTTGTTGTGGTGATACGTGAGGACCTCGCCGATGATCTTCTCGCCGCGGTCGGGATCGTTTTCCAAGATGTCCACGGTGTAATCGCCGAGCGACACGTAGGTCTCGACATCCCTCCCTTCGTTATACTCAGCTCGCACAGCCTCGACACCCACCCCAAAGCGATGTGTCAGGCCCTCATGTGGGTCCCCACGCAGATTTGGTAAGTCCTCGCGGCCATTAATCAGTGTCCGAGTGCGCTCTTCGATGTCGTAGTCGGCTCGCGACCGTGCGATGTACGTTGATTTGAGCCAGCCTGGGACGGTGTACTCGGCCTCGAACCATTCGTATCCCCCGAATGCGTCAATGAGAGCGTCGTCTTGGCGGCGGACAGTCGGGCGGAGAGCTTCGAGCTGGCGCTGGTCGAGACCGCCGAAGACGTCGTCCCAAGATGGGGCCTTATCGGCTAATAAATGCACGTCACTCGGCCCGACACGCTCGCCATTCCATAGCTTCGCTAGGCGACGGAACGCCTCGATGCGCGATTCAGAGAGAGTCAGTCTGTTCAGGTCGTGGATGTCCTCGACAACGTCGTCAGAGACGATTCCTGCGGGGTCGTTTGGCAAGTAGCCGAACTCGCTTCTGAACTGCTCGTGGGTGAGAAAACGCACGTGCGGCTCGGGGAATGAGTTGTAGATCGGAACAAGATCATCTGGATCCCCGGAGAACGATTCCGCGCCTATGTCACCCGCGATCGGCCAGATGTCAAGGTCGGGCTCGTTTGCTGATGGGTCGAAATCCGCGATGCCCGGAGGGACATCCCGAAGGTCATGGGTTCCGCCGGAAGGAGAGGGCATACTGTAGTCTAACTTATCGCCACTTCTGCCCGATGTCGGTCCTGAACCGCAGCCCGAGCACCGACGTATTGTAACACTCCTGCACCGTCTGCGGCGGGTACTCGTTGTCGCACGATCTTCCCGTGATCGCAGTCCTCGACGAGCTCGCCGTCAGGGTCGTCACTCATCTTCGAACATAGCCTCCTCCATAGCGCGTTGCTCCTCCTTCCGGCGTTTGCGTTCGGCAAATACGAACTCTACTATCTGCTTCTTCACCTCACCGTCCTGACGTGCCTCCTCAGCGCGCTCGCGAACTGCGCGTACGTGGTCTTTGACCTCTTGCTCCGACAGATCGTAGCGACGCGCCACCGACTCAGCATTCATCTCGGGCTGCGCCATCATGTACGCGATGAGGACATCCTCGCCGGCACTTTCGACTGAAGGAGGGGCGTCCCGATCTCCGGTCTTCTCCTCACTCAGACCCCCCACCAGGTGGTACACGTCCCCGTAGAGGCGCGTATTTTCTACGTCCTTGCTCCACGCGCCCATATCCATCTGTACGGGCACCGTGAAGTAGTACCACGAGCCGCTACACACGATCATCCCGTAGCCGTAGTCCTCGAATTCCAGCGGGGGGAGGTCAAAGTCACTCATCGATGTACCTCCACACTGTCTCCCCGGTAGAAGGGGTCTTAACGCCGGGGAGCGCCCGCAGCGTATCTTTCCCCTTCACCATGTTCGACCACACGCTCTCGCGGCTCGCGTACCGGGTCGCATCGACGTCGACAGCATTCAGGAGATGGTCCTTCTCAGCCTCGCCCCGCTGGCGAAGGAAGTGGTACATCGACATCACCACGTCGACACGACGCTCCAGGAGGTCTCCGCTGCCAGCCAGCTCCTCGCGGAGCCGATCCCGGTGAGCCTCATCAACAGTTTGTTGTGGTTCTCGACTGACAGACTGCCTCTCAGCCGGTTCAGGCTCAGCCACTTCTTCATCGTCATGCTCCACAATGCGACCTTCTGTGTCTGCCTCAATGAGCTCTCGAATGCGGGTATCGAGGCTCTTCGTTCGCGGAACCGTCATTTTCCATTCCCGCCAGTCGGAGTCGTCGATCTCAAACTGATACGTGACCGTGTTACCGTCTTCTGACTGGGATTTCATTGGCGTACTCAGCTATATACACTAAGCACTTGTAAAAGTCCTTAACAACTACTAAGTAGTAGCGGCATGGGTTGGGTAGCAGTCGCGGGTCGCCGCCGTCCACGATTACCTACTCGGCGCTCGTCGCGTCGGCGGTCGGGGCGGGCTTGGCGACAAAAGCGCGATGCTCGCCGTCCTGCCACGCACGGACCCGCGCCCCGATCCACCATCAAAACCGCTAGCAATCTGTCTGACGGTGAGACGTGCCGAGAAACCAGAGAGGTAGTAGAGGCGCTACTCGTCGACGGCGCGGTCGTCAAGGGGGTCCGGCATCGGGAGGTCCTCGACTTCGGCCTCGATCTCCTCCGCGGAGAGCTCCGACTCCTCGGCGAGGAAATCACTCACGCGACCGCCGAGATCGCCGACGGCGTCCTCGAATGCCTCGAGCTCGGCGTCGCTCATGGACTCGTCCCGCCAGTCGGATCCTGATTCAGATCGTGCCATGTCTCGAACCTCCGGAGCAGCGGATCGGCGTGCTGCTCGATGTACGCGATACAGTAGCGCGGCGCTCGTGTTAAACTCACGGGTGGGAAATCGTCCTTGACGCGGGACTTCTCACCGTTTCTGTAGACGTCCATGTGGAGGCCTTCCTCGGTGATGTCGTGGCCCATCGGGTTCTCAGGGTCGTGGTCGAACCGAACGACCTGCCGCCAGTCGTCGTCGACGCGACGCTCTAGCTGTACAACGAACCGCGTCGGCACCCCCGACTCCTTCACGATCTCGACGCGGAGCCGGGCGTGCGGGTACTCGACCCAGTCCCGATACTCGACGCTATTGTCACCCATCGACGTGCCTCACTTCCGTGACTATTTTCGAGGTATATGTCACCCCCGATCCCACACACCCGACCGTCGGCGGCCTTGGCGAGTGGACATCACTCAACGTGCTGATCGATGAGGCGGGACAGAAGGTCCATAACGACACCCTCCGCTGAGTGGCTACTCCTCGAGGATTCGTCGGACGCCGTCTTCAGCATGAAGTTGATCGCGGCGTTCCGGCTCGGGAGATGGTACTGCTCTTGGACGGCCTCGACGTCGTCGACGAGGTCCTGCGGCGTGCGCTGGGTGAGCCGCACCCGCTCGTCGTCCTCCTCCTGATTGTCGCCGGCCTACTCCTCGAACGGCTCGAGCTCGCGGTTAAGATAGCTACCCGGGAGAACCACATTGATCCCAAGGCTGTGGAAAGTAAACAACGGAAGACGGGTGTCATCGTAGACTGCTTGGTGTCGTTCTCGCGTCATGCGGTTCGCGATTTGCTAGTGGTGTCGACGCCGATCGGTTACCGATCGGTCCAGAACTACAATACACTGTAGGAGAAACCCTCTCGGCATGTCGAGAGAGGGGCGGTGGGCTGACAGTCCCTTCCTGCCGGGGGATATCGTGTTCGATTGGGACCATCCACGGAGAAAAGGAATCGTAATCAATCTTCCCAACAAGCAGGCGGACCAGTGGCATGTGCCGGGGAGAGGCCTCTTATCGAAAGATAACCCGGAGTACCCTAGAGACGACGACGTTGTTGTCCTTCTCCATTATAACACCTTGAAGAAAGAGCTCCCGTAGTATAGTGGTGTGAAACCCCTCCGTTTGACGGATCTCAATGAGGAGGGGATCTCTTACTACGCATTCCCAAGTAGTCAGTTAAAGAAGATAGATACGAACGGCTGCGGACGCAGACATCACGGTCAGACAGCGCCACCGAGCCGCGGCGGGGCGTGGGCAGGGCCCACTCCCGCTTGATCGGCTATCGGCACGACAGCGTGAGACGTTCGATCTGGCTCGGGAGCGTGGGTACTACGCCTGGCCGAGAAAGGTCAGCCCCGAGACGCTCGCTACCGAACTTGGGATTACGACATCGACGTTCCACGAACATCTGCGCAAGGCCGAGGAGAAACTCTTCGATCGGTCCTGAGCGGTTACGAGAGTTCACGGACAGTCTCGACGTTGGCCCCACTCGGATCGACGAAGCACGCGTCGGGAAGCTTAGACCGGCTCATACCTCTCTCTCAGAGTGCAGGGACCTCGATTCGGGGGCTGACACACGCGACATCACCCGGACGACCTTCGGTCTCGGGAGGTTTCGGCCGGTGACCGGAATTGCGACCGTCTTGCCCGCCACCTCCTCCCGGAGTGAGTCGAGAATGGCGCAGGGCGATACACACGCGCTCTCTATCAGTACCCGCTCTTCTCGGAACACTCTTGCGACCGTCTCGACGATCGCCTCCTCGGTGACGGTGTACATCGAGTGTATCTGCTCGCATCACCTCTACTGGGAGCGCGTATGGGACGTGTGTCGCGAGACCGTCGACGAAGGAACTGGCCTCGTCTTGGGTGTGACCTCGCCAATCCGCCAAGCCTGATACGTCGCATCCACGCTCTCGGCCTGGACGCTGATCACTTCGGCATCGGTGGCGGTCCCGGCCGATAGACCGTGGCCGCCACTGATGCTGCCAGCCCTGATCGATCCAAGAACCACGTCGACATCGGACGAAACGTTAAGTTTTCGTGTAGGAGAGTACTGTCTAATGACCGGATCGGAGAACGGAATGTCGAACCAATGGGATAGTGATTCCTACGACGGAGGGCACTCCTTCGTATTCGAGTATGGAGAAGATGTTGTTGGACTTCTCGACCCTGAAGCCGATGAGCGAATCCTCGATCTCGGTTGTGGGACGGGGCACCTCTCGGCCCGTATCGCAGCATCCGGGGCGGATGCTGTCGGAGTTGACTCGTCGGCGGAAATGATAACACAGGCACGCGAGAGCTATCCCGATTGTGAGTTCGTTCACGCTGATGCGCGTTCGTTCTCTTTCGAGGAGCCGTTCGACGCGGTGTTCTCCAACGCAGCCCTCCACTGGATTCCAGAACAGGACGCCGTTCTCGAATCGATCTCTGCTGCGCTCGTTCCGGACGGACGGTTCGTGGCTGAGCTCGGCGGAGCCGGGAACGTTAGCGCAATCGTCGATACCGTCCGTGAGGTGGCCGCCGACCGCGGGTACGATGTCACGAGCCCGTGGTATTTCCCCACGATTGGAGAGTACACAACGAGAATCGAGTCACATAGCTTCGAAACCCAGTATGCCTCGCTGTTCGACCGTCCAACCGAACTCGAGAACGGATCGGACGGACTGGCAAATTGGCTCGACATGTTTGGGGATAGCCTGCTGGCACCGATCCCAGAGAGCGAGCAGCCCGAACTCATCAGCACAATCGAGGACCAACTCCGGGACGACTACTACCAAGACGGGGTGTGGATTGCAGACTACCGACGATTACGGATCGTGGCTGCGAATACACGGGGATAACGATACAACCGTTCTGTACCCCAGAAACACCTTTTTGTGTCGGTAGAGAACGTTAGGCATGTGTATCTCGACGCCTCCCTGTGTTCGTCTCGGCATAGACCACCCGATCGTACAGGCCCCTATCGAGAGCGCGACCCGGCCAGAACTAGCTGCCGCGGTGTCGAACGCCGGTGGATTCGGCACCCTCGCAATCACCTGGCGGCCGCCGGAGGAAGCCGCCACGTTCGTGGAGCGAACCCGTGAATTGACCCGGGCGGTCACCCTATTGAGCGCTACAGTGATGGCCTCCCGATGGCTGGTGTCGATGGTGATCTTGAGGCGCTTGCCCTCTATGCAGGACAGAGCAGCGGCTTGACCGACGATATCCTGCATGCAGGTGAGGTTGTCGAACGATTGGCAACGGAAGCAGAGACCTGTATTGGTCGAGTAGAGGATCTATTCTCGTAAGGATGCCAGCGTTCTACCACAGCCTCTGCTGTGAGTGAAACCACAATACTCGCTACGAAATGTCAAGGAGTTTCTCTTCAGCCTTGTAGAGGTGTTCATTGAACGTGGATTTGCTGATGTTTAATTCCGCGGCTAGTTCGCCGGGTTTTGCCTTGCTCGGCCACGAATAGTGTCCTCGTTCACGAGCGAGTTGAAATACTTCGCGTTGACGGTTAGTGAGTTTGTCGAGCGGGAGCGGTTCTAACTCTCCGCTCGGCGAACGGGCCGCTGGTGCGATACTCCTGACTGTGATCTCTGCGTCCATTTCATCTCGGATCTCATTGAGGTACGATTGAATCTCCTCGCAGTCGTGATTTGTCAGAACCACCCATCGCTCTATCCCGTCGTACACGTTCGTCCGCTCGTCATGCACGAATCCTCTCGAAATGAACTGCTCGGTGACCTGTTTTCTGCCGTCATGTTCGACGAGGATTTCACGACTCGCATTCCCCGGTGGCGTCGCCGACGAACGATGATGGTACCCGCTAATCATCTCTGACACATGATATACCGACTCGAACTCAGAAATCCATCCGATTGCGTCTTCAATCGTCTCCTGTTGCTGGCCGTAGATCGTTACGTGTGATGTTGCCTTTCCCCCTTTTCGCGAGTACACGAGATGCCCGAGAATGCCGACATCGTACTGCTCTGTCGTTTGGATGATCCAACAGTTTGGGTGCCAGAGATCCATCTTGAGCCGGAGAGCACCAGTATTCGTGATTTCTTCCATACGTGTCGTAGAGCGATTGACTCCACCTGTCTGTAGGGGTGGTTACCTGTTATAGTTGGCTGTTCTATTATCCCCAAATCCCACTTTTTTCGAGTGCGATGACAATATACACAGCAAGTGGTGAAGACACTGATACCGGACGAGGGTTCCTTGCTGGCATCGTGGCTGCCGTACCCCTTCTCCTTGGCGTTCTGCCATTCGGGTTAATTACAGGAGTTACTGCGGCGAATGTGGGCCTTTCGCTCACACAGATGGTCGGAATGTCGCTCCTCCTCTTTTCTGGTGCGGCACAGCTGGCAGTAATCGACCTCATCGGTCAGAATGCTCCCGTTGCGGTGGTCATCGTGACGGCGATAATCATTAATATCCGACACATTATGTACAGCGCATCCATCGCGCCGTACTTCCGGCGATTCGACACGGCAACTAAATGGGTTGCCGCCTACTTTCTCGCTGACGAGATCTATGCGGTCTCTATCACGGAGTATCGTGATCCTGTGACGGAGCTACGAAGCCACAAGCTGTTCTACTTTGGAGCGGCAACGGCGTTCTTTACGACGTGGCTGAGTAGCACGACCCTCGGAGTAGTGCTTGGGGCGAATCTCCCCTCCGGACTCTCGTTGGAGTTCGCCATCCCGTTGACGTATCTCGCGCTTCTGTTCTCGGTGCTGGATGACCAGTCAACCGAAATCGCTGCGCTTGTCGGCGGTGCTGTCGCTGTCCTCGCTTCGTCAGTTCCATTAAATCTCGGGCTTGTCATTGCAGCTTCGACAGGAATCGTCGCTGGAGTGGTCATCGACATCCGCGGTGGACAATTCCCGAAGGTCGATGGTACCGATGGGCCAGACGCTGAACGGAGCTCGACGACCGAGGTGGGGGAGGAATGACGACCGAACACAGTCCACTGGCGATCTGGATCATCTTCGTCGCCGCTGGTCTGGCGACATATCTCATCCGGCTTTCATTCATTCCGATAATAGGGAAAGTAGATGAGGTCTCGCCACGGATCAAGGGAGTACTCAGGTTCATTCCAGCGGCGGTGTTTGCCGCGCTCGTCCTCCCGTTATTTCTCTCTGTCTCCGTCTCACCACAGACGATGCCCGTCATAACGTACGAGCCAGCAGAACTGCTCGCGGGAAGCGTCGCTGCGATAGTGGCATGGCGAACGAAAAATATCGTCGCGACGATCACCGTTGGGATGATGATTCTTTGGGGAATGCAAATTATAATATAATTTTACATATAAGAATCTACTGAAATTCTACTAGCTAGAATTTTCTCTACAACCAGATCACGCTTCCGTGAGCAGCGAGATACAGCTGCTCGACTGACTCAGTCGCCGTGTTGCTCGAAGACTGCCTCAGCGAGCGTGTTCCTGTGACCTTCGTTCGGGCCGCCGGCAATCGTGAGGAGTTTCGCATCACGAAGATACCGCTCGATGTCGTGTTCCGTCGTGTAACCGATACCGCCGTAGAGTTGCATCGCTTCGTTAGCGTTGTCCACGGCGGCTTGTGTCGCATTAATCTTCGCCATGCTGAACTCGCGTGTGACGTCGTGTCCGCGATCTGCACGGTCGGCTGCGCGGAGGGTGAGCAACCGGGCGGTATCGACTCGTTCGGCCATCTTGCCGACTTCCCAGCTGACTCCTTGGAAGTCGCGGATGTGCTGGCCGTACTGCTCACGACTGCTCGTGTAGGCCGCCGTATCTTCGAGGGCAGCACGGGCGATACCGACACCGCGAGCGGGGACGTTCACACCAGTATGTAGCTCTCCACGCTGGACGTAGCCTTCGCCCTCTTCGCCGATGAGCCGATCGTCGGGAATATGAACATCCGAGAGGGAGACGCGCGGGGACTTCACACTGTTCGCGCCCAGCGTCTCCCACACGGTTTCGACTTCGAAGTCGTCGGTGGGTACGAGAAACGTACTGATGCTGTGTGGCGTGTCCTCATCGGAACCGGTCTTTGCGTACGTGAGGACGTAGTCTGCATCGAAGAAGTTCGTCACCCACTGCTTGTGGCCGTTGAGCACATACCCATCGTCGTCACGTTCAGCGGTCGTCTCCATCTCCAGTGGCTCTGTTGAAATCCTCAACTGCTGATAGTTTGGAGAGGCCATACTGAATACAGTGCGCGTTTCTCCCACAGAATTATTTCCTGTTCAATCAGAGTGAATCGGTCAGTACAGCACACCTACTGACCACCAAAGAAGGAAACCTCGCTACCCGAGGATGTTTCCCAACAAGAGATCTGCCGTCTCGGATATCATGGAGTCCCTGCGATTGGGAGGAGAACGAACGTCACATAGGAGAGTCCGGTGGCAATAGAGGGGCCAATAATCCAGAATGCGACGAACCGAACGACGGAGGAGGGGTCGAACAATTGCTTGGCGTTTTGTATGTTTTCGGGGTTTTCTTCGCCGACTGGTGGGACTTCATCACCGGTTTCAACGGCGACTGCATCGACTGAGATTTTATTTTTAGTGTTTCCTTTCACGAGGTCGGAAATCCCTGTTGGGCGCGTAGCACGTCCCCATCCGAGACCGACGATACACATGACTGTGGAAAGTGCGAGGCTCATCGGGATGCCGAGCGCTGAAGCAACTGTCGTAATACTGGCGGCAACGACCATCACAATCGTCGCTGCCAGTAATGGCAAGTCTGTGAGATCGTTTCCGACAGACTCCATCGTCCGCCGAGCGATGGTGAACGCACCGATACCAATGGCGACACTCCCAAGAATAACGGCATTACTTATGTTGATTAATCCACCACCGACGAGTGGTGCGACCGCGTTGGCAACGTTGCTCGCACCAGCACTAAATGACATGTAGCAGGCGATAACGAGTACTAGAACACTGCTGACTGCTTCACGAGGAGTGGTTCCGGGGCCTAATTCCGGTGTCGGCACGACTCCTGACCGGTTGAGCGTGAGAAGCGGGCCACTGGATTGTTCGAGAGCAAACTTTTGGTCGAGGTAGGGGTAAAAATGGCGACCAATGATTGCACCGACCCAGAACCCGACGATTGGCGCAATAACCCACCAGATCATGATTGAACCGATAACAGCATAATCGAGCTCGCCAGTTGCGAGTCCGAGACCGGCAATCGCCCCGACTGCGGTCATCGAGGTTGAAACGGGAACCCCGTAGATGTTGGCAAGCAGCATTCCGAGTCCGATAAACCCTAAAATGACAATGCTTGCTTCGGTCGAGAACAGCGCTTGTGGGACGAGACCACCACTGAGTGTGTCGATGACGTTGCGTCCAACTGTCCAACCACCAAGGAAGACAAAAAACGTCATCATGGCGGCTGCTGCGGTTTTGTTAGTGATGCGTGCTCCGACAGGCGGTCCCCACGCCACGCCCGTTGATGACCCACCGATGTTGAACCCGACAAAGATAGCTGCCGCAAGTGCGATTAGGTACAAAATTGAAACCATGCAATAACTTAATAATAGCATACGTGTACTTGTTGCGATTCCGCTGAGCGGTTCAGATACAACGGTCCGACGAGTCGTTTATTCGTGGGAAACGTCGCTCAGAAGGTGTTCCGTCGCTCACCGGTTCTGGTGACTATTGTTTGATAAGCAGATACACCGAGCGGGTAGTTCAGCCATCTCTGCCCGAACAGCCAGTCGATGAGAGTTGCTTATTGAGGTTGAGGGTTATACCAGCTCAAATAGGTGTACCGATAGTCGTGCGAGATACAACGCGCAAGTCTTGCGAATCAAATCAGCCTGAAACCGGCGCTATCTACAGCCGCTTAACATCGAGCAGTCTTCATCGTTCAGTATAGTGAGGTGGAAAAGTTATTGTCGATGATGAATTCGTCAAGAGTATAATGATGAGACACGCAAGGACTACCACAGTCTCGGAGGATAGGCTAGTTTTGGATCGAATCGCCATCAAGTCGTGGTGATTCTCAGCGGTCAGGGATCGATTTTGAAGCTTTACTCTTCAACCACCGGACGAAAGCACGAAATTGCGTGGATTTTGGTGCTGCTGAATACGGTTGTCACTCTTGAGCGGCGGACCCAGCGAGAGGTCAGCCGATTAGTCGTGCGGGATCAACGACGAGGCAACGAGTTCGACACACTCACCCGCAGTTAACACGGGTGCGTAGTCCATTTCACCTCCCACACCCGCTTTCAGTAGAAAGTCGGTGAGCCGCCAGATATTGTACAAGAGGACCGCGAACACGAAGTAGAACAATCGAACCCGGTAGTCTTTCGAGGAGGTCTTGGCGAGAAAATCACCTTTGATCGATTTGTACTCACTCTCGATCTGCCACCGGCGGCTGTAGCGCTGACAGAATGTCTCGGCTTCCTCGGGACCGACTCGAAGATTCGTCGCGAAGACAGCCGTTCCCTCCCCACTCGTCGACGGCACGTACAGGAGCCGCATTGGATGCGATCCAGATTCCACATGGACAGAAGCCGATTCAACAGCCACCTCTTGGTCGTCTTCCACCATTTGTTCGAGTACATCCTGTTCGGAGCTGGAGATCCGCTTGGGTATGAGGTAGTTCACATCGAGGTTTGAGAGTGTCTGGAACACTTGTCTCGAGTCAAACTCTCGATCACACAGTACTGTCTCGATTGGAACATGCTCTTTCGCTCGTCGAACGAGCCGTCGCACAGTACGATGGATCTGATTCGAAGGGTTCTCATCCCACTCGGAACTCTCACGGACCGGCTCAACCGCCAGAACGAGCGGGATGTTCTGCCCGATGATCGAAAGCGTCGCAAATTTGAACGCTCGACCGTCTCTATCCTTCGTCCCGCTGACCATCGGCATTCCTTCGACCTCTCCGTAGTAGGGAATGGTGGTGATGTCGATCGCCGCAGTGACTGGACGGCGGAATGAGGATTCAGAAGCGATCACGGAAAGCAAGCGATCCGTTGTCTCGTTGAAGCCGTCGACGAGCTCGTCAGGATCGAACTGCTTGACGGCGCGGAGGTGGGTATCACCATGGGGGCTGTACTCTTCGCCATGGCGATATTGAAAACGAGTCGCTCCCTGCGCAGTTCCACAGTGGACCATCCCCATGAACGTCTGTAGCTCAAAGAATTGTGTGTCCTCGTACGAGGCGTTCGACGCCCGACCAGAGTCGAAGTGCCCAAAAGCGTGATCACGCGCGAGGCGCGTTGTCTGGATGATCTCCTCCTGTGAGAAGGATTTGTCTTCTACTGGGTCTGCGGCTTCTTGCTCATCGTCGACGATCTCTGCCTTAGGCCGCACCTCCGGCGCTGAGATGTCGCGATCGTGGACTTCCTTGATGACGAAGTGGGCAGCAGCGTGGATGTATTCGTGTGTTGCGTCGTCGAATCGATTTCGCCACGCCCGCGAGAACGCTGATTCGTCGGGCACTCGGCTAAAACCGAGGATAGTCACCACTTCCGGTTGCCGGGTGAGTCGTCGAGTGAAGTCAGCGTACGAATCCCCAGTGATCTCCATGAACACGAATGAGAGGATCATCGCGCGAAACGAGAGTGGTGCAGGATGCCACGCTGGATACCCGTCCTCGACCGCGTCTGTCGAATGATCGAGATTTTCGAACACGGTGACGAGACCGGTTTCTTTGAGTTTATTCCGGATGGTGATCCCGAGCTGGTACGCTTCGCACAAAGAGCTCATTCGAGGATGTTCACTATTAAGTGGACCAATAGAACTGCGCTGCTCTGTTGAAACCATTAGGCCGTGATACGTTCCCCCTCTAGCACTCGTCAGTACAGGAGACTCACGAATCGCTCATATAGTGAAGAAATATAATTACTCTAGCTTTTTGACATTCGACCGATTTGAAGACACCATACTAACCAGAATTTAAAAATGATGTGGTCTTGTTCGTTTTAGCGATATAGATTCAGTCGCTGCAGGACCGATCCAATTAGCACCGCTATGGGAATGATCTCAAGCCGTCCGACCCACATATTGAGTATCAACATCGCTTTTGCAGTATCCGGCATGTCTGGTCCGGTGATACCGCTACTGAGGCCGACGTTGCTCTGTGCGCTCATAACGTCAAAAATGACGTACTCAAGCGGATGAGCCGGTGAGAGCACACGGAGAAGTACCGCAACACCGATTACGAGGAACGTAATCCAAAGGATGAACACCACGGTCGCTTCTGTGTACTCACGTTCGGCCTGCTCTTCACTGAGACGTCGATCGCCGATCTGGAGATACCTGATTGCAGTTTGTGGACGGAACACGTCCTGAATCTGCCAGATGGTCCCCTTGATCAACGTTATCACGCGAATGAGTTTGAGACCGCTAACTGTCGAACCCGCTGCAGCACCGGTGAGCATTCCGAGACAGGTCCACAGGGTCGCCCCAGCACTCCAGACCTGCTCTGTACCACCGCCGACTGCCGCGCTGCCAAAGCCGGTGTTCGAGGTGGCGGAGACGAACTGGAACAGCGCAACCCTGAACGTCTCTTCGAGCGTCGCGTACTGGCCGTTGGCGTGTAGAATGCCCGTGAGAACGAATGAGCCGACAGCGAACCAGATGAACACCCACCGCGTCTGCAGGTCGCTGTACAGAGTTCGTACCTCGCCTTTGAATATCAGATAGTGGATAGGGAACGCGATGCTTCCCGCGATCATGATAGGCACAGTCACGTACTCGATCAACGGGCTGTCGTAGAATCCGATCGATGCAGCGTGAACGGAGAACCCGCCTGTGGCGATCCCGGTCATCCCGTGATTGATGGCGTCCCACAACGGCATGCCAGCCAGCAGGAACAGGGCGATCGAGGCAAGCGTCAGGCCGACGAAGATCTTCCATATCTCCTGGACGGTGGTTACGATGCTCGGATGGATTTTCTCTGAGCGAGCCTCGCTCTCATAGAGTGTGTATGAGCCGCCACTACCACCCCGATGAAGAATAGCCACGGTCAGAACAATAACGCCGACACCACCGATCCACTCGATGAACGACCGCCACCAGTGTAGTGACCGGGGCAGTTTTTCTTCGACGGCAGCCACCGTCAGGCCTGTTCCAGTGAACCCGCTCATGCTCTCGAAGACTGCATCGAGCGGGTTCAGAAACACCGCTGTCGTCTCGTCCATCGCCGGTGTGTTCATCCAGATCGGCAACGGATCGAGCTGGATTGTCCACGCGATGAAGAGGAAAGGGAGGCTTCCGAGAACACCGACGAGCGCCCAGGCAGTGGCTGCAGTAACCATCGCCTCGCGTTTCTCCGGCGGCTCAGCGTCTTGATAGCGCCAGACGAGCGCACTCCCGATACCGGCCATAATGAAGGCAGAGACGACAAAAGCCGGAATTGCAAAGAATTCGCCGTTTACTGCCGCGACGACGATAGAAATCACCATCATCAACGAGATGGCTTGCACGATGCGACCGACGTCACGGCCGACAGTTCGTCTGTTTACGATCAGGCTCATGATAATCGAGAGGCTGTCAGGTTGGCTAAGTGGGTGCGAAGTGACTGTCGTCCAAGCATGAGTGATGTCATGGATGGTGCGCGACCAACAGATTGCTCACAAGCTGAATCCATTCGAGTTGTTTGTCTCGTGATCTTCGTAATGGCCGAAAATGTCGGTCACTTCCGGTGTTGCTCCAGTGCCGGAGTACACTGTTAGCAGGTCTCCTTCTTCGAGGCGAGTTTGGCCTCGCGGGGTGATGGGTGACTCCGATCCGTCTCGTTCGATCGCTACAACGAGCGTGTCTTCGTCAAACAATCCTTTCTCGTCTGCTTCCATGAGGGTCAGACCGGCGATCGGTGCGTCTTCTGTGACCGTGATCTCGAACACTTCGGCGACATCTCCGACTCGCATGTAATCGACAATCGACGGGCGATCCACAGATCGGAACAGCGATTCCGCAATGAGCCGCTGTGGGTTCTCCATCGTGTTGACGCCGATTTGACTAAAGACGGACATATGCTCCGGGTTGTGGACCACCGAGACGATCGCGGGAATATCGAGTTCCTTTGCGAGCAAGCAGATCATGATGTTGGTCGCGTCCTGATCCGTCGTCGAAATAATGGCGTCTGCGCGGTCGGCCCCCGCGTCTTCCAACGTCTCTTTGACTGTCGCGTCAGCGTTGATGACCATACAGTCGAATTCGCTGGCGACCTGGTCTGCTCTCGCGGCGTCTCTTTCGATGACGACGACTTCGTATCCGGTTCTCGTTGCGATTTCGATGAGCGGGGTTCCGATATCGCCCGCCCCGATGATGATAATGTACATGCTGATCACACCTCCAGTCGCCGCAGCAGCGGTTCACGGATTGACATCGCCGATTCCTCCGGGCCACGAGCCATCACGATGGTCCGATCCATTTCTACACCGACCGTCTCCGGGAGCGATCCGAATAGCACCTGAGAGATCGTCCCGGATCGGGTGGCTCCGACACAGATCGTATCGTATTCTTCAGCCGCGTCGATGATCGCCTGTTCGGTATCCCCTACAACTCTGATCTCGGCATCATATGTCATGTATCTGATTCCAGCGCGTTCGGATAACTCCTTGATCACTGCTCCACCACGATCGGTGTGAGAACTATCCTCGCCACTACCCGTCTCCGGAGACTGGACGTTGAGCAACGCTAGTGACGACTCGTCGTCGGCTGCGGACACGAATTCGACAGCCCGCTGAGCCGCGGCCGGCACATGGGGACCTCTTCCGGAGAACATCATGATGTCAACCGTCATTCGCTTCCGTCCTCCTCTGGAAGTGCGATAACCGGCCTATCTGCGTCCGTGACCAGCTTGAGAGCGACATCGCCGGAGAGGAACTGGACGATCCGGCTCCCACCTCGGGGGCGAAACGCGATCGCGCTGGCGTCCACATCCGCCGTGACATCGATGATGGCCTCAACCACATCTCTCCGATAGACAATTTCCTCATCTGCCTCCGGGATGAAACCTCGAAACGCAGCGAACGCGTCCGCAGCTCGTTGTTCTGCCTGTTCAATCGGGAGCTTGTCAGGAACTCCTTCACCCTTCTCAACAACGTGAACGACAGTTACCTGACCGTACTCGTAGGCGCTGAGAGTGCGTGCTGTGGCTCGCGCATCCTCCTCGTTTACGACCGGGACGACGAGATGGCCAGTCAGTAATTGATGCATGATTATTCCTCCGTCCCAGTATCGACGTCGTCACTCCCGCAATTCGGACATATGTCTACCCCACGGTCGAATGTCTGTCCACAGCTTTCACACCGTGCCTCCGCCGCGTTATGGAGATCCCCAAGATACGCCCAATACAGCGATTCCGTCCCGTCGTAGTGCGGTTCACGTCGAACGTGGTACAGTGACGTAATATCCGTATTCACGCCTGGACCATCCGGATCCGGAGGGTGCTGTCGCACGAGTGCGTACGCTCCATGGTTCTCGATGTTGAGGACTTCCCCGGCGGCGTCTGCTTCGATCTCCGCTTCGATTGGCGTTCGAAGTGATTCGATGCGCTTCTCGATGTACGAAAGGAGCGATTTCAACTCGGGGAGTTCCAACGGATCGATCCGTTGAATCAGCGCCTGGGGGAGATCGTCCGGTGGCGTCGGATCCTCATTGGTGTTACTCATGGTCTCACTTCCGTCTCGAGGCAGCATCAGGGCCATCCGGATCGCGGGGCACTCCATTCGAGACGTGATTCGTATTTGCCGCTGGTGCACCGTGGGTGAACATCGTGTACGAACGCATATTACGGTAAGATAAAAATCTGCCGTATCAGCCAACGATTCCGTAATTTATTCCCTATTCACTTTCTTATCGTTTATCTTTGTTTTCTGGGTGTCTATCACGTATTGAGCGTCGTTTTCAGCAGGTCAGCCACCGGCTGGCAGAGACAGCAACTCAAGAATAGAACAAATACCAAACGATAATTTAAAAGGGCCTACGGAGCCAATTTCAGCGTATAAATATGTCTCTTCAGATCGATACGATCGACGAACAGATCCTGTATTATCTGACCGAGGAAGCCCGACACACGTCCGCTCCGGATATCGCGGAGAAAGTCGATGTCTCAGCTCCGACAGTCCGAAATCGGATTAGGCGGCTCGAAGAGGAAGGAGTTATTCGAGGATACCATGCCGACGTTAATTATCAAAAGGTAGGCGGGCGGCTGACCAATCATTACGTCTGCAGTACGGGAAACCGTGACCGAAAAGAGATGGCACAGCGCGTCCTCGATATTCCGGGCGTGATTAACGTCCGGGAGATCATGTCCGGGAAAGGCGATCTCCGAATTACGGTCGTCGGAACAGATACTGATGATCTCACGCGAATCGCTCAAGGAATTATTTCGCTCGGTATTGAGATCGACGACGAGGATCTGGTCCACCGAGAGTATTTCCGTCCCTATGCTCCATTCGGGCCTCGGGACGAAGAGGTAGCCTCACCAGTTACCGGGGTCGCAGGTCTCGCTGGCGACGCCGATGTCGTCGAAGTTATTGTCAGAAAAAAGGCACCTATCGCCGGGAGAACGCTCCAAGAAGCAAACGAGGAGGAACTTATTTCGCCGGATGTGTTGGTCGTCCGGATCAACCGCGACGAGGGAACAATAACGCCAACTGGAGAGACGGTGATGAAGGAGAACGATTTCGTCACAATTCATTCCCGGTCAGGTGTTACTGAAGAGACGCTCGAAGCGTTTACTGGTGACTGATCGATCCGCCAGCTAGAGGGACTCATACCCATGAATACATGTTCGTTCTGACCTAGTTTTCTAACTCAGCAGTCCGGGATACCGTTCAGCCATCTTCAAGGAGATCTCTGTGTACTCAAAGAACTCTTCGGCTCTATCCTCAAAGTCATCCTGACCGCTTCCTCCCTGACAACCACATACTCCCGGTGCTGTCACAACCACAGATCCATTATATGTGTGTGGACTCAATCTTTGTCTATGACACGTTCTTCGGAGCGTCCGACACCCCCGGAAGGACTTCCCCGGGAAGTAATCGACGCACTCACCAATTGTACGCCGGAAGAGCTTCGGAAAGCGATCGTCCACGCCCAGGAATTGCTCCATTTCCACGGAGAGGCGGAGCTCCCCATCAACGCAGAAGCTAATGACGATATCCTCCGCGTAAAAGAACACGAGGGATACACAGAAGTGGTGAAACAGTTCCGGTGTGCGGACGGTTGCGACGACTGCCCACACGGACCTTATCTTTACCACGTTACGGAGGAACCGCATCCCGACGGAAGCCACAAAGTACACTGGTCGTTCATGGGACCGGTCCACTCTCAAGAGGAGTAACCAAGCGAAAACAACCGTCCCTTTAGATGGTCCGAATAGGGATCATTGGCTCTGTTGAAATCCTATTCTTCAGACAGGTTCTCGTGTGAAACAGCCGGTCAGTAGACTGTATATAGATCGGCTGTTTCAGCGGAACTCGGCTGGAAACTACTGCTTGGTCGATCCTTATACCATTGTATCAACTTACCCATAGAGTATTCGACATTCATGATTAGATATTTTAAGTCGGGGCTGATGGGCTGGACACAGAGACGATTTATGTGCCGATGGATGATCGTGGCTGGAATCAGTATGGTCGCTGCCTCAGCAACTGTATTTCTTATTGATGTTTCAGGGATGCTTCTGCCGCTCATCGTCGGATTTTCTATGGTCGGCGTAGGGGGTTTACTTTCGGTTCTCAATGCAGAATAATCCAGTAATTGGACGATACGTCCGGTTGGTGAACTAGTCTCCAGAACTTGTCTCAATATTTGGGTCGGCCGGTGCTAGGTTCAGAGGCTGTATTGATCGCACAGATCAGAATCTGTCACCCTGTGTGGATTCCAACAAAGCCAGATCATGGGTTAAGGCCCCAGATACCAGCCCGAACGAACACGAGTACCGGAATGATCTCCAATCGCCCGATCCACATGTTGAGGACGAACATCCCCTCGGCCAGCGGTGACATCGAGGGACCCGTTATTCCCGAGGACAATCCGACGTTCCCCTGTGCACTAGCGACCTCGAACAGCGCGTCAGCGTAGCCGAATTCCGGACCGGCGACATTGACGAGAACAAGGCTCCCGATAACGAGTGCGACGAGCCACAGGAGAGTGACAATAGCGGCTTCGCCGAACTCGCGTTCCATCGTCTCGCGGTCCAGCGTCCGGTCACCGAGACGCGCCGTGACGACAGCGTTTTTTGGCAGAAATACGCGGGAGAACTGCCAGGCGATACCACGACCGACCGTGTATCCGCGGACGATCTTGATCCCGCCGACGGTGGACCCCGCAGCACCACCGAGAACCATCGCACCAACGACGATCACCTTCGCGCCAGCGATCCAGCGGCCAATTGGAGCCGATTGGAACCCGGTACAAGTCAGGGCACTGACCCACTGGAATATTGAGTCTCGAATAGCGTCAAGCTGTATCCCATCAAAGAACGGCACAGGAGATGGGACGAACGAACTCGTCGCGAACGCGCCAGAAGTTGTCTGAACGGATGCGAGATTCTGTATCGAGAGTACAATGACACCGATCCCAAGAAGCGCAAACAGCCACCGGGTCTGGAGGTCTGCGACCAGTTCGTGTACGTTCCGGTCTTTGAGAACGATGTAGTGGATAGGGAAGGCGATAGCACCGAGAATCATAATCGGGAGGAGTGTCGCTTCAACCAGTGGTGAACCGTATGTCGCGATCGAGTTGTCCGTGACGGAGAATCCACCCGTCGTGAGGCCCGTCATGGCGTGGTTGAGGGCCTGCCATGCGGTCTCGCCGGGAGTGAGTGATTCGGAGTAGGTGCTTCCGCTGGCAGAGATCGCTACAAACAGCAGCAGGAAGGCAAGCAGTGTGTACCCGACGACGAGCTTCCAGACCGTCCGAACCGTCGAGACGACGCTCGGATGGATTTTCTGCTCTCTTGCCTCACTCTGATAGAGCGCATAGCTCCCGCTGCCGGGACGTGAGAGGATTGAAACTGTGAGGACGATGACGCCAACGCCGCCGACCCACTGGATGAATGACCGCCACCACTGTACCGCCCGCGGCAGTGACGGCTCGTGGATCGCCATCGTCAGTCCGCTCCCGGTCCACCCGCTCATGCTCTCGAAAAAGGCGTGGAGCGGATCACGGAAGTACGCGAGACTGGAGAGTGTTGTAGTTCCGCCGACGCTGATTGGATCCCAGGATCCGGTGTCCGTAGCAGCGGGGACGAACGCGTCCATCGCGGCCGGCGGCGTTACCCACGCCGTGAGGAACAACGGGAGAGCGCCGAAGACGGCAACCATGAGCCACCCGCCGGCAGCGATCACCATCCCGTGTTTCATTTTCGGCTCTGACGCGTCGGCGAATCGTCGATTGGCCACCCCACCGACAAACGCCGTCATCCCGCCTGCGACAAGGAATCCGAGCGCGGCGTAGAGTTCACCGAACGCAAGGGCGACGACGACGGTGACCGTCATCAGTCCAGCCTCCATCAGGAGCAGTGAGCCGATGTCACGGGCGATAACCCCCAGATCAGACGGGAGTCGGCCACCGTTCGGTTCGGTCATTTCAGTCGTGTTCCTCCACGTGACCAAAGACGTCCGTCACCTCCGGGGCCACACCGATCCCCGAGTAGACCGTGAGCAGATCGCCAGCCTCGATGCGTGTGGTTCCACGCGGCGTTATTGGCGTGTCCTCTCCGTCCCGCTCAACAGCGACGATCAAGGTTTGGCTGCCGATTAAATCAGCCTCGTCCGCCTCTCGCAGCGTCTTGCCAGCGATTGGTGCCTCGGGTCCGACGGTGATTTCGAACACCTCCGCCTCCTCTCCGATGTGCATGAAGTCAATGATTGAAGGGCGGCTCACAGCCCGGTAGAGATATTCTGCGATCAGGCTCTGTGGATTCTGCATCGTGTTGACGCCGATCTGTTCGAACACGTTCATGTGCTCAGGGTTGTGGACGACCGAGACAATATTCGGGATCGACAGTTCTTGGGCCAGCAGACAGACCATGATGTTCGTCGCGTCCTGATCTGTCGTTGAGATGAGGGCGTCGGCCCGGTCGGCGCCCGCGTCCTGGAGCGTTTCTTTTGAAGTCGCATCGTCGTTGAGCACGAGACAGTCATACTGTCTCGACGCCCGTTCGGCCCGTTCCTCGTCGCGCTCGATGACGACGACCTCGTTGCCGCTGCTGGTCGCGAGATCGACGAGTGGTGTCCCGATATCTCCCGCACCTACGACGATCAAATACATATTACAGCGATTCAGAACCGATCACCGAAAGGCTACCGCTCCGGTTCAAATAGAAGAGGGATGTCCTCAGCGGCGGCCGACCAGCCGCTCCCACAGCGATCGCGCGGACGGGCGCTCCGCAAGTAGCACGGGCGTCTCGAGATTTTCTATCGTTTCGAATGCCAAGGAGCCGCGAACGATTCGCGAGAGTAGCCCGCGCTCGGTGGCTCCGACTATCACGAGGTCGTACTCCTCACCGACGCGGCCGATCGTCTCCTCGACGTCGCCCGTCTCAACTCGAATCTCCGCGTCGTCGAGACCGTGCCCGTCGGCCCAATCGGCGAGGAATTCGCGGCCGGACGCCTCTTCTCCGGAATTGACGACGTACAGTAGGGAAACATCGATACCGGCTGTGTCTCGGAGCGCGCGAGCAACCTCCGCAGAGAGGTCTGAAGAGGGACCGCCGGCAGTCGGCACGAGCACATCCGAGAGGTCCAGTCGTTGGCCGTCTAAGACGAGGAAGTCACACGGGAGGTCGTGAGTGAGTTCATCCAGCGAACCCTCGACCCGTC
Organism: Halorubrum sp. CSM-61; assembly: GCF_003781945.1. Taxonomy (GTDB): domain Archaea; phylum Halobacteriota; class Halobacteria; order Halobacteriales; family Haloferacaceae; genus Halorubrum. The sequence goes on along the minus strand of NZ_RJJW01000007.1, from coordinate 22,680 downwards.
CTCCCGCGAACTGTGTCCCACCGTAGCCCATCACGACGGTGTCGGCGTCGTTAGTCCGCGCAGCGTCGAACACCTCTTCGATCCCGCGGTGTGAGAGGATCGTCTTTGTTTCGATCGGCACATCGAATGACTCTGCGTCAGACGCGGCGGCGGCGAGCAGTTCCTCAGAGGATTGGTCGAGTCCGGTCCGGTTCTCGGCGGCCGTCTCAAGCGAGGTCTGGTCGGGGACGGTAACGATGTGTGTCGCGAGTACGCGACCACCTTCGTGTTGGGCGAGTGCACCTGCTAGGGTGATGAGCGCGCTTTCGGTCCGCGGGTTCGCCACGGCGACCATGATCGTCGGCCCGTCGTTCCCGGTTCCGGTCGGAGCAACCGCGTCCGCGGCATCGACGACCCCGTCGGGAAGGTCGCTCCCGCGGCTCCGGATGTGTTCGGAGAGCACGCCCTGCTTGTCGGTCTTATCGCGGGCGTAAATGAAGTACCACGCCACGGCGGCGACGACAAACGCGCCAGACAGCGCGATCTCGATCCCGTCCATGAACGCGACGAGCCCGAGTGATAGAACTGCGCCGAGTATTGGCGTTAGCGGGTACAGCGGAACGGTAAAGTCGGGATCGTACTCCGGCGTGTCGGCTTCACGGAAGACGATGAGCCCGACGTTCATCAGCGCGTACACGATGAGGTGGAGCACGCTGGCGGCCTTCGAGAGGATCTCAATGTCTTGTCCCAACAGCGCGATAAAGACCACGATGAGCCCGCCCGTCACGAGGATCGACCGGTACGGGGTCGCGTAGTTGGGATGGATCTCATTGAGCCAGTTGGTGACGATCTTGTCGCGACCCATCGCGAAGTTGATCCGAGCCGACGCGAGGATCGAGGCATTCGCCGACGAGGCAGTCGCCAGCAGCGCACCAACGGTCATCACTGCGGCCGCTACGCCCGCGACACCGCTGATCGGACCGATCGATTCGGGGAAGGCCACGCGTGCTGCCTGCGCCACCGGTGCGTCCTGACTGAGCTCTGGCCACGGAACGACGCCGAGCATCGTTGTGACGAGGATCGCATAGATCACGGTGACGATGCCGACACTCCCGATGATCGCTATCGGGAGGTTTCGACCGGGGTTCTTCAGCTCCTCGGCCACTGTGGCAATCTTCGCATACCCGAGGAAGGAGACGAACACGAGCGCGGTCCCAGGGAGGATCGCCCCGTAGCCGCCGGGGGCGAGGCCGCCCTCGTTGCCCGCGAGCGTCGCGTAGTCGAATGAGAAGAAACCGGCGACAGCGAAGATCGCGAGAATCGAAAGCAGAAGGCCGACAATCACCGTCTGAATCCCGCCAGTCTCTTTCGCACCGATGTAGTTCACACCGATGAAGATAGCTCCAGCCACGAGCGCCCCCACCTGAATCGAGTTGAGACCAGGAATTGCGGGGAGTCCGACGAACACAGCGAGATACTGGCCGAACCCAATACAATAGAACGCGGAAGCGAACGCGAGCCCCATCCAATCGCCCATCCCGGCGATCGACCCGAACATCGGACCGAGTGACTTGTTGATATAGTAGTAGCCGCCTCCGGCCTTCGGCATGGCGGTGCCGAGTTCGGAGACGGAGAGCGCGTTCACCATTGCGATCACACCGCCGACGATGAACGACACGACGACAATCGGACCGGCGCCGCCGTCAGCGTTGACGGCAACGCCAGGGAGGACGAAGATCCCCGCCCCGATCATCGTCCCGATCCCGATTGTCATCGCCGATACCAGTCCCAGGTCCTTGGCGAGCTCCTCGTCGCTCATTCGCTTGAGTCCTCGCGTGGAAGAGCGATCACGGGAAGGTGTGCATTTGTGACCAGCTTCAAAGAGAGATCACCGGAAAGGAATTGCATGATTCGGTTCCCGCCGCGGGACCGGTAGGCGATCGCACTAGCGTCAACCTCATCAGCCGCGTCGAAGATGGCGCCGACGATGTCACGAGCGTACGCAGTGTGATCGTCGGCATCGGGGAATACGCGCCGAACGGCGGCATACGACTCCGAGGCCAGTTCCTCAGATTGCTCGACGGGCGTCTTGTCCGGGACGCCCTCGCCCTTCTCGACGACGTGTAGCACTGTCACATGCTCCGGCTCGTACGGTTCGAGTGCCATCGCACTCGCAAACGCGTCTTCTTCGTTGGCGACCGGGAGGAGTACATGACCGAGCAGGTCCTGCCCATCGGCGTCGTCGGTACTCGTCATACAAACACTACAATTCTCGTCAGTTAAGAATATATGCTCTCTACATTGAGGATGTGAGAGACAATTAGAAGACCTCTCATCTATGGAAAATCCGTAATGTCAGATGAAGTGAGATGACCGTTATCGATTGTCAGTCGCCGAAATGAACACCGCAAGCACCGGGACGATCTCCAGCCGACCGATCCACATCAGAAACACCATCAGCAGCTTCGACGTGTCGGGGAAAAACAAATAACTCCCGAATGGGCCTAAGCGACCGAATCCCGGTCCGATATTCCCGATCGTCGCGAGCGACGCACTCGTCGACTCAAGCATCGTTAGCTGAATCCCGATCCGTGCGGCGTCGAGAGAGAGAAACACCGCCGAGATGCCGAATAAGACGAGGTACAGAATCGTGAATGCCATAATGCCGCGAATTGCATCCTCGTCGACGACGTTCCCGCTGAGGCGAACGGGCTGAACAACGTCAGGATGAGCGGAGGTGAACAGTTCCCGGCGGATCGTCTTCCCAACGATGAGCCACCGCACGATCTTGACACCTCCACCAGTTGAGCCGGCAGAGCCACCGATAAACATCGCGAACATGAGCAAGATCTGCGCGTCGGTATCCCACTGTACGAAGTCGGCGGTCGCGTACCCGGTCGAATTCAGAAGTGACACGATCTGGAACGTGGCCTGTCGGAGCGAGTTTTCTGCGATCCCCTGTGTCGCGCCACCCAATTCGATGGTCGGCGCCGCGCCGCGGAACAGAAGCACCGCGAGGACGGCGGTCACAACTGCGATCGCACCAGCGTACGCGCGAAATTCCGCGTTCTCCAGCACTATCTCGATCTCGCCACGTAATACGTGCCAGAACAACGCGAAGTTGACGCCGGCGACGACCATGAACGGAATGACGACCCATTGGACGGCAGCTGAGAACGCCGCAATACTGTCGGCCTCCGGCGAGAATCCGCCGGTCGGAAGTGTCGTGAACCCGTGGGCGATCGCATTGAACAGGTTCATGTTTGGGGCCATCCCGGCGAGATGGAGCCCGTACAAGATCACGATGTACACCACGGTAAATCCGAAGTAGATCAGCCAGAGAGCGCGTGCCGTCTCCTCAATTCTCGGCGTGAGTTTCTGGAGTTCTGGGCCCGGCGCCTCCGACTCCATCAGCTGTGCACCGTTAACCGCGACTTCAGGAAGGATGGCGATCATCAGCACGATGATCCCCATCCCGCCGAGCCACTGCGTAAGCTGGCGCCACATCATCACAGCGTGCGAGTGACGGTCCGTGCTGATCTCTCCGAGCACGGTCGCGCCCGTGGTAGTGAACCCGCTCATCGATTCGAACAGAGCGTTGCTGATCGATCCCGTGAGTGCGCCAATCGACCCAGTCTGAAGTCCGACTGTCGACGCCGTCCCGTAGCCGGCGAGGAGGTACGGGACAGTACCGATGGCCGCAGCGGCGAGCCATGCGAGAGACACAAATAACAGCGCCTCTCGGGGGCCAAGGTCTGGATCCGGGTCTACTCGCTCGACGAGAAACCCGATCGCGGCGACCAGCGCCATCGAGACCAAAAACACCCAGATATCTTCACCGTAGGCAACCGCCACGACCAGCGGAACCAGCATCGTGACAGCAAGATATTTGATTCCAACCCCGAGAAGCCCCACACTCGCCTTCCAGTTGACCCCCCAAGACATATTTATTCGATCGATATAGCGGTGACTCGTTCGCTGTATTAAACTGTCGAAGAGGATGCTACAAGAGAAGATCGACGATCCGTTTTCTTGCGCTGCGACACCCGCAAGGACCTAGCTCCCGGAGATTCGAAATATGGGCTGATGTGAAATCATCCGTGGGACAGTGGGGTGTTTGATCGCAGATTCGCTGAACAACTCTAGTCGGCGTGGTAGACTACTCGAGGAGGAATATTTCGTATTCGGTTCCCCCACAGTCAGGACACATGTTTGTCTCTGTCTCGATCGTGTTCCCACAACCGCGGCATTCGATAGCGACAGCAGAACGGCAATGGGGACACGTTTCAAGAGCGACCTTAATTGGCGTACCGCAAGACGGACACTCGACAGACGGAGATTCCCTTGACCAGAAAGGAAGCATCCTCTTGAGTATCGGTATCACCATTCTTCACGTTCTCCGTTTTCTACTCGGTGTACGCTTGTATCCATCGGGAGTGTCCAAGAGTTCTATTTCCGATGACACGACCCAACGACAGAATCGATACTCAATGAACTGGATCGCTTGAAGTCACTGCTGTCACAGCCCCCCAGCGCAATCTTACTGGGCTCACTGTATCAACAGTAGAGCCGGGGGCATAGTAACCGACTTCAGCGAATAGATATGTAGTGTGTCTATGGAGGTGGTCATTATTGGGGCAGGTGAGGTGGGCACGAGTATTGCTGCCAGTCTCGCAACGAGTCACGACGTGGTAGTGATCGACATCGATCCGAATCGTACAGAGGAACTCAAATACGAATACGACGTGCTCACCGTAGCCGGTGATGGAACGACATCCGAGATACAGAGCTCGGCGGATGTTCCGGATGCCGACATGGTCATTGCCTGTACCGACGATGACCAGACGAATCTCGTCGCGTGTGGAACGTCGAAAACACTGGGTGATGCGTTCACCATCGCGCGGGTGAAAAACACGGAATATCTGCGGACCTGGGAACGTGACCAGACAGCCTTCGGTGTCGACTTCATGGTCTGTACAGATCTGAAGACTGCAGAGAACATCGTGCGAATTATCGGTTTACCAGCGGCGATCGATGTCGATCCATTCGCAGGGGGGCTCGTCCAAATGGCGGAATTTGAACTCCCGGAAGACAGTCCGGTCGTCGGACAGACGGTTGCTGAGGCCGACCGATTTGAATCGCTCACCTTTGTCGGGCTCTTCCGTAACGAGGAGATGATCTTACCCCGTGGGGAGACAGACATCGTCGCTGGGGATCGGGCAGTCGTGATCGGGAGTCCGGAAAGTATCCAGCTGTTTGCCAGAGATATCGCACCGCAGGTAACCCCAGACAGTACAGATGATATCGTAATTCTCGGTGGCAGCGAGATCGGGTATCAAACAGCCAGACTTCTCGAAGAGCGTGAGCTAGCAGCCCGGATTATCGAACAGGACACTGACCGTGCGCAGTGGCTCGCAGAGAATCTCCCGAAGACAATAGTACTGGAACACGACGGAACCGACACGGAATTCCTCACGCGAGAGCACGTCGATGAGGCGGATATTGTCATCGCAGCGCTTGACTCTGACGAGCAAAACCTCCTCATATCGATTCTTGCGAAGCGTCTCGGTGTTGATCGGGTCTTTGCGATCGTCGACAGTCCGGATTACATCACACTGTTCCAAGAGATCGGCATCGATGTTGCGATTAATCCCCGAACCGTAACCGCTGAAGAGATTATCAGGTTCACCTACGAGAGCGTTGCAGAAAACATCGCGGTCCTCGAAAACGATCAGGCAGAAGTCTTAGAGCTTGAGTTAAGTGACAATTCACGTCTCGTGGGAAAGCCGATCAAAAACCTCGTGAAGGAAATAGAAGGTCAGTTCGTAATCGGGGCAATCACACGGGAGCAGTCGTTGATAAGCCCACGAGGAGAGACGATCCTAGAGCCGGGAGACCACGTAATTATTCTCGTTGAGATGGAGTTTGCTAGTGAATTGGCTTCATTTGCGTAAAAACACCCCTAAATCTGTAGATTATATTATAGATGTGTTGACCTTTGGGCGTCCATTTTGTTAGTCGGAGAGACTGACAGTCGAGATTGGTGTGAAGAATACCCAGTGTAAAGCCGTCAAAATACTAACTTCAACTCTAATTTATTTCTAGTGAACAGAATAGAAGGCACGCATCAAATCTATCCTCCGAGATTATGGGACTACCCTCACATCTTGATGAGTCCGAACATTCCGATCGTCTCTCCGATAACCCACCCGACAAAAATGAGATAGGCAGTCAGCAGCGCATACGATTCGACTGTGGTCATGGTTAGATCGGTACGAAGAACGGTGAATAGGAGAATCGTAGCGAGGGTCAGAACCCCCATCATCGGTACTGCGGTGGTGAACGATACCGGCACACTTCCGGCAAGGAGAACGCCGACAGGAATTGCCACCAACAAGTCAAACGTGTTCGACCCAAGAACATTCCCGAGACTCGTGATACCTCTCGCATCACGTGCTGCCCGGACACTGACCAATGCGTCGGGGAGGCTTGTTGCAGCAGCAAGAATCGTCGCGCCGGCGAGGAACTCAGGAATGCCGAAGGTTGCGTTCAACCCCTTGACCGCTCCGACGAGCAACTCAACAGCGACAAGAATAACAAGCAACCCGGCTGCTAATCGACCCCACTCACGGAGCACGTTTACGTCACTGCCACTGTCATCGCTCTCGTGGTCCCCAACGTCTTGCCACTGGATGAACAGGTACAGACCGTACAATAGCAACGGAATCAGTGCGAGCGGGCGCGTTATGTTTCCGTCAAGAGCTGGCGAACCCTCGACGGGAAAGTAGATGACGGCGAAGGCGAACGTAATCACCAGTGCGGATACGGCCAGCATGTAAAATTGGGCTTCTTTGTACACGATTGTCCGGTTAGCGTCCAGCGGTTCCTTGGTTGCTATCCCGGACAGTGCCGGAATCATGAGGATGTTGAAGATGGCCGAGCCGACGATAGCACCAACTCCCAGTCCAAACGAACCTCCGAGTGCGGTGATGACAACGCTCATCAATTCCGGGAAACTTGACCCGACGGCAACGACGATCGAACCTTGTACCACAGCAGGCAAGCCGTAGTACGCGGAGAGGTGTTCAGCAGAACTTTCGAGCCATACACTACCGAACCAGATCATCACTGTACTGACAACGATAACAACCACGTGTACCGCTGTAGTATCGGGGAGGAACTGACCGAGTACCATTATTGACCACCTCAGTGGGCGACAGAGTTAATGTTTGATAACTGTCGAGAGTAGACCTGCGCTCCCAAGAGAATGGCCTTGTTGAAACCCTCAATCGGTGATAGGTTTTAGCGGCCGTGCTACATACAGGGCACAAGTCCGCAAGGGCGAACTGCCCTCGAACGATAGAACCAGGCGGCTCTGTTGAAATCCTATTCTTCAGAGATATTCTCGCCTGAAGCTACTCTTACTGTAGGGGAGACTGTGATTGTTCGGGGCGCGAAACGAGTGTGAGCTCAACCGTCTGCTCTGTCCCATCACGAAGGATGGTCACTTCAAGTGTGTCACCCGGCCGAGTCTGTAGTGCTAGGTAACTCGCTAGATCCTCGAAGGAACTCATCGGTTCCCCGTCGATTGTAAGAATAACGTCTCCACCAACGGGGACACGGGCCCCATTCACAAACTCGATATCGCTCGATTGGAGTACACCGTCAGCTGGCCCGCCACGAACTGTCTGGACGACCAACAGTCCGCGAGGCCCACTCATCTCATTTGCTTCCGCAATCGTCGGTGTGACGTTCTGTAGCGACACACCCATGTACGCGTGCTCGTATTCCCCTGCCTCAATTAGTTCAGGAACGACGCGTTGGGTGAGTGCAGCCGAGATGCCAAATGCGATGTTGTCCCCGCGCTTGGAATTTACGACACCGATAACGCTCCCATCAAGCGACATCAGTGGCCCGCCACTGTTTCCGGGGTTTACCGCAGCATCCGTCTGAATCGCATCCGGAATCTGGTACCCTGCGGGTGACGGGATCAGCCGGTCGAGACCGCTAACGATGCCTGACGTGACCGTTCCATCCAAATTATACGGATTCCCGATGGCGACGACCTCTTGACCGATGACTGGGCTGTTTTGAACGAATGACAGCGGCTCTGTTGACTCCGGGACCTCATCTACGGAAATGACGGCGAGATCGCTGTGGAAATCAGTCCCCAGTACTGTCCCGTCACTCCACGTTCCGTCGTGGAACCGGATCTGTGTCTCTGATGTGGTGCCAACGACGTGCGCGTTCGTGACGATATGCGCATCATTGTACAGAAACCCAGTCCCTTGTCCTTGTCCCGTATCCACCAACACGACTGACGGGATCGTCTCACGATAGACTTGGGTGTACTTGCTGCCCTTGTTTTGTGACGTGGAGTTTACTTGCTGATTCTCCGGCTGTGATGGCTCTGTACCAGACGAAGAGACGTTGCTACAGCCCGCAAGCGCCGCTGTGAGAGCAACACTCCCGGCTTTCAAAAACTGACGGCGGGTAGATGTCTCTTCGGACATCTTCGGCTCTGAGTTCAGTTGCGAGTCTTGTAGGTTTTGTGCCCGCAAAGACGACTTGCTCAGAGAGTTTCAGCGAGTATCGTCTTCGATTTCGATCGTTGAGTCGGTGGAAGCTTGTGAACGCTCCTCACTGGACGTGTCATCCATCAGCTGTGTGAGTCTGCGCTCGAACTCTGCCTCGCTCATCTCTCCTGAGACGTATTCCTCTTCAATCTCCTGTCTCCGCTCCTCGGTCGTCGGCTCAACATGTCCGGATACGTCAAATTTCCGAAGGGGTGGATATTGTCGTTCGAGCCACTGGACAACTGATACGAGTCGGTCATCTCGCGGGATAGAAGCATTCCGGAGAATCGACACACCGGTCGCAACGAGAAAGAAACCTGTAAACAGACCGAGGACAATAACAGCAATCACCCATTCGGCTGCGGCGCTGAGCATTGCGATGAGAATGAACTCCCCACTCGCCGGGATACCCCCGGACAGCGCTGACAGCCCCTCGAACAGTCCAATCAACCCAGCGCCAACCACCAAGATACCCGTGACGACGAACCCACTGAAATAGAGCCAATGTCGGGAGACCATATGTGATAGGTACATTCACACGGGATTAAATCCACGGCCCACTACAACGACATGAGTAGATTAACAATCTCTATCAGTATGTGATTCCCTGTATTGACCGCTCAGAGTGATCGGTCTATATTATGAATGAGACAGACGATGGTAAGTTCACGGAACTGTTTCCACCAGCGTCGTGAGCGAACGAACGCACCGTACTTCCGCTTGAGCGTTGAGTTGACCGTCTCGGATTGACTCCGTTGGCCGTAGAGATCAGTTTCCAAGCGTGCGTTCCACGCCTTGTGGAGCGATGGCTCTGTTGAAATCCTATTCTTCAGATATATTTTCGCCTGAAACAGCCGGTCGATGAGAGCTGCGAACAGCATGAAACATCGCTGCCAGCGACTGGTTTCAGTAACTCACGAGAGGTTGCAAATCTCAATCGTCTCCGACCGAGGCGTCGCCTTCCGTTGGTTCGATCCCTGCAGGGTCCGGTGTGTCACGGACGTCGCCCTCGCGCCACGTTCCCCGACGGAACCACGCGTAGGCGATGATCGCGCCGACGACGTTCGAGGCGAAGAACGCGATCCAGATCCCGCGGGCGTCGGGCTGTCCGAGGAACCACAGGTCGGTGGGAAGTACGCCTTGGGAGGCAACGTATGCGGTGGGGAGTCTAACGCCGGCGAGCGCAATAATCGAGATAGCAGCGGCGATCAGCGTCTTACCAGCGCCGCGGAAGCCACCCGTGAACGCTCGCTGGATCCCGATGAATCCGAACGACAGGGCGACGAACCGCAGGAACTCCGCGCCGACGTCCAAGACGGCCTGGTCGTTGGTGAAGACCGCGACGATAGGCGTCGGGACGAGGAAGATTACCACGCCTGCAAGTCCGAGGATGGCGAACAGTGCCTTCGCGGCGACGTAGTTTGCCTTCTGAGCGCGGTCGTACTTTTGCGCCCCGATGTTCTGGCCGGTCATCGTCTCGACTCCGCGGGCGACGGCGATTGCAGGCAGGAAGATAACCGAAAAGACGCGCGTCCCAATGCCGAAGGCCGCAACAACTGACGTCGAGAACAGCCCCACCACGATCAGCAGGGCGTTGATCGAGAGCGCACGGCCGGTCCCCTCGATACTCGCCGGGACACCGATACGAAGGATCTTCCGCAAATACTGGAGGTCGGGTTTCATATCTGTGAGATTGATCTGGATGCCGCGCGTCCCTGACAACATGATGTAGAGGCCGACGAGCATCGCCAGACTCCGCGAGAAGACGGTAGCGATGGCCGCGCCCTGGATGCCGAGTTCGGGGAACGCGAGTGGTCCAAGAGACCAGCCGTTGATGAGGAACGGATCGAGAATCACGTTGAGGACGACGGTCCCGAACATCACGAGCATGGGCGTGATGGTGTCGCCGGCCCCGCGCATCAGTGAGATGAACACGAAAAACCCGAACATGAATGGCAAGCCGAGGGCGACCACTTGCATATAGGCTGTCGCGCCTGGTAGGACCTCGGGTGAGGCCCCGAGGAACGCGAGGAACAGCCTCACAAATGGATAGCCGACCGCGCCGAGGATAGCTGATGCGAGGAACGCGAACGTGACCGTCTGTGAGGCGGCGTACTCGGCCTGGTCGGTTTCGTCTGCACCGGTGTGTTGAGCGACGAGAACGCTGCCTGCAACCGCGAGCCCCATCCCGAGCGAAATGAGGAGGAACACCATCGGGAACGCAAAGGAGATGGCCGCCAGCGCCTCCGTTGAGTACTGGCCGAGCCAGAAGGTGTCCGCCAGATTGTAGGCAGTCTGCAGCAGATTCGTGACGACAATGGGGAGCGAGAGGTACAACAGCGGCTTGATGATCCCACCGTTCGTGAGGTCGAGTTCCTCTTGGCCCTTGAACAGATTCACGCGATCACCTCAGAACCTGGTTTCCATCCGAGGTGTAGTTCGAGCGTGTGTTCGAGTACCTGGTGCGTCTCGTCTGCCTGTTCACCCAGCGCGACGGTACGGGCATGTGCGCCGTTGCTTACCGTCGTGACGAGTCGGGCGACTTCGTCGGGGTCCGTTTCTTCGAAGTGGCCGGCCTGGATGCCGTCTTCGATAATGTCCGCGACGACTTCCCGCATCAACTCGTCGAGATCAAGAAACCGCTCTCGGAACAGGTCGTGGTACGGAGCCTGCGCTTTCAGTTCCATGATTGCCACCGAAAAGCCGTCTGAAGCGGGGTCTGGCGGAGTGAAAACCGCATCGAGATACGCGTTGAGCCGCTCCCGTGGGTCGCTGGCGTTGCAGGCTAACTCCTGTTCGAACCGTTCGATAAGTTCGTCGAGGAAGGCGTTCAGGAGTTCCTCTTTCGTGTCGAAGTGATAGTGGATCGCCGCGGTCGTCATCGACGCCTCCGCGGCGATTCGTTTCATCGTCAGGCTGGCGTAGCCGTGTTCGCAGAGTGCACGATTTGTCGCTTCGATAATTTCCCTTCGTGTCTCCGATTCCATTCCCTACCCCTACTTACTAACTGGTTAGTTAAGAGAATTTTGACTGACTGGTTAGTTAATACCAGGATCGACATCAGATGAGAACCGTCCCCTGCACGCTGCTCTCGTCCGATCGACTCCTGAAGCGGTAACTGCTTCACCTGTACTGACCGCAGTCGGGGCTTAACTTATCACCGACGAAGGATTTCAACAGAGCCTCTCCAGTTTATTACTCCCTGCGTTCGCCTCACTCAAGCCGAGAGCGCCGACAGTGTCGAAGGACGCCATCTCGGGGAGGAAGTCCTCACGCTGTGTCTCGGTTCCGAAGCGCTCGATGACTTCCGCAACTCCGAGATGGAGTCCGATGGTGCTTGCCACGGACATCAGCCCAGCCGATAGCTCTTCGATCACTAGCGCGAGCTCGACGAAGCCTTCGCCCCGTCCCCCGTACTCTTCCGGGATCGTCAGGCCCGTCAGACGTCGTTCACCGAGTTCGTCGAAGATCGTGCTCGGATATTCCTCCTCCCGGTCAAGATTTCTTGCCTTGGGTTCGATCTCTTCATTTGTGAACACCCGAACCTGATCTCGAAGCGCCCGTTGATCCTCGGTCAGATCAAATCTCATATGTCATGGGGTGTCCCTCCTCTAGTTAATCTACGACCTGCTATAGCAGGCTGACTGAAACACATCCGTGACGGGGACAATCTGTGTCTATCGATTAGAGTGAACGGTCGAGGTTGTGCGTGAGGCAGGGGTTGGCGAGTTCGATTCCTACGTGTGCAGGTCATACGGCACAGCAACGACCGGAGGAAATTACGAGGGGACTGAACAGTTATTTTACGCGTACCCGTAGGGCCGATATGGCGTCGATTACCCTCTCTGAGCCGTACCAGACACGTCCAATCAGGTTTCTCGATTGTCTGGAACGTGATGGGTGGCAGATCAAACGGTACGGAATCTCGACGCGTGGCGAATATCCACCGGACGATATGGTTGCGGCTGGAAGCAAGCGGGCGGTCGACCGCCTCCCCTCTCCGCCGGTTACCGAGAACCGGTACGGCGTAGCCGTTTTGATCGTTCACGAAGCGCGTGATGTGAATTTCGTCTCGCTGAACTGGTGGGTCGACGAGAACGTGTTGAAGAATGTCGTCTACCTCTCACAACCGGACACACCGACCGAATTCGAAGATATCTCCGAAACTGATATCACCGCATGTGTGTGGGAATTGGAGGTGCTTTCGTTCGAGCGGGATGCGTGGGTGGAAACCGTCCTGGCGAACGAGACTGGTCCAGACATCGATGCCTATCTCTCGCGCTGCCTCTCCACAGACGTTTGAGAAGAGGATACTCCGACTGAATATTTTATTACCGGTTCTACTGGTCGGAATGTTTGAGGAATGCGTCAATGCTGTCGAACAGCCGGTCGACGACTGTTGCGTCGGTGAACGGGTTCAGCAAGACGACGCGGAGCCACCGGTCGTCTCGATAGGTCGGTAACGACACGAACACGTCAAACTCTGAGAGTAAGGTTTGCTGTAGTCGACTGTTCAGGTCGTCGCGCTCGCCGGGCGGACACCACTCGGGTGCGGCACGAAAACAGACGAGGTTCATTTCCGGTTCACTGGCCAACTCCAACGCCTCGTGTTCGGCGATGCGGTCGCGGACCTCCGCAGTCAGGCGATAGCTCTCGTCGATCAACTGTTCGAGCCCGTCGCGACCGAGATGCTGCAAGGTGAGCCAGAGCTTCAGGACCTCCGCTCTCCGGGTCCCTTGGACGCTCAGTTCGCCGAGATTTGGAATTGCATCGTCACCGCGCATGTACGGCGCTCCGATCCGGAAGTCCTCCTGTAACACGTCGACGTCGGCGAACAACGCCATCGCACACGTCTTGGCGACGTAACACCACTTCTGGGGGTTGAACGTCACCGAGTCCGCGGCCTCAATCCCGTCGAGTCGGTCACGCTCGGCCTCGGAGAAGACGAGCGCGCCGCCGTAGGCCGCGTCGACGTGGAACCACAGGCCGTGGTCGTCGGCGATTTGGTGAATCTCCGGCAGCGAGTCGATGTTCCCGGTCGTGGTCGTTCCGGCCGTCGCGACGACACAGAACGGCGCTCGGCCGTCTCGTTTCGCACGCTCAATCGCTTGCTCCAGGGCAGCCGGATCCATTCGAGAGCGGTCGTCCGTCTCGACCGCAACGATGGCGTCGGTCCCGAGTCCGAGCAGCATCGCAGCCTTCTGCAAGGAGGTGTGGCTCACCTCCGAGGCGAACACCACCGGTTCGCAATCCAGCCCGGCAAGTCCCCCGCCGTGGACGTCGAACGCATGGTTGCGGGCGACCGATAGCGCGTGGAGGTTCGCCAGCGATCCGCCGCTCGCGAGGACTCCGCCAGCATTGGGACCGAGACCGAACTCGTCGGCGATGGCCTCGGTCAACTCGACCTCTAGCTCGGAGAACACCGGCGACATCTCCACGCTCAACATGTTGTTGTTGACCGCCGAGGCGACGAGATCGCCGAGCACCGAGACGGTCGTCGGCATCGTGTCCATGTGGCCGATGTACCCGGGATGAGCGGGATTCATCGACCCCTCGACGACGCTTTCGAGGTCGTCGAACAGGTCGTCCTGGGATCGTGGCGACTGCGGAATAGCTGCGGAGGGAGTAGTCGATTGTTCGGGTAATGGCGACCGGTCGTCAGCGGCTTCGAGCTGTGTGAGCAGTTGATCGAGGATTTCCTCAGCGAGGTCACGGACCGCCTCGGCATTCTTTCCACTCGGGTCGATGAAGGCTCCGTCTGGAAGCTCGGATCGGTTCATATCGCTCCCTTTGTATCGCACTGACTTCGAGTACGGGGACTCATCGACTGGCCATCACCCGTTCGACCTTCGCTGTTGGAAGGTTCCGGCCGGTCACTGGAATCGCGACCGTTTTCCCCGTAATGTCCTCTCGGAAATCGTCTAGAACCGCGAACGGCGGCGCACAGGCGCCCTCCATCAGGATGTGCTCCTCTCGGAACATCGCAGCAACCGTCTCGACGATGGCCTCTTCGCTGACAGTGTACATCCCATCCAGCTCCTCGCGCATCACCTGTACTGGAAGGGCGTACGGGACGCGAGCGGCGATGCCGTCAGCGAAGGTGTCGGCCTCCTCCTGCGGGACGAGGTCGCCAGTTTGCCACGCCCGATACGCCGTGTCCACACTGGCGGCCTGCGCACCGATCACTTTGGCGTCGGTAACAGCCCCGACCGACAAACTGTAGCCCGCGCCGATGCTCCCGGCACCGACAGGCCCGAGGACAGCGTCGACCTCGGGGAGCGACTCTGCGATCTCCAGCCCGGCGGTCCCGGTCCCGGCGATTACCAGCCGTTCGTTGCCGGGATGGACGTACCGATACCCCTCCTCGGCAGCGATTTTAGCGGCCCAGTCCGCCGAATCGTCGTAGTCGTCACCGACCACCTTGACGCGGCCACCGAGCCGCTCGATCCCGTCGATTCGATTCTGGCCGGTTCCCTCTGGAACGGCGACGATCGCCTCGGTATCGAACCAGCGGGCGGCTTGCGCGAGTGCTCGTCCGTAGTTGCCGGTGCTCGCCGTCACGACTCCGCGGTCACGAAACTCCTCGTCCAGATTCGCGAGAAGGGTCGTCACGCCCCGAATCTTGAACGACCCCGTCGGCAGGGTGTCCTCCCGTTTCAGGTAGATATCGGCGTGATACTCCGCCGAGAGCCACTCGCTTCTGACGAGGGGCGTCCGCGGGAGGTGGTCGTGGAGTGTTTGCCGGGCGCGGTAGATGTCGGCGGTCGTCGGTGGGGTGAGGTCGTGGTACTCGAAAACGGTAGAGGCGTCCGGCGAATCGACGCGCTCGTGAGTGGGTTGTGCCATACCCGGACCCGGGTGCTCGAACAGCCTGAAACTACCCCTCACATAGTCGGGGTGGAGCGTTCGATCAGCCGCAATCTCTCACTCGGGGTCCAGAAGTTTCGACTCGGCCCGCCGGAGGTGTTCGAGGAACGTCGTCTTCGCGACGCCGAGTTCGGCGGCGAGTTCGCCCGCCGTTACCTCACGGGGCCACTCGTAGTAGCCCCGCTCGCGGGCCAGCGCGAGTGCTTCCTGTTGGCGTGGCGAGAGGTGGCGTTCCCGCTTGTCAACCGAGTGAGCTGTGGGAGACTCGACGCTGGTAATCCGTTCGAGTGTGATGTCAGCGTCACGTTCCTCACGGATGGTATCGAACGCGTCGAATACCTCACGACGAGACGCGTAGACCAGAACCGACCACTCTTCGTGGCCATCGATCATTTTCGGAAGCCCGTCGTAGACGAACCCGCGCGTGACGAACGAGGAGTCGATGCTGTTGGCGGCATCGAACTCGACGAAGATTTCTCGTGTGTGACTGCCAATCGCTGGACCATCTGGAGTCGCTCCCAGTTCCGCGACTGTTGTGGTCAACGATGATTCACTAATTGTCTCAATAGTCCGGTTGAGCGCAGCTTCTGACTCGCCAGAGACAACGTATCGCTCACGAGCGACCTGCCCATCGGTCAGCGTGCCGTAGGCGAACAATTCTGTATCGAGGGAGTCAGTCACTTGGAGTGCCCAGCAGTTGGGGTGCCACAGCTCGAATGACAGCGAGAGCAGTTCGGGTTGGGCACGGTCAACCATAGCGTATAGATCGTCAGACAGATACAAGACGGCTTCGGCGGGATTCTCTCGCTACTAAAATTAGATGCATCAGTCATCGCTTTTGAGCCGGGAACTCCTCCGGGTCTTCGGGATGAACGCTCCTCGGTGACGTTCCGAACTGCCCGCACCCACGCTTGAGAGTCTCAGCATCAGCCGAGCCGATCAAGACACTCTACCGTCTCTTCGTGGTTTCCAATCTCGAAAAGAGCGATCAGGCGGGCGACCGATTGCTGCTGGTCTGGTTCACTCATTGGCGTGGTCAGTTTGTGGCTAGCTTTCATGACTTAGTGTGCCCGTGAACATATCTATTACCGATGAGTGAAGCCGACAGACGGTTGTCCGAAGAGAGCGAGCAACGGTTTCTGGACCTGTACGCCCATCTGTTGGTATATGTCAACGACCGATTTGATGTCATCGACGAGATCGAATCGGTCGCAGATCTGGAACAGCACTATACTGACGAACTTATCCCGCTCCGAAACACGCTGTATAACGAGTCAACGACGGATCTGATAGAGGACTTCGTTGAACAGAATCCGGCTGATCTGTCGGACGCTGATCTCGAACAGGTCGCAGCGTGGACTGACTTCGTCGCCGGAGAGTTCGTCGTCGTTCGCTATCGAGAGGACGAGGCGATTTTCCTCGATTGGACAGAACCGCCGAGAGCATACGCAGTCCGTCCGGCTCGGCTTCCGTTCGCCGAACTGTGGGACGAGTCGGCACTTCCAGTCCCGGTTTCGAGTGTCGTCCTATTGCCGTTCGAGGACCAGATCGTCTACGATGGATGGCTCGGTGTCAAGAACATCATCTTCGGGGGCTCGCTCAGTACTGACATCGATGACGAATACGAGGAGGCCAAACATCGCTTCGGCATTATCGACTCGCTTCCAGCACCCGAGGAAGACGAAAAGACGGACGCCGAGGAGTTGCGCTTCTATATGAAGAACAAGCGCAACCGAGAGCGGTACGCGTCGGAGATCGAGCAGTTGCGGGAGAAAACCGACGAGCTGGAGCGGATTTATCACCAAGAAATGGGGAAGGCTCGAGCCCGCAGTTTGGGTCGCGAACTGCGCGAGTTGGGACTCAACGAAGCCTATGTAGCGATCTACGATGATCGGATCATCACCAGCGCTCCCTCCGAATCTGAGGTTCATGGGCTACTCGAAGAGATTATGCCCGCTGGGAAGGCTGATCACCCCTACATCTACCACTTCGATCCCTGAACGAGAGTCCACAGCCTACGATTGGAGTTGCGTGACAGTCGATGCGATTTCGCTTTTGGTCGGTTCGCTTGAGAACTCGAACACGCTGTCTCCGACACCGAAGGCGTATCTCTGGTAGGAGACGTCGACGTGAATCCAGCATTCGACATCGCTGTCTGTCCTCTTATACTCGGCTTCACCTGTATTCTCTCCGTGCTTCAGCACATCGAGCAGGTACTCTTCGATACGTGGCGCATTCGCGATTCGCAAGAGGTGGTCGGCAGCGACGTGGTCCAACACGTCTGCTGGGGCTCCGTATCCGTTGCCGACGAGATAGAACTCGCCGTCGTACTCGTGTGACCCGACCTGAACACGGAGTGCGTACGTTTCAGCCATATCAGTGGTTTCGACGAGCCACGTATCAGAGTGTCTGTTGAAGAGACGACCCGCCAGTAGTCGCGTCGTGAACAAGATTTAGTCGGAATGGCTCGCAACCTCTGTATATGTCTTTCACCGCCAGCTGGCACACGCTTCTCGAGGAGCTCGACAACCTCCCCGAGAGTGCGACGCTCATCACGCCACTCTCCCATCAGCGATTTCGTATTACTGACGTGCAGGACGCTCGAGTCATCATTCAGTTCGAAGACAGAGACGAGACGCGGCCGCTCCAGCGGGATCAGTTCGAAACGCTCTATCGACGAATTCAGGACGCCTCCGACGGGTTTGACCTTGACCGTCTCCCGCCGGATGCCGACCCATACCCGGCGGTGTGGAGTGTCCATCCACGATTCGAGGTCGATGAGGACGCTGGCATCATCACACAATCAGCGGTTGCGACGGCAACGCAGGTGATGGGTGCAGAGCAGGAACCAACGGACGAGGAACGAACTGAACCCGACGGACTTGATGTCTACTCGGACACGCTCCTCCTCATCGATGCACTCAAACGTCACGATGTGACTGACCTCTCCGAACTGGAGACGGACGCGTTGGTGAATCTCTACACCCTGCTTTCGGATGTCCAGCGAGATGCTAACGAATTCCGCAAGGAGATCGCGGATGTCCTCCTCGCTCGGCTCCATCACGACCGTCCGGTTTCCGGGCAGTATGGCTCCGTCCAACGGACGAGTCGCCGTAACCGCTCGCTCAAAGACGACGAGGAGGTGCTGGAACGCCTCGAGAACGCTGGCATCGACCGCGAACGTGTGCTGAGCGTCGACCGCTCGAAAGTCGATGAAGCGCTTGAAGTCACCACGCTCTCCGAATCCGATGTGTATGAGGTCGAAGAAAGCGAATACGTTCGCAAAGCAGAGGTCGATGAAGACGTCAAAGAGTCCCGATTGCAGGGGTTGAAAGACCGCCTTGCTGCCAGCGAGGACGACGAGGCGAACCAGCTCCGAGCGGAGATCGAGGAGCTCGAACAGCGTATCGACGATCTCACCAGCTTCCGCACGGGAGCGGAGATGCAGAGATGACTGCCTACCGCTTTCGCGTCAAGTTCGACCCCGATCCGACGTCACTGTGGCGGGATATCGTCGTCGGCGCGGACAGAACCATCGCCGAGTTCCAGTCGGCGATCAACCCCGCAGTCGGACTCGATCAGGGCCACCTCTGGTTCGTCGGGAAAGATGAAGACTACTGGGACAGCGCCGTGAAATACCAGTGCCCGCAAGAGTACGAAGAGTCGCTTGGTGGCGATCCGATATTGCGTACCGAGCGGATCGAGAACGCCGGTGAGGTGACGATCGGGGAGATGACCCGCCAGCTCGGTCTCGAACAGTACGATCGCATCTGCTACCTCTATGACTACGGCGACGAATGGCGGTTCTACGCAATCTTGAAAGAGATTCTCAGCGATGAGCCGAGCGACAAACCCCCGGAGGTCGTGAAAGAGAAAGGCGAGTCTATCGGCGACCAGTACGACGCGTCAGGAGCCGCTGAAAGCGATTCGCCACTCCCTGACCCACTCTATTCAGTGCTCCCTGAAACTGCTGTCCCCGTTGCGGATCTTCGTGAGTTGGAGAAGCGAGATGATGTTGTCCACGTCATTCCATTACTCAGTCTCGAAACGGGGTTCGGGGCGGTCTGCGAGCGGTTCGCGATTCAGTTCGAAGAGAGGGGATACGTCCTCGAAAACTTCCAGCCGGGGTGGCAGGTCGTTGAGGAGGTTGACGGAGCAGACAAGCCGGAGGAAGAACTCCTCGCGGCCCTTGCGGACGCAGTGCGCGAGTGGCACGCTGAAATCGCGGAGATCTCGGGTGCGATGACGGGACAGCACTTCGGCGAGGAGACTGTCGAAGCGATGCATGTCGAACTGAAGGCGGAACTCGAACGCAAGGGATACGGCCACCTGTAGTCTGCTCTGTTGATTGTCCGTCGAAGAGAACGAGTTCTTGGCTGTGAAATGTCCAGCGTCTCGTAGTGGCACCAACCAGTGAGTCTCGCCGGAGTGTCTTTCGTCGGATCGCCCGGAAATCGCACGTCGAGTGGCCGGCGTACGACTCGACACCATTGTATGACCGGAGTTCGCTAACTGGACTGGAGTCGGACCTTCGTACTGTGTCGGAAGCGTGGTTCGATCAGGACGCCCATACCTCGGTTGAGCTGTTCGTCTGTACGGTTCCGCTGGCCTACTTTCGATTCGATCCTCTCGATCGCTACACGAACTCAACATGCTACGAGATGGCCACGCTCTTTCGTCTGTTCGTGCTGAAAGAACTCCACGGGTGGGACCACGAGACAGCACTCGTTGAGTACCTCAACCGTCGATCTGATATCCGTAAGCAACTGGGTATCGAGTCGATCCCAGATCAGTCGACGCTGTGGCGAAGCTGGCACACACGCTTCACGAACGAGCTCTGCGAGACCATCGAAATCGTTGCTCGAACGATCCTCATCACCGCTCAGAACGCGGGCATCACGGTCCCGCGTGAACCGGATCGAACGGTCCGCCACCACGATACTGAATCCGGTCAGCCCAACCCAGATAATGGGACCGTTCTTGACCAGGCGAGCGAAATCACCGACCACGTCAGCCGCATCATCTTCCCCACGTTCTCGCTCAGTCGTAGTGAGGGCTGTGAGATCCCCGAGAATGCGTATTGGGATTTGCAAACGTATCTGGGATTGCGAGAGAATCTCGCCGCGAACGAGGGAGCTCGCAGTTTCATCCACGAATCGACTCGTGACCGGACTCCGATGGGACACGCGCATCGTGACCATCTTCGTGATCTCTCGATCGAACGGATTCGAGAGATGTATCGGCAAGCGGTGGGCCGACTCTTAGAAGAGGTCGCAGCGACGGAGGCGTTCTATCGTGCTGGAATCGTTGCGATCGATATCACTGAAGACGATCCCTTCACAGGCGACCGCACCGGCCACGAAGACGAGATCATCGGGACGAAGGAGAAGACCGACGAGTACGCCTACCAGTGGGCGACGGTGCAGTTGGTCGGGAATGCCGTACCAATGGTGCTGGACGCGCGTCCGGTCCGAAAGGGTGAGACACGATTAGAAATCGTCGAGGATCTGCTCGACTCTGCCGAGGACCTTGTTCACGTCGATAACGTGCTGATGGACCGGGAGTTCGACAGCCAGCACGTCTTGGAGATGATCAGCCAGCGCGGGCTCTCGTATGTCGTGCCCAAGCGGATGCAGACGAGTGAGAGGGCTCAGGCCAAGCGGTTGCTTCGATATGATCGAGATCGGTACGAAACCGACCGCAAACTCCATCTCGGTGACAACGAGTGGCACTCAACAACGCTGATCTATCGACGGAAGGAGAACTCCGAGCATGACGATCACCGGCAGTACTCGGTGTTCATGACGAATCGGGGGAGTGGATACCTCACGGAGTATGGCTACAGGTGGGAAATCGAGAGTGGTTACAAGTCGATCAAACGGTTCATGGCTGCGACGACGTCGAAGGATTTCGGACTCAGGTTCTTCTACTTCGCGTTCGCGTGTCTCCTGTATTCAATCTGGCGAGCGGTCGATCTGCTCGTCCAGATCGAGTTGACTGGCGAGTATGAGCACTCGCCGATTGTGACGGCCGATAACACACTGACGCTGCTGAAGAAGGAAACGGGAATCGGATAGAGAGAGGTTTCACCCGTGTTAGCGCGGCGTCTGAGTGGCAACGCTGTCGGAAGCCGCTAAAATTCGCGTATGTGGTTGGTATTTCAATAGAAATAGCCGTTTGGAGAGCAATCTGAGCCAGTCCTCGATCACTGAAACAGCCGAAACCACGCATTACAGCCTCGCTGAGCTCACTATAGTCTCAACTTTTCACAATCTCGGAGGATGGATTTGATGCGTACCTTCTATTCAAAATATCGAGAACTGAATCAAAAATTGGAGGGGTGATTTTCTCCTATTCAGAGGCGGCCTCGGAGGAAGACCGGCTCAGCCTCCTGTTTCGCGCGTTCATACTGGTCTGTCGCCCAGTCGAGCGCGTCGTCGGTATCGTTCACCAAAATGCCACCCAGCCCTTGCTCAGTGAAGACCACGATTCCAACCTCGTCCGCATCCGCAATCCAGAGCCCGAACGAAAACGGGATCGATGCTCGATACAGGTGCACGTTCCCGTCGTTCATCAACTCGTTCGTGAGCGTCGGAAACGCGGTATGGACCTGTTCGAACACCTGGGTTGGCAGGATCATCTCGAGCGAGTAGCGTTCGCTAATCTTCACGCATTCGTAGAATTCCTCGGCGAAGCCAGTCACGACGACTGGAGTAGCGACATACACCTCCGTTGCGTGCTCAACCGAATCGAGAAGTGTCTGTATGACTGCGTCCGGCATCGATGGGTCGGCCTCGTAGACGTCAGCGCCATCGAGGAACGCACAGCCAATCGGCTCGTCGATCGAGAGGTGGTTGAGGATTGGGGCGGCTTCGGCGAGTGTAGAGAGCTGGTCACGATACGCTTCCTGCGCTCGGTAGCTACACCACCCGAGAAGCGTAGGCATCCAGACGCCGTCTTCATACCGGGCGAGATCAGCAGCAGCGAGGTCGCGCAGGGCACGGTCCAGCGTGGAGCGCGAGACATCCACCGCGTCTTCTAAATCGCGTTTCGAGCGTGGGTGTTCGATGAGTACGCGGAGGTAGGAGTGGCGCTCGGTGAGGACGGCGTCGAGATCGTCGCCGGATGAGAGAGCCATGTTAACTATTTACACATAGGCGACGGTTAAATTCTCCCTATAGCTGAGTAGGTTGATTCATTAGTAGCAGATGCGGGGGTTTACTCACGGTGTGGGGGTGGGGGTCAACCTGTGGGGGAG
>NZ_RJJW01000005.1 GCF_003781945.1 Halorubrum sp. CSM-61 | reverse complement strand
CGGCGGCAGCCGCCGCCGACAGCGACAGCTCTCCGTCGGTTCGTCGACGATCTTCTCGTCAAGACCACCCAGCACAACCGCTCCACCACAGAACTCAGGCTTCAGAAACAGCTAGCTGAGGATGCTTTGTGAGGTACTGAGACTTCCAAAGCCCCAGCCGCGCTCGGCTCCCACAGCTCGCTGCGCTCCTCAGTCGCTCGCGGTGCTCGCTCCTTGCGGTGCTTACGTCGCTGGGGTTCGCCGAGCGCGGCTGCCCCTTTGAGTCCCACCCGCACCGCAACCGCAGCCTCACACCTCCCCAGCCTCGTCGGTGGTCTTCCGCGTCGCTCCGGACCACCGACTCCCTCGCGCGTGCTCCTCGCGCCCGGTGGGCGCTCGGAGGCACGCGCCACCGCACCAGTGCTTCACCAATAAACACCCGACTAGAAACGGTCCTAAGCATCCGATCGAGAAGCCACTCAAAGGCGAGAAAGCTGCGAGAAAACCGTCTGCCGGCTCAGGCGTCCGCCGCCGCGCCGGTCTCCAGGTCGAAGTCCCACTCCTCGTAGCCGCCGGACATGCTGGCGACGAGCACGCCGTCCTCGACGCCCTCGTAGCTCTGGATCAGCATCGCGGCCTGCTTCGACGACTGGCCGACCGGGCACGCGCAGACCACGTCGGTGTCGTCCCACTCGATGTCGGGGACGCGGGCGGGGAGATCGCCCAGCGGGACGTTGATCGCGCCGGGGATGTGACCCTGTTCGTACTGTTCGGGCGGCCGCGTGTCGATGACGCGGACGTCGCCCTGCTGGACGCGCTCGTTGACTTCCTCGGGGGTGAGTTCCTCGACCATGATTACTCCTTCCGCATGAAGATGCGGTAGCGACCGTCGCCCGACTTCCACACCTTGGCGGTCGCGTCGTCGCCGACCGCCTTCGGGACGTTCTCCGTGCTGGGGACGTGGTCCGTCTTCTGGACTAACACGTCGCCGGCGTCGAGCCCCGCGATGGCCTTCTTCGCCTCGACCTGCGGGTACGGACAGACCTCGCCGGTCATGTCCTGTACCTCGGTCGCGTCCGCTAAGAGCGCCTCGGCGGTCTCGTCGTCGAGCTCGTCGGGCATCTCGACGACGTCGTCCCACGATGGTTGACTCATGCGAATCGGTACGGGTCTGTCCCGGTAACCCCTTTCGTGACCGGCAGGCTTCTCCCGTACCTCTGACGGGCGATCCTCGCGCACGACCGCGATGGCCGTCGAGAACGCCGTTTCCGTCGGACTCTTATTGAGGAGCGATCTACGGGACCCATGAGCGAGTACGCCGTCGACGAGTCGACCATCTTCGAGACGCCCCTCCTGGAGCTCGACCTCGACATCGAGTCGGACGCGGACGTGTACGCGAAAGCCGAGTGGTTCAACCTCTACGACGCCCCGCACGGCGGCGGCTCGGTCAAGTCGCGGATCGCGAAGGGAATGCTCGACGGCGCCGAGGAGCGTGGCGACCTCGACCCGGGCGTCACCGTGATCGAACCGACCTCGGGCAACACCGGCAGCGAGATCGCCCGACTGGCGGCGGCGCGCGGGTACGACGTGGAGATCGTCATGCCCGACAACGCCGCCGGCGGGAAGGTGGAGGCCGTCCGCGACGCCGGCGCGGAGATCCACTTCGTCGACGCCAACCTCGGCTACGACGCCGTCATCGAGCGCTGCGAGGAGATCGTCGCCGAGGACCCCGACGCCTACTTCCGCCCGAACCAGTACGAGAACCCGGACAACCCCGGCACGCACGAGCGCACGACCGCCCGGGAGATCTACGAGGGGACCGACGGCGAGGTGACGCACTTCGTCGCCGGCGTCGGCACGGGCGGGACGATCACCGGAACTGGGCGCGGGCTGACCGACCTCAGCGACGGCGCGGTCGAGGTCGTCGGCTTCGAGCCGGACGAGCAGCTCCACGCCATCGACGGCCTGAAATACCTCAAGTCGGGCGACCACTACCACCCCGACACGTACGACGAGTCGGTCCTCGACCGGACGGAGTACGTCACGACCTCGGACGCGTACGACCGCGCTCGGGCCCTCCGCGAGCGCTACCTGGACCGCGAGATCGCGATCGCGGATCCCGGGCGACACGACGAGGCGACGGCCCGCGAACACCTCCGAGTGGACGAACAGTTCGTGGTCGGCACGTCCGCCGGCGCGGGCGCGGCCGTGGTGGCGAACCTCGACGCGGCCGGCGACCTCGCGGACGACGACGTGGTCGTGTTCATGCTGTGCGACCGCGGCGACAAGTACGCGGACATCCCGCTCTGGGAAGACTACTTATAAACGAAGGCGTCGGGTGAGCGGAAAACTGACCGGGTTACCGACCGCCGCTGGCGGCCGGAATGACGCGGACCTGCGCGTCCTCGGGCACGTCCGCGTCGAGGCCGTCGACGGGCGTTCCCTCGACGTAGACGTTGATGAACTCCTTGATATCGCCGTCTTCGATCACGCTGTCTCTGAGCTCCGGTCCGTGTTCGTCCGCGTGGTTCTCGAACAGCTCGCGGACCGTCTCGCCGGCGACCTCGACCTCCGAGGTCGAGGAGCCCCCGACCAGCACGGCCGGCAGTTTGATCGTTGCCATACCCTCGGTTCGCCGTCCTCCCCAAAAAGGGGTCCGTCGACGGCAATTGACACCCCGGTCTAACACGCCTCGTCGCTCGCGGAATCGCGGAGTACGAGCAGTCTCCGTCGATCAACAGGAACACTCGGCCGGCTCGGTCGGCAGCGGAAACTTTCCCGATCGGTCGTGCGCCGCGAGCGCACCTCCGAGAAGGCGGCAGTACCTCCGGTGGGCGGCCGGCTTATGAATTCCCGGTGCGTAACGGGGTCAATGAGCGATCTCGACCTCGATCCCACCCAGCTCGACCGGTACTCCCGACACATCATCATGGACGACGTCGGTCCCGAGGGCCAGAAGGCCCTGCTCGACGCCGAGGTGCTCGTGCTCGGCGCCGGCGGGCTCGGCGCGCCGATCATCCAGTACCTCGCCGCCGCCGGCGTCGGCACACTCGGGATCGCCGACGACGACGAGGTCGAGCTGTCGAACCTCCAGCGGCAGGTTATCCACGGAAACGACGACGTGGGGCGCAAGAAGGTCGACTCCGCCGCCGACTTCGTCGAACAGCTCAACCCCGATATCGACGTGCGGAAACACGAGCTGCGCGTCCGACCCGACAACATCGAGGACCTCATCGACGGCTACGACTTCGTCGTCGACGGGACCGACAACTTCGCGACGCGGTACCTCGTCAACGACGCCTGCACGCTCGCCGGGATCCCCTTCTCGCACGGCTCCATCTTCAAGTTCGAGGGGCAGGTGACGACGTTCGCGGGCGGCGACGACTCGCCGTGTTACCGCTGTCTGTTCCCCGAGGCGCCGCCGGCCGGGATGGTCCCGAACTGCGCGACCGCCGGGGTCCTCGGCGTCCTCCCCGGCACCGTCGGCTGTCTGCAGGCGACCGAGACGGTCAAACACATCATCGGCGAGGGCGAGACGCTCGACGGCTCCATGCTCTTCTTCGACGCGCTCGACATGGAGTTCGACAAGGTGGATATCCCCAAGCGCGACGACTGCCCCGTCTGCGGCGACGACCCCGCCATCGAGTCGGTCCACGACGTGGAGTACTCCGCCTCCTGCGCCATCGACGTCGGCGGCGACGACGAGGCGGAGCCGGAGATCGAAGCGAGCGACTGAACGGCCGGGGTCCCGCGCCGTTCCGCCGGCCCCCGTCCCTGCGGTCCGTCTCCCACATTTATCCGGCGCTCGTTCGTATCCGTCCTC
This sequence comes from Halorubrum sp. CSM-61, assembly GCF_003781945.1. Lineage (GTDB taxonomy): Archaea > Halobacteriota > Halobacteria > Halobacteriales > Haloferacaceae > Halorubrum. Next base: position 336,188 of record NZ_RJJW01000005.1, on the reverse strand, counting down.
ACATGACCGACGAGCCGAGCGGCCGCAACCTCGACGGCGACGCGCCGGTCGCGGAGTCGGTCGCCGAGACGGAGGAGGCGACGATCACCGAGGGCGCCGAGCTCGAGCGCACCATCGGCCTGACGGGCGGTCTCGCGATCGGGATCGGGACGATGATCGGGGCCGGGATCTTCGTGTTCCCCGGCCTCGCCGGCGGTGAGATCGGGACGGCGGCGACCGCCTCGTTCGCGGTCGGCGGGCTGATCGCGCTCCTCGTCGCGCTCCCGACCTCGGAGCTGGCGACCGCGATGCCGCGGAGCGGCGGCGGCTACTACTTCATCTCGCGGGGGCTGGGGACGCTCGTCGGGACGGTCATCGGGCTGTCGCTGTGGCTCGGGCTGGTGTTCGCGACCGCCTTCTACCTCGTCGGACTCGGGTACTACGCGCTCGACGCGCTCGCGCAGGTCGGGGTCACGGTCGGCGCGGGCTCGGGCGCGATCGTCTCCGTCATCGCCGTCGTCGCCGGTGTCGCGTTCACCGTTTTGAACGTTACCGGTACCGAGAACGCCGCGAAGCTCCAGAACGGCATCGTCGCGCTACTGTTATCGATGCTGGCCGCCTTCCTCGGGTTCGGCCTCCTGGAGGCGTTCGGGGTCGTCGCCGTCGAGACGCCGCCCGGAGAGGCCGAGAGCGTCTGGGAGGCCGTGCCGATCCTCTCGGTCGCCGCGCTCGTGTTCACCTCCTACCTCGGGTTCGCGCAGGTGGCGACGGTGGCCGGGGAGATGAAGGACCCCGGCCGGAACCTCCCGTTGGCGATGGTCGGATCCGTGGTGATCGTCACGGTCCTGTACGTGCTGACCATCTTCGTCGCGACGAACATCTTCACCCGGGACGCGCTGCTCTCGGCCGGCGAGACCGCGATGGTCGAGGTCGGGCGGGCGCTCCTCGGCCCCACCGGAGCGCTCGTGATCATCGTCGGCGGGCTGTTGGCGACGATGTCGTCGGCGAACGCGTCGATTCTCAGCACCTCGCGGGCGATCTACGGGGTCTCGAAGGACGCGCTCCTCCCGCGGTGGGCGAGCCGGATCAACCTGCGGTACGGCACGCCGCACGTGGCGCTCGGCATGGCCGGCGGTCCGGTCGTCGTCCTGGCGGCGACCGGACAGGTCCAGCTGCTCGCCGAGGTCGCCTCCTTCCTCCACCTGATCATGTACGGGCTGATGTGCGTCGCGCTCGTGGCCATCCGCCGGGACCGGCCCGAGTGGTACGACCCCGACTTCGTCGTACCCGGAGGGCCAGTCATCCCCGTCGTCGGCGCGCTCGCCAGCTTCGGGCTGATCGCGTTCATGGACCGACTCTCGATCGCCGTCGGGGTCGTGGTCATCGCCGTCACGGCCGGATGGTACTTCTATTACGCCCGCGACGTGACGCTCAAGGGGGCCCTGTAAATGACACGAGTACTCGTTCCCGTCGCGGTGCTGGAGGGGGAGACGGTCTCGCCCGGCCTGATGTCGCTGCTCGGCACCGTCGACGTGACGGTGCTCGGCTACCACGTCCTGCCTGAGCAGACGCCGCCGGACCAGGCCCGGCTCCAGTTCGAGGACCGCGCGACCGCCGCGCTGGAGGACCTGAGCCAGGAGTTCCGGGCCGCCGGCGGCGACGCCGACCACCGGCTCGTGTTCACGCGCGATCGCAAGCAGACGGTCCGGCGCGTCACCGACGAGGTGGGCGCGGACGCGTTCGCCGTCTCCAGACCGACCGGCGACGTCGACCGGATCCTGGTGTCGCTCTCGGGCGACGTCGACGTCGACCGGATCCTCTCGTTCGTCGAGGACGTGGTCGGAGACCGCGACATCGGCGTCACGCTGTTTCTCGCGGCTGGAGCGGATCTGTCCGGCGGGCCCGGCGACGCCGGCGGTGTCAGTGATACCACCGCCGGCCGACTGGAGGCCGCGGCCGGTCGGCTCCGCGACGCGGGGATCGACGCGGTCACGGAACGGGCGGCCGACGGGTCGGCGTTCGACGCGCTGATCGACGCGGTCCCAGGTCACGACGCCGTCGTGATGGGCGAGCGCGCGCCGTCGTTCCGCTCGCTCGTCTTCGGCGACGAGAGCGGTCGGGTCGCGGCCGCGTCGGTCGGTCCTGTGCTCGTGGTTCGGAACCGCCGGGAGGTCGACGCGGACGGCGCGAACGGCGCGGAATAGTGCGGCGCAGCGCGCGCCGCTTAAAGGGTCCTACCGCTCGCTCCGAATCGAGACCGTCTCCTGTTCGAACCCGTCGTCGTCGCCGCGCCAGCGCCACGAGCCGACGAACGGGTAGCCGTCGAGCGCGCAGATGACGTACGAGTGGTCGGGCCACGTCGCCCGCGCGGCGTCCGTCTCGCTCGGATTGGCCGGCCCGGTCGGGTGCGAGTGGTAGAACCCGACCACGTCGAGCCCGTCGTCCTCGATCGTCTCGATGAGTTCGAACTGCTCCTCGGGGTCGATCAGGTACCGGATCTCGGGCGTCTCGGCGACGTTCTCGGCCCGGTACGTGTCGGTGACGACGCTCGGCTCGCCGTCGTCGCCGTGCGTCCCCGCGAGGACGCCGCAGATCTCCGCTTCGTCGCCCTCGTACGCGTGGTACACGATGTCGTCGTACACCGCCCGCGAGAGTTCGATCATGGGTGGAGTGAGGCGGGTCCGCCCGATAAGTCCGTCCCGTCCGGCAAGCGACGCGGCCCGTCCGAGGTAGCGGCAGGGGTTGGTCGGCGCGGAGCCTTTTTACCGTCGCCTCCGGAAGCGCCCGTATGAGCGACACCGCGGCCGAATCGCGCGCGCCGACCGCCGACGAGGCGCTCCACACGACCCTCGACGTGCCGTTCGAGGACGCGGTCCCGTTCGTGCAGATCGAACACGAGCTGGCCGACTTCGAGACGGTCCGCGTCACGCGACTCGACGAGATGATCGAGGGCATGCTCGGCCACGACGACGCCGAGCGCACGGCCCTGATCGTCGTCTGCCACCCGGAGATCGCGTACGACGCGCTCTCGATCGACCCGACGCTCGCGGGGATGTTACCCTGCACCACGCTCGTGTACGAACGCGAGGCCGACGACCTCGTGCACGTCCATCACGTGTCGGCGACGAAGGCGATCCGGGACCTCGGCTGCGCGCCCGGCGACTGCGGCGACGCCGTCGACGACCTCGTGGAGAAGACGGGCGAGCTGATGGCCGTCGTCTGGGACAACATCGAGGAGCACGGCCGGGAGTAGCGCGGTCCCCGCTTCTTTCTTATATACTCTCGACGCGTCGGAGCCGCTCTCGCACGCCGTCCGGCGTGGCGTACGGGCCGCCCTGTACCCGGTGGTCCGGGAAGAGGATCGGAATCGGGTTCTCGCGGAGGGCGTCGGTCACGAGCTCCAGGTCCTCCGGGTCGTCGGCGTCGAGCGCGGCCAGCCGCGTCAGGCGGCTGACCGAGACCTCCTCGCCGTAGGGGATCGTCTCGAGCGCTTCGAGGACCTCTCGCTGATCGGTGGGGACCGTGAGCCCGGTGGCGACGTCGTCGAACGCGTCGCGCTCGCCGTCGAGGTACGCCTCGATCCGATCGAGCAGGTCGTGGTCCGGGGTCGCGTCCGCCGGCGTCGACTCCGGGAACGACACCGAGATGACTCGTCCGCCGGCGAAGCCGACCTCTACGGCGCGGTCGATCTCGTCAAACTTACGCGCGAAGACGCCCGACGTTCCCGTCGTGTCCATATCTCTTGTTGGATGATTTGATTACTTAAACGGTGGCCCGTCGATATCTCAGGATCGCCCTCGACCGACAGCGGCGGAGCGGTAAGTCGGTTCGGGCGGCGATCTCACCGGCTTTTCGGACCGCTACGGCCGAGGCAGCGCCCGCCACTTCGCGGCGACGAACCCCCCGAAGATGAACGCGAACCCGGCGACGGTCGCGGGCGTCACGTCCTGCCCGAGCACGAGCCAGCCCGCCAGCGCCGCGAACACGGGAATCACGTACTCGATGAAGCTCATCTCGATGGGGCCGAGGTCGTCGAGGAGCGTGAAGTACAGCAGGAAGCCGCCGACGCCGGCGACCGCGGAGAGGTACGCGAGTGCGCCGAGCGCGGACGGCGTCCACGCGGCGGCCGCGAACGACTGGCCGGGGAGAGCGAGCACGGCGGCGTGGAGGACGACCGCACCGACGGCCATCATCCACGCCTGCGTGGAGAGGAACGGCATCGACGGCGATCGGCTGTGCGTGACGACCGCGGCGACGGCGAACGCGAGCGCGGACGCGAGCACGAGCGACACGCCGAGGACGCTGTCCGCGATATTCGCGGGGTCGGGGTCGGCGATGACGACGACGCCGACGAACCCGAGCGCGACGCCGAGCGCGGTGGCGGCGGTGAACTCCGCGTCGGTGGAGACGAGGCGCGTGAGCGCGGGCGTCACCACCGGGACGAGACCCAACAGAACGGCGGCGACGCCGCCCGTGATGTACCGCTGGCCGGCGAAGAGGAACGCGTGGTGGGCGCCGATGATGAGCGCGCCGCCGACGAGCACGTAGACGTAGTCGTCCCGAGTCCGGGGGCGGAACTCGGTGCCGGACGCGAGAACGGCGGCGAACAGCAGCGCGGCGGCGACGTCGAAGCGCGCGGCCGCGAACGGCACCGCGGGGAGGTCCGCGAGGCCGACGTCCGTCGCCATGAACGCCGTTCCCCAGACGGCACACAGTAGCAGAAAACGGCCGGCCGTCCCGTAGCGACTCATTCACGAGGAGGTCGCCGCCGACGGCGAAATATGCGTCGAACCGCCCCGCCCCTCCGAGCGTCCGGACGCGCTCGGCGACGGCGTTGCGAATGGATTTCTCCAACGCCCCTTCCCCCCGCAAGTCTTATGAACAGATACGTGCATTAGTGTACACTAATGGAGGATCAAACCGAGCTGGCCCCGGCGGTCAGATCGATCCTGTCGGCGGCCCGCGACCGGGCGGCCGAGGGCCGATCCGGCGAGGTCGCCGTCGAGCCGCGCGACCTGCGGGCGGCGTTCGACCGCGCCGGGGCGGAGGGGCGCGTCCCGGTGATAGCCGAGGTGAAGCCCACGAGCCCCACGACGGAGGGTACCCGCGAGGACGACCCGGTCGCGCTCGCGGAGGGGATGGTCGCCGGCGGCGCGACCGCGCTGAGCGTGCTCACCGAGCCGGCGCACTTCGGCGGGAGCACCGACACGCTCGAACGCGTGCGCGAGGCGGTCGACGTGCCCGTCCTCCGGAAGGACTTCGTCGTCGCGGAGTCGCAGCTCGACGCCGTCGCAAGCGACGTGGTCCTGCTGATCGCCCGGTTCGTCGGGGACGACCTCCCGGACCTGCTGGCGGCCGCGCGCGATCGGGGTTTTCAGGTCCTCGTCGAGGTCCACGACCGCGAGGAGCTGGAGCGCGCGCTCGACGCGGGCGCGACGACGATCGGCGTGAACAACCGCGACCTCGGAAGACTCGAGGTCGACCTCGGAACCTTCGAGTCGGTGGCGCCCCACGTTCCCGACGACGTGACGCTGATCGCCGAGAGCGGGATCGGGTCGCCCGCCGACGTCCGGCGGATGCGCGCGGCGGGCGCCGACGCCCTCCTCGTCGGCAGCGCGATCATGGACGGCGACGTGGCGGCGAACACGCGCGAGTTGGTGCGGGCGGAGGCGGACGAGGACGACGGAACACCGGACGCGACAACGGAGCACACGACATGAGCGAGACCGACACACCGACGACGGACGAGACGGAGCGGAGGCGACGCCCCGGCCGCGAGCGCGGCCGCGACGACGGGAAGTTCGGCCGCTACGGCGGCCAGTACGTCCCGGAGGCACTGATGCCCGCGATCGAGGAGCTGACCGACGCCTACGAGCGCTACGTCCTCGGCAACGAGGACGGGTTCATCGAGGAGTTCCGCGAGCGGCTCGCGGACTTCGGCGGCCGGCCGACGCCCCTCCAGCGCGCCGACCGTCTCTCGGAGCGCTACGACACGGAGGTGTTCCTCAAGCGCGAGGACCTCCTCCACGGCGGCGCCCACAAGCTGAACAACGCGCTCGGACAGGTGCTCTTGGCGAAGTACATGGGCAAAGAGCGGATCATCGCGGAGACGGGCGCCGGTCAGCACGGCACCGCGACCGCGATGGCGGCCGCCCACCTCGACATGCCCTGTACGATCTACATGGGCGAGCGCGACATCAACCGCCAGCGCCCCAACGTCTTCCGGATGAAGCTCAACGGGAGCGAGGTGAAGCCGGTCACCGCGGGGCGCGGGACGCTGAAGGAGGCCATCTCCGAGACGATGCGCGACTGGGCCGCCACGGTGGAGGACACCCACTACGTGATCGGCTCGATCGTCGGCCCGCATCCCTTCCCGGTGATGGTCCGGGACTTCCAGGCGGTCATCTCCGAGGAGGCGCGCGCACAGTCGATCGAGAAGGCGGGCGGCCTCCCGACCGACGTGGTCGCCTGCGCGGGCGGCGGCTCGAACACGATGGGCGCGTTCGCCGACTTCGTCGACGACGAGTCGGTCGCCCTGCACGCGGTCGAGGCCGGCGGCTCGACGCTGGAGGTCGACGAGGAGGCCGGCGTCGCGCCGAACTCGGCGTCGCTGTACACGGGGGACGAGGGCGTGCTCCACGGCGCGCGCACGAAGCTCCTGCAGGACTCGGACGGGCAGATCATGGAGAGCCACTCGATCTCGTCCGGACTCGACTACGCCGGCGTCGGCCCCGAGCTCGCGTACCTCGTCGACGAGGGGCGCGTGAATCCGGTCGCCGTCGACGACGACGCCGCCTTGGAGGGGTTCCACCGCCTCTCGCGCACGGAGGGGATCATCCCCGCCTTAGAGACGGCCCACGCGCTCGGCTTCCTGGAGGAGCACCACGAGGACCTCGGCGAGCGCGTCGTCGTCAACGTCTCCGGGCGCGGCGACAAGGACCTCGACGCCGCCATCGAGGAGACGGACAAGCGCGACATCGACGAGGCGCCCGACATGTCGATGTTCACGGGGGGGATCTGAATGGCGGACGCCGGTAACTCGGCTGCGATCGCCGAGGCGTTCGCCGACGGCCCCGCCTACGTCCCGTACCTCGCGGTCGGCGACCCGGACTACGAGTCCTCGAAGGCGTACGTCGAGGCGCTTGACCGCGGCGGCGCGGACATCATCGAGCTCGGGCTCCCCTTCTCGGAGCCGATCGCGGAGGGGTCGACCATTCAGGGGGCCTTGGTCCGCGCGCTCGAGGCCGGCATGACGCCTGACCGGTTCTTCGCGTTCGCGGAGGAGGTAGACGTGGAGGCGCCGCTGGTCTGTATGACGTACTACAACCTCATTTACCAGTATGGCTCGGAATCTGGACCAAGACCGTTCGTCGAGCGCGCCGCCGCGGCCGGGATCGAGGGGCTCGTCGTCCCCGACCTCCCGGCCGAGGAGGCCGACCCGCTGCGCGAGGCCTGCGACGAGTTCGGACTCGATCTCGTCTTCATCGTCGCGCCCACCACGGTCGGCGACCGCCTCGACCGGATCATGAGCCGCGTCTCGGGCTACGTCTACGTGCAGGCGCGACTCGGGACCACCGGGGCGCGCGACGACGTCTCCGATCAGACCACCCAGAGCCTCGACCGGCTCCGCGAGTACGACGTGCCGAAGGCCGTCGGGTTCGGCATCTCGGCGGGCGAGCACGCCGAGCGCATCGTCGCCGGCGGCGCCGACGGGATTATCGTCGGCTCCGCGCTTGTCGACATCGTCGCCGAGGGCGTCGAGGAGGACCGCTCGACCGCCGAGGTCGCCGATCGACTGGAGGCGCTCTCGCGCGAGCTGAAGGAGGGGGCCGAGCGGGGCTACGCCGCGCGCGCCGAGGCTGCAGAGTCGACGGCGACCGAGCCGCGCTGATCGCGGCTTCGAGCCAATACGTCCCCGAACGAAACCCACTTACCTACGATTGCCACAGTTTCACACAACGACCGACCCATCATGACAGCAGGACTCTCGGCACGACTCGACCGCATCTCCACGAACGACCGGTACCTCATCGTCCCCATGGACCACGGGCTCACGATGGGCGCCGTCGACGGCCTCGTCGACATCGAGTCGACGATCGACGGCGTGACGAGCGGCGGCGCGGACGCGGTGCTCACCCAGCGCGGGATCGCGCCGCGCGTCCACGAGAACAAGAACGACGCGGGCTACATCGTCCACCTCAACGGGTCGACGACGATCGGCCCCGACGAGAGCGACAAGCGCGTCACCGGCACCGCCGAGGACGCGGTCCGCGCCGGCGCCGACGCCGTCTCCTTCCACATCAACGTCGGCTCCGACCACGAGCCGGACCAGATCGAGGAGCTCGCGGAGCTGACCGCCGACGCCGACCGCCTCGGCCTCCCCGTGATCGCGATGGCGTACGCGCGCGGGCCGGGCGTCGACGAGACCGATCCGGAGGCGCTCGGGCACGCGGTGCGACTTGCCGAGGAGCTCGGCGCCGACGTGGTGAAAACGGGGTACTCCGGCGACGGCGACTCCTTCGCCCGCGTCACGGAGTCGACCCGACTGCCGGTCGTCATCGCCGGCGGCTCGCGGGGGACCGACCGCGACACCGTGGAGATGGTCCGCGGCGCGATGGACGGCGACGCGGCCGGCGTGTCGATGGGGCGGTCGATCTTCCAGCACGAGGACCCCGAGGGGATCGCTCGCGCGGTGTCGGCGGTCGTCCACGACGACGCGACCGTCGACGAGGCGCTCCGCGCGGGCGGGTTCGTCGAGGCCTGACGGTCACTTCGCCCCGACGTTCTGTTCTCCCTCGAACGAGTCCGGATCGGGCTCGATATCGGCGTACTGCACGGCGCGACGCCCCAGCGTGAGCACTCGCCCGTCGAGGCTCTCGTCGAGGAGGTCGCCGTCCTCGAACTGCGCGTGGGCGCGGGGGATCGCCACCTGATGGGGGATCACCCACGCGTTGAGCGCCCGACACACGGAGCGGAGGTGCTCTAAGGCGGTCACCGGAAACCCGCCGCCGGCGACCGCGAGGAGCCCGACGGTCTTGTCCTCGAACTCCTCGAAGCCGCAGTAATCGAGCGCCGTCTTCAGCGTGGACGAGTACGACCCGTGGTACATCGGCGTCCCGAGGAGGACGGCGTCGGCCTCGCGGACTCGCGCCTTGAACGCGTTCGCGTCCCCCGCTTCGTCGAGATCGGCGTCGAACGTGGGGAGGTCGTACTCCCGGAGGTCGAGCAGTTCGGCGGTGCCGCCCGCGCGGCGGGCCCCGTCGAGCGCGCGACCGACGCCGAGCCGGGTGTAGCTCCCGTCTCGAAGGCTGCCGACGACGCCGACGACGCGTGGTGAATCGGACATGGTCCGGACGACGCGCCATCACCACTAATACGATCGGGCCGCTCCGACCCCGGATACGCCCAAGCCCGCGACATCCGACCCGTTCGCGGACTTCGATTTTCCGCGAGCACGCCACCGGAGGTAGCGACGCGAAGCGGTGCACCAGCGAGGTCAGCAGGCGACCCGTACCCGCTCTTCCGGCTCCGGCTCCCCCACCGGCCCGTTCGGATCGACCGCCTGCTCGACGTGGAAGACGGTCACGGACTCCACGCTGCGGTCCGATCGCTCGCAGACGTACTCCGCCACCGGTCGATACCGCGACTCTCCGGCGTTCTTCATCCTGAATCCGTACTGGTGCCAGAGGGTCGTCGGATACGTCTCCGCCGCGTCCGGCGGTCGGTCGTACGTGACCGTCTCCCCGTCGCGTACGTCGATCGATTCGCCCGATTCGAGCGTCCCGCGGACGACGTACCAGCCGGAGGCGTCCGGCGGGTTCGGCGCGAAGAACGACCAGCTCACCTCCGACAGATCGCCGTCGGAGTCCGACGCCGGGAGGTCGACGAGCCCGACCCCCGCGGCCTGCCACCACACGAGCGCGAGGAAGAAGCCCACGAGCAACAGGGTGGCTCCCACCCGGATCGCACGGCGAGCTCGTGGGGGAACCGGAGACGCGGCCTCGGTCGCGCTGCCGCCGTTATCTCGTTCGATCTCGCTCGTGTCGCCGCCGTCGCTTCGGTACGCCCGATCCGCGGACCGGGAGGGGACGTGGAGGTTCGACGTGGCGGCCTCGACGAGGTTCCAGGCCCCGGGCGGGAGAAACAGGAGCAGGACCGCGATCATGACGAACGGGAACACGGCGAGCCGCATCGTCGCGGCCATACCGAGGTGTGCGGAGACGAACGCGAGCGCGATTCCGACCCTGAGCCACCCGGTCGCGACGACCAGCAGAACGGACGCCGAGAGGAGCGCGATCCAGAGCCAGTTTATCGTCGCGAGAACCGCAGTGTGCTCCGAGACGAACGGTCCCAGCCCCACGGTGAACTCCTCCAACTGGAAGATCCGAGGGACCGCGCCCCCCGACATCCACGCGTCGCTCCGGTACTTGGAGACCGCGTTCGCCGCGTAGATCGACACGAGCGTCAGGAGCGTGACGGCCGTTCCGAGCGAACAGGCCCGCGGGTCGACGCCTCCCTCTCGCTCGTCATCGCCTTGCTCATCGGTATCTCGCCCGTCGGTATCTCGCCCGTCGGTATCTCGCCCGTCGGCGTCGCCCCGATCGGAGCGGCCGCTCCGGCGACCCGCGCTGAGCGACCAGCGAGCGTCGAGCGGGAGGAAGAGGCTCAAGAACAGGAACACGACCAGAATCGTGTTCCCGCCGTTGATCACGTACGGGTTCCGGGCGTACAGCGACGCGAGCAGGACGAGCGAGACGCCCGTCGACGCCCGCGTCCGATAGCCGACGAGCAGGCAGACGGCGACGCAAGCCGCGAGCGCGAGGAGTCCCGTTTGCACCCACGCCGAACCCGATATCGCGTGGATCGAGACGGACTCTAAAAGCGGGTACATCTCCGCGAGCGTCGAGCGAGGGAGGACGCCGTCGTCCGTGTAGAACTCCCTCACTCCCGGCAGTCGATAGACCAACAGGTCCCCGAGAAGGAGGAGCGCCAACGCGATTCGGAACGCGCCGAGCGCTCGCGGGTCGATCCCCAGGTACGGCGCGGCGCGCTCGCGGAGGGAGTCGTGCGCCGCCGCGTATCGGGAACCCGCCTTCGAGAGCCGGTGGCGTGGTGGCGTCATCCGGTAGCTGACTCAAACGGTGTAATCTCACTGGTAAGTGCTTTGTCATCGGAACGCCGCGCCGTCGCCCGCAACGCACGACCCTTCCGCAGTTTTCAAGCCCGCCCGCCGTGAGGTTCCGACAATGACACGCACGGTCTGGGTGAAAGCCGACGGGGACGTCGGCGACTGGGAGGCGCGCAAGCGACGGATCACGGCCGCCATCGAGGCCGGCGCGGACTGGGTGCTCGTCGACGAGGACGACGTGGGCCGCGTCCGCGACTTAGGCGACATCTCGGTCGCCGCGTTCCGCTCGGAGGCGGACGTGATCGACGACGCCGAGAACGGCTCCGAGGCCGACGCCTACTTCGTCGGGAAGGGCGGCGAGGGCGACGGCACCATCGACATGCCCGAGGAGCTGTCGGGCTCCGCGGACCTCACGACGGTCCGGCGCCGCGACGACCGCGCGCAGGGCGTGTACGTCCGGGTGCTCGGCACCGAGTACGAGCGGTTCGCCGAGGAGGCCGCCGCCGACGCCGAGTTCACGGTGATCGTCGGCGAGGACTGGTCGATCATCCCGCTGGAGAACCTGATCGCGCGGGTCGGCGAGGAGACGCACCTCGTCGCCGGCGCGACGACGGCCGCCGAAGCGAAAACGGCCTTCGAGACCTTAGAGATCGGCGCCGACGGCGTCCTCCTCGACTCCGACTCCCCCGACGAGATCCGCGGCGCGGTCGACGCCCGCGACGCCGCCGACCGCGAGACGCTGGACCTCCGGCACGCCGAGGTGACCGCGGTCGAGCGCACCGGCATGGCGGACCGCGTCTGTATCGACACCGGCTCGCTGATGGACGACGACGAGGGGATGCTCGTCGGGTCGATGTCCCGCGGGCTGTTCTTCGTCCACGCCGAGACCGCGGAGTCGCCGTACGTCGAGTCGCGCCCGTTCCGCGTGAACGCGGGCGCCGTCCACGCGTACGTCCGCAACGCCGAGGGCGGCACCAACTACCTCGCGGAGCTGACGAGCGGCGACGAGGTGCAGGTCGTCGACACCGCCGGCCACACCCGCGAGGCGATCGTCGGGCGCGTGAAGATCGAGAAGCGGCCGATGTTCCGGATCCAGGCCGAGTTGGAGACGGAAGACGGCGTCGACCGCATCGAGACGCTCATCCAGAACGCCGAGACGGTGAAGGTCGCGACCGCGGACGGGAAGAAGGCGGTCACCGACCTGGAGGAGGGCGACGAGGCGCTCGTCTACTACGAGGACGTGGCGCGCCACTTCGGTGAGGCGGTCGAGGAGAGCATCATCGAGAAGTAGCGAGACCGAACGAAGTGAGGTCTCGTAGGCGAGCGGCGCAGCCGCGAGTCGAGTGGCTGACCGGTGGGAAACCACTACAAACGAGCGGGCCGGAAGCCCGCGAACGACGTTATCGCGGGGTCACTCGCGTGCTTCCGAATACGCGTCGTCGAACTCGCGTTCGCGTCGCATCAACTCCTCGACGCCGTGTTCTAGGATTCCGCGTCCCATTCCGGTCGGTCGGTAGTAGGTGTAAAACCCCTGACTGTCGGCGGTCCGCCGCTGACGCTTCTCCGCGAGCCCGACGTCGACCAGTTCGCTGAGGTGGTAGTGGAAGTTGGGAGCGGCGGCATCGACGGTCCGCTTCAGGTCGGTCGCGCTCAGCTCGTCGTTCGCGACGAGCGTTCGGAGGATTCGGAACCGCACCGGATGACCGATCGCCTGCTGCATCGCGAGGTACTCTTCGAGCGTCAGTCCGCTCTCCTCCGGGAGCGGCGGCTCGGGACGACGGATCTCGTCTGCGGATCGACGGTCTGTTTCGCCCATACGCGTTCTCGTGAGAACGATGGACCGCCGTTCACTTAACCGTTCTCTAGTAGAATATCTTTGAAAAGCCCGGTTTTTATAAAGTTCCGTTCGGTACGACCACGGAGATGCGGGACCGAATCATCGAGGCCCTTCCCCGGTCAGACGGGGACTCGGAGGCCCTCTCACCGGTTCGTCGCGAGCGGTTCCTCGTCTACCTAATGGGTCCGTATCGGACCTTCGACGTCGACGCGGTGTTGCCGGCCGACGCCGACGCGAACACCGCGGTTCCGTCGTTCGCGACGTGGGATCGGGACAGCGGCGAGTACGCGGAGGACGACGTTTTGCGGCTCCTCCGAGAGACCCGAGACTGCCTTCGCGAACGGGGGTTCAACGCGTTTCTCGCCATCGACGTCGGGATCGATCTGGATGAGATGGGCGCGGCGACACAGAGTATCGCGTTCGCGCGGGCGAGCAACGCGACCGTCTTCGTCGCCCCGCAGGTGGGCGATAACCTCGGCGTCGGGATCGAGATCGGAAGCGTGTTCGAAGATCTGCTGGCCACCGAGGAGATGGACCGGCCGGCGGCCGAGGCGACGCCGCCCGAGCGAGCGCGTCGAATGATGGTCGCGACCGAACCGTCCGTCCGGAGCGCGATGCTCGGATCGGTTCACTCCCGGTGGGACGCCAGCGTGCGAACGTTCTCCGACGCGGCCGACTGTTGCCGACTCTGTGCACAGTTCAGCACCCACATCCAAAACGAGGAGCTGTACGGGTCGCTTCCGAAGAAGGACTGATCGCGGTTCGGCGGTTGCAGCGGTCTCGTCGTGATCGGGGGAGAGCAGTCTACCGATTTTCGTCCGGAACCGTTCGCGCGTCGCGCTCCTCGGTCGTCGGTGAGAGGGCGTCGTCGCCGCGAACGAGGGCGTACCCGCCCACGACGAACAGCACGCCCCAGAGGAGAAACGCGACGTCCCACAACAACACCGATCCGGGGCCGTCCGGCCGGACGTGGTGGATCCCGAGGAGGTGGTGGTTCACGAGCCCCTCGACGACGTTGAAGATCCCCCACCCGAGAACTGTCGATCCGAACAGCGAGCGGCTCGACTTCGGGACGGACGGTCGTCGCCACGCGCGCCACAGGAGAGCGACTCCGAGGACGGTGAAGACGTACGTGGCCGCGTGGAAGAGGCCGTCGGCCAGCACGTTCAACTGCAGGTCGGCGACGGTGGTCGGCGCGACCCGCGCGGACACCATGTGGTGCCACTGGAGGATCTGATGCAAGACGATACCGTCGAAGAATCCCCCCAGTCCCAGCCCGAGGAGAATCCCGGCTCGGACGAGCGGTTTCGCGCGTCTCGGGAGCCCCACCCACGTCTCCGCTTGCGTACTCATGCCCCCGTTCACGGGGCGAATCGGCAAAGGGCTGCGGCCAACATACTTCCGGTCATACTCGCGGCGTCCCATCGCACGCCGACCCGGGCGCACTCCGAGTCGGCTCAGATCCCGTACAGCTCGCCGTACTTCTCCTCGATGTAGTCAGTGAAGGCGTCCGCCGAGAACTCCTCCCCGGTGGCGCGCTCGACGAGCTCGTTCGTCTCGTAGCGGGACCCGTGTTGATGGACGTTCTCGCCGAGCCACTCGCGGAGGTCGTCGAACTCGCCCGCGGCGATCTTGCCGTCGAGGTCGTCGATCTCGCTCTCGGCGGCCTCGAACAGCTGAGCGGCCATCACGGAGCCGAGCGAGTAGGTGGGGAAGTAGCCGAAGTTGCCGTGGCTCCAGTGGATGTCCTGCAGACAGCCCTCGGCGTCGTTGTCGGGGCGGATCCCGAGGTACTCCTCGTACTTGTCGTTCCAGACCTCGGGCACGTCCTCGACCGCGAGGTCGCCGCGGACCAGGTCGCGCTCGATCTCGAACCGGACGACGATGTGGAGGTGGTAGGTGAGCTCGTCGGCCTCGACCCGAATCAGGTTGTCCTCGTGGACCTGGTTGAACGCCTGATACGCGTCCTCGACGGTGGCGTCGTCGGTCTCCGGGAAGTGTTTCTTGAACGTCGGGAGGAACAGCTCCCAGAACGCTCGGCTGCGGCCGACGTGGTTCTCCCAGAGCCGCGACTGCGACTCGTGGACCGACAGGTCGCGGGACTCGCCGAGCGGGGTGCCGAAGTGCTCCTGCGGGAGCCCGAGGTTGTACTGCGCGTGGCCGAACTCGTGGACCGTCGAGCCGATCGCGCCGAGCGGGTCGGACTCGTCGAACCGGGTCGTCACCCGGCAGTCGAACTGGTTGCCCGCGGTAAAGGGGTGCGAGGAGACGTCGAGCCGGCCGCGGTCGAAGTCGTAGCCGACCAGTTCGAGGGTCTCGCGGGCGAGCGCCTCCTGTTCGCCCTCGGGGAACGTCCCCTCGAAGGTGTCGACGGCGAGGTCGGCGTCGGACTCGCGGACCGCGTCGATCATGGGGACGAGCGTCTCGCGGAGCTCCGTCAGGATCGACTCCGCGCGCTCCATCGAGAGGCACGGCTCGAACTCTTCGAAGAGGACCTCGTAGGGGTCCCGGTCGGGGTCGATGTGCTCGGCGTACTCGCGTTTCAGCTCCACGTGCTTCTCCAGGTGCGGGGCGAACTCGTCGAAGTCGTCCTCGGCTCTCGCCTCCTCCCACGCCTGCAGCGCCTCCGTGCCCGTCTCGGAGATCTCCTCGACGAGCTCGACCGGGACGGCGTCGGCGCGCTCGTAGTCGCGGCGGACCTCGCGCACGACCGCCGCCCGCTCGTCGGTGAGGTCGGCGTCGGCGAGCTCGTCGAGCAGCTCGCCCGTCTCCTCGTCGGTGACCATGTCGTGGCGGATCGACGAGAGCGTCGAGAGCTGCTTCGACCGGGCGGGAGTGCCGCCCTCGGGCATCATCACCTGCTGGTCCCACCCGAGCACGCCGGCGGCGCTCCCGACCGCGTTCCAGCGTCGAACGCGGTCCAGGAGGGCGTCGTACGCGTCGGGGGCGTCGGCTTCGTCGTCGGTCGCGGCGTCCGTTGCCATACGCCACGGATCGCTCCCGGCGGTTAAGAAGGGACCGAACGCGGAACCGATCGGTCCCGCCGCAGGGAGCCGGCCGAACCGGCTCCGAGCGCGACCTATTTCCGGCCGGCCGCGAAACGACCGACAACGGATGCCCGAAGCCGACGAGTTCATCGACCTGCGATCCGACACCGTCACGACTCCCTCCGAGGCGATGCGGGAGGCCGCCCGCGACGCCGAGGTCGGCGACGACGTGTACCGCGACGACCCCACCGTCAACGAGTTAGAGCGCCGCGCCGCCGACGCGGTCGGCACGGAGGCCGCTTTGTACGTCCCCTCGGGGACGATGGCGAACCAGATCGCGGTCCACGTTCACACCGAACCCGGACAGGAGCTCCTCTTGGAGCGCGAGTCCCACGTCTACCGCTGGGAGCTGGCGGGCGCCGCGAAGCTCTCGGGGACCCAGACCCGGACGATCGACGCGGGCGACCGCTGCGTCCCGACGCCCGAGGCGGTCCGGGAGGGGCTCGTCGAGGAGGACCTCCATCGTCCCGGAACCGGACTCCTGTCGCTCGAGAACACCCACAACTACCGGGGCGGGACGGCGATCCCCGTCGACCAGATTTCCGGGGCCGCCGAGGCCGCCCGCGACGCTGACGTACCGGTCCACCTCGACGGCGCGCGCGTGTTCAACGCCGCGGTCGCGCTCGGCGTCGACGCGAGCGAGATCGTCGAACCCGTCGACACCGTCACGTTCTGTCTCTCCAAGGGGCTCGGCGCGCCGGTCGGCTCGATCGTCGCGGGCGACGAGGCGTTCGTCGAGGAGGCTCGCCGCGTCCGGAAGGTGTTCGGCGGCGGGATGCGGCAGGCGGGCATGATCGCCGCACCGGGGCTCCTCGCGTTAGAGAACGTCGACCGGCTCGCCGACGACCACGCCAACGCCGAGCGGCTCGCGGCCGGTCTCGACGCGCTCGACGGGGTCGACGCGCCCGAGCCCGACACGAACATCGTCGTCGCGCACACCGAGGCGATGGGGATTCCGGCGGCCGACCTCGTGGCGGCCTGCGAGGACGCCGGCGTCGGCTGCGTGGAGTTCGACGAGCACACGACGCGCTTTACCACCCATCTCGACGTCGACGGCGACGACGTGAACGCCGCGGTCGACCGGATCGGCGACGTGATCGCGGAGTTGGCGTAAACCAGATCGGTATCGGCGCATCAGTATTTAAACAAACTGTGAGCGACGGCGACGATCGCTTATAAAGAATAATGCGGTGGCGCGTGCCTGCGAGCGCCCACCGGGCGCGAGGTGCACGCGCGAGGGAGTCGGCGGCGACCAACGGGAGCCGCCGACGAGGCTGGGGAGGGGTGAGGTGCGGGGCTGTGCGGGGCGGGGAGGGACTCAAAGGGGCAGTCGCCGGCGGCGAAGCCGCCGGCTTCCAGAGGCGCGAAGCGCCTCGCTGTCACCGGCGCTACGCGCCGGTTTCAAGCGAGAGCTTCGCTCTCGCCCTGCCGCGAGGACGGCGCAGGCGTTCACGAGAGCTCCGCTCTCGTGAGCCAATCAGAACGCTTCGCGTTCTGATGACGACGTAAGCACCGCAAGGAGCGCAACGAGCGTACGCCGTCCTCGTGGCTGGGGCTTTGGAAGTCTTCACCGTAGCATCGTTGTTAGCTTATAAACAGCCGCCAGCAACACCTCTCGATCACGTATAACCCCTAATCAACCAATTTGCGAGCCGTACTCCCGGTATCGATCAAGGGAGGCTCTTCGACGGCCGATCGTTTCAGTCGGAATTGGCTCGGAACACGGAACTCTCACGGGTTCGAGCTCCCCGGCCGTGGCATCTCCGAGGGGAGCACCTCCGGGAGCCCGTCGAGCAGCGACGCGGTGTAGTGGAGAAATACGGCGAGCGCGGCGAGCGACAGGAGCACGAGAAACAGGAGGATCAGCCGCTCGTCGGTGCGCACGACCGCGCTGGCGTCGGCGGCGAACCGGCGGACGCCCCCGTGCGACTTCGCGATCGACGATGCGTCTCGCGGGTCCTTAAAAGCGGGCGCTGCCGACTGATCGCCGATTCAGTCGCTCTCGGCGGCCGGCGGCTGCGAGCGCGACAGCGGCTCGCCGTCGACCGGTTCGTCCGGGTTCGAGTCGATCGCGGCCTCGCTGAGCCCGAGTTGGGCGTCGACGTCGGCGTCCTCGCGGACGTGGACCGTGCCGCGGTGGATCGCGATGGCGTCCGCGAGGTGGAGCCGGACCGCGTCGAGCAGCACGTCGGCCTCGAGGGGTTGCCCCCGGCGCTTGATCTCGTCGACGTCGGCGTCCGGGGGCACGTCGAAGGCGCGCTGGGCGATCACCGGCCCCTGATCGAGGTCGGTCGTGACGTAGTGGGCCGTGACCCCGGCGATGCGGACCCCCGCGTCCTTCGCCTGCCGGTACGCCTCCGCGCCGGGGAACGCCGGTAACAGCGAGGGGTGGACGTTAATGATCCGGCCCTCGTACCGGAAGACGACCTCCGGCGAGAGGATGCGCATGTAGCGGGCGAGGGCGATCAGGTCCACGTCGTACTCGGCCAACAGGTCGAGGAGGCGCTCCTCGTCGGTGTTGCCGTTGCCGTCGCCCACGTCGTAGAAGGGCTTGTCGTAGCGCTCCGCGAGCGACCGGAGGTCGCCGCGGTTGCCGATCACGACCGGGATCTCGGCCTCCTCGCCGTCGTCGGCCAGATCGCCGTTGGCCTCGGCCTCCAAGAGGGCCTCGGGCGCGTGCGTCTCCTTGGTGACCAACAGCGCGATCCGGCGGGCGTCGCGGTCGCTCGGGAACCGGACCTGGATGTCCACGTCGAGCTCGCGGCCGAGCTCGGCGAGCGCGCGGCGGAGCTCGCCCCGGGAGGTCTCCAGCTCGGAGGCGTCCACGCGGGTCGTCATCCGGAAGACGCCCTCGCGGACCGCCTGATCGAGGTCCTCGATGTTGATCCCCCGCTCGAACAGCAGGGAGGTGACCCGCGCGATGAGTCCGGTCTTGTCTCCTCCGACGACCGTGATCTCGGTCAGTTCGCGGGTCATGCGACGATCACCTCCGATGATTCGAGCGGCTGCATACAGGCGATGGAGAACGCGGAGGGGTTTGCCCCTTTCGTTCCGTGACGACCCTGCCGCCCACACGATCGACTAATACATATTCACAAACGTGGATGGAAAAGACGTTCCAAAACGGTTTTTACACACGACCCCGCACTATCGGACATGACTGCCTACACCGCGACGGTGACGGTCCGCCTGAAGCGGGGCGTCCTCGACCCGGAGGCCGAGACGACCCAGCAGGCCCTCGAACGCCTCGGGTTCGACCTCGAGGACCTTCGGTCTGCCGACCGGTTCGAGGTCGACCTCGATGCCGCCGACGCCGACGAGGCCGCCGCCCGCGCCGACGAGATGGCCGAGCGGCTGCTCGCGAACCCGACGATCCACGACTACGAGGTCGCGGTCGCGGAGCGATGACGGTCGCCGTCGTCCAGTTCGGCGGCTCGAACTGCGACCGCGACGCGGTGCGCGCGCTCGAGCACGTCGGCGTCGACGCCGAGCGCGTCTGGCACGAGGACGGGCTCCCGGCCGACGCCGACGGGATCGTCCTCCCCGGCGGCTTCTCGTACGGCGACTACCTGCGCGCCGGCGCGATGGCCGCCCGGTCCCCGATCATGGCGGAGGTCCGGGCCGCGGCCGAGGCGGGCGTCCCCGTGATCGGCGTCTGCAACGGCGCGCAGATCGGCTCTGAGTCCGGCCTCGCCCCCGGCGCGTTCACCACTAACGCCTCCGCGCGCTTCCAGTGTGAACCGGTCCACCTCCGCGTCGAGCGCGCGGACACGCCGTGGACCGCCGCCTACGAGGAAGGCGACGTGATCGAGGTCCCCATCGCCCACGGCGAGGGTCGCTTCGAGATCGGCGAGGCGGCCCGCGCCGACCTCGTCGCCGACGACCGCGTGCTCTTCCGCTACTGCGACGCCGACGGGAACGCGACGGAAGACGCGAACCCCAACGGCTCCACCGACAACGTCGCCGGTGTCCTCGGCGAGCGCGAGTCGGTTGCGGTGCTCATGCCCCACCCCGAGCGCGCCACGCTCCCCGACCTCGGTCGGAGCACGGACGGCGCGGGGATCCTCGAAGCGTTCGCCTGACTCTCGGTTTTTTTGCCGTCGGCACCGAATCCGACGCCATGCAGGCACGTCACATCGACCACGTCAACCTCCGGATCCCCGCCGACGGCGTCGACCACGCGCGGGAGTTCTACGGCGAGCGACTCGGCTTCGGGATCGAGGACGCGCTGTACGCGGCCGACGAGAAACCCT
Organism: Halorubrum sp. CSM-61; assembly: GCF_003781945.1. Lineage (GTDB taxonomy): Archaea > Halobacteriota > Halobacteria > Halobacteriales > Haloferacaceae > Halorubrum. Next base: position 315,944 of record NZ_RJJW01000005.1, on the reverse strand, counting down.
TCTTCGACGTGCGGCTGTCGGCGACGGCGGTGATCCACCTGTGGCCGACCGACGAGTTCGAGCCGCCGACCGCGACGAACTACGACCACGTCGCGGTCGTCGTCGAGGAGTCCCTCGACGACATCGAGAGCGAGCTGTACTCGGCGGGCGTCGAGGTCGAGAAGCGGCTCGACTCCCCGCTCGGCGCGACCGGGGAGGCGCCGGCGGTGTACGTCAGGGACCCGTTCGGGTACCGGGTAGAGATCAAAGCGCGGGTTTGAGGCCTGTAAGGTCCGAAGAGACGAGAGTTCTCGAAGTCTTATAGCAAACACACCAAACAGCTATGAGCCAACAGTACCAACATCCGGCTATGTCGAGCGGCACGATCGATATCGACGAGTTCGAGAACGCCGACGACGATGAGTTCGAAACCCGAAACGACACCGAGCGAATCGTCTCGTTCCTCGACGAGAACGACGATCGCGCCTGGAAGGCGGCGACGGTTGCCGAGCGGCTCGGACTGGAGAAGGACGCTGTCAGTGCGATCCTCTCGCGACTGAAGGGACGGGGTCTCGTGCGTCACAAGAGTCCCTACTGGGCGATTACGGACGACGAGGATCGACTTCGAGCCGCGTACCGGCTACATCGACATCACGAGGCTGCAGACGAGAAATACGGTGAGGAACGTCTCGAAGAGCTACGGACCGACGAGATGGAGGAGGTCCGGTGACGGCGTTCGAGGAACTGGAACGCGGTGACGTCGTCTGGGGTATCGATCCGCTTTCGGACAAGGGCCGCCCGATGCTCGTTCTGGGAACGCCTCAGTTTCCTAACCACGGTGTGCAACTGATTACCGTCTTGATCTCCACGATGGCCTACCACGAACAGTGGCTCACGCTTCGAGACGACGACTACGAGGGCGACCCGCTCGGGAAGCGAAGTCACGTCCTGCCGTGGTCGCTTGCGACCCTCAACAATGCTACAGAGGTGGAGTTTCGCATGACCTCTCTTGTCGACAAACGGATCGAAGATGTTGCGGCCCAATCGGTCGGATACATTACTTCCTGACCGAACGGGTTCGGCCCGATCCCTCTCCCCGAGCAACCCTTGTTTCCTTGCGTCCGTTTAAGACCCCCGAGGGACAGGATCGGGTATGAGCGAACAGCAGCCGCGGTCGGAGGGAGAGCGCTCCCGACGCCGCGACGACGCGGACCGGTTCGCGGGCGAGAAGGACGGGGACCTGCGGAGCAGGGACGTGACGGAGGGGGCGGACAAGGCCCCGCACCGCGCGATGTTCCGCGCGATGGGGTTCGACGACGAGGACCTCTCGTCGCCGATCGTCGGCGTGCCGAACCCGGCGGCCGACATCACGCCGTGTAACGTCCACCTCGACGACGTGGCGGACGCCGCGATCGACGGGATCGACGCGGCGGGCGGGATGCCGATCGAGTTCGGGACGATCACCATCTCCGACGCCATCTCGATGGGGACCGAGGGGATGAAAGCGAGCCTCATCTCCCGCGAAGTGATCGCCGACTCCGTCGAGCTCGTCTCCTTCGGCGAGCGGATGGACGCGCTGGTGACGGTCGCCGGCTGCGACAAGAACCTCCCCGGCATGCTGATGGCGTCGATCCGCACCGACCTCCCGTCGGTGTTCCTCTACGGCGGCTCGATCATGCCCGGCGAGCACGAGGGGCGCGACGTGACCATCGTGCAGGTGTTCGAGGGCGTCGGCGCCTACGCCGAGGGCGACATGAGCGGCGAGGAGCTCGACGACCTGGAGCGTCACGCCTGCCCCGGCGCGGGCTCCTGCGGCGGGATGTTCACGGCGAACACGATGGCGTCCATCTCCGAGGCGCTCGGGATGGCGCCGCTCGGCTCCGCCTCCGCGCCCGCCGAGGACGCGGAGCGCTACGAGGTCGCCGAGCGCGCCGGCGAGCTCGCCTTAGAGTGCATCGAGGAGGACCGCCGCCCCTCCGACATCCTCTCGCGGGAGTCGTTCGAGAACGCGATCGCCTTACAGACCGCCATCGGCGGCTCCACGAACGGCGTGCTCCACCTGCTCGCTTTGGCCGCCGAGGCCGACGTGGACCTCTCGATCGAGGACTTCGACGAGATCTCGCGGCGCACGCCGAAGATCGCGGACCTCCAGCCCGGCGGGAGCCGTGTCATGAACGACCTCCACGAGGTCGGCGGCGTGCCCGTGGTCCTCCGCCGCTTGCTGGAGGCCGACCTGCTCCACGGCGACGCGATGACGGTCACCGGCCGCACCCTCGCCGAGGAGCTCGCGGAACTGGAGGAGCGCGGCGACCTCCCGGACGACGACGATATCGAGGCGGACTTCCTCTACACCGTCGACGACCCCAAGGAGGAGGAGGGCGCCATCAAGATCCTCAAGGGGAACCTCGCGCCCAACGGCTCGGTGCTGAAGGTGACCGGCGACGACGAGTTCTATCACGAGGGGCCGGCCCGCGTGTTCGAGAACGAGGAGGACGCGATGGAGTACGTCCAGTCGGGCGCGGTCGACTCCGGCGACGTGATCGTGATCCGCAACGAGGGGCCGACCGGCGGTCCCGGCATGCGCGAGATGCTCGGCGTCACCGCCGCCGTCGTCGGCGCGGGCCACGAGGACGACGTGGCGCTGCTCACCGACGGCCGCTTCTCCGGCGCGACCCGCGGCCCGATGATCGGCCACGTCGCGCCCGAGGCGGCCGACGGCGGCCCGATCGGGCTCATCGAGGACGGCGACCACGTCACCGTCGACATCCCGGAGCGCGACCTCGCCGTCGACCTCTCCGAGGAGGAGCTCGCCGAGCGCCGCGAGGAGTGGGACGCGCCGGAACCGCAGTACGAGGGCGGCGTCCTCGCGAAGTACGCCCGCGACTTCGCCGGCGCGTCCGACGGCGCCGTGACGAACCCGCGGCTGACACACGATTTATAAGGGAACGAGCGGCCGTCTCCGAGGGTTCGTAAGCGATTCCGAACCGTCTCCCGGTTCTCTTTCCTCGCTCTCTACTCCCCCGCCGCCCCGCCGTCGGTGTGCGCGGTCCGGACCGACTCGGCGCGCCAGACGTTGCTCCGGCGGCCGGCGCGCGACAGCTCCATCTTGACCACCGAGCCCACCGGGAGGTCCGCGACGCGCTCGCGGGCGTCCTCGTCGGCGTACTCGACGACGTGGAACGTCTCGTTGCGCGGATGTGCACGTACCGTGGTGCAATCGTGATCGTTCTGCTCGGAAATGACGGTGTATGCATTTGATTCAGACATCTTACTCCGACATTCTTGGACATCCTATTTCAATACTTCGTATATTCACTACAGTCGTCGATCAGGTGGTAATACGAATATAAGGTGTTCAAAAGTCGAAACGACGGCGGGGAGAACGACCGCCGATTCCGCTCGTCGAGGCGACGGTTCACCGAACGACCGTCACGGGCGCGGCGGAGCCCCGGACGATCTTCTCGGCGATGTTGCCGACGAGCAGTCGGTCCGCGAGGGTCCCGCTGTGGCTCCCGATGACGACGACGTCGAACTCCTCGCTCGCGTCGACGACCGACCGCGCCGGGTGGCCGGCCATCACGTCCGTCTCGATCTCGGTCCCGCTCTCGGCGGCGATCTCGCGGGCGCGCTCGAGCAGGTCGCTCGCCTGTTCTCTCGCCGCCTCCTCGGTGTCGTCGGCGAGCGCGAGCCCGGCCGCGCCGCCCATCATGGAGGAGGGCTGGCCCACCACGTGGAGCACGACGATCTCGGCGTCCGGGTGCGCCTCCAGCGCGAACCGGAGCGCCCGCTCCGCCATCTCCGACTCGTCCATCGGGACCAGCACGCGGGATATCATGGACGGATTACGATCGACGCACTGATAAGTGGTATGTTCTCATGGATCAATTCCGCTCCGTCAGACCAGCACGCATATCTCCGCGGGCGACTCACCGGGAGGCATGGAATCCAGCCGGTCGGACGACGGACCCGTCGGCGTGGCGCTGTTCGTCGACGGACCGAACGTGTTGCGCGAGGAGTTCGACGTCGACCTCGACGACGTGCGGGTCGCGGCGGAGGCCGAGGGGCAACTCGTCACCACGCGGCTCTACCTCGACGAGCACGCGACTCCGGGACTCATTCAGGCCGCGGAGGCCCGCGGCTTCGAGGTCGTCGTCACGAGCGGCGACGTCGACGTGAAGCTCGCGGTCGACGCGGCGCGCTTCGCGGCGGAAGGGAGAATGTCGACGCTCGCGATCGCCTCGCGGGACACCGACTTCAAGCCGGTCGTCGAGACCGCGAACGGGTACGGGATCCGGACGCTCGCGATCGCGCCCGGCGAGTTCGGCCGGTCCGACGCCCTCCGGAACGCCACAAACGACTCGGTGACGCTCGACGGCGACAGAGGCGGCGACGATGGCGACGGCGAAAACGGCGACGGGTCGTAACCGGCGACCGATCGGCGACTGATCGGCCCGCTCTTTCTATCGCTCGCGCCCGTTGCGAGCCCCTCGCCGCGCCCCGATCCGCCCGAAGAGGAGCGCGCCGAACCCGCCGGTGGCGGCGGCGAGGCCACCGAACCCGACCGCGGTCGGGAGGAGTCCCACCCGCGCTATCGCGGCGTCGGCGCCGACGCGGAACCAGCCGAGGTTCGGGACCGCGAACAGCGCCTTGGCCGTGATCCACTCCTCGCGGACGACCGGGGCGATCCCGGCGCTCTGGTCGTACTCGCCGTTGGCGTCGCCGTAGGTGACGTACCCGTCGTAGGGTGCGGGACACGCCGCGATCGTCGCGCAGTCGCCGTCGAGCAGCGCGGGGTCGGCCCGGTCCGTCCAGTCCTCGCCGGCGCTCACGGGGAAGGCGATCCGGTGCAGTATCGGGCGTTGGCCGTCGCTCGGCGGGTCGAAGACGACCACGTCGCCGGGGCTCCCGAACGTGGTCGGCGCGTCGGATTCGGCCGCGCCGACGAGCCCGCCCCAGGGGAACCTGTCGATCGAGGTGACGACGACGAGGTCGCCCCGCTCGACCTCCGGGGCCATGCTCCCGCTCTCGACGGCCACGAAAGGGGGCCACGCGCCCGCGACCGCGGCGACGACGACCGCGACCAGCAGGACCGCGGCGGCGGGCGCGAGCAGCCCGGAGAGGTTGCGCGTCACGTACGCTATCCGGGGTGGAAACGGCTTGAGGCTGTCGGCGGTCGGATGGATCGCGGCCGGGGCGCGGCGCGGTTGCGGCCGCGGTGCGGCGGGATCGCGAGACGGGGACCGGGTGCGGGGGATGACAAGACCTTAGGTCGGGCCGAGCGACGGGTCAGCCATGTCAGACCGACGCACCCCGCTCCACGGGGTCCACGCGGATCGCGGCGCGAAGTTCACCGACTTCGGCGGGTGGCAGATGCCGGTCGAGTTCGACTCGATCAGCGAGGAGCACGCGGCGGTCCGCGGCTCGCTCGGCGTCTTCGACGTGTCGCACATGGGCGAGATCGAGGTGTCGGGGCCGGACGCGACGACGCTGATGAACCGCCTCACGACCAACGACGTGGCGGCGCTCGACCCGGGCGACTCCCAGTACGCCGCGATCACGAACGAGGAGGGCGTCATGCTCGACGACACGGTCGTCTACCGCCTCCCGGACGGGATCGAGGCGGGCGACGGCGACGACGCGCTCGCCGGACTCGACCGCGACCTCGACGCCGGCTCCGGCGACCCCGCCTACCTCTTCGTCCCCAACGCGGGCCACGACGGGCAGATGTACGACCGGTGGGTCGACTACCGGGACGACGAGGGGCTCGACGCCGCGGTCGCGAACGCCACCGACGACTGGGCGATGCTCGCGGTACAGGGGCCGGACGCGGCCGACGCGCTCGACGACGCGACCCCCGCGGACCGGGTCGTCGGGCTCTCGAAGTTCGAAGCGACCGTCGCGGCGGTCGGGGAGGTCGATAGCTGGGTCGCTCGAACCGGCTACACCGGCGAGGACGGCTTCGAGGTGATGTGCCCCGCGGGCGACGCGGAGACCGTCTGGGGGGCGTTCGCCGACGCGCCGCGGGACGCCCAGCCCTGCGGGCTCGGCGCGCGCGACACCCTTCGAACCGAGATGGGCTATCTCCTCTCCGGGCAGGACTTCGACCCCGAGACCGAGCCGCGGAGCCCCTACGAGGCCCGGATCGGGTTCGTCGTAAAGCTCGACACGGAGTTCGTCGGTCGCGACGCCCTCGAGGCCCAGAAGGAGGAGGGCGTCGACGAGAAGTTCGTCGGGGTCCGCCTGCTCGAACGCGGCGTCCCCCGCAACGGCTACGCCGTCACCGACGGCGACCTCACCCGAGTCGGCCAGCTCACCTCCGGCACGATGAGCCCCACGCTCGACGAGCCGATCGGATTGGGGTACCTCCACGAGCACTACACGGAGCCGGGCACCGAGGTGAGCGTCGTCGTGCGCGGCGACGAGAAGCGCGCCGAGGTCGTCATTCCGCCCTTCTTGGACCGGTAGGAGGAAGGGGTTTCGGACGCGATCGTGACGGAAGGGCGTCAGATACGACGCGGAACGGCGTCCAGATACGGCGGCGCTGCGGTAATTTGATTGTGGTTTACACGAAAGTCCAAATATGCGACGACGTCGACTCCTCGCCGGAAGCGCCGGGGCGGCAGTCGCGGGGTTAGGTGGTTGTCTCGGCGGCGACGTCTGTCTCGGTAACTGTCCGTCGTGTACGGGCGAGGGGAGCTGGCCGCCGACCGTCGAGGTCGAGGAACCGGAACTCGATCCCGGCGGCTCGGAGACGTTCGACGTCCGCGTAGACGGTATTACGAATTTTTCGTTCGATTCGCGACTGTACAAGTGCGGTCCGAACGACGCGCCGGTACAGTTCGGGGACGTCGAGTTCAGACCCCCCATAGACTCGCAGGCCGACTCCTGTCCGCCGATCTACGTGTGGGACGACTGCACCAACGCGACGCTAAGCGTGACGGTCCAAGCCGCACAGGACGCCGAACCCGGTGAATACGAGTACGGGTTCAGCGTCGGAAAGACGGTCGGAGAACGGCGCTCGAAAGACTACGAATATGCGGTCACGGTGAACGCGGAGTGAGGTCGTGAACGCGAGACGACTGCGACTACGGTTCACTCCCCGGTGGGTCGCTTCTCCTTCTCGACGACCTCGACGTCCGTGATCCCGGTGTCGGGATAGCCGCCGTCGTCGTCCTTCTCCGCGGCCTTCACCATGTCCCAGACGACGTTGAGCCCGGTGGTCACGCCCTCTAAGGCCTCCATCTCGCAGCCCGTCTTCCCGGTCGTCTCCACGGCGACCGTCAGCTCGATCCGGTCGTCGTCGACCGCGAAGTCGGTGTCGACGTTCGTGATCGGGATCTGGTGGCACATCGGGATCGTCTCCCAGGTGTGTTTGACGGCCTGCACCGCGCCCACCCGCGCGGTCGCGAGCACGTCGCCCTTGCCGACCTCGTCGGCCTCGACGGCCGCGATCGTCGAGGGGGTCAGCCGGATCTCGCCGCGCGCGACCGCGCGGCGGCTCGTGTCGGGCTTGTCGCCCACGTCGACCATCCTGACCTCGCCGGACGCGTCGGTGTGGGTCAGGTCGGCAGCGAGGCCGTCGGTCGCCTCGTCGGCGACGCCGTCGTCGGGGTCGTCACTCATCACGCATCGCCTCGGGAATCCGGTCGGGTAAGTCCGTCGCCACGAGGCCGTATCCCATCTCCTCGGCCGCCGCGTCGCCGGCCAGCCCGTTGACGTACGCCCCGACCGCGGTCGCCTCGAAGGGGCTCGTCACGGCCGCGAGCGCGCCCACCGCGCCCGCCAGCACGTCGCCGGTCCCGCCGACGGTCATTCCCGGGTTGCCCGTGCGGTTCAGCCGAACCGCGTCGCCGTCTGTGACCACGTCCGTCGCGCCCTTCACCAGCAGCGTGTGGCCGATCTCGTCGGCGAACGCCCGCACGAGCTCCGCGCGCTCGTCGGGGTCGTCGGCGGTCTCGCCGCCCATCCCCACCAGTTCGCCCTGATGCGGCGTGCAGATCAGCCCCGCGTCCGTGTCGACCTCGGGGACGACCCGCAGCGCGTCGGCGTCGACGACCGCGCGCCCGTCGTACCGCGAGAGGAACTCGCGGACGAACTCGCTCGCCTCGTCGCCGTCGCCGAGCCCCGGCCCGAGCACGACGACGTCGTTGCCGTCGGCGAGCGCCAGCGCGCGGTCGACGTGGGCCGGACCGATCCGGTCGCCCGGGAGCCCGCGGACGATCAGGTCCGCGGAGTACCCCTGTACCGTCCGCGCCACCGTCTCCGGGCAGGCGACGCGCACGAGGTCGGCGCCGGTCCGGAGCGCCGACCGGGCCGAGAGGGAGGGCGCGCCGGCGTACGGGCCGCCGCCGATCACGAGCACCTCGCCGTTCTCGCCCTTGTGCGAGTCCGGATCGCGCGCGATCCCGAGCAGGTCGCCGGGGCCGGTGAACCGCTCCGCCGCCGCCGGGATGCCGATGTCCGCGACGGTCACGTCCGCGTCGAGCGCCGACAGCCCGGGCTTCTCGTCGTGGAAGGTGACGACGCGGTCGGCCTCGACGTGGACGGGATCGGGGTTCGCATCCCCGGAACCGGTCGGCTCGCCGGTGTCGGCGTCGATCCCGGAGGGCACGTCGACGGCGACGACCGCGGCGTCGCTCTCGTTCGCCAGCCGCGCCGCGGTGCGTTCCGGTTCCCGAAGCGCCCCCGTCGCTCCGGTCCCGAGCATCGCGTCGACGATCACGTCCGGGTCGTCGAGCGCGAGGTCGGCGGCGTCAGAGACCGTCTCGGTCGGAATCTCGGCGCTTTCGAGGGCATCCCAGTTCTCGCGCGCGATCTCGGTCCGGATCGACTCGGGGCGTCCGAGCAGGCGGACCGTCGCGTCGTACTCCGAGAGAAAGCGCGCCGCGACGAACGCGTCGCCGCCGTTGTTCCCGCGCCCGCAGAACAGCTCGATCGTCGCGCCGGGGTCGGCGATCGCCCGGACCTCGCGGGCGACCGCGTTGCCGGACGACTCCATCAGCTGCTTCCGCGGGACGCCGAGGGCGGCGGCGTTGGCGTCGACCGCCGCCATCCGATCGGTGGTGATCATGGACGGGCGTTCGCGCGCCGACCGGTTAATGGTGAGGCCGCGGGGCGGGAGCCCGTCCGGGAGTTCGGGACGGCGATCGGGGCCGCGATCGGAGCGACCGTCCGACCGCGACCGGAGCGGTCGAGAAATGAAAATGTTGATGCACGTCCGAAGAAAATCCGCGACGTAACAACCGTGGCACAGTCTGGACACGACGACGGCGCTGCGAGACGGTCCGATCGCGCCGGGGGCGAGACGGCGGCGCTTCCCCGGCCGACGGCGGCCCCGAACACGGCGGTGCCCTCGGATCCGGTCCGCGGCGGATCGGCGCAGTCGACCGACTCCGGAACGTGCTCCGGCGGCGACGCGCGACAGACGACGCGGCGACGGCGAGCCCTCGCATGAACATCGGATTCTTCACGGACAGCTACTTTCCGGGCGTCGACGGCGTGACGTACACGATCCGCTCGTGGCGGGACCGACTCGAGGACCGCGGCCACGAGGTGTACGTCGTCTACCCGGCGAGCAGCTACGAGCCCGACGACCGCGAGATCCCCGTGCCGTCGCTGCCGAACCCCTTCTACCGGCAGTACCGCGTTCCGCTGTACCGGCGACTCTCGTCGCTTCCCGACCTCGACGTGGTCCACTGCCACGGGCCGGCCTCGACCGGCCTGATGGGCCGCCGATACGCGAAGAAGCGCGGCGTGAAGTCCGTGTACACCCACCACACTCCCGTGGAGGACTACTTCGTCCAGGGGCTGAAACTGGAGTCGCTGGCCGGGATCGCCGGTCGGGCGTACGTGGCGTACGAGAACCGGTTCCTCCGGTCGTTCGACTGCGTCACCGCGTCGACCTCGCGGATCCGGCGGGACGTGACGCCGCGGAAGCTCCCCGTCGGCATCGAGACGGACACGTTCAGTCCGGTCGCCGACTCGAAGTTCGCGAGCGACGAGCCGACGGTGGGGTACAGCGGTCGGATGACCCACAACAAGAACGTCGACGAGATCCTCCGGCTGGCCGAGCGCCGGCCCGACCTGCGGTTCGAACTGGTGGGCGAGGGACCGGTCCGGGACGAACTCGAACGCGGCGCCCAGGGGAACGTCCGGTTCCGGGACTTCCTCCCGCGCGAGGACCTCCCGGCGTTCTACTCCGCGCTCGACGTCTTCGTCACCGCGTCGACCTGCGACACGCTCGGGCTCTCGACGCTGGAGGCGAACGCCTGCGGAACGCCGGTCGCCGCCGCCGACGTGCCGCCGTTCGACCGCACCATCGGGCCGGACAACGGGGCCCGGTTCGAACACGGCGACCTCGTCGACATGGAGCGCGCCGTCGTCGACTGCCTCGACGGCGACAGGCCCACTCGCGAGGCGGTCGAGGAGTACTCGGTCGAGCGGACGATCGACGACTTGGAGGAGATATACGGGGTGTCGTAGATGGGCGCGGACAACGTCGACGTCTTCCAGCGACTGGTGTTCAGCGTCCCGCCGCTCTCACAGCAGCTCCCCGCGATGGCGGTCCTCGCGGTCGCGTACAGCGTCGTCTCCTTTGCCGCCTTCTCGGCGTTCACGCCCCTCTCCCCGGAGCCGTCGACGCTCCTCCCGGTCGCGGTGCTGCTCTTCCTGCTCCCCTTCCTGTTCGCCGGAGAGCTGTTCTACCGCGTCCTCCCGGGGTACCCGCGGACGTGGAGCTTCTTTCTGGCCCTGGTCAACCAGTTCGTCACGTTCGTCCACGCGCTGGTCCTCTCCGGGGCCAACGACGTGGGGAACGCGTGGAGCATCGTCTGGCTCCTCTTTATCACGGTCTACCTGATCAACATCCTCGTGCTCGTCGTCTCGACGGGGATCGGCCGCTACAGGCGGATCCTCGTCGTCGCGCTCGCGGAGCCGGCGGCGCTGATCGCCGCGTTCTACGCGTTCGCGGGCGGCGATCTCGGATTTTCGACGTACCGCCACGTGTTCGCGTTCGCCTCGCTGCTCATCGCCGCGGCGTTCCTCGTGTTGGTGCTCGCGATCGTCGACTACCTCATCCGGAGCAACACCGACGTCTCCGCGTTCGAGCTCACCTCCGGCATCCTCCAGAACGACCGCGCCTCGCTCGATCTGGGCGTCGAGGCCCGGCCCGCCGTCGAGACGCTCGCGATCGACAACGGCGACCGGCTGACGCTCGCCGCGCCGTGGGTCCACCCCGGCCCGCTCGGCGGGTTCGGCGGCGGCCAGCTGAGCGGGAACGTCATCGACGCCTTGAACGACGGGGCCGAGGGCGACGGCGGCTTCTTCCTTCACGTCCCCTGCACGCACAAGGAGGACCTCTCGGACCCGGAGGACGCCGAGACGATCCTCGACGCGGTCGCCGACCCCGAGCGCGTCGCCAGCGCGTCGCGGCTGGTGCGCCACGACTACGGCGAGATCGAGTTCTACGGGCGACGGATCGGCGACAAACAGGTGATCTTCCTCCACGGCGAGGGGATCGACGACTACGACACGGGCGTGTTCACGGGCGACGTCGACGGGTCCGAGGTGCTGCTCGTGGACCTTCACAAACACGACCTCCAGGACGGCCCGGAGAAGGAGGTGCTGTACGGCTCCGCCGAGGCGGACCGGCTGAAGACCCACTTCGACGACTTCCGCGACCGGCTCGCCGACGCGCCCCTTCACGACTACGCGGCGGGCTTCGCGGTCCGGCGCGCGGAGCAGGACGTGGCGGCGATCGTCGAGTCGGTCGACGGGCAGGATGTGCTGCTGATGGGGATAGACACCAACGGGGTCACCCCCGACGTGCGGGAGCTGGCGGACGACTACCGCGGGGAGTTCGACGAGGTCCTCGTCTTCTCGACGGACACCCACGCCTCCGTCCACGAGCTCGCCAACGCGACGCGGTCCGACACCGACGCCCTGCGCGAGGCGGTGGAACGGGCCGCCGCCGACGTGGCCCCCGCGACGATCGGGCTTGCGAGCCGAAAGACCCGCCCGCTCAAGCTGCTGAAAAACGACTACAACGGGCTCGTCTTCAGCGTCAACATCCTGATCCGACTGACGATCATCTCGCTCGCGGTGCTGTACGCGCTGCTGGTCATCTGGCTGTTCTTCTGATCGGCGAGACCGTTTCGCTCAGGGTCGGACTCTCACGAGTCCCGCATTTCCCCGCACCGCCCGTCCGCCGGTCCCAACTCGACGAGCGAGCGATAGCAGGAGTGGGTATCGCAGATCGGTGGTGGCGAGTGAGTATTTAAACAGTCGCGAGCGACGACGACCACATATAAATAAACGGCGGTGGCGCGTGCCTCCGAGGGCTCATCGGGCGCGAGTAGCGAGGCGCGAAGCGCCTCTGACAGCCGGCGGCAACGCCGCCGGCGAGAGCACGCGCGAGGGAGTCGGCTCGGCGCTTATAAGCGCCGAGCCGACGAGGCTGGGGAGGCGTGAGGTGCGGTTGCGGTGCGGGGTGGGGTGGGACTCAAAGGGGCAGTCGCTGCGGGCGGCGCAGGGGACGCAAGCACCGCAACGAGGGAGCGAACGCCGTGAGCGACCGAGTGAGGCGCGCAGCGAGCGTGCGCCGCCCGCAGTGGCTGGGGCTTTGGAGGTGTTCACCGTCGATCCCCGAGAGGTCTTCACCGCAACGCCGTCGACCACTTATAAACAACCGACAGCAACGCCACTCGATCCCGTATAGACAACCACTCCACCATATCGATATACGTACTCCCGGTATCAATCGTCTACGAGAGGGCGTCCACTCCGAGCTCCGGCTTGGAAACGAAGTTACAACGACGCCGGCCCGTCGCTCGACCCTCGACCGTCGAGAGTCGCTACGAGGTCCAAAACGCCTTCGTGAACAGCACGAGCACCGGGATGATCTCGATCCGGCCGATCCACATCAGGACGATCATCACGGCCCGGGTGCTCATCGGGAACGACGCGAACGTCCCGTACGGGCCCGCGTCGCCGAACGCGGGGCCGATGTTGAGGAACGTCGTCGCCGCCGCGCCGAGCGCCTCGAACTCGTCTACTCGGAGGTTCGCCCGCTCGGCGTCGACGACGATGACCACGGCGAGCAGGAAGAATATCGCGATGCTCAACAGGAGGTACGCGTAGATGTCGCGAACCGCGCCCTCGTCGATGGGCCGCCCCGAGATCCGGACCGGCCGAACGGACTCCGGGTGGATCGCGGTGTAGAGGTTCCGCTTGAACGACTTCAGCGCGACCAGCCACCGCAGCGACTTGATCGAACAGGTGGTCGACCCGACCATCCCGCCGATGAACATCCCCATGAACAGCATGTGCTTCGCCGCGGGCGCCCACAGCACGTAGTCGGTGCTGGCGTACCCGGTCGTCGTCACGATCGACGCGACGTTGAAGACGGCGTGCCGGATCGTCTCCTCGGCGCCGAAGGTGGAACTCGGATCGAGGAACAGACCGAGGGCGACGATCGACGCGAGCGTCCCCATCGCGCCCAGATAGAAGTGGAACTCCTCGTTCTTCAGAAGGCGCATCGGCTCCCCGTTGATGGCGAAGTAGATGAGGACGAAGCTGGTCGAGCCGATCACCATGAACGGGACGACCGCCCACTGGATGAGCGGGTGGAACGCGCCGACGGAGAGCGGCTGGGGGGAGAACCCGGCCGTCGCGACCGAGGTGAACGCGTGGGCGATCGCGTTGTACAGGTCCATCCGCGGGTCGACGGCGAGCCCGAGCAGGAAGTAGACGACGACCGCGAGCCCGGTGAGCCCGAAGTAGATCCCCCAGATCAGCTGTGCGGTCCGTGAGATCTTCGGCGTGAGCTTGTTGACGTCTTTCGTCTGCGACTCCGTCTCCATGAGCTGTGCGCCACCGACGCCGAGCTCGGAGAGGACCGCGGTCGCCAGGATGAGGATGCCGAGCCCGCCGAGCCACTGGATCACCTGCCGCCACATGAGCACGGACCGAGAGTGGAGCGAGAAGTCGCGCAAGACGGTCGCGCCCGTCGTCGTCAACCCGCTCATCGCCTCGAACATCGCGTTAACGGGGTGGGCGATCGTCCCGACGCCGGCGACGACGAACGGGATCGCGCCGACCGCGGCGACGAGGAACCAGATCATCGCGACCGCGAGGAACGCCTCGCGGGGGCCGAGGTTTACCTCGGGGTCCTGCATCGACCGGAACGCCGCCCCGAGCGCGAGCGAGACCGCGATCGCGGCGACAAAGGGCAGCGTCGATTCGCCGTAGTAGAGCGCGACGAGGAGCGGAAAGGCCAGGGGAACGGGGAGAGCCGTAAGGACGTCTCCGGTGAGTCCCACGCTCGCTCGCCAGCCGACTCGGATGGTGGTGGTCACGGACGGGTTACGCCATCGAGGCGATGTCGCTCACCGAGTCGGACTCCACGAGCAAGATCACGTGGTCGCCGGCCTGAAGCACGGTGTCCCCGCGGGGGGTGACCAGCCTGTGGTCGCGGGTGATCGCCCCGATGACGAACCGCGCGTCGCTCTCCGCGACGATCTCCGAGATCGGGCGCCCGGTGAGCCCGCACCCCTCGGTGAGTTCGAGTTCGAGCACCTCGGCCTGATCGTTCTCCAGGACGGCGATGTTCTCGGCGACGCTCTCGTAGGTGAACCGCGTGATCTCCTCGGCGGTCACCGTGCGGGGGTTGATCGCGATGTCGATGCCGATCTCCTCGAAGACGGTGACGTAATCCGCGCTGTCGACGACGGCGATCACCCGATTGACGCCCAGCCGCTTGGCGAGCACGGAGACGAGCAGGTTCTTCTCGTCGGAGCGGAGCGCGGTGACGAGGATGTCCGCGTCGTCGACGTGCTCTCGAGAGAGGAACTCGGTGTCGGTGGCGTCGTGCTCCATCACCACCGTGTTCGGGAGATTCTCCGCGAGCCATCGCGCGCGGTCGGCGTCGCGCTCTATCAGCCGCGGCTTGAAGTCGCGCTCCTCTAACAGCCGGGCGGTCTGGTACCCGATCTCGCTGCCCCCGACGACGACGATCTCGTCTGCGCGGTCGGGGGTCGTCTCCGGCGCCACGTCGGTCGCGAACGACTGGACGCTCTCCGGGCTCCCGATCACGACCGCGCGGTCCCCGACCGCGATGCCGGTGTCGCCGCGGGGGATCGTCATCTCCCCGTCGCGGAACAGACCGACGAACGTGAGCGACTCGAAGCGGTCGGCCTGCGAGACGGTCTGGCCGGCCACCGGGCTCCCCTCCGCGATCTCGAACTCGGCCATCTGGACGAGCCCGCTCGCGAAGGGGTCGACGTCGATCGCGGCCGGGAGCCCGATGACGCGGACGATGTTCTCGGCGGTCAAGAGATCCGTACACACCATGAAGTCGACGCCGAACGCGCCCTCGTTGCCCTCCCACGTGCGGAGGAAGTCCGTGCTCTTCACGCGGGCGATCGTGAACCCCTCGCCGAGGGTCTTCGCGGTGCCGCAGGCGACGAGGTTCGTCTGGTCGTTGTCGGTGCAGGCGATGACCATGTCGGCCCGTCCGACGTCGGCCGCCGTCTGGATCCCCGAGGTGGTCCCGTCGCCGGCGATCGTGAGCACGTCGAGCTCGTACTTGAGCTGCTCCGCGCGGTCCGGGTCGACGTCGATGACGACGACCTCGTGGTCCGATGCGAGGCTCGCAGCGATGCTCGTGCCGACCTCGCCGGCCCCGATGACGACCACATGCATGGGCGCAACGAGAGACCCGACCCTCAAGTTCGTTACTATCGGGAGTCGGACGGATCGCCCCGCCGCGCCCCGTCGTTGAGCGGCTTCGGCGACGGCGAGCGCCTACCGCCTCACCGAGCGCCTACGGCTCCCCGCCGAACGAGGCGGGCTCCGACCACGCGTCCCGCCCCGAAACGGTGCGCTGCGGGAACGGGATCGTGATGTCCTCCTCGTCGAACCGCTCTTTGACGGCCTTCACGTAGTCGGCTCGCGCCTTCACGAAGTCGGCCCGCGAGGGGTCGTCGATCCAGATCCGCGACTGCAGGCCGACGTACGAGTCGGCCAGCTCGGTCAGCCGCACCGAGGGCGCGGGGTCCTCCAAGATCGCGTCGCTCTTCTCGGCCTCCTCGACGATGATCTCGGTCGCCGTCTCAACGTCGTCCTCGTAGTCGATCCCGAAGACGAACTTCAGCCGCAGGGTCTTCTTCGCGACCGGGTTCTTCACCACGTCGCTCGTCAGGGCGTGGTTCGGCACCGTGAGCAGTTCGTTGTCGAACGTGCGCACGCGGGTGACTCGGAGCGAGATGTCCTCGACGACCCCCGAGTTCCCCTGCCACTCGATCCAGTCGCCGATGCGGAACGGCTTGTCCGTGTAGATGAACACGCCCGCGACGAAGTTCTTGATCACGTCCTGGAGCGCGAAGCCGATCGCGAGCGTCGCCGCGGCCGCGATCGTCGCCAGCGAGCGCAGGAACCCCTGATACCCCGCCGCGCCGAACGCGACGGTGACGCCCGCGAACAGCACGAGGAACGCCACGACCTTCTGGAGCGGGCGTCGTGCGTGTTCGTCGAGCCCCTGTCTGTCGAACAGGCGCCCCATCAGCGACGCGATGACCGACTTATAAAGGACGTACGTCGCGACGACGACGGCGAGGAAGATCGCCGCGTCGACGATGAGCCCGGTCAGCGGGCCGAGGTACGGCTCCAGCGTGCCCGCGACCGCGACGGTGCCGAGCACCCCCGCGGGCGCGCCCATCAGTGCAGCACCGCCGTGTTCCCGCGCGTCTCTATCAGGTCCGCGTCGACCGCCTCGGCGAGTTCCGCGGCGAGCTCCTCGGTCGTGGTTCCGCCGCGCGCGGCTCGGAGGAACTTCACCTTCACGAGCTTGGCGTCGTCGAGCTGGTCGGCCGTCTCGTCGACGACCGCGTCGACACCGTGTTTCCCGACCCAGACGGTGACGTCGAGGTCGTGCGCCTCCTTGCGAAGCTGTTGGTCGCTCATACACCGTGAAATCGACCGCGCGCATTGAAGCTTGAGGTTCGCGCTTCGGCCGACCGAGATCGCCGCCGGCCCGGATCCGTCCGTCCGGCTCAGCGGTCGCGCTCGACGTCGCGCTCCGGGTCCGATTCGACTCTGCGGCCCCGTTCGACGTACTCCGCGGCGTCTTCCGGCGTCTCCGTCTCCAGCAGCCGGTCGAGCTTCCGCTCGAACTGCTCGTCGGTGAGGTCGCCCTCGGCGTACCGGGCCCGAAGCCGGTCGAGCGCGTCGGCGGTGTCGCCGTCCGCGATCCGGTCCGTCTCTCGTCTGCTCTCGCGTTCCCTCTCCCCGTCCGCTTCCCACCCCGTCGCCGGGTCGCCGTCGATCCGCTCCGACTCCTCGTCCTCGCCGAACAGCATCGCGACCACCGGCACGACGACGATGTAGCCGAACAGCATCAGCGGGAGCCACCACTCGACGCCGAGGAAGAGCGCCGCGAGCCACGTCCCCGTCACCACGGTGGAGGCGATCTCGCTCGCGTTCCGCCTGAACCGCTCGCGCGTGGAGGAGTCCGCCATCGACGTACCGGTCCACGCCGGGAGACAAAGTCGTGTCGGCGGTTCAGAACGGGACCCGACTGCGAGAGAATTAGACTCATCTAATCTTTTTATTCGACCAGAAGTATAATATACGCTCCTTCGCTAAACAGTGGTATGTACACGGACGCGAACAGTTCCTCGAACGTCTCCCGGCGTCGGTTCGCCGCGATCGGCGCGGGGGCTCTCGCGGGAGGGCTCGCCGGTTGCACCGGGAACGCGGCCGACGCGGGCTCGGCCGACGACAGCGACGACACCGGCGACGGGACCGGCGACAGCGACGACGCCGAACACACCGTCGTCGCCTCGTTTTTCACGTTCTACGACTTCGCCGACTCGCTCGCGGAGGGGACGGACGTCGCGGTCGAGAACCTCGTTCCGACCGGGCTCCACGGCCACGGCTGGGAGCCGGACCCGTCGATCCAGCGCCGGATCACCGACGCCGACGCCCTCGTCCACGTCGGCCCCGACTTCCAGCCGTGGGTCGACCGGGCGATCGACGCGCTCGCGGCCGAATCGACCGAGACCGAACTCATCAACGCCCGGGCTGGAGTCGACCTGATCCCGCTGGCCGACTCGCTCGACGAGGAGGAGGAGGCCGTCGAGGGGGCGAAGGACCCGCACTTCTGGCTCGACCCGCAGCGCGCGAAGGGCGCCGTCGAGAACATCGCCGACGGGCTGACCGCGGTCGATCAGGACCACGAGGCGACGATCCGGGAGAACGCCGCCGCCCTTGCCGAGGAGCTCGACGCGCTCGACGAGGAGTGGCAGGCGGCCTTCGACGCGGCCGAGCGCGACGTGGCGTTCCTGGCCGCGCACAACGCGTTCGCGTACCTCGCCGAGCGGTACGACGCGACGATCGAACCGCTGGTGGTGAACCTCGCGGCGAACGACGACGTGCGGCCGGCGGACATGCAGCGAGCGCAGGACGCGATCGCCGAGCACGGCATCGAGCACATCGGCGCCGCCGTGTTCGAGCCGATCCGCCCGGCGCGCCAGCTGCTCGAACAGACCGACGTGGAGGCGTACTACCCCGTGACGCCGTACGCGGGAACCGCGGAGTCGTGGGTCGAGCGCGGGTGGGGGTACTTCGACATCGCCCGAGAGGTGAACCTCCCCACGTTCCGGATCCTGCTCGGCGTCGACGACCCGGAGGACGTGACGTTCGCCGACCACGGGCGTAACTTCGAGCCATGAACGGGGAATCGGTACCGACCGACGCCGACGACGGTCCGCTCGTCGAGGCCCGAGGCCTGACCTTCGGCTACGCCGCGGCCCCGGTCGTCGAGGGCGTCGATATCCGCGTCGAGCGCGGCGAGTACGTCGGGATCGTCGGCCCCAACGGCTCGGGCAAGAGCACGCTGCTCCGACTCCTCTTGGGGCTCCACGAGCCCGACTCTGGGTCCGCGGAGCTGCTCGGACACCCGGCCCGGGCGTTCGCGGAGCGCGAGCGCGTCGGCTACGTCGCGCAGGACGTGACGGAAGACGAGAAGCGGATGCCGATCACGGTGAGCGAGGTCGTCCTGATGGGGCGGTTCCCGCGCGCCGGGTTCGGTCGGGTGACCGCCGAGGACCGCGAACACGCCCGCGAGGCGCTCCGGACGGTCGGGATCGAGCACCTCGCCGACCGCAAGATCACCGCGCTCTCCGGCGGCCAGCGCCAGCGGACCTACATCGCCCGCGCGCTCGCCGGCGAGGCGGAGCTGCTCGTCTTGGACGAGCCGACGGTCGGCGTCGACGCCGAGTCGGTCGAGGCGTTCTTCGAGCTCCTCGACGGGCTCGTCGCCGACGGGATGACCGTGCTCCTCGTCGAACACGACATCGGCGCCGTCGTCGAACACGCCTCACGGGTCGTCTGTCTCAACCGCGAGGTGTACTTCGACGGCGACCCGGTCGCGTTCGCCGAGAGCGACGCGCTCGGCCGCGCGTACGGGACGAACGTGCGGCGCGAGGAAGGGGGGATCGTCACGTGATCGCCGCTCCCCTCCCGCCCGCAGCGGTCGCCTCCGTCCCTCTCCTCTCGGCCCCCTACGACCTCCTCGCTCGCCTCGTCGGGCTGTGGAGCGACGGGCTCGGCTGGCTCGGGGAGAAGCTGGGGATCGCGATGTTGGAGTACGTGTTCATGCATCACGCGTTCCTCGTGGGCGCGCTCATCGCGGTGATGGCGCCGCTCATCGGCACGTTCCTCGTCCACCGCCAGCTCGCACTGATCGGCGACGCGCTCGCACACACCGCGTTCGCGGGCGTCGCGATCGGGCTGTTCGTCAACTCGCTTCTCGGCACCGGGATCTCCCCGTACGTCACGGCGATCGTCGTCGCCGTGATCGCCGCCTTGGCGATCGAGCTGATCTCCGAGACCACCGACGCGTACAACGACGTGTCGATGGCGATCGTGCTCTCGACCGGGTTCGCCCTCGGCGCGGTCCTCATCAGCCTGAACACCGGCGGGCTCGCGGTCGGCATCAACCAGTACCTGTTCGGGAACCTCTCGACGGTCTCGCGGGAGAACGCCGTCCTGCTGGTCGTCCTCTTCGCGGTCGTCGCGCTGGTCGTCGCGGTGACGTACAAACAGCTGCTGTACGTGACCTTCGACGAGACCGCGGCCCGCGTCGCCGGCGTCAACGTCCCCTGGTACAACCGCCTGATGACGACGCTGACCGCCCTCGTCGTCGTCGGCGCGATGCAGATCATGGGCGTCATCCTCGTCGCCGCAATGTTAGTCGTCCCCGTCGCGGCCGCCGCCCAGCTCGCGCGCGGGTTCCGCGAGGCGTTGCTCGCGTCCGTCGTGCTCGCACAGATCGCCGTGCTCGTCGGGATCACGCTGTCGTTCCGGTACAACACGACCGCCGGCGGCACCATCGTCCTCGTCGCCGTCGCGGTCTACGTCGCGGCGGTGCTCGCTGGGAAGGCGCAGTCGCGGCGCGCGCGGGACGAGGTCCCCGAACGCGTCAAGGAACCCGAGCGCGTCGACGGGGCCGAGGAACCGACGAGCGACTAGTCCGCGCGCTCGCCGGGCGACTCGCGGAGCCCGCCGTCGAGCCCCAGCCCGACTCGGTCCCCGTACCGGTCCCAGACGACGACGAGCGAGGGGACGAGCAGGATCGAGCAGAGGTACGCGTACAGCACGCCCAGCGCGAGCAGCACGCCGAAGTCCCGCAGGAGGGGGATCACGGCGAGCCACAGGACGCCGAGCCCGCAGACGGTCGTGAGCATACTTCCGGTGAGCGCGCCCCCGGTGCCGGCGATGGTGATGTCCAGCGCCTCGTCGATCGGGTGGCCCGCCTTGTACTCGTCGACGAACCGGTGGACGAAGTGGACGGTGTAGTCGACCCCGAGCCCGATCGACACCGAGAGGATCGGAGCGTTGATCGGCGTCAGCGGAATGTCGAACAGCCGCATCGACCCCGCCAGCAGCCCCACCGTGACCAGCACGGGAACGAGGTTGAGGAGTCCGTAGACGGCCTTCCCCTCCAGGTACGCGTACGACAGCGCGAGGAAGATCGCCGTGAGCGCGAACGCCGCGAACAGGCTCCGGATCGCGGACTCGGTGAGCCGGTCGATCACGGCCTCGTTGACGACGAGGCTCCCGGTCGGCACCGCTTCCAGCGGGGTGCGCTCGGCGAGCTCGCGCACGTCCGCGACCGCCTCGGAGTTGTCGACCCCCGGCCGGATCGTGTAGTCGATCCGCGCGCTCCCGCGGTCGTCGGCGAGGTAGCCGCGGGCCTGTCCCTCGGCCGGGGAGTCGAGCAGGGCGTCGTACACCTCGTCGACGTCGCGGTCGGGCACCCCCGTGCCCAGCCGGTCGTTGCGTTCGACGACGGCCGCGAACTCGGGGTCCCGCGCCGCCTGGTCCTCGATGACGGTGACGACGCTGGTCGAGGCCGCCCGGCGCTCGTCAGTCGTCTCGAAGGTGTCGGGCGGGTTGCGCGTGGTCCGGTCGATCAGCTCCAAGGCGTCGTCGTCTCTCACCGACTGGTCGACGTACAGCGTCACGCTCCCGACGAAGTCCTGCTCGAACTCCTCCTCGAACAGCGTGAGGACGCGCAGGAACGTGTAGTCGGTCGGCGCGAACGGCTCCGGGAGGTTCGAGTACGTCTCCAGCCGGTCCTCGTCGGGGAAGAACGCCTCCTCGGAGAACTCCGTGTTCACCCCGGTTCCGTACGCGCCCCCGACAGCGCCGCCGACGAGGAGCACGGCGACGACGACGACGGGCGCGACCTCCGAGAGGTCGACGCCGACGCGCAGCACGCGGCCGAGCCGCGAGTCGTCCGCGCCGAGCGCGGTCGTGCCGAACGCGGGGATCGGGAGCCGCTCGCGCCAGCGGTCCGCGAGCACCTTCGCGGCGGGCAGGAAGATCCCGAAGACGACGAGCGTGAACACGATCCCGGCGGCGGCGACGATCCCGAAGTCGCGGTTGGGCTCGAAGGGGCTGGCCACGTTCGAGACGAGCCCGAACACGGTGGTGATCGTCACGAGCAGGAACGCGATGAGCAGCTGGTCGGTCGTCGTCCGCATCGCGGCCGCGATTCCGAGCCCCTCGCCCCGCTCCTCGCGGTAGCGGTTGACGATGTGGATCCCGAAGTCGATCCCGACCGCGAGCAACAGCGGGAAGACGGTGACCAGCGAGTCGGAGAACGGAATTCCCGCGTACCCCATGAACCCGAAGGTCCACAACAGCGACAACAGCAGCGCCGCGAGCCCGATCGACATGTCGATCGGGTCGCGGTAGGCGAACACGAGGAAGCCCAGGATCAACAGCAGCGCCGCGGGGAACACGATGATCGCGGTGTCTCCGAGCAGCGCGGTGATCTCCGACTGGAGCACTCCGTCGCCGAAGAGGATCGCGTTCTCGCCGGCCTCGTTGCCGGGCACCGAGTCGACGACCTCGACGCTGCGCGTCTGCAGCTCCGTCACCCGGGCCGTCGTCGCCGCGTCGGGCACGTCGTAGGTGATCCCGACGATGGCGGCGTCCGCGGTCTGGGCGGTCGGGTTGTAGTCGACCGACACCTGCGCCTCGATCGCACCGGACGCGTCTGCGTCGTCGATGGCCGCCCGCAGCTCCCGCGGCGTCGCGTCAGCGACAGCGTCGCGTCGCTGAGCCGCGGTCTCCGCGGTCGGGTCGAGCTGACGCGCGATCGCGTCGGCGTGGCTCGACGTCGATCCCACCCGGAGCGTCGACCGCGACTCCAGCCGGTCTTGGGTCTCCAAGATCCGTAACAGCGTCGACCGCGAGAGCACGTTGTCGTCGGTGACGATCACCTGTGCGGCGGTGGCCGACCCGCCGATAGAGGTCTCGAACTCCTCGTCGATGTCGTCTAACGCCTGCTGGGCGGGGATGTCCTGCGTGAACTGGTCGGCGCCCGCGCTCGTCTCGATCCCGCCGATCCCGCCGACGGCGACGACGCTCACGAGGAGGAAGACGGCGATCACCGCGCCCGGCCGCTCGGTGACGAACTCGTCGACGCGCTCGACGAGCCGGTCGGCGGCGGTCACGGTCGCCTCCGGCGGCCGTCAGACCGCGATCGGTCGCCGAGCGGCGGGGGGCGCTCGCGAGGGCGCTCGGATGTGCGGTCCGTCATCCGGTCACCGCCGCCGGTACCAGACGACTGCACCCGCGCCGGCGACCACGACGAGCAGGCCGACGACGAGCGGGCCGATCGGGAAGCCGCCGTCGTCGGTGGGCTCGGTCACCTCGATCGGGTACTGGCTCACGTCCGAGATGCGGTCGTTGCCGCGCTCGTCGTCGTACCGGAAGTCGAGCTCGACCGGGTGGGTCTCCACGCTGGCGCCGGGCGCGGCCGACACCTCGAACCAGATCTCCGTCGAGTCGCCGGGTTCGAGCTCGTCGACGAACGCCTCGTCGTTGGGGGCCGAGAGCGGGCTGTCGGCGTATAAGCCGGCGTTGATCGACGACAGCGTCTCCGGCCGCTGGTTCGTGATCTCGAAGGAGACCCGCCGGGTCTCACCCGCCGGCACCGTCGTGTTGTCGGCGACGAGGTCGAACTCGGGCTGGCGCGGCGCGACCTCGATCCGCCGGGTCTCGTCGACCGCGATCGTCGAGTCGCCGCTCTCGTACTCGGTCGTGAACCGGAACTGCCGGGGTCCGGGGTCGGCGTTGCCGTTCACGTCCGCGTCGAAGGAGAACTCGACCGACTCGCCGGCCGGGATCTCCGGGAGCGCGTACCGGCTCTCGCCGAGGCTCACCCGCTGGCTCTGCGGGTCGGCGATCAGCACCGCGTCGTCGACGTCGAGCGGGCCCTCGTTCGTGAGCGTCCCGGAGACGGTCCCCGAGTAGCCGACCTCGAGGGTGCCCTCCACGTCCTCGACCGAGAACGACTGCTCGGGGGCCGGGACGACGCCCGCCCGCGAGGCGGGCGCGGTCTCTTCGATCCCGTCGCGGTCGCGGTAGTCGACCGTCGAGACGAACGCGTACGCCCCGCCGCCGAAGTCCGGCGAGATCGTCGAGTCGAACGTCACGGTCCGGTTCTCGCCGGGCTCCCAGTCTCCGACGAACGCCTCGCCGCTGCCGTCGCTTCCGATCACGGCGCCGCTGCCGGTCGTGCTCCCGGTGACGACCGCGTCGCGCGCGACCTCGTCGCCGACGTTTCGGAGCGTCGCGGTCACGTCGCCGCTCCCGCCGACCTGCGCGTCGGTCTCGGTGTCGAGGATCGCGAACCGCGCGCCGTCGTCGACGACGACCGTCAGATCGAAGTCGTCGATCCCGCGGCGGTCCTTGTGGTTGTTGAACTCCGGGACCACCTCGAAGGTGTACCGGTAGCGGGCGGTCACCTCGACCTCGTACCGCCCGTCCGACACGTCGTCCGGGACCGTGACGTCGAGCGGGACGGAGACGGGGCTCGCGTCGGTCCGCACGTCGCCGACCACCGTCGTGCCGTCGCCCACCTCGATGGGTACGTCGCCGTCGTCGACCTCCAGCGTGAGCCCGCGGGCGGTCGTCACGCGCGGGTCGAGGTCGTTGCCCATCTCCATCTGTCCCGTGTTGAGGATGTCGACCGTTACCTGCGAGTCGGCGCCGCTCGGAACGGTCCGTTGTGAGAGGTACAGGTCGAGGTCGGGCGAGCCGCGGATCTGTCTCTCGGTCGTCTGTGCGGGCACGTCGCCGCCGACCGCGCCGCTTCCGACCAACGCCGCCTCCCCGCGGTCGAGGGCGTCGCCCGACCCGGACGCGGCCGCGCCGGAGAGCGCGACGCCGGCGACGAGCGCCCCGGCAGCGACGACCGCCAGCGTCAGCGTGGCGACCCGCGCGGACCGGCTCATCTCCCCCCTCCGGCACCGGGCTTGCCGCCCGCGGCGCCGCGGGGTTTCGGGGACCGTCCGCCGACCGCGTCGTATCGAGTCATACGTTCGTGTCGGACGCTTTCAACATAAGCGTGTTGAATGAACGTTCAATCAAGGGAGCTATAACCACGGGTGAGGTAGGTCGCGTATGAAGGACCCGTTCGCGGAGCCGGCCGACACCCGGCAGGCCATCCTCGGCGCGGCGTTCCGCGCGCTCTGTGAGCACGGGTACGCCGACCTCACGATCAAGCGGATCGGCGAGGAGTTCGACAAGAGCCCCTCGCTCGTCTACCACCACTACGACGGGAAAGACGAGCTGTTGGTCGATCTGCTCGGCTTCCTGCTCGACGACTTCGAGGCGTCGGTCTCGGAGGGGGCGTTCGACATGACGCCCCGAGAGCGGCTCGACGCCTACGTCGCGGCGACCACCGACCCGGACTCGATCCCCGGAGAGTACGGTCCCGACGGCCCGTTCATGACCGCCATCGTCGAACTCCGTGCGCAGGCCGCGACCGACGACGCCTACCGCGACCACTTCGACCGCAGCGACCGGGTGTTCGGCTCGTTCCTCGAGCGCGCGGTCCGGGAGGCGGCGGTCGAGGTACAAGGAGAGACGGGAGACGGAGAACGAGCAGGCGCGATCGACGACCCAGTCCCCCCTTCGGAGGTCGCGTCGACGCTCCAGACGCTCGCGACCGGCGGCATGCTACGCTGGGCGACGACCAGCGACCGCGAGTGGACCGACGACACCCGTAACGGGATCCGTCGGTACCTGGAGACTGTGCTTCCGAGGGTCGATCCCGACGCCTAAGAAGGAGCGGTCGTGTCGGGCTCGGCTAGCGGTCGGTGACGCCCTCGGCTAGCGGTCGGTGACGCCCTCGGCGTCCATCCGTGCGACCTCCTCTTCGAGCCACTCGCGGAGCCACTTCACGCGCTTGATGCGCTGGTGCGCGATGCTCTCGGCGGTGTCGGAGACGACGCGATCGGTGTGGTCGCGGGCGCGCTGGAGCACTCGATCGACCATCTTCGCGGAGTCCATGTGCGTGCGCGACTCGTACCCCATCCGGAGGATCATCAACACCGCGCCGTTGGCGCCGACTTTATCCAGCAGGTCCGCTTCCATCAGACACCGGCTCTCCAAGGGCACGTCGGTCAGATCGCCCGTGTAAGAGTGGTCGACGACCGCGCCGCACACCTCCTCGATGAACGACTCCGGGTAGTTGCCGCGGCTCTGCAGGTACTCGCGGGCGACGCGTGCGCCGGCCTCGGCGTGCACGTCCTGTTCGGCCTCCAGCTTCGCCACGTCGTGGAACACCGCGGCCACGCGGACCACGTCGACGTCCGCGCCCTCGGCCTCGGCGATGTCGACCGCCAGATCGACGACGTTGAGGATGTGGTTGAACCGGTAGTCCGCGGAGTGCCACGGGTACCACCGCATCCGACCGCCGTCCTCCTCGCTCTCGACGCTGGCCGCGAGGTAATCCCTCACAAACCCCTTCATCTCCTCGAAGTCCTCGTCGCTCACCTCCGTTTCCTTAATTTCGACGCCCACGGGAACCACCTCGGGCGAAAAACTCGTCGTTCATTACCGTAACCGAGGAGCGTTTCGTTCTTAGTCGTTACGACGGGGGTGGCGATCGCCCGAATCGATCGCCAATTCCGTCGATCTCGCGGATAGCCGAGCGAAGTCGGCCTCGTTGGGCAAACCGAACTCACCGATCGAAGTCGATCTCGATCACGTTCTCGCTCACGTGGAGGTAGGTGATGGCGTTTTGTCCGGAGCCGCCGGTGACCCGTATTTCCAGTCCGGCGAGGTCCGGATCGTACTCGACGTTCGCATTTCCGCCCGTCTCCAGCGATCTGGTCACGAACGCCCCCCGAAGCGTGGGGTTCCCCTTCGTAACGACGTCGGCGTTCGGCGCGTATACGATCGCCTCGATCGTCGGATTCCCGTCCCCGTCGCTGTTATCGAGGAATCCTTCGTTGACGTAGAACTGGTTCCGCTCGGCTTCGATATCGTCGTTCGCCGTTCCAACGTATCCGTCTCCCTGGAAGTTCAGTGACCCGTTGACGTAGTATTTGACGCCGTTGTCGCTGTCGTCGACTACAGTGAGTTCGCTGTTACCGACGTCGAAATCGCCGTCGACGACGATCGTGATGTTTCCGTCGGTCGTGTTGAAGTCCAGATTGCCGTCGACCGTCGCGTCTCCGTCGATGTAGTAGGTTCCCGTACGGAGGGTGTCGCAGTCGTCGAACCCCGATGACGTTACGCACGACGTGTTGTCGTTGTTTCCGGCCGCCGACTCTATCGAGCTCTCGATGAGTGGCCCGGGCGAGGGACTTGAGACGCCCGATACGTACTCCGACTCGTTCAGTTCACCGTTCGGGTTCCCCTGATGTGAGTACCCGTCGGACTGCCCCACCGTGAGCGTCCGCTCGAACGACACCTCCTCCGGCACGACCAGCCGGGCAGTCGCCGTCTGGTTCGCGTCGTCCTTCGTCACGGTGCCGTCGGCGCGCCGGACGAAGAAGTCGTACCATCCCTCGTAGTACTCGCTCTCGACCTCGACGACGACGGTCCCGTTCCGGAGCGGGTTCGGGGTCCCGGTGACGTTGGAAGCACTCGCGTTCCGGCGCACGACCCCGGTCCCGCTCGCGGGCGACGACTCGTCTCCGGTTACTCGAACGATCGGGAAGGTGAGGGTCTCACCGCGGTAGTGGTACTCCGGCGGCGAGATCATCCGCCCGCGGTCGCCCTCCATCGCCCAGACGCCGCCGCCCTGCATCGCGACGGTTCGCCGGTCGCCGACGTACTCCAACGTCCCGATCGATCCGTCGTACGTGGTGGTGGTGTCGGAACCGTTTTCGATGCGCACCTCGACGCGCCCCGCGTTCTCGTCGAGACGGAGCTGCCCGCCGTCGACGGAGCCGAGGTCGAACCGGCGCGCGTCCGTCTCGCCGAGCGCGACGAGACTCGACTGCGAGCTGAGCTGCGACATCCCGTTCTCCACGCTCGCTGAGCGGGCGTCGTCGGTGACCAGCCCGAGCGCCGCGCTCCCGGTCGCCACCGTCACCGTCACGGCGGCGATCGTGATCCCCAACAGGAGCACGACCCCGATCACCTCGCTTTGGCCGCGCTCGCTGCGTTGCATACTGAGCGATCCGTCGTCGAGATATTTAAACGCCGACCGTCGACAATCAGTTCTGATACCCGCGAGGCGACGCGAGTCCGACCTGCGGTGACCCGGACGACGGGGCTCTTAAGGTCGGGCGGCGACCACCGACACGTATGTGGGGTCCCTGGGGGAGCGGCGAGAAGGCGCGGTTCCAGCGGGCCGCGGGAGTGAACGTCGTCGGCAACGCGGTGAAGATCGCGGTCGAGGGGGCGGCCGGACTGACGTTCGGCAGCGTCGCCCTGCTCGCCGACGCGGCCCACTCCGTCGCCGACCTCGTCGCCAGCGCGGTCGTGTTCGTCTGGGGGGGCTCACGGTACGACGGCGCCGACGAGACCCACCCGCACGGCCACCAGCGGATCGAACCCCTGACCGCGCTGTTCGTGGGCGCGACGATCGTGCTGCTCGGGCTGTTGCTCCTCCAGGAGTCGGTACGGGGGCTGGTGGGACCGATCGAGGTCACTGCGAGCCCCGTCCTCGTCGCCGCGCTGCTGTTCGCGGTGGGCGACATGTACCTCCTCTACTGGTACACCGAGCGGGTGAACGCGACGTTGGGATCGACCGCGCTGACCGCGCTCGCGGCCGATTGTCTCAACGACATCTACACGACGATCGCCGCGCTGGTCGGCGTGTTCGGCCTCCTGTTGGGGTTCCCGATCCTCGACCCGGTGGCGGGGGCGCTCGTCAGCGTCCTCGTCGTGTATCAGGGAGTGGAGATCGCCCGCGAGAACGTCACGTACCTCGTGGGCGCGGCCCCGCCCGCGGCCGACCGCGAGCGCGTCACCGCCGCGCTCCGCGAGAACCCCGCCGTCGAGGGCGTCCACGACCTGACGGTGTTCTACGACGGCACCGACCTCGAGGTCGAGGTCCACGTCGAGGTCGACGGCGAGATGACGCTGCGGGAGGCCCACGACGTCGAGACGGAACTGGTCACGAGCCTCCGAAACCTCGAGGACGTGGGCGACGTCCACGTCCACCTCGATCCGTCGGGCGTCGGCGAGTGGAAGGACGCCGCGGACGCGGGCGGCGACGGGGGCGACGAAGCCTAGGGTCTCGCCCGCCTCCGTCCGGGCTCGCCCCGGCGTGTGGCTTACCCCGTCGGCGCCCCTCCCGTTCGTATGCTCGAGCGACGCTGGTTGGAGATGACGTGGCGCGACGGGCTGTTCTGCCACTGGCCGGTCGAGCCGGCCGTCGTGGCCGAAACGCTGCCCGACCGGCTCTCGGTCGCCACCCACGAGGGCGACGCGTACCTGGGCGTCGTCGCCTTCGTGATGGACGACATCCGTCCGCGCGGCGCGCCCGTCGGGCTCTCCTTTCCGGAGCTCAACCTCCGGACCTACGTCGAGGGCCCCGACGGCCCGGGCGTGTACTTCTACAACCTCGACGCGGACGACCCGATCGGCGTCGCGGTCGCGCGGCGGCTGTTCGCGCTCCCGTACTACCGCGCGGAGACGAGGGTGTCCCGTCCCGAGGGCGCCGACCGCTCGGAGAGCGGGCGAGGCCCCGTCCGGTTCACCAGCCGCCGGACCCACCGCGGCGCCCCGCACGCGCGGTTCGACGCGATCTACGAGCCGACCGGCGCGGGGTTCGCCGCCGAGCCGGGGTCGCTCGACGCGTTCCTCGTCGAGAACTACCGGTTCTACGCCCGGGGCAACCGGCTCTACCGCGGCGAGATCGAACACGATCCGTGGACGCTTCGGGCGGCGACCGTCGACTTCCGAGCGAACACGCTGTTCGAGGCGAACGGGTTCGACCGACCCCACGGGGACCCGATCGTCCACTACGCGGATCCCATCGAGGTGACCGCGGACCGGATCCGATCGGTCCGCTGATATCTCACCCGCCGGATGTCGTCTCGTTCGAAACGGTCGGCCATCGAAAGAGAGCCTGTGAGCGATGCCGGGAGTAGGTATTGCAGATCGGTGGTGGCGAATCAGTATTTAAAGGATCCGTGAGCGGCGGCGACGATCGCTTATAAAGAACAACGCGGTGGCGCGCCCCAGTGAGCGGCCCGTAGGGCCGCGAACCGACGGTGCGAGGGAGTCGCTGGCGGCGACAGCCGCCAGCGACGAGGCTGGGGAGGCGGGAGGCTGTGCGGTCGGGTGGGACTCAAAGGGGCAGCCGCTGTGGGCGGCGCAGGCGACGTAAGCACCGCAACGAGGGAGCGAAGCGACTGAGTGAGGAGCGCAACGAGCGTGCGCCGCCCACAGCGGCTGGGGCTTTGGAGGTCTTCATCGCAACGCCGTCGACGACTTATAAACAGCCGACAGCAACGCCACTCGATCGCTTATAAACAACCACTCCACCATATCGATATATCCACTCCCGCACTCAATCAAGAAGCACTCTTCAGCGACCAGCCGTTTCAGGCGAGAACGTATCTGAAGAACGGGATTTCGACAGAGCCGACGAACCCGTATCACGACGGTGGTATCGGTTCGTCGGAGAAACGACTCTGTGGAGTCAGTTCTCCCCGATATCGCCGAAGAGGAGCGAGAAGAGCGTGCTCTCGGTCGTGCGGAGGTGGCGGTTGAACGTCGGCTGCGCGATGTCCAGCGTCTCGGCGACCTCCTCGCCGGTGCTGGCGCGCGGCCACTCGAAGTAGCCGGACAGGTAGGCCGTGCGCACGACCTCTCGCTGGCGGTCCGTGAGCCGGTCGGTGACCGACGCGGAGAGCGGCTCGGACTCCTCTTCGGGGGACGCCCGTTCGCGGCGCGCGCGGAGTTCGACCTCCCGGTACCGCTTCTCGAGCGCCTCGATCAGCTGGCGCACGTCCGCCGACCGCGGAAGCGTGAGCGTCACGTCGACGCCGTCGGCGTCCGCGCGGAGGTCCGTGACGTCCGCCCCGTAGTCGGCCAGCCGACCGGAGAGCGTCGGGGCGGTCACCGTCACGGCGAACCGCGGATCGCCGTCCCCTCCGACCGAGCGGACCGACTCGACGGCGAGAACCGACGAGGAGAGCGGCGTCGGGTCCACCTGGGATCGCAGGGACAGCACCGCTCGGTCGTCGTCGCCCGGAACCGCGCCCTCGACGCGGACGGGCTCGCCGAGAGCGCCCGCCAGCCGGGACGAGAGGACGCTCGAATCTTCGATCCGCAGCTCCAGTTCGATCGAGGACTCGCCGTGGAGCGACCGCTTCGTCTCCAGCCCGTTGATCGCGTTGCCGATGGTGCCGCCGAGGCTCTCGAGCAGGTCGCCGAGGTCGCCGTCGAACGCCCCCGGCTGCGTCGCGTACACCGACAGCACGCCGTACGCGAGGTCGTTGTACTCGATCGGAACGCTCGCGATCGACTGAAACCCCCGGACGAGGGCGTCCGTTCGCCACTGGGACCCGCGCATGTCCGTCGAGACGTCCGGGATCACGACCGGCGTCCGCGAGGCGAGCACCCGGCCGGACGGCTCGGTGTCCCCCTCCGGCGACAGGCGCGTCTGGTCGGTTCCCAGAACGTCGAGGTCGTCGAGGTAGGCGTCGCCGTCGCCGGCGCGGGCCACCGGCCGTAACCCCTCTCCGCTGCGGTACGTCTCGCCGAACCAGGCGAACGCGACCTGCTCGGCACCGACGAGGTGGGTACAGACGGCCGTCGCGACGTCTCCGAGGGTGTCCGCGTCGACGAGCGCCCCGTTTATCTGCCGGAGCAGGTCGTTGAACTCGTGAAGCCGTTCGAGCCGGTCGTTCCGCGCGGCCAGCTTCTCCCGGCGGCGGGACAGCTCCTCCCCGCGCTCGACGCGACCGAGCGCGACCACCGCGTTGGCCGCCAGGAGCTCGACGGCCTCGACCGCGTCGTCCGGCGTCACGCCGGACCCGAACTCGACGGTCAACAGCCCGTGCTCCTCCAGCGACGCGAACAGGGCGTTGTCGCTCCCCATCGACTCGGCCTCGCCCTCGATGACCCGACCGGTGGGTCGTCGTTTCGCGCCGTCGCTTGTTGACTCCGAATCCGACTCCGACGCTCCGGTCGACGAGCCGGAATCGCTCCGGCTGACCGACCGACGCCCGGTCGCGAACGCCTCCCACTCGGGGGACCCCGGGGATCGGGGGTCCGCGTCCGGTTCCGAGGCGTCGATCGGAACGAGCCGGGACGCGCTCTTGTCGAACCGGTACGCGGCGACCGCGGCGTCCGGCCAGACGGTCGTCGCCGCGTCGACGATCGTCTCGCAGACCGCCCGCTTGTCGTCGGCGCGGAGCAGCTCGCGGGTCGATCGGTTCAGCTCGCGGAGGACGCGCTCGTGGTGCCGGCGGTCCGCCACGTCCCTGAGGACGCCGACCCGGCGCTTGTCCCCGTTCGCGAACTCCACGGTCGAGAACCGCGTCTCGATCGGGATCGACTCGCCGTCTGCCGTCCGGATGGACGACTCGATCAGTCCCACGTCGGAGCCCTCGTCGCGGAGCTGTTCGAGGATTTCGGCGGCCATCGACAGCGTCTCGTCACCCGCGAGCATCGAGGAGTGCGAGCCGACGAGCTCCTCGCGACTGTAGCCGGTTATCTCCGTGACCGCCTCGTTGACGGAGGTGATGACGAACGCCTCGTCGAGCGTGTACACCCCGTCGTCGAGCGTGTCGAGGATGCGCCGCGACCGCTTCACCTCGCGCGAGAGCCGGACCCGATCGGTGGCGTCCCGCAGCTGGACGAAGATCAGCTCTGCGACCGGGAGCGCGCGAACGGCGAGTCGCCCCTCGTCTCCGAGATCGATTCCGAATTCGACGGTTTCGCCGGTCTCGAAGGCCCTTCGAACGGCTTCGACGCCCCTGTCGTCGAAACGGGCGTCCAACCTCTCACCGTCGGGGTCCGGGAGGAGTTCGGCCAGTCGGCCGTCGATCCCCCCGGAGCCGACTACCGTGAGTGACTCGTCCGCGACCAGGAATCCGGCGGTCTCGCGGTCGAACCCGGCCTCGAACTGGCCGTCCCGCTCCGGGAGGGTCGACCAGGCCGAATCGCGCTCCGCGTCCGACGGACTGGTCTCGCATTCGTTCTCGCTCACTGTGGGGGGTATCGGCTACAGCGTAATAAGTATCACCTTAATTAAATAAAGTGGTGACTGTCGCGGAACACTATATTTCTGACTGATAGGTATCGACTGAAACGGGCGGTAGCAGAGTATTAACACTGGTTGCTGTCACGGAAAACTCGACCGATCGCCTGGACGACACGGCATTCCGGTGTGGTAAGGCGCTATTAATCGTACGTAGAGACGCGAGCTACCGGAAGAAATCAATTATCCGTACAAAACCAGAAATTTGAATATATTCATGAATTCGTACTATTTATGAGCAGAAATGATATTCTAACCGCTGGTTTTATATAATTAAGTGCGTGTTAACCGGTATGGCACACAAGTTGAAGACCGCGACCAACCCGGCCCGAGAGGGAGGGATGCTGGATTCCGGCGTCGAGTACGCACGGACGATCGATCTCGTCGAGCTGCCGGCGGCGATTCGAGACGCCGCGGACGGGTACGACCGGGCGATCGGCGACCGAGACCGGTTCCTCTGGAAGTGGATCCACAACCTCTTCGACGAGTTCACCCTGTCGTCGGTCGCGCTCGACGCGGCGGACGCGGTCCGGGAACAGAAGACGCTCCTGACGATCTTCGTCACGACGATGGACGACTTGGCGGAGATGAAAGGTGACAGCGCGACCTTCGACCGGGCGCGCCGGATCCCGTTCGACTCGACCGACCCGACGGCCGACATCCCGGACGACGTCGATCGGGAGTCCGTCGAGTTCCTCGCGGACCTCTGGTCGGAGATCGAAGGCAGGCTCGAGGACGCGCCCCGGTACGCCGAGTTCGAGGACCTCTTCGAGTACGACGTCCGACAGACGATCAACGCGATGGATTACTCTCGCGTGTTGAACGACAACCCGAAGGGGGCAAACCGGGCCGAAGCGGAGCGGTTCGACGCGTACAACATGGCGATGTTCCCCTACGCGTGTATCGACCTGATGCACTCGCCCTCCTTCGAAGGGGCGGAACTGGGCGCGCTGCGGAGCCTGCTCTGCGAGCTTCAGCAGATGGCGCGGATCGGGAACTGGATCACCACCTGGGAGCGCGAACTCGTGGAAGGGGACGTCAGCTCCGGGATACTCGTCTGCGCGCTCCGCCGGAACGTGATCACGCAGGCGGAGATCGCGGAGCCCGACGAGGCGACCGCAGAGCGGTTGATCGAGCGCATCAAGTCACACGGGATCGAGTCCGAGTTCACGCGCGACTGGGAGATCCGCAGTCGGGCAGTTCGCAAACGAACCGCCGAACTCGACAGCGTGGACGCGGAAGCGTTCGTGAACGGGATGGAGACCGTGATGAACCACCACCTCGCGAGCGACGGGTACAAGTGACGTCGTTGTCGGCTTGACATCCTCCGCCCTCGACGGCGCCGGGAGTGCTCGTACCGGGTTCAGACAGGAGCTTCAAGCCGATCGCTGTCGCTCACGTATTCTTCGCGACAGCAAGCGGGGGAAGGGATTCGAACCTCAGTCGGACGTGCTCGCTGCGCTGCGCGCGACCTCCCTGCTTCGAATCCCTTCTAGTCAGATACCTGTGGCTCGCGAGTTGCTCGCCACAGGTATGCGGGGGAAGGGATTCGAACCCTCGAACCTCTACAGGAGCGGATCTTAAGTCCGCCGCTTTTGGCCAGGCTCAGCCACCCCCGCGCGGATTCCGATACCGGCGGCGGGGTCAAACCCCTTTCGGATGCCGCGGCGGCGCCCCGGAGTGACTGGAGCGCCCGCGCGCCCCGCGCTCTCACCTCCTACCAGTCCACCGAGAGCGTCCCGTCGCCGTGGGGGTCCGGCGCGATCTCCTCGTCGGTCCGGCGGTCGACGACGTGGATCACGCCCTGCTCCTTCTTCGCGGGACACACCTCGGCGGCCCGGACGTTCTCCTCCAGTTCGTCCTCGCCGATGTAGTACGACTGCGGCTTCGCCATCCCGCTTTGGACGTCCATCACCCAGTTGTCGGCGACCTCGGCGCACTTGCCCGCGCCGAAGCACTTGTTCGCCTCGAAGACGATCTTGTAGGGCTTCTCCTCGATCGGGGGCCCCTCGCCGCCGATGTCGCTCGCGCGCAGCACCTCGCTCTCGGCGTCCGCCTCGTCGCTCATACCCGTGATCGACGCCGACCGGCCTTTCGTCTGTCGGTCGTTCTCATCGAGAGCAGTTACCGATGCGCGTCGAGCCCCGCTTCCGGCGCCTCGACGATCTCGTAGCTCCCCTCCGTCCAGCCGTCCTCGACGAAGACGAACACGCGGCCGCCGGCGACCTCGGGGTCGGCGATCACCTCGTTGCGCTGGCCCGTCCGCCCGACGATCACGCCGGGGAACACCTCGTCGCGCTCGCCGTCCTCGACGAGGACGCGACCGACCCCGGAGTCCTCCAGGATCTCGTCGTCGGTGTTGTAGTCGTTGACGTACGTCATCACGCCCTCCGTCTCCGTCGGGTCCGTGACGAGCACGTGCGTCTCCTTGCCCGGGCCGGCGGTCACCGACCCCTCGACGGCGTCGGGGACGCCGCGGTAGAGGGTGGTCCGCCCGTCGAGGTACTCGACGACGACGCCCTCCTCGCGGAGGTCGATCCCGATCGACGTGGGGGGAACGTCGCTGCGTGAAGGTGCTGACATACGCGTCGTTCGGGACGCGCCCCTCAAAAGGGGCGCGCTCGGCGGTCGGCGGGGACCACCGCGGTCAGCGCCGCTGGCGACGCCCGTCCGATCGCCCGACCTCAGTCGCGAGAATCGGGGATGGCACCTTTAAGGGCCCTCCGCCGGGAGGGTGTTTCATGCAACGGACGCGACGGGGCCTGTTGGACGTCGGCGCCGCCGCGGTCGTCGGGGTCTCCGGGTGTCTCGGCGTCGAGGGCGTCGAGTACCCCGACGCGGCCGCCGAGGAGCCGCCGAACGCGGGCGACGGTGAGGATGGCGAGGACGGCGGTGGCGGCGATGGCGAGAGCGACGGCGACGAGCAGGTCGACGACCCCGAACCGGTCGCGAACGAGGCGCTCGCGGCGGCGACCCGGAACGTCGTCGACGACGCGGTGTGGTTCGCGACCGAGTATCCGTCGGCGATCGAGACGTATCGGACGGCGATCCGCGAGCTCGTCGCCGAGATCGACGACGTTCGGGACGCGGCGGACGGCGCCGACGCGGTGACCGTCGAGATGGCCGACCGGCTCGACGAGGCCGGGCGC
The DNA here is from genome assembly GCF_003781945.1 of Halorubrum sp. CSM-61. GTDB lineage: Archaea > Halobacteriota > Halobacteria > Halobacteriales > Haloferacaceae > Halorubrum. The sequence continues at coordinate 279,782 of NZ_RJJW01000005.1, read as the reverse complement.
GCGGCCGCCGACACCGCCGCCGGCGCGCTGGAACCGCACTTTCACCCCCGCTCCCGGATCGTCTCGCGGACCGAGCGCCACGTCGAGGTGCTCCGGGAGTTCGCCCCGCGCGACGACGTCGACCGGTTCTTAGAGGAGCTCTCGCGGATGCGCCGCGGCTTCGCCGCCGTCGGCACCGCCACCTACGTCGACGAGGCGTTCTCGCGCGAACCGATCCACGACCGCCTGTTGAACCGGCTGCTGTATCCCCTCCCGGAGGACCCGAGCGAGCGACGGCGGGCCCGCGGCGAAGCGTTCGTGGAGCTCGGGCTCGCGAGCCGCGGGTTCTCCGCGTTCGCCCACGAGCCGTACGACGACGAGCACGACCGCGACCGGATCCCGCGGATCTACGGGACCGCGTTCGAGGCGGCCCGCCGCGAGGAGCTTCGCGCGCGCCTCGGGCCGATACCGCGGTCCGAGGACCGGACCGAGGAGCTGTTCGTCGCGTTCGCGACCCGTCCCGAAGCCGGCAACCGCCCGAGCCGAACGTTCGAGGGGTGGGCCCGCGAACTCGACGGCGTCCCCCTGTACGTCCAGCGGTACCCGGACGCGGCGACCGCGAGCGACCGGCTCGACGCGGCGCTGGCCGCCGCCGGAACCGAGGGGCGCGCGCCGATCGATCCCGACGCGACCGCGGCCGGCTCCGAGTTCTCCGGGAGTTCGACGGCGGGCGAGGGCGCCGACGGCACCGACGGCGACGAGCAGGCCTCTCGGGGACCCACCCGCTGGCACCGTCTCTACCACCACGAGGCCGAGGGCGAGCGGTACGGGTTCGACGAGCACGCCGGCGTCCAGTACGGCTATGTCGTGCGGGCCGGTGAGTTCGTGCTCGCGGCCGGGTTCTCGGGCGACGCGTGGGAGGAGCGCACGGCCTGGCAGGGACAGTTGGCGGACGGGTGGGCGGTGGTCTGATGAACGGGAACGGAGTCGGTCTCACGGCGGCGGTGTTCGCGGTCGTCGGCGCCGGCGTCGGGCTCGTCGCCGCCGCGACCACCGGGTGGGCGGAGGCGGCGCTCGCCACGGCGGCCACCGGCGAGACCGCGCGGTTCGGGCCGGTGTTCGTCGCGCAGTCGTACCTCGCCGTCACCGCCGCCGCGCTGGCCTTCGCGCCCCTGCTGGCGGGCGTGCTCGGCGTCCTCGTCGGGTCCCGGGCGTACGATGCACGGGAGGCGGCCGCGACCTGCGGGCTCGGCGGCGGGCTCGGCGCGCTGGCGTACGGGCTCGTCGTCGTCGTCCTCGTCGTCGCGTCACAGGGGGAGGCGGCGACGCAGGCCCACGGGATCGCGGACGCGTTCGGATCGGTGCTCACGACCGCGGCCGTCGCCGCCGTCGTCGGCGCGGTGACCGGCGTGCTCGGGTCGGTGACGGGGTGACCATGGCGGGAACGCTCACCCGCCGCCGGCTGCTGGCCGCCGCGGTTCCCGGCCTGCTCGCCGGCTGTCTCGTGGAGTCGAGCGGAGACGCGGGGGACTCCGGAGACGCCGGGGACTCCGGAGACGCCGGGTCCGGGGACGACGCGACCGACGCCGAGAGCGGGGGAGACGACGGGGGCGACCGCGAATCCCTCTCCGGGAGCGACGACGGGTCCGCGGCCGAGCAGACGGACGACGAGGATCCCCCGGAGGAGGTCGGCCCAGACGGCGCCGGCCTCGTGGTCACGAACGTCGAGGTGCTCAGCGTGACCGACGGCGGGTACGAGACGACGGTCGAGGCGCGACTCATTGTCGAGAACGCCGGGCGATTCACCTACGGCACATTTGAGCTCCGCGCCGACGCGTACGCGACCCGGCCGAACTCCGTCGAGCGCGAGGCGGTCGGCTACGCGTACGAAAAGCGAGAGTACTCCTCGGGCGACCGATTCGCCGACGGTACCCGACAGTTCACGGTCCGGATCACCTTTCGAAGCCGGGAGACCCGAGTGCGAGCCGACCCGGACTGGTACGAGGTCGACGCCGCGCTCCGACGCGCGGAACCGGTTTGAGGGCGAGGACACTCCGGCAGTCCGACGATCCGCGCCGCCCGGTCCCCCGACCGCCCTGAGAGACTCGCCGTGATCGCTACCTCTTTGTCCGCGCTCGCGAGCCGTGAGTGCATGGAGGGACGGGCAGCGGCGCTCGGCGCCGGCACCGTGTTGAACGCGCTCGCGACGGGCACCGGCGCGGCCTTCGGTATCGACGTCGAGACGCGCGCGACTGTGACGCTCGATCCCGACGCCGACGGCGTGCGCGGAGAGATCGCCGAGGACCCAGACGCGGACACCGCCCTGATCGAGCGCTGTGTCGCGCTCGCGACCGAACGCTGGGGCGACGGCGAGGGCGGCGCCGTCCGCACCGACAGCGACGTACCCCTCGCGGCGGGGCTCAAAAGCTCCAGTGCGGCCGCCAACGCGACCGTGCTCGCGACCTGCGACGCGCTCGGGCTGACGGTGGGAGACGGGACGGACGGCACCGACGCCGGCGGCGGCTCCGACTCAACCGCCGACGTGACCCGGCTGGAGGCCTGTCGGCTCGGCGTCCGCGCGGCCCGCGAGGCGGGGGTCACCGTCACGGGCGCGTTCGACGACGCCACCGCCTCGATGCTCGGCGGCGTCACCGTCACCGACAACGGCGCCGACGAGCTGCGCTCCCGCGAGGCGGTCGACTGGAACGTCCTCGTGTGGACCCCGCCCGAGCGCGCCTACAGCGCGGACGCGGACGTGGCCCGCTGCGAGGCCGTCGCGCCGATGGCGGACCTCGTCGCCGACCTCGCGCTCGACGGGCGGTACGCCGAGGCGATGACCGTCAACGGGCTCGCGTTCTCCGCCGCGCTCGGCTTCGACGCCGATCCCGCAGTGGAGGCGATGCCCCACGCGACCGGGGTGTCGCTGTCGGGGACCGGTCCGAGCGTCGTCGCCGTCGCGGACCCCGACGACCCCGAGACCGACCTCGGCGCGGTCGAAGACGCGTGGAGCGAGCGGCCCGGAACCCTGCGGCGAACGACCACCAGAAACGACGGCGCAGCCGTCGAGTGAGCACACCGCCGACCCATATACCAATGAGTGACACACCCAACACCGAGGACCGAAGCCTCGACGATCTGCGACGCGAGATCGAGGACATCGACCGCGAGATCGTCGAACTGATCGCCCGCCGCACCTACGTCGCCGACACGGTCGCGGCCGTGAAAGACGAGCGCGACCTCCCGACGACCGACGAGGGCCAAGAGGAGCGCGTGATGGAGCGCGCCGGCGAGAACGCCGAGCGCTTCGACGTCGACGCCAACCTCGTGAAGGCGATCTTCCGGCTGCTCATCGAGCTGAACAAGGTGGAGCAACGAGAGAGTCGGTGAAACTGGCATTCGGTCGCGTTTCAAACAAAAGGTGAGCGAACCGTTCTTGGAAGGAACTTCAGAAGAGCTATTCTCCGACGCTTTTTCCTTCGGACGTGACTGCCGACATCACTCTTCGTCCCTTCACTGAGGACGACTTCGACAAGCTAATCGGGTGGGTGGACTCTCCGTCGTTTCTCCTCCAGTGGGCGGGCCCGATATTTTCGTACCCGCTCGACGAGTCGCAACTCCGAGAGCATCTCGAAGCTACGAACGACCCTGAACCGAGTCGTCTGGCGTTCAAGGCCGTCGATTCGACGGAACAGATGGTCGGGTACGTCGAACTGAACACCATCGACCGACGAAATCTCTCAGCGAGCGTCTCTCGGGTCATCGTGAGTCCAGACGAACGCGGGCGCGGTCACGGAACATCGATGCTCCACCGTCTCCTCGAAATTGGTTTCGAGGAACTTGGTCTCCACCGTATCGAACTACGTGTCTTCGACTTCAACGAGTCTGCGATTACGTGTTATGAGAAGGTTGGTTTTACCCGTGAGGGCACACTCAGGGAGGCACGACGGCATGAGGACGAGTACTGGACGCTGGTTCAGATGAGCGTTTTGGAAAACGAGTGGCGGACGGGCGCGTAGAGGTTTTTAAATCGCCTCGCCAGCCAGTCTCTCACCGATGGCGACAGACAAACCGGCGATTTAGACGAAATCTGTAACGTCAGTTTGTGACCTGAACAAGGCTTCCCAAAGGGAATCACGCGAAGACTGATAGACGGCGGTCGAAGGCGTAGTTACCCCGGAAATCGGTGACTCAATCCAGCCCGAGACTCAGTTTCAGCGCTTCGTCCACCTCGGCCATGGTCGACTCGCTCAGACTCCCGACAACCGAGTGAATCCGCTTTTCGATAGCGACGACGCGAATCTGGTCGAGGCGAACTGAGGAGTCCTTCTCGAACGGTGACCCGTCCTCTTCGACCAACACCTCGAACGGGTAGCCTCGATGCGTACCCGTCGCCGGAGCAACGATGGTCGTACTGGAGTTGCGATTTCCAATATCGTTTTGCACAACCACCGCAGGTCGAGTCTTTTTCATCTCACGGCCTTCGGCAGAGTCGAGACGAACGATTACGACATCGCCACGCCGAACCTCGGTATCATCGCTCATTCATCGAGTCCGTTCCACGCCTCGTCAGATGCCCCCTCCCACTCCTCAGCGAGATGGTCGGCGCTCTCGGAAGCACTGCGGTACGCGGCGGCTAATTCGTCCTCGTCGGGCCGGTTAGACTCGACTTCGACGACGGCGACGGTCACGCGCTTGTTCGCGTACTCCGTCCCGAGGTAGATTCGACCTCGGTCGTCGGTCTCGTTAGTTCGCAGGTCGTGAGCATCCACTTTCGTCATGTTACCCACTACGACCCACTTCTGGATAAGCCTTACCCACTATTACCCACAGAATTATTTTCTCTCGAATATATCATGGATTTCAGATACCTGAACAAAGTGGAGCAAAGAGAGAGTCGATAGCTCGACATTCGACGATACAAGCCGCATTGAGCCCAGTTAGTCCTCGAAATTTCTTCCGATAGCTGCGTTTTCGATTCAGGCTCGATTAAAAAAACCTGCCCGGGTTCGGTGGCTCCGAACGATGTGATAGTGGTAAGGGGGCAAGCGTTTTGCCCCTACACTCACAATGTACACATATGAGCTCCGAGTCCAAAAAGAAGCGCGTCCAGTTCCGTGCACCGAGGGGGCTGGTAAACCGGGCCGACGCGCTCGCTGCGGTGTTCGAGACGGATCGGACGGACATCCTCATCTCCGCGCTTCGGGACTACCTGCGGAACGCCGCGCACTCCGACGAGGTGAAACAGGAGATCGCGGAGGCCTTCTACGACGACGACATCACGTTCGAGGAACTGAAAGACCTCGTCGGGCACGAGGAGGCCGCCAACTTCCGACTGCTGAAAGAGCAACTGGCCGACGAATTCGTGGACGAGGTCGCGGAGGAGCTGGCCGACTCGTAGATGGTTCTGATAGTCGCCGACACGTCGGCTCTCGTAACCCTCGGGACGGTGGTGGGCACCTCACCGAATCCACTCGACCTTCTCATCGATTCGCACACCGTGGTCGTCCCAGAGCAGGTCGTCGACGAACTCATCGAGACGGCGTCCTACGACGACGCATCCGGTGAGGCGGCACAGGCGGTTCTCGACCGTCGCTCTGCGTTGGAGACTCATTCCATCGAACTGGACGAGACCTTCCCGCTGGACGACGGGGAGAACGCGGCGGTCACGCTGGCGAACGATATCGACGCCGTGCAATTGCTCTGTGACGAGTTCAATCGACTTGCACTCGTCCACGCCTCGCTGGCCGAGACCCGCCTCGTCACGACGCCCATCCTCCTCACCGCACTGGTTCGCAACGACGCGATCTCGCCGGACGCTGCCGACGAGTTTTTGGCCGAGATGAGTGACGCTCGCAGTTGGTCGTCAAACTCCTACGTCGAGCGGGCGCAGTCCACGCTTCGACAGCAACGCGATAACGAGCAACCCGATCCGAAGTGATCGACTCGTTAGACACGCGCTAGCCGATCGGAACGACTCTCCGTAGTGCAAGGGCATCTTATTTAAATACGCCACCGATACACGCCCTTTGTATCCTGAATTCTGTCGTATTGGACGTGTTGTTGGACACTATTCCAGAGAATCCAGTATGGATTTCAGCTACCTGAACGAGGTGGAGCAGCGGGAGTCTCGGTAGCGACCTCAGGTCGATTTCACGGGCTCTACCCTCCGATTAGTGATTCGAAAAACCGATCTGCGGAGGATTAGCGATCGGTTCCCGCTGCAGTGTTCCTGCCCAGAGATACGCGATTCCGCGTACACACGGGTTTCCGTTCGAGGTCTCCTCGAGATCGAAGATAGTTCGGCTTCCGTGATTTTCTTTTAAGTAGACGAATGTGAATTTTTATCACGACGGCTCAAAATAATCGCTTATGGGACAAGACAATAATCCTACAAGATCGGACGATTCGGCGGACGACTCGACCGATGACTCGACGGAGGGCGTTACGGCGACGAAACGGACGTTCCTGCAGGGTGCGGGCGTCACGCTGGGTGCGGGGGTGTTCCCGGTCGGGGCCGGTCGCGCGGCCGTGACGCCGTCGAACGCGACCGATTACGCTTCGGTGGCGGAGTCGACCGGCGGGATGGTCTCGAGCGTCCATCCGCAGGCGACGGAAGCCGGCGTGGAGGTCCTCGAGGACGGGGGGAACGCGGTCGACGCGGCGGTCGCCGTCCAGTTCGCGCTCAACGTCGTCCAGCCCCACTCGTCGGGGATCGGTGGCGGTGGGTTCATGCTCGTCTACAGCGCCGAGGAGGACGAGATCACCGCGATCGACAACCGGGAGCGGGCGCCCATCGGCGCCGAACCGGACATGTTCTTAGACGAGCAGGGCGAGGAGGTCCCGTTCCTGGCGCGCCACACGAACGGTAAGGCGGTCGGCGTCCCCGGGACGCTGAAGGCGGCCGACGTGGCCGTCAAGCGGTTCGGTCGGACGGAGCTCAGCGAGCTGATCCAGCCCGCGATCGAACTGGCCGCGCCCGACGGACGATCGGTCACCGTCGACGAGTTCCTGGCGAGTTCGATCGCCGACAACGTCGACGACGGGGCCCTCACGCCGACCGCCCAGCAGGTGTTCGCGCCGTACAGCGAGCCCCTAGAGGAGGGCGACGAACTGGTCCAGCCGGATCTCGCCGACACCCTTCGCACCATCCGCGACGAGGGGATCGCCCCGTTCTACAAGGGCGAGATCGCGGCGGACATCGCCGAAACGGTCCAGGGGGCGTCGCGCTACCGTCGGACCGGCGGGAGCATGACCGTCGACGACCTCGGTCGATACAACGTCGAGATCACGCGGCCGACCCACCACACCTACGAGGGCGACGCCCACGAGATCACCGTCCGGACGATGCGGTCGCCGACCTCAGGCGGCTACGTCATCGCGCAGATCCTCGCGCTGCTCGAACCGTTCGATCTGGCGCAGTACGACCGGCGGTCGTTCGACGTGTACCACCGGCTGATCGAGGCGTTCCAGCTCGCGTTCGCCGACCGCAACGAGTACCTCGGCGACGAGGAGTTCGTCGACCTCCCGTGGCAGGGGATGCTCGACGACGAGTACGTCGACGAACGCCGGGAGATCATCGATCCGGAGGAGGCGACCGACGCGACCCGAGAGCCCGGCGACCCCTTCGCGTACCAGCCCGGCGAACAGTACTACACGAGCCCGAGAGACGTCAAGGGGGGTACCGGAGAGAACGCGTCGGGCGCGCACACGCACGACGCCTCGGGCGCCCACACGCACAGCGCAGTGAGCCATCCCGGGCAGACGACCCACTTCACGACCGCCGACGACGAGGGGAACCTGGTCTCGTGGACCAGCACCATCGAGCAGCTGTTCGGATCGGGGATCATGGTCCCCGGACGCGGGTTCGTGCTGAACAACGAGCTCACGGACTTCGACTCTACCCCCGGCGGTCCGAACGAGGTCCAGCCGGAGAAGCGCCCGCTCAGCAGTACGAGCCCGACGATCGTGACGCGCGACGGCGACCCCTTCATGACGGTCGGCTCCCCCGGCGGCTGGTCGATCATTCACACCGTCTCCCAGATACTCCTCAACGTCGCCGAGTTCGGCATGGACGTCGAGGCGGCGGTCGCGGAGCCGCGCGTGTACTCCGCGACCGGGACGTGGGTGCAGGCCGAGGACGGCGTTCCGGACGGCGTCGTCGAGGAACTGAACGCCGCCGGTCACGACGTCTCGATCGTCGAGTCCATCGGTAACGCGCAGTCCATCGTGGTCAGAGACGACGGCGGCTACGTCGGCGTCGCCGACACCCGGAGAGACGGGTCGGCCCAGTCGCCGTCGGGAGGGGAGTGACGATCCGCTATGGATCGGCCTGAGACGGCCCCGTCGAAACCCCGTTTCAGCATACTTCGAGGTGGAGCCTCCGGCGTCACGGAGCGACCGGAGGGAGCGAGTAGGCCGGAGAGGAAACCGACATGGTACTGAGCAGCCGTTAAGTTGCAGCCTCCCGTACTACCAGTTAGTGCTGTGCTGGCACAAGTCCCGCGCAGTACGGGCCGCAGTAGCCCGGCCCCAAATGGTGGGTTCGTCGACCTCGAAGGGCGTTCGGTAGGCGGGGCGCACAAAACGCTCCGTCGCGTCAACTGACGGCGAGGACCACATCAAAGCCCCATCACCAGAAATCTCCGATTTCTGGTTAGCAGTCAGAACGCAACGCGTTCTGACGACACCCTCAACGAGCCAGCCCTTCAGGGCGAGCGAAGTAGGGTGGGGTCGGTTACTGAGAGTCAAGGAGAAAGCCTCGCGCTTCAGCGCGGGGGTGAATCCGACAATTCTCTCCAGCAACCACGAACTTCTGGTCGGGTGTTTTAACTGAGTGATCGTTGTATTAATAGTTATCCGAGGCGGTCTATCCGCCCACTTAATCGGACAATATCGGGATTCCCGACCACACACAGAAAGCACCCTTTCTGTTGTAGTGTTCGGGTACAGTAAGAAGTACCTCTGAATCCCATGCCGGGATAGGAGTACCGGCTGATTGGCACAGCCAGTGGCGGTCACCGGGACAGCTACAAACCGTAAACACCCCAAACCAGCGGTTCGGGGCCGTGGGAATCTTCGCCCTTCAGGGCGGAGAGGATGTCAACGCGAGAAGATGCTCCCCGAGGGTCTCGCCGGTGCCGAACCGACGAACTGGCGTCGACGTGGGCGGACCGGTACCTCACTCAAGCCGCTCGGAGATGAACTCCAGAAGCGCTTCGGTCTCCTCGTCGCTGCGGTAGGTGACGACCTCGCTCCCCTGGTCGTACGTTATCGCGTCTGCGTCCGCCAGCATCGGCAGGTGCGTGTGGCGCAGTTCGATGGCCGTCCGAGCGGTCCCGGAGTCGGCCGAGCGCTCGCGCGATTCGATCGCCGCCGCGAGGTCGTCGACGTCGACCGCGCGGCTATCGGTCTCGCACAGGTGGCGGAGTATCGCCCGCCGCTCGGGGTTCGCAACGGTTCGGAGTAAGGTCTCGGTCGAGGTCGGCTGAGTTTCTGAGTGCATTCGTTGTCCCACCATGTTTGGACGGGACATTCGCTCGCAGGAACATGGGTGTGAAATGACACGCTTCCCGAACGTATAACCTAGATCGTTCACTCAAGTGATCACACCACATCGGTGACGGTAGTCCCCGCCTACTCGGCCCGTCTGGCGTCGAGGGTCCCAGTTGTCACCGCTTAACAAAGATTTGGCTGTGATAACGGTGGGGCCATGCACAGCCCTTCCACCGATACGGACGCGACGGGCGCTCCGGCGACCGGGACGATCCGATCGACCGAGACGAACGAGGTGACCCGGCGATGACCGAGTTCGTCGAGATCCGAAACGGCCGCGTCGTCACGCCCTCGGGAGTCGTCGAGGACGGGCGCGTCGTGATCGCGGGCGACCGGATCGCCCGCGTCGACCGGGGAGGACCGAGCGGCTCGTCCGGGCCGACGACCGTCGACGCCGACGGCCGGGTCGTGATGCCCGGGATAATCGACCTCCACGGCGACGACATCGAGCACCACCGCGCCCCGCGGGCGGGCGCCGACGTCGACGTCCGGACCGCGCTCACGGCGGCCGACCGCGCGAACCTGCTCAACGGGGTCACGACAAAGTTCCACGCGGTCGCGTTCGAGGAGTCGCCCGACGACGGCCGGACGCTCCGGACCGCCGAGGAGATCGCCGCCGAGATCAGTCGGGAGGAGTACACCCTCGGCGACAACCGGCTGCACGCCAGGTGCGAGCTGGCGGACGCGAGCGTCGAGGCCGTCGAGGGCGTCATCGAGCGGTTCGGCGTCGACCTCCTCTCGGTGATGCACCACGCCCCCGGCGACGGGCAGTACGACGACGAGGAGTTCGAGCGCCACTACGTCGAGGACCGCAACTGGCCGGCGGAGTCCGTCGACGACGTGATCGAGACGCGGCGGTCGCTGGACCGCGACGACCGCGACGCCCGCATCCGCCGGATCGCCGACCTCGCGCGGCGCGCCGGGGTGTCGCTGGCGTCTCACGACGACGAGTCGCCGCGCGACGTGGAGCGGGTGGCGGGCCACGACGCCGACATCAGCGAGTACCCGCTCACCCGCGAGGCCGCACGGCGCGCGACCGACCTCGGCCTCGACACGGTGATGGGCGCTCCGAACCTGGTCCGCGGCGGGAGCCTCTGGGACAACCTCAGCGCGCGCGACGCGATCGACGACGGGCTCGTCGACGTGCTCTGTGCCGACTACCACCCGCCGTCGCTGCTCGCGGCCCCGTTCGTCGACACCGGCGAGTCGCTGTCGACGCGCGTGAACCGCGTCACTCGCAACCCCGCGGAGGCCGCCGGGCTGGAGGACAGAGGCCGGATCGAGGTCGGCGCACGCGCGGACCTGATCCTCGTCGACCCGAACGGAACGCCGACCGTCGACCGCGCGTTCGTCGCCGGCACGGAGGCCGTTCGAGCCGACCGCGCCGCGACGGTCGACCGCCGAACGCCGACGGCGGGGTCGTGAGCGTCCGACCGTCGCGGAGAGAGGCTGACGGACTCCGTCGGCGGAGACGGCCGACGAGTCGCTCTAGTGGGGCGTTCGATCGATCGCAACGGTAGTTCCGACTGCGGGGAGCGAAAAAAACGAGACGGGGGAGTACGGAAAGGCGAGGACCGGTACCACAGTGGAGGCGGGCCGCCCGGGGTCAGGGACGTTCACGTCCGACTGCGGTACGACTCCTGATTAGGGAGGGGTAGACTTTGCTATATAACGTCTAAAATAGATATGGTACACTTATCATACGCCAGACGGTACTCGGCCGCTCAGATGTGTCGCGAAGGTCTCGATCGTCACCACAGTCACGGGTAACGACACATTCGATAAACAACGTTTTGAGCCCTCACGAAGGCGATATCGCGTTCGGATCGACGAGCGAACCGATAGTGTTTATAAAAACGAGTCGTTACTGCCAGTGAGGCACACCACCCATGACTTCTTCCGACGCGATATGCCGGCGCACGTCGGCTTCGAACCCTAGTTCACCGATCGCTCGAGTTTCGATGGAAGGCGAGACCTCCGCGACCGTCGCGGTCGTACGAGCCGTCGCCGAGGCGGAGGGAGCGTCCCCCGGAGATCTCCCCATGTTGAGCGACGTGATCGACCCCGAAGCGTTCGACGCCCTGTTCGACGACGACCGCGCCGGACGGTCGGGCGTCTCCTTCTCGTTCGACTACTGCGGCTACGTCGTGACCGTCACCGACGACGCGGTCACGGTAGACCTTCAGTGACGGCCGCGTAGCGCTCGATCTGCGGATCGAGGGCGCTCGACGGCTCTCGTACCCGATCGTGAGGAGTACTCATCGATCGATCGGGAGGGATACCTGTCGCTCGAACAGTAGGACGGTCCTAACCGGTTTGGCTGGGTCCGCGCGTAACCCGCGACGCCGCGAGTCGGCCGAAAGGTTCCGCATTACAATCAGTGCCGGCACTCCAGGCAGGGCATGGTCCGACCTTATTTCGGAGCCCGGAACCGTAGCCGGGCAGCCGTTCGCACCGCGGACGTCGATCGCTCGCAGACGGTTCGGGAGGGTGCGACGCGCCGATGAGTTCCTTCGATCAGGCGGTCGTCCTCGCCGCGGGCGAGGGGAAACGCATCCGGCCGCTGACCCGGTACCAGCCGAAGCCGATGCTCCGCGTCGCGGGCCGGCCGATACTGGAGTACCCGCTCGACGCCCTCGCGGCGTTCGGCGTCGAGGAGGTCGCGATGGTCGTCGGCCACGCGAAGACGCGGATCCAGAACCACTTCGGCGACGACTACCGCGACCTCGATATCACGTACCTTACCCAACAGAGCCAGCTGGGTAGCGGCCATGCCCTCCAAGTCGCCGCGGGCCGCGTCGGAGACGACTTCCTCGTGGTGAACGGGGACAACGTCATCGACGAGGCGATGGTGCGCGGAACCGCGGAGCGGTACGCGGAAACGGACGCCACCGCCGCGCTGGCGGTGGCCTCGGCGACCGACGCGACCGAGTACGGGGGGGTCGGCGTCCGCGACGGCCTCGTCGAGCGGATCGACGAGGGCGGCCACGACGAGTTCGGACGAGTCAACACCGGCGTCTACGCGTTCGACGAGTCGATCTTCGGCGCGCTCGATCGGACCGAGTTCGAGAACGGCGAGCGACCGCTCACGGGGGCGATAGCCGAGCTCGAGGGGCCCGTGGTCGCCGCCACGCCGAACGGCGTCTGGTTCGACTCCTCGTACCCGTGGGACTTACTGGAGACCAACGAGACGCTCCTGTACTCCCACCCGGAGCTCGTCGCCGCGGACCGGCCCGTGGACGACTCCGCGCGGGTCCACGAGTCGGCGGTGATCGGCGACCACGTCCTCGTCGGCCCCGACTGTAAGGTCTCCGCCGGCGCGGTCGTCCGGAGCGGGACGTGCCTTCACGCGAGCACCACCGTCGGCGAGAACGCCGTCGTGGAGGGCTCCATCGTCGGGCCGGACGCCCGGATCGGCGCGGGCGCGGTCCTCCGGGACACGATCGTCGGCGGCGGCGCGACGATCGGCGACGGCACGGTCTCGCCCGGCCGGTCCGCGACGCTCGTGTTGGACGGCGTCGAGTACACCGACCGCCGGCTCGGCGGCATCGTCGCGGACCGCGCGACGGTCGGGTCGAACGTCACGGTCACCCCCGGCTGTCGGGTCGGACCGCGCGCGAGGGTCGGGTCCGGCGTCGCGCTTAGACACGACGTTCCCGAGGGCGCGGAGGTGATGGGCTGATGTGCGGGATCACCGCCCGCGTCGGGACGGACGACGCGGTCGACGAGCTCCTCTCGGGGCTCCGCAACCTCGAGTACCGCGGCTACGACTCCGCCGGGATCGCCACGGTCACGGCGGACGGGCTCGACGTGATCAAGCGCTCCGGCGAGATCGACGAGCTGTGCGAGGCGGTCGAGTCGAGCACGCTGCGAGGCGCGACGGGAATCGGTCACACCCGATGGTCGACTCACGGCCCGCCGACCGACGCGAACGCGCACCCCCACATCGACTGCCTGGGACAGGTCGCGGTCGTCCACAACGGGATCATCGACAACTACACCGAGCTCAGAGACGAGCTCTCGACCCACGAGTTCACGAGCGAGACGGACACCGAGGTCGTGCCGCACCTGATCGAGGAGCTCCTCTCGGCCGGCTACTCCCCCGAGCAGGCGTTCCGGCGGGCGGTCGATCGGATCTCCGGGAGCTACGCGCTCGCCGCGGTCTTCGAGGGAAGCGACGCCGTGTACGGGACCCGGTCCGGATCCCCGCTGGTGCTCGGCCGGTCCGACGACGGCTGCTACCTCGCGAGCGACGTGCCGGCCTTCCTAGAGTACACCGACGAGGTCGTCTACCTGCAGGACGGCGACGTGGTCGTCATGGACCCGGACGGCTACGAGATCACCGACACCGACGGCGTCGCCGTCGAGCGCGAGGTCGAGATCGTCGACTGGGACCCCGACGACGCGGGGAAGGGCGGCTACGACCACTACATGCTCAAGGAGATCTACGAGCAGCCGACCGCCCTCCGACAGTCGATCCGGGGGCGAAGCGACCCGCTGGAGGGACGCGTGGAACTGGAGGAGCTCGCGGACGACGCGTTCGACGGGATCGAGTCGGTCCACCTCGTCGCGATGGGCACCTCCTACCACGCGGCGCTGTACGCGCAGACGCTGCTCGCCGACCGGGGGATTCCGGCGCAGACGTTCCTGTCGGGCGAGTACGGGTCGAGCCCGCCGCCGACCGACGACCGCACGCTCGTGATCGCGGTCACCCAGAGCGGGGAGACCGCCGACACGCTGTCGGCCGTCCGGAGCATTCAGGGGACCGGCGCGCGCACGCTGGCGGTGACGAACGTCGTCGGATCGACGATCACCCGCGAGTGCGAGGACACCGTCTACATCCGCGCCGGCCCTGAGATCGGCGTGGCCGCGACGAAGTCGTTCTCCTCGCAGGTGGCGACACTCCTCCTGTTGAGCGAGCGGCTGAGCCACGACATCACCGGCGGGACCCCGCGGGCGACCGCGGAGCTCTTAGAGGCGCTCTCGGTGCTGCCGGACGACGTCCAGCGCATCCTCGACGAGTCGGCGGCAAAGGACGTCGCCGCCGAGTACCACGACAGCGACTCGTACTTCTTCATCGGTCGGGGGGTCGGCCACCCGGTGTCGCTGGAGGGGGCGCTGAAGTTCAAGGAGATCACCTACGACCACGCCGAAGGGTTCTCCGCGGCGGAGCTCAAACACGGGCCGCTGGCGCTCGTCACCGAGAACACGCCGGTGTTCGCCGTGTTCACCGGCCGGGACGACACCAAGACGCTCCACAACGTCAAGGAGATCCGCGCCCGCGGCGCGCCCGTGGTCGCGGTGGCCGCCGAGGGCACCGACCGGATCGAGGAGTACGCCGACCACGTCCTCGAAATTCCGGACACCCATCCCGACGTGGCGGGCGTCCTCGCGAACGTCCAGCTCCAGCTCGTCTCGTACCTCGCCGCGGACGAGCTCTCTCGGCCGATCGACAAGCCGCGGAATCTCGCGAAGAGCGTCACCGTCGAGTGACGCGGTCCGCGGCGTTCAGTTGACCGCGGCGTTCAGTTGACCTCGACGATCTCGACGTCGAACGTCAGCGTCTCGCCGGCGAGACGGGGGTTGAAGTCCACGCGGACGACCTCCTCGTCGACGTGGACGACCTCGCCTTGACTGCCGTTCTGCGCCTCGAGGTAGGCGCCCTCCTCGGGGGTCTGGCCGCCGAGCATCTCTCGGAGCTCGTCGGTTTCGAACTCCTGGATCTGGTCCTCGCTGGGCTCGCCGTACGCCTTCTCCGGCGGGATCGTCAGGGTCTCGGTCTCCCCGGCCTCGAGTCCGATCAGCCCCTCTTCCATCCCCTCGATGACCTGTTCGTCGCCGATCTCGACCGTCAGCGGCGCGTACTCTCGTTCGGGCTGGGCCTCGGCGAGGCCCGTCTCCTCGGCGACGGACTGCCGAGAGGTGTCGAACACTGTCTCGTCGTCGAGTCGTCCCGTGTACTCCAGCGTCACGGAGTCGCCGGTTTCTATCGTCATACGAACGCGAGACGTGCCACACGGAAAGGCCATTGCATCGAGCGGCGGTCGTCGCTTACGAATCAGATTTTTGGTTGTTCGTCCAATCTGATCTATCAATTTACTATTAAATAGAGTGTAAAAAATGGTTGTACACGAAAGTGGTAGTTTGATTCCCGTCGGTCGGGTGAAGTTGTACGTGACGGAACCCCACGACGACGAGATTATTCACCGAGAGATAGACACCGACAGAGAGGAACCGGCCGCCGCGATAGCGGAAGCGGTCTCCGACCTCGAGGGAACGCCGGTGAACGAACTGCCGGCGGTGTACAACTGCATCGACGGGATGCTGTTGAACCTGTACTCGGACCCGCCGGCACCGGAGGCACAGATGTCGGTCGAATTCACGTACAACGGCTACCGCATCACGGTCGAACAGAGCGGCACCGTGAAGTTCGTCCGAGTCTCGTAGCCGCGTCGACGGACGGCTCCGGTTACCCGCGGATCGATCCTCGCGGAGCGCGACCTGAGACGGGTCACCAGACCACGTCGTCGCCGACGCCGATCGCTCCCGACTCGACGATCCGAGCGTCGAGTCCGCCGCGGTGTTTCAGCGCCTCCGCGGCGTCTGGCTGGTCGGCGAGCGACTGCATGTACCCGCACGGCTCGCACAGCTCGAGCCCCTCCAGGACGGCCTCGCCGACGCGGAACCGCTCGCCGACGAGGTGGTTGAGCGCCACTCCCCGGGTCGTGACGTTCCGCCGGTGCGCTCCCGGCTCGAACTCGACGCCGTACTCCTCGCGCGCCGCGGCGAGCGCCTCCGCCTCGATGAGCGTCACGTCGCTCGGTTCGAGGTCCTCCCGTTCGTTGTAGATCCCCTCGCCCCGGTAGTACCGATCGCCTTCGAGTCCGCGACCGGCGACCGCTTCGACCGAGTCGCGCGACTCGGGATCGCCGCCGGTCTCCGGGCTGACGTGGATCAGTTCCACCGATCCGACGCGATCGGATTCGCGTGCGCCCTCGCCTGGAGTTCCCATGGAACGGGCTCCGTCGCGGGCCGACATAACTACCGGCGCTTCGGAACCGCGCGGCGACGGACCGCGACTTCCGCCGCGGTGGGATGTCAAGTGAACACACATCGCGGACTTCCAACAAGGTTAATACCGCTAGCCCGCGTAGTCGAAAACGGGACTCCGGTCGCAAAACCAGCTTGTGTGCCAGCACCTGTGTATTGCAACCACCGGGTCCCCCTTTTAAACACCGAGCGACCGCCACGCGGCGCCATTGCCGGCGCGGAGTTCCCGCCAACGCTGAGCCGCTGCCGACGCCGCGTCGCTGTCGACGCTGAGCCGCTCCGACGCCGGTCTGCCCCACGCTTCGCTTTGGTGTCGCGCCCCCCGCTTCTCCCCTCGAAAGGACCGCCTACTAAACCCGACGTCGGGCCAACCGGGACCCATCATGGACGCACAGCGTGTGCTCGTTACGGGAGGCGACGGATTCATCGGCGGCGCGCTCGTCGACTCGCTCCGCGGTGACGTCGAGGTCAGCGTCCTCGACGTGAACCCGGGGACCGACGTGCCGGACGACGTCCGGGTTATCGAAGGCGACATCCGGGACCGAGCGGTCCTCGACGAGGCGGTCGCCGGGGTCGACGTGGTGTTCCATCAGGCCGCCCTCGTGAGCGTCGCCGACTCGGTGGAACGGCCCCTGGAGAGCCACTCCGTCAACGCGACCGGCACGCTGCGCGTGCTGGAGGCCGCACGGGAGCACGACGCGCGCGTCGTCTTGGCGTCGAGCGCCGCGATCTACGGCGACCCCGAGAGCGACCCCGTTCCGGAGACGGCGACGCTCGCGCCCACCTCGCCGTACGGGCTCCAGAAGCTCGCGTCCGACCACTACGCCCGGCTGTACCACGAGCTGTACGGCGTGGAGACGGTCGCGCTCCGGTATTTCAACGTGTACGGCCCCGGTCAGACCGGCGGCGACTACGCCGGCGTCATCGACGCGTTCCTCGAACAGGCTCGCGGCGGCGACCCCCTGACGGTCCACGGAGACGGCCAGCAGACCCGCGACTTCGTCCACGTCGACGACGTGGTCCGGGCGAACCGCCTCGCGGCCGAGACCGACGCGGTGGGGGTCGGGTACAACGTCGGCACGGGCGAGTCGGTGACGATCGCCGAGCTCGCGGAGCGCGTGCGGGAGGCCGTCGGGAGCGACTCGGAGATCGTCCACACCGACGCCCGCGAGGGCGACGTCCGACACAGCAGGGCGGACGTCTCCCGAGCGCGCGCGCGACTAGGCTACGAGCCGACCGTCGACCTCGAGACGGGCCTCGACACGCTCACCCGTGGAGAGTAGGACGATTTCCGCGACGGCTTATCGAGTCCGTAACAATGTCCCAGAGGGGAGTACCCCGGGACAGTGACACGCCGCGTCCGATCGGGACGCGCGATCGCTCCGATCATGAACCCACAGCTCGCCTCGCTCAGTCGACGGCCGACCGATCAGCCGACCGCGCGGCCGACCGACCCGTCGATCGGTCGCGGACAGCTCGCCGAACGCCCCCCGACCCGGCGGTCCGGGGCGACCCGACCGACCTCGCGGACGCGATAACGGATGGCGGACGATTCCCCCCGCGTCGTCGTCGTCTCCCAGCACTATCCGCCGGACCGGTCCGGCAACGCTTCACGGGTGAGCGACACCTGCTCGCACCTCGCGGAGGGCGACTGGGACGTCACGGTGGTGGCCCCGCCGCCGGCGTTCCCGCACGGTCAGTTCGACCGCTCTTGGAAGCGCAAGACGACGGAGACGGTCGACGGCGTCACCGCGCACCGGCTCTGGGCATGGCAGCCGGCGTCGGAAGACCCGGGCTTCCTCGCTCGGATGGCCTACTACGTCCTGTTCCCGCTCCACGCGCTTCTGTGGCTGCTCGTCAACCACCGCGAGTACGACGCGATCGTCACCTCCTCCCCGCCGATCTTCACCGGGCTGGCCGGGCTCCCGTTCGGCCTGTTGACGGACACGCCGTGGATCGTCGACGTCCGGGACCTCTGGATCGACGCCGCCGTCGGCCTCGGATTCATTGACGGCGGGGGCGTCATCGAGCGCGCGAGCAGGTGGTACGAGGGGACCGTCCTCCGGACTGCGGACCGCGTCACCGTCACGACGCGGGTCCTCGGCGAGGACCTCGTCGACCGGTACGGGCTCGACGGGGACTCCGTCCGCCACCTGCCCAACGGGGTCGACACCGACGAGTTCCGACCGACCGACGTTGACCGCGAACCGACCATCGTGTACGCCGGAAACGTCGGCCACGCGCAGGACTTGGACGCCTGCATCCGGGCGATGTCGTCGGTCGGGTCCGACGACGCGACCCTTCGGATCGTCGGCGACGGAGACACGAGAGAACGGCTGGAACGGCTGGCCGACGAGGCCGGAGTGACCGACCGGGTCGAGTTCACCGGGCTCGTGCCGCGAGAGACGGTCCCGGGGATATTCGGCGAGGCCATGATCGGGGTCGCTCCGCTGAAGCGCGACGACACGCTGGAGTACGCGGTGCCGACGAAGGCGTACGAGTACATGGCCTGCGAGCTCCCCGTCGTCGCCACCGGCGTCGGCGAGATCGAGACGCTGATCGACGAGTCGGGCGGCGGGGTGTTCGTCGCCAACGACGCGGAGCGGCTGGCGACCACTTTCGACTCCCTGCTGTCGGACGTCGAGCGCCGGGACGAGCTCGGCGCCAGCGGGCGAACGCACATGGTAGAGCGGTACGACCGCGGGGTCGTCGCCGGCGAGCTCGCCCGGATCCTCGACGAGGTGGCCGGCCGATGAGCGACCCGTCCCGGACATCCCCGGAGCGACGGATGACCGAGGGGGGTGCGCCGGCCCGCGGAGATGCGCCGACCCGCGGAGACACGACGGTCGAACCCGCGTGGAGACGCACCGATTCGGGCCGAAGTCGGGACGGGTCCGACGACGGTCGGGGACTTCTCCGCCGCCCCGAGGACTGGTCGGTCGCGTTTCACACGATAGCCAACATGCAACCGATCCAGCTCGCCGGCATCGCCGAACGCCGGCTCCGACACGCCGTCGTCCCGCGGCTCCCGGTCGACTTCGACGAGCGGTACGACCGGCGGGTCCCGGACGACCTCTCCGTCACGTCCGGCCCGATCCGCGCCAACCTCGACCGGCTCCGGGAGAGCCTCTCCGAGGCCGAGCGCGCCGACTACCGGACGATGGCCGACGAGGCGGCGGCCGGGCGGTACACGTTTCTCGACCGCACGATCGACTTCGGCGACGACATCGACTGGGACCGCGCGGCGATCGACGAGGAGCCGATCTTCTGGCGGCTGAAGCTCGCCTCGTTCGAGGGGTTCGAGCGGCTCGCGCTCGGTCACGAGTCGCCGACCGGGCTCGACGGGGTCCGGTCGCGGCTCGAGGCGCAGGCGTCCGACTTCGACGCGTCGAACCCGATCGGCGAGCCGGCGTACCTCCGCCGGTCGTGGACGCCGCACTCGGTGTCGCTCCGGATACTCGCCTGGTCCCGCTACGTCGCCTGGTGCGACGGCGACGACGGGACCGAGGTCCCCGACCGGCTGGTCCGGATGATCTACCGGAACGCCCTGTTCCTCGCGAACCACGTCGAACACGAGATCGGCGGCAACCACCTGATCGAGAACGCCGCGGCGCTGATCGCGGCGGGCGTGCTCTTCCGGGACCACGGCACCGGGTGGATACGGTCGGGCCGAGAGATCCTCAAGCGGGCCGGCAACGAGCAGTTTCTCGCCGACGGCGGCCACTTCGAGCGGAGCCCGATGTACCACGTCACGGTCCTCCGGCGGTACGCGACCGCGGCCGACCTCCTGTCCGCGGTCGGGCGCCCGACGACCGCCGTCGAGACGGTCGCCGAACACGGGATGGGGTTCCTCTCGTCGCTCGTCGAGCCCACGGGGGAGATCCCCCTGCTGAACGACTCGGTCCACGGGGAAGCGATCCGCGCGGCCTCCTGTCTGGCGTACTGTCGGGCCTGTTCGCTGACGCCGACGACGCGGTCGCGCCGTCATCCCCAGGGCTCCGGCTACCGGACGATCTCCGCCGGCGACGGGACCCTCCTCTTCGACGTCGGCGACGTGGGACCGCCGCACCTCCCGGCGCACTCGCACAACGACCAGCTCGGCGTCCTGCTGTGGATCGACGGTCGACAGGTGCTCGCGGACACCGGCGTGTACGACTACGGCGCGAACGCCCGCCGGCAGTACGCCCGCAGCGCGGCGGCCCACAACACCGCGCAGTACGACGGGGTCGAGCCGATCCCGACCGCGGGCAGCTACATGCTGGGCAAGCGCACGAGCGTCGCGGTCGAGGCCGACGAGCACGACCGGATCGCCGCCAGCCACGCCCGGAACTCGCTCGGCGGCCCCGCGTACGAACACCGCCGATCGGTGGCGACGAGGGGGGCGGCGTCGGACTCGGCACCGGAACCGGCGTCCGAGGGAGAGACGGCGACGGGCTGGCGGATAATCGACCGGGTCACCGGCGCTCCGGACGCGACGTACACGGTCCGTTACCACTTCCACCCGAGCGTCGACGTGCGCGGGTCGCCCGTGCCCCCCGCCGACGCGGCGCCGGACGCCGAGCCGGACCCCGAAAGCGAGCTTCGGTCCGGGACTGAGGGGCTCGCGATCCGCGCCGACGGGGACCGAATCGCGTCGATCCGGTTCCCCGGAACGGAGCGCGTGCGACTCACGGAGTCCCCCTACTTCCCCGAGTACGGGAAGGAGCGACTTCGGCCGATGATCGCGGTCACGAAGCCCACCGGCGAGAAGGTGCGGACGCTCCTGACTGTCGACTCAGGAAACGAATAGGCGGGCGCTAAGCAGGGCGAGAACCGGCTGCGTTCGCAGTCGATACGGTATTTAACCGATCGGCTCCGTTGAAACCGATTCTGCAGACGCATTCGTGTTCGACACAGTTAGTCGCTGAAAGACGCGTACAAAGTATTTACTCTCGCATTCTGTATGATGATTAAATGAACAGTTTCCGGAACATGACATCAGCGATCGCTGCCCGGTCGAAGACGTATTTATACGGGAGCGTCCTCTCGAAGCGTACCACGCTGACGCTCCTCCTGATTGGCGGGATCATCTCGCTCCACTCGCTGTTCAACATCGAATCCATCCAATCAGGCGGCGCGCAACGCTATATACTGGTCTTTTCGGGGATATCCGCCTTGCTGTGGAGCGTGTCAGAACTGCTCCCGCACCGATATCGAAAAGCCATCGGAGCGATCAGAATCGGTGTGTTCGCGTGTCTGGCAACCGGAATCGCCTCGCTCGTCGGTCTTTTCCTGTTCTGGTGGGGGATGAATTTCGGGGCGGAGACCGGCGACTAGTCGTCGGAATTTGCTCTACGGAACACGAGTTGCACTGAGCGATCTGTGCTTCGCCTCGATTGCAAACGACTGCTTATAAGTAACTATGCGGTGGCGCGTGCCTGCGAGGCCGCTTCGCGGCCGAGGAGCACGCGCGAGGGAGTCGGCCGGCGCTTATAAGCGCCGGCCGACGAGGCTGGGGAGGCGTGAGGCTGCGGTCCCGTGAGCGACCGACGGGAGCGAACGGGAGCACAGAAGTCGCAGCCCGCGCAACGAACGGAGTGAGCGAGCAGGACCAAGGCGAGACCGAAGGTCTCGCTTACTCACGCGGTGAAACCGCGTGACCGTCTTCCGGCGGTGCGGTTGCGGGCGGGTGGGATTCAAAGGGGCAGCCGCGAGGCGGGCGCAGGCGAAGCAAGGACCGCAACGAGGGAGCGAACACGGTGAGCGACCGAGAGAGGACCGCAGCGAGCGTGCGCCCGCCTCGCGGCTGGGGCTTTGGAAGTGTTCGCCGTCGATCGACAGTCAATCATTTATAACCGAGCAACTGGGGTTTGGAGGTGTCCGCCGTCGATCTGTCGACAGCAACCGCTTATAAGCGATCAATCGGCGCTTCGGAGGCTTCCACCGCCGGATTGCAGCCAATCGTCGATAAACGGCCGCGCCATCGATCTGCGTCACGTACATCCGTCAGCGTCAAGCAGCCGGTTCTGTTAAAATCCTTAGAGAATGTCCGCCTCCCCCTCCGGTCAGTACAGGAGATGAATTCAGCACAGGCCTGATTTAGCTCTCAATTAGGTCGAAAATGTAACAGCAAAAACCTTTAAATATGAGAATTTATTGTTGGTAACCATATGTCCACAGAACAGCAATCCGAATCAAACAATCAACTCAACGACAGGCCGAACTTTTTGCTTGAAAACGAGAATATTATATTAAAACTTTCGACTAAGTCAAAGAGCGTTTTTGATTCGACTGATATGGAATACTATCTGACGGATTCGCGGGTTATCGCAACAACGTCGAACTTGTCTTCTAACCAATTATCTGATATCTCGCTCGATCAGATAGTTGGTGTCGATGAAAAGACGGATAATATCATAGTGCAACTCATAACGGGCGGTTCCTTCATAGTAGGGGGGATTATCATGTCTCTTGTAGTTACTGGTTCAGAACTTCTTGGACTCTTATCAATTCTCGGTGGTTTATTTATTATTGTAGCTTCATATTTACAAAAATCAACGGGATATGTAATTACCACGCCGAATCCAGATGTATCTATAGAGCTGAACGTCGCCCGCAATTCACCCAAAACGCGAAAATTCATTGACAGAGTGCGAAAAGAAGCACGACGCAGATAAGTCGGTTTGCAACTTCCGTACTTTCTGACTGAGAACTCGGCGGTCGACACGATCGGCGATCGATACGCGCGTTGTATCTCACGCGGCTATCGGAGTGGCTCTCTGAACCGGTAGAACTGCTGGCAGTCAACACACAGTTCCTATCGACCGATTGCTTCATTTGAGGAGATACCTGGACAATTGAATTCCAACAGAGCCGAGCAGCCGTTTTCACCCGAAAAGACGCCGATCAGTCGATCTCCGCCACGAATTTTCGAAGAAACGTCTCCAACTGCCCCCCCACGACCGCGGGCGAATTCTCCCGTGCGACCCGGTCCCGACCGCGCTCTCCGTACCGCCGCCGAAGCTCCGGGTCCTCCAGAAGCGCGGAAACGGCCTCGCGAAGCGCCCCGCTTTCCTCCGGATCGATCAGGGAGCCGCTCTCGCCGTCCGTCACCTGTTCGCGCATTCCGAACGCGTCGTTCGCGACGACCGGCAGGCCGGCCTCCTGCGCCTCCAGGACGACGCGCGGGTAGCCGTCGAGGTACGAGACGTAGACGAAGGCGTCCGCCAGCGCGTACAGATCGGCGACGCCGTCGACGAACCCGAGCGCGTGGATCCGCCGCCGGACGTCGGGGTCGTCGACGCGCTCGTCGAGGGTCGCCCGGAGCTCCGAGACGTACTCGCCGCCGCCGGCGATGACGTACGCGAGGTCCGGGTCGGCGTCGAGGAGGGGGACGAGATCCTCCAGCGCCGTCTCGACCCCCCGGAGCTTCGCGCGGTACTTCAGGTTCGTCACCGTCAGCAGGACGCGGCCCGCGTCGATGCCGAACCGGCCCGCGTCGCCAGCCGGACTCCCCCCTTTCACTCCCGGCGCCGGCACCGGGACCGTCCCGATCCGCTCCGGGGGACAGCCGGTCCGCCGGCGGACGACCTCGCCGAGCTGGTCCGACACGACGAGGAACCCGCTCGCGCGGGAGAAGACGAACTCGTCGACCGCGAGGATCGCCCGGTAGGAGGCGGCGCGTCCCCACTCCCCGTCGGCCGTCGCCTCTCGGATCCCGTTCTCGAACCGCAGCCACGTGTCGCCCACGAGCCGGTCGACGAGGGGGACGCCGCGGCGGTCCGCCAGCAGCGTGACCAGCGCGCCCATCGCCTCGTAGCAGTCGAGCAGGACCGCGTCGGGGTCGTGGTCCGCGAGCGCGCGCCGCGTCCGCCGGACGGTGGTCACGGCCCGCGAGGGGAGCGAGCCGTCATCGCTGACGCTGACGACGGCCACGTCGAGGTCCGTCTCGCGGAGCGGCTCGACGACCTCCTCGGGTCGGTGAGAGGTGAAGACGAGGACGGAGCGATCGGTCGCTTCCCCCTCTGCATCCGTCATTCGATCGCCTCCCGGTGGAGTCGCTGGACCCGCTCGGCGTGCGCCTCCCACGTCCACCCCTGTTCCAAGAGCCGGTCGCGGCCCGCCCGCCCCATCTCTCGGGTGCGGTCCCGGTCCGCCAGCAGCGACCGGAGCCCGGCCTCCAGCCCGTCGACGTCGGTCGGCTCGATCAGCAGACCGGTCTCGCCGTCGACCACCTGTTCGGGGACCCCGCCGACCGACGAGGCCAACACGGCGGTCTCGCTCGCCATCGCCTCGTAGACGACGGTGGGGCGCCCCTCCGTGTGGCTCGGCAGCCACAGCGCGTCGGCGAGCGCGAACCACCGGCGGAGCGCGACCGGGGGGAGACCGTCGAACACGAGCCGCGGCGACCGCCCGGTCTCCGCGAGCGCGTCGCGCACCTCGTCGCCGAGGTTCCCGCCGTGGCCGACGAAGACGAACGTCGCGTCCGGGTCGTCGACGCGCCGGACGACCTCGATCGCCTCCTCGACGCCCTTGCGCTTCAGGAACTGCCCGACGAAGAGGACGACCGTCGCGTCGGGGTCGACGCCGAGCTCGCGCCGGAGCTCCTCGCGCCGGTCGACGGGGAACCGCTCCGGGTCGGCGCCGAGCGGTACCGTCGACACCGCTTCGGGGTCGGTCAGTTCGCGCGCCCGCTCGGCCAGCGCGTCGCTCACGCAGAGGACCCCGGTCGCCTCGTCGAGCGTCTCGCGGACGCGCTCGCGGACCCCGCGGGCGAGGTCGTCGTACGTGTTGAGGATCGTCCCGTGCGCGACGACGAACAGCGGGAGGTCGTGCTCGCGGACGTAGGGGAGGACGCCGTACCCGTCGAGGTAGATGTGGCAGGCGTGGACCACGTCCGGCGTCTCGAACGCCCGATCCGCGTACGGCGGGACCCGGCGGGCGAAGGAGTCTCCGGCCAGCCCGTAGAAGAACCGCTTGGGGAGCAGGTACCAGAACCGGGGGTGATGCACGTCGTACGCCCCCCAGTCCTCGACGGTCGGGATCGACGCGTACTCGGCGTACGGGCCGACCGGCGGGGCGAAGGGTCGGGGAGACACGGCGTTCAGGCCGACGCCGGCCTCCGCGAGCGATCGGAGGATGCGGTGGTTGAACAGACCGTTGTAGCGCTCGATCGTGTCCGGGTGGTTGACGGCGCTCGCGAGGATGGAGTACATTCGATACGGCTCGACCGCCCCTCCGTCTGCGGTCGGTAAAGGTATCCACCGGATACCGGCGGATCGGCGGTCGTCCGTCGACCGACGCGACCCTCAACCCGCGGATTAGCGTCTCGGTAACGAAGCCTCTCGGGCCGCTCTCCTTCGATATTCATCGTCGCGACCGGTCGGTCGCACCCGAAGACACCGGCCGTCGACCGCCCAACCCAGTGATCTGCACAACCCAATGATTCGCACATACCTCTCGGCCGCACGGAACCACGCCGGTATCGAAACCCAGCGCCTGCGCCTGCGCCTCGCTCGCGATCCCCCGGTCCTCGACGCGTCGCTGCCCGACGGCGCCGCGTCCGGGACCTCCGAGGTGCTGTTCCTCTGTTACGGGAACATCTGCCGGAGTCCCCTCGCGGAGCTGTACCTCGAAGCGGTCGCCGAAGCCCGGGAGATCGACGGGCTCTCCGTCGACTCCGCCGGGCTCCGGACGACGGCCGGCCGCTCCAGCCCGGACGACGCGATCCAGGTGGCCGACGAGCTCGGCGTCGACCTCTCGGACCACCGCTCGAAGCCGGCCACCGACGCGCTGATCGAACGGAGCGACCTGGTGGTGGTGATGGATCTCCTCAACTACTCCGACCTCCGCCGGGAGTTCGGCGACCTCGACGACAAGACGCGGTTCCTCGGGGTCTTCGGCGGCGAGGGATACGAGATCGACGACCCGTACGGCGGCGGACTCGACGGGTTTCGAGCCCTCTACGACGGCGTGATCCGGGGCGTGGACGGGCTCGCGGACGCGCTGGAGTCGGAGCGATGACCGCCGATCGACCGGCGGCGGTCGTCCCGGCGATCGGCACTCAGAGCAGCGTCGTCGCGACGCGGTCGCTCGCCCGCGCGGGATTCGCGCCCGTCCTCGCGTCCGACGGCCAGCGGTCCCCGGCGCTCTCCTCGAAGCACTGCGCGGAGGTCGTTCACGTCCCGGACCCGACCGAGTCGATGGGGGGATACGCCGACGCGCTGGTCCGCCTCGCCGCGCGCGACGAGGTGACGACGGTCCTCCCGCTGCGCGAGGCGGACGCGTACGTCCTCGCGTCGCGGCGCGGGGAGCTCTCGGAACACCTCGACCCCGTCTGGCCCGACTTCGACACGCTCCGGAGCGCGCAGGACCGAAAGACCCTCTTCTCGATCGCCGAGGGCCTCGGTATCCCGGTCCCGCGGACCCGACCGCTCACCGACTGGCCGGCCGACGACGACGGGCCGCTGGTCGTCAAACCGCGGTACACAATCGTCGTGGACGAGGACGGAGAGGCGTCTCACGAGCCCGACGTCCGGCTCCTCGACGCCGGCGAGCGACCGCCGGTCGAGTCGGTGGTCGACGAGATGGGCCACGTGCCCGTCGTTCAGGAGTTCGTGCCGAGCGGCGGCGAGTTCGGGTTCTTCGCGCTGATGGACCGCGGCGAGCCGGTCGCGACGTTCCAGCACGAGCGGATCCGGAGCTTCACGTATTCCGGCGGCGCGAGCGTCTACCGGGAGGCGGTCGACGTCGAGACGCTGCGGGAGCACGGCACCGCGCTCCTGTCGGCGTTGGACTGGCACGGCCCGGCGATGGTGGAGTTCCGGCGCGACGCGCGCGACGGCTCCTTCCGGCTCATGGAGATCAACCCCCGATTCTGGGGGTCGCTTGCGCTGCCGGTGCACGCCGGCGTCGACTTCCCCCGTCACCACGCCGCCCTCGCCGACGGGCGACGCCCGGAGGGAGGCGTGCCCGACTACCGGGTCGGTGTCGGCTCGCACCTGCTCAGCGGGGAGTTCGCGTACCTCTACAACGTGCTTCGGGCCGACAGCCACGGCGACCCGCCCCCGATCGGTCGCGAGGTCCTCGCGGTGGGGACCTCGCTGTACCGGAACCCGAACTTCGACCTGCTCTCGGCCGACGACCCGCTGCCGTTCGTCGCCGACGCGTTCGGCATGGCCGCGACGCTCGGGTCGCGGGTCGCCGACGCGGTCCGTCGATAACCAGTGTGATCAGTCGGCCGAGTACATCCCCAGCGCCCAGTGTCGGCCGGTGAACACCGCGCTGTTGGCGACGTTGCCGTCGGCGACGCAGAGCCAGCGACCGTCGACGTACCACGGGTCGACGTGATGCATCCGACCCGAGTTCCAGCCCACTCTGGCGCCGGTGCCCTCGAGTATCGGCGACTCCGGCCGCTCCTCGTCCGCGTAGCGCTCCGGCCCCAGATCCGTGATCTCGAACGCGCGGACGGCCTCGCCGTACCGATGGTCGCAGTCTTGGAAGAAGACGACGATCCCGTCGGACCCGACGACCGGGCGGCCACCGGGCCGGAACGCGGCGGGGCGGTCGGTGACGATCGGGTTGTCCCGGTGGGGCTCCCAGTCGTCGGCGACGAGCGAGTCGCTGTGGTGGGCCCGGAGCCCCGCGACGTCGCTGTCCCCGACGAGCAGCCACCAGCGGTCGCCCCACCTGAACACGACCGTGTCGTCGGTGCGGTGGTCCGCCGACACGAGCGTTGCGCGGGGCTCCCACTCGTGGGGGAAGTCGGTCGCCTCGTAGAGCCGGACCGACCGGCCCGCCGATCCGCCCTCCTCGGGAACCATGTAGCGCGTTCCCTCCCACTCGAACACGTAGGGGAAAGAGAGGTGCTCGCCGGTGTTCAACACGGCCCGGTCGTACTCCCAGCGGAGCCCGTCGGGGCTGGTCGCGTGGCCGATCACGGCGTCCGGGTCGCGTGCGTAGTTGCACACCTCGAAGAAGAGGTGCCAGCGCTCCGGTCCGGGGAGCATGAACGGGTCCGCGACGAAGTCCACCGACCCGAAGTCCGTCACGTCCTCCGCCGTGAACGCCGGATTTCGCGCGGCCGCGATCTCGGTGGGACGCAAGGGCAGATCCGTCTCGTCGCGCGCCCCCGGTCCGAAACAGGCCGCCGGCGCGGCGCTCGCGGGATCGACCGCGGACCGATCGACCGCGTCGGGATCGAGGTCGGGACGCAGCAGCTCCGGGAGCGTGTGGTTGACCAGCTTCCCCGCCGAACGAGCGGCGGAGAGGACGAACGGGACCCGCCGCAGGGTCTCTACTCGATCGCTCACGCTGGTCCCTCCAACGAAGCCGGTGGACAGCTCATCGGTAGCGCTTCCGCGCGTAGGCGGCCAGTTCGCCGAGGTCCGGCGGGTGGTACACCGGCCCGAGATCGTCGACGACCATCGGTTCCCGATCCTCGTCTCGCACGGCCTCGATCGCCTCGGCCAGCTGGCCGGTCGACCCCTCGTACAGCGCGCGGCGGACCTCGTCGAGGGTGTCGCAGTCGGAGATGTCGACGTCGCGGTACGACCGGACCACCCCGGCGTCGAGGTCGTCGGTCAGCGACTGGACGATCGTCCCGGCGGTCTCCTCGCCGTGCATGTACTCCCAGAACCCGGCGGGGCCGCCGCGGTAGGCCCGCGGGTCGCCGTGGTGGTAGCTCAAGACGCCGTACTCGGTCGCTGAGAGCAACGAGCCGCGAACCAGCCCGAAGCCGCGGCGGAACACCACGTCCGACCGCGCGGCGATCTCCGAGACCACCTCCTCGGGGAGCTCGTTCCAGAGCCCGCTGACGTCGGTCGGGTAGGTCCGGATCCGCTCGGCGTCGTCGACGCCGGCGATCTCCGAGATATGTACGGAATCGTCGTACCGCTCCGAGTCGGACCGCCGCGGCCGGAGCGCCGACGCGATCCAGTAGGCCGCGTACGCCGGGTACTTCAGCCCGCGTTTCACGTTCCCGCTCCCGAGTAGCCCGGCGTCCTCGTTGATCACGACGAGGGAAATTTCCGTGTCCGTCTCCGCCAGCATCGTCTCGATCGCGTCCGCGACCCATCGTTCGGTGTGTTCGCCGTCGAACAGCAGGCAGACCCGGAGCGGAGCGTCGCCGTCGGTCGCGGTCGTCTCGCTGATCGCGGTCGCCTCGGCCGCCGCTCCGGCCTCCTCGTCTGCCTCGCCGGTCTCCTCGTCGGTCTCGCTCGCCTCGCCCGTCGCTTCTGGGGGCGAGACCGCCGCGAGCCCGGCGAGGAGGTCGGCGAAGAACTTCGTCGCCCAGTTCGGGTACCGCAGGTAGAGGTAGTCGCCGACGTGCGGGTACGACCCCGGGATCGCCCCGCGCACGGGGTCGGGGCCGTCCAGCGACTGGTGCCGCTTGAGGAACTCGGCGGCGGTCCGGGCCGCCCTGGCGTACTCCGCCTCCCCCGTCAGCTCGTAGAGCCGGAGCCACACCAGCCCCATCTGCGCGTTGCCGGTGAGGCAGTGGTACCACGTCCCGTCCCAGTCGTCGTCGTAGGTCCCCGTCAGGGGACCGGTCCGCTTCTGGAGCTCTAAGAGCACGTCTGCGGACCCCCTCGCGGCGTCGATCATCGCGTCGTCGTCCAGCCGGACGCCGCCCTCCAAGAGCCCGCGGATCGTGTACGCGATCGTGTGGAGATCGGGCTCGTCGCCGTCGACGAAGGCCGCGCGGTCGAACCAGCCGTTCGGCCGGCGGTTCTCCAGCGCCCACTCCAAGTTCCGTCTCGCCGCATCGCGGTACGTCTCCGCCCGGTCGTCGAGGATCGACGCCCCCTCCAGTAGCGCCCACGCGATGCGGGTGGAATACGCGTGTACCTCGTCCTCGTGGTCGTGCCGTCGCCACGCGCCGTCGTCGTCCTGTACGACGGCGAGCCAGTCGCAGGCGGCGCGGACCGCGTCGGCGTACGCCTCCTCGTCCGTCCGGCGATACGCCTCGACGAGCCCGAAGACGACCTGACCGGTGTTGAACACGTTGGGGTCGCCGGTCTCGCCGGTCCCCTCCGGGAAGCTCCCGTCGTCGCGCTGGACCGACAGGAGCCACTCGGCCATCGCGGTCGCGCGCTCGAACGCGTCGCTCTCGGGGTGGTCGTCGGCGTACGCGTAGAGGGTGGGGACGATGTACCCGGTCGTCTCCGGGTACGGGGGCTCCCACCCGAGCAGGAGGTTGTACGTGGCGGCCGACCCGCCGCCGCCGGTCGCGTCCTGGCTGCGGAACAGCCAGTCGACCGCCGCCTCCAGGTGCTCCTCGTCGCTTCCGGTGTCCGCCAGCGCCGGGAGCTGTCGCCGCGCGGCGTGGGCGACCGCGCGACCGCGCGAGGCCCCGACGGTGAGGCCGCGCGAGAGCCCCGTGATGCCGTCGAACATGTCGGTCACGCCGGCCGGACGGGCGGGGAGTCGCGGTCCGCCGTCCGAGTCCGGTCCGCCGTCCGAGTCCGGTCCGCCGTCCGAGTCCGGTCCGCCGTCCGAGTCCGGTCCGCCGTCCGGGTTCGATCGCACCGCTGTGGTGGTTCCATGTCGTGTCCGTCGAGACCGCCGGCTATGTATATACGTCCGCTAACCCACGAGCGACGCGACGTCGGGGTGATCTCGGTGGGGATCGGCCTCGTCGAGCTCGCCGGCGTACGCGCGCTCGCGGAGCTCCTGCCACTCCGGGTGCCGGGCGAGCACCAACACGGGGATCGCGTCGAGGTCGAGGGCCTTGGCGATCATCAGCCGGTGGTAGCCGTCTCGGTGGTAGATCGTCCCGTCGGCCCCGATACAGACCAGCGGGTCGAAGTTGTGATGGTAGCCGATCCGGCGGATGTCCATTCCCGGGAACCCGTCCGTCCCGTTCTCGGACCGGACGTATCCGTCCCGCCGGATGCTCTCGTACAGCTCGTCCACGTAGCCGCAGCGGTGCTCGATGAACTCTTCCTCGGAGTCGTACCCCCAGATGTCCTCGCCCTTCGCGAAGTACTCTCGGCGAGGATACTGGACGTACTCCGTCTCCTCCCAGTCGAGGCCGTCGACGAACCGCTGTTCGAGCCCCCGACACTCCCACTTCTCGGAGAGGGGGAGCGAGTCGCTCTCCCAGTCGCCGCCGCGGACCGCCCCGAGCCCGAGGGTCTTGGAGACGCCCCACGTGTATCGAGCGATCTCCGACGGCGGGACGGAGAGCGGCTCGTGCAGGCC
Source organism: Halorubrum sp. CSM-61 (assembly GCF_003781945.1). Lineage (GTDB taxonomy): Archaea > Halobacteriota > Halobacteria > Halobacteriales > Haloferacaceae > Halorubrum. Next base: position 248,018 of record NZ_RJJW01000005.1, on the reverse strand, counting down.
CGTCGGAACGTCGTACCGGAACCGGTGCGCGACGGCCCGACCGCGGTTCAACAGCGGCCACAGCACCGGAGACCCGCGCCACGCGAGGTAGTCCACGCCCCGCTGGACCATCGTCAGCGTGCCCTGCGAGCGCCGCACTCGCGCCGCTTCTCCCAAGAGCCCGATCATACCGACTGTGCCGCTGCTATCCACATATATATAGAGAACATAGAGGCGGGTACCGCTCCGTATGGCCGTGATTACTCCGCGGGCGGAGCTCTCGCCACCGCTCTCAAGCGACACCGCTGGTCGGTGTCCTCGCTCTCCGGCGGCGCCGCTGGTCGGAGCGGCCTCGCTCGGAGCGATCCGGGACGCGCCCTCTCAGCCGCCGGTTCCGACGCCGACCTCGTCGGCGCTCGGCACCGGCCCGGTCGCGATCGAGTCGACGATGTCGTTCGGCACGTCGACGTCGATGGCCTGCACGACGAGCTTCTCGAGTTCCCCGTCGAACGGCCCGTTCCGGTTCCCGAAGTTCACGTACCGCGAGATCGTGGACCGTTCCGTGCTCCAGTAGTGGATGCCGGCGCCCGCCTCGGCGTTGAACGAGCGGACCTCGTCGGCGGTCACGGTCGCGTTGTCCATGATCGCGATGTTCCCGCTCCCGTCCGCGCCGCTGTTGTTCCCGAGCGCGGTGACGGTCCCGACCGTGTACTCGGTGTCGCGCCCGAAGCGGAACCCCTGATCGCCGTTCGACTGGGCCACGACGTGGTCGAGCTCGACCGTGGCGGGCTCCCCCGTCCTGGTCGGCGTGTCGTTCCGCTGGTACCCGAGGTGTTTGTTGTTCGCCAGTCGCACCCGGCGGAACGCGGCTTCGACCACGTCCCCGGTCGTCTTGGCACCCCATCCGTTCTCCTCGAAGACGCAGTCCTCGACGACGGTCGTCCCCCCGGAGCAGTCGATCCCGTAGATGTCGCAGTCGGACGCGTGGGAGTTCCGGACGACCACGGGCGGCAGGGCCGGGCCGACCTTGTCGTACGTGTCGATGCCGAACCCGTGTTTCCCGGCGCCGCTGGCGGTGCACCGCTCGGCGACGCAGCCGCCCTGCAGGAAGGTGAACCCCTCGGTGTTGGCGTTCACGCTCCGCACGTCGCGGAACGCGATGTCGACGGTCGCGTCGTCGCTGCCGGCCTCGCTCACGCCGAGATTCAGTCCGTTGTCGTCGTTCTCGGGGTCGGCGGGCTGCTCGTCCCGGTTTCCGTCGACCGTGAGGTCGCGGACGACGTGCCCGGAGATCCCGCTCTCCGGCTTCCAGGAGAACAGGCCGTGGTTGTCCTCGTGCCCGCCGTCGAGCCGAATCACGGACTCCTCGCCGTCGCCGCGGAAGGTCACGTCGTCCGGCAGGTCGTTGCCCCGGACCTCGATCGCCTTCGCTCCCTCCTCCGCCTTGTCGTCCGCGGACACGAGCGCCGTTCCCGACGGGAAGTAGACGGTGCCGCCCGCTTCGACCGCGTCGATCGCGTCCCGGACCGCCTGCGTGTCGTCGGTCGTCCCGTCGACGGCGGCCCCGAAGTCACGGATGTCCACGAGGTCGTCGTCCGTGTCGTCCGGGTCGGGTCCGTCCGAGTCGTCCGGGTCCCCGTCGTCGGAGTCGTCGTCTCTCGCGTTACACCCCGCCAGCGCTACGGCCGAGAGGGAACAGAGGGCGAGCACGCGGCGGCGAAATACCATTACCGCGTTTTGGAGCCGCCGAGGCATAGTTAGCGAGCGACAAACGTCCGGACCGCGGGTTCGGCGCCGCGAGGCGGCGGACGCTCGCTCACCGGGCGTCGGCCCCCGGGCGCTCGCTCACCGAACGTCGACCGTCGGCGTCAACTGCGAATTCAGACCTCGTACTCCCGCGTCGCCGTCGCGTTCGAGGTGTCGTTCACGCAGAGTCGGACGGTGTCGATCGCCCCGCGGACGCGGAGCATGTGGGTGTAGCTCGCCCCGTCGCCCGACACCGTCGTGCTGTCCGCGGCGACGACTCGGCCGTTGCGTTCGAGCGTCGAGACGACCGCGTCGAGGTCGCCGTCACCGTCGGACACCTCCCAGTCGATGTCGAACCGCGTCCACTTCTCGCTGCTCCGGTCGGTGACCTCGAACCGCTCGACCGTCGGCGCGGCGTTCTCGTCCGCCGCGTTCTCGTCCGCGTCGTCGAGGGTCGCGAACGAGACGGTCCCCCCGGTGACGGTCGCGTCGTCCCCGTCGGCGACGGCGCGGAACTCGTACGCCGCGTCCGCGCCGAGCCCCGACACGGCGTACGTGAACTCCGCCGGCTCGCTCAGCGTCTCGCCGCCCGCGGTCGTCCAGGCGTCCGCGCCCGCGGCGCGAAGCTCGAAGCGGACGCGGACCTCGTCGGTTCCGCCGAGACCCCGGAGGTCGCCGGCGAGCGTCGCCGAGTCCGCCGTCAGCTCCCGGGCCTCCAGCGAGACGACCTCGGGGTCGGCGTCGTCGCTCGGTTCGTCGTCGTCGGCCGATCCGTCGTCGTCGGCCGAGCCGTCGTCGGTCTCGAGTTGGACCGTTCCGCCGTCGGTCGCGACGCCGAGCACGTCGGTCTGGAACGCGCCCGGGTCGTAGGAGCCGAGCCCGACCCACCCGTCGTCGTGATCCGAGTCGGTGACGTCGACGTCCCAGCCGTCGGGCTCGGACTCGGTCGCCTCCCACACCTTGACTCGCAGGCTGTCGCCCTCGGCGCGGAACCGCCGGTAGAAGAACGTCCCCTCGGCGGGCGCGCCGAACCGGGCCATCGTCTCCATCCCGTCGGCGGAGTACTTCGCCAGCCTGAACCCGTCCGCGGCGTCCTCCAGTTCGATCCAGTAGCCGAGCTCTTCCCCGCCGCCGTACGACGACCGGAGGTGCACCCGGGCGTGGTACCCGAGGTCGCCCTCCGCGTCGAACGACGGAACGCGGACCCTGTCCAGGACCTCGACGTCGGAGGGAGTGCCGACGGCGTCCCAGGAGATCGCCCGCCGGGCCGGGCCCGTGCCGTCGTGGTCGTACCGGAGCGCGTGCCCGCCCTCGTACTCGTCGCCGGCGACGACGCCCCAGTCGCTGGCCTCGGAGTCCCAGCGCGGGGTCCACGCGTCGAACGCCGAGCCGTCGGTCGTCTCGTCGGTCGACCCGTCGTCGTCGTCTTGAGTGTCGGGCTCGCCGTCGGTCCACGCGCCGACCTGATCGGCGGTCGGGACGCCGTCGAGGTCGGTCTTCAGGTCGGATTCTATCGTCCCGAACGAGATGTTCTGATCGTTCGAGACCGCCCCGTCCTCGTTGTCCGCGTGGTAATAGGTCCCGACGCGGCTCCCGCTCCCGTCGGAGCTGGCGCGGAGGCCCGCGCCGCCGGTCTGACCGTTGATCCAGATCGTCGCGTCGCCGGCCTTCAACACCGACTCGTGGGTGAGGTAGAGCCCGCCGCGGACGTCCGGGCCGTTGTCGACGAACACCAGTTCGGAGTCCGCCGGGACTCGGTAGGTGCCGTCCTCCGTCAGCCGCATGCAGTCCACGTTGTCCTCGGCGACGATCCGGTCGAAGACGACGGTCGCGCCCTCTCCGCTCGTGTTCTGAAAGGTGTGTCCCTCGTTGCTCGCCAGCCGGCAGCGCCGGTACACCATGTGGTCGCTCCCGACCGAGCACTTGGTCGCGCCCGCGCCCTCGTTGTCGCGGAGCACGCAGTCCTCGGCCACGGCCTTCCCGCCCGACAGGTCCATGCCGTAGTACCCGCCGCCGAAGCCGTTGCCGTAGGCGAGACAGCGCTCGAACCGGACGGGCGGGTCCTGGAACGCGTCGTCGCTCGTCTCCATCCCGAACCCGTGCTGTCGGTTGTTGTCGGCCGTGCAGTTCGTGACGGTCGTTCCCGCGGCGCCGACGTCGATACCGTTGCCGTAGCAGTTCGTCGCCCGCACGTCGCGGACCGTGATGTCCACGTCGCCCTCGGCGCCGCCGCCGGGGCTCCGCACCTGGACCGCCGAGGCGACGTTCGGGTCGCCCTCGACGTTCCCGAGCCCGCCGTCGAGCGTCAAGTGCTCCATCACGAAGCCGTCGAGTCCCGCGTCGCCGGGGTCGACGCTGATCATGAACACGTTCCGTCCGCCGTTGCCGCCGCCGTACTCGATCCGGCTCCCCTCGCCGTCGCCGTAGAGCCTGACGCCGTCCATCGACGGTCCCACCTCGACGACCGAGTCCCATCCCGTCACGACGTAGGACTGGTCGGTCGTGGGGACGTACACCTCGTCGCCGTCGCCGGCGGCGTCGAGCGCGTCTTGGATCGCGTCGGTGTCGTCGGTCGAGCCGTCCCCGACCGCACCGAAGTCCCGGACGTTCAGAACCGTCACAGCGACCCCTCGCTGAAGTCGGTGAAGTAGAGTTCGCCGGTGTCCGTGGTTGCTCCCGTCGACCCGCCGACCGAGGCCCCCCCGACCAGGAGGCTCGCCGCGGTCGCGGTGCCGAGCTTGACGTACTGCCGCCGGGAAAGCCGCCGTTTCCCGCCGTCCTCAGAGTCGGCCGCAGAGCGGTCGCTACCGCCGTTGTGTGCCAGCTTGTGTGCCATTGCGAATGGTAATCCAAGAGTAACCGCAATAAGTGTATCGTTACTTATATGTTCATCATCTGATGACTGTTCAAATAGCTAACCCGATCGGCGATGGCGATTTCGGGCGAGAGGAACCGGGCTCGCGGTCGAAATCCTGTTTCTGAGAAGACGACGTAGAGGCGTTAAGGCGCTATTAATAAGGCATTACTCCGCGTTTCGCTCGGATCTGGCCGGGGGTATCTCCGCCGGTCCCGTTTGGCTCGTCGGTTCCGCCGGATTCGTTGGTTCCCCCTGTCACGTCGGTCCCAGTACCTCCGTCCGTCCCAGTGGTACCGTTCGTCTCGGTACCCCCGTCCGTGGCACTATCCGTCCCGTCGGCACCGGCCGTCCCGGTGGTCGCGTCTGGCGCCGGTTCGGCGTCGACCAGATACACGTTCACCTCTCCGTTATCGTACACGCGGTTGACCGAGCGATCGACTTCCAGCCGGTCGAAGTCCTCGGGCACGAACCGCCACTGCTCGCGGTAGTCCGGGAACCGCTCCGGATAGGTGATCCGCCCCGCCCTCGGCAACAGCAGGTACCTGTCGTCGTCGTAGCTCTGTCCGAGCCGCTCGTTGACGGTGTAGTTGTAGTGGTCAGGCGGTGACGCCCCCTCCCAGCGTATCGTCTCGTCCGGCTGGTTCGTCCCGTAGTAGCGGTGGTAAAAGCGGTAGTGGGTGATCCCCTGTTCGTCGATGAAGTGCTCCGGGTCCCGGTTCTCGAACAGCCACTCCGTCCCGTCGAGCTCCATCTCCGTGACCTGGTGGTTCTTGTCGAACACGATGGGAGACGTGTACATGCCGAACACGGACAGCAGGATCGCCACCAGCAACAGCCCGGCGAACGCGACGCTGACGACGGTCCGCACCTCGACTCGGTCCGACCGCTGCCAGACGAGGTGGAACAGCGCCCCGACGAACGCCGCGCCGAACAGCTTCCCGAACAGGAGGGGCCGACCGAACCCGGCGATGAGGTCGTTCGTCAGGAACAGCGCCGCCATGAAGCCGAACAGGATCGTGGTGCTCCCGTACGCGAGCGTGAAGACGCCGGGCCGCTCGTCCCGGAAGTACCACAGCGCGAACGCGACCGCGAGGAACACCGACGCCAGCCCGAAGACCAACACGTCCATTCCCTGTTCGATGAGCGCGACCTGCAGGAGGTCGACGAGGTCGGGCGAGGTCCGCTGGACGGTGTCGGTGGTTGACTGCAGGGGCGAGGGGCCCCCGGCCGGCCCCAAGAAGTCGTCGACGATGTTACGAAACCGGACGACGATCCCGGTGTACTTCAGGTACCAGGCGACGAACAGCACGGTCGCAAGCGAGGTGAGGTTCGGGAGGCCGCTCCACTGCGACCGTATCGGCGGCAGTCGGTTGAAGGCGCTGTAGGTGGTGAGTGTGATCAGTCCGAAAACGGCCGTCAGCGGGTGATACACCACGACGCCGACCATCGCTATCAACACCAGCGCGCGGACGGGGACCGCGTGCGACCCGCGCTCCTTGACGAGGAGGTAGAGGAGGAACGGGACGAGGAGGACGCTCAGGATGAACGGGACGGCGGTCACGTGAGCCGAGCCGCCGATCGGCACCAACACGAGGGGGAGGGAGAACGCCCGCCGCCGGGGGTCGTCGAACAGGTGGTCGACCAGAAGCGCCATCGAGCCGAGATAGATGGCGAGGAACACCGCCGGCAGGAGGTTGATCGTGCCGATCTCGGGGAGGCCGGTCGCGGCCGACAGCGCCTGCGTGAGGATGTGAGTCGGCGGGTAGATGTTCAGGGTGATCCCCAGATCGGGGAGGTCTCGCAAGAGCCCGACGTGGGTCAACACGTCGCCGCGACCGTACACGGGATACCCGCGGACGTACGGGAGCAACACCAGAAGGAAGCCGGGCACGACGACGAGCGCCGCCCCGGGGAGCACGTCCGCCCCGTCGCGCCCGTCGGCGGCCCCGGCCAGCAGCACGACGAGCCCCCCGACGAACATCGCCGCTATCAGGAACACCCAGAACGGCGTCGGGTACGCGCGGTAGATCGAGACCTCGTAGCCGGCCGCGGGCGGGATCCGGTAGAGAAACCAGACCGCCCCCAACAGGCACGCGGTCCCGACGGCGGCCAGCCACTTCGTCCACGTCGTCCCGGTGTCGTCGTACATGTCGTATCGAAATCCGGCGGCCCGCGGGGTCACGGTCGGCGTGCCCCGCGGGCGGTACCTGTTCCGACACAGTGGCCTACTCCGTGTAGTAATACCCGCGATAACGCGTGGCCTCTCGACGCAGGCCGGCGATCGCGGCCGAGCCGCGCACCGCGTCGCCGCCGCGATCGCCGGTTCTGTCGCCGAGCGAGGTGGTTTCCGGCTCCGAGCGAGGCGGTTTCCGGCTCCGAGCGAGGCGAGGTCGAACGCGAACGGTGCGGATTCCGAACCGACCGTCATGACCCGTCGGTTAGCGCTGATATAACAACGCGTGTCGAGGCGGTACCCCGCCCAATGGCCTCCGAACTCCGCGACCCGTTCCTCGTGACGCTGATCGCGTGGCTGCTCGCGTCGCTCGGCGCGTTGGTCGCGCTCGACGCGTTCACCCCGCAGAACTTCTTCGTCGTCTCCTTCGTCGGCCTGCTGTCGGTCATGCAGCTGTACGCGCCGCCGGAGCCCGGCGAACACTGGCCGCTCCCGCTCCGAGCGCTCGTCGCCGTCTGCTTCGTCGTGTTCGGATACGTAGTCTACGTTCGAGTCACGGACGTCTTTTGAGACCGCCGCTCCGGACTCGCGCGGGCGCCCTCCTCACCCGGACCGCGCTCCCCCCGGATCGACTTCGATCGCACCGCCGCTGGTGACCCAGACGAACGCCCCGTCGTACGTGAACGAGACGGAGATGTCCCGTTGTACCGCGGTGCGATCGGAGGCCATGATGTGCTCCAGGGACTCCACGTCGAGCGCGTCGTACAGCGGGGGCATCTCCAACGGGTCCCGGTCGTTCGCGGTCGCGACCGCCTCCACGACGGCGGTGCTCACGGATTTCGCCTTGTCCCACGCGACTCGAACGCTCTCCGACGTCTTTCCCTCTCCCGCCGCTTCCGTCTGATCTGTGTTATTGACTGTCATCCAAAGTCTCAGAGTCGAGTCCGAGCCGGTCTCTCTCACCGTTCGGCTCGGGTCTCCTCGGCCCGTGTGATTCTCCGTATCACGCGTTGCGCCGCTGAAGGGAAGTATGTTTTGAGCATCTGGGTGACAGATCGTCGTCCGTCATCTGAGATCGCCGTTGAGCCACGAGAACATCGTCTTCAGCACGACCACGAGGCTGTTGGTCTCGCCGGCGCCCCAGATGGCGGTCTCGTTGCGCTCGCCCGAGGGTTGATCGCCGTTCCCCTCCACCAGTACGCTCGCGAGCGTTCGACGGCGATCGACCATCAGGAGCCGCCCGGCGGGGACCCCGCTCCACGCGCGTGAGGACTCGAACCCGCACCCGTCCGGGAGGCGGCCCTCGTCGGTCGCCGAGAAGTCCATCCCGGACACCCGGACGGCGACGCCGCGGTCGGCCGCGTCCCGGAGGGCGTCCGCGACGCCCTCGGTCAGGAGCCCGTCGAGGGTCACGAGGACGACCTCCTCGCTCGCGTCGTCGACGAACTCCACGGCGCGGTCCGACACCATCTCCCGCCCCGAGACCGTCCAGACGCCGCGCTGTTCCGCGCTCGGCGACACCGGCTCGATCGCGCCGAGCGCACTCGTCAGCGCCTCCGCTCGGCCGGTGTACTCTCGGCGGAAGCGTCGTCCGGCCGTCTCGGCCGACACCGCGGTGAACCGCTTGGGCGTGGACTGCTGGACGTCGACGAGGCCGTGCTCGCGGAGCTCGGCGGTCGCGTCGTAGACCCGCGTGCGGGGGACCTCCGCCAGCGCGCTCACGTCCTTCGCCGTCGCCTCGCCGAGGCAGGTCAGCGCGACGAACGTCCTGGCCGCGTAGGCACTCAGACCGAACGCTTCGAGCTGGTCGACGGCGGTGGACTCCGGGTCGTCCGAATCGTTGAAGCTCATCTGCGGACGTGTCGTCTCGGTCGGGAACTACCCGAAGGGGTAGTTCGGCGCGCGGGCACAGAGTGGTTGGGACCCTACCTGATCCCGCGCGCCGTCGATCGCTTCGTGACCCCGGGATATATTCTTATTGTGATTATGTGAGTGAACCCAGCGTCCGGACGCGGGTGAGCGAACCGAGCCGATCGCGGACGTCGTTCGCGGACCACTTTTCCGGCACTCGACGCAACGCCGCTTCAGGGTTCGGAACCGCGGCAACCGACACCTAAGCGTTTTAGATCGTTTGCGGATCGCCCTCGACGGGGGGGGATCTGAAGGGGAAGCGATTTTCACGTGGGGACTCAAAAGCGCAGTAGCTACCGAATTGTCAGTAGCGGAATGGTTGGGACCCATGAATGATCTGTCACATCACGAACAGGCGATCGAGTTGCTTCAGGAGCTCGGACTCAAAGAGTACGAGGCGAAGGCGTTCGTCGCGCTCACTCGGCTTCCGGAGGGGACCGCAAAGGAGATCAGCGAGATCTCCGAGGTCCCCCGCACGCGCGTCTACGACGCGGTTCGGGTCTTGGAAACGAAGGGGTTAGTCGAGATCCAGCACGCGAACCCGCAGCGGTTCCGCGCCGTCGCCATCGACGAGGCGGCAGACACGCTCAGACGCGAGTACGAGGACCGCACCGATTCCCTGCGGGCGACGCTCCGGGCGATCGAACCGGCGGCCCCGGACGAGGAGACGGAGGTCACCCACGAGGTGTGGTCGCTGTCCGGGGGCACGGCGATCACCAGCCGGACCCGACAGCTCGTCGACGAGTCCGACGACGAGGTCGTCCTCGTGATCGGCGACGAGTCGGCGTACACCTCGGAGCTACGGGAGCGCTTGCAGGCGGCCGGGGACCGAGGCGTCAGCGTCGTGATCGGGATCACGGAGGGGTCGCTGCGGGAGCGCGTCGAACGCGATCTCCCCGACGCGAGGGTGTTCGTCTCCGGGCTGGAGTGGCTGCACAGTTCGGCCGAGACCGGCGACGAGACGGTGATCCGGCGGCTCCTCCTCGTCGACCGAAACACGATCTTGGTGAGTTCGTTCCACGAGGACTTGGGCGAGGGTCACGAGCACGAGCAGGCGGTGTTCGGACGCGGGTTCGACAACGGGCTGGTCGCGATCGTCCGCCGACTGATGTACACCGGGCTCCTCTCGAACGTCGAGGCGTGACGCGGACTCGCGACGAGACCCGCCGATACGGGCCGTGACCGTCCTAAACCCGTGTTAGGCAGCGTATATCCTTATCTCGGGGATCCGACCGGAGACCCATGCAAGCAGTGGTACTCGCGGCGGGAAAGGGGACGCGGCTCCGACCGCTGACGGACGACAAGCCGAAGGTGCTCGTGGAGGTGAACGGGACGCCCCTCCTCGAGGACGTGTTCGACAACCTGATAGACGCGGGCGCGACCGAACTCGTCGTCGTCGTCGGCTACAAGGCCGAGCAGATCATCGACCGGTACGGCGACGAGTACGAGGGGGCCCCGATCACGTACGCGCACCAGCGCGAGCAGTTGGGGCTCGCACACGCCATCCTCCAGGCCGAGCCGCACGTCGACGGCGACTTCATGCTGATGCTCGGCGACAACGTGTTCCGCGGCAACCTCGGCGACGTGGCCAGCCGCCAGCGAGAGGACCGCGCGGACGCCGCGTTCCTCGTCGAAGAGGTGCCCTACGATGAGGCCTCGCGCTACGGCGTCCTCGACACGAACGAGTACGGCGAGGTCGTCGAGGTCGTCGAGAAGCCCGACGACCCGCCGAGCAACCTCGTGATGACGGGCTTCTACACGTTCACGCCAGCGATCTTCCACGCGTGTCACCTCGTCCAGCCCTCCGACCGCGGCGAGTACGAGCTCCCCGACGCGATCGATCTGCTCATTCAGTCCGGCCGCACCATCGACGCCGTCCAGCTCGACGGCTGGCGGATCGACGTGGGCTACCCCGAGGACCGCGACCGCGCCGAGGAGCGACTCGACGAGGGAGTCACCGTCGGCGCGTCCGACGCCGAGGACGCGGTCGACGACACTGAGGAGCCGGCGGATAGCTAAAACGTCAGTAATTCCCGGTTGATGGCCGTCTAACGCTCGTTACGAGTCGCATTACGATGACCGTCCCTGTCGCATCTGAGGACACACATGATGCCGACTGGGGAACCCGAACATCACGAACCGTCGATCCGCGCGACGATCGTTCGGTACGACGATCACCCCGACGAGTGTACCCTCCACCCGGAGGACCCGGACGAGGACCGGAAGCTGACGGAGTGGATCACGGCCGAGTCCGGGTACTACTTCGCGATCGCGTCCTGCCGCTGACGGCGGCGGACGCCTCTCGTTTCTGACCCGTTGAACCTGTTCCGCGCCTGACGGCGTCTCGCGTCTTCGCGGTCGCCGGGGCGCTCGGCGGGGCGACTCACTCGGCGACGACGTTGACGACCGCACCGAACAGGACGACGAGCGCGCCGAAGTAGAGCCACAGCAGGAACAGCAGCACGATCCCGAGGAAGCCGTACGCTCGGTACTGCCCGGCGACCGTCGAGTACAGGTGGAACAGCGTCTCTAAGACGACCAGTCCGACGACGGCCGCGACGGTCCCGGGCAGGATCTCCCGGAGCGAGACGGGGCGGGGCGGTAAGACGTAGTACACCGGCAGCAGCGCGATCAGCAGGCCGACGAAAAGCAGCGCGACGCCGACCGCCCTCGAGGGAACGACCCGCTCCACGGCCGGGAGCCCGAGGAGCACCTGCGCGCTGACGAGCAGGGTCAGCCCGACCGCGATCGTCGTCATCACCGCCGTCGCGTTGAGGAACTGCCTCCGTATGGGGGTTACCGTCTCCGAGGCGTATATCCGATCGAACGCGAGGTCGATCGCGCGGAACACCTTGAGACCGGTCCACAGGAGCGCGAGGGTCCCGATCGCCGTGGCGCCCACCATCCCCGACTGGTCGGTGAGCGCCGCGTTGACCACCGCGGTCCCCTCCGCGGAGAGGTAGGACTCGAACAGCGCGACCACGCCCGCCGCGAACCGCTCGCCCCCGACCGCCGAGCCGACCGCGACGGCCAAGACGAGGGCGGGCACGACGGAGAGGAACGCGAAGAAGGCGATGCTGGCGGCCAGAAACGACAGCTCGCTCTCCCGACCGAGCACGGCGATCGAGCGGACGACCGCGACGGTCGAGCGGGCGACCGCGGCGATCGAGCGGACGGCCTCGACGACGGGTGTTGCGTCGCGTCGCACGGTGGACGAGTGGACGGAGGCGTGCGACGGATATCGTTAGGCAGGACGTAGTCGGGGCCGCGCGGGTGAGCCGGTCGGACGCGCCGTCGTCTCGGGCGACCTCCCGCCGATCGCTCGGATCACGGGCCGACGGACGCTCCCGTTCCGTCGACGCTGACGAACCCGTCGCTGCGAACGGTCACGTCGTAGCCCGCGTGGACGAACGAGATCGTCACCACGTTCGAGTCCGGCGTGTTCGTACAGAGACCGTTGAGCGACTCGGGGTCGATCGTGTCGGCCAGCGTCGGAATCGCGTCCGGCTCGACGTCGGCGGCGTCGCTCAGCGTCTCGACGACGCCCACGAGGGGGGGAACGTCGTCCCAGTCGTATCGGTTTCTGACGGAGAAGTCGTTACTCATGATGACGAAAGCTCAGTCCGATCGGAGCGGAGGGGAACTCGTCTCGTATACCTGTCCACAGTAATTGTAGTTGGTTATGATAAAAAATAGCTCTGGCGAAATCCGTCTGAGATTTCCGCAAGGGGCACGGCTATTCACGAGATTTCAGCCCGCTCTCAGCCGAACCGGGCCTCTCGGTGAATCGCAAGACTCGGTGGAGTTTCGGTGAACGAACCCCGTTCTAATCAAATTTCCAACAGTATTTTGCGGAGAATTCAGCCGACAGATCGCAGTTCTCGATCGATCACGGGAGTACGTGTCGTACGTCGGTCGACTGGTTGTTTATAAGTCGGGCGGTGGTGTCGCTGGCGACTGACTCCCTCGCGCGTGCTGTCGCCACCGCGTTGTTCTTTATAAGCTATCGTCGCCGTCGCTCGGGTCTATTTAAATACGCACTGGTGTCACCTCTGCGACACCCATCCCCGCGATCGTTCGCCGCTGCGTTCGTCTTCACACCGCGGGAAACGATCGCGATCGGTCGTATGCCGGATACGATATCAATAACAATTCGCTCGGCTCCCGTCGAGACTACCCGATGGAGCGATCCAACAGATCATGACCGCCTCTCAACCCCCGAACGACCTCGCCGCGACCCTAGACGACGGGGACGTCGCGCTCGGCGTCCTCGACAACACGTACAGCCCGACGCTCGTGGAGTTCTACGGCGAGCTCGGCGTCGATTTCGTCTGGCTGGACTTCGAACACGGCGGCCCGGACCCGTGGGACGGGGGACAGATCGAAGACCTGCTCCGTGCGGGCGAACGAACGGGCGTGGAACTGCTCGTCCGGCTCCCCGACACCGATCCGACGCTCGTCCGAAAGGCGCTGGACCTCGGCGCGAGGAACGTCTTCCTCCCCCGCGTGGAGACCGCCGAGGAGGTCCGCGAGGCGGTCCGATCCGCTCGGTTCCGCTACGACGGCGAGCCCGGAGACCGGGGGCTGGCGTCGCCGCGGGCCCGCCGCTGGGGGCTCGCCGAGGACTACGTCGCCACCGAAGACCGGGAGACGCTCGTCGGCGCGACCGTCGAGACCGAGGCGTCCCTCGAGAACCTCGACGACATCCTGGCCGTCCCGGAGCTGGGATTCGTCTTCGTCGGTCCGCTCGACCTCTCCGTGTCGCTCGGCCACCCCGGCGAGATCGACCATCCGGACGTACAGGAGGCCGTCGAGACGACCCGATCGAAGGCGGTCGACGCGGGCGTCCCCGTCGCGGGGCTCGGATTCGGGATGGACGACGTCAACGAGAAGGCGGACAACGGCTACCAGATGCTGAACCTCGGGAGCACGACCGGGGCGCTCAAGGGGGCCGTCACCGACTGGCTCGACGCCTACGAGGGGCGCGACGACTGAAGCGCTTCCAGCGTATCCGGTCGCGCCGCCTTCCGGATGCGCGTATATTGCACTCCTGTCAGGGCCACAACTTTTTGGGCGATTTCGCCGACTGCGGCGTGATCGCAGCGTTCGGTGGGCCGACGTTAAGCGCCGTATAGCATAGTGGCCGACCGGAGAACCGCGAGGCATGGAGAACGAACGCGTCCTCGTGACTGGCGGCACCGGATTCATCGGCTCCAACCTCGCGAACCGGCTCGCGGCGGACAACGAGGTGACGGTGATCGACAACGGCTACCTCGGCACCGAGGAGAACCTCGACTCCGGCGTCCGCTACCGTCAGCGCGACGTGTTGGAGGACGACCTCCCGACCGACGTCGACGTCGTGTTCCACCTCGCCGCGCGCTCCTCGTACGCGATGCACGAGGAGAACCCGGTGGAGGGCGCGCGCGTCAACGTCGACGGGTTCGTGAACACCGTCGAACAGGCGCGCGAGCAGGGGTGTGACACCGTCGTCTACGCGTCGACCTCCTCGATCTACGGGAGCCAGACGGAGCCGTGCCCCGAGGACATGCCGGTCACGGTGAACACCGGCTACGAGGCCTCCAAGCTCTCGCGGGAGCGCTACGCGGAGTACTTCTCGAACCACTACGACGTGACGACGGCCGGGATGCGCTTTTTCTCGGTGTATCAGGGGTACGGCGGCGCGGAAGAGCACAAGGGCGAGTACGCCAACGTGATCGCCCAGTTCGCCGACGACGTGGCCCACGGGCGCGCCCCGAAGCTGTACGGCGACGGCACGCAGACCCGGGACTTCACGCACGTCGACGACGTGGTCGACGCCCTCGTCGCCGCGGCCGACCACGAGCTCGACGGCGTCTACAACGTCGGAACCGGAGACGCGTACTCCTTTAACACCGTCGTCGACCTGTTGAACCGCGCGCTCGACGCCGACGTCGACCCGGAGTACGTCGAGAACCCGATCCCCGAGAGCGTGTACGTCTCTGACACCTGCGCGGACGCCTCCAAGCTGCGCGAGGCGACGGGCTGGGAGGCCGACATCGACTTCGAGAGGGGGATCGAACGGGTGTGCGAACCGTATCTGGCCGCCTGAGTGCCTGTCAATACCCATTTCGACGGTGAGATAGACCAAGTTATTTGATCGCTCGGACCGACCCCCACGTATGGCGACCCTCGTGCCGGACCGACTCGAAGAGCGGTTCTGGAAGCGACACTCGAACCCCAAGAGCGGGTGGAGTCGGACGGCGTTGACGCCGGTTCTCCTGTACGCCGTCTATCACCGAAAGTGGCGGCTCGCGGGCGCCGCCGTGCTCTTCGCCCTCGTCAATCCGGTCCTGTTCCCGCCGCCTGCGGACGACGACGCCTGGATGACGCGCGTGGTGTTGGCCGAGCGGTGGTGGACGCGCGAGCGGAAGGCGGGCCTGCTCGATCGCTCCTATCCGAACGGTCTCAATCTGCTCAACGTCCCCGTGTCGATCTACGCGTTTCTCGCCGCGTATCGCCGGCGACCCGTTCGGGCCGGCGTTGCGGGGGCGGTTTCGATGGCACTGAAGTTCTGGTACGTCGGCGCGCTGGTCCGGCGATACGACGCCGCTGAGAGCCGGGACGAAACCGTCGAGAGCCGGGACGACTGACCTACTCGTTCCGAAAAAACGAACGCCCGAACCGACTCAGACGCGTCGCACGGAGAAGCCGACCTCCCGCCACCGATCGAGATCCAACATCCCCGTCGCGTCCACCAGGTTCGGCTCCGCCATCCGCCCCGCCAGTTCGGCGGGGTCGAGGTCGGCGAACTCGTCGTGGTCGGTGACGACGACGATCGCGTCGGCGTCCCGCGTCGCCTCGCCGAGGGACTGCAGGTCGAGCGTCGCGTCCGCGACGTGCGGGTCGTGGACGGCGACGCTCGTCGCGTCGCTCACGCCGCCGTCGGTGGCGGGCGCCACCGCCTCCGGCCCGTGCTGGAGCTCGCGCGCGAGCGCGAGCCCCGGGCTCTTCCGGGTGTCGTCGACGTTCCCCTTGTACGCCGCGCCGAGGACCGCGATCCGCGTTCCGCGCAGGTCGGCCACGAGCTCCCGGAGGAGCTCGACGACGAACCCGACCATCCCGTCGTTCACCCGCCGCGCGGCCTCGATCAGGTCGAGTTCGTCGGAACCGTCGCCGAGGAACCACGGGTCGATCGGGAGGCAGTGGCCCCCGACGCCCGGTCCGGGCCGGAGGATGTCCACCCGTGGGTGGCCGTTCGCCATCTCGATCGCCTCCCGGGAGTCGATCCCGTAATCGTGGGCGAGCCGAGCGATCTCGTTCGCCAGCCCGATGTTCACGTCCCGGGCCGTGTTCTGGATGAGCTTGACGAACTCGGCGGTCGTCGGCCCGTCGGTCGCTCGGATCTCGCCGTCGACGAACGACTCGTACAGCGCCACCGACGACGCCGTGGCCTCGGGGGTCACCCCGCCGACGATCCGGTCGTTCGCCCGGAGCTCCGCGATGATGTTGCCGGGGAGGACCGTTTCCGGACAGTGGGCCAGCCCGAACTCGTCGTCCGCGCTCAGTCCGGACTCCTCTAAGATCGGCCGCATCTGCGAGACGGTCGCCCCCGGCGGCACCGTCGACTCGAGGATGACCGTGTCCCCCTCGCGGAGGACGGGGCGGACGGCCCGCGACGCGGCCCGGACGTACTCCAGATCCGCCCGCCGGTTGCCCTCGTCGAACGGCGTCGGGACGCAGACGAGGTGGTACTCCGCGGGCCGCACCTCGTCGACGATCCGCAGGTTCCCATCGTCGAGCGCGCTTCCGACGAACTCGGAGAGGCCCGGCTCGTTCAGGTCGACGTCGCCGTCGCGGAGGGTCGCGACGAGGTCGTCGTCGACGTCGAAGCCGCGCACGTCATGTCCCGAGTTGGCGAGCATCGCCGCGGTCGGCAGCCCGATGTACCCCAGCCCGTGGACGCAGACGGTGCTCACTGCGGCACCTCCTTCGACCGGGCCGCGACCGGCAGCGCCTCGAGGATGCGCTCGGCGGCGTCGCCGTCGCCGAACGGGTTCTCCCACTCGCCCGCGTCGAGCATCTCCGCGACGCTCCGCTCGATCCGCTCCGGCTCACAGGAGCTGAGCCGGTTCGCTCCCACGTCGACGGTCTCGGGGCGCTCGGTGCTGTCCCGCATCGTCACGCAGGGAACGCCGAGGATGCAGGCCTCCTCCTGGACCCCGCCGGAGTCGGTCAAGACGAGGTCGGCCGACGCCGTCGCCCGCAGGAAGTCGAGGTACTCCAGCGGTTCGACCGTCCGGACGCGCGGCGGGAGGTCGATGTCGAACGACTCGAGCCGCTCTCTCGCGCGCGGGTGTATCGGGTAGATCACCTCGGCGTCGTGGGCCTCGCCGGCGCGCTGGGCGCCCGCGAGCAGCCCCTCGAAGCGGTCCTCGTCGTCGACGTTCTCCGCCCTGTGGGCCGTCATCAGGAAGTACCGCGAACCCTTGAGTCCCAGGTCCGCGAGGACCGTGCTCTTCTCGCGGGCGATGTCGAGGTTCCGTTGGATCGCGTCGACCACGGTGTTGCCCGTGATCGTGATCCGGAACGACGAGATCCCCTCCCGGAGGAGGTACTTCTTGCTACACTCGGTCGGCGGAAAGTGGTAGTCCGCGGCGTGGTCGGCTATCACCCGGTTCGTCTCCTCGGGCATCTCTCGGTCGAAGCTCCGGAGCCCCGCCTCGACGTGGCCCAGCTCGGTGTCCATCTTGCTGGCGGCGAGCGCCCCGGCGAGCACGCTGTTCGTGTCCCCTTGGACCAACACGACCTCGGGCTCGGTCTCCTCTATGGCGCGCTCGACGCCGACGAGCATCTCCGCGGTCTGTTTCCCGTGGGACCCGGAGCCGACGGCCAGGTCGTAGTCCGGGTCCGGAAGCTCGAGCTGGTCGAAGAACACCGTATCGAGGCTGTCGGAGTAGTGCTGTCCGGTGTGGACGATCACGTACTCGATCCCCTGCCGATCGCACGCCTGAACGAGGGGAGCGAGCTTGATGATCTCGGGCCGCGTTCCGAGGACGAAGGCGATCTCAGTCATCGGACTCACCCTCCGCCGGCCGGGTCACTTCGCCGCCGTCCTGGAACACCGGGAACCGCTGGTCTCTCCCGACCTCGCGGTCGGCGTCGACCTGCGGTTTCGGCCCCGGACTCGGCTCCGGAGACTCGGGGACGGATCGGACGAGGTCGTCGTTTTCCGACACGTCGAACCACATGCCGAGGGTCAACAGCAGCCCGCCGAGGGCCCCGACGGAGACCGACAGCATGCCACCGAGGAACGCGTCGACGCCCGCCGACGCGAGGGTGTAGGCGCCCCCGAAGATCCCGGTGAGCGTGACCGTCGCTCCCAGCGCGTAACAGATGACCAACGGATGGAACTGCCGGAGGACGTACGACCGCCCGATTCGCTCGACGAAGTTCTGCGCCAGAAGCGCCGAGAGCCGCGGGACGAACGTCGAGTACCGGATGGTGCTCGTCTCGTCGCCGTACACCGACGGGTGGGCGATGTCGGCGATCTCCTCCCGGTCGAGGTTCAGCGCGAACAGGAGGTGGTTGAGGAACCCGTACTCGTCGTAGAGCCGATCGAACCGGACCCGCCGGAGCCCCTCGTTCGAGATCGCGGTGAAGCCGTTCTGGGGGTCGGAGACCTCCCAGTACCCGCTGGAGATACGTGTCAGGAGCGTCAAGAGGACGTTTCCGAACAGCCGCCACCGGGACATCCGCTCGTAGTCGCGCCGGGAGCTGAGCCGGTTCCCCTTCGCGTAGGTCACCTCGCCCGCGGCGACGGGCGCGACGATCCGCTCTAAGTGGGCCGGATCCATCTGCCCGTCGCCGTCCATCACGGCGACGACGTCGACCCCGTCGTCGAGCCCGCGCGAGTAGCCGGTCTTTACCGCCGCCCCGGCGCCGCGGTTCCGCTCGTGTTGGATCGTGATGACGCGCGACGCGCCCGCGCCGCGCTCGGGCACTGATTGGGAGGCCCGATCGTTGATTCGGCGGGCGGACTCCCGGATCTCTTCCCAGGTCCCGTCGGTCGACGCGTCGTCGACCGCGTATATCCGGTCGACGTAGTCGGGCATCGTCTCGATCACGTCGCCGACGTGTCCCTCTTCGTTGTACGCGGGGACGACGACTCCGACGCTCCGTCCGTCGTACATGGTCAGGCCCTCCCCCCGCCTCGGGTCGCGGTCGGCCCGGTCCGTCGGGTCCGGAGCTGCCGTCGGCGGCCGTGAGCGTCTCTGGCGTTGGATATGATCATGAGTTGAGTGTGGGTGCCCCCGCGTGCGAGGCCAGACGCGACGCGAGGTGACTGACTGAACACCCGACGCAAGCGGGCTTCGTTATACACCGCATCACTCGGTCGCACGGCTGGTTCCGCGCTCATAGGTCCACGTACCGGTCCTCCCAGTTCCGCCGCGCCTGCAGCGCCTCGAGCCCCTTCTCAGTCACCTGATAGTAGTTGGTTCGGCGATCGATCTCTCCCTTCTCGAGGTAGCCCTTCTTCACCAGCGTGTCGAGGTTCGGGTACAGCCGACCGTGGGTGATCTCGTCCATCACCGTCTCGAGCTCGGTCTTGATCTCTTGGCCCGACGGGTCCGTCTCGCCGACGACCACGTAGAGGAGGTCTCGCTGAAAGCTCGTCAGTTCGAAAAGGGGGTCGGTCATGTCGGGACAGTGGACCCCCTAGAGTTTCGTTATGTACGGAGAAACGGGAGTACCGAGGAAATCAGATCGTTTTGCCTCGGATACCTGTTCGCGTGCCCCCCGATATGGACGTGATAACAAATTGAATGAGGCGTCACGTGTGTGTTATCCGACCGTCCCCGTCGGGAGAGGGGGCGAAAGTCGCCGACCGATTACGATACCATCCCATGAACTCGACGGAGGAACTTACGAAAGACGAGGTGTTCGAGGTATTGAGCAGTTCACGGCGTCGGCAGATCCTGTATCATCTGCACCGACGGGGCGGTCGCGCGGACCTGCGCGCCCTGGCTCGTGACACCGCGACCGACGAGACGAACGAGACGGACGAGCCGGTCGACAACGACGTCGTGAAACGGTTCTACATCTCGCTGTACCAGACGCACGTCCCGAAGCTGGAACAGGTCGGGCTGGTGGAGTACGACGGCGACGAAAAGACGGTCACGCTCACCGATCGGGTCGAGGACGTCGCCCGCGTTCTGAACGAGGACGTCGAGCCCGACCGGCAGTGGGCGGTCTACTACGGCGCGCTCGCGGTGGCCGGCGTCGCGATCGGCGTCGCGCAGCTGCTGAGTGCGGTCTCGGCGCTCCCGAGCCTGGTGTTCGCCGTGGCCGTCATGTCGCTGGCGGCGTTTCAGTACTACGAGACGGCGGTCAAACGCGGGGAGTACACGTTCCTTGAACGGTTAGTAGCGGACTGAGCGGCTCGCTGGCGGGGGAGAACGGAACGCAACGGACGGAGACCGCGAGACCGCGATCAGTCGAGGTACTGGACGCCGAGGATGGCGGCGATGCCGACGACGCATAGCAGCGTCCAAGCGGCCGCCGGCACGGCCGAGAGGGCGCCGACACCGAGCGTCCCGAGCCCGACGACGGCGACGACGCTCGCGGCGATCGCGGGGACGAGCCACGTCCGTTCGCCGTTCGGTTCCTCGCTGTCGTCCTCGTCGATAGGGTCCATGTAAGCCAACAGCTGGGACACCGAGTCCTGCAGTTCGATCGTCCCGCGGTTCTTGTCGTACTCGACGACTCCCATGTTGTCCATCTTCGGGAGGTGACACTGGTAGAGGCCGATGTACACCCGCTTCCGCTGGTCGGACGAGAGTTCCCGGACCGTGATGTCGTTCTCGTCGGCCGCGATGTGTTCGGCGACCTCGTTGAGCTCCGCGTAGCCGTCGTGAGCGCGGAGGTACTGAATGATGCTCCGCCGCCGACTGTTCTTCAGGAGATCGAAGATCTCGCCCTTCTCTAGGGTAGACCCGTTCGATCGGGACGCCTTCCCGATCTCCTCCAGGTTGGCTACGTCGTCGGTCGATGCTTCGGGATCCGTCCCGAGCTGTTCTCCGCTAAGTGACCCCGAATTTCCCGCACTCATGGAGCGACCCATACGTTACACCCCCTTAGGTATAAGGAAACTAACGTCTTCTAATAATTCAGTAACGCGTGAATTAACCTACAGGATGACCCTTCGACGACCAGCGGCAGGTTGGTATACCCTACCGTTTTTCAAACGTTAACCTCCGGTTCGGCCGTCCGGTCTGTGCTCTCGTAGTTTTAGGGTCGTCCGACTCCGTTAGCAGACGTATACTCTTCCGCCGTCCTCGCGTGCGGACTACAATGACATACCGTGTCGCGATAATCGGTACCGGCGAGGACCCCGAAACGCGTGATCGAGACGGGTACGCGATGGCGTATCGTCACGCGTCCGGGTACCAGCGCCTCGATTCGTGCTCGCTCGTCGCCTGCGCGGACATCGTCCCCGAGAACGCCGAGGCGTTCGCCGAACACCACGGGCTCGACGCGGTCTACGAGGACCACGAGGTCATGCTCGAGGAGGCCGAGCCCGACATCGTGAGCGTCTGCGTGCCCCCGTCGATCCACGCCGACCTCGTCGTCGACAGCGCCAACGCGCCGTCGGTCGACGCGGTCCACTGCGAGAAGCCCATGGCGACGGCGTGGGAGGACTGTAAACGCATGGTGGACGTCTGCGACCGGGAGGGGGTCCAGCTGACGATCGACCACCAGCGCCGGCTGGCCGAGCCGGTCCTGCGGGCGAAGGAGATGCTCGACGACGGAGAGATCGGCGAGCTCGAACGCCTCGAGTGGTCCGAGGTGAACCTCTTCGACGCCGGCTCTCACCTCTTCGACCTCTGTGACCTCTTCGTGGAGGGCGCGCGCGCGGAGTGGACGCTCGCCGCCATCGACTGCTCGCACGAGAACCGGTGGTTCGGCGCGCTCAACGAGACGCGGTCGATCGCCCAGTGGCGGTACGCCGACGGCACGCTCGGGGTCGCGTCGACGGCGGAGGACGGGGTGACGAGCGTCGACGCCTACCTCCGGCTGGTCGGCGAGGACGGGGTCATCGAGATCCAGACCGACGACGGGACGCCGCTCCGGGTCCGGACCGGCGGGAAGTGGCGGGCGATCGACACCGACGAGAGCGTGTACGGGCCGTCGCTCGGACTCGCCCGCGCGGCCCTCGGCAAGGTAACCGGCGCGCTGCCGGGCGTGACGTGGCCCGCGGACCCGCCGACCCATTACGAGAAGGCGATCGAACACCTCGTCGACGCGCTGTCGAGCGGAACGGAACCGGTTTTCTCCGGTCGGCGCGCCCTCCGCGGCACCGAGCTGGTGTTCGCGAGCTGGGAGTCCGCGCGGCAGCGCGGCCGCGTCCACCTCCCGTTGAACATCGAAGGGAATCCCCTCGAAGAAATGTACGAGGCCGAACAACTGGGTGGAATGCGCGACTGGCCAAACGACGCGTAGCCGTCAAATCGGCCGATTCCGTTCGGTTCGATCTCATCGTCAGATGTGTAACTTCTCCGGATATTCATCACACGCCGAATATATAACAAACCAAACACTTATTGCCGGTAATGGGAGATTAACGGCCGCAATGGCACACAAGCTGGCACACAGGTTGCAGTCGACAGGCAACGAACCTCCCGATTCCGGTCGCGACGAGTCCGGATCCGCCGGCGTCACGCGTCGGGGATACGCTCGGCTCGGCGGGACGGCGCTCGCGACGTTCGCGGCGCTCACCGGTCGGACGAACGCGGTCCTCCCGGCGTCGGCGGCCGACGCGGACGACGCCGAACACCGGATCCGCATCCGCGGGTCCGGCACCCCGTCCACCTACGAGGTGACGGTCGGAGGAGAGCTCTTCCCGGACGAGTCGACGCGTCGGACCGCCGGTCACGTCTCCGGGTCCACCGCGGAGGGCGCGGTCACGAGCGACGACCGCGGGTACCGGTTCCGCGGCGAGCTCCGCGACGTCACCGTCGACGGCGACGCCGAGGTCTCGCTCGACGGAGAGGCGTTCGAGCCGTAACCGAGCTCTGCCGTCGAACCGCAGTCAGGCGCGCCGATCGGTCCCGACCTCGACGTCGACACGACCGCGCGTCGTAAGGGAGCGCATCCCCGATACTCCATCTATAACTACCCGCGACCGATGGGTCCGTTATCGCATGTGGCCATGGGAGCACGCGCTGTTCGCATACGTGTGTTACTCGACGTACGTTCACGGAAGGTATCGATCCCGACCGCGGGACGTCCCCGCGGTCGCGCTGGCGTTCGGCGCCGTGCTTCCGGACCTGATAGATAAGCCGCTCGCGTGGGAGTTCGGCGTGTTCGGGACCGGATACGCGGCGGCCCACTCGGTTTTCTTCGGCGTCCCGGCGGCGTTCGCCGTCTACGCGCTCGCCGAGCGTCGGCGCGAGGGAGCGGTCGGCGGCGCCTTCCTGATCGGGTACGTGCTCCACCTCGTCGGCGACGTGCTTCCCGCGTCCCTGTCGCGCGGGTACGTCGAGCTCTCTCCGGTCCTGTGGCCGATCGCCGACCGCCTGCCGTCGCCCGATCGCGGGTCCTTCATCGACGGCACCTACGGGCTGTTGACGGAGTACGTCGCGCGACTCCTCACCTTCGAGCTCTCTCCGGTCATCGCGCTCCAGCTCGGATCGGTCGTGTTCGGCGTCGGGCTGTGGATCGCCGACGGGTGCCCCGGCCTCTCGCTCGTCACGGGGCCCGTTCGGCGGGCGATCAGGCGGGTCCGGGCCTGAACTCAGTCCAACCGATCGAGCGTCGCCCGACCGCGGTAGACCGCCGCTTCGGGGTCCGACGGGTGATCGTCCTCGAACACGAGCCAGTCGACGCCGGTCTCCCGGGAGGCCCGGAGGACGCGATCGAGGTCTACGATCCCCTCGCCGGGCGGGACCGACCGGAACGCCGGCGGGAAGCGACGCGTTCGCTCCACGTCGGCGATGTGGATCAGCGACAGTCGGTCCCCGAGCAGCTCGAACACGTCGACCGGGTCGTACCCGCCCGCGGTGACCCAGCCGACGTCGACCTCGAAGGTGAGGTCGTCGGTGCGGAACGCGAGCCGACCGAGCCCGGTCTCCTCCACGGTTCGACCCGCCCCGCGGACCGTCAGGTCGACCGCTTCGGCCACCCCCTCCCAGACGAAGCTCGGCGAGGGAAGGTTCGCGGGGACGCCGAGTCCGAACCGGTCGAGAAGCGGGAGGAACGGGTCCTTGGAGGTGTGATACGAGAGACGGAGCCCGCGGCTCGCCACCCGGTCCGCGAGCTCGTCGAGCCGACTCGCAAGCGCGTCGACGTGCCCCGTGGTCCGGAAGTAGCCGGCGCCGAGGTGAGGGATGACGAGGTGGTCGCAGCCGACGCGGCGACAGCGGTCGGCGATCGATTCGAGGTCCGTCTCCAGCGCGCTCAGGTCGGCGTGCGCGGCCACGGGCTCGACGCCCGTCTCGTCGAGGGCCTCTCGGACCGCGTAGGTGTCCGATTCGAGGAACGCGCCGGCGAACTCCACCCCCTCGTACCCGGCGTTGGCCACCCGCCGGATCGTCTCCGGGAGGGATTCGTCGATGTTCCGGAGGGTGTGCAGCTGTATCGCCGAGCGAGGGCGGGCCTCCGCCGCCCGTTCCACGGATTCTGACTGACTCATTATCCGGTATCCGACCTGTCGGTTGGAAGTAATGGGCCGCTTATCCGCGGGCGGCGATCGGAACTCGCCCCGTCCCCGGGGGGACCGCGGCCGGCCCCCTTCCCCGATCGGACGCTCCGCCCCATCCGAACTGAGGTGGTCAGTCCGGGTCGGCGATCAGCACGCCGATCGACCGATGGTCGTTCGTGAACGGCTCCGGGTGGCTCACGTTGCCGTCGACGGCACAGATCCAGCGCCCGTCGACGTACCACGGGTCGAGGTGTGCATCCGGCCGGAGTTCCAGCCGAACCGTGCGCCGGCCCCTTCGAGTATCGACGGTGCGGGTAGTTCGCGGTCGGCGAAGTCTCCGTGTCGAGCGACGTAACTTCGTAGACGCGGACCCGCTCGCCGTGCGCGTTCGCGCAGTCCCGGTAGAACAGGACGACCCCGTCGTCGGTCACCAGCGGTCGACCGGCGGGACGCGCGGCGGTCGGTCCGCAATCACCGGGTTCTCCGGGTGCGCGTGCCAGTCGCCTACGACTCGGCCGCGCGGATCGACCGGTCGAGGCGGCGGTCGTCGCCGGCCGCCTCCCGGTAGACCTCGGTCAGCGCCTCGGCCGCTCGCGCCCAGCTCTGTGACCGCGCGTGTCGGCGGTTCGCGCGTCCGATCGACTCGAGGTCCGGGTGGTCGGACGCCCGCCGAAGGGCCTCCGCGAGGCCGTCGTCGTCGCTCGGGTCGTAGAGGAACTCGTTTTCCGGCGGGACGGTCTCCGGGAGGCAGCCGATCGCGGGCGCGATCACGGGGCGGCCGTACGAGAGCCCGAGATGCGCGGTCCCCGAGTTGAGTATCCTGCGGTACGGCAACGCGAGGACGTCGGCGGCGTTCAGGTAGTACTGGATCCGCTCGTCCGGGACGAACTCGAGGCGGGTCTCGATCCGCGGGTCGCTCCGGGCGAGCGCCGCGACCTGCGCCTCGGTCCGGTCGTCGTGCGGGTTTCCGACCAGCCACAGCTCCGCGTCCGGCGCGTCGAGGGCGGCGAACGCCTCGACGAGGTCCGGGACGCCCTTGTACTCGCGGATCAGCCCGAAGAAGAGGACCACGAAGGCGTCGTCGTCGATCCCCAGATCTCGTCTGGCCGCCTCACGGGACACGTCGTTCTCGTAGGCCGCGACGAAGCTCCCGTCGGGAACCACCGCAATCTCGTCGGCCTCCGGGACGCGGTACGCCGCGGCGATCGCGTCGGCCGCGGCGCCGCACTTGACCGTGATCGCGTCGGCGACGGCGAACACGCACTCGTTGACGATCCGCTCCGTGTGGGGGTACAATCCCTCGTGGTGCCGCTCGTTGTGGACCGTCCGGACGACGCCGACGCCGAGCAGCGAGACGAGCGCGACGTCGATCAGGAACGCGGCCGCCCGCAGGAACGAGACCAGCGCGTTCGCGGGGCCGAACCCCGTGCCGGTCGTCACGTAGTAGTCGTAGATCCAGTCGATCTGCATCGCGTCGGCGTCCGGGTTGGCGAGGGCCGCGCGCGTGAGCGGGAAGAACAGCGGGAGCGACGGCATCCGGACGTCGACGCCGGCCTCGCGGAGCGCGTCCGCCAGAAGCGTCATGTACGCGTTCTCCGGGTACCAGCTCCCGCTCATCAACAGCAGCGTGAGGTCGTCGTCGGTCATCGGCCTCCGGATCGGTCGGGCGGTTCTCCGACGGCGGGCCCGTCGGTAGTGAACGGCGACGCGGGAGGGTCGGCCCGTCGGTGTGGCGCGATCCGTCGGTGTGTCACGACGTATCGGCGCAGGAAACCTATCCGAATAAGTATACGCGGAATATTCGACTCCGGCCGGAACCGAGGGTTCCGATCCGCTTGCGTCCGGATGTTAGATGCGGCATAACAATGCCCGCGACAGTCGGAACGAGGGTATGAACCGTTCCAGCAACCCCGCCGTGCGCCTCGGGACGACCGGGCACGGCAGTCCATGAAGGACCGCCTCCGAGAGCTCGTCGAGCGTGCCGTTCCGTCGGGCTCCGTCGTCCAGCGAACCGTCAAAAGCGGGATCTGGGTGACGGCGACGAAGATGGCGGTCCGACTGTCTCAGGTCCTGATGCTGATCGTCCTCGCGCGGCTGCTCGACCCGCGCGCCTTCGGGCTGATGGGGATCGCCCTGCTCGTCCTCTCCGGGATCAGGCGGTTCACCGACATCGGGATCAACGCCGCCCTCATCCAGGACAAGAAGGAGAACGTCGACGAGTACCTCAACACGACGTGGTGTCTTGAGGCCGCGCGGGGCTTCCTCATCTTCGGTGTCCTCGCCGTCGCGGCGCCGTTCATCGCCGGGGTCTTCGACGAGCCGAGCGCGACGAACCTCATCCGGGTGCTCGGCCTGAGCCCCCTGCTGTACGGGCTTCGGAACCCCGCTATCGTCTACTTCCAGAAGGACCTCTCCTTCCACAAGGACTTCGTCTTCAAGTCGAGCGGGTCGGTCGTGCAGTTCGTGGTCGGCGTCGGCTACGCGCTCTACTCCCCGACCGTGTGGGCGCTCGTGTTCGCGACCGTGAGCAAGTCCTTCTTCAAGTTCGTCCTCTCGTACGTCCTCCACGACTACCGCCCGTGGCCGTCCTTCGACCTGGCCGTCGCGAGACGACTCATCGACTACGGCAAGTGGATCACCGGCGCGTCGATCGTCGGGTTCGTCTACAGCGAGGGCGACGACGCGTTCGTCGGCTGGTTCCTCTCCGCGACCGCCCTCGGGTTCTACCAGTACGCGTACCGGATCGCGGACCTGCCCGCGTCGGAGGCGTCCGGGATCATCTCCGAGATCACGTTCCCGGCGTACTCCCGACTGCAGGGCGACTTAGACGAACTCCGCGGCGCGCTGCTCCAGACGACGCGCCTCACCGCGTTCATCGCGTTTCCGCTGTCGTTCGGTATCGCCGCCGTGGCGCCGAGCTTCGTCCCCGCGATCCTCGGCGACGAGTGGCGTCCGATGATCACGGCGATGCAGATCCTCGCGATGTACGGGCTCTTACACGCTATCACGCGGAACTTCGGCGCCGTCTGGAAGGCGCTCGACCGCCCGGACTTCATCGTCAAGACGGGGATGCTCCGCGTGGCGTGTATCGCCGCGCTCATCTGGCCAGCGACGGCGAGGTGGGGGATCGAGGGGACCGCGCTGGTCGTCGTCGGGGTGTACGTCTTCCCGATGCTCCCGATCGACGTCTACCTCTCCGCGCGGATGGTCGAGGCCCGGCAGAGACAGCTGTACGCGGAGTACCTCTACCCGTTCGTCGCCGCCCTCTCCATGTTCGGAATCCTGTCGTACGTCGCGTCCGCGACCGACCTGACTCCGCTCGTCGAGTTCATCGTGTTGGTGCCGGCGGGTGCGGTCGTCTACTTCGCGACCGCCCTCCTGCTCGAGCGGCGGTTCGACTGGGGGATCGAGCGCAACCTGCGGATGATAAGCGACGGACTCCGGGGCTGACGCGGTCTCCGTCCCGATTTCGCTACCCGTTCTGCTCCGTCTCCGCCAGCACGTCCTCGGCGATCGACAGGGTCCGCTCCGCCGCTCGGATGCGGTCGTCGATCGTCCCGTCCGCCAACAGCTCCAGCTCCGGCTCGTCGAGCGCGTCGCGCACCGCGGCCGCGCGGCGGAGCCGCTCGTACTCCTCGCCGCGCGCGAGGTCGCGGACCGACCGGAGCGCCGCCACCGTCTCGTCGTCGGCGACCCGCGCGACGAGGGGGATCAGCTCGTCGATCTCGTAGGCCAGCTCGTCGCCGCGCGCTGGCGGCCAGTCGACCGTCAGCGGCTCGGCGTCGAGCCGCTCGACGTAGGTGCGGTGGACCGCCACCGCGGTCCGGAGCGCGCCGGGGTCGTCGACGTAGTGCTCCAGCTTCGAGTTCGAGTAGTCCGCGTACTCCAGCAGGGTCGGAAGGGGCTCCTCGCCCGCGTCGTACTCGTCGACGTACTCGCGGAGGTCGGTCGGGGGCACGTCGGCGTCGACGAACGGGGTCCCGTCGGCGCGGTCGAGGAACGAGAAGGCCTCTCGGGCCGACGCCGACGTATAGAACTCGTCGAACGCCTCGCGGACCGCGTCGTTGTACGACTCGATCGGGTCGCGGATCCGGTCCACGTCGGCGTCGAGGTCGGCGTCGGCCATCTCGGCGACCTCGCGGAGTTCCTCCAGTCGGGCGTCGAGCGCCTTCCGCGCCTCCCTCGCGGCCTTGCGCGCGGCCCGGTACTCGTCGAGGGCGTCGTCGCGGGCGTCGAGCAGCTCGACGAACTCGCCCGCCGGCTCCAGCGCGTCGCGGGCGGCGTCGAAGTCGGACTCGGAGAGCCGGCGCTTGTCGACCGCCTCGTCCGCGGCGGCGAACGCGTCGGCCGCGAGCGCGTCGTCGTCGGCGTCGACCGCCTCCCCGAACTCCCCGCGGAACTGGACGTACGAGCCGAAGTCGCCGGTGCCGACCGCGTCCTCCTCGTACCCGTCGAGCACGCGGTGCGCCCGGCGGTACGCGTCGGCGGCGGTCTCGACTCGGTCCCGGCCGAGATCCGCGATCCGGGCCTCGATCCGCGCGAGCTCGTCGTAGCGCTCGCGCAGGACCGCGGCCGCCTCGCCCGCCTCGCGGACGGGGTCGGCCTCGGTCGCGCCGGTCGTCGCTTCCGCGCCGCTCATTCAGTACACCTCGTCCGGGTCGAAGACGCGCTCGCCGACGTTCTCGCCCTCGATCGTCCGGTGGAAACACGATCGGTGTCCCGTGTGACACGCTCCCACGTTCTGGTCGACGAGGTACAGCAGGGTGTCGGCGTCGCAGTCGACCCGCACCTCGCGGACCTCTTGGGTGTGGCCGGAGGAGCCGCCCTTGTGCCACAGCTCGTCGCGAGACCGCGAGTAGTAGTGCGCCTCGCCCGTCTCGCGGGTCCGTTCGAGCGCCGCCGGCGAGACGTACGCGAGCATCAGCACCTCGCCCGAGTCGGCGTCCTGCGCGACCGCCGGGACGAGCCCGTCGTCGCCGAAGTCGACCTCGATATCCTCCGCTCTCGCGTCGGCGTCGGTCATGTCTCGCCGGACGCGCGGGGCTCGAATAGTCCTTTTGTCTGTTCTCTACTCCCGACGCAACACCAGCGCGTCGCCGTCGGCGTACGCGTCGGCGCGCCGGTCGACGACCTCGAACCCCAGCCCCTCGTACAGCGCCAGCGCGGCGTCGTTGTCGGGGTGCGCCTGTAGCGTCACGGGGCCGGCCGCGTCGTCGATCACGGCCGCGAGCAGCCCGCGAGCGCGTCCCTCCCGTCGGTGGTCGGGGTCGACCGCGAGCTCGGCGAGATGGACGCCGGGGCGGTTCGGCGCGTCGACCGGCAGCAGGTAGCCGACCGCCCGCCCGTCGGCGGCGCTGACGAGCGCCGACCCGACCGCGAGCCCGTACTCCAGTAAGTCCGGGTTCGGCTGTCGGAGGTGGTCCTGAAGCTCCCGGATCCGGACGGCGTCGGCCGGACGAGCGGCGCGGACCCTGGGGTCGGGGGCGGGGAGGGCGGCGTCGTCGCGGCGTTCCTCCGACGATCCCCCCGTCATCTCACAGCCCCACCCCGAGCGCGACGGCGGCGGCGACGGCGACGGTCGCCCCCGACAGCGTCGCGAGGAAGTTCACCGCCTGGTTCCCGATCCGCTCGCCCTCGATCAGCGCGCCGAGGAGGCTGTCGACGGTCATCCCGGCGACGCCCGCGAGGGCGACGATCCCCCCGCCGACGACCGCGTCGCCGACCGGCATCCCGACCGCGGCGAGGCCGGCGACGAGGAGCGCCCCCGCGAGCCCGGCCAGCTCGCCCTGCCACGTCACCGCGCCGTCCGTTCCCGGCTCGACGCGCCGCAGGGTCGTCACCAGTCGGGGGCCGTCGAACAGCCCGCCGATCTCCGAGGAGAGCGTGTCGGCCATCGCGGTCGCGGTCGCGCCGGCGAACGCGAAGCCGAAGACCGGGCCCGGCACGCCGACGCGGGCGGTCGCCGCGTAGCCGACGACGGCGACGAGCGCGACCGCGGAGTTCGCCAGCACGTTCCCGGTGCCGCGGGCCCCCTCGTTCTCCTGTGCGACGCCCCGGTCCGCCTTCTCGTCGAAGCGGTACTTCGACGCCAGCCCGCCGATCGCGTAAAACGAGATGAGCGTGGCGAACCAGCCGACGCCGCCGAGGACGACGGCCAACAGCGCGGACAGCACGCCCGTCAACATCCCCGGGACGGAGGCCGTGCCGAGCGCGAACGAGACGTAGCCGAGCGCGCCGGTCACCGCCAGCCCGAAGGCGACGGTGGGGACCGTGACCGTCGGGTCCACCGCGACGAACCCCCAGACGGCGAACGCGACGACGATGACCGTGATGTGCGCGTCTCGGTCGAACACGAGCGACCTGACCAGCGCCGCCGCCAGCGCGGCCACGGCCGCGAGGAAGACGACTTCCGGGAGGGCGTCGACGAGCCCCGCGCCGTCGGTCTGGAGCAGGACGCCGACCTGTCCGGCGAGGGCGCCGAGCGTGCCGCCGGCGACGTACCCCGCCACGAGGGAGAACTCGGCGGCGTCGCGCTCGACGGCGACCGCGCGACCGAGGCGGCCGCAGCCGACCGCGAGCGTCGCCGCGGCGAACGCCTCGTACGGGAGCGGGGCGCGGGGGAGGGAGGCGAACAGCGCGAGGCCGGCGGCCGCGAGCGCGAACGCGACGAAGCCGTAGAGGCGCTCCTCCTCGCGGTCGCCGGGTAACGCGAGCGTCTCGAACCACTCGCCGTCGCGGACCCCGAAGAAGGCGAGGCCGGCGGCGGCGAGGAACGGCACGGCGGCGGCGTCGCCGAGCGCGGGCGCGAGGACGGCGACAGCGGCCACCGCGGCGAAGACACTCGCCCGTCGAAGCCTCCGTGTCACGTTCTCGGGTACCCGGGACGCGCACTTAACGGTCCCGACAACGCCCCGTCGCCGTCGGGGGACGCTCACCGCGCGGTCACGCGGTTACTCGGTCGCGCAGTCTCCGGCCTCTCAGTAGCGGTACTCGTTGAACTGTACCGCGTGCCCCTCGATCACGCGGACGGCCTGTTCCGGGTCCTCCTCGTCGGCCGTTCCGTTCTCGTGTGAGGCAACGTCTCTCATACGTCTACTGAAACGACTTCTACTGATAAACGTTACCCACGCAGCGGAAGTGATAGACGCCGCGACAGCCGCTCGAAAGCCCGATCGCACCGGCGAGTCCCTCAGCAGAGGAGGCGGTCGACGTCGCCGAGATCGTCGAGCACGTGGTCCGGCGAGACGCTCGCGTCCGCGAGTGCGGCCTCGTCGGTGACGCCGGACAGCACGAGCGCGGTGGTCATCCCGGCGCGCTCGCCGAGCGCGATGTCGGTGTTCAGCCGGTCGCCGACGACGAGACACTCCTCGGACGGGTACGGGAGCCGCTCGCGGACCATCTCGATCGCGGTGTCCGAGGGCTTCCCGAGGACCGCGTCCGGCTCGCGCTCGGCGACGCCCGCGATCGCGTTGATCACGGCGCCGGACCCCGGCACGTCGCGCTCGGGGGCCGGGATCACCACGTCGGGGTCGGTGCCGATGAAGGGGATGTCGCGCTCCAGCGCCCACAGGGCGGTACAGAGGTCGTCGTAGTCGAACTCCCGGTCGATCGAGGCGACGAGCGCGTCCGCGGCCTCTATGTCGTCGGTCGTCGCGAGCCCGGCCGCCTCGAACTGGTCGATCAGCCCCGGGGCGCCGATACACAGCAGCTCGTCGTCCGCGTGGCGCTCGCGCAGGTAGCGCGTCGTCACTGTTCCGGCCGTGAACACCTGATCCGCGTCGATCTCGTAGCCCGCGTTGCCCAGCCGGTCGACGTACGCCGGCGGGGCCTTCGTCGGGTTGTTCGAGACGAACAGCGTCTCGATACCGGCCTCGCGGAGCCGGCGGTAGCCCGCCGGCGCGCCCGGGATCGGCTCGTCGCCCCGCACCGCCGTGCCGTCCACGTCCAGGACGGCGCCGCTGAACTCCATGAGAGGTGTCCGGGAGCCACCGACGTAGGGATTGCGGCGCTCCGGTACTCGCATCCGGCGATCCGATCTCGCGATTCGTCCCTCGCGTTTCAGATCCGATACCGGTTCCACCTTCGGGATAACGGAAGCGTAAAGCGGGGGCGTTCCCAACCGTCGGTCACTGTGACGACGACTCAGGTGACGCTGGTCCAGATCGACAACTACGGGCCGTGGACGGTGACGCCGGAGCCTCGCCGGGAGATGGACCTCCAGGCGCTCCAGTCGCGGCTCTTCGCCGACATCGCCCAGTTCATGGGTCCGCGGGACGCCTACGTCTTCTCCACCCGTTACGACAACATGATCGCCGTGACGAACGGCGTCGACGGCGCGGCCCACGCGGCGCTCCAGGAGTCGATCGGGAACCGCTACCCGGTGAGCGTCAGCCTCGGGACCGGGGTCGCCGAGCGTCCCATCGACGCCTTGGAAGCCGCCAACCGCCTGCTGCAGACCGAGGGGAGCGCGCAGGACGAGGGTCGGACCGAGGTGCTCGCCGGCGACTACCTCACCGAGACGAACCCGTCTGACCTCCAGATCGCTCACTTCGACGTGGTGAACGTGACCGGGAAGTACACCGACCGCCTCAACGAGTTCGACACCTTCCTGAACGTCGAGCGCGCCTACGGGTCGCTGACGCGGTACCTCCGCGAGACCCACGGCGCCCTCTCCTTCTTCGTCGGCGGCGACAACGTCGTCGCCGTCTGCCCGGACCTCCCCGAGCGGGCGTTCGCCGATGCCGTCGCGCACGTGGCCGACGACGCCGGCATCGAACTGCAGGTCGGCGTCGGCCGCGGCGCCTCCGCCCACGAGGCCGGCTTCGCGGCCAAACACGCGCTCGAGGCGTGCCGCGACGGCGGGACGAGCGTGGAGCTCTCCGGCGCGCCGGTTCTCGGCGACTGATCGCCGCGCCCGCGCCGCTCGCCGTTTCCACTTCCCTGCCCGCCTCCCGATTCCCGCTCTCGCGCTGACCCGTCGGTTATCGAGAGTGAAAATTTGGCTGTGACGTTTTTATAGGGTCGTTCGCAACGCTCGGGTAACATGTCCGATGACATAGTGTTCGTCTGCACGGCGGACGGCTGTGACGAGGGGCCGTGGGAAGGGTCCCACGACGCGATGGCGCACTGCGCCGACCACCCGGACCACGGGTACACGGGGCGACCGCGCGACGAGGTCGCCGAGGTCATTCCCGCGACGGCGACGCGGAAGCGCGACAACCGGAACTTACAGCACAAGGGTCACCCCAAGGGTGCGCTCGCGCAGGACGACTGACCGAGTTCGCGACCGGACCGCCCGCGGGACCCGCGTTCGCGGCTGGGACCGACTCCCGGCGATCGGCGTCTCGCGGCCCCGCGACGACTGACGACGTCCTCCTCTCAGGCCTCGTCGAAGAGCCCGAGGTCCTCGGCGACGAGGTCCGCCAGCCGGTCTTTCAGCGCGGGGTCGACCTCCGCGATCTCCTCCCCGTCGTGTTTCCCGTCGTTGTGCTTCTCGAGCGCGTCCGCCACGTCCGCGAGCGGGACGCTGGTCTCCGTCTCGCACTCGGTGCACACGATCGGGACGGACGGTTCGTCGGTGGACATTGTCCGAGTAGTCGCGGGTGACCCGTATAGGCCTTCGGGACGGGACCGATTTCGGGGTCTCGTTTCGGGCGGCCCCCTCCGTCAGTCCGCGTCCGACCCCTCGCCGTCCGCGGCGTCGACCGTCTCGTCGCCGCCGCCGTCGGCCGCCGCGTAGAACTCCTCCGGCGTGGCGTCGATCCGCTCGAACTCGCCGAAGTCGCGCTCGTGGTGGCGGATCGTCTGCTCGACGATCCACGCGCTGTAGCGCTCGGAGTACTCCCAGTCGCCCTCGGCGTCGTCGACCTCGAACCGGTCGTCGGTCGCGAGCGCCGAGTAGAGGTGATAGAAGCCGAGCACCACGTCGCCGAACTCCTTCGCCTCGGCGCCGATCTCGCGGCGCTTCTCGGCGAGCTCCTCGCGGCCCGCGTCGGTGAGCGCGAAGTACTTGCGGTCGGGCTCGTCGTCGCGCTCGACGCGCTCGGCGACGCCTTCCTCCTCGAACTTGTAGAGGATCGGGTAGACGGAGCCGTACGACGGCTCCCAGTGGCCGCCGCTAATCGAGGTGATCTCGCCCAACAGCTCGTACCCGTACCGGGGCCGCTCGTCGAGCAGCTCTAACACGAGATACGAGATCAGTCCTTTCGGCGGCCCGCTTTTCCGCATCGTCCCTACGTATCCGAGTCGTCGTGAAAGCGTTTCGGTCGTGGCGATCGACGCCTCACCGCAGGGCGGGGGGACGGAACCGAGAGGGCGTTCACGGGTGCGGCTCGCTCCGAGCCGCCTCGTCCGATGCGCTCCGAGCCGCCGCGTCTGACTCCGCAGAGAGCGTTCGGATGGTCTCGTGAACGCCGAGGACGAGAGCCGGCACGACGACCATGAAAATGTGCTCTTCGATCGGGATCCCGAACAGGTCGTACCCGGTGCGCATCGCGATCTCGAAGACGCCCACCTCCAGCGTGTACCAGTCCCAGAGGTACGCGATCGGGTACAGAGCCGCGATCGTCCGGGCCGCCTGACGGAGCGCGCCGGCGTAGCGGAGCAGACCGACGGCGAGCGCCCCGAAGACGACCTCGGTGGCGAGGTACGTGTACGGCCCGAGCACCGTGATGTCCGGAAGCGCCGCGCCGGACAGCGGTCGGAACCAGACGGCCACGAGCAGCAGGGCCAGGAAGACGTAGGCGCCGCGGATCAAAAGCATCGTCGCGATCGTCGGGCCGGCCCGGCTGGCCACCAGCGCGATCGAGCCGAACGCGAGCGCCGCGGCCGGCGCCGACGGGGGGAACAGCCCGGCGATCGTTCCCCAGAGCACGCCGACGAGCCCGGCCGTTAGCAGGGAAAAGGCCAGCGTCCGGGCTCGCGATCGACCGAGCAGCACCGAGACGGTCCGCTTGTCGATCGACCTGTCGTACGCGTAGTCCTGCTCGTCGTCGATGATCTTCACTCCGGCGAGCGTCGCGAGGAAGACGAGCGCGAACCCGAGTATCGTCGCGGTCAACTCGGTCGTCTGGACGTAGAACCCGCCGAGCAGCGCGAGCGCGATGCCGGTCGGGTACCCCAGCGTCGTGGTGACCGGGTTCGTGTCGAGCTGCGGCGCGTGGAGGTACCCGACGAACCAGGTCGGCAGGGTGACGAGCGCGGCGCCCGGGCCGACGAGGGCGCCGAGCGCGAGCGTACAGGCGGCGAACCCGACGCCAGCGGCGACCAGCGAGAGCCGACAGCCGCGGACGGTCATCGGGTGGTCGTCGTCCTCGCCGCGCCGGTGGAAGTCGACGTAGCCGTCCTTCACGTGCGCCGTGTACACCGCGAAGAAGATCGCGCACATGTGGATCGCGCCGGCCGAGAGCGCGAACTCGCCGGCGACGGCGGCCCCGAACCACGAGGCCGCGAGCGGCGGCAACATGAACACCGGGTGGACCTGCGAGAGCAGCGCTCGGAGGTCGGCTCCCAGTCCGCGCTCGTGCCGGGCGATTGCCATGTGTCACCAATGCGCTAAGCACGATTAATGTTATTGGGAGCTTCACCGGTGTAATCGCGCAATTCCCCGAGGGGATGCCGGTCCGATCGCGCCGCCGACTCGCAAACCCCTAAGTCCCGGCGGCCCAAGCCGCCGTATGGTCGAGGCACCACAGACCGAAGAGGGGTGGTTCGCGCTGCACGACTTCCGGTCCATTGACTGGGACGCGTGGCGCGACGCCCCCGAGCGAGAGCGGAAACGGGCGATCGAGGAGGGGAAGGACTTCCTGAAACACCGCGAGCTGGTCGCCGACGCCGGGGAGGGCGACTCCGGGCTGTTCTCCGTGCTCGGGCACAAGGCGGACCTCCTGTTCGTCCACTTCCGCCCCGCGCTCGACGACTTGTCGTCGATCGAGCGCCGGTTCGAGAACACGGCGCTCGCGAAGTTCACCGAACAGACCACCTCCTACGTCTCCGTCACCGAGGTCTCCGGCTACGTCTCCGACGAGTACTTCGAGGACCCCGAATCGGTCGACGCGGGCCTCAAACGCTACATCGAGGGGAAGCTGACGCCGGAGATCCCCGACGACGAGTACGTCTGCTTCTACCCGATGAGCAAGCGCCGCGGCGAGGAGTACAACTGGTACGACCTCTCCTTCGAGGACCGCGCCGACCTCATGGCCGACCACGGCGAGGTCGGCAAGGAGTACGCCGGCAAGATCAAGCAGGTGATCGCCTCCTCCGTCGGCCTCGACGACCACGAGTGGGGCGTCACCCTGTTCGGCTCGGACCCGACGGACATCAAGGACATCGTCTACGAGATGCGCTTCGACCCCGCCTCCTCGCGGTACGGCGAGTTCGGCGACTTTTACATCGGCCGCCGGTTCCCGCCCGCGGACCTGGGCGCGTACCTCGCGGGCGAGACGGTGCCGACGGGCGACGGCGACGCCGTCGACGCGGAAGGCGGCCACGGTCACGCTCACGGCGAGGGCAGCCACCACGGGCAGGGTGGCGACGGGCACGGCCACGGCGAGGGCCGCGACCACGCCGGCTCCGGCGGCGGCTCCGCACACGGCGACCACCCCCACGGCGAGGGAGAGGCGAGCGGGGAGGGCGATCACCCGCACGGGGGCGAGGAGGGCGCTGGCGGCGAGGGGGGAGACGACCCCTCCGACGCCGACATCCGCGGCGAGCTCGCGGACCTCGACATCTACGCCGGCAAGCCGAGCGGCGAGGACGTGTACGCGACCGTGCTCTACAGCGAGGCCGACGTCGACGAGCTGTTCGACGAGGTCGAGGGGCTCCGCGGCAACTTCGACCACTACGGCACCCACGTGAAGACGGCGGTGTACGAGGGCCGCGTCACCGACCGCGCCGCGGTCGTCTCCATCTGGGACACGGCCTCCGCCGCCGAGACCGCGGCCGGCTTCCTCTCGGAGCTGCCGGAGGTCGTCGCCCGCGCCGGCGAGGAGTCCGGCTTCGGCACGATGGGGATGTTCTACACCGTCAAACCGGAGCACCAGGGGGACTTCACCGACACGTTCGACGACGTGGGGGAGATCCTCGCGGAGATGGACGGCCACGTCGAGACCGACCTGATGCTGAACGTCGAAGACGAGAACGACATGTTCATCGCCAGCCAGTGGCACGCGAAGGAGGACGCGATGGCCTTCTTCGGCTCCGACGAGTTCCGCGAGACGGTCCAGTGGGGCCGCGAGGTGTTAGCGGATCGCCCGCGGCACGTCTTCCTGGCGTAGGCGAGGCGGTACGCGGATCGGGGTTTATAAGTGGTTTTCGGGGTGGTTGATCGGTTATACGCGCCTATCACGGATCCCGCGAGTGACGAGACGGACACCTCCAAAGCCCCAGCCGCGAGGCGGGCGCACGCTCGCTGCGCGCTTCAGTCACTCGCGCTGCTCGCTCCTTCCAGTGCTTACATCGCCTGCGCCCGCCTCGCGGCTGCCCCTTTGAGTCCCACCCGCCCGCACAGCACCGCCGGAAGACGGTCCTGCTCGCTCACTCCGTTCGCTGCGCGGGCTGCGACTTCCGTGCTCCCGCTCGCTCCGCTCGCGGGACCGCAGCCTCACACCTCCCCAGCCTCGCGGTTCGCGCTCTTCGAGCGCTCACCGCGTCCAGCGAGGGACCGAAGGTCCCTCTGGCAGCCGGCGCGTAGCGCCGGCGACCTCGCGCGTGCTCCTCGCGGCCGCCTTCGGCGGCCACTCGGAGGCACGCGCCACCGCACCGCCTCGATCCGTGGTTGCTCTCGTTGCTACCGTACTTCCCGCCGTCGATCGCCGGGCCTCCAGATCCGACCGCGTGTTTTTAACTACCGGCTCGCCGAACGGGGTGGTATGTTCGACACGATCGTGGTCGCGACCGACGGCTCAGACAGCGTCCGCCGGGCCGTCGCCGTCGCGGTCGACGTCGCCGCGCGGTTCGACGCCGAGGTCCACGCCGTCTACATCGTCGACAGCGGCGAGGTCGAGTCCACGCCGGACGAGGTCCGAGACGACCTCCGCGAGGCGCTCGACGACCGCGGCGAGGACGCGCTCGGCGAGGTGACCGACGCCGCGACCGAGCGCGACCCGAGCCTCGACATCACGACCGAGGTGCGAGAGGGCCGCCCCGCGCCCGAGATCGCCGGGTACGCCCGCGAGGTCGACGCAGACGTGGTGGCGATGGGGACGCGCGGGCGACACGGCGAGAACCGGTTCCTCATCGGCTCGGTCGCCGAGCGCGTCGTCCGGACGTGCCCGGTCCCCGTGCTCACCGTCCGACAGCTCACCGACGAGGACCCGCGGCGGACAACGATCTAAGGCGGTCGTGTAAGACGGCGATCTAAGACGACGATCCGGGAGTCACGACCCGCAATCCGGGCCGTTCGACCGCCAGAGAACGGCGGAGTTTTCCCCCTCCCGCCCGGCGCGACGGTATGGACGACGAACTCATCGACGAGACGGACATCCCCCGCTCGCGGTACACGCGGCTGCCCGGCAAGGGCTTCTTCTACCCGGACTCGCTGGACGAGGAGCGCGCCGAGCGGCGCGCGAAGGAGGCGATCGAGGGCAGCGAGGCGGTCGTCGTCGCCGACGGCGACGCCGACGGGCTCGCCTGCGCGGCGATGGTCCGGGAGGCGTACGACGCCGCGCTCGACGCCGCGGACTTCGAGGCGGCCATCGCGGCGCGGCTCGGTGAGGGGGAGGAGTCCGAGTCGGCGGACGGCGAAGCCGACGAGGGGTCCGACGATCCGGACGGAGACGACCCCACCGAGGACGCCCACGCGCAGTCGCCGGTCGGGCTGGTCGCCGCCGGGCCGTACTCCATCGACACGTCGCTCGAACGCGTGCTCGCGTACGCCGACGACGACGTGGATCTGTTCGTCTGTGACCTCTGTCCCGACGACTACGAGTGGATCGCCGAGCCGCTGGAGGCGCTCGCGGAGTCGACCGCCTCGATCCGGTGGTTCGACCACCACCAGTGGGACGAGGCGACCGCCGCGGCGGTCCGCGACCTCGGCGTCGACCTCGTGGTCGGCGAGTCCGACGAGGAGTGTACCGCCGACGTGGCGCTCCGCTCGCTCGACCACGACTTCGACGAGCGGTGGGCCGAGCTGACGGCCGTGACCCGCGACCACGACCTCTGGATCAAGGAGGACCCGCGCTCGGACGACCTGGCCGACTACTCCTACTGGGCCGGTAGCGAGGAGTACGCGACGATCGTGGGCGCGTACGGCGCCGACCTCCCCGAGACGGTCCGGGAGTTCGTCGCGGATCGACGCGTCGAGAAGGAGGCCCGGATCGACGCCGCCGTCGACCGCGCGGTCACCCACGAGGTCGGCGAGTGGAGCGTCGCGGTGACGTACGGGCGGTGCTCGCAGAACGAGGTCGCGGAGACGCTCCGAGAGGGGGGCGCCGACGCCGCGGTGATCGTCAAGCCCGCCGGCTCCGCGTCGATCCGCGGCTCCGAGGACTTTCAGCACGCCCACGAGGTCGCCGGGAAGGTGAACGGGGGCGGCCACCCGCAGGCAGCCGGCTGCAAGCCCGACATCTACGACGACATGCTCGACTACGCGCAGCACTGGACGACCGAGGGGCAGGCCTGCAAGCGGGTCATCCTCGCGGCGTTCGAGGCGGTCGCTGAGGAGGTCGCGGCGGCGGAGGGCGAAGCCGAGGACGACGAAGGCGACGAGGAGTAAGTACGGAGTCGGTCGGTGAGCCGCCGACCCCGCCGGCGAACCGCGAACTTTCATACCGGCCGGCGACGCTCCTTTCACTCATGACGGACATCCTCGTGGTCGGAGAGACGCTCGTCGACATGCTTCCCGGGCCCGGCGAGACGCTGCGGGACGTTGACGGCTTCACGCATCGCCCGGGCGGCGCCCCGGCCAACGTCGCGGTCGGGCTCTCGCGGCTCGGTGCGCCGCCGGCGTTCTGGACCCGACTCGGCGACGACCCGTTCGGCGACTTCCTTCGGGAGACGCTCGACGAGGAGGGGGTCCCGGACGCGCTCTCTCGACGCGTCGCCGGCAACACCACCCTCGCGGTGGTCTCGCCGCCGGGCGTCGACGGTCGACGCTTCCGCTTTTACGGCTCGCGGGACGTGACGTTCGGGTTCGAGCCCGAGGCGGTCCCGG
Organism: Halorubrum sp. CSM-61; assembly: GCF_003781945.1. GTDB lineage: Archaea > Halobacteriota > Halobacteria > Halobacteriales > Haloferacaceae > Halorubrum. Next base: position 207,523 of record NZ_RJJW01000005.1, on the reverse strand, counting down.
CCGACGTGCTGGCGTCGGTCTCGTGGGTCCACATCGGCGGCGTCGCCCTGACGCACCCCGCGGGCCGGACCGCGATGCGCAGGGCGGCCGCCGTGGCCGACGAGCGCGGCTGCACCGTCTCGTTCGACGTGAACTACCGTCCGGACCTGGTTCCGGAGGGGGATCGGGACGCGGTGGTCGAGGCGATCCGCGACGTGCTCGGGGACACCGACGTGGCGTTCGCCAGCGACGAGGACGTGGCGGCGACGGGTATCTCCTCGCACGAGGGCGAAGACCTGGCCCGAGACCTCTTGGAGTTCGGGCCGCACACGGCGGTCGTCACCCTCGGCTCCGCGGGCGCGGTCGCGGCGAGCTCGGCCGCGGCGCCGTGGGGCGAGACGACCGCGCGCCACGGCGGGTTCTCGGTCGCGGCGGTCGACGCCACCGGCGCGGGCGACGCGTTCACCGCGGGACTGATACGCCGGCTGGCCGCGCGGGCGGACGGCGCCACTTCGCCCGCGGCGGCCGAGGCCGACCTCGAGGACGCGCTCGCGTTCGCCAACGCGACGGCCGCGCTCTCGGTGCAGGACCGCGGCGGGATGACGGCGCTCCCCGACCGCGAGGCCGTCGAGGCGTTCGTCGCCGACGAGTCGTAACCCCCGACCGCCGGGAGCCGCGCGCTTTATCTCCCGCCCGGCGCACGCCTCGGTATGGAACGCTCCGAGTACGTGCGGCGGCTCGACGACCGGCTCGACACGGCGGCGTACGCCGACGTCGACGCCAGCGCGAACGGGTTACAGGTGGGGTCGGACCGGGGGGAGATCGATCGCGTCGCCTTCGCGGTCGACGCCGCGGACGCGACGATCGAGGCCGCGGCCGACGCGGGCGCCGACGTCCTCGTCGTCCACCACGGAATCTCGTGGGGCGGGATCGACCGCGTCACGGGTCGGACCTACGACCGGATCGCGGCGCTCGCCGAACACGACATCGCCCTGTACGTCTCCCATCTCCCGCTCGACGGCCACCCCGACCTCGGCAACGCCGCCGGCGTCGCGGCGGAGCTCGGCCTCGGCGACCGGGAACCGTTCGGCGAGATCGGCCCGGTCACGATCGGGACGATCGGCGAGACGGACGCGCCGCGGTCGGCCGCGTCGATCCGCGAGGCGCTCGACGGGTTCGAGGGGCAGCCGGACGGGGAGGGCGGGGGCGAGATCGAGGCGTCTCCGACGCAGGTCGTCGACTTCGGCCCCGACGAGATCGAGCGCGTCGCGGTCGTCACCGGGTCCGGCAGCGACTGGCTCGACGAGGCGGTCGACGCGGGGGCCGACGCCCTGGTCACGGGCGAGGGGAAGGGACGGGTGTACCACGACGCGCGAGAGGCCGGACTCACCGTTTTCCTCGCGGGTCACTACGCGACCGAGACGTTCGGCGTGCGGTCGCTGCAGGCGCTGACCGAGGAGTGGGGGGTGGAAACGACGTACGTGAGCCATCCGACGGGGCTCTGAATCGGGGGCGCTCGCGGCCGGGGGCGACGCCGGGACCGCTCGCCCCGTCGCCCCCGAACGCAACCCTTACCGCCCGCGTCCCCGCACTCCGGGTATGCGCGATCACTTCGAGATCCGGGACCACGACGCCGCCGGGCGGATCGGGCGGCTGGAGGTCCCCCGCGCCGGGGTGACCGTCGAGACGCCGGCGCTCCTTCCGGTCGTCAACCCCAACGTCCTCACGATAGAGCCGCGGCGGCTCGCCGAGGAGTTCGGCGCGGAGATGCTGATCACCAACTCCTACATCATCCGGAGCACCGACCGGATCCGCGACCGCGTGCTGGCGGAGGGGCTCCACGACTTTTTGGGGTTCGACGGCGCGATCATGACCGACTCCGGCTCCTTCCAGCTCGCCGAGTACGGCGACATCGACGTGACCACCGAAGAGATCATCGAGTTCCAGCGCGAGATCGGGAGCGACGTGGCCACCCCGGTCGACGTGCCGACGCCGCCCGACGTCGACCGCGAGCGCGCCGAGCGCGAGCTAGAGACGACCCGGAAGGCCCTCGCCGACGCGGAGGCCGCGGAGACGGGCGAGATGCTCGTCAACGCCCCCGTCCAGGGGTCGACGTTCCCCGATCTCCGCGAGGAGGCGGGGAGACACGCGAGTGCGACCGACCTGGACGTGTTCCCCGTCGGCGCGATGGTCCCCCTCCTCAACTCCTACCGCTACGCCGAGGTCGTCGAGGCGGTCCGCGCCGCGAAGCGCGGGCTCGACCCCGACGCCCCGGTCCACCTGTTCGGCGCGGGCCACCCGATGATGCTCGCGCTGGCGGTCGCGGCCGGCTGCGACCTGTTCGACTCGGCGGCCTACGCGCTGATGGCGCGCGACGGCCGGTACCTGACCGTCTCGGGCACCGAACACCTCGAGGACATGGAGTACTTCCCCTGCTCGTGTCCGGTCTGCGCCGAGCACACGCCCGCGGAGCTCCGGGATCTGGACGGGGGCACTGGGGACGGCGACGACGACCGAACCGCGGAGGAGCTTCTCGCCGAGCACAACCTCCACGTCACGTTCGAGGAGCTGCGACGCGTGAAGGCCGCGATCCGCTCGGGGAACCTCCTCCAGCTCGTCGACCGTCGCGCCCGCGGCCACCCCGCGATGCTCGACGGGCTCCGGACCCTCCTCGACCACGCCGACGAGCTGGAAGAGACCGACCCGGTCTCGAAGGACGCGTTCTTCTACACCTCCCACGAGTCGGCCCGCCGCCCCGAGGTCCGGCGACACCGCGACCGGCTCTCGCGGCTCGCGGTCCCCGACCGGCTCCTCCTCACCGAGTCGGACGCGCCCTCCGAGCACGACTACGACGCGGTGTGGCGCGTGAAACCGCCCTTCGGCCCCTTCCCGCGCGCGCTCTCCGAGACGTACCCGCTCACCGCGGAGGTTCCCGAGCGCGTCGACGGCGCGGCGCAGGTCGCGGCCGCCGAAGGGGTCGCCAGCCTCGCCGACGCCAACCCCGAGGCCGCGATCACCCTCGGCCACGACGACTGGGTGCCGCGGGCGCTCGACGCCGTGCCGGACCGCGTCGAAACGGAGAACCTGCGGCACCTCGGTCGCTGAGCGCGCGGCGTCGCAGTCAGCGTTCCTCCGGTCCCATCCGCTTCGTGTAGTCCCACGAGTGCAGCCGCTCCGGCTCGATCCGCACCCGGACCTCCTCGCGCTCCGGGCTCAGGAGCCGCTCGCCGGTCGGGTTGTCGACGCCGCCGAGATAGCGCTCCAACAGCGCGCGGAGCAGCTCCTTGTCGGCGTCCGGCGTCACCGTCGCGCGCCCCCGTCCCCTGACGCCCTTGTACGGCGGGTCGTTCGTCGACACCTCGAATGAGACGCGGTCGTCGTGCGCGAGGAAGTCGGCGAGGTCGGCGCTCGCGCTCGTCGCGCAGTTGACCGCGCCGTCCCACGAGAACCACAGTGAGACGATCCACGGAGCGTCGCTCGGGGTACGGCATCCGACGCGGACCGGTATCCGCGCCCCCTCGAGGAACTGGTCGACGCGCTCGCGGTCCCACGGGCCGGTTATATCCATACGAGTCGTAAGGGCGTATGGGCCTAAACAGTGGGTGCCGAGGGATCGGAGTCGTCGTCGAGGACTCACGGGGCAAGGGTAGTGATATCCTCCGTCGGTGGCGCACTCTGACGCAACTACCACAGACACGGCTGTGATCGATAGCGGGAGTGGGTATCGCAGATCGGTGGTGGCGAGTGAGTATTTAAATAGCCGTGAGCGACGGCGACGTTTGCTTATAAATACGATGCGGTGGCGCGCCCCGGTGAGCGGCCCGCAGGGCCGCGAACCGACGGTGCGAGGGACGCGGTGAGCGCTCGCAGAGCGCGAACCGCGAGGCTGGGGAGGCGTGAGGCTGCGGTGCTGAGCGGTCGGGTGGGATTCAAAGGGGCAGCCGTGAGGGCGGCGCAGGCGACGCGAGCACCGCAACGAGGGAGCAACGCGACCGAGTGAGGCGCGCAGCGAGCGTGCGCCGCCCTCACGGCTGGGGCTTTGCAGGTCTTCACCGCAATACCGTCGATCACTTATAAACAGCCGCCAGCAACACCACTCGATCACTTATAAACAGCCGCCAGCAACACCACTCGATCGCTTATAAACAACCGATCAACCAATGTGCTATACCCACTCCCGCGATCCGTCAGCTACGCGTTCGGTCCCGTCTCGTTCGCTCCCGTCGCGCTCGCGTCTCCCACGTCGACCCAGATGTGTACCGAGCGGTACGCGTTCTCGACGGTCGGGTACGTCGGCGGTTCGTCGACGTACAACAGGAAGGCGATCCGGAGCCCCTCGCCCTCCATCCCCGGCTCGACCGTCCGCGACAGCTCCGTCGATTCGCCCCGTTGCAGCCGCGCGTCGAACCGATCGAGCTCCGACCGCTCGACGACGCGCGTCTCCCCGTCTCCGTCGTCCAATCGCTGTAGCTGCGCCACCACCGCGTACGACCGCGCGCCCGCCTCCCGGTTCGCGATCCCGACGCGGACCGTCGCCTCCTCGCCGGGCGCGAGCTCCCGCGGGTACTCGTCGGCGACCGCCGCCCCGCCGTCCGGGTCGGTGCCGAGGACGGACAGCTCGGTGTACCGCTCGCCGTTCGTCGACGTCGCCGCCGCGATCCCGATCCCGGCGACGGCGACGACGAGCCCGACGACGAGGAAGACGTTGAGCGCGGTGTAGACGGGCCGGTCCGGTTCGCGCACCCAGGCGTTCAGCCGTCGAGGGACAGCGAGCGAGGCGACCGCGAACCGCTGGTCCGGCGGGACACGAAGCCGACGGATCGCCGCGAGCGCGGCGAGCCCGACCGTCGCGACGGCGATGCCGGGGACCATCGTCGCCGGCCGGATGCCCCACTGGGTGTAGTGCAGGAGGAACCCGACGAAGGGAACGAAGACGACGCTGACCGCGATCGCCGACACGACCCGTTCCAGCGCGGAGAACGCGGCCGGCTCCTCCCGGCGGAACCCGAGCGTGGAGAGGCGCTCCGGGATGCGAGACGTCCGTTGCGGGAACAGCGCAGAGATCAGCGCGTACCCCGGACAGAAGGCCACGAACGCGCCGCCGAGCGCCATCCGAACGATTCCGCCGCCGTCTCCCGCGGCAAGTACGACGACCCCGATCGAGACGAGCGAGACGACCAGAAGGTCCAGGGGAAGCCGGCCGGCGAGCGACGTGGTCCCCCGGTCATCGAACGACATGCGAGCCCCTTTCGCGCAGGGAGCCAAAGGTAGGCGTCGGGTAACGCCCCGAACCGCCGGTCACCCGAGCGACCGCGAGAGCCCGCGCGCCAGGCGGTGCGTAGACCGACCCCCCAGCGACGCGAGCAGGTACGTGAGGAACCGCGGCTCCAGCGGGTACCGCGCGACCGCGGTGAACAGGAGCCGGCGGGCCTCGCCGTAGTTGCCGGTGTACAGCGCCGACGACCCGGCTCGGTACGCGGCCCACGCCCGCATCTTCCGACGGAAGGGCCGACCGTACGCCGCCGCGACGTCGTCGAACCGCTCGAGGAAGCTGTCGTAGCCGCGGCGCTTCTTCTCGAAGTCGTCGCTCAGCCGCCCGTGCGACGTGTACTCGTAGACGACGAGCGGCTCGGGAAGCCGGGCGAACGCGGCCCGCTGGGAGACGCGGACGAACCACTCCAGATCGGCCCACGCCTCGAACTCCTCGTCGAACGGGACCGCCTCCGCGACGTCCGTCCGGACCATCACGACGGACATCGACCCGACCACGTTCCGACACAGCAGCGCCTTCGTCAGATCGCCGTCGATCCGCGGCGGCAGCTCCTCGCGGACGCAGTCCTCGTGGATCGCCTGCAGCCCGCAGTAGACGACGCCGACGTCCTCGCCGGCCGCCTCGAACGCCTTCACCTGCCGCTCGACCTTCTCCGGGACCCACCGGTCGTCGTCGTCGAGGAAGGCGACGTAGTCCCCCGTTCCGGCCTCGACGCCCGTGTTCCGCGCCGCGTTGACGCCGCGGTTCGTCCGGTGTCGGACGCACCGATACCCGGCCAGCGACTCGGTGGCGACCTCCGCGAGCGTCTCGCTCGCGGGGGTGTCGGAGCAGTCGTCGACGACGACCAGCTCGATCGGTTCGTACGTCTGTTCGAGCACGCTCTCGACGCAGTCGCGCAGGTACGAGGGCCGGTCGTACGTCGTGACGACCACCGTGACGAGCGGATCGACGTCCGGATCGTCGTCGGGGTCGGCGTCCGGATCGTTGTCGGGATCGGCGTCCGGATCGTTGTCGGGATCGGCGTCTCGACCGGTGTCGGTGTTTCCGCTGGCGTCGGTCGCTCCGCCTAAAAATCCCGGCAGTCGGTCGCGGAGGGTCGTGTTCCCGAGCATGTTACGGGCGGTTGTACCAGGCGTCCACGTGCGTGTGCGGTTCGAACGACTTCCCGAGGAGGTCGGGCCGACCGTCCCCGTCGACGTCGACCGCCTTCCCCTCGTGAGTCGGCACTCCGCTCTCGACGACGGTCTCCCTGAACTCCCCGCCGCCCTGATTCCGGAACAAGACGTGCTGGGCGGTCTCCTCGTTCTCGTCGAGTCCCATCTCCGCGACGTAGATGTCGAGCGAGCCGTTGCCGTCGAAGTCGGCGATCTGGACCGTGTGCGGGCAGTACAGGTCGTCGTGGAGGATGTGCGCCTCCCAGTCGGGCGGATCGAACCACGCGACGCGTCCCATGTGCTCGCCGAGCAGCGGCGAGTCGCCCTCCGCAAACACCAGCTCCGGCTCGCCGTCGTCGTCCACGTCGCCGACGGCGACCCGCGTCCAATCCCAGCCGGTGACGACGTGCTCCCGCTCCCACCCGGCCGACACGTCGCTCTCGGACTCGTCGGAGGCGTCGTCCGGGGACGAGGCGGTCGCGTCGGCTGCGGCCGCCTCTCCGGACGCGCCCCCGTCGGTCGCGGTGCCGCCGGTCTGCCGATAGACCGCCGTTCCGGCGACGAGCTCGTTGTCGCCGTCGCCGTCGAGGTCGGCGATCGCGAGCCCCTCGACGTTGGTGTTCCGGCTGATCACCGTGAGACAGTCGCTGGGCCACGGCGAGCGCGTCGGGTCGTCGGGGACGTCGTAGTAGAAGACCGTCTCGCTCTCCTGTGACGCGCCGACGACCTCGGGCTCCCCGTCGTTGTCCACGTCGCCGAACGCGAGGTCGTGGTACTTCGAGAAGTCGTCCGCGATCAGGTGTTTCGTCCACTCCTCTCGGGGATCGACGGGCTGTTCGAACCAGTACACGTCGCTCCCGCCGAACCCCTGACCCACGAGGAGGTCGAGCCGGCCGTTCCCGTTCACGTCGCCGAGCGTCGCGCCGAGGGCGTGGAGGTCCGACTCCGACGAGATGGTGTGACGAGTCCACGCCGCGTCGCCGTCGTGGTTACCCCGGCCGGGGTTCTGGTACCAGAAGAGGTCGTTTTCGAGCCGCCGGAACAGGCGCCCCACGAGCGGGATCGTTCGGTCTCCCAACACCGGGAGGTCCTCGGCGCCCATCCCCCCGACGACGAGGTCCGGGAGGCCGTCGCCGACGAGGTCGACGGGCTCGCACACGAAGAGGCGCCCGCACGGAGGAGAGTCGTCGATCGTCTGATGGTCGAATCGCATCTCGTCGAAGAGACCGCCCCGCGACGCCTTACTATACGCAGACTAACCGTCTCGACGGTGAGATCGTCCGAATATCGTCGCGTTACTCGCCGGTTATCGACGGGCGCCCCCGCGAAAACGGGCGGCGTCGGGTCTCCGTCGACGCGAGCCCGAGATCCGTGAACGCGGGTATAGTCGGAGAATACCTTTGTCGCTCTCCGGAGTGGTCCGGCTGTGCAAACCGTCGTACTCGCGGCCGGACAGGGGACGCGGATGCGCCCGCTGACGGACAGCCTCCCGAAACCGATGCTTCCCGTCGCCGGGGAGCCGCTCGTCGGGCACTGCATCGAGGGGGCGATAGCCGCCGGCGCCTCGCGAGTCGTCGTCGTCGTCGGGTACGAGGGCGAGGCGGTCCGCGAGGCGCTCTCGGGCCGGGAGTGGCCCGTCCCCGTCGAGTTCGTGGAGCAGCCCGAACAGCGCGGGACCGCCGACGCGGTCCGCGCCGCCCGAGACGCCCTCCGGGACGGGCCGTTCGCGGTGTTAAACGGCGACGTGCTCTACGACGACTCGCTGGGGGACCTATTCGAGTCGGGGCCGGCGGTCGGCTCCTTCCGCGTCGACGACCCGAGCTCGTACGGGGTGTTGGAGACCGAGGGCGACCGTGTTCGCGGCGTCGTCGAGAAGCCCGACGACCCGCCGTCCGAGCTCGTGAACGCCGGGGCCTACGTCTTCCCCGAGGCCGCCCTCCGGTGGCTCGACGTGGAGGAGAGCGACCGCGGGGAGATGGAGCTGACCGACGTGCTCCAGCGGACCTGCGAGTCGTTCGACGTGACGTCGGTGCCGTTCGAGCGCTGGCTCGACGTCGGCCGCCCGTGGGAGCTGCTCGCGGCGAACGAGTGGAAGCTCCCGGAGACGGACGGGCGACGCGCGGGCGACGTCTCGCCAGACGCCGAGCTCCGCGGACACGTCACCGTCGAGCGGGGGGCCGTGATCGAACCGGGAGCCGTCGTCGAGGGCCCCGTCTACGTGAGCTCGGGCGCCCGCGTCGGCCCGAACGCGTACGTTCGGGGGGCGACGTACCTCGGCCCGGACGCGAAGGTCGGGCACGCCGTCGAGGTGAAAAACAGCGTCGTGATGGCGGACTCGCACGTCCCCCACCTCACCTACCTCGGGGACAGCGTCCTCGGTCGCGGCGTCAACCTCGGCGCGGGAACGACGGTCGCGAACCTCCGCCACGACGACGAGCCGGTGCGGGTGACCGTCAAGGGGGAGCGCGTGAACACCGAGCGGCGCAAGTTCGGGGTCGTCTGCGGCGACGACGTAAAGACGGGGATCAACAGCACCCTCAACGCCGGGGTGACGCTGTCGCCCGGGGCGACCGTCGACCCGGGCGAGACCGTCCTCCGAGACCGCTGACGGCAGCCCGGCCGATCCCGACGGCCGAGCCGTTCGCCGGCGGCGATCCGGCGCGCGGTGCGGCTTTTTAAGAGCCGGCGGCGCGGACGTGCGGGCATGACAAGATTCGACGCCGCGACGGAGGACGAGCGGCTGAAGCTGTTCGCGGACGCGGCGACCGCCCACCGCGCCCGGTCGAGCGACGTGATGACCGTCGACGTCGACCCCGACAGCGACGCCACCGAGGGCGGTGAGGTGCCGCCGTGGATCCAGCTCGCGGGCACGGAGCTCATCTTGGACTGCACCGACGACGAGCTGGACCGGCTGAAAGAGCTGCTCGGCGAGTTCCCGGAGTTCCGGATCGACGAACTGGTGAGCCCGGAAGAGGCCGAGGGGACGAACGCCGTGATCACCGCCCGCTCGGACGCGAATCGCGTGGCGGGGTTCGTCGAGCGCGCGTTCCGCGAGGTGTACGGGCTCGACGACGACTACCGGGCGTGGGTGACGGCGGTTTAAGACGGGAGTATGAGTATGCCTACCGAGACGGAGCGGATGCTCGCCGGGGACCTCTACGACCCGAGCGCGCCCGAACTGGTCGCCGACCGGGAGCGCGCCCGCGACCTCGCCCGGCGGTTCAGCGCGACGACCGAGGCCGAGTCGGAACGCCGTGAGACGCTCCTGCGGGAGCTGTTCGACGCGGTCGGCGACGACCCCGTCGTCCAGCCGCCGTTCCGGTGCGACTACGGGTACAACGTCGCGGTCGGCGACGGCTTCTTCGCGAACTACGGCTGCGTCTTCCTCGATACCAACCCGATAACCTTCGGCGACCGCTGTCTGCTCGGCCCGGGCGTCCACGTCTACACGCCGACGCACCCGATCGACCCGGAAGAGCGGGCGACGGGCCGCGAGCGCGCCGAGCCGGTGACCGTCGGCGACGACGTGTGGATCGGGGGCCGCGCCGTGCTCAACCCGGGCGTGACGGTCGGCGACGGCGCGGTGATCGCCTCGGGCGCGGTCGTCACGGGGGACGTGCCGGACCGCGTCGTCGTCGGCGGGAATCCGGCGCGGGTGATCCGGGAGATAGAGTAGATCTCCCCGTCGAAACCTCTCAGAACGGGCAGAAGCGGCTCGATGGACACAAAGGATGGTGCGGTGGCGCGTGCCTCCGAGCGCCCACAGGGCGCGAGGAGCACGCGCGAGGGAGTCGGCCGGCGCTTATAAGCGCCGGCCGACGAGGCTGGGGAGGCGTGAGGCGCGGTTGCTGTGCGGTCGGGTGGGACTCAAAGGGGCAGCCGTGAGGCGGGCGCAGGCGACGCGAGCACCGTAGGGAGTGAGCACCGCGAACGACCGAGGAGCGCGGCGAGCGTGCGCCCGCCTCACGGCTGGGGCTTTGGAGGTCTTCGTAGTCGGATCGATGGCACCTGCGTATCGCCGAGCGGCTGGGCTTTGCAGGTCTTCACCGTAGAGCCGTCGATCGACGATAAACAGCCGACAGCAACACCAACGGTTCTATTCGAGCGCGTCGGCGAGGACGGGCGCGACGCTGACGACGCTACACCCTCTCTCGAGGGTGTCGCTGCCGACGATCCGGTCGACGCCGGCGCCGCGGAGCTTCGTCACGGCGTTGGCCGCGAGCATGGGGTGGACGCAGGCCGCGAGCACCCGCGCCGCGCCGCGGTCGTTCAGCACGGCGACCGACTCGCTCATCGTCGACCCGGTGGCGACGATGTCGTCGACGACGACCACGTCTCGGCCCTCGACGGGGGCGTCCGAGGGCGACACCTCGACCTCGCCCGTGTCGCGGTCGCGGTGCTTCTCGAAGTAGTCGGTCTCGCCCGCGCCGTACGCGTCCCGGACCGTCTCCGCGATGCCGATCGCGCCCTCGTCAGGCGCGAGGAACAGGGGGTCGTCGAGGGCGGCCGGCAGGGGCTCCGCGAGCACGCTCGCGGCGTCGACCGTCTCGACGGGCACGTCGTAGAAGTCGGCGACGCCGGCCTCGTGGGGGTTGACGAGGACGACGCGGTCGGTCCCCGTGGAGATCGCCCGCGCCATCGCCCGCGCCGAGACGGGCTGGCCGTCGCCGAACGACTCGTCCTGTCGGGCGTACCCCATGTACGGGACCACCGTCGTCACGCGCTCGGCGCCGGCCTCGCGGACGGCGTCCTGGAGCTGGAGCAGTTCGACCCACGCCTCGTCGGAGTCGGTCGCGGCGACGAACGTGGCCTCCTCGCCCGCGAAGTCGGGGACCGCCGCGAGCCCCTCGCCGTCCGGGAACCGGTCGTAGGTCGGGGTCGCCAGCGGCCGACCCGTCTCCTCGGCGAGCGCGGCCGCGAGCAGCTGTGAGCTGGATCCGGGTACGATCATGGGCGTCCGTACCCCAGACACCGGTAAACCAGTTTCCTTACTCGCACGCTTCGCGGGGCGACTCCCGCGCGGAACGACCCCGACCGAGCCCCACGCGAGCGTGTGACGCACCGCGGCCACAGGGGCGGATATTTACGCGAGCGGCGGATACGACGGCGTAATGACCGAAACAGGAGACCGAGTCGGTCTCGCCTGCCCGTCGTGTTCGCCGGGCGAGGAGACCGTCCACGAAGTGTTGCGCCCCGGCGGGCAGGCGACCGTCCGCTGTACCGACTGCGATCACACGCACAAAGCCGAGATCCCCGAGGAGGAGACCGTCCGGCTGACCGTCGTCGTCTCGCAGGACGGCGAGTCGTTCTCGACCGAGATGGACGTGCCCGCGGACACCTACGTGGCCACGGGCGAGGAGTTCGTCGTCGACTCCCCCGACGCCCTGATGCAGGTCCGAGTGACTGGGATCGAGGTCGGGCCCGAGCAGCGCGTCGAGGAGGCCGACATCGAGGCCGTCGAGACGCTGTGGACCCGCTCGGTCGACAACGTCACCGTCCCGGTGACGCTCCACCCGAAGGACGGGAACGCCGACCAGACGCGCTCGCTGCGGGTGAACGTCCCCGGCGACTACGAGTTCACCGTCGGCGAGACGGAGGTCTTCGGTGAGGAGGAGTTCACGGTCGAGGGCGTCCAGATCCGCGAGGACGCCCCCGAGTACCGCCACGAGAAGCTGGACCACGAGGGCGACTTCGCGTACGCCAAGGACTGCAAGCGGGTGTACGCCCGCGACGAGAGCCTGACGGCGTGGTCGGCCTGGTAGGCGACGGCGCGAACGACACGGACGGGGAGTCGATCAGTCCCTGCTCTCTCCGCTCGATGACCTGCGACTGCGTTCCTCATAATTCGTTGTGACTGTCACGAACGCCTGAACTCACTTTATCACCTTATCTTTTGAACATGTGCGCTGTATTCGGCTAGCCGCGGAACCCGGCCGCCGAACGAGGGTCCGAACGGGGCCGTTGAACGCCAACTGGCGGGCACGCACACGACATGACGAATGAGAAAAACAGCGACGAAAAACAACAGACGAACGAGGGACGCGGAATCAACATCACTCGTCGGAGTTACGTCGCACTGAGCGCGATACTCGGCGGGCTCGGAACCGCCACCGGCGTCGATGCGGCGTCAACTGTCATCGAGGACTTCGAACGGTACGATGGGACGACGACGCTCGACGACGTCTACTCGTCTAGCACCCGCGCGTTCGACGTCGTCACCGACACCGTCTTCGAGGGAAACCAATCGCTGTACTCGGGGAACAGCTCCGGCCTGTTCATCAACTCGACGAGCGGGTTAGACACCTACCCCTCGATCGGCGACACGGTCGAGTGGTACACGTGGTCGAGAGCGGACGCGGGCGATCGGCTCCACTTCCTTCCCCAGAGCGAGACGGACCGGGACAATCACTACTCGATCGATCACTCGCTTCGCGACGACCGGATGCGGCTCGGACTCTACGTCGACGGTACCTCCGAGTACTTCGCCGTGGACACGGATTTCACGACGACGCGAGACGAGCGATGGCTGCGCCACCGCTTGGAGACCGAAGACACGGGGACGGCCCACGCGTTCACCTACGAGCTCCACGAGTACAACCCCTCCGGCGAGGACACGCTTCTCAACTCGATCTCCGGCATCGACGCCGAGGCGTCGATTTCGGACGGACAGGAGTTCTCCACGGGCGGCATCGGCTGGCTCGTCTACGGGGGATCCGGGACCGAACGGTGGTTCGACCGGTTAACGAAAGTAGACGACCGCGGTGGCGGCGGAGGGGGGAGTCTCTCGGTCACGACCGACGGTGCCACTGACGTCGCCGAGACGAGCGCGACGCTGAACGGATCGCTGACCGACCTGGGCGGGGCCGACAGCGCGGACGTCTCTTTCGAGTGGGGACCGAGCGGTGGCCTCTCGAACGCGACGACGCCACAGGCCCTGTCCGCGACCGGACGTTTCAGCGAGGAACTCACCGGGCTCGACAGCGGCGCGGACTACGAGTTCCGCGCGATCGCCGAGGCCAGCGACGGCGGCACCGACACCGGGGATATCCTGACGTTCGCGACCGACGTCGGCCAGACCGTTCCCGAGATCGACCGCATCGAACTCACCGATATCGGCAACCCGACGTGGGCGTGGGTCGAAGTCGACTGGGCGGTCTCCGACGCGGGCGGCGACCTCAACGCGGTCGAAACGGCGTTCGCACTCGGCGGCAGTCGGAAAGGGTCCGAAACCACCTCCGTCAGCGGGTCGTCCGCGTCGGGGATCCACCGACACCGAGAGCGCGACGGACAGGGGCAGACGTACGACGTCACGCTCACCGTCACGGACGCGAACGGCAACAGCACGTCGGAAACGAAACAGATCGACCTCTGAGCGTATCGTTTCTCCAGCGGCGTTCGCGGTCGCGGACGCCGCGGTCGCTTTCGGAGCCCGGGTCCGGGCGGGCAACACTCGCTGGCCGTCCGAGCGATCTACTTCGTCCTCGTCGGCTGGTGGCTGAGCCTGCTGTGGGGGACGTGGCGTCGTTCCTGACGATTACGGAGAATCGAGGAGAAAGCCTCGCGCTTTAGCGCGGGGATGAATCCGACACTACCCTTCGCAGTCCACCGTTCGATGGCACGGCTGGATATTCCACGCTGCGCCAATACGTACTTTCAAATAATTTTGTCTACATAGGTTACGTATGGCGAAACAGGTCGTTACTCGCACCTACGCTGCTTCCATACGGAATCAGTCACGGGTGTCGGACGACCTTGATTCGCTCGGGTTCGCAGCCAGTAAGCTCTGGAACGTTGGACGGTGGACGTGTAGTCGGATCTGGGATGAAATCGGCCACATCCCGAACCATAACGAACTCACCACGTACCTGAAGTCACACGAACGCTACGATGACCTCCATTCTCAGTCAAGTCAGCGAGTCCTTCAAGAACTCGCTGAGGCGTTCAACGGCTGGTACGGCAAGCGACGCAACGGAGACACGAAAGCGAACCCGCCCGGCTACCGCAAACACGGCGACGAACACCCGCGTTCGACGGTGACGTTCAAAACCGCTGGATTCAAACTCGACACTCAGTACGACCGAGTCCGACTCTCAAAAGGCTCGAACCTCAAGGAGTACTGGTCGGACTTCGTCCTGTGTAAGTACCAGACCCGCCCCGACGTTGACCTTTCCACCGTGGAGAACGTTCAACAAGTCAAGATTGTCTGGACGGGCGACGAGTGGGAACTACAATTTGTCTGTAAGGTCGAAATCGACGTAGATGAAGCCCCGGGTGAGAAAACCGTGGGTGTTGATCTCGGTATCAACAACTTCGCTGCGCTCGCTTATGAAGACGGTCACAGCGAGCTATACCCGCTGAATTGCTTGAAACAGGACGACTACTACTTCAGCAAGCGAATCGCTCGGTGTGACGATTCGAACTCCGAGCAGGCCACGCGGCTAAACCAGAAGAAGTCAGCTCGCCGTACTCACTACTTCCACACGCTCTCAAAACACATCGTCCAGCGGTGTGTTGACGAAGAAGTTGGAACGATCGTGGTGGGTGATCTCTCCGGCATCCGTGAGGATGAGGAGAACGGCGAGTCAAAGGATTGGGGTAGACACGGGAATCTCGACCTGCACTCGTGGGCGTTCGACCGCTTCACCGATCTCCTCGAGTACAAGGCGGAGATGGAAGGTATCACGGTTGAACACGTGTCTGAGCGGGATACCTCGAAGTCGTGCTCGTGCTGTGGTCGAAAGCGTGACGCGAACCGTGTTGAACGCGGGCTGTATGTGTGTGATGAGTGCGGGACGACGGCGAACGCGGATGTGAACGGTGCTGAGAACATTCGACAGAAAGTATCTCCGAGTTCACCGAATCTCTCGGTGAATAGGAGTAACGGCTGGTTGGCACAGCCATCGACGTTCTTGTTTGACACGGAAACTGGCGCGTTCGCGCCTCAAAAACAGGTCACGTCGTAAACCACAATATCCCAACCCAGCGGTGCAGCGCCGTGGGAATCCTCGCGCTTCAGCGCGGGGAGGATGTCAATCCGGAGACACCGTGCGACCGGACCACGAACGGTTTTGCCCCGCCGGCTCTCGATCCGGACATGGACCTCTCAGCCGACGCCGATCGGCTCCGCGCGGACCTGGAGGCGAACGCGGCGTTCGGGCGGATCGCGACCGACGACCCCGAGAAGCGCGGGCGGACGAACCGCACCGGGACCGAGGCGAACCGGGCGGCACGAGATCGGCTGGTCGAGCGGTTCGAGGACGCCGGGCTCGACGTCTCGGTCGACGCGGTCGGCAACCTCGTGGGGACGTGGACTCCCGACGCCGCCGACCCCGACGCGGCGCCCGTCGCGAGCGGGAGCCACCTCGACAGCGTCCCCGAGGGCGGGATCTTCGACGGCCCGCTCGGCGTGTACGCGGCGCTGGAGGCGGTGCGCGCGATGCGGGACGCGGGCGTCGAGCCGGCACGGCCGGTCGCCGTCGTGAGCTTCACCGAGGAGGAGGGCGCGACGTTCGGGGACGGGCTACTCGGGTCGAGCGTCGCGACCGGGGTCACTCCGGTCGAGGAGGCGCTCTCGTTCGAGAACGACGCGGGCGAGACGCTCGGCGAGGCCCTCGAGCGGATCGGCTACCGCGGCGACGACGCGATCGACCCGGCGTCGTGGGCGGCGTTCTACGAGCTCCACGTCGAGCAGGACACGGTCTTGGAGGAGGCGGGCGCGGACGCCGGCGTCGTGACGACGATCACGGGGATCACTCACTGCGAGGCGACGATCGAGGGAGAGGCGAACCACGCGGGCGCGACGGCGATGGGCGAGCGGACCGACGCGCTCGCGGCCGCGAGCGAGTTCGTGCTCGACGTGGAAGCCGCCGCGAACGAGGTGGTCGAGACCGACAGCGACTCCGCGGTCGGAACGGTCGGGTCGCTGTCCGTCTCACCGAACGCGACCAACGTCGTCCCCGGTCGCGTCGAGGCGGGGGTGGACGTGCGGGACGTCGAGACCGAATCGATGGAGGCGATAGCCGCCGCCGCGCGCGACTCGCTCGCCCGGCTGGAGCGCGAGCGCGGCGTCGAGACGAGCCTCGAGCGCCCCTTCGACGTGGCGCCGACCCCGATGAGCGATCGGCTCCGCGACGCGGCCCACGACGCGGCCGCGGCGGCGGGCCGGACCGCGATCGACCTCCACTCCGGGGCCGCCCACGACGCGATGCGGGTGGCGGCGGTCACCGACGCCTCGCTCCTCTTTACGCCCTCGCGGGACGGGATATCGCACAATCCGCGCGAGTGGACCGACTGGGCCGACTGCGCCGCGGCGACCGAGGTCCTGGCGGGCGCGCTGGCGCGAGTCGCGGCCGAGTAGTCGGGACGGAGGTTCGACGGTCGGCAGGGCGCCCGCCGACCGGGCGTGCCCGTGCCGACTCCGCCCGCCGTCACAACGATTTTTGCGGTCGGCCGCGACCGGCCACCGTGAGACGACCTCTGGGGCTCGGCGCTATCCTCCTCGGCGTCGTCGCCGGCGCGGCCGGCGGGCTCGTGACGACGACCGGCGCGCTCGGGAACTGGCCCGACCTGATCGGCTACCCGGCGAGTCTCGTCGTCGGGCGGGCGCTGCTCGTCGTCGCCGTGTTCGGCGTGCTGTACGGCGCGTACCGCCTCACCGTTCGCCTGCTGATGCGCTCTGCGAACAAGCGGCGCGCGTACAACACGCGCAACGTGTTGCGCCTCGCGTTCGGGTTCGTGGGGGCGGTCGCGACGCTCGCGGTGTTGACCGAGAACTGGCTCGGACTCCTCTTCTCGCTCGGGGTCATCGGCTTCGCGATCACCTTCGCGCTCCAGCAGCCCCTCCTGTCGCTGATCGCGTGGGTGTACATCACCGTCAAACAGCCCTACGGCGTCGGCGACCGCGTCCGGATCGACGACGCCAAGGGCGACGTGATCGGCGTGGACTTCCTCGTGACGACGCTGTGGGAGATCAACGGCGAGCTGGTGACGACGAACCAGCCGTCCGGGCGGGTGGTGACGGTGCCGAACAGCGTCGTGCTCTCCTCGAACGTGGTCAACTTCGGCGGGGGCGGCTCCCCGTACGTGTGGAACGAGGTCGCCGTGCAGGTCGCCTACGAGACCGATCTCGACTTCGCGCGCGAGGTCATGGCCGAGGAGGCGGCCGAACTCCTCGGCGAGGAGATGGCCGAGGGGATCGCGGCGTACCGCGAGGCCCTCGCCGAGACGCCGGTGGAGCTCGAGGTGTACGACAAGCCGACGGTGAACGTGACGCAGGGCGAGTCGTGGGTGGAGCTCCGTGTCCGGTACCTCACGCACCCGCGTCGCGGACAGCGCGTCAAGAACCGGCTGTACGAGCGGATCCTCGAGCGGTTCAACGAGCATCCCGACAGAGTGGCGTTCCCGGTGAGCCGGAACCGCTAAGCGATCGGGAGAACTCGTCCGGGAGCGGTGGAGTTAGGTGACGTGCCGACGATCGGAATACGATGGAAGCGGCACTCTGGTACGTGCTAACCGGAACGCGGGGCGGAGCGAACCGCGTCCGGCTACTGCGGGCGCTCGACGACCGCCCGCGAAACGCGAACCAGCTCGCCGAGGACCTTGATCTGGACTACAAAACGGTCCGACACCACCTCGACGTACTGATGGACAACGACGTCGTCCAGCGCAGCGGCGACGAGTACGGTGCCGTCTACCTGCCGACCCCGCGGGCGCGACAGCACTGGGACACTATCGAAACGATCATGGAGCAGACAGATGACGACTGACGGACCGAAGCGTCGGAGCCGCGACCGCCGCGTTGCGGGTCATATTCGGAACGAATTTGGGAAAGCGGTTATACCCACCCCGCCGATAGCAGGTGTACGATGAGTCTCTGGTTCGACGTGGCGCGGGTCTCGGCGGGGCTGAACGTGGCCCTGCTTCTCGCGCTCGTCTGGGTGTGGGGGCGGAACTACGTACAGTTCCGCTCGAAGCACGCCCTCGGGTTGGCGATGTTCGGCGTGTTTCTGCTGGGGGAGAACGCGTTCGCACTGTACATTTACCTGCTCGACCCGACGCTGTCCGCCTGGTTCGCCTCCGAAGCCGTGCCGCCGATCGCGTGGCGCGGGATGATGGCGCTGCACGTCCTCCAGACCGTCGGCCTCGTCTTTCTCGTCTGGGTCACCTGGGACTGAATCGGTCGGGACTGTTTTTACCGTACCGTCGCGCGACTATCCGCGAGCGCCGGGGTGCAGCTTGATCGATGGCGGGAGTGAGTATATCGAGATGGTAGTTGGGTTGTTTATAAATGAGCGAGTGACGTTGCTCGCGGCTGTTTATAAGCGATCGGCAACGCTGCGGAGAAGACTGCAAAGCCCCAGCCGCGAGGACGGCGCACGCTCGCTGCGCTCCTCGCTCAGTCGCTGACGCTCCTTTGCTGCGGTGCTTACGTCGCCTGCGCCGTCCTCGCGGCTGCCCCTTTAAGTCCCACCCACACCGCAACCACCCCGCGCCTCACGCCTCCCCAGCCTCGTCAGTCGCCCTCCGCGTTACTCCGGGCGACTGACTCCCTCGCGCGGCGCTTCTCGTGGCCGCCGTTGGCGGCCACTCGAAGGCGCGCGCCACAGCACAATTCTTTATAAATGAGCGTTGCTATCGCTCGCGGTTCTTTTAAATATCCTGTCGCCACCACCGATCTGCAATACTCACTCCCGCAGTCCATCACTGCTGTTCCGAGAACCGGCACGCCAGCCCTTGAAAATTCGTTTTGGGCCGCTTTCCGAACGAATTTGGGTGAGAAATCGGCGGGAGTTCGGGAAACCTCTTTTTATATATCCCCGGTCGACTCTTTCATGCGCAACAGCGCATTGACATTGGCGATGGCGGTCGTGGTGGTCGTGTCGGCGGTCGCCGGCGCGGCTGGCGCGGTCGCGGCACAGAGCGGTACCGACGCGGCGAGCGTGAGCTTCGCCGACGGCACGTCCGGCGGGAGCGCGGTCGTCGTCGACGAGGTTCACCTCCCCGATGGCGGGTTCGTGACGATCCACGACTCATCGCTGACCGACGGCGACACCCTGGGGAGCGTCGTCGGCACGAGCGCGTACCTCGAGTCGGGGACGCACGAGAACGTGACCGTCGAGCTCACCGACGCGGTGGAGACGGGGACGTTCCACGCGATGGCGCACCGAGACACAGACGGCGACCGCGCGTACGCGTTCGTCTCCTCGAACGGCGAGACCGACGGTCCGTACACGGTCGACGGCGACGTCGCGATGGACGACGCGAACGTGACGGTCTCCGCGAGCGTGACCGGGACCGACCAGCCCGGCGAGGGCGAGTACGTGATCGTCGACCGCGTCGAGCTGAGCGACGGCGGGTTCGTGACGGTTCACGACTCCTCGCTCGCGGACGGCGCTGTGTTCGACTCCATCCGCGGCACCACCGAGTACCTGGAGGCCGGCGTCCACGAGGACGTCCGCGTCCGGCTCGACGAGCCGCTACAGAACGACGACACGGTGTTCGCGATGGCGCATCAGGACACGAACGACAACGAGGCCTACGACTTCCCCGAAAGCGACGGGAACGAGGACGGCCCGTACCTCGACGCGAACGACGAGATCGTGATGGCCGGGATCGGCGTCGAGCTCGACGACGACGCGCGGGCGAGCTTCGCCGCGCAGTCGTCCGGCGGCAACGCGGTCGTCGTCGACGAGGTCTACCTGCCGGAGGGCGGGTTCGTGACGATGCACGACTCCTCGCTCGCGGACGGCGCGACCTTCGACTCCGTCCGCGGCACCAGCGCGTACCTCGACCCGGGGATCCACCGCGACGTCGTCGTTCGGCTCGACGACCCGCTGACCGAGGACGACGCGCTGTTCGCGATGGCGCACCGGGACACGAACGACAACGAGGCGTACGACTTCCCCGAAAGCGACGGCAGCGAGGACGGCCCGTACACGACCGACTCGTCGGACATCGTGATGGACGACGGGAACGTCACCGTCTCCGCGGGCGTCGCGTTCGAGACGAGCGATTCGGACGGCGCGACGGTCACGGTCGACCGCGTCGACCTGAGCCAAGGCGGGTTCGTGACGATCCACGACGCCTCGATCGGGGGCGGCGCCGTGTTCGACTCCGTTCGCGGCACCAGCGCGTACCTGGAGGCCGGCGTTCACGAGGACGTGGCGATCGAGCTCGACGAGCCGCTGACGGACACCGAACAGCTCGTCGCGATGCCACACCGCGACACGAACGGCAACGAGGCGTACGACTTCGTCGATAGCGAGGGAGACGCCGACGGTCCCTTCCTGACCGGCGACGACGCTCCGGCGACGGTCGGCGCAAGCGCTCAGGTGACCGCGTTCGTCGACGCGAGCGCGCAAGACACCGACGGCGAGACCGTCGTCGTCGGCTCGGTGACGCTCCACGACGGCGGATTCGTGACGGTTCACGACTCCTCGCTCGCGGACGGCGCCGTGTTCGACTCCATCCGCGGCACCAGCGCGTACCTCGGACCGGGAACGCACACCGACGTCGAGATCGCGCTCGACGACCCGTTGACCGAGGGCGACACGGTCTTCGCGATGGCGCACCGCGACACGAACGGCAACGAGGCCTACGACTTCCCCGGCAGTGACGGCGCCGAAGACGGCCCGTACGCGGCCGCGGGCTCGCCGGTGATGTCCGCCGCCGATCTGACGGTCGAGGGCGCCGAGACGGGGGACGAGGTGAACGGGGAGAACGACGGAGACGCCGATGACGACGACGGGATCGACGGCGAGAACGACGAGATGAACGACGACCAGATGAGCGACGGCGGCGGGAGCGGCGACGAAACGCCCGGCTTCGGCGCGGTCGTCGCCCTGATCGCGTTGATCGCGGTCGCGCTCGTCGCGCGCCGTCGGCCCTGAGACCGGCCGCGCGAGTACGGTCGACGTCGTCGGCTCGTCGACCACGATCGATCACCCTCTTTTATATATCTCTAATAATACCGATAGTCGATCCGATAACATAGCGCGATTCCGACAAACCCGTTATACACTCACACGCGAGCGGTAGCGGACGTTTCTAAATATCACCGAGTGTGAAATTTGCACAAAGATTTATATACCTTGGAGACTTACTATTGGTTAACGAATCGGCGAACCCGGCTCCAGTATTTCTGTCGGGAGTTCGATCGGTGACACACCATGAACACCACGACTGAGACACACATACGCGAATACGACAGCGAAACGGAGCGAGACCGTACCACGGGATCGACCGAATCGACGACCGAGGAGACGGAATCGACGAGAGAGCAGACCACGACCTGTCCCGAGTGCGACGGGAACCTCGTAACTGACACGGAGCACGGCGAGACCGTCTGTACCGACTGCGGGCTCGTCGTCGAGCAGGACTCGGTCGACCGCGGGCCGGAGTGGCGCGCGTTCGACTCCAACGAGCGCGACAGCAAGTCCCGCGTGGGAGCTCCGACGACGAACATGATGCACGACAAGGGGCTCTCGACGAACATCGGCTGGCAGGACAAAGACGCCTACGGCAAGTCGCTGTCCAGCCGCCAGCGGCAGCGGATGCAGCGGCTCCGCACCTGGAACGAGCGGTTCCGCACCCGCGACTCGAAGGACCGGAACCTCAAGCAGGCGCTCGGCGAGATCGACCGCATGGCCAGCGCCCTCGGGCTCCCCGACAACGTCCGCGAGACCGCCTCGGTCATCTACCGCCGCGCGCTGAGCGAGAACTTGTTGCCGGGACGCTCCATCGAGGGTGTCGCGACCGCGGCGCTGTACGCCGCGGCGCGACAGGCCGGGAACCCCCGGAGCCTCGACGAGTTCACCGCGGTCTCGCGGGTCGACAAGATGGAGCTCACTCGGACGTACCGGTACGTGATCCGGGAGCTCAAACTGGAGATCCAGCCCGCCGATCCCGGGAGCTACGTCCCCCGGTTCGTCTCGCGGCTCGAACTCTCGGAGGAGACCCAGCGGCTCGCCCAAGATCTGCTCGACAGCGCGCAGGAGGCAGGGATCACGAGCGGGAAGTCGCCGGTCGGCCTCGCCGCCTCCGCGGTGTACGCGGCCGCGCTCCTCTCGAACGAGAAGGTGACACAGAGCGAGGTGTCGGCGGTCGCCGACATCTCCGAGGTCACCATCCGGAACCGGTACAAGGAGCTTCTCGACGCGAGTGAAGGGCTGACCGCCTGATTCGGTCTCGATCTTCCCTCGTCTCAGCCCCGGTCAGTCGTCGGTCCTCTCGAGCGCCCACGAGCCGATCTGAACCGCCACGTACGTTTTTAACCCGGCCCCGTGTACGTCGCTCCATGGTGGATGCGTTCGTCAGACTCGTCTGTCCGGAGTGCAACAAGGAGTGGCAGGACAACCCCGCCGACTTACAGCGCCTCCGTTCGAACTTCAGCTGTCCCGACTGTCACGCGACGCGACGACTGACCGAGTTCATGCGAACCGAACGCGATCTCGAGGCGGTCAAACAGTTCCAGTAACCGGTCGTCGATCCGCGTCTCGCCTCTTCGAGCGAGCACGCGCGTCGGCGAGGTGATCGGGAACGCGCCGACGAACGGATTTCTCGACGCTCGGTGGTCGATCCGGAGAGGCGAATTCGAGAAACCCTCCCGATCGATAACGCGAAAAGACGCGTCTCCGCGCTCGAAACGTGGAAATTTGGGGTACCCATGGTAACGTGACTCAGGATAATAATATAAACCTCCGGTAGTAAAGGACTGGTACTCATGAAGAAGCAGGAACTCATCCACCTTCACGGCCTCCTCGCCGAAGTACGAAAACAGTGCGAGTTCTGGAACGAGGACATCGACCTCGAGGCCTACGAAGAACTGGGCGTCAAACCGACATCGATTCACAAGTCGAAGACCGACCACAAAGCCGCCGTTTTTAAGCTGACCGAGGGAATCACCGAGCCGATGGACGAGTCTGAATCGGAGCCGCTGGCCCCGACCGCAGACTGAGTCTTTATCGCCGCTTGCCGACCGAACGCTACGTCCTTAGTGGCCACGTCGCCGCTCGCGTGTGAAACAGACTCCCGAGTGCCCTCCTCTCGAATCGTTCAGTTCCGAAGCGTTCAGTCCCGAGCGTCGGCCGCGTCGTCGCTGGCGTCCGAGTCGTCCGTCGACGACTCCGCGGAGTCGTCCCCGATCTCTTCGACTCCGAGCACTTTCAACGGAATATTCCGGAGCCGCTGTCCGATCTCCTTGCGGGCGACTCGGCTCGCGTGCTCCTCGCGGTCGACGTTGAACACGTCCATTTGGAGTTCGAGCGCGACGAGGGCCTCGTCGGCGGCGACGAACGCCGGCGGGAGCTCCTCCCCGCCGGGCGACGTGCGGCTCCCGGTCTCGATCTCGACGTAGTTGAGATCCGGGTTTAGCATCTCGCCGGTCTTCGAGATAGCGATCCGGACCGCTTCGTCGGCGGTCTCCACGTCGTACACCGGGACGGCGGCCTCGACGACGACTCGGCAGTCCATCACGAGTCCCAGTACCACGCGAATCAGCATGAAAGTTCGGCTGAGAGGTCTCCGAGCCGAAACGACGCGGCGGGCTGCGTCGAACCGGGGCGGACAGCCTCGAGCCGCGTCGGTCCGGTGTGGACTACTCACCGCCCGCGCGGAGATGGTAGAAGACGTACGTCTGCGCGTAGCCGGCGAACTCGCCGCCGAACCGCTCCCGGATCGCACGCGAGGTGTCGGCGTAGTTGCCGCGCTCGCAGTCCGGGTAGTACTCCTCGATCGTCGTCCGGATCCACGTGTCGAGCGGGACCGCCTCCAGGAAGCCGAGAGAGAACAACAGCACGCAGTCGGCGACCTTGTCCCCGACGCCGACGAACCGCGTCAGCGACTCCCGCGCCTCCTCGTAGGGGAGGTCCGCCGCCTGCCGCGGATCCGCCTCACCGGTCGCGATCATCTCCGCGGTCCGCTGCACGTAGGGGGCGCGGTACCCCAAGGAGAGATCCCGGAGCTCCTTCTCGGTCCGCGACGCGAGCCGGTCCGGGGTCGGAAACGCGCGGTACTCCTCGCCGTCGAGCGCGACCGCGTCGCCGTACGTCTCTCGGAGGCGACGCTGCATCCCGTGGATCCGCGCGACGCGCATCTGCGCCGAGCAAATAAAGGATATCAGACACGGAAAGACCGGGTCCCGCGTGAGACGCATCCCCTCATAGGCGTCGTACGCCCGTTCGAGGAGGGGGAGGTCCGGCGTCGCGTCGAGGATGGCGTCGAGGTCGTCGTCGAGCCGGAACAGGTGTTCCAAGAGGGGGGTGGCGTCGACCGACGACTCCCAGTGAACGGTTCCGTCGCGGACGCCCCCTTCCTGTCGCACTCGGAGGGGGACCCGATCGTCGCTCACTCCCGGGATCGGGTCGACGACCGTCTCGTACCACGCGTCGCCGCCGTACGCGTGGAGGTCCTCGTAGGTCCCGCCGTCGGCGCGGTTCCAGAGGTAGCTCTGTCCGCTCTCGACCGTCGCTTGGAGATCGAACGGGCCGGCCAGGTCGGCGACGTCGATCGCGCCTCGCTCCATTACCGATCAGACGGCGCCGCGACCGTATGCGGGTTTCGGTCGGGCGGGCGCGAGTGCGCCGAGATCACGAATCGCCGCCGAGCGCGCGGACCGCCGCCGAGGACGGGTTTTTGCCCGTTCGCTCCCTAACAGACGTATGCCCACGTACCGGCGGACGACCCGCGTTCCGGCCCCCATCGACGAGGTGTGGACGTTTCACTCCACGATCGACGGGCTCCGCGAGCTCACGCCCGACTGGATGCGTCTCCGGGTCACGGGCGTCACGGGACCGGACGGGGAGCCGGACCCCGACGTGCTCGCCGAGGGGTCGGAGATAGGGATGTCGATACGACCGTTCGACGTCGGACCGCGACAGCGGTGGACCTCTCGGATCACCGAGCGAGAACCCGGCGAGGGAGACGATCCGGGCGACCGGGCCCGCTTCGTCGACGAGATGACCGGCGGTCCCTTCCGGAAGTGGGAGCACACGCACGCGTTCTACGCCGACGGGGAGGAGACCCTGCTCGTGGACACCGTCGCGTACCGGCTCCCGTTCGGCCCGCTGGGAGACGCGGCGGGACCGTTCGCGAAGGTCGGGTTCGAGGGGATGTTCCGTGACCGACACCGACGAACGATCGCCCGGTTCGAGCGGTAGCCGTCGGTCGGAATTTGAGCCGATGACTCTCGACGGTCACGCGGGAGTCGCGGCGGTCTCCGCCTCGAAGGATATCTCGAACACCGCGCCGCCGTCGTTGTGGACGTCGACCTTCCAGCCGTGGGCCTCCACGATGCGGTCGACGATGGCGAGCCCGATACCGGAGCTGTCCGCGGTCGAAACCCCAGAGTCGAAAAGCGAGCCGCGGACGTCGGCGGAAACTCCCGGTCCGTCGTCGGCGACGTAGATTCCCTCGTCACCAGCGCCGTCGGTTCGGGGGCCGATTTCGATCGCGACGCCCGGACCGCCGTGGTCGACGGCGGCGCCGTCTCTCGAACGACCGTGTTCCACGCTGTTCCGGAAGAGGTTCTCGAACACCTGCCGAAGCCGGTTCGGGTCCGCGTGTACCCGCCCGATCTCGTCGGCGATCGTCAGCGTCGCGTCGGGCGCCCGGACCGTCTGCCACGCCTCCTCGGCGACGCTCGTGACCGAGATCGACTCGATCTCCCCGATCGTCTCCCCCCGTTTCGCCAGCATGAGGAGGTTGTCGATGAGCGACTCCATCCGGGTCACCGCCCGATCCATCGGCTCGTACGTCGACTCCGAGACCTCGCCCTCGACCATCTCCAGGTACCCCGACAGCACGTTGAGGGGGTTCCTCAGGTCGTGCGAGACGACCGAACTGAACTGTTCGAGCTGTTCCGTCCGCCGACGGAGCTCCAGCCGGCGGTCGTTGCGCGCGATGGTGTACGCGATCAGATCGCCGAACGTCCGATAGAGGTCCACCTCCTCGTCGGTCCACGTCCGCGGCGCGTCGGTCTCGAAGGCCAACACGCCGACGAGCTCCCAATCGACCACAAGCGGGACGTGAACGGTCGCCGGCACGTCGTCCCCCGCCTCGGCGGAGACGTCTCCCTCCGCCGCTGAGGGCCCTGCCGACTCCGGTGGAACCGACGGTCTGACCACGTTCTCGAAGGTCGAGAGCCGCTCGGCGTCCGGGAACTCGTCGAGCGGACGCGGCGCGACGTCGCGTCCGTCGGGACACCAGACGTGCGCGGGATCGAGCGCCTCCTCGCCCTGCAGGTAACAGACGATTCGGTCGAGCTCGGCGTGTTCGCCGACGTTCTCCATGGTCCAACTGATCTTCGTGTCGACTTCGTCGGACCGCGTGCTCATCAGCGTCGACCCCGAGTCCAACAGGACCTCACGGAGCCGATCCGCGTCGTCCGATCCGAACCGAGTCCGCCGCAGTTCCACCGCGTCGACCAACCGTTCCACGAGGGGATCGGTCTCGGGGTTCGAGTCCGATCCGTTCGGTTGCGAGTCGGTTACGACGTCGGCGGCGTCCGCCCGAAGCGCGAGGCGAAACTCCTCGGCGGTCCCCGTCTCGAGGACGACGATGACGGGAACCTCGTCCGGCGTCGCCGCGAGCCGGTCGAGGAAACGTCGCTCGAGGCGGCGCGCGGCGGGGGATCACGCCTCGCTCTCGGTCGCGGTGAGCGAGATCCCCGCGAGAACGACGGCGCCCCCGACCAGCGTGAACGTCGTCGGTGTCTCCGAGAGGAACACGACCGCGAGGACCGTCGCTCCGACCGGCTCGCCGAGCAGGGACACGGAGACGACGCTCGACTCGAGGTGCGCGAGCGCCCAGTTGACCACGGTGTGACCCAGCAGCCCCGGACCGACGGCGAGGCCGACGAAGATCGCCCACTCGCTCGGCGGGTACCCCGTTAGCCCGTGGCCTTCGACCAGGACGATCGCGAGGAGCGAGACCGTACAGACACCGTACACGATCACCACGTACGGGACCAGCGCGACCCGTTGTCGGATCGAGCGCCCGGCGAGCACGTATCCGGCGGCCATCACGGCGCCGAACAGCGCCAGGCCGTTCCCGTAGAGCGGTTGGGGACCGACCAGCACGCCCCCGAGAAGGTCGCCGAGCGACATCGCCGCCATCCCGCCGACCGCGACCGCGATACCGGCGGCCATCCGAGGGGTCACGCGCTCGCGCAACAGGAGCCACGCCCCGAGCGCGACGAACACCGGCTGCGCCTGAACGAGCGTGACGCTCGCGGCGACGCTCGTCCACGCAAGGCTCTCGAACCACGCGGCGAAGTGCAACGCGAGCGCGACCCCCGAGAGCGTCGCGAACCCGAGGTCCCTGCGGGTGACGCCGGCGAGCTGCGACCGGTAGCGCCAGAGTGCGACCGGGACCAGCGGCAGCGTCGTGAACAGCACCCGATAGAACGCCGCGACCGAGCTCGGGGCGTCGCTGAGGCGGACGAGAATCGCCCCGCCGCTCACGGCGGCCACCGCGACCGCGAGTCCGACGACCGGCGGAACGCGCGGGTCAGACGACATCCGTTCGACTCGCCGATTCCCGTCGCACCCGGTTACCGGTTTCGGGACGCCCGGGCGCGACCCGGACGCGGCTCGTTCGGGTTCGAATTCGCGGCGCCCGGCGACGAGATCCCGACGCGTCCGACGAGATTTTGAAAACCGGGACCGAACGTCGACGCATGTGCGCAGACACGTTCGGGGTCGGGATCTACCTCACCGAAGCGGAGTTCGAGTTCGTCGTCGGAGTTCCGTCCGACGTCGACTCCGGCTGGACCGATCCGGAGGAGTTCCAGTCGCTCGTCGCCGAAACGGTCTGGGAACGGCTCGACCGCCAGTCCGTGTTCGAGTCAGTCGCCGACCGCTTCCGAGCCGGTGAGACGGCGACGCTCGGAACGGTAACCCTCGAGCCCGACGGCACCGTGATCTCACACGATCTCGAAATTCCCGAACCCGCCTCGGGAGACGGCGAAAGCGACACCGACGAGTGAGGAGGCCGACGCCGCGTCAGCCGTCGATCGACCCGTCGCCTTCGTCGGTCGCGAGCGTCGCCCCGACCGCCCACATGCGCGCCGGTCTGTACGCGGTGAGATCGTACCGCGTCGGGCCGACGGTCTCGCTCCACGTGTCCACGACGCCGAGCGAGACCAACCCCGACAGAGCCGTCCCGAGCGTCCGCGGCGTCGTCTCCGGCTCGGAAAGCGTCGCGTGAATCTGCTTCGCCTGTGGATAGTTCCGCTCACACCCTTCGATTCCGTCCCGTGTTTCGGCCCAGTGTTGCCGAACGTACCCGAACGTCGTCGGATCATCTTGTCGGAGCGTATCGAGCGCCAGCCCGACCGAGTGATCGAGTTGTTCCACGTTGCCGACCGGATCGAACACCGACGCGACCGACGACGCGGCCCGCTCCGTGAACGAACAGCCGATCACGACGGTACTGTCGCAGTCGTCGAGTCGAGCACCTAACCCGTCGAGAAGTTCATTCGCCGCATCCGGGCCCTGCTCGGCCAACAGCGGTTCGATATCGTCGACGATCACCGTGAGTTCGAGGTCGCGAGCGTCCGTGAGGTGGTCCGAAACCGCCTCGAGGATCCGCTCGACGTCGACCGGTGCACCGAGCACGGTGTACGCGAGCCTGCGGTCCGGAACGACCTGCGTCCCCGTCGCGGCACCGCGAGTGAGATCGCTCGCGGAAACGATCGCTTCTCTGTCCGGCAGCGTGCCAACGCTTCGGCGCCACCCGCGTCGCCACTCCTCGATCCCCGTTCCGAACAGTAGCGAGATCACCTGTCCGCCATCCGATCCGTCACGAACCGACGGCTGCCCCCGATCGGACACGCGCACCGCGAACTCGCGACCGGGCTGGCTCGGAACAGGCATGGTTACGTTCGCTTCAGGGAGAATATGCATAAACTTACGGGGATAAGTCTCAATACTGAGAGCTTCACCGATCGAAACGTGTGGAGGGCGCTACCGCTCGCTACACATGAAAACAGCCCACGGACGCTGCGTCCGTGGGCTGAAAGYGGGAGTATTCTCCCGAATGATTGGGCAGGCGGCGAACCGCGGTTCCCAGAGGATCGCTCACTCCAGTACTTCCCGGTACGCTGGTGGGCTTAACTTCCGTGTTCGGAATGGGTACGGGTGTTTCCCCACCGCTGTGGCCGCCTTTATGCCGACTCTCGGTCTCGAACCGAGACTCCCTCACTCCGAGAGAGACGCCTGTGTCGGTGGTTCTGCCGACCGTGTATACGTGCGATCCAGTTACCGCCTGAACTCATACGAACTGTGGTGTCAGTGCCGTATGACTGTGGCTTCGGTCTGTTAGTGCTCGTGGACTCAACACCTCGTTGCCTCGGTGCGTACATCCCGAGTCTATCGAACTCGTCTTCTACGAGTGACCTCATCGGTACTTCTTTTCCATGTGGGTTTCGAGCTTAGATGCGTTCAGCTCTTACCCCGTGTCGCGTGGCTACCCGGCATTGCGTTCTCACACAACCGGTACACCAGTGGCGACCAAACGTAGTTCCTCTCGTACTATACGTTCGTTCACGTCAAGTACCTTGACACCCCCAATAGATAGCAGCCGACCTGTCTCACGACGGTCTAAACCCAGCTCACGACCTCCTTTAATAGGCGAACAACCTCACCCTTGCCCGCTTCTGCACGGGCAGGATGGAGGGAACCGACATCGAGGTAGCAAGCCACCCGGTCGATATGTGCTCTTGCGGGTGACGACTCTGTTATCCCTAAGGTAGCTTTTCTGTCATCTACGGGCCCCATTCCGGAGCCTCGTAGGTTCGCTAGACCACGCTTTCGCGTCAGCGTCACTCGTTGGGAATGACACTGTCAGACCATCTTGTGCTCTTGCGCTCTTCGCCGGATTCCCGACCCGGCTGAGATGATCTTCGGGCGCGCTCGATATCTTTTCGAGCGCGTACCGCCCCAGTCAAACTGCCCGGCTACCGGTGTACTCCTCCCGGAGTGAGAGTCGCAGTCACCGACGGGTAGTATTTCAATGATGTCTCGGTGGCCCGCTGGCGCGGGTACCTGTGTAATGACTCCTACCTATGCTGCACATCGGCGACCACGTCTCAGCGACAGCCTGCAGTAAAGCTCTATAGGGTCTTCGCTTCCCCTTGGGGGTCTCCAGACTCCGCACTGGAACGTACAGTTCACCGGGTCCAACGTTGGGACAGTGGCGCTCTCGTTTATCCATTCATGCAAGCCGCTACTGAAGCGGCAAGGTACTACGCTACCTTAAGAGGGTCATAGTTACCCCCGCCGTTGACGGGTCCTTCGTCCTCTTGTACGAGGTGTTCAGATACCCGCACTGGGCAGGATTCAGTGACCGTACGAGTCCTTGCGGATTTGCGGTCACCTGTGTTGTTATTAGACAGTCGGAGCGCCCGAGTCACTGCGACCTGCTCCGTCGAGAGCAGGCATCCCTTCTTCCGAAGGTACGGGACTAACTTGCCGAATTCCCTAACGTCGGTTCTCCCGACAGGCCTTGGCTTGCGCTGCCAGAGCACCTGTGTCGGATCTCGGTACGGACATCGTGCTTGTCTTTTCACGGGCCCTATGTACGGCTGACTTGCGCTATCTCGTGTTTCTCTCGCTTCGTGCCGTGACGGCTTCCACGAGGTTCCACGATTCGACCGGGCGAAGGCCCGGCTCAGCGTTCCACACGGCGTCGACGTTTACTGCACGATGGCACTGGAATCTTAACCAGTTTCCCGTTGATGCAGTCGAGTTGCGGTGCATCTTAGGACCGGCTGACCCTCGGCTGAGTGGCAGTGCCGAGGAACCCTTGCTCATCAGGCCGTCGAGGTTCTCACCCGACTATCGCTGCTACTGTGACCAGGATTGTCGTTTCTGAACGGTCCACGCGAGCTCTCGCCCGAGCTTCCATCCGAACAGAACGCCAACCTACGCGGTTGCCCGTGTCACGGGCACGGCCAGGTCTCGGTGGTAGATTTGAGCCCCGATCATTTTGGGCGCCTCAAACCTCGGCCGGTAAGCTGTTACGCTTTTCTTAGAGGGTAGCTGCTTCTAAGCTCACCTCCCGGCTGTTTAGGGCTTGAGACCACCTTCGAATCGCACTTAATCTACACTTTGGGACCTTAACCCGGCTCTGGGTTGTTCCCCTCACGGTACACAGGCTTACCCCGCGCACCGGACTCCCTTCGTCTACAGCGCCTGCGGGTTTGGAGTTCGACAGGATGGCCGACTCCTCTCGGAGGCGGGTCATCCAATCGGTAGCTCTACCCCGCGGGCTACCTCGGAAGAGGTCATGCTTCGACATGTTTCGGTTGGAACCAGCTGTTGCCAGGCTCGATGGGCCTTTCACCCCTATGCGCAGATCACGAGAGGATATTGTAGAATACCAACTCTAACGGGCCTCCACGTGGCTTTCGCCACGCTTCACCCTGCCTGCGTATAGATCGCCTGGTTTCGGGTCGCACCCAATTGACTCCCCGCGCTTGAACACGGTGGCCCTCGCAATGCTGCGGCCGTATCGGTTTCCCTGCGCCTTCCCCGGTTCACGGGTTAGACTCGCCAATCAAGTGCACTCCCTGGGTCGTTTTTCAAAACGCACGACACGACGCCGGCTCGACTCTCTTCCTACTGGAGGATCGCTCCTCGGTCGTTTTGAGAATCGCCTTGTACGCCCTGTCGCTCGATCGCCAGCTGATTTCAGGCCCTATTGCACCGCCCTTCTCGGGGTGCTTTTCAGCGTTCGCTCACGCTACTTGTTCGCTATCGGTCTCGAGGAGTGTTTAGCCTTCTCAGGGGATGCCTGAGTCGTTCACAGAGGATATCCGACCCCTGCTACTCTGGTATTGACGCCTTCCGTACTGGTTCATTCTACGGGGTTGTCACCCTGTTTCACGCTCCGTTCCAGGAGACTTCGAATGAACTGTCGAGAATTGGTTGTCAACCCGAACACCACATTGGTCCGAAGACCTTCGGTTTGGGCTGTGTCGCTTTTACTCGCGGTTACTCACGACATCGCGGTTGCGTTCTCTTCCTTCCCTTACTGAGATGTTTCAATTCAGGGAGTTCCCTATTGCGCGTGGCAATTGTAAACGGATTCCGATTCGGATACCTCGTGTTCTTCCCCTCCATGCGGGTCCCACGAGCTTTTCGCAGCTTGGCACGTCCTTCATCGGCTCTCGAGCCGAGCCATTCACCAGCTGGCACAGTAGCCAGTAGTGTGTCAGTCGATTCATAACGAACCGCTGACGGTGTCAAGTGACTATAAAGTCACCCGACTGTATATGGTTCACTGACGTTCCACGAACTCGTATGAGTTCAGTGGACGTCTGGATCGCACGTATACACGGTCGTCATCGGATCACGTCCAGGCATGGAGCGTGTCCGTCGAACCCTTCCCATCCGCGGTTTCCCGGGATGGTGCATCGGTCGTCGTCTACCCAGACCGAATCGCGTCCCACACTTAAGGGGACGGATTCGGCCCGGGGCTGACATGGACTCACTGGGATTCGAACCCAGGGCATCCTCCTTGCAAGGGAGGCACTCTACCGCTGAGCTATGAGCCCACCTTCCCAGTTGGGAAGGATGATCGCGACATGTGAACCGTGGTAGTTCGTCGGTGTCCAGGCCGGCGGGTGGGCGGACACAAGACCATGAATGAGTAGTGACCGTCTATAAAGACGGTCGTAAGGTGAGCTCCCGCAAAGCGGGAGTCTCGGGTCGGTGGAGGTGATCCAGCCGCAGATTCCCCTACGGCTACCTTGTTACGACTTAAGCCCCCTTGCGAAGCCCAGATTCGACACGTGGAACGTGCCTCATCCGGACCTCACTCGGGTGCTTTGACGGGCGGTGTGTGCAAGGAGCAGGGACGTATTCACCGCGCGCTTGTGACACGCGATTACTACCGAATCCAGCTTCATGTGGGCGAGTTGCAGCCCACAATCCGAACTACGATCGAGTTTCTGAGATTACCGTCTCCTTTCGGAGTTGGAACCCTTTGTCTCGACCATTGTAGCCCGCGTGTTGCCCAGCACATTCGGGGCATACTGACCTACCGTTGCCCGTTCCTTCCTCCGTGTTGGCCACGGCGGTCTCCCTACTGTCCCCAGCCACTTCGCAGTGCTGCTGGCAAGTAAGGATGCGGGTCTCGCTCGTTGCCTGACTTAACAGGACGCCTCACGGTACGAGCTGACGGCGGCCATGCACCTCCTCTCTGAARCTCGGATAAGGTCATCAACCTGATCGTCATTAYTACAGTCGATGCTGGTGAGATGTCCGGCGTTGAGTCCAATTAAACCGCAGGCTCCTCCGGTTGTAGTGCTCCCCCGCCAATTCCTTTAAGTTTCATCCTTGCGGACGTACTTCCCAGGCGGTCTGTTTAGCGGCTTCCCTACGGCACAGCACCCACTCGTAGTGGGAGCCACACCTAACAGACATTGTTTACGGCCAGGACTACCCGGGTATCTAATCCGGTTCGAGACCCTGGCTTTCGTCCCTCACTGTCGGATCCGTCCTCGCGACGTGCTTTCGCCATCGGCGGTCCGTCCAGGATTACGGGATTTCACTCCTACCCCGGACGTACCCGTCGCGCCTTCCGGTCCCAAGCCACACAGTTTCCACCGGACGCCCACCCGTTGAGCGGGTGGATTTTCCGATGGACTTGTGCGGCCAGCTACGGACGCTTTAGGCCCAATAAGATCGGCCATCACTCGGGCTGCCGGTATTACCGCGGCGGCTGGCACCGGTCTTGCCCAGCCCTTATTCGTACACCTCCCTACGGTGTACAAAAGCGCAGGCTCTATGCCTGCGCACTTGGAATCCCCTTATCGCACTGGCGTGCAGTGTAAAGGTTTCGCGCCTGCTGCGCCCCGTAGGGCCCGGAATCTTGTCTCAGATTCCGTCTCCGGGTTCTCACTCTCATGACCCGTACCGATTATTGGCACGGTGGGCCGTTACCCCACCGTCTACCTAATCGGCCGCAGCCACATCCTTCGGCGCCGGAGCGTTTGGCACAATCCTCATTCCAGCTGGATTGTGGTATGCTCTATTAGCCTCAGTTTCCCGAGGGTATGGAGCTCCGAAGGGTAGTTTGGCCACGTGTTACTGAGCTATTCGCCACGAGTCTGAACTCGTGCGACTAGCATGGCTAAATCGGATTCCAATAGCAATGGCCTCCGGCAGGATCAACCGGAATGTATAACCTCCGAGCCTGATTCCCGGCTCGGAGGGGTGTTGGCGGGTTTTGACTTGCGATAAGTCAAAACACCATTGCATGGTCTATGTGGTGTCCGAGCCACCCAGCGACCTGGATGACACCGAACTACCACGGCTCACATCAGATTTCCTCTTACGCCGGAGCGCAGGGGGCGAAATCCTCATTCGGATGAGTCGGATGAACCGACTCTGCGAAACCGGGACGAATTGAACGTCCCGAGTCCGCGGTGCGTTCTTCGCGTTTCAACCGAGCGGGCTTATACACTTAAGCACGTCGGAACGCTTCGACCGGCCGCGGTGCGGCCGACCGTTGTCCCCCACGCCGGGGGACCTTCGCATCTAACACGAATGCCGGGTTGTACTTAACCCCGTCGAACCATCGGCGCCACGTCATGCGTTTTCATTGGGATCAGTTCGCACAAGATGACCAGATCGCTGGCTTCGGAATCGGTGGTGTTTCGATCCGGACAGCTCGACCGACGACCCGGAAGCACCTAGAAATATCAGGATATCATCATAGTTGTCGACGGTGACGACACACGTGTCAAACCGTGATCGAGGCGGGCGTCGATCTCGCTGTGAAACGGTTGTCCGCTCGTCGGGGAGTGCGTTCATTTACAAAAAGAACCGTGCGGCGCAACAGCCGACGACCGAGCGGTCGTTTATACCACGGGCGTTTATAAGGGAGGGGAACACATATAAAAGCGAACGATGACGAACCCTGCAGATTCGATCGAGATCCAGAACGTAGTTGCATCGACGGGGATCGGCCAAGAGCTCGATTTGGAAGCGCTGGCGGAGGACCTTCCGGGCGCGGACTTCAACCCGGACAACTTCCCGGGACTCGTCTACCGGACCCAAGAGCCGAAGGCGGCCGCGCTCATCTTCCGGTCGGGGAAGATCGTCTGCACGGGTGCGAAAAGCATCGACGACGTTCACGAGGCGCTCGGGATCATCTTCGAGAAGCTTCGCGGACTGCAGATTCCGGTCGAGGACGACCCGGAGATCACCGTCCAGAACATCGTCTCGAGCGCCGACCTCGGACACAACCTCAACCTCAACGCGCTCGCGATCGGACTCGGTCTCGAGGACGTCGAGTACGAGCCGGAGCAGTTCCCCGGTCTCGTGTACCGGATGGACGAACCTGAAGTCGTCATCCTCCTGTTCGGCAGCGGGAAAATCGTCATCACGGGCGGAAAGCGGACCGACGACGCGGAAGAGGCCGTAGAGGAGATCGTCGAGCGGATCGAAGGGCTCGGCCTGCTGGGGTAGCGGGACGCCTTCGGAGCGAACACGGATCGCGATCGAATTGCGGCGGAACGAAAGACGCCGGACGCGGACGAGAAGCGGTCGAACTATCGGGGCGGATCGGTGCTGTGCGAGTCGGAGTTGCCTTTCGCTCGGCTACGACGAGGAGTCCTCCGTCAGCACCTCTTTGACCACGCTCGGGTCCTCCAACAATTGGTGTTTCGTGTAGCTCCCTTCCGCGCTCCCACCGCTGTGTTTCGACTGTTCAATGATGTCGAGGAAGGCGTGCTCTTTGAGGAGGTCACGGACTCGACGGAGCGAGAGGCTGTCCGAGCCCTCCTGTCGACAGATGTTCTCGTATATTTCGTAGACTCGGCTTGTTCGAAAACCGTCCTGACGACCGCTGGAGAGCGAGAGCAACGCGAGCGCCTGAAGGACGTACCGGGAGTGCGGCGTCGATCCGCGGATGAGTTCGCGGAACCGGTCGGTCTCTGCGCGCTCGCGTGCCTGCGTGACGAACTCCTCTCTGACGGTCGGTTCCCCGTTGCTCTGTGCGATCTCGCCCGCGTATCGGAGGATGTCGATGGCCTTGCGCGCGTCCCCGTGTTCGCGCGCGGCGAGCGCGGCGGCGCGCGGAACCGTCGACGGTTCGAGGACGTCGTCGTGAAACGCGTCCGCGCGCGCCTGCATGATCTCCCGGAGCTGGTTGGCGTCGTACGGCGGGAACACGAACTCCCGTTCACAGAGGCTCGATTTGACGCGCTCGTCCATGCGGTCTTTGTATTGGATCTTGTTACTGATCCCGACTACCCCGAGCTTGCAGTCGGTGATCTTGCCGGCCTCGCCGGCCCGCGACAGCTGCATCAGGATGGCGTCGTCGTCGAGTTTATCGATCTCGTCGAGGATGATAAGAACGACGTCGTACCGCTGGTCGAGGATCCGCCAGAGCCGCTTGTAGTACGTCGACGTCGAGAGTCCCTTGTCCGGGACGTTGATCCCGGTCGCGTCCGGGTCGTTGACCGCGTCGGCGATGGTCTGAACCGCCTGCGTCTCGGTCGTGTCCTGTGCGCAGTCGACGTACGCGAAGGTCGCGTTGACGCCTTCTTCTCCCGCCGTCGAGACGAGGCGCTTGGAGACGTACTTCGCACAGAGCGACTTCCCGGTCCCCGTCTTCCCGTAGATCAGAACGTTGCTCGGACTCTGACCGAAGATCGCGGGGTTGACCGCCGTCGCGAGGTCGGCGATCTCGTCGTCGCGCCCGACGATTCGACCCTCTCCGGGGAGATGGCTGATCTCGAGGAGTTCCTTGTTCGCGAAGATCGGGTCCTCCCTTGTGAAGAGGTCGTCCGCTGCGTCCATGGGATCGACACCGTGTTTCCGGTGAAATGCGTTCCGCTTCAGTCCCGAGGAGATACGGTTTGAGACACACACCGGGTTTCCGGTGAAATGGGGTCGGTTGGGGGTGGGGACGGTGGGCCGGGAGGGGGCTCAGTGGAAGCATATAAACGGGGTCGAAGTCCCGAGGGTCAATTCACCGGAAACCCGGTGTCATCGATCGGATCCACTTCGTCAACAAGGCACCGCAAGACGGAAGCACAAACAGACCTGCGGGCAGAGTCAGAATAGACTGCAAACAGGGTCAGAATAGACTGCAAACAAGGTCATAACAAACGTGGATACGATGAGAAACACAATTTCAGGCCGCCCACGAGCGACGGTCGAAGCGACAGACCGGATTTCCGATGAAACCCGGCTCGCTCTTCACCGGCCGATAGATCCGATCTCCACTAGCCTTGATAAGGCCGATCGTCGATCGAACTCCGTTTCCGATGAAAACATCGCCTTCGGCTTCACCTTCTATCTAACTTCTTGGCTTGGCGAACTATACTCAAAACTTGTTTATAGTTTTTTCTATTACATACGGCGATGGTGGACAGTTAATTCGGGATACGAAACGGGATCTCCCTTCCAAATCCGCCCCCACAAACCGCCCACCCCCAACCAACCCCATTTCACCGGAAACCCGGTGTGTCTCTCAAACGCTCACAGTCAGCCAAGTTCGCACTGACCAATCCACTAGTCACCACGTTTGGTCGTGGGCTTCGCTCCGAGTGTGATACAGCGAGAGACACAACGAGGCGAGAAATACGATGAGAACCGAACGCGGCCGCGAGTGCTGCGAGTACGTAGCCGCGAACACCTTCAAATACCGGACCGAAGTCCGGTTCGTTACTCCTGTGCGTCGACGACGGCCACGCTGGCCAGATTAACGATGTCTTTGACCTCGTCGCCTCGCTGAAGGACGTGGACCGGCTCGTCCATTCCGACCAGCATCGGGCCGATCGCTTCTGCGCCGCCGAGTCGCTGGAGCAGCTTGTAGCCGATGTTCCCGGCTTCGAGGTTCGGGAACACGAGGACGTTCGCGGCCTCGTCGAGCTGGGAGAACTCGTAGGTGTCGTTGAGGATGTCGTCGACGACCGCGGTGTCGGCCTGCATCTCACCGTCGACGGGGAAGTCGACGTTCTCGTCTTCGTGGAGTATCTCCACTGCTTCCCGGGGTTTCTGCGTCCCCTCGTTGTCCACGCTGCCGAAGTTGGAGTACGAGAGCATCGCGGCGCGCGGCTCGACGTTGAACCGACGGGCGAGGTCGGCGGTGTGACGCGTGATCTCCGCGAGCGTCTCCGCGTCCGGGTCCTGGTTCACCGTGGTGTCGGCACAGAAGATGACCCGATTTTTGAACGTGAGCATGTATACACCGGCGACGGTGTCGGTGTCGGCCGCGGAGCCGACGACCTGGAGCGGCGGTCGGAGCGCCGACGGGTAGTGATGCGTGAGTCCCGTGAGCATCGCGTCGACGTCTCCGGACTTCACCATGACGCTCGCGAGGTAGTTAGTGTCCCGCCGGACCAGCTCGGTCGCTTCGCGGCTCGTAATACCCTTCCGCTTGCGGAGTTGGTAGAGCTGATCCCCGTACGCGGACACGTCGCGGTCCTCGGGATCGACGATATCCGGGCGGAAGGAGAGCCCGAGCCGGTCGGCGGTCTGGGCGATCTCGTCGGCGTCACCGAGCAGCACGGGCTCGGCGATCCCCTGCTCGGAGAGCTGATAAGCCGCGCGGATCATCTTCTCGTCGGTCCCTTCCGCGAGCGCGATGCGCTTCGGATCGCTTTTCGCCTTATTCAACACGACGCGCATCATCTCGCGCGACTTCCCGAGCCGCGCCTCCAGCCGTTCCCGGTACTGTTCGAGGTCGATCTCGGTGCGCGCGGACCCCGACTCCATCGCCGCCTCCGCGACGCTTGGCGCGACCTCGAAGAGCACGCGCGGGTCGAGGGGCTTCGGAATCACGTAGTCAGGCCCGAACTGGAGCGGGTTGTCGCCGTACGCCTTCACGACCGCGTCCGGCACGTCCTTGCGGGCCAACTCCGCGAGCGCCTCCGCGGCGGCCCGCTTCATCTCTTCGTTGATCTCCGTCGCGCGCACGTCGAGCGCGCCGCGGAACAGGAACGGGAACCCGAGCACGTTGTTCACCATGTTCGGGTAGTCGGACCGCCCAGTCGCCATGATCACCGTGTCATCGCGCGCGTCCTTCGCGTCCTCATAGGTGATCTCCGGATCGGGGTTCGCCATCGCGAAGATGATCGGGTCCGACGCCATCGACCGGACCATCTCCTGTGAGACGATCCCGCCGACGGAGAGCCCGACGAACACGTCCGCGTCCTCCATCGCGTCGGCAAGGTCGCCGCCCGACCCCTCGCTGGCGAACTGGCTCTTGTACTCGTTGACGTCGCCGTCTCCGACGCGCTCCTCGGTGATGATACCGGAGGAGTCGCACATCGTGATGTTCTCCTTCTTCGCACCGAGCTCGACGTAGAAGCGAGCGGTCGCGATCGCGGACGCGCCCGCGCCCGAGAACACGATCTCGATCTCGGAGAGGTCCTTCCCGGAGATCTCCGTCGCGTTCATCAGCGCCGCTCCGGAGATGATCGCGGTCCCGTGCTGGTCGTCGTGGAACACGGGCACGTCCATCTCCTCGCGGAGGCGCTCTTCGATCTTGAAGCACTCGGGCGCTTTGATGTCCTCGAGATTTACCCCACCGAACGTGGGTTCCATCGCCTTCACCGCCTCGCAGAACGGGTCGACCTCGTCGATGTCGAGCTCGATGTCGAACACGTCGATGTCGGCGAAGCGTTTGAACAGCACGCCCTTCCCCTCCATGACGGGCTTCGACGCCGACGCCCCGATGTCGCCCAGCCCGAGCACGGCGGACCCGTTCGAGACGACCGCGACGAGGTTCCCCTTCGCCGTGTACTCGAACACCGACTCGGGGTCCGCGGCGATGTCGCGACACGGCGCCGCGACCCCCGGCGAGTACGCGAGCGAGAGGTCTCGCTGCGTGTTCGTCGGCTTCGTGGTCTCGATCGCGATCTTCCCCGGCGGCTCTTCTCGGTGATACTCCCTCGCGTCGTCGTCCAGTCCCATGTCTCCTCCAATTGGGTAACGGAGTAAAAAGGTACGTGAACCCGTCGAATACTGATTCGACATTCGACGATCCGCTGTGGCGACCCTCGGAAGCGACTCAGTCGCGATCGTTCGACACCTGATCGCGGTCAATCGACGTTAGATCGCGATCGTTCGAAGTCGGATCGATATCGGGATGAAGCAGCCGCAGATCCGAGTCGATCCCGCCGAGCGTGGCTACCTCGTACGCGATCAGATACGAACGGGTCACGACGCTGACGGGGAGCGTCACCGCCACCAGCGCCGCCACGGCGACGATCACGACGACCGCGACGGTCGCGATGCCGGCGGTCGTGCTCGCCAATGCCCCGAGTCCACCGAGGGGAACCGCCGCGAGCAGGAGCGTGCTCCCGGCGACGGCGACGACCGCCGAACCGGCGAGGACGAGCGCGATCCCCTCGACGACCGCGATTCCGATACCGACGAAGAAGTGGACCCCGAGGTAGACGAGGAGTTCCGCCCACTCCCCGCTCACCGTGCGCCAGACTCGGCGCCACCCGGCAGTCACACCGGTATCTTCGACCACCATCGCGGGAACGACGAACTCGTAGGTGAGCCGGAGCGCGAGCGTCGCGAGCAGGACGACCGCGATTCCGACAAGCACCAAGAAGACCGCCGGACCGATCGACAGCGACCCCACCGCCGCCGCGAACGAGTCGATCGGTCCCCACCCGATCGGCGCCTCTGCGGCGGCGGCCAGGAGCACCGCCAGCGCGATCGGCCCGGCGGCGAGCGACCAGAGGACCACGGAGGCGACGAACAGCCCGACCGCCTGCCGGAGTCGCCCGAGGAACGGCCGCCACAGGCTGACCTCGTTCGTCCGGAGCGCGTCGTAAAAGACCAGCCGAAGCGACAGCGAGGCCACCGAGAACGCGACCACACAGACGACCGCGACGATCGCGACGGCGGCGATCAGCCAATCGCCCGGCAGACCGCCGAGGAGGTCCGAGACGACGGTCTCGAACTCCACGACGCCGGATTCCGTCCCCGTCTCGGCCCATCCGACTCCAGGAACTCGCGAAACCCCTCCGATTCGGGCGTCGGGAGCCGCGGGAACGGACACGCCGGCGTTCGCTCCGCCGCCCATCAGGAGGACGAGGAGAGCGAGCTTCGCCCAGCGAACGAGGCTGAACGGGAACAGGAACCGACGAGTGGCCTCGACGGCGTCGTCAACGGCTTCGACGGCTTGCCAACCCATGCTTCCCGGTTCACCGGGACCGCATATATAATGTGACGGACGGAAGGCAGGTCCTCTGCCCATCCTCTTCCCTTCTGCTCCGCCGAATCGTCCCCAGCTACGACCCACAGCCCTTTACGCGGAACGCGACGAAGTGGCTCGCATGAAGGTCCGCGGCGAACGGGAGTGTCAGGAGTGCGGCGCGCGGTGGTCGTACTACGAGACGGGGTCCGTCGAGTGTCCCGACTGCGGCGCCCTCAGGAGCGTCGGCGTCGACGACAGGACCGCCCACACCGACGCGCCCGCGACCCTCGATCTGACCCCCCACCGCGCCCGGTTCGGGGACGCCCGCGGGACGCTCCCCGAGGAGGGCGTCGACGACCTCAAGGCCGACCTCCGCGAGTACGCCCGCAAGCGGGGGTTCATCCGCGGCGGCGAACTGCTCCCGCTCGACGACGCGTACCTCGCCGCCCGCGAGCTGCTGGAGGCGGTCGACCTCTACGATCGGCTGCGCGATCCCACCGACCGCGACCGCGAGTACCTCCTCGCGCTGCTCGCCGGCGCCGCCGACGGCGACCGGCCCGCGACCGAGGCGGTGCCCGACTCCCTCCGCGAGGCGCGGGGGATGGCCGCGGTCCGCGCAGTCGACGAGTACCGGAGCGACCTCCTCGCGTTCTTGGACGAACTCTCCGAGG
This sequence comes from Halorubrum sp. CSM-61, assembly GCF_003781945.1. Classification (GTDB taxonomy): domain Archaea; phylum Halobacteriota; class Halobacteria; order Halobacteriales; family Haloferacaceae; genus Halorubrum. The sequence continues at coordinate 165,275 of NZ_RJJW01000005.1, read as the reverse complement.
CCGAAAGCGGTGAGCAGGGCGACGCCGACGCGTCCGCCCCCACGGTCTCCGTCGCAGGCGACGACCCGCACGCCCGGATCGACCCCACCAGAGAGCTTCTCGAACGCCTCCGCGACCGGGTGAAGCGCGTCGAGGCGCTCACGGGTGACGTACCGCCGGCCGACGCGGACGCCCTCGCCGACGCCGCGGGCGAGCTGGGTGAGTACGTCAGAACCGGCGACGAGACCGCTCTCGACCGCGCTCGCGACCTGCTCTCCGACTCCGAATCGTAATCACCGCTGATACTCGCGGGGTCACGTTCAACTTGCGGCCCGCGGACGTCCACCCATGCCGCGTTTCGACGTGCACGACCACCGCCACGCGCTGAAACAGCTCAAGGACACGGGTGCGACGAGCCTCTGGGAGAACCGAAAGGACGTGGCCTGTCCGGTGTGTGACGCCCCCTTCAACCGGTTGTTCACCACCCGAAAAACGGGCACGACCTTCCCGGAGAACGACGGCGCGCGGTTCTGTCTCCTCCGCGACGAGGACGCGATCCACCTGTTCCGACACTGATTCCCCCGCCGTCCACCCTCCGATCCCGATCTCAGTCGTCGCCGACGGGATCCACGTCGGGCGCCGGGTCGTCGATGTACCGCTCCGTCCACGTTCCGCGCGCGAACCACGCGACGCCGACCAAGGCACCGAGGACGTTCCCGAGCGCCATTCCGACCCAGATCCCCGTCTCGCCCCAGCCGGCGACGAAGACGAGGTAGGCCACGCTGGCGACCCGCCCGACCCACAGAGTGAGGATCGAGATCACCATCGCGGTCTTCGTGTTTCCGGCCCCGCGGAACGCGCCGAGGATCACCTGCGAGACGCCGATGAAGGCGAACTCGACCGACCGGATCTGCACGTACTCGACCGCGTACGCCACGGTCGCGGGCGCGTCGGGCACGTCGCCGAGGAAGGCGCCGACGATCGGCTCCGTGAACGTCACGGCGACGAGCGCGACGAGGAACATCACCCCGGCCCCGGTCGACGCCGCGAGCTTGACCGAGCGCGCCGCGCGGTCCGCCCGGTTCGCGCCGAGGTTCTGCCCGACCATCGTGTCGATCGCGCGCCCGAGCCCCATCGCCGGGAGGAACACCAGCGAGATGAGCCGGTTGCCCAGCCCGTAGGCCGCCACCACCGGCGGCGAGAACGTGACCACCATCGCCGTGAGGGTGATCATCGCGAGCGCGCTGGTCGTCTGCTCGACGCTGGAGGGGAGCCCGAGCCGGAAGATGTCCTCGATGAACCCGAGGTCCGGCCGGAGGTGACTCACGGAGACCGCGGGACCGAGCCCCGTGGCGAACAGCAGCCAGAGCCCGATCGCGGTGGCGACTCCGCGCGAGAAGATCGTCGCCATCGCGGCCCCCTCGATCCCGTAGCCGGTGAACCCGGTGGCCGCGAACAGGGACTCCTGGATCCCGACCGGATCGAGCGCCGCGACGAGCGGCACCGCCGCCAGCCACTCGAACAGCGGGTTCGCCGAGAACCCGAAGATGAGGAACGGGTCGAGGAGGACGTTCAGGAACACAGAGACGACCATCACCGCCATCGGCGTCCGGGTGTCGCCGTACCCGCGCATCAGCGCGGAGAACACGAAGAACCCGAACATCAGCGGGATGCCGAGGAAGATGATCTCCATGTAGTCGGCCGCGAGCGGGATCACCGTCGCCGCCGTGTCGGGGTCGCTCGGCAGGATCTCGAGCGCCGGACGCGTGTAGAAGTACCCCGCGACGCCGATGAGCACCGACAGCACGGAGACGCTGAAGATGGTCTGCCCCGCGACGAGCCCCGCGGACCGGTCCCCGTCCGCGCCCGTGTACTGCGCGACGAGGATCGCCCCCGCGGTCGTGAAGCCGCCGGCGACTGCGATGAGCAGGAAGATCAGGGGAAACGCGAGGCTGATCGCGCCGACCGCCTCGGCCGACAGCCGCCCGAGGTACAGCGTGTCGACGACGTTGTACATCACCTGCAGCAGCTGGATGACCACGATCGGCCACGCCAGGTGGAACAGCGGCCGGATCAGGCTCCCTTCGGTGATCGATTCCTCGGACACTCGATCCTCGGACGGGTCGTCGGGGCCGCCGTCGCCGGAGGCACCGCCGGCGGAGCCGCCGTCGGTCGCTCTTTCGGACGCGTCGTCGGCCGCGTCGCTACCGTTCGTCTCGTCGATCGGATCGCCGTCGTCACCGGTGTCTTCGGTGGGACCGGGGCCGGAATCGGAATCGGATTCGGTATGGGTATCGGATCCGGTATCCGAACCGGTACCGCCGACCTCCGAAGGCGACTCCGGTGAGTCCTTGGAGGGCTCGTCGCTCACTGATTTATAAGCGGGGGCCTCGGTCTATCAGCGTTCCGGTTCCGTGGGAGCGCGCCACAGGGCGTGTCGGACGGGAACAGTTATCGATCGCCGCCCGAGTCGGTGTCGCCGTCCGGGTCGATGCCCCCGCCCGAGTCGACGCCACCTGACGAGTCAGCCCCGCCGGCGGAGTCGACACTACGAGCGGGGTCCTCGGCGTTGCCCGCGCCTCGGGCTTCCGGATCGGGCTTGTCGCCGGCGCGCTCGCCCGCCGGCCGACCGTCCTCCGGACCGCCGACCCGCGCGATTCCGGAGGTGTCGTCGAAGACGAGGTGCCGGTGCGGGTACGCCATCTCCACGTCGGCGTCTCTGAGCCGCTCGCGGATCCGGGTGTTCACGTCGGACTGGACCTTCGCGAGCTTGTACGGCTTCTTCACCCAGTACCGGAGCCGGAGGAGCACGCCGTCGTCCCCGAACTCGTGGAGGCGGCAGTCCGGGCTCGCGGTGTAGCGCGCGACGCCGACCCGGATGTCGGGGCCGCCGTCGATCACCGCGTCGCAGTCCCGTGCCGCGCGCTCGATGAGGCGCCGGGCCTCCGAGACGTCGCTCTCGTAGGTGACGAGCACCTCGATCGTCCGCCGGGTGCGCTCGTCCTCGGCGGAGTAGTTGGTGACGTCGCGCTCGCGCATCGCCCCGTTCGGCACGACGAGGAACGTGTTGTCGAGCGTGAATATCTTGGTGTACCGGATCGTGATGTCCTCGACGAACCCGGTCGTGCCGTTCTCTAACTCGATCATGTCGCCGATCTCGAACGGCTGGTCCGCGAGGATGAACACGCCGTTGATGAAGTTCCCGACGAGCGGCGCGAGGATGATCCCGATCACGGCGGAGAAGACGGCGGTCCCCACGAGCAGATCGGTGAAGCGGAACCCGCCGGCCCAGAGCCCGACGAGCAGCGAGACCGTGATGGTCCCGACGCGGACCCCCCTGACGATCGTCTGCGCGACGCTCTGTCTCGACACGCGACGCGCGACGGGCCGCCCGATGAGGCGCACGAGGAACTTCGAGACGAGGACGCCGAGCGCGACCGACAGGATCACGAGTAACAGGCGCCCGCCCGCCGATCCGAAGACGCCGCGGAGCACGTCAGCGAACTGGGTGATCCAGTTCGCGACCGACGCGATCCCCCCGGACTGTGCCATAGCGAACCCGCCGTCGCCCACCCGAAAAAGCGTTTCTCCCGACGCCCGCTCGGCCAACCGCTACCGCCGGTCTACTTCTGAGTCGACTGGGCGCCTCGCTCAGTCGTCGGCGGACGCCGTGTCCTCGTTTTCGGGATCGATCCCGACCTCGATTTCGGCCGCAGCGGCCTTGTACTCCGGTATCTTTGCCCGGTCGTCCAGCACGTCGTTCGTGAGTCGGTTCGCGGAGGCGGCCGCGAAGTGCGGCGTCGTCCAGACGACGCCCTCCTTGATGTCCTCGGTCACCTGCGCTTTCACCTCTATCTCGCCGCGCCGCGACCGGAGCGTCACCGTCTCTCCGTCCTCGATCCCGTACTCCGCGGCGTCGTTCGGGTGGACGTCGACGAAGTTCTCGGGGTGCTGTCGCGAGAGCGTCGGCGAGCGTCGGCTCATCGTCCCGGTGTTGTAGTGCTCCTCGAGCCGGGCGGTGGTGAGGATCAGCGGGTACTCCTCGTCGGGAACCTCCTTCGGCGGCTGGTGGCGGACGCCCTCGATCTGACCGAGCCCGCTCTCCGTGTCGAACGAGTCCTCGTAGAGGAACTGATCGCCCTCGTCGCCCTCCTCGTAGCAGGGCCAGTGGAGCCCCCCCTCGCCGAGCCCGTCGTAGGTCATCCCGTGGTAGATCGGGCACACCTCCCGGAGCTCCTCGAAGACGGCCTCCACGTCGTCGAACCGGAATTCGTCCTCGCTGAACAGGCGACTGCCGACCTCCATCAGGATGTCGAGGTCGTGTTTGGTGTCCCCGTGGACCTTCTCGACCCCGCGCATCCGCTGGACGCGGCGGTCGGTGTTGGTGACGGTGCCGCCGCGTTCGGCCCACGTCGTCGCCGGAAGGACGACGTCCGCGAACTCGGCGGTCTCCGTCATGAAGATGTCCTGCGCGACCATGAACTCCAACGACTTCAGGCGCTCTTCGACCTCGTTGCCGTCGGGCTCGCTCATCACGGGGTTCTCGCCCATCACGTAGAGTCCCTTCACCGAGTGACCCGCCTCGTGGGAGATCTCGACGTTGGTGAGTCCGGGCTCCGCGGGGATATCGAAGCCCCACACCTCCTCGACCGACTCGCGGACCTCGTCGTCGTCGACGAGTTGGTAGCCCGGAAGCACGTTCGGCATCGCGCCCACGTCGCTGGTCCCCTGGACGTTGTTCTGCCCGCGGAGGGGGTTGACGCCGGTGCCGGGCTCCCCGAGATTCCCCGTGATCAGCGCGAGGTTGATCTCGTTTTGCACGTTGTCGACGCCGCAGGTGTGCTGGCTCATCCCCATCCCGGTGAAGATGGCGGCGTTGTTCGCCATCGCGTACTTCTCCGCGGCGAGCTCGATGTCCTCGAGGGGCACGCCGGCCTCCTCGGCGGCCGCCGCCTTGTCGAAGTCCGCGAGGGTCTCCTTCAGGTGTTCGAACCCCTCCGTGCGCTCGTCGATGAACGCCTCGTCGATCCAGCCCGCGTCCGGCTCCTCCTCGTGGCGTTCGAGGATCGTCTTCAGGACGACGTTGAGGAGGGGGATGTCGGCGCCGGGGTTGAGCTGGAGGTGCATGTGCCGGTCCGTCTCCTCGATCTCGAACGACCGGGTGGTCTTGTTGGCGTGGGGGTCGACCTGGATAACTGTGGCGCCTTCGAGGACCGCCTGCCGGAAGTACTGGCTGTTGGCGATCGGGTGCTGTTCGCCGGGGTTCGCCCCCTGGATCCAGAAGACGTCGGCCGCCTCCTCTAAGTCCGCCATGCTGTTCGTCATCGCGCCCGCGCCGAGGCTGGTCCGGAGCGCCCACACCGTCGAGGCGTGGCACATCCGCGTGCAGTTGTCGACGTTGTTGGTGCCGTACCGGCGCGCGAGCTTCTGGAGGAGGTAGTTCTCCTCGTTCATCGTCTTCGAGGAGCCGAAGAATCCCATCGCGTCGGGGCCGTAGTCGTCGCGGATCCGCTCCATCTCCGAGACGATCCGCGAGTAGGCCTCCTCCCACGTCGCCTCGCGGAACTCACCGTCTTCCTTTATCAGCGGTTCCGTGAGTCGCTCCTCGTGGTCGACGACCTGGGTCGCCGCGCCGCCCTTGATGCAGACGCGTCCCTCGTTGACGGGCGCCTCGCCCCACGGCATGAAGTTCACGTCGCCGGGGTCGTTCCCCTGCCGTACCTTGATCCCGCACCCGACGCCGCAGTACGGACAGATCGTTTTCACCGCGTCGTCCGCCTCACCGGACATCGGTCGCACCACCCCCGTATGAGCACATATCACACGATCTATCGTCCGCGTCAATGAGTGTACCGGTGGTCCCCCGACCGATCGGGAACGGTTCGACCCCCCGTGCACGTTCCTTGCTAACAATATAACAAGAAGAGTTGTTAAATATAAGATATAATGAAAAATGCTTACTACGGATTATTATAATAATATAGTTGCAATTACCATGAGAGCGGTTGTATACCAAGGCCCGTACGACGTGGCCGTCGAAGACGTAGACGAACCGGAGATCGAACACCCGAACGACGTCGTGGTCGACATCACGACCTCGTGTATCTGCGGCTCCGACCTGCACATGTACGAGGGACGGACCGCCGCCGAGGAGGGGATCGTGTTCGGTCACGAGAACATGGGAGTCGTCTCGGAGGTCGGCGAGGCCGTCTCGACGCTGGAGGAGGGCGACCGCGTCGTGATGCCCTTCAACGTCTCTTGCGGGTTCTGTCAGAACTGCGAGGAGGGGTACACCGGCTTCTGTACCAACGTCAACCCCGGCTTCGCGGGCGGGGCGTACGGCTACGTCGCGATGGGACCGTACCCGGGTGGACAGGCCGAGAAGCTGCGGGTCCCGTACGCGGACCACAACGCGCTGAAACTGCCCGAGGGGCGCGAACACGAGGACGCGTTCTCGCTGCTCGCGGACATCTTCCCGACCGGCTGGCACGGCACCGAACTGGCGAACCTGGAGTCCGGCGAGTCCGTCGCCATCTTCGGCGCCGGACCGGTGGGACTGATGGCCGCCTACAGCGCGAAAATCAAGGGCGCCGCCGAGATCTACGTCGTGGATCAGGTCCCGAGCCGGCTGGAGCTGGCCGAGGAGCACTGCGACGCCCATCCGATCGACTTCTCCGAGGGCGACCCGGTCGACCAGATCATCGAGGAACACGGCGGGATGGTCGACAAGGGCGTCGACGCGGTCGGGTATCAGGCGACCGACCCGGACGACGTCGACACCGAGACGGAGGACTACTCCTACCAGCCGGCCAAGGAGAACCCGGCGGTCGTGATCAACAACCTGATCCGCGTGGTCCGACCGACCGGCGAGCTCGGCATCCCCGGCCTCTACGTGCCGGAGGACCCGGGCGCGCCCGACGACATGGCCGCGCAGGGGCGGCTCGGAATCGACTTCGGGAAGTTCTTCGAGAAGGGGCTCAAGTGCGGCACGGGACAGTGTAACGTGAAGGAGTACAACCGGTACCTCCGCGACATGATCATCGAGGGGCGCGCCGACCCGAGCTGGGTCGTCTCCCACCGCGTCAACCTCGACGAGGCGCCGGAGATGTACGAGGCGTTCGACGCCCGCGAGGAGGGCGTCACGAAGGTCCTGCTCGAGCCCTGAACCGCCGAGGCGACGCCTCGCAGTCCCGCGTTCCAAATTTTTAACCCACGGCGACTCTCAGGCCCGGAGCCACGCCTTCGGGTGCTCGTCCCGGAGGTGCGACTGGTACCGCCCGACGAGTTCCGGGTAGCCGTCGGCGACGCAGTGCCAGCCGCAGTGCTCGCAGGTGCGTTCGACCGCGTCGTCACCGCTCTGTACGTGTCCGCCGCGCCTGTACGTGACCATGAGTGTCTCGTCGCGGTCCGTCCGCGCCGATAGGTACCGTACGTCACGAGCGGGGTTCACTCTGTCGGGGGTCACGGAACTCGTTCCCGTCGGTGGTGTCGGGACTACTCCCGCGCCCGGACCGCCGAAACCGGTATGTCGGTCCCGCGCGTTTCGGCGCGTATGTGTAAGTACTGCAACTGGGCGTTCCACGACGGCTGGGGGGAGCTGTTGAAGTACGACGACGTCTACCAGCAAGCAGTCGGCGCCGAGACCGAGTCCACCCACGGGTTCCACGAGGACTGGGACGACCTGCAGGCGGAGCTGGGGATCTGACCCGACGACCCTAGAGCGGGAAGGCGTTTGCTGCCGCCGACGCCGAGGAGTCGGTGTCGGTCGCCGCCAACTCGTCGAGCTCCCCCCGGATCCGGGCTTCGTCCATCTCGCTGCCGATGAACACGAGCCGCGTGCGTCGGTCGTCGTCGGGTCCCCACTCGCCGATCGGTCCCGCCTGCACCGAGGGGCCGGCCTGACTGACGCCGATGACCTCGTCGGTGCCCGCGACGTTGGCGACGCCCTTCGCCCGCACGACGGCGCCGTCCCAGTCGGCGAGCCAGTCGGCGAACGACTCGGGATCGAGGGCGTCAGTGGACCGGTAGACGAACGAGTCGACGCCGTGGGCCGCCGCGGCGCCCTCGGCGTGGTCGTGGCCCCGATGATCGCCGTGGCGCTCGTCCTCGCCTCCGTTCTCCGCGATCGCGCGCTTCCATCCCGGCGACCGCTTGGCCGTCTCGAAGTCGAACCGCCCCGTGTCGAGCACCTCGCCGGGATCGACTTCGGAGTAGCTCGTCCGGATCCGCCTCGCCCGCGGGCCGAGCCGCTCGGCGACCGACTCGATCTCGTCGAGCACGTCGTCGGGGACCACGTCCGTCTTGTTCAACACGAGCACGTCGCAGAACTCGATCCCCTCGACGAGCACGTCCGCGAGGGGGCGGTCCGCGGCGGGCTCCCCGTCCCCGGGGAGGCCCTCCCCCGCGTCGAACTCCTTCCAGAACCCGTAGGTGTCGAGGACGGTCACCATCGTGTCGAGCCGGAAGCGCTCGGTGGGGTCGATCGCCGACTCGTCGGTCCCCTCCGTGAACGCCCGCGCGATCGGGATCGGCTCGGAGATGCCCGACGACTCGACGAGGAGGTAGTCGAACTCGCGGGACGCCGCGAGCGCCGCGGCCTCGCTCAGCAGGTCGTCCTGCAGCCGACAGCAGATGCAGCCGTTCGAGAGGTCGACGATCCCCTCCTCGTCGTTCTCGCGGGCGACCAGCTCCGCGTCGACGTTCACCTCGCCCATGTCGTTCAGGATGACGGCGATCCGTCGGTCGCCGGGGTTCGCGAGCAGGTGGTTCACCAATGTCGTCTTCCCGGCGCCGAGGTAGCCGCTGAGGACGGTGACCGGGATCCGGTCGTCTGTCATACGTGTGATCAACACCCACGACATTGTGAAACGATCGATCGGGACGATAGGGACGAACGTTCATCCCTCTCACCACCCTACCGACGGGCGATGGATCTGAGCGAGTCGAGGATCAGGGACAGCGCCCGGGCGTACGCGGAGGCGGAACCGCTGTACGACGTGGAGCGCCAGCACGTCGAGACGGTTCCTAAGACGTTCGCCGGCGACGAGTACGGGCGACGCGACGCCCAGTGGATCGTCAGGTGGTACTTCCGGCGGTACCTCGGCGACTACCCGGACCGCGAGCGACGCGAGCGGGAGGAGGCGTTCCGCGACAACGACTTCGACGACGTGGTCGACGCCATCGGAACCGCGGCCGACGCGGTCGGCGCGGGGACCGACGAGAGTGAGGAACCGGACCGAGATCCGCCGGACGTCGACGCCGCCGTCGACGCCCTCACCGCGCTCGACGGGGTCGACGTCGCGGTCGCGTCCGGCTTCCTCCAGTTCCTCGCGCCGACGCGATTCGTCGCGATCGACCGCCGGACGTGGGCGGTGCTGGTCGCGGCCGGGGAGCTCGACGGCGAGTACCCGGACCCGCCGTCCGTCGCCGACTACCGGCGGTTCGACGAGGCCTGCCGGGTCGTGACGGAACGCGCGGGCGTCGACGCGTGGACGCTGTACCGGGCGCTGTGGCGGTCGTTTTCGGAGATCGGAGACGCGCCTCCGGAATCGGCCTAGTCGACGACCTCGACGACCGGGTCGTCCGCGGTCATACGCGTGAGGAGGACGCGCGGCACGTTCGCGCGGAGGCGGATCTCCCCCGCGATCTTCCGGGCCGCGGCCGCGTCCGCCTCGTCGTCGACCTTGTTCACGACCGGGATCGCGGTCGCGTCGCTCGGGACGCCTTTCAGCCCGCCCGCCGGGCTCGCGAGCACCGTCGCGACGTCCGCGGGGCGGATCTCCGACCCGATCTCGCGGCCGGTGATCGCGGCGACCTCCTCCGGCCGGTGGACGAGCTCCTCGGTGAGGGGTTCGCCGACGACGTGCGCGCTCGCGATCGGGACGACGACGTCCGCGTTCGACGGGATCTGCGGTTCGCGGTCGCCCGGCGCTTTGAACTCGCGGAGGCGCGCGCCGTCCGCCTTCACGAGCGTCGCGCCCGGCGCGGCGTCGGCGAGATCGGCGACGGTGTCCGCGTCGTACCCGAGGTACCGGTCGGATCGCTCCCGCTCGGGGACCAGCCCGAGCGGCCACTCCTCGGGTCCCGCCTCGGCGAGCGCGGCCGCCGGGTCCTCCGTCACGCGCACCGCGGCGACCCGGTCGTCGAAGATCGGTATCCGGACGCTCGCGGTCACTACCGCTCGGTCGAGCCGGTCGGCCAGCGCGAACAGCACCGATTTCTTACCGCCGGCGCCGACGACGCAGACGGTGGCGTCGCGGGCGTCGAGCGCGGTCGTCAGGTCCATACGCGGCGTTCGATCCCCGGCCGTCTCAGTCTGGCGGTCGGTGAGACCGGCGATCGGGTTCCGTGGCGAACAGATTGATACGTCTCCGCCGCGCAGAGCGTCTGAATGAGCCGGAGCCGCACCCACGTCCTCCGGGTCGACCTCTCGACGGGCGAGACCGCCCGCGAGCGCGTCCCGCGAGAGTGGCGACGCGACTACGTCGGCGGGAAGGGGCTCGGAGCGCGCTACCTCTACGAGGAGCTGTCGCCGGGAGCGGACCCGACGGGACCGGAGAATCTCCTCGCGTTTCTCGGCGGACCGCTCTCGGGGTTCCTCCCGGGCGAGACGCGGTACGCCGTAGTGACGAAGTCGCCGCTCACCGGCGGCTTTCTCGACTCCTACGCCGGCGGCGCGTTCGCCGACCGGCTCGCCGGATCGCTCGACGACTGCCTGGGGCTGCTCGTGACCGGCGCCGCCGACCGACCGGTTCGCGTCGAGATCGAGGGGGGTCGCGCGCGGATCGCGGCGAGCGACGCGTGGGGAGACGACGCCGCCGAGACGGCCGAGCGGTTCCCGGACGCGGGGGTCGCCTGCGTCGGCCCGGCCGGCGAGCGCGAGGCGGTGTACGCGACGGTCGCGAGCGACGGCGGCGATCACCACGCGGGCCGCGGCGGTGCCGGGGCCGTGATGGGTGCGAAGCGGCTGAAGGCGGTCGTCGCTCGCGATCCCCCACCGACGGTTCCGGACGACCTCGCCGCGCTTCGGGACCGCGACGCGGCGGCCTACGAACGGGACGCGACGGGCGAGTGGCAGGCGGCCGGCGAGACCATCGAAACGGTCGACTACGCGAACGAGGTCGGCCTCCTCGCGGCGGAGGGGTGGACGGAGACCGGGTTCGCCGGTACCGACGACATCGGCGTCGAGGCCGCGCTCGAACGCGCGACGGGTCGCGAGGGGACGGACGACGATGCCCGGGACACGGACCCGGCCGTCCCCGGCGGCTTCCGGATCGAAACGTCCGAGGGCGAGGTGGTCCCCCGCGGCGCGGCGCCGATCACGCTCGGAGCCGGTCTCGGCATCGGCGACTTCGATCGGGTCGTCGAACTCTGCGGGATCTGCGACCGGCTCGGTCTCGACGTGATCGGGGCGGGCAACGCGGTCGCGTGGGCGATCCGCGCCGGCGAGGCGGGGATCGTCGACTGTCCCGTCGGCTTCGGCGACGCGGACGGTGCCGAGCGCCTGCTGGAGGCGATCGCGGCTCGAGAGGCCGCGGACGACCTCGACGCGGACCCGGAACTCCCGGACGCGCTCGCCGACGGCATCGACGCCGCCGCGGCTCGGTTCGGAGGCCAGGCGCTCGTGCCCACCGTGAAGTCGATGGCCCTGCCGGGCTTCGACCCGCGAGCGGCGGTCGGCGTCGCGCTCGCCTACGCGACGAGCGATCGCGGGGCGTGCCACCGTCGCGCGCGACCGCAGGACACCGAACCCGTCGATCGGCCCGACCGAACCCCGGCCGATCGGGTCCGCGACGTGGTCGGCGAACAGAACGCCCGGTCCGTGTTGTGGAGCCTCGTCGTCGACGACTTCGTCGGCGAGACCGTCGGGACCGATCTCGGCGCGGAGTGGCTCTCGGCGATCGATCACCCGACCGTCGCCGACGCCGATCGCGACGGTACGGACCGCGGCGACCCGGCCCGTAGAGCCGATCCCGAGGCGCGGACCGACCCGGTCGCGACGCTCGCGACGACCGGCGAACGGATCTGGACGCTCACGCGGCTGTTCAACGCCCGTGAGGGGTTCGACCGCGCGGACGACCGCCTCCCCGACCCGCTCCGCTCGGCGGCGGAGGACGGAACCCCGGGCGTCGACGGCGACGCGTTCGACCGTCTGCTGGACAGGTATTACGTGCTGCGCGGCTGGGGCGAGCGCGGACTTCCGACGCCGGAAACGGTCGAGCGGCTCGGGCTCGCTGCCGTCGTCGACGGCGCGACACCGCTGGACGACGGTTCGATAGATCCCCCCGCGGCGACCCCGGAAGACTGAATCGCGTCGAAGTCGACCGCCGGACGTCGGGATGGTACAGGTCCGACGCGCGGTAGAGAACCGCGGAGAGCTACTCACTATTAACCCGCCGCCCGGAGAAGCGGGCGTATGCCGAACTCGCCACGCGACGGCCCGTCCTTCAGCGTCACACACGAATCAGCGCCGAGCGACGTGCTCGTCGCCGGATTCGCGTCGTTCGGACTCGCCGAACTGACTGCCGTTGACTACCTCATCAAGAACCTCGAGCTCGAACAGACGGGATTCGTCCGAGCCGAAGGGCTCCCGTCGATCACGCCCTTCGAGAAGGGGCGTCCGCGGCACCCGCTCCGACTGTACTCCGACGACGACCTCGACGTCACCGTGCTCGTGGCCGAGCAGTTCGTTCCGCCCGTGCTCGGCGAGCGGCTCGCGGCGGCCGTCCTCGACTGGACGGAGTCCGCGGGCGTCTCGGAGATCGCGGTGCTCTCCGGCGTTCCGATCCCGCACGGTCCGGACGCCCACCGCACCTTCTACGTCGCGACGGACGACTACCGCGAACGGCGTCTCGACGACGACCGGGTCCCGCCGATGGAGTCGGGGTTCCTCGACGGGACGAACGCGTCCCTGCTCGAACGGGGAATCGACTCCCCGCTCGGCGTCGGCGTGTTCATCACGCCGGTCCACGCGCAGGCGCCGGACGCCGACGCCGCGGTGCGGCTCGTGGACACGATCGACGAGACGTACGATCTGGGCGTCGACTCGGGGCCGCTGGCGTCGTTCGCGGCCGACGTGCGCCGCCACTACGAGGACCTGGCCGAGCGGATCGAGGAGCGCGAGCCCGACGGGACCTACGATCGAATGTACATGTAGGACGCGGCTCTGAAAACGCGTGCTACTCGGCTCATAGTAAAAAGCTATACCGGAGGACCGTCTCGACACCTCTATGACCGACGATCTCCGCGGCACGCTCGACCGCGTCGGGGACCGATTCAACCTCGGCGAGTACGAGATCGACGCGTACCTCGCCGTGTTAGAACACGGCGAGCTGACCGCGAGCGACATCGCCGACCGGACCGACATCCCGCAGCCGCGCGTGTACGACACGGTCCGAAGCCTCTCGGACCGGGGGCTCGTGGAGCTCCGCGAGTCCCGCCCGATGAAGATCGTCGCCGTCGACCCGGAGGACGCGTTCGGGGAGCTCCGGTCGTCGTTCGCCGAGATGGTCGACGAGCTGGAGGCCCGCTACACCGCGCCGACCCGCGAGACCGAGGCGGTGTCGCTGGTGAAGTCGCGATCGACGATCCTCCGATACCTCGAAGAGGTGATCGCCGGCGCCGAGTACGAGCTCGCGTTATCGCTCACGCCGGGGCTGCTCCGCCGCTTCCGCGACGAGCTCGCGGCGAAGGTCCAGGCGGGCGTCAGCGTCGAACTGCTCGTCACGCCCGCCTCGCGCGCGCCGGACCCCGACGAGTTCGACTACCTGGAGGTCGCGACCATCGCCCGCGCCCGCCGCGGGATCACCACCCCGATCCTGGCCGTGGGCGACGGCGAGTACTCGGTGTACGCCACGCAGGACGCGCTCCGCGACGACCGCGAGCGCTACGGCGTCATCTTCAACCGCTCCGCGCTCGGGTTCCTCGTCTCCGGCTTCTTCGGCACCGTGCTGTGGACGACCGCCGAGACGCTCGCCGCCGACGGGGCCGCCCGCCCGTTCCCGCGCCGCTACGCCTCGATCCGCCGCGCGGTCAAGGACGTCCGCGAGTTCGAGGGCGAGGAGTTCTACGCGACCGTGGAGGGGCGCGACATCGAGACGGGCGACTCGGTGACCGTCCGGGGGCGCGTCGTCGACCTCGCGTTCGAGGACACCGAGGAAGTCGCGTCGCTCACCGTCGAGACCGAGACCGGCCGGGTCGCCATCGGCGGTCGCGTCGCCGCCCTCGAGGACGTCGAGGGACAGGAGATCGTCATCGGACGCGGCGAGCCGCCCGCGCTGTGATCGGGGCGTCGCTCGCGCTGTGATTTTTTAAGTCCCGGGCCCGCTCGATCCGTATGGAGTACACGACGCTGGGCGACACCGGCGCGAGCGTCAGCCGGCTCGCGCTCGGCTGTATGAGCTTCGGGAGCGAGCACGAGTGGATGCTCGACGAGGAGGAGGGACGGGAGCTGATCGAGCGCGCGATCGACCTCGGTATCACCTTTTTCGACACGGCCAACGTCTACTCGAACGGCGAGAGCGAGGAGGTCCTCGGCGACGTGCTCGCCGAGTACGACCGCGACCGGTTCACCGTCGCCACCAAGGTGTACGGCGAGATGGACGAGTCGAACCCCAACTCGGGCGGGCTCTCGCGGAAGGCGATCGAACAGGAGCTTGAGAACAGCCTCGACCGGCTGGGAATGGACACGGTCGACCTCTATCAGATCCACCGGTGGGACTACGACACGCCGATCGAGGAGACGCTGTCGACGCTCGACGACGCCGTGCGACGCGGGAAGGTGCGGTATATCGGCGCCTCCTCGATGTGGGCTCACCAGTTCGCCGAGGCGTTGCACACCAGCGACCGGGAGGGGTACGAGCGGTTCGTTACGATGCAGAACCTCTACAACCTCGCGTACCGCGAGGAGGAGCGCGAGATGGTCCCGCTCTGCGAGAAGGAGGGGATCGGAATGATCCCGTGGAGTCCCGTCGGCGCCGGCTACCTCGCGCGCCCGTACGAGCAGGACGACGCGACGACCCGCGGGGGACACGAGACGGCGCTCGGACGCCCGTACCGCGAGGGCGGCGGCGAGGAGATCAACCGTCGGGTCGAGGAGCTGGCCGACGAGAAGGGCGTGCGGATGGCCCAGATCGCGCTCCGCTGGGTCGCCGGGCAGGAGGTCGTCGACGCCCCCATCGTCGGCACATCCAGTGTCGAGCACCTCGAGGACGCCGTCGAGGCGCTCGACGTCGACCTCTCCGAGTCGGACGTGGAGTGGTTAGAGGAGCCGTACGAGCCGGTCCGCGTCTCCGGCCACGAGTAGCGCGCGACCGCCGTGCGGAGACTTCCGGGATCTCGGAACCGATCCGCAGACCGCACCCCTGTGCCGCCGTAACACACTTAAGAGCACACTCTGTACCAACACTCAGTGGCATCCCGACAGGGCGGGCCGGGAGACGCCGAGTCATCCCGTCCCGGATCGACGGAGCGTCGGACCGCGTCCTCGACCGCGCCGGCGGGGTCTCGCCGGCGAACGACGACGAGATCCGGTACCCTCCCGCACGGGCCGGACGCGGACGCCCCCCGCTCTCGGCGACCGAGAGCGGGCAAGCGTCACTCCGCGGGCAGAACGCCCGAGGACCCGCCCGTCCGCGACCCCGGGCGCTACGCCCTCACCGATCACTTCCGCGAGCGGCTGGAACAGCCCGGCCGATACGTCTCGACCCGGACCGTCAGCGACGCGATCCGGGACGGTCAGCTCCGCTGGAACCGGACCGACGGCTGGCGGTTCGCCCTCGTCGACGGCGGGATCCGGTTCGTCGTCGTCGTGAGCGACACGGAGACGAACTCCCCGGTCGTCGTCACCGGCTGGACCGAGGTGGCCGACCGCGAGGCGGCCCTCGACGCCCCCCGCTGGGATCCCGTCGACGTCGACACCATCGCCGTGCGGGCGGCGTTGAGCGAGTCCGCCGCCACGCCGATCCCCGACCGGATCCGACCCCGGACGGTGACGCGCCCCTTCGTCGTCGGCGAGCACCGGCTCGAAACGGAGCCCGGCGAGCCGTTCGTCCGCTGTACCGCCTGCGGGTGCCGGTTCCGGTCGAAGGACGCGATCACCGGCCGCGGCTGTCACGGTCCATCCGGTCGATAGCGGGAGTACGTCTCGCACGTTAGTTGATCGAGGTTTTATACGTGATCGGGTGACGTTGCTAGCGGCTGTTTATAAGTGATCGACGGTATTGCGGTGAACACCTCCAAAGCCCCAGTCGCTGTGGGCGGCGCACGCTCGCTGCGCTCCTCGCTCGCGGTGCTCGCTGCGGTGCTTACGTCGCCTGCGCCGCCCACAGCGACTGCCCCTTTGAATCCCACCCGCACAGCACCGCAACCGCGCCTCACGCCTCCCCAGCCTCGTCGCTGGCGGCGATAGCCGCCAGCGACTCCCTCGCACCGTCGGTTCGCGGCCCTACGGGCCGCTCACCGGGGCGCGCCACCGCGTTGTTCTTTATAAGCGATCGTCGCCATCGCTCACGGATCCTTTAAGTACTGATTCGCCACCACCGATCTGCAATACTTACTCCCGCAATCAATCAGGAAGCACCCCTCAGCGACCGGTCGTTTCGGGTGAGCATATCTCCGAACGGTAGGGTTTTAGCGGAGCCCCTTCGCCCCACTCCGCCCCCGGCCGCGGACGCTATCCATTTCCCCCTCGCGACCGAACCGGGGGCAATGACCGACGACTCCGGCGACTCCGAGCCCACCGCCGGTGACGCCGACGATTCCGACGACACCGCAGAGGAGCTCTCGCTCGATCGTTTCCACGAGGCGTTAGAGGCCGAGGAGCGACCGGTCGCGACCGCGAGCGAGGTCGCGAGACGGCTCGGCACCTCGCAGGCGGCCGCGCGCGACGCCCTCGCCGCGCTCGTCGACCGCGGCGACGTGGACCGGCTCGACGTCGAGAGCGACCCCGTCGTCTTCTACCCGACCGACTGGGGCCGGCTGGCGACCCGCGAGCGCGTCGTCGCGTTCCCCGACCGCCGGGAGATCGTGGTCGACCGCCCGACGCAGTTCACCCGCGCGCGGCTCTCGCAGTTCGCGCACCTCGTCGACACCACCGGCACCGAGCCCGACACGCGCGGGTACCTCTACCGCATCCGGCAGGAGGACGTGTGGGCCGCGCCGTTCGAGGACGCCGACGGCCTCATCGCGGGCCTCCGGTCGGTGCTCCCGCGCCGGTTCGACCACCTCGAAGACTGGATACGCGACCAGTGGCGCCGCGCGCACCGCTTTCGACTGTATACCCACGAGGACGGCTACGTCGTCCTCCAGGCCGCAAGCGAGAGCCTGATGGGGAACGTCGCGGACCAGCACCTCGACGCCGATCACCTCCGCGCGCCCATCTCCGAGACGGAGGCGTGGGTGAACGAGGACGCCGTCGCCGCGGTCAAACGCGCCCTCTACGACGCCGGCTACCCGGTCGAAGACGACCGCGACCTCGACGTGGGCGACCCCGTCGACATCGACCTGACGACCGACCTCCGCGACTACCAGGAGACGTGGGTCGAGACGTTCCTCGACGCGCGCTCCGGGGTGTACGTCGGCCCGCCGGGCTCCGGCAAGACCGTCGCCGCCATCGCGACCATCGCGGCGGTCGGCGGCGAGACGCTCATTCTGGTCCCCTCCCGCGAGCTCGCCGGGCAGTGGCGCGAGGAACTGCTCGACCACTCCACGATCGATCCCGCCGACATCGGACTGTACCACGGCGGTCAAAAGGAGATCCGGCCGGTCACGATCGCGACCTACCAGATCGCCGGGATGGACCGCCACCGGGCCCTGTTCGACTCCCGGAAGTGGGGGCTGATCTGTTTCGACGAGGCGCATCACATCACAGCCCCTATATTTTCACGGTCTGCAGAGTTGCAAGCAAAACACCGCCTCGGCCTCTCGGCCACGCCCGTTCGCGAGACCGGCAGCGAGGAGGAGATCTACACCCTGATCGGGCGACCGATCGGCGCCGACTGGGACGAGCTGTTCGAGGCCGGCTTCGTCCAGGAGCCGGAAGTGGAGATCCGGTACGTCCCGTGGCGCGACGAGATGGCGCGCAACGAGTACGCCAGCGCCGACGGCCGAGAGCGACGCCGGCTCGCGGCCGAGAACCCCGCGAAGATCGAGGAGATTCGGTACCTGCTGGCCGCCCACCGCGACAAGAAGGCGCTCGTGTTCATCGAGTACCTCGATCAGGGCGAGGCGATCGCCGACGCGCTCGGCGTCCCCTTCGTCAGCGGCGAGACGCCCCACTACGAGCGCGCGGAGCTGTTCCGGCGGTTCCGGAAGGAGGACGAGGGGAGAGACGGCGACGACCGCGACCGCGACGAGGTCGACGCCCTCGTGGTCTCCCGCGTCGGCGACGAGGGGATCGACCTCCCGAACGCCGAGCTCGCGGTCGTCGCCAGCGGTCTCGGCGGCTCGCGGCGACAGGGGTCACAGCGCGCAGGCCGGACCATGCGGCCGACCGGCTCCGCGCTCGTGTACGTGCTCGCGACCCGCGGGTCGAGCGAGGAGGAGTTCGCCCAGCGACAGATGCGGCACCTCGCGCGCAAGGGGATCCGGGTGCGGGAGACGAACGTCGCCGAGTAGGCGGCGAGACGCGCCGGACTACTCCAGCGCGTCCCGCAGGACCCGCGCGCCCTGTTCGACCGACGCGATCGCGTCGGTGGGGTCGTCGTCCTCGTAGACGAGCCACTCGCAGTCGGCGTTTCGCGCGCTCGCGACGACCGCGTCGAGGTCCACGTCGCCGTCGCCGAGCGCGACCGGCTCGCCGCCGTCGACGTCGACGTCGGTGGCGTGAACGTGCGTGATCCGGTCGGCGTGTCGGTCGATGAAGGCGGCGGGGTCCGCCCCGCCGACGAGCGCCCAGCCCACGTCGATCTCGAAGCCGACGAGGTCGTCGGTCCGGTCGATTAGCCGCTCGATCGCGGGCTCGCCGTCCACGGTCGCGAACTCCTCGTGGTGGTTGTGGTACGCGAACCGGACGCCCACCGCCTCGAGGGCGTCCGCGATGTCGTCGAGCCGCGCCGCGACCTCGTCGACGGCGGCCGCGTCCTCGAACTCCTCCCCGTCGATCCCCGGGACGACGAAGGTGTCGACGCCGAGCCGGTCGTACAGGTCGACGGTCTCGTCGAACTCGTCTTCCAGCGCCTCGATCTGCACGTGCGCGGACGCGGCGGCGAGTCCGTTCCGGTCGAGCGCCGCCAGCACGTCCTCGACCGGCGACTCGCGGACCCGGTAGGCGAACTCCACCCCGTCGTAGCCGGCCGCTCCCACCCGATCGAGCAGTTCCGGGAGCGACGCGTCGAGCGAGCGTAACGTGTACAACTGGACCGCGATGTCTACCATACCGCCACTCTCTCGGCCAGCGACGTAGCCGTTCGGGTGGTTCTCGGCCGCGGGGCCGGCGACGCTCCGGCGGCGCCCGCCGGAATCCTCGGCCGTCGAAGGTTTCAACACCCGGTCCGTCGACCTCGCGGTATGGACACGGACGAGTCCCCGAGCGGTACGAACCCCGACGATCCTCGGACCGGCACGGGTCCGAACGCGGGCGACGCTCCGACGGTCGCCGAGGCGGTCGTCGACTGCATGCTCGGTCGCGGGATCGACGTCGCGTTCGGGATCCCCGGCAAGCAGACCCTCCCGCTGAACCGAGCGCTCGGCGAGCGCGACGCCCGGTTCGTCGTCGCGCGCCACGAGACGGCGGTGACCCATCAGGCGTGGGGGTACGCGGAGACGAGCGAGCCCGGAGCGATGGCGGCGTCGATCGTCGTCCCGGGCCCCGGCGACATGAACGCGATGAACGGGCTGAAGAACGCCCTGAACGACTGCGTCCCCCTCCTCCACCTCGCGGTCGAGACCGAACGCGAGGTCCGCGGGGGCGACGGCATCCACGAGACGCCGCCCGAGACGTACGACGCGGTGGTCAAGGAGAACGTCCTCGTGGACTCGCCCGCCGGCGCGGTCCCGGCCGTCGCCGAGGCGATCCGGGTCGCCCGCGAGCACCCCCAAGGTCCCGTCCGCGTCGGGATCCCGAAGGACGTGCTCGCGAGCCGGACGCCCCAGCCGGCGGTCGGAGAGCGCGAGCCGGCCGCGCCTCCCGCCCCGCCCGCGGACGCCGTCGATCGGGCCGCCGACCTGCTCGCCGGGGCCGACGCGCCGGTGCTCCTCGCGGGCGGCGGCGTCAGGCGCGCCGGCGCGAGCGACTCCCTCCGCGCCGTCGCCGAGCGCCTCGACGCCCCGGTCGTCACGACCTACAAGGGGAAGGGGACGCTCCCCGAGACGCACCGCCTCTCCGCGGGCGTGCTCTGTGGCGGGTCGAGCGTCGAACTCCGCGAGCTCCTCGCCGACGCCGACCGCGGGCTCGTCGTCGGCTCCGACCTCGACGCGGTCGCGACCGCCTCGTGGTCGGTGTCGCTGCCCGAGTCGCTGGTCCACGTCACGCTCGACGGCGACGACATCGGGTTCGGCTACGACGCCGACCTCGGCGTCGTCGCGGACGCCGACCGGTTCCTGCGAGCGCTGGCGGCTCGGCTGGACGGGCGGTCCGCCGACGAGCCGGCCGGCTCGTCGGGGTCGCCGACCGGCGCCGCGCGGGCCGAGGCGGTTCGCTCCGCGGACCGAGAGCGGTTCGACGCGGTCGCCGACGAGCGCGCCCCCGACAACCCCCTCAGCTCGGTCGAGGCCCTCCGCGAGGTCCGCGAGGCGCTCCCGTCGGAGGCCGCGGTCACCGCGGACGCGGGCGGGTCCCGGCTGTGGACGCTCGTCTCGTTCCCCGCGGCCGGCCCCTCGCGGTACGTGAACCCGGGATCGTGGGCGACGA
Organism: Halorubrum sp. CSM-61; assembly: GCF_003781945.1. Taxonomy (GTDB): domain Archaea; phylum Halobacteriota; class Halobacteria; order Halobacteriales; family Haloferacaceae; genus Halorubrum. The sequence goes on along the minus strand of NZ_RJJW01000005.1, from coordinate 144,448 downwards.
TGGGGACCGCGCTTCCGTCGGCGATCGGGGCGAAGCTCGCGGGCCCCGACCGCGACGCGGTTGCGCTCGTCGGCGACGGCGGTCTCATGATGTGCGTTCACGAGCTGCACACGCTGGCCGCGGAGGGACTCGACGTGACCGTCGTCGCGTTCAACAACGACGACTACGCGATCATCAGCGAGGAGGCGTCGCGGTCGTACGACCTTCCGCCGGGCGCGTACGGCTGGGCCGAGGCGGGGCTGGACCTCGTCGCCGTCGCCGAGGGGATGGGCGTCGGCGCCGAGCGAGTGACCGATCGGGACGGGGTCGGCGAGGCGGTCGCCTCCGCGCTGGACCGGGACGGGCCCGCGCTGATCGAGGTCGTCACCGACCCGGACGAGCCGCAGGCGAGCGAGTGGATGACGCGGGAGCGGTGAGCCGGTCGCGTTTCCCCCGTTCCCTTCACCGCTCGCGTTTCGGGTATCTGAAGCGAGGTATATGCCGGTGGAGACGCGAGGCCGACCATGCGCAATCCCTGGGTCCACGACGACGTGCCGGCGGACGCCGGCTCCGGGTACGACGGCCACGTGCGACTCTTCGCGACGGTCGTTTGGGGCGTGCTCGCCGTCGCCGTCGGCGGGTTCGTCCTCCTCTCGGGGACGGGGACCGTCGATCCCGGACTCGGCGAGTCGGCGGCGTCGATCGTCACCCTCGTCGTCGGCGCGCTGGCCGCGGTACTGCTGTGTCCGCTCCTCCTGCGGCTCCTCCTCGTCTCGCGGCTCTTGGCGACGCTCGCGTTCCTCGGGAGCGGCTGGCTCCTCGCGCGGTTCGTGTGGGCCCGGGAGTCGGAACGGATCGAGGAGTTCCTGACAGGCGGCGAGCGCCTCGGCGCCGGCGCGGAGTCGATCGATCGGCTGATCGAACTGCTCGACGTGCTTTTCGCCGCGTTCGCGGTGGTCTCGTAACTCTCCTCGGCATCCGGCGTCTCGACGGGTCCTCCACTGCTGCCCGGAGCGTGAGCCTTAACAACATCCGTTGTGAATTCGGCGTATGACTCACGCGAACGACGTGGCCGTCGGGATCGTCGGCCTCGGCGGGATCGGGAACCACCACGCGACGAGGCTCGTGGAGCGCGGCGCGAACCTCGTCGGCGGGATGGACATCGACGCGGACGCGCGCCGGCGGTTCCACGAGGAGTTCGACGTTCACGCCTACGAGGACGACACGGACCTCTACGAGGAGTGCGACGCCGTCCTCGTCACGACGCCGAACCGGTTCCACGAGCAGTACGCGGTCTCGGCGCTCGAAGCCGGCCTCGACGTGCTCTTAGAGAAGCCGCTGGCCCACAACATCGAGAGCGCGGAGCGCATCGCCGAGGCCGCCCGCGAGGCCGAGGGGTTCTGTATGGTCGGGTTCAACAACCGCTTCGCGGAGCCGGTGCAGGTGCTGAAGGAGTACCAAAAGGAGGGGCGGTTCGGCGAGACGACCCACGTCGAGGCCAACTACGTCCGCCGACGCGGCGTCCCCGGCCGCGGCTCGTGGTTCACGTCCAACGAGATCGCCGGCGGCGGCGCGCTCATCGACATCGGCGTCCACGCGATCGATCTGTCGCTCTACTTCCTCGATCACCCCGAGGTCGTCGAGGTCTCCGGCGAGACGCGCTCGGAGTTCGGGGCCCGCGACGACTACGCGTACGTCAACATGTGGGGCGGCGACGACGGCCCCGAGGGGTTCGACGTCGACGACTCCGCGTCGGCGTTCATCCGCGACGCCCACGGCAACACCGTCTCGCTGGAGGTCGCGTGGGCGACGAACCGCCCGACGAACGACGAGTTCGTGATCCGGGGCACGGAGGCGGGCGCGACGTTCGACCGCGGAAGCAACGAGCTCACGATCCACGAGGCGACCGCGTTCGACGGCGAGAACCACCACTTCTCCGACGCCGAGATCGAGACGCGGGAGGGCGACAGCCACGCCGCCGAGCAGGCGGCGTTCCTCGAGGCGGTCGCCGCGGGCGAGGCGCCCGACATCAACACGGTCGAGGAGGCGCTGTCCGTTCAGCGCGTCATCGACGCGATCTACCGGTCCTCGGAGCGCGGCGAGGCGATCAGGCTGGACTGACCGGGGCATCCGGCCGAACTACCGCTCTCTACCCGCTATCCGAACCTATTCGGTCCTGCGTTCCCTTTTGCGAGCCAACTCGTGACCCGCGATTCCGGCCCGACGCCGCCCTCTGACCGAATCGTTTCCCTCGACGCGCTCAGGGGGCTCGCCCTGCTCGGCATCCTCCTGATCAACGTCTGGTCGTTCTCGATGCCCGAGCAGACGCTGTTGAACCCCACCGTCTACGCCGACGGGGCCGTGTACGGTGACTTCACCGGCGCGAACTACTGGGCGTGGGCGTTCAGCCACGTGTTCGCCCAGAACAAGTTCATCACGCTGTTCTCGGCGCTGTTCGGCGCGGGGATCCTGCTGTTCGTCGACAGCAAGAACGCGAAGGGGCAGGACGCGGTGCGGCTCCATTACCGGCGGACCGCTATCCTCATCGCCATCGGGCTCGTGCACGCGTACCTGCTGTGGTACGGCGACATCCTCGTCGCGTACGGGGTGACCGCGCTGGTGGTCGTCGCGTTCCGGAACCTCGACGCGCGACAGCTCGCGGGACTCAGCGCCGTCTTCCTGCTTTTCATCCCCGTGACGGAGCTGCTCGCGGCGATCAGCCTCGGCGGCGACGCGGTCGCGGCCCAGTGGGCGCCGTCCGAGGCCGCGATCCGACAGCAGGTCGCGGCGTACCGCGGCGGGTGGCTCGAACAGCTCGACCACCGCGTCGCCTCCTCGTTCGACCGACAGACGACCGGCTATATCGGCGGGAGCTTCTGGCAGGTCGGCGGCACCATGCTCCTCGGGATGGCGCTGTACCGCTGGGACGTGCTGACCGGCGAGCGGTCGGCGGCCTTCTACCGCCGCCTCGTCGCGCTCGGCGTCGTCGGCCTCGCGATCACCGTCGCCGGCGTCGCCTACATCGAGGCCAACGACTGGAGCGCCGACGCCGCGCTGTACTGGCGACAGTTCGTCTACGTCGGCAGCTTCCCCCTCGCCGGCGGCTACCTCGGGCTCGTAATGTTGTACGCCCGGCGTCGCCCGGACGGCCCCGTGACCCGCGGGCTCGCCGCGGTCGGCCGGACCGCGTTCACGAACTACCTGCTCCAGACGGTGATCGCCACCTCCGTCTTCTACGGCCACGGGCTCGGCCTGTTCGGCTCCGTCAGCCGCGTCGAACAGCTCGGGTTCGTCGCCGCCGTCTGGGCGGTGCAGATCGTGTTGTCGGTGGTGTGGCTGCGGCGCTTCCGGTTTGGTCCAGTAGAGTGGGTGTGGCGGACGCTGACGTACGGGGAGCGGCAGCCGATGCGAAATCCGGACTGAGTGGAGATCGGGCGCGGTGGAGGGCTCGACGGGAACCGTGTCGGGATTCGTTTCTGCGCTCCGATCAGTCGTTTATCAGTGTTTGACAGCTGCACGACGGTGAACACCGCCAAAACCCCAGCCGCTCGCTTATACGTCGTTGACGCCGGAGAGTCAGTGAACACCGCCAAAGCCCCAGCCGCGAGGACTCGATGCGCTCGCTGCGGTCCTCGTCGTTCACTGCGTTCACTCCTGCGGTCCTTGCATCACGCGTCTTCGTCCTCGCGACTGCCCCTTTGAGTCCCACCCCGCACCGCGACCGCCCCCCACCTCACACCTCCCCAGCCTCGTCAGTCGCCGTCGCTTCGCTCCGGCGACTGACTCCCTCGCGCGCGCTGACTCGCGGCCGCCAAGGGCGGCCGCTCGCAGGCGCACGCCACCGCACACCCTTTAAAAGCGTTCTCGGTCACTCCCCCTCGACGACGGGGTTCGACAGCGTCCCGACGCCCTCGTAGGTGATCTCCACGCGCTCGCCAGGCTCGACGAGCCCCGGGTTCGCCGGGCTCCCGAAGGCGACGCAGTCGCCGGGCTCGAAGGTGAACCGCTTCGAGAGGTACGAGACGATCTCGCGGGGACCGAACAACATTAGCTCGGTGTTGGCGTCCTGCCGCTGTTCCCCGCCGACCGTCGTCGAGATGTCGAGGTTCGTCGGGTCCACGTCGGTCTCGATCCACGGCCCGAGCGGCGCGGAGCCGTCGAACGCCTTGCGCGCGGTCCGGCCCTGCTGGTCCAACGCGTCCACGTCGTTCATGACGGTGTACCCGCGGACGACATCGGGCACGTCCTCGGGGTCGACGTCGCGGCACCGCTCGTCGATGACGGCGACCAGCTCGCCGGCGTAGGTCAGCTCGTCGGTCCACTCGGGATACCGGATCGACTCGCCGTGCGCGAGCAGGCTCGCGGGCGGCTTGATGAAGAAGTCCGGCTCCTCCGGTCGTTCGTACTCCATCTGGTCGAGCGTCTCCGCGTAGTTCCGGCCGACGCAGTAGAGCGCGCTCGGGTCGCAGGGCGGGAGGAGCCGCCCGTCGCGGCCGACCTCGTACCGGCCGTCCTCGGCGACGATGACCCCGTCCTCGTAGCGCCCCGAAACCGGTCCCTCCGGCGTGAGCAGGCGAGCGAGTCGCATGTCGGCACGTCTGCGCGGGGCGCCGAAAAGGCGTCGGTGGCCGCAATCCGGCCGTCACTCCCCGTCGCGGTCGCCGGCCTCACCGCTCTCGTCGGAGACGCCGATCACGACGCCGGACCGGATCTCCAGTGCGGTCTCGAACTCCGCCCGTCGGTCGCCGTCGCCGGCGCGCTCGACGGCGGCCTCGTGGGCGCGAGCGACCGCGTCGCGCTCGCGGTCCGAGAGCTCGAGCCGGTCGGCGAACCCCTCCCAATGGTCGGGCTCGACGAGGAACGTCTCGCGGTCCGGTTCCGCCGCAATCTGCTCGTACCGCCGGCGGTACTCGCCCAGCCGCGGGCCGAGGTCGGCCTGCACCCGCGCGAGCAGTTCGGGGAGGCGCTCGGCGGGGACGCTCGCGAGCGCCGCCGCCTTCACGAGGGCCGCCCCCTCGATCGGATACGGGCCGGGCGATCGGGAGTCGTCGGGGTCGTCGCCGTCGGCCATCACCCGCCGGCGCGCATCGCTTTCTGCCGGTACCTCGGGAGCAACGCGGCGAGCGCTTCGGGATCGCCTACGAACGACGCGGTCACCTCGGTGAGCGAGATTGCGCCGGCGGCGGTCACCTTCTCGGCGCTGAGCGCGACGCGCCACCCGTCGCCGTCCACGCGGGTCGCCTCCGCGGGGTCGTCGGTCCCGACGAGCTCGCCGCCGAGGTTGACGAGGTAGTGGGCCGCGAGGCGCCGCGAGATGCCTCGGTACTTGATCTCCTTCCGCTCCCAGCCGTCTTCGGCCGGCGGGAGCTCCGCGTCGCTCACGGCTCACCACCGCCCGCGACCGGCGGGAACACGGAGACGCGGTCGCCGTCGTCGAGAGCGGTGTCGAGCCCGTCGAGGTGCAGCACCTCGCGGCCGTTCTTCAGGACGTTGATCTGCGGAGCGAGGTCGCCGTCGACGATGAGGCGGCCGTTCATCCCCTCGTACTCCGCCTCCAGCTCTCGCAACACGTCGCCGACGGTCGACCCGTCCGCGAACTCCGCGGTGACGGTCTTCCCTCCGGCGGCCTCGCGGAACGTCGCGAAGAACCGCAGTTCGAGTTCCATACCTACCGATCGAACCCCGACGGCTTAAAAACGGGCGACGCCGGGGATCCGGCGGCGCCGTCGGCGGCGACGCCCGACTCGCCCCCTAGAGGTCCGACAGCCGGATCCCGTCTTCCACGAGCCGGAAGTTGCGCTCGCGGTCGAGCTCGTCGCCGAGCCACTCGTGTTCGTACAGCTGCCCGATGAGCTCCAGGTAGAGGTTCCGCCACGCGATGGCGTAGATCGGCGACTGACCCCACGCGCGCAGCTCCGGGACGAACTCGTGGTACGTGCTCGCCTGCGCCTCCATGCGCTCGACCGCGTCGGCGACGACCTCGGCCGCCTCCGCCGGCTCCGCGCCCGCGATCTCGTCGTTCAGTCGGGACTGGATCCCGGCGATCGCGCGTCGCATGTCCTGCTCGGCCGTGCCGCCCTCCTCCGGCAGCGACTCGACGACACCCTTCGGCACGCCGAGTTCGATCTCTGGCATACCGACCCGTCCGACTGCGACGCCCAAAAAACCCGCTTCTCCGGCGATCCGACCGGCGGTCGTGGTCGTTCGGAGAACCTCAGCTCACGGCGTCGGCGCGGCCTTCTGTAGCGCCGTCTCCGCGACGTTACCGCCGTAGTCGGCCGACCGGAGCACGGAGTCGACGACCAGCCCGAGCAGCTGCGCGCGGGTCGGGTCCAGCTCGCGGAGCAGCTCGTCGATCGCGCGCACCCGCTCGTCGATCGCCCGGACGCCGGTGCGCGCCTCGTTCGCGAGGGCGGTCGCCTCCTCGCTGTCGTCCGCGAACAGCGCGTCCATCGACGTGTCGATCACCTCGACCGCGTCGCCGTAGAGGTCGTTGACCGCCTCGACCACGTCGTCGGGCAGCGGTTCCTCGATGCTCAGCGTCAGATGGGCGATCTTCGTCGCGTGGTCGCCGATCCGCTCCAGTTGGCGGGCGCTGGAGTGGTAGTCGAAACACTCCTCGCGCGGGAGCCCGAGCTCCTCGGCCGCCTTCGGCGTCCGGAGGGTCGCCCGGAAGATCCGCGAGACGACGAGCCAGAGCCGGTCGAGGTCGTCGTCCCGTCCGATCACGTCGCGCGCGAGGTCGTGGTCGCGTTCGGAGAGCGCCGCGATGGCGTCCTCGAGCATCGACAGCGAGATCAGCCGCATCCGCGTGACCGCGTTGTGGATCGACAGCTCAGAGGAGTCGAGGAGGTCCTGGACGACCACTCGGTCGCGGGTCTCCTCTAACACCTCCAGTCCGACGAGGCTCTGGACCGCCTCGCGGACCGTCGACCGCTGCTCGGTGGTGATCTCGGCTCCTTCGAGTTCGATCACGTCGAACCCGCTGACGTACATCGTCGTCACGGCGCGGGTGAGCGCCTGTCCCGACAGATCCGAGATATCGAGCGTCCCGCGGGTGCGCTCCTCCTCGGAGCGCGGCGTGAGGAACAGCGAGTCACCGTCGGGATGGAACTCGATCTCCGTTCCCGCCTCGACGTCGTTGTCGGTCGCCCACGTCTTCGGAATCGAGACCGTGTACGTCGAACCGCCGGTGACTTGCACCTTCCTCGTCTCCATACCACGATATCACATCCCATATACCTTAAATCTGTTCGAAATATATACCGGGGTACTACGGCCTCTACCCGTCGATATATCGGTACTTAAATGAGCGTTCGAACATCGTCCGGCAGAAATATCGGTCGGTGATTATCCCACTATGTTTTATATAGGACTATATACTTTCCCCCGGAATTGGATCGAGACACCGGCGTTCACAGCAAATTCGGGGTCGGAACCGTCAATTCCCGCTCCGGGACTCACGTCGGCCGCGACGTCGGCGATGGTCGAGCCCACCGCGGGCGCGACGACCAGGACCCGAACCGAAACGAGGACTGACAGCGGGCCGGGGCCCGGGCCGAACCGGACGACGTGACCCTGCCGACGCCTCCCACGGTGCGGCGAGTTAAGAAGAGTTAAATTGGATGGGGCACAAGCCGAAATTGCGCTCGGTTGGTGTAGTCCGGCCAATCATGTTGGCCTTTCGGCAGACGCGGCGCGACGGCGCGCCGGTTTGGAAGACAGCCGACGACCAGGGTTCAAATCCCTGACCGAGCACTTCTCACGGTCTCACGCCGCCAGCGGCCGCGCTGTGGCTCGCGGATTCCATCTCTCCCTCGCCTCTGACCGCCCCGGAAGGGGAAGAATCACTTCCCTCGGCGACGACCGTCGGGTATGAGCGACCGATCCGACGACGTCGAGGGCGACGACTCCCGCGAGGGGGGCGGATCCCGCGAGAGCGACGCCGACGACTACCGCTTCGAGACCCGGGCGATCCACGCCGGCCAGGAGCCCGACCCGGAGACCGGCGCGCTGATGACGCCGATCCACGCGAACTCCACGTATAAACAGGACGGACCGGGCGAACACCGCGGGTACGAGTACAGCCGGACCGGGAACCCGACCCGGACCGACCTCGAGGCCAACCTCGCCTCGCTGGAGTCGGGGAGCCACGCGCGCTGTTTCGCCTCCGGGATGGCCGCGATAAACACCGTTCTCAACCTGCTGGAGGCGGGCGACCACGTCGTCGCCGGCGACGACGTGTACGGCGGGACCCACCGCATCCTCACGCAGGTGTACGAGCAGTACGACTTAGAGACCTCCTTCGTCGACACGACCGACCACGACGCGGTCCGGGCGGCGTTGCGCGAGGAGACGGAGCTCGTGTGGGTCGAGACGCCGACGAACCCCCTGATGAACGTCAACGACATCGGCGCGCTCGCCGAGATCGCTCACGAGGCGGACGCGCTCTGTGCGGTCGACAACACGTTCGCGACCCCGTACCTCCAGCGCCCGCTCGAACACGGTGCCGACATCGTCTCCCAGTCGCTGACGAAGTACCTCGGCGGTCACTCCGACACCATCGGCGGCGCGCTGATCGTCGACGACGCCGACCTCGACGAGCGGCTCGGCTTCTACCAGAACTCGGTGGGCGCGACGCCGGGCCCGTTCGACTCCTTTCTCGTGTTGCGCGGGACGAAGACGCTCTCCGTCCGGATGGACCGCCACTGCGAGAACGCGATGGAACTGGCGCGGTGGCTGGAGGACCACGAGGACGTGAGCCGCGTCTACTACCCCGGACTGGAGAGCCACCCGGACCACGAGCTCGCGGCGGAGCAGATGGACGCGTTCGGGGGCATGCTCTCGTTCGAGTTCGACGGCACCCTCGATCAGGCGTCGGCCGTGGTCAGCGAGACCGAGGTGTTCACGCTCGCGGAGTCGCTCGGCGGCGTCGAGAGCCTGATCGAGCAGCCGGCCGCGATGACCCACGCGGCGATCCCCCGTGAAGAGCGGCTCGCGGCCGGGCTCACCGACGGGCTCATCCGCGTCTCGGTGGGGATCGAGCACGTCGACGACATGAAGGCGGACCTCCGGCGGGCGTTCGACGCGGCGCTGAAGTAGGCGGACACCGCCGGACACGCCCGACGGATCCGGCACCGGTCGCCGGACGGCCACCCTTTTTATCCGTTGCGTCGAGTTTCTCCCCCATGAGCGACCCAGACATCGTCGTGTTGCGACAGACGATCCACGGCTCCGGCGGCGAGGAGCTGGCAGCGGCGATCCGCGAGCGGCTCCCGGACCGATCGGTCGCGCTGGCTCGGACGCCGGCGGAGGAGCGCGAGCTGCTCGAAACCGCGCGGATCGCGGTCGGGCTCGACGTCGACGAGGAGCTGCTGGCCGCCGCCGAGAACCTGGAGCTGTTCGCGTGCGTGTTCGCCGGGACCGGCCACCTCCCCCGAGACGCGCTCGAGGACCACGGCGTCGCCCTGACGAACGCCTCGGGCGTCCACGGGCCGAACATCGCCGAGCACGTCCTCGGGTCGATGATCACCCACGCCCGCCAATGGGCGCGCGCGCACCGCCAGCAGGAGCGCCGGGAGTGGCGGAGCTACGAGACGACCGAGGTGTACGGCTCGACCGTCGCGATCGTCGGGCTCGGCGCGATCGGCGAGGCGGTCGTGGACCGGTTGGAGCCCTTCGACGTGGACACGACCGGCGTCCGGTACTCGCCCGAGAAGGGCGGCCCGACAGACGAGGTGTACGGGTTCGACGAGTTCCACGACGCGATCGCGGACGCCGAGTACGTGGTGCTCGCGTGCCCGCTCACGGAGGCGACCCGGGGGCTCGTCGACGCCGACGCGCTCCGGACAATGCGAGCCGACGCGGTCCTCGTCAACATCGCCCGCGGTCCGGTCGTCGACACCGACGCGCTCGTCTCGGCGCTCCGGAACAGCCGCATCCGCGGGGCCGCGCTCGACGTGACCGACCCCGAGCCGCTCCCCGAGGACCACCCGCTGTGGGGGCTCGGCAACGTCACGATCACCCCGCACAACGCCGGCCACACCCCGCACTACTACGAGCGCGTCGCCGACATCCTCGCCGAGAACGTCGGTCGACTCGACGGCGGCGAGGAACTGGAGAATCGGGTCGTTTGAGCTGACTACTGGGTAGATCGCGATTACTTATAAATAGCTGTGCGGTGGCGCGTCCCGGTGAGCGGCCCGAAGGGCCGCGAAACCGCCGGTGCGAGGGAGTCGGGCGGCCGGCGCGAAGCGGAGGCCGGCCGACGAGGCTGGGGAGGCGTGAGGTGCTGTGCGGTACGGCGGGCGGGACTCAAAGGGGCAGCCGCGAGGAGCGCGCACGCTCGCTGCGCTCCTCAGTCGCTCGTTTCACTCGCTCCTTGCGGTGCTTACATCGCCTCCGCGCTCCTCGCGGCTGGGGCTTTGGAGGTGTTCGCCGCCGATCCGCAGTCAAACACGTATAGCCGAGCGGCTGGGGCTTTGGAGGTGTTCGCCGCCGATCCGCAGTCAAACACGTATAGCCGAGCGGCTGGGGCTTTGGAGGTGTTCACCACAGAGAAGCCGATCGCTATCGGATCAACGCCAACCGCTTAAAAGGAATATCCCGGATCGCCGTCTTACTCGTCGACCGTGACCTGCTCGATCTCGACCGTGTCGCGGGGCTCGTCGCGGCGGTCGGTCGGGACGGAGCCGATATCCTCGACCACGTCCATCCCGTCGATGACCTGCCCGAAGACGGCGTGCTTGCCGTCGAGGTGGGGCGTGGCGTCCAGCGTGATGAAGAACTGCGAGCCGTTCGTGTTCGGGCCGGAGTTCGCCATCGAGAGGATTCCCGGGCCGTCGTGGGTGAGGTCGTCGTGGAACTCGTCGTCGAACTGGTAGCCGGGGCCGCCGCGACCGGACTCCTGCGGGTCGCCGCCCTGGATCATGAAGTCTTCGATGACGCGGTGGAAGACGTTGCCCTCGTACAGCGAGTCGCCGCGGACCTCACCGCTCTCGGGGTCCTCCCACGTGTTCGTGTCGCGGGCGGGGTCGGCGTCGGCCGCGGGGTCGTGACGCGCCAGTCCGAGGAAGTTCTCGACCGTCTTCGGCGCGCGGTCGGCGAACAGCTCGACGACGACGTCGCCGTGATTCGTCTGCAGCGTCACCTGCGGGTTGTCGGGGTTGGAAACCTCTCGTGCCATGTCCCCGTGGAGGGGCGCCCGTCTGAAAACCCTGCCCATCCGCGGCGTAGCCGGGGATCGGCCGGCCCCCACAGATCGCACCGCATCGGTCGGGAACGCCGCCCTTATGAGTCGACGCCGCCGAACCGACGACATGAGTTCCACGCCCGTGATGACGGCCGCGGCCCTGATCGTCGGCCTCACGGTCGGCGCGCTGTTCGCCTTCCTCCGCGTCCCGATCCCCGCCCCGCCCGAACTGCCGGGGGTGGTGGCGATCGTCGGGATCTACCTCGGGTTCAAGCTCGTCGGCTACGCCGGCGTCGGCTTCGACCTGCTCGACTCGCTCGGGCTGTAGCGCCGCGTCTCCAGGTCCTCGCGTCCCGTTTCGCGACGGCCGGTACCGTTTTCCACTCGGCGGGCGGACCCTCACGTATGTACGACGACATCCTCCTCCCCGTGGCGCCGGGCGGGAAGGCGAACGACGCGATCCCGCACGCGAAGAGCCTCGCGGAGCGGTACGACGCGACCGTCCACGTCGTCTCCGCGATCGACACGGTCGCCCAGACGCTGCGCGGGCCTCAGGCCGGCGCGTTCGCGGAGCGCGTCGAGGACGCGGCCGAGGAGCGGGTCGAGACGGTGACGGCGGAGCTGGAGTCGGCCGGCGTCGACGTGGTCGGTAACGTGATTCGCGGCGAGCCCCTCGAGGTCATCGAGAACGCGATCGGCGACGTGGGCGCCGACATGGTCGTGATGCCGAGCCACGCGCGCTCCGGGATCCGGCGCGTCCTCCTCGGGAGCGTCACCGAAAAGGTGGTGCGCGTCTCCCCCGTCCCGGTCGTCACGGTGCCGATGGCCGACCGCGATAAGGGGGATGAGGGTGCAGTCGCGGGCGAGGACGCCGACGCGGACGACGTCTCCGACGCGGAGTGACCGACGCCTCGCGCTCGGCGACCCGCGCGTTCCGGGTCGCGTACGACGGCCGCGAGTACGCCGGCTTCCAGCGCCAGCCCCACGCGACGACCGTCGAGGGGACCCTGCTGCGGGCGCTCGCCGAACACGGGGTCCTCGACCGCGGCGACGGGCCGACGCACGCGACGCCGCCTGGGTACGCCGCCGCGGGGCGGACCGACGCCGGCGTCTCCGCGGTCGCGCAGACGGTCGCGTTCGCGGCGCCGGACTGGCTCACGCCGCGGGCGTTCAACGGGCACCTCCCGGGCTCGGTACGCGTGTGGGCGGCCGCCGACGCGCCGGACGGGCTCCACGCCACCCACGACGCCGTCCGGCGGACCTACCGGTATCACCTGTTTGCGCCCGCTCGCGGCGAGGAGGGTACGAACTGCGACCACGCCGTCGACGACGACCGCGTCCGCGACGCGCTCGCTCGTCTCTCGGGCGAGCACGACTTCCAGAACCTGACGAGCGACGAGACCGGAACGGTCCGGGATCTAACCGCGAGCGCGACCCGAGAGGGCGACCTCCTCGTCGTCGAGGTGAGCGCCGGTGGGTTCCCGCGGGCGCTCGTGCGCCGGCTGGTCGCCACGGTTCGGGCGGTCGGGCGCGGCGCGGCCGACCTCACCCTGATCGACCGGCTGCTGGCTCCCGAACCCGTCCCAGGAGAGCTTGGGATCGGCCCCGCGCCTCCGGAGCCGCTGGTCCTTTGGGACGTGTCCTACGACGGCGTCTCCTTCGCGGTCGACCCCGAGGCGGCCGAGAGCGCGCGCGTCGCCCTCGGAGAGCGCTACCGCGACGCACGACACGCCGCCGCGGCGACGGGCGCGATCCGAGACCGGATCGCGGAGACCGATGCGACCCGATAGGCCGGCTGCCTGCGCTACGCCGCCCGTTCCGTGCCCGGCGTCTCCATGCCCTCGACGCGGACCAATAGGGTGTTTCCGTCGACGTGGGTCGCGTCGACCACCCCCGAGAGCCGGAGCCCACCGCCCGGCGTCGGACCGACGGTCACGCGATCGCCGGCGTCGAAGGAGCCGACCGGGCCGCGGATCACGAGTTCCGCCCGACACAACTCGGGATTGGCGACGCTGGAGAGGTCGATCTCCTCGACGTTCACCTCCTCTACCGGGTCGCCTTCGCGTTCGACGGGCGTGCGGGCGGCGTCGTTCATCCGTGCGACGCCGAGGGTCTCGTAGGCGGCGTCGGTGGGGACATAGCCGCCCTCGGGGCCGGCGACTCCCTCGACGAGCCCGATATCGCGCAGGCTCTGCATCCGGTTTCGGACCGTCCCCGCGTTTCGATCGATCGACTCGGCGATCCGCGAACCGGACACCGGTCGGTCCGCGTTCTCCGCGAGGTTCACGAGGGCCGTGAGCACCCGTTTCTGACTGCTCGTGAGCTGTATCGTCGACATGGACGCACCAATCGCATTTTGGTGTATAAACGTTTGGCTAAATCTCCCTTATACTGTTGAATAGATATTTCTCGCGGAGATACGGTTTTGTTCGTCACAAAATATCGGATTTACAATCTAGGCGTGGTATAACACCACCACGGAGACGCGCGCCCTTCCTATCTCTCGTATTTTCTGGGTATTATTTGACATACAGTGTAGAAGTACGAACAGAGTAGATCTTATACGTCGTAATTCGGGTAATACCTTAAACAAGTCTCACCGTGAGTATTTACCCGTCCGTTCGGAAGCGACTGGCGAACATGAGCTTTCGACCCGACGCCTCCACGCGTCCGCGGTACACACGCGAACCGGGTGCCGCTCGAACCGTCCGAAGATCGCGCGTTTCGAGCGGACCGTCCACAGACGGTTCTACCCCGAAACCGCCGTCCGGGGGGCGAATCGATGGGTAACTCGAAGCCGACCGCGTTCGAGTCGGACGCCGTCCCCGACCGCTCCGCGGCCGCCGCGTCGAGCGGCGATGACTCACCGGCCCGAAAGGACCTCGACGACGCTGACCCGTTGGACCCGCCCGATCCGGCCGCGGAGCGCGACCGGATCCGGACGTTCGTCGACGACCGGGTCGCGGCCGCGAACGCGGACGGGGCGGTCGTCAACATGAGCGGCGGCCTCGACTCCACGGTCACGGCGGCGCTGGCGGTCGAGGCGCTCGGCGCCGACCGGGTGTACGGACTCATCCTCCCCTGTAACAAGATCGGGGCGCCTCACGCCCGCGACGCCGAGGCGCTCGCGGACGCGCTCGGGATCGAGCACGACACGGTCCACCTCCAGCCGCTGTTCGCGCAGTTCGGCGCGATCGCCCCCGACCGGTTCGACCTCCACGACGAGCCGGTCCGCTCGGGGAACGCGATCGCTCGGCTCCGGATGTCGATGGCGTACCTCGCCGCCAACGCGACGAACCGCCTCGTCTGCGGCACGACCAATCGGAGCGAACACCTGCTCGGCTACGTCACGAAACACGGGGACGGCGCCGCCGACCTGCTGCCGCTCGGCCACCTGTACAAGACCGACGTTCGCGCGCTCGCCGCCGAGCTCGACGTGCCCGAGTTCGTCGTCGAGAAGCCGCCGACCGCGGGGTTCCTCCCCGGACAGCGCGACGCCGACGACCTCGGTGCCCCCTACGACGTGATCGACGCGGTGTTGCGGCTCGGTGTCGACCGCGGGCTCGACGCCGAGACGATCGCCGACCGGTCGGCTACCGAGGTCGACGAGGAGACGGTGGCGGATCTGCTCGCTCGCCACCGCGCCTCGGCGCACAAGCGCACGACGGCGCCGATGCCGACGAGAGGGAAAAACTAACTCACTCCCAGCCGGCGGGCCAGAGGTCGGCCGCGCGCATTCCCGTCTCGAAGTCGGCCTCGCGGAGCGCCGAGATTAGGTCGTCGCGGTCGAGCCGGGGTGCGTCGCGCTCGGGGGCCGCGAAGTCGGCGACGAGCAGGGCGACGAGCATCGCGTGCTCCCGGACGTTCCGGTCGTCGACCTTGTCGCGAGTGTCCGCGTGGGTGTGTCCCCACCCCCGTCCGCGGTCACCGGAGTCGCTGTGGAGCTGGAGGGCGGGCACCCCGCGCCGGACGAACGGCCACTGGTCGGAGAAGGGGTGCGGCTCCGCGTCCACCGCGATCGGCTGGCCCGTCGCCGTCGCCACCGCCTCGGCGACCGACGCCGCAGTCTCGGAGGCGTGCGCGAGCGCCACGAGGTCGCGGAACCGCCCCGCTCCGTCGACGTTGACCGCGCCCTTGACCCGGTCGAGATCGAGCCGCTCGGCCAACCGCTCCGCGCCGAGGAGTCCGACCTCCTCGGAGCCGACGCCGACCACGTCGACGCCGATCGGGAGGGCCGCCTCGGTCAGGATCCCCGCGGCGGTCGCGACGGTCGCGATCCCGCAGCCGTTGTCGAGCGCGCCCTCCGCGATGTCGTGGGCGTCGTAGTGCGCGAGCAGGAGGAGCCGCTCGTCGGTGTCCGGGCCCGCGCGCCCGATCACGTTCCGGCTCTCGCCCGGCTCGGTCGTCGCCGCGACCGACAGCTCGGCGGTCGCCGCGGGGGCGTCGCCGTCCGTCCCCATCCCTCTCTCGTCGCTCCCGTCGACCGCGTACTCCCGGAGCCACGCGCCGGTCTCCTTCGAGACGCCGACGGCGACCGCGTCGGCCTCCTCGCCGAACGTCAGCGACCCCGTCGGCGGGAGCTGGCCGTCGAGGTGGTTGACGAAGACGAAGCCGACCGCGCCCGCCTCGATCGCGTAGCCGAACTTCTCCATCCGGTGGACGAACCGCCCGCCCTCCGGGGTCGTCGTCGACGCGACCGCGATACGGCCCTCCACGTCCCGCTCGTCGATCTCGGCGGGCGTGCCGTACCCCACGTCCACGAGTTCGCCGGTGACGCTCCCCGAAGGAGAGTACGGCAGCGCCAGCGCCTCGAACTCCCGAGTCGCCGTCGCGCCGTCGCGTCCCGGCGCCGTCACTCGGAGCGTCGCGTCCCCGCGCTCCCACGCGTCCATCTCGAACGGTCTCGTCTCCACGTTGGAGAGCCCCGCCCGCTCGAACGCGTCGGCGACGATCGCGGCGGCCCGGCGCTCCCCCTCGCTGCCCGCCATCCGGCTCCCGATCGCGGTGAGGTCGGTGAGGAAGCGTCGCGGTTCGCCGTCGGTCCACGTCCGACCGAGCGCCGGCGCGAGTTCGGCGCGTCGCTCGCGAACGCGCTCGACGGCCGCCGGATCGACCGTCACGTCCGTCTGGTTCGGCTGCGAGTGCATGGGGACGACTCCGTCGGCGGCGGGTTAAGGGTGTGGCTCCCGGCACCGGAAGCGCTACGTTGAAGTGGGAAGGTCGGATACTCCCGAGTGAGCACCGTTGGTCCAGTGGTAGGACATTAGCTTCCCAAGCTAATAGCCCGGGTTCAATTCCCGGACGGTGCATTTCTCGAACGTAGTGAGAGAAATGCACCGTCCGGGAATTGAACCCTGGAAGCCGCAGCCCGGAACGGCCGAGCGAAGCGAGGCCGCACGCCCGGACCGTCTTCCTCTGGTTCGATTCCCGGACGGTACATACCTGCGGCGAGCAACACCGCGAGCCGTAGGTACGACGACAAAAAACGTCAGAACACTTCGAGATAGTCTTCGACAACGTCACGCTCGTCCGAAGTCAGGTCGAACAGGTCGTACACGATCTCGTCGATCTCCGCTTCGAGGGCTTCGATGCTCGTCTCGTCGACGGTCTGTCGATCGGACTCCAGTGCCTCGATGAGCTGTTTCACGCCATCACGAGACCTCGGGATCGGAATCGTTTGCTCTTCTCCCTTCTTCATATTTCTCCCGTCTACAGCGGTATGGACATACTGCGCTCGAAGCTTCCGCTCCTCACGATCTCCTCGATCCATGAGCGGATCGGTGATCTCGTCGGAGCGACCAGCGGTAACAGCAAAACGTCCCTCTGTCCCTTTCTCCTGAATGTCTGCGTTCACCGGATACCGTCGGGTCTGCCACTCGTAATCAATGTATCCGAGATCGCCGTCGAAGTCTCCGAGGTAGGCTTCGGGGAAGCGCTCCGTCTTGTTACTCATGTCGACGATTTGTATGATATTTTCGACTTTCGACGAAATGTTATTGGATTCATCAGTCTGATTGGGCATCAGATAAGGTAACTTTTCGACAAACTGTGCGCGGTATTCATACGCTCCGCTGATCTTGAGCGCAGCGATATGTTTGAAATAGAAGTTGAGGGCTTTTGAGTTAAGTTGGGCTGCTAACACTGATGTTTGCTCTTCGAAGCGAGGTTCGGCCTGAATACCGTATCCGGTTTTGAAGTACCAACTCCCAGTTTCATCGAACATGAACCGGGAATCCATGGAGATTGCCGGTGCTATTAATTTCAGTCGCTCGAACCGCTCATGACTCTTCGGATACGTAAATCCGTACCAATCTTCTCGTCCGCGCATACGACCACCCTCTCTCGCCTCAAGTGCATCACGATGCTCCTCAAAGTAATCCCATGTGAGAGGATAATTATCGCGCATCTCATCAGGATCGTATAGCTGTGCGTTGCGCTGATCTCCTTCTCCTTCGATATAATAGGGCAGAATAACGTGTTGGCCAGACCAATCACCGCGCCACCGCCGAATATCGTTCCCTTGGAGCCAAGGGCGAAGCAGATCCGTCTCAACCTCGTAAGTCTGTTCCTCTCCGGATGGTTTGACGGTGACAGTGCGACCCCCATCTGAACTATCGATCCGATCAGCATCAACGAGAGTAACGACATAGACCTTATTTGCCCCCGTCTGTGTCCCGGCAAACACCGAATCAACGACATCGGATATTCTCTGATCAGCTTTTTGTTCAAGTTTCTCAAATATTTCTAGCTCATGAGGCGGCATGAGCGCCCAATAATCATCTGCTGTGAGACGATTCTGTGGGTAATCAAAAGCATCCAGATACTGATCGCTATATCCAGAACTACCTCGTTTCTCACTTACCAAGTCGATAACTTTTTTGTCAACTGCGCGGCCGGATTTTTGATCGATATTTGACTTTACTCGGATACTGCGAATATCATTCTCACTTCTCACGTCCGCGTCGTCTTCCTCTTCCAGAATGAAAATGGCAGGACAATTCATAGCGTCCTCAAAGACACCCGAATTACGGAAGTCGTACATCTCCTCGATTGATGTACGATTCAGTATCTCGGACCTCATTCCCGCACCGTAGTCCGTATGCATGAACTGGTTCGGGACAATGTATCCAAGTCGGCCCCCATCGTCCAGAAGGTCGATCCCTCGTTCAGTGAACAGACAATATAAATCATAATTCCCGATCGCAGAGTCATAGAGCTGATCGAGGTACTCCTTCTGTCGGTTTGGAAGGTTTTGAACGCGAACGTAAGGGGGATTTCCGACGACATAATCATAGTCCATGTAGTTCTTCACAACGAGCGCGAGGACGGTGTCCTCGAACATCTTGAACAGCCGTCCATCACCGTGATCCTCCTGCAGATAACGCACTGTCGCGAGAATGTCGTTGACGTACGGCTCGAAGAACTCCTCAACGCCCTCGTACTCGCGAGTCGTGTAGCGGTGGATTCCTTCTTCGAGGCCGCCGCCGTACTCCCACCAACCTTCCTGCATGTGGAACTTCACCACGTCGAGGACGCCCTGTAGAGCCGCGTAATACTCTCCGAAGTTCCGAACCCCGGCGTTCACTTTTGCCGTATCGTACTTCGGCATCCGCACCCGCTGGACGAGGAAGCCGTCCTCCAGTTCGGAGTCGGCCACCTCGTCCTCGTCGACCTCGATGGGAAGGGGCACGGGGATCTTCACGTCCTGACTGTCCTCCGTGATCGAGTCCAGCGTCATCTGCGTCTGCCCGTCGTCGCCGATATCGATCCCCGTCAGTTCGCGCTCGTTCCGCAGGGAGTCGGTTCGGAAGATCGGGAGTCGCCGGATGGTGAAGCTCTCACTCTCTCGCTTCGCCTCCCGGTACTCGGGGAGGATCGCGACCATAAAGCGAATCTGCGCCATCAACACCGCGAACGGGTGAATGTCGAGTCCGACGATGTGCGGCGTCGTACACAGTTCGGTGAGGTGTTCCGACCAATCGGGATCGTCGTTGTACCGGCGCACGTCGTCGAGGTAGCGATCGACCGCCTCGACGAGGAACGTCCCGGACCCGCACGACGGGTCGATGATGCGTTCCTCCGAGACGCCGACGTCGTAGTCCACGCCGTCCATGATGTAGTCGATGACCGGCTGTGGGGTGTAGAACTCCCCGAGTGCCTTCCGTGTCTCCGGGTCGAAGTACCGCTGGTAGAGATCTCCGAGCGGGTCGCCCTCGATCTCCGCGAAGTCGAACTTGAGGACCGCGAAAGAGACGTGCGCGATAGCGCGACTGAACCGCTCGCGAGTCGCCGGACTCACACGGCTCACCTCGCTCCCCTCCTTCGCCACGTCGCGGAAGCGGGTGTACGGGTTGTCGTGTTGGCTCGCCGTCTGTTCGCCGTAGCCATCCGTCCACCAGATGAAGATGTCGTCCTCGAACAGGCTCTGGACGAGCTGGTTCCGCATGTCCTCGATCATCCCGTTCGCCGCGACCGGGTAGGCGTCAAGTTCGATATTCCCGCTGAAACCACCGAGTTCGTCGAAGTACCGACGAAGCCCCTTGCTGTTGGGGAAGAAGTCGTGATCGTCGGTCGCCTTTGCCAAGAGAAGCCGCGCGAGAAGCGCGTGACCGGACTCCAGACAGAACATGAAGTCCCGGAGGGACTGCCCGCCCTCGATGAACGGCTCCCACGAGTCGGGCGTCTCGTCCGGTTCGCTGGCGTAGCTCGCCTCCCAGAAGTCGTACGCCCCTTTGACGAACTTCGCTTCCTGTTCGTCCCTCAGTTCGACGAGCAGGTCCATCATCGCCGTCACGAGGTTGGCGAAGGGGCTGTCCTCCTCCAAGCGGAACGTTTCGAAGAAGTGTTCCTGTCCGAGCTGGCCGTCGAGTTCCACCTCGTCGAGGCCGTCGAGGAAGGCGGTGACGCTCTCGGGATCGGTGATGTCCCACTCTGGCTTTCGGAGGGCCGCTTCCAGGTCGGCGGCGTCGCTCTCCGTCGCATCTCCGAGCGAGACGGTCAGCAGCCGCGACTGTTCCTCCCGCCGATAGAGTCGCAGCTCCTCTCCGTTAGTGAGGACGCCGTAGTCGGCCTTGAGTTCGTCTACGTAGTGGAACAGTTGATCCTCGTGGGGGCCGAGTTCGCGGCCACTCGTTTTGAACTCGTAGACCGCCGTGACCGACTCGTTACTGTCGAGCGTGACGTAATCCGGACGCCGGTTATCGGGCAGTGTCCACTCGCTTCGGAGGTCGTGTCCGGCTCCCTCGTATCCGAGGAGGGTGTAGAAGTCTTCGTTGAGAAAGGTGTTCTCCACGTCCTTTTCGCTCATATCCCCGTTCAGACGAGAGGAAATTCCGTGGAGGGCGTCGAGAATTCCCGAGGTAGCAGTCATATCACAGCCGATACATTCAGCAGGGAAAAATGTTCACGACGAGCTGTGAGAGCGATTGCGAAACCACTCGCCGCGCGCGAAGCCGCCGTCAGAAGATGTTCGCCTGTCCGTACACCGAGATGCCGGTGTCGGTGATCTCGTACGGCTTCGACTGCCGGGAGTGGTTGGCGTCGCGGATCTTCTGGATCTCGACGGCGAGGCGCGTCTCCCGGAAGTCGGTGCCGCGGATGTACTGGAGCACGAACACCGCGTCGGTGAGGTACTCGACGATCCCGTGCCGGGAGGCGTAGGGGTTCCGCTCGCTCGCCTCCGAGGTGAGCAGGGTCGTGACGCCGGCCGCCTTCAGCGACCGGGTGAACCCGAACACCTCCGAGCGCCGCTTCGCCGGGTCGTCGTACATCATCTCCAACAGCGAGACAGAGTCTAACACCAGCCGGTCGGCGTCGAACTCGGCGATGAGCCGGACGAGGTCGTTCCGGATCGACGCCAGCGAGTTCGCCATCTCGATCGGGTCGATGGCGACCACCGCGAGCCGGTCCTCGTCGGCGTGCTCGCGGAACGACCACCCCTTCTCCTCGGCCGTCGAGAGGATCGACTCCCGGGTCTGTTCGAGCGTGATGTAGATCCCCTTCCGGTCGGACTCGAGCGCCTCGTTGAGGAACTGGAGCGCGAACGTCGTCTTTCCGGTCCCCGCGCCGCCGATGACCGACAGCAGCGAGCGGCACGGGACGCCGCCGAGGATCATCTCGTCGAGCCCCTCGATCCCGACGTCGGTGCGCTCGATCGACGACTCGAACTCGTCGGGGTCGGCGTCGAACCCCGACGACGGGTCGCCGCCTTCCCCGCCGTCGAACTCGCCGAATCCGACGTCGTTCGGGCCGCCCGAGTCGCCCGCGGCGCTCCCGCGGTACCCGCCGAAGGGGTCCGCCGATCCGCCGGCCGGTCCGCCGCCGGTCCGTCCGCCGCTGGGCGGTCCGCCGTCCCCGTCATCCCCACCGCCCTCATCGCCCTCACCGCCGCCGAAGGGGTCGTCCTCGCCGAACGACCCGCCGCCGAATCCCCCTTCGGAGCCGGCCGGGTCCTCGGTGTCGCCTCCCGCCGATCCGCCGCCGAAGGGGTCGTCCTCGCCGAACGACCCGCCGCCGAACGGATCGTCGTCGGGGGCCTCACCGCCGAAGTCGTCATCGCCGAAATCGCCTTCGTCGAGGTCGCCGCCGACTCCTCGCGACGGGTCCCGCTCCCCCTCGCGGATCCCGCCGAACGGGTCCCTCCCCCGCTCGGCATCGCGCTCGGCGTCGCGGTTGTCGTCTCCCTCGTGTTCGGCCGCCTCTTGAGGTTCGTCTCCCTCGTGCGCCTCGGCGTCCGCTTCGGCTCGGTCGTCGCCGGCTCCGTCCTCATCCCCGTCGTCCGCCGCACCGCTGTCCGCGTCGGCGTCTCGCAACGCGCGCTCGAACCAGTCGTCGTCTTCGCTCATGGTTCCAGTCGGCCGTCGGGGCTCGACATGGTTCTGGCAAGGCGGGGGGGCGGCTTGAAACTTTCCGGAACCGCGGTCCGATGTCCGCATCCTTTTGTCCGGCGGCGAGAATCGGTGGCGCATGGAGGTCGGAATCGTGGCGCGGAAGGGGAGCGATCGCGCGGTCGCCGTCGCCGACGAGCTGCGCGACGCGGTCGTCGGCGCCGGCGCGTCCGTCTGGCTCGACGCCGAGACCGCCGACGCGCTCGGCGAGCCGGACGCCGGCCGCGCGGTCGGCGCGCTCGCGGACTGCGATCTCGCGGTCGCGGTCGGCGGCGACGGGACGTTTCTCTTCGTCGCACGCAACGCCGAGGACACCCCGATCGTCGGCGTCAACCTCGGAGAGGTCGGCTTCCTCAACGCGGTCTCCCCGGAGGACGCCGAGGAGGCCGTCCTCTCGGAGGTCGATGCGTTCGACCGCGGCGAGATGGACGTGCGGGAGGCGCCGCGGCTCGTCGCCCGGACCGACTGCTGGACCTCCGTCCCCGCGGCCAACGAGATCGTGATCCAAGGCGATCGACGAGGTCCCGGCGCCGGGATCGACTACGAGGTCCGCGTGGACGGGAGCCGGTACGCAAGCGGTCACGCCGACGGGGTCCTCGTCGCGACGCCCACGGGCTCGACCGCGTACAACCTCTCCGAGCGCGGCCCGCTCGTCCATCCGGGAGTGAGCGGGCTCGTCGTCAACGAGATGGTCGCCGACGAGGGGATGCCCCCGCTCGTGGTCGACGCCGACGCGACCGTGACCGTGGCGGTCGAGGGCGTCGAGGAGGTCGTCGTCGCCAGCGACGGGCGGAACGTGGCGACCCTCCCCGCCCCGACCGAGGTGACCGTCGAGCGGACGACCCCGCCGATGCGGATCGCCGGGCCTCCCTCCGACTTCTTCGAGGCGCTCGGAAAGCTGTCGTAACACGGGCTTCCCCGTGCCGTCGCTCGCCGGAACCCGGAGAGCGACTCGCAAGCTTCAACCGCCGAGCGACTCCATCTCTCGCCGATGTCGCTTCCGATCGGTCTGGCCCCGTTCGCGAACCAGTCGCGGGCCGCCCACGCCGGCGTCCTCGTCGGCGGCGCGCTCGCCTGCCTGATCGGCTACGTCGGCGCCGCCGGGCTCCTGTTCGAGCTCGGCGCCCTCGATCACGGCGCGCCTGACGGTCCTCGGCGGGTCGCCTCCGCGGTCGCGTCGCTGGCCTGCTGGGGGTTCTACGCCGCTGCGTTCGCGCGCGGCAGAGGTGGGCCGGTGACGGACGCCTCACTCTACCCGGTCACGACCGTTGCGCTCGTCCCGACCGCGTTCCGGTGGGTCGCGTTCGGGCCGGCGTGGGACGCGTACCGAGACCGGATCGCCCTCTTTCTCTTTCGCCCGGAGCTGTTCGTCGACGCCGCCGCGCTGATCCTTCCCGGCGTCGCCTTCGCCGTCGGTCTGCTCGCGGTCTGGGCGGCCCGTCTCGACGAGTCCGCGATCGACGCGTGGCAGCGCGAGCACCTCTCGGCCGAGTTCCGTCGGGAGTTCGTCGAGGAGTGAGAGCCGCCTCCGAGACCGGCGCTCCACAAAGCGTTTATCGCCCGAGGGAGCACGGCCGCTCGTGAACCGCCGAACCGGCGCCGTCGGGTACGCGCTCGCGGGGGTCGCGGTGGCCGCGTTCGCGGCGCTCGCGTGGATCGTCTCCCCCGACGCCGTGCTCGGGCCGCTGACGTGGCTCGCCGACGATCCGGTCCGGTTCGGCGTCGCGTTGGTCGCGCTGACGGCGATCCGCCCCTTCCTCGCGTGGCCGACGACGCTGCTCGCCGTCGTCGCCGGCTTCGGGTACGGGTGGGCCGGGCTCCCGGTCGGCGTCGCCGCGATGGTGGCGACCGCGCTCCCCCCGTACTGGCTCGCGCGCGCCGGTCGGGTCCGGGCCCGCGAGGGATCGCAGCTGGCCGACCGGCTCTGCGGCGCGGGGGAGCGGCTGGCCGAAACAACGGGCGGCGTTCGGGCCGTCACCGCGACGCGGCTGCTGCCGGTTCCCTCGGACGCCGTCTCGGTCGCCGCCGGCGGGTCCGGGATCCGCCTCCGTTCGCTTCTCGTCGGCACGGCGCTCGGAGAGCTCCCGTGGGCGGTCGTCGGCGTCGCGATCGGCGTCTCCGTCACTCGGCTCGCGGCCGGCGACGCGGCCTCGATCGATCCGACCGCGCTGGTCGCGATGGCCGGTCTCGGAGCGCTGCTGCTCGCCGGTCCGCTGTATCGAACGTTTATAAGAGACCGCGCGTCGCCGACCGCGTGATCGCGTGGGTACGGCGCAGGTCGCTCGCGCCGTCTCGCGTCGTCTCGCTGCGTTTCGTCGAACGAACCCCGACCGTCCCGCCGCGGTTCGCCGCGTCGGGACGATCGAACGGGTCGTGTGCCTCCGACGGGGGACCGATTCCGCCGTGCACTCCCCTGGTCCCCGAATCCCGGGACCGCTCCCAACCCTGACCCCGAAGCCGCGGTCGGCAACGGCCGGACGACCGTCGTCGGCCGGTGCGACCGAACCGCGACTTCAACGGGGGACCGTCGGGGAACGCGGCGAGACGCCGGCTCCCCCGCCTACTCGTCGCTCTCGTCGGTTCCGTCGGTCTCGTTGCCGTCTCCGGAGCCGCCGTCCGTCTCCTCGTAGTCGACCTCGATCCCGCTCGGAACCGGGCGCAGGAGGTACCGCCCGTTCCCGCGCCGGACCGGAGCGAAGTCGGCCGTGAACACCGTTCGGGTGTTCTCGCGGACCTCGAACTCCGCGTTGAACGTCAGCGGCGCGTTCCCCGGGCGGTCGACCTGCGCCTCGTCGCCGTCCTCCAGGGTGCCCTCGACGTTCGAGACGTCCAACTGGAGGAACCGGTACGTGCCGAGCGAGAGCTCGCGCTCGTCGATCAGCTGCGTCTCCCCGTTCTGGAGCCGGACGAGGTCGGCCTCCTGCGGCTCGTCGAACTCGTGGTACTCGCGGCCGGAGGGCTCGCCGCCGTCCTCCTCATCGTCCACGTCGCTCCCGTCGTCGGTCTCGTTGCCGTCGGCGCCGTCGCCGGCTCCGTCCGCATCCCCGTCGTCCGTCTCGTTCCCCTCAGCGCCGCTCTCGGCGCCCTCGGGACCGAGCCAGATCCCCTCGACGGTGACCACGAGCGACTCGAAGTCGCCGATGTCGGCGGGCTGGTCGGTGACGGCGGTCGCGAGCGTCCCGGTCGCGCGACCGACGCAGCCGGCGAGGCCGGACACGCCGAGCGCGGCGGCGCCGGCCGCCTGCAGGTACGTCCGCCGGTCGAGCGCGACGCGGTCGGGCGTTCGGTCCGTCACGTTACGCCTCCTCCTCGTCTGCGCTCTCGTCCGCACCGTCGCCGGCGTCGTCGCTCACGTTCTCACCGAGGTCGTCGACGCCGCCGCCGAGGAAGTCGTTCACGCTACTCAAGATGTCGCCGACGAAGTCCGGCACCGGGCCCGGTAGGTCGCTCGGCGGCCCCGCGCCGCCCGAGGCGTTGTCCGGTCCGGGGGTCGCCGCGACGGCGCCGGTCCCGATCAGTACCACCGCGGCGAGCGCCACGATCAGTGTCGTTCGGATCGCGTTCATGACGACTCCCGCTCGGGCCGCTGTCACCTTTAATACCACAAGCCGTTCAGCCGAATTGCGCCCGATTTTACTCGGTTTAATCGACGGAAGGCGGCTTGAAAGCGGGAATTAGATAACTTCGACGACTGCTTATAAAAGATACGTCGGACGCCCGCTGGCGACACCGCGGCCGCGGACGGCGTCGGCGGACTCCGACCGCGTTACGGTTCGAGCCGGTTCGGGTCGCGCGGGAACATGATCGCCTCCTTGATGTTGTCGAGGTCGGCGACCTTCTGGACGAGCCGGTCGATGCCGAGCCCGTAGCCGCCGTGGGGCGGAGTGCCGAAGCTGAGCGCCTCGATGTAGAACTCGAAGTTGGCGGTCTCGACGCCCTCCTCCTCCATGACCTCGACCATGCGCTCGACGTCGTGCTCGCGCTGGCCGCCCGAGGAGAGCTCCTGGCCCTTGTAGATGAGGTCGAACTTCCGCGAGGCGATGTCGTCGCCCTCGACGTCCTGCATGTAGTAGAACTTCTCGTCGGGGTAGCCGACGACGAAGAACGCGGGGTGACCCCGCTCCTCGAAGTGCTCGCCGAGCAGCTTCTCGCCCTTCGTGTCGAGGTCGGTCGGGTCGTCCGGGAAGTGGCCGAACTCGGTCTCTAAGACGTCGAGCGCCTCGTCGAAGGTGATCCGCGGGAAGTCGTCCTCGGGCACGTCGAGGTCGACGTCGAGCAGGTCGAGCTCGCGCTCGGCGTTCTCGGCGACCTCGCGGAGCGCGTGGCGCAGCGACTCCTCTTGGACGTCCATCACGTCGTCGTGGTCGTCGATGTACGCGAGCTCGACGTCGAACATCGCGATCTCGGAGACGTGGCGGGAGGTCGCGAAGTCCTCGGCGCGGAACGCGGTCCCCGTCTCGTAGACGGCCTCGTAGCCGGACGCCATCAGCATCTGCTTGTACAGCTGCGGGCTCTGCGACAGGAACGCGTCCTGGTTGTAGTAGAGGATCGGGAACAGCTCGGCGCCGCCCTCGGCGCCGCCCTTCGAGATGAGCGGCGTCTTGATGTCGACGAACCCCTCGCCGTCGAACCACTCCTCCATCGCCGTCATCAGCTTCGAGCGAAGCGTGAACACGGCGAGCGTCTCCGGCTTGCGGAGGTCGAGCGCGCGGTTGTCGAGCCGGGTCGAGAGGTCGACCTCGATGTCCTTCGAGATCTCGAGCGGGAGCGGGGAGTCCGCCTCGTCGATGACCTCGTACTCGGTCGGCGCGATCTCGACGCCCCCGGGCGCCTGATCGCTCTCCAGCGGCTCGCCGACGACCCGGACCACGTCCTCGGCGCCCACGTCCTGGACGGCCTCGAACAGCTCCGGCTCGCGCTCCTCCTTGAAGACGATCTGGATGAGCCCCTCGCGGTCGCGCACGATGAGGAAGACGAGGCCTCCCAGGTCGCGGATCTCGTGGACGTGGCCGGCGATGGCGACCTCGTCCGCGTCCGGTTCGACGTCCGACGTGTGGATTCGCTCGATCATGACGGTGGCTGCTTACGCGCAACTGGTCGGGCGTTCGTCATAGGCCTGTCGTCTCGCCCTCGCCGGAACCGGCCGATACGGGTCATCTGTGCGGGATTCGCGGTCGCGATCGGACCGGTCGACAACCACTTATAAGTGATCTGTTACCAATTCACACGTCCGCCATAGATTTAATAACCACCCGACATATCGAATCGGTAACGGCGCTTTCGCGCCGCCGGAGTCCACGTATGACCCGCTTCCGTTCCGCCGCCTCGGCGTCCGCCGCTCTCGTCAGCGGCGCGCTCCTCGGCTGGAACGGCTACGGGATTCCGGAGACACGGTCCGTCCGCCCGACCGCGTGACGCGCGTCGGCTGGGGGAGTTCCCCGCGGGACGGACCGCATCCCGACTTCTCCAGCCGTCGCTGTGTCGTCCGGTGAGCGTTGGCACCGATCCCCGACCGCCGGACGCGACCGTGCACCCCTCGCGAGCGCCGGGTCCGTCGAAGCGGGACCCGCGTTCGAGGCCGCGGACCGATCCGCGCCGCGTTCGACTCGCGGCGAGGGACTCATGGCAGCAGCCATCCACTCGGAGACCGTGGAAGCGACCGTAAGGGTTCGAGTCTCGCAGGCCGCCGCCGGCGACCTCGCCGCCGGCGCCCGCGCGCAGCTGGAGCGAGTCGACGGCGTCGACGTCGAGGACCTGTCGATCGCCGGCCTCCAGCCCGGGCTCAACGACACGACCGTCGAGGCGGTCGCGACCCTCTCGGTCCCGGAGGCGGACCGGTCCGCCGAGCGCGTCGCGGACCGCGTCGCCGACCGACTGGCGAACGGGTTCGGCGTCGAACCGGGGCGGGTCGAACGGGTCGAACCGCCGGGGTGACCGGGGAGTCCAATCAGCGCTCCGCTACTCCTCACCGAGCCTATCGCGCACATCTCGCTCAGCCCGGCGGAGCACGTCCCGAGTCGGCAGGCCGGTCGCCTCCGCGACCGCGGCGGCGTCGTCGTACTCGGCGCTCACGTCGTAGGCGTCGCCGTCGGCGGTCGAGGCGACCTTCACCGCCACCTCGTGCTCCTCCCCGTCGATCGACAGCACCGCCGTTTCGAACGCTCGCTCGGCGATCCACCGGTGGCTCGCGCCGGACTGGCGGACCCCGAGCGTCCCGGTCTCGCGGGCGAGCCGCTCCGCGACCGCCTCGGCGTCCTCGGGCTTGCAGATGACCTTCACGAGGTGACCCGGTCGCGACTTCTTCATCGTGGTCGGGACGATCGTCACGTCGCGCGCGCCGGCCTCCGTGAGCGTCTCCTGGAGTCCGCCGAGCACCTCGGGGGCGGCGTCGTCAAGGTTCGTTTCGAGGACCGCGATGTCGTCGTGGACGAGGGCATGGCCGTGGTCTTCGGTGCGTTCGGCCGCGTCGTCGTGTCCGTGAGCGTGGCCGTGAGCACCGTTCTCAGCCTCCGGATCGCGTCCCTCGCCGACCAGCGCCCGGAGCACGTTCGGGTGGTCCGGGAAGGTCGCGTCGCCGGCCCCATAACCGGCGGCGTCGATAGCGAGGTCGGGGATCGCGTCGACGCCCTCGGCGACCGCGGCGAGGATCGCGGCGCCCGTGGGCGTGAGCAGCTCGCGGTCGACAGGCCCGCCGACCACCGAGAAGTCGGCGCCGGCCGCGATCTCGGTCGTCGCCGGCGCGGGGACCGGGTAGACGCCGTGGCTCATCTCGACCTCGCCGCCGCCGGTCGCGACCGGGGTGGTCACGACTCGGTCGGGGTCGAGGTCGTCGACCAGCAGCGCCGCGCCGACCACGTCGGCGATCGCGTCGTCGGCGCCGACCTCGTGGAAGTGCGTCTCGTCGAGGTCGGTGCCGTGGACCGACGCTTCCGCGCGGCCGAGGCGTTCGAAGGCGTCGAGCGCGACCGACTCGACGGACTCGGGGAGACCCATCGACTCGACGAGCGCGACGACCTCGAGGTAGGTGCGGTGGACGCCGGCCCCCTCGGCGTGTTCGGGGTCGTCGTGAGTGTGGGCGCGCTCGGAGCCGTCGTGAGTGTGGCCGTGTTCGGGGTCGTCGTGGGAGTGTTCGTGCGAGTGGCCCTCCCCGTCGCCATCGCCGCCGTCACTGCTTCCGCCGCTGCCGTCGTCGCCGTCGAGGAGCACGTCGACGGTCGTCGCTCGGATCCCGTTTTTCGTCGTCTCGCCCACCTCGTACCGGACCGGGAGCCGGTCGGCCACGGGCGCGAGGGCGTCGGGATCGGCGCCGGCCGCGATCAGCGCGGCGCAGATCATGTCGCCGGCGGCACCGGTCCGACCGTCGAAGACGAGCGTTCGCATGCCTGACCGGAGGCCGCCGCGGGACAAATACCTCCGGTATCCGCCTCGCCGGCGACGCGCTCGGGTCGGATCTCCGAGCGATCGCCCCGCAGCCACTCGGTCTCGGTCGCTTCTGTCGGGACGCGGAAACCTGTTCGCTTAACCCGCCGTGTGTCGTTGTAACGAGTATATGGTTGAGGCCTTACTTCTCGTCGGGTTCGTGGTCGCGGCGTTCGTCGGATACAACATCGGCGGCGCGACGACCGGGCCGGCGTTCGGGCCGGCGGTCGGCGCGGACGTGATATCGAAGTCGGGCGCCGCGGCGCTAATGTCGGTGTTCTTCTTCATCGGCGCGGGGACGCTGGGACAGCGCGTCGTGACGACGCTCGGCGAGGACCTGGTCACCGGAGGCAACGTGTTCACGCTGGAGACGAGCATCGTGGTTCTCTTTTTCATCGGCGGCGCGCTGTTCGTGGGCAACTTCGCCGGCGTCCCGGCGTCGACGTCGATGACGGCGGTCGGCGCCATCGCCGGGCTCGGGCTGGCGACGGGCACCCTCGACCGGGCCGTGATGGGCGAGATCGCCATCTGGTGGCTCGTCGCGCCGATCATCGGATTCTGGGTCTCGGGCGTCGTCGGGCGGTACTTCTACCCCGCGATAGACAGCTGGGTGGCGATCGAGAGCACCGAGGGCGCGCTGTTCGAGTTCGACCGGTCGGGGATCGTCCCGAAGCCGGTCCCGGGGCCGAACACGACGCGCCGCGAGCTGATCGGCGGCTTCGTCGTCATCGCGATCGGCTGTCTGATGGCCTTCTCCTCGGGCACGTCGAACATCGCGAACGCGATCGCGCCGCTCGTCGCGCTCGACAACGTCGAGATGACGCCGATGATCCTCCTCGGAAGCGCCTCCGTCGCGGTCGGGGCGTTCACGATCGCGCGCCGGACGCTCGACACGCTCGGCAACGACATCACCGACCTCCCGCTGACCGCGGCGATCGTCGTCGCCTGCGTCTCTTCCGGGATCGTCATCAGCCTCTCGGCGGTGGGGATCCCGGCGTCGTTCGTCATCATCGCGACGATGTCGATCGTCGGCCTCGGGTGGGGACGCGCGACCCGAACCGTGACGGTCAAACAGGGGATCCGCGGCGAGAAGGAGCCGAAAGTGTCCGTGGGCGCGCTGAAAGCGGACGAGACGGGGCCGATCGGCGAGGGAGACCCGTCGGACATCCCCTCCGCGTCGGACCTGTTCAACCCGACCACGAGCGCACGCGTCGTGCTGATGCAGAACGTCGTCCCGATCCTCTCGACGGTCGGGGCGCTCGTGACGTTCACGCTCCTGTTCCGGTTCGTCTGGTGAAGTTCCGGACGTCTCCCTTCCCGCCCGCCTACCGCCCGAACCGCCGTTGTCGGTCCTGGAAGTCGAGCACCGCCCGGAGGTAGTCTCGCTTCCTGAAGTCCCGCCAGTTCACGTCGGTGAAGTAGAGCTCGGCGTACACCGACTGCCAGATGGCGAAGTCCGAGAGCCGCTCGGCGCCGGTCTTGATCACGAGGTCGGGCTCCTCGGGGAACACCAGCCGGTCCGAGACGTCGGCGGCGTCGATCGACGCCGGATCGAGGTCGCCGGCGTCCACGTCGGCCGCGATCTCCCGGACCGCGGCCGCGAACTCGGCCTTCCCGCCGAGCCCGACGGTGATCCGGATCGGCGCGTCGTCCGGTCGCTCGCCGCGCGCGTTCTGTCCCGGGTCGCTTCCGGTACCGCTTTCCGAGCCGACCGCTCCCCCGTCGAGCGCCGCGTCCTCCGGTCCTCGGACGACGAACCGCCGAGGGGCGTCGACCTGACGGAGTTCGCGGACGAGCGTCGGGACGACGGCCTCGTCGAGCACGGACACCGAGACGGTGACGCGCTCTGCACCGTACTCGACGGCCCACCCGAGCGCCGCCGAGAGGGTGTCGAACGCGCCGTCGGCGAGGAGGTCGCGCTCGGTGATGACGATCGCGACGTGTTCCGGCGGGTCGCCGTCGTGGAGACGGTGGCGAACGGCGAGATACGTGTCGTACAGGCCCACGTGGGATGGTGCCACCGCGGGGTATAAAAGATCACGTCACCCGGAACGGCGCGACTCTCGTAGGGGGAACGTCGATCGCAGTACTCGGGTGAGTCACAGCCGGGATGGTCGCGCCCGCCGACGAGGGGTTTAATTCTCCCTCGGCCGTAGCGGCGTCGATGGCAGACAGCTACCGCGGGGTGTTCGGCGCGATCCCCTACGCGATCCGCGAGACGGAGTCGTGGACCATGCGCGTGTACGGCGTGATCGGGGCGCTCGCGGCCGGGCTGATCGCGACGGTGGTGACCCTCGCGCTCGTCGTCTGGATGGCCGAGACCGCGGAGGTACAGGGCGGGACGTTCCTGTTCTCCCGGTCGCTGTACGTGATCGCCGGGTTCGCCGCGGTCGCGCCGCTGCTCGCGCCCCTGCTGTTCGTCGCCCGGCGGCACCGTCGCGGCGATCCCGTGAAGCCGGGGTACGACCGGAAACTGGCGTACGGCGGATTCCTGTTCCTCGTCTCGCTGTACGTCGGGATGGTCGTCTCCGCGCCGGCGGAGCTCCGCGAGCCGACCGAGTCGGCCGTCGTCGTCGCCCTCTACGGGCTCCCGCAGATCGCCGGCGTCGCGCCGCCGATCCTCGCCGCGCTCGTCGTGTTCGCGATCCACTACCGGCTTCGGGGGAGCGACGGATCGGCCGACACCGACACCCCTTAGTCACACGCCCCCGACGGACCGGGTGCGGTGGGATGGCAGAGCGGCCCATTGCGCCGGTCTTGAAAACCGGTAGCCTCACGGCTTCCTGGGTTCGAATCCCAGTCCCACCGTCAGCGCGCGGCGCACTCCGCGCCGCGCGCGTCTCGTGCGGGATTCGAATCAGAGAGCGACCGATCGGGAGCGACCGTGGTTCGAATCCCAGTCCCACCGTCAGCGCGCGGGAGTCAGAGAAACTTCTTTCAGTTACATTGAAACGAGGCGGATACCGATCGGCTCACTCCCATTCGATCTCGACTCAGCCTGAACCGCGAGTCCAGCGCTCCCGATCCGCGACATTCGACGCCGGCCGAGTCTAATGACGCGTGGTACCGTGTACCGCATTATCTTTAACAGGTTTCCGAGCCATGTTGCTGACAGGTGATACAACGATGAGCTACGAACTCGATCCGTTACCGTACGAGTACGACGCGCTGGAGCCGCACCTTTCCGAGCAGGTGCTGGAATGGCATCACGACACGCACCATCAGGGGTACGTGAACGGGTGGAACTCGGCCGAGGAGACGCTCGAAGAGAACCGCGAGTCGGGCGACTTCTCGTCGTCCGGTGGAGCGATACGGAACGTGACCCACAACTCGTCGGGGCACATCCTCCACGACCTGTTCTGGCAGAACATGGGCCCGGAGGGCGGCGCTGAGCCCGAGGGCGCGCTGGCGGACCGGATCGAGGAGGACTTCGGCTCGTACGACGCCTGGAAGGGCGAGTTCGAGGCGGCGGCGTCCGAGGCCAGTGGCTGGGCGCTTCTCGTGTACGACACGTTCTCGAACCGGCTTCGCAACGTCGTGGTCGACAAACACGACCAGGGCGCGATCTGGGGCGGTCACCCAATCTTAGCGCTGGACGTGTGGGAGCACTCCTACTACCACGACTACGGCCCGGCCCGCGGCGAGTTCGTCGACAACTTCTTCGAGGTCGTCGACTGGGACGAGCCCTCGACCCGCTACGAGCAGGCCGTCGAACTCTTCGAGTAACGTTCCACTCGAACGCGCCGCGACGCGCGTCGAAATCCCGAATTTTTTCGCACCCCGATCGCAGAGCGTCGGCGTCGTCGCTTGGTGAGAGAGGCACGGGGCGACTCGGTGCCGCCCGTATCGGCAGCGTTTACGGACGTGACGCCGTAGCGACCCCCATGCCTCAGCCCAAGTCGGCGTTCGACGCGACCTACCCGTGTGACTTCTACGAGCCCGCGGAGCTGTTCGAGCCGGACCAAATGTACACAGTCCCCGAGATCGCTCGGCTCCTGCAGGAGCTAGAGCCGGACGCCGAGATCGACCCCGACACCGAGGCCGTGCTGATCGACTGGGCGATCCCGTGGGTGATGACCCACGCCGAGGACCTCGTGATCGCGGAGCCGCTGGAAGAGGACGGCCCGGGCTACTACGGGGTCGCGCCCCACGCGGTCGAGGGTGAAGCGGGAGAAGACGAAGCGGGAGAGGGCGAAGAGACCGGAGACGCCGACCCCCAAGACGGAGCGTGAGCCGAGAGCGCTCCGACGCGCCGGTGGTCCTCGTCGCCGGCGGCGCCCGCGTCGACGCCGGGAAGACGACGTTCTCGACCGGGCTGGTGGCGAGCCTCGCCGCCCGCGCCGACGACGCGGTCGGCGTCAAGCCCCGCGCCGGCAACGACTACTGGTACGACCACGACGACTACCGGATCGCGAGCGACGCGGGCCGGCTCTACGGGAAGGACGCGAGGCGCCTCGCGGCCGCGAGCACGCGACCGCTTCCGAGCATCGGCGATCGGGGGCGGGGCGGAGACGGCCCCGAGGCGAGCACTCCCGAGGCGATCACGCCGGAGTCGATCAACCCCGTCCACCGGCTCTGGCGGCCGACCCCCGGTCGGACCGGTATGTTGGGCGACGCGGACCGGACGTTCCTCTGCGATCGGGTGACGACCGAGGACGGCTCCCGGTTCGTCGTCAACGGAGCGGCCGAGGCGGCGGGACTGCTCCCCGACAGTCTCGCCGACCGACTCCCGCTCGCGGAGGCGACCCGCGTCGACGACGTGGCGGCGTTCAACGACGTGATGGCGGCCGACTACCTCCCGGCGTTCGACCGGGTCGCGGCGCGGGTCGCGGCAGCGTCGGTGCCGGTCGTCGTCGAGTCGTACGCGGACATCGCCGGGCCGCTTCCGCGGGACGGCCCGGTCGAGCCCGACGCGGCGGCGGTCGTCGAACCCGGCCGCGCGCGGATCTACGCCGGCGACCGCTACGCGAAGGCGCGCGCGGTGGCCTCGGGGAGCCCGCGCGAGGGGACGATGGAGGAGCACACCGGAACCGTGACCGAGATGATCGAACCGCTGGCGACCGTGGATCTCCCGGCCCTCTCGGGCGACGAACGCGGCGATCCGGAGCGCGTCGCGGAGCGCTACGGCGCCGCCTAC
This sequence comes from Halorubrum sp. CSM-61, assembly GCF_003781945.1. Lineage (GTDB taxonomy): Archaea > Halobacteriota > Halobacteria > Halobacteriales > Haloferacaceae > Halorubrum. The sequence goes on along the minus strand of NZ_RJJW01000005.1, from coordinate 109,836 downwards.
GAGACGCTTCTCGACGCGGTTTAGGGGAAAATCGACAACTGGAAGAGAAGAACCGGCGGCGCGCTCAGGCGTTCCGCTTCGTGTAGTGCTCGATCGCGGACTCGATCGAGGAGAGCTCGGCGTTCACCCGGTCGTCGGCGACGCGCATGAAGCCGGGAGTGTACGACTCGGAGTAGTCGAAGATGGCGTTGACAGCGCGCTTCGGGGCGGAGACGGCCGCGAAGTCGGTGACCGTGTACACGCGCGTCGTCGGGAACGCGGTCCAGAACGTGCTGGAGACCCAGCGGTCCTCGTCCTCGAAGGTCGTCCCGACCCGACCGGTGGCGAGGTACTCGTCGTCGTGGTAGAAGAGGAGGAGGTCGCCCTCCTCCATCCGCTCGAACGTCGAGCCGTTTCCGCTGTCGTCGTCGACGGCCCACAGACGGGTCTCGTCGAGGTCGTCGAGGGGGTCCGGGCGGTCGTCGTACTCGGTGAGGTCGACCGCGGACCGGACCGTTCGATCGAAGTTCTCCGGGTCGATCGGGACCAGGAAGACGTTCGCGCTCATTATCCCCATTTCCGTCGGGAGGGGTTTAAAGCCGTTCGTTACCTCGTCGGCCCCTCCGAGACCGCTCGACGGGAGTCCGGTTTCGACTGCCCCCGGCTCAATCGTCGTACCCGTCGTAGATGCGGTCCATCCGCGCGGCCATCACGAAGTCTGACTCGTGGAGCCCGCCGATCTCGTGGCTCCACATCTCGACGCCGACCTCTCCCCACGAGAGGTGGATGTCGGGGTGGTGCCACTCCTCCTCGGCGAGCTCGCCGATCTCGTTCGTGAACGCCAGCGCGTCCGCGAAGTCGCCGAACTCGTAGGTCGCTTCGAGGTGGTGGTCGTCGACGACCTCCCACTCCGAGCCGAGGTCGGCGAGGTACCGGTCGTACTCGTCGTCCGTCAGCGGGTCGGCGTCCTCGTCGGCCGGCTCGACCGGCTCGTCGGCGAGCGATGGTGACATACCGCACCGTTGGGGGACGAGCGGCTTGTAGCTTGCGCGGGTCGGCTCCGGAGAACGAACGCCTCACGACGATCGACGCGAATATCGACGACTAACGAATTCAGTCTGAAACAGAAGTGGGTTGGGGCAGATTTGAACTGCCGGCCTCCTCCATGTCAAGGAGGTGTCATAACCGGACTAGACTACCAACCCGCAGGGGCTTACTGACGCATCTCCTCGTATCCCGGGGATACAATTGAACCTTTCGAAACGAATGCGTTTTCGCGTTCCCGTCGCCCGAATCCGCGAACGCGCACCCGCGATCAGGCGGATCGAACGCTACCATGCCAACGTTTATCATAAATGGTGATGATATCCGGCCCGATGGCAACCAAATCGACTGACGCGACCGCGGTAGAACGTCTCGGTGACGGTCTCGCCGGGGTCGTGGAACGATTCATGCCCAGCCCGTTCCTCTTCGCGATCATTCTCACGTACGTCGCGTACGTGGCGGCGATCGTCGTCGAGGGGACCGGCGTGTTCGAGACGGTCGGGTTCTGGTACGACGGGTTCTGGCTCTTCCTGACGTTCGCGATGCAGATGGTGCTCATCCTGATGACCGGGTTCGTGGTGGCGTATCACCCGCGCGTCAACGGCGCGCTCAGGTCGCTCACCCGACTGCCGAGCGACGGGAAACAGGCCGTCGTGCTCGTCGGCTTCGTCGCGATGGCGCTCGCGTGGGTCCACTGGGGATTCAGTCTCATCATCGGCGCTATCTTCGCCCGCGAGATGGGAAAGACCGCCCACGAGAACGGGATCGACGTCCACTACCCCATCTTGTGCGTGGCCGGCTACATGGGGCTCGGGCTCACGTGGCACTGGGGGCTCTCCGGCTCCGCGCCGCTGCTCATCGCGACCCCGGGCAACGAGTTCATCGAGCTCGGCGTGCTCGACGGCGTCGTCCCCACCTCGGCCACCGTCTTCAGCGCCTACGGGCTGGCGCTCACCGCGCTGTCCATCCTGTTCGCGTCGCTCATGCTGTACCTGCTCGCGCCGACCGGCGACCGCGCGCAGGGGATCACCGAGTACGTCGCCGAGGAACGCCTCTTCGATTCCGCCGAGGCGGACGGCGGCATCGACGATCCCCGCGCCGAGCCCAGCGGTTCGCCGACGCCCGCGGAGCGGATCGACAACAGCCGCCTCCTCGGCGGTCTCATCGCGCTGACCGGCGTCGCCTACGTCGGGTACCTCTTCGCCACGCAGGGGCTCGACGCGCTGACGCTGAACGTCGTCAACTTCGGCTTCCTGTTCGTCGGGCTGCTCGTCTACACCCGGCCCGCCCTGTACCGCGAGAAGTTCGGCGAGGCCGCGGAGGCCGCCGCGGGGATCATTCTCCTGTTCCCCTTCTTCGCCGGGATCCAGGGGATCATGAACTTCTCCGGGCTCTCGGAGACGATCGCCGAGGGGCTCTTCGCGGTCTCGACGCCGGAGACGTTCCCCGTGATCGCGTGGATCACCGCCTCGATCGTCAACCTGTTCGTCCCGTCCGGCGGCGGCGAGTGGATCGTCCTCGGTCCCTCCGTGCTGGAGGCCGCGGGGAACCTCGGCGTCCCCGCCGGGCAGGCGACGATGGCGTACGCCGTCGGCGACGCCCACACGAACCTGTTGAACCCGTTCTGGGCGCTGCCGCTGCTCGCGATCACCGGGATCAAGGCGCGGGAGATGTTCGGCTACGCGATCGCGATGCTGCTGTTGTTGACGCCGTTCCTCGCGGTCGTGCTGTACGCGCTGCCGTACTGAGTCGGGCGCTGACCCGCGCGCCGGCCGACGCCACCGGCGCGCCGGTCCGCAAGCCGACCGTCGCCGCTTTCGACCCCTTTTAGTCCCGCACCGGCTACCGTCCGGCATGGTCGATCTCGCCGCCCGTACCGAGAGGCTCGACGCGTACCTCGACGAGCGCGGGCTCGAAGCGGTCTGGTTCGCCAAGCCGAACGGGTTCGCGTGGCTCACCGGCGGCGACAACGTCGTCGACGCCGACGCCGACCTCGGGGTCGCCGCCGCCGGCTACGACGGCGAGCTCCGGGTGATCACCGACGACATCGAGGCGAATCGGCTCGCCGACGAGGAGCTCCCCGAGGCCGTCGCCGTCGAGTCGTTCCCGTGGCACGCGAGCTCGCTGGCCGAGGCCGTCGCGGAGCGCTCGCCCGCGCCCGCGGCCGCCGACTTCGACGCGCCGGGCTTCGAGCGCGTCGACGGGAGCCGCCTCCGCCAGCCGCTCACCGACGACGACGTCGAGCGCTACCGCGAGCTCGGCCGCGAGACGGCCGCCGCCCTCGAAACGGTCTGCCGCAACCTCGAACCGGAGGACCCGGAGTACGAGGTCGCCGCCGGCATCGACATCTCCCTCGCGTCTCGCGACGTCGACACCCCGGTCGTGCTCGTCGGCGGCGCGGAGCGCGCGCAGCGGTACCGCCACTACACCCCGAGCGACGCGACGCTCGGCGACTACGCGCTCGTGTCGGTCACCGCCGAGCGCGCCGGGCTGTACGCCTCGCTCACCCGCACCGTCGCGTTCGACGCCCCCGAATGGCTGGAGGACCGTCACCGCGCGGCCGCCCGCGTGGAGGCGACCGCGCTCGCGGCGACCGAGGCCGCCGCGGCCGGAGACCTCACCGACTCGGACGACCCGGACACCGCCGGCGACGTGTTCGACGCGATCCGCGAGGCGTACGACGCCGTCGGCTTCGCGGAGGAGTGGCGCGAACACCACCAAGGCGGCGCGGCGGGCTTCGCGGGCCGCGAGTGGATCGCGACCCCCGAGAGCGACGAGCCGGTCCGGTGGCCGATGGCCTACGCGTGGAACCCCACCGTACGGGGGGCCAAAAGCGAGGACACCCACCTCGTCGCGCCCGACCGGACCGAGACGCTAACGAAGACAGGCCAGTGGCCGACACACGAGGTCGAGCCGGTCGACGTCGACAGGATCGCGACCGACCCGCGGGAGCTGACCGCGCCGGTCATTCGGTAGCCGGGCCGAGCGACCGCGGAAAGCGACTGCGCCTGCGCCGCGTCAGTAGACGTACTCGCTCTCGTCGATACCGACGTAGTCCTTCTTCACGCGGCGCTTGTTCCACTTGTAGCCGAGCAGCAGCTTCACCGACTCCCAGCCGGAGCGGTACGGCTGCGAGAGGAGCCCGCCGCTCGCGTCGGCCGCGAGCATCGCGTCGGCCGCGCCGATGATTCGGTTCCAGTCGTCGGGGTCGTAGTCGGCGACCATGTCGGCCATCGTCACGTTCCGGACGATCTCGTCGCCGATCGCCTCCTTCCACCGCCGGTTGTAGGGGGCCATGTCGCCCGCGGCGGCGAGCTCGCCCGCGATCGCGCCGGTGCGGACCGCGACGTGGTCGCCGCCCTCGTGGAAGGCGGAGGTGGTCCCCATCGCGCCGCCGGCGACCGCGATCCCGGCCTCGGTCGGCGAGTCGATGGGGCGCGTCGAGGAGATCGGGTACGTCTCGGTGCCGTTCCGCTTGCCCGCGTCCTCGACGAGCGGGAAGTCATCCTCGACGTCGTACTCGTCGCCGTACTGCCACTCCAGGAGGCGGCGGACGTACTCGCCGCCCTGCGGGATCGACTCGTCGTCGGCGTCGAGCAACGCGTACGCGTCGCGATCGAACTCGTCGATGTCGAGTCCGATCGGCATCGTGAGCCCGATCCGGCAGACGCGGTCGGCGTTCGGGAAGATCCACGGGTACGCGGTCTCGCCGGGCATCACGCCCCACCAGAAGACGATGGCGTCGTTCACCTCCTCGTACACCTCCTCGGGAACGCGGCGGTACTCCTGGTACGCGATGTGGTTGGCCGTCCGGGAGGCGAGCCGGTCGGAGGCGGCCGCGTCCGCGGGGAGGTACTCGTCGAGCACCTTGTTCGTCACCGTGCGCTGGGGGCCGTCCGCGAGCACGACGAACTCCGCGCCGACCGTCTCGCCGGAGGCGAGTTCGACGCGGTGTCGAGGGTCGTCGCTCCCGGGTGAGACGTCGGGGTCGGTGTCGACGCCGCGGACCGACACGCCGGCGCGGTACTCGGCGCCGGCGTCCTCGGCGCGGTCGCGGAGCCAGTCGTCGAAGCGCGCGCGGTGGAAGGTGTAGCCGAACTCGTCGTACGAGGAGTCGATCCCGGTGCTCGTGAGCGTCGCCGACTCGTCCGGGCCGCGGAACTCCGCGCGGTTCAGTTCGCGCTGGACCACCCCGTCGTCGAACTCGTCGGGGTGGATCCCCATGATGTCGACCCAGTAGTCGAGGATGCCCGCGGCGTCGGTCGAGTCCGGACCGAGCCGGTCGCGGTCGGCGCGGGGAACCCCCTTTTCGAGCACGAGCGCGTCGGCGCCGCCGGTCGCGGCCGCGTGCGCTGCGGAGGACCCGGCCGGACCGCCACCCACGATCGCGACGTCTACGCGTTCCATATCCCGTGAGGTCGCCGTCCGGCTATTAAATTCACGGTCCCCGACGGGGGTCGAACGCGGCTTCATCTCGACACGCCACGCCGGACCGTCTCCGCTACCGATCGGTGACCGATTGATCATGTTTGATGATCGCGGTTAGAGCGGCGGAGAGACACGCTTTTAGGCGGTCCGAGGTTTCGATCCTGCACACCAATGGCACGCGAGACATGGGCGACACGGGCGGGGTTCATCCTCGCCGCGGTCGGCAGCGCGGTCGGGTTAGGGAACATCTGGCGGTTCCCCTTCATCACCGGACAGGAGGGAGGCGGCGCGTTCCTCTTCGTCTACCTGCTCTTCGTCGCGCTGATCGGCTTCCCGGCGATCCTCGTCGAGTTCGTGATCGGGCGGTACACCAACCTCAACCCGGTCGGCGCGATACGGGAGCTCGGCAGCGGGGCGTGGCACTACCTCGGCTGGCTGTTCGTCGCCATCGGCTTCGTCATCCTCTCGTACTACAGCGTGGTCGCCGGCTGGTTCCTCCGATACACCCTGATCGGCGTCACCGACGGGTACGCGCTCGCGGGGCCGGAAGAGGCCGGACAGCTGTTCGGTACCGTCACCACCGGGATCGACTCCCTCCTCTTCCACGCCGTGTTCATGGCGCTCGTCATCGCGATCATCGCCGCCGGCGTGCGGAAGGGCATCGAGGTCGGCGTGAAGGTGATGGTGCCGGCGATCATCGTCCTGCTCCTCGGGCTCGCGGCGTACGCGTTCACCTTAGACGCGTCCGGGGCGGCGTACAGCTACTACCTCTCCCCCGACTTCGGCTACCTCGTCGCGAACTGGACGAGCATCCTGCCGGCCGCCGCCGGACAGGCCTTCTTCACCCTCTCGCTCGGGATGGGCGTGATGATCACCTACGCCTCCTACCTCGGCGAGGACCGCAACCTCGCGTCCGACGCCGGCGTGATCGTCGCGCTCGACACGCTCATCGCCGTGATCGTCGGCTTCGTCGTCTTCCCGTTCCTCTTCGCCGCCGGGATCGAGCCCGGCGGTCCCGGCGCCAGCGCGATCTTCGTGAGCCTCACGTCGGCGTTCTCCACCGTCCCCGGCGGTCGGATCCTCGGGATCGTGTTCTTCGCGATGGTCGGAATCGCGGCGCTCTCCTCTGCGATCAGCATCCTCGAAGTGCTCGTCTCGTACCTGATCGACGAGGTCGGCGTCGGGCGCGTCCCCGCCGCGATCGCCATCGGCGTCGCCGTCTTCCTGCTCGGCGTCCCGGTCACGGTCGACCTGATCTTCCTCGACCTGTACGACGGGCTCGCGGACGGGGTCCTGCTCGTGCTCGGCTCGCTGCTGCTCGCGCTGTTCGTCGGGTGGGTGATCCCCGACGTCGCCCGTGAGGAACTACAGAAGGGGATCGGCGACCTCGGCGGGCTCGGGACCGCGTGGATCTGGATCGTCCGGATCCCGATCGTGATCGTCGTCGTCGTCTCGCTGTACCTCGGGATCGTCGACTACGCCGACTTCCTCACCGGGAACTTCGCCGAGTGGCTGGCGGCGCGATAACAGCGCGACACTTCGGCTTTGTCGAAATCCTCATTCGGCGAGTGATTGCGGGAGTGAGTGTCTCAGATCGGTGGTGGCGAGACCGTATTTAAACGGACTGTGAGCGATAGCGGCGATTGCTTATAAAGAACTGTGCGGTGGCGCGCGCCTGCGAGCGGCCGCCGGGGGCGGCCGCGAGTCAGCGCGTGCGAGGGAGTCGGCTCGGCGCTTATAAGCGCCGAGCCGACGAGGCTGGGGAGGTGTGAGGCGCGGTGCTGTGCGGGGTGGGACTCAAAGGGGCAGCCGTGAGGGCAGCGCAGGCGACGCGAGCACCGCAGAGAGTGRGCAACGCGAACGACCGAGGAGCGCGGCGAGCGTGCGCTGCTCTCACGGCTGGGGCTTTGGAGSTCTTCACCGCAGAGTCTTCGATCGCTTATAAACAGCCGACAGCAACACCACTCGATCACTAATAAAGACCTAATAAACCAATCTGCGAGACTCACTCCCGCTATCGATCAAGAGGCCCCGTTCAGCGACCAGCCGTTTCAGGTGAACCATCTCCGAAGAAGTGACTTCAACAGCTCCGATTTCTCCGTTCTCACCGCGTTCCGACGGTCGAGTAGTCGGCGATCACGCCGTCGACGCCGGCCGCCGCGAGCCGATCGGTCTGGTGCCACGTCTCGACCGTCCAGGCGTTCACCGCGCGCCCCGCGTCGCGCGCGGCCGCGACCACGTCGACGTCGCCGAATCGCGACGCGTCGAAGAACGGGGTCCCCCGGACCGCGTCGATCGGGGGATGTACCGCAGTCGCGTCGTACCGTCGGGCGATCTCCAGCGCGTCCTCGACCGACTCCGAGCACAGCGGCGCCACCGGGACCGCGGACGCCTCCCGCGTCGCGGCGAGCGCGGCCTCGTGGAACGACGAGATCAGCAGGTCGTTCGCCCGCCCCTCGGCGACCTCCAGCACGCGCTCGACGAACGGGAGCCAGACCGCCTTCCGCTCCGCCAGCGCGTCCGGATCGAGCGCCTCGTCGGGCCGGAGCGCGGAGGGGGCTCGTCCCGGGTTCTTGAGTTCGACGTTCGCGCCGATCCCCGGCGGAATCGCGTCCAGCGCTTCCCCGAGGAGCGGCACGGTCTCCCCGCTGTCGAGGACCTCGGCGTCGGTGACGGTCGCGGTGTCGGTCTCCCGGACGACCCCGGTCGCGTCGGTGAGTCCGCGGTCGTCGGGGGCGCCGGGAGGGCCGCCGCGTCCGGAGAGCGCCGCGTCGTGGAACACGACCGGGTCGCCGTCGGCGGTGGGCATCGCGTCGATCTCGATCCGGTCGGTCGCCTCGACAGCCGACGCAGACTCGATCGCGCCGACGGTGTTCTCGGGGTTCTCGCCGGCGAACCCGCGGTGGGCGAACAGGAGCGGCTCGCCGTCGGTGGGACGGGTCACGGTGTGCCGTCGAGTCCGGTGCGCTCGGTCATCGCTCGCCGACTCGGAGCCCCGGAGTAAATACCCGTCGGCGCGGGGGCGACTCAGTACACGACCAGCGAGAGGTACAGCTGTCCGACTCCCGCGACGACCATCACCGCGCCCGCGATCCGCTTCAGCAGGCCGGCGTGGGTCATCACCCGGTTGGCGTTGCTGACGAGCCCGACCCCCGTCGCGACGGTCGTCGCGGCCATCAGCACCGCGACGACGCCGGCGTACACCGAGAGAACGAGGATCGCGGCGTCGCTCGGAAGCGCGATCGCGCGGGCGACCACGGCGAGGAAGATGGGCGCGACGCAGCCGGCGCCCGCGAGCGCGTACCCCGCACCGAACAGCCCGAACCCGAACACGCTCGACCGTCGTTTCGGCAGCGAGACGGACAGGGAGGGCGCCCGCCCGAAGACGACGAGCAGTCCGAAGACGACGAGCAGTCCGCCGACGAGCGTCTCGAAGACGCCGATGTTCGACAGCGTCGACTGCCCGACGCGGACCGTCGCGCCCGCGAGCAGCGCGAACGTCGTCAGCACGCCGATCGCGGCCGCGATCCCCCGGACTCCGGCCCCGGTCACCGACGCCTCGTCCGCGTCGACCGAGTTCACGTAGAAGCCGACGTAGCCCGGCAACAGCGGGTACGCGCACGGAGAGAAGAACGTCGCGACCCCCGCGGTCACGGCGAACGGGACGTTGGTCGCGAGCGAGACGTCGGTCATCGGTCGACTCGCCGCGTCACCAGTCGATCGGTTCGCCGCGTCACCAGTCGATCGGTTCGCCGCGTCACCAGTCGATCGGTTCGCCGCCTCATCGGTCGATGGCCCTCTCGATGCCGGCGACGAACTCCTCCGTGGTGTGGGTCCCGGAGGTGGCCCAGCGGACGCGTCCGGTCGCGTCGACGGCGCGCGCGCTCGGGTAGCCGCCGACGTTGAGCCGGGCCGCGAGCTCGGCGGTCGCGTCGGCCGCCACCAGCCAGTCGCCGTCGTTCTCGCGCCACCAGTCGGCGACCGTCTCCTCGCTGACCGAGCCGCCGACGTCTTCCGTCGTCACCGAGACGAACAGGGCCTCGTCGCCGAGCCGGTCGTGCGCCTCGACGAGATCGGGCATCTGCTCGACGCAGGGGTCACACCACGTCGCGAAGAAGTCGACGAACGTCGGCCGATCAGGGGCGGGAAGGGTCACCTCGCCGTCGCGGCTTCCGGGGGCGTCGACCGTGTCGAGCGTCACTGGCTCGACCGGCTCGGGAGCGTCCCCGCCGCCGAGCGCGGCGGGCACGTTTCCCGTCGCCACGGCCCCGGCACCGCCCAGCGCCCCGCCGCTCGCCAGCCCGGCCAGCAGATGTCGGCGCCTCACGCGGTGACCACCCGCTCGAAGTCGTTCACCAACTGTTCGATGTCCGTCCGCGACCCCCTCGGGTACGCGCGCTCGACGATCCCCCCCTTGTTGACGAGCAGGATGAGGCCGTAGTGCGGGAACGCGTACTCCAGGTTCTCGTACTGCTCCCCGTCGGTCTTCTCGATCTCCAACCCGAAGTGCTCGTCGTGTAACTCCTGACCGGCCTCGTAGCTCTCGGGGCGGAGGAAGTGCCAGTTGCCGGCGTCCAGATTCACGCCCTGCTGACCGGCGTACTCGCGAAGGACCTCGGCCGTGTCGCGCTCGGGATCGAACGTGAGCGGGAGGAACGCCGCCTCGTCGCCGAACCCCTGCTCTGTGGCGTACTCCTGTGCGCGACGGAGCCGGAGGATCAGCGCCGGGCAGACGCCGTCGGGACAGCTCGTGTAGAAGGAGGTCCACAGCACGGCTCGATCGCCTTCGAAGTCGGAGACGGAGACCTCCTCACCCGCGATCGGATCGGGAACGGTGAAGTCGGGCATCTCGTCGCCGTGGATCGGGTGGACCGGGTCACCGCGGGTCTGTTCCGGTGGCCCGAGGATCGTCCCATCGTCGGAGCCGCCGAGGACACCGGCACAGCCGGCCGTGGCGGTCGTTCCGGCGGCGGCGCCGGTGGCGGCGAGCGAGCGGAGGAAGTGGCGGCGGTCCATGTGTATGCGCGTACCTACGTGGACGCTCGTAAATGAACCTCGCGGCTGATTGCATGCGCTGAGTACGGGCGGGGCCGCGGAATACGGTCCGCTAAGCGGTTCGGGCCCCCATATCTCTCGGATTGCAGCGATCGCAACGGTCATGGTACCGTGACCCTCGCAAGGGTTATCCCCGAACGGGCAGTACGTTTGTTTGCAATGGCAAACGGTAAGGTTGACTTCTTCAACGACACTGGCGGCTACGGTTTCATCTCGACTGACGACGGCGACCTCGACGACGACGAAGACGTGTTCTTCCACATGGAAGACGTCGGCGGCCCGGACCTCGAGGAGGGTCAGGAAGTGGAATTCGACATCGAATCGTCCCCCAAGGGACCGCGCGCGACGAACCTGACGCGCAACTAACCCTCAAGTCGCGGACGGCGCGTCCGCACGCAACACCGGATCTCGGCTGTCGCTCGACGTGATCGACGCCATCTCCGTTTCTTTCACACTTATAATACTCCGACGAGCGGCGGCGCTCTCGCCCGCGGACGACGTCGGCATTCCCCGCGAGCGACGCGTATCGACCGGTCCGAGCTGCGATCGACCGTTTAAATACGAACGCGAGCGAACCACCAGCTAGTGAGCGATTCGATCCCGACCGGCTGTCGGCCGGTCGACGACCTGTTGGGCGGCGGGTTCGAGCGCGGGGTCGTCACGCAAGTGTACGGCCCGCCCGCGGCCGGCAAGACGAACCTCGCGCTCGCCGCGGCCGTCGAGGTCGCCGCCGGCGGCGACCGCGCCCTCTACATCGACACCGAAGGGCTCTCCATCGACCGGTTCGAGCAGATGGCCGCGGGGCGGGCCGGCCGTTCCGAGTCCGACGAGACGGTCGAGGAGATCGCCTCGCGGCTGGTGATCTCCGAGGCGTACGACTTCGACGACCAGCGCGAGGCCGTCCGCGACGCCGAGGAGCTCGCCGAGGAGGTGGAGCTGATCGTGTTGGACTCCGCGACCGGCTTCTACCGTCTTGAGCGCGCGGGCGACACCGAGGGCGGGCAGTCGCTCCGGAAGGTCGCCAAACAGGTGACCCACCTCCTCTCTTTGGCCCGCAGACACGACGTCGCCGTCGTCATCACGAACCAGGTGTTCACCGACCCCGACAGCGACCGAGACCGCGCGCTCGGCGGCAACACCCTCAATCACTGGACCGGCGCGATCCTTCGCGTCGACCGGTTCCGCGGCGGGAACCGCCGGGCGACGCTCGAGAAGCACCGCTCGAAGCCCGCGGGCGACACCGCAACGTTCCGGATCGTCGCCGACGGGCTCGCCGAGGGTTCGGACGCGTAAGCGCCCGACGGGGCGCGAGAGTATCAGCGGTGACACGCGGGGCGGGGGAGTTATCCGCGTCGCGCCGACGTAACCGGTAGTGAGCGATACGTCGCATTTTTCATATGTAAATGCGGTAGCGATCACTCTCGCGGCGTGCCTGCTCATCGCGGCCGTCGCGCCGGGGGTGGTCGCGGGCGGCTTCGCCGTTGACGGTGCCGGATCGGGTGACACGGAAGCGGTCGCTTCCGTCGGGGACGAACCCGTGCCGACCGGCCCCGCCGCGGTCGGTTCCGGCTTCGCCCCGGAGAGCGACGCCGTTCCGCCCGGCCTCCGCTCGGCGAACGGTACCGTCGAGATCGTGGTCCGGTTCGCGGACGACGCGGGTCCCGGGTCCGGCGGCGGAGGCGGCGGAGATGGCGGAGGCGTCGGACCGGAGAGTTCGAGGGGCTCGGCGACGTCCTCCGCGAACGACCTCAAGACGAACGCCGCGAACGCGCAGGCCGGCTTCGAGGCGTTCGCCGAGCGGAAGCCCGGCGTCACGGTCGAGCGGAGATTCTGGCTCGCGAACGCGATGCTCGTCACGGTCGACACCGAGAGCGTTGCGGCGCAGCGACTCCTCGACGTGCGGGGCGTCGATCGCGTCCACGAGAACTTCCGGGTCGAACTCGACTCGGCGGCCGCGGGGGGCGCCGACACCGCGCTCGCCGGTGCGACGCCGACTCCCACGCCGAAGAGCGTCTCTACCGCCTCGACCGACGCGACCTACGGCGTCGAGATGGTTCGCGCGCCCGAAGTCTGGGAGACGTTCGGAACCCGCGGGGACGGGGCGACGGTCGCGGTGATCGATACGGGAATCGACCCCGACCACCCGGACCTGAACGTGAGCGGGTGGGCGGAGTACGACGCCGAGGGGAACCTGGTGAGCGACGACGTGTCCGACGCGTCGGACGGGGACGGGCACGGAACTCACGTCGCCGGCACCGTGGCGGGCGGAAACGCGAGCGGGACCGCGATCGGCGTCGCGCCGACCGCGTCGCTCCACGGGATCAAGGTGTTCGACGACGACAGGACAAACGCGACGTTCGCCCGGGTCATCGCGGGAATGGAACACGCGACGCAGGATTCCGACGTCGACGTGCTTCAGATGAGCCTCGGTGCGGACGGGTATTACGCGGATTTCGTCGAGCCGGTTCGGAACGCCCGCGGCGCCGGGAAGATCGTCGTCGTGTCCTCGGGGAACAGCGGCCACGGAACGTCGAGCTCGCCCGGTAACGTCTACGACTCCCTCGCGGTCGGCGCGGTTGACGACGGCCGTGGCGTCGCCGACTTCTCCAGCGGAGAGACGATCGACACGTCGAACGCGTGGGGGAGCGACGCCCCCGCAGATTGGCCCGACGAGTACGTGGTCCCGGACGTGTCCGCGCCGGGCGTGAACGTGTACTCGTCGGTCCCTGGCGGCGGGTACGACGGCACGTACTCGGGCACCTCCATGGCCGCCCCGCACGTCTCCGGCGTCGCCGCGCTGATGCTCTCGGCGAGCGCGCGGGACCTCTCCGACGACGAGCTGTACGACGCGCTCCGTGACACAGCGAACCACCCCGACGACGCCACCGAGCCGGACGACCGCTACGGAACCGGCGTCGTCGACGGCTACGCGGCGGTCGAAAGGGTGACCGAGGACCGCTCGAACCTCACGGTGACCGCGTTCGACGCGCCGGACGAGACCGCGCCGGGAGCCACGGTCGAGGCGACGGCGACGGTCAACAACACCGGCGAGGACCCCGGATCGGGGACGGTCGAGTACCGGTTCAACGGGAGCGACGGCGACGAGGCGAACGTCTCGCTCCGGCCCGGCGAGGAGACGACCGTCTCGTTCTCGTACGTCGTGCCCGCGGACACGGAGACCGGTCGGACCTACGACCACGGCGCGTACACCGACGACTCGAATCTGACGAGCGAGATATCGGTGGTCGACGGGCCGTTCTACGAGGTGACGAACCCCACCGCGCCGTCGATCGTCGAGCGCAACGCGACGCTCGACGCGGCCGCGAACGTGACGAATCACGGCGGCACCGCGGGAGACAACCGCACCGTCGAACTCCGACTCGCGGACCCCGAAAACGCGAGCGACGTGCGCGTGCTGAACGCGGCGAACGTCTCGCTCGGGGCCGGAAACGCGACGACCCTGTCGCTTTCCGGAACCGTTCCCGACGACCTGACGACCGGATCGACGACGCTCGCGGTCGCCACGCCGGACGACGACGAGGCGGCGTCGATCCGGGTCGCCGAGGCGGTCGGAACGGTCGACGGGACCGTCACGGACGCGGAAACGGCGGCGGCGCTTCCGGGGATCGACGTGGTCGTCCGGAACGGCACCGAGGTCGTCGGCGAGACGGCGACCGGGGCGGACGGAACCTACGCGGTCGACGTGCCGGCCGCCGACCTGACCGTCACCGGGAGCAACGCGACCTACGCCCCGGCGACCGCGAGCGCGACGCTGGGCGGGTCGGGCGACACGGCGACAGTGAACCTCTCGCTCGCGCTGCGGAACGGGACGCTCTCGGGGGTCGTGGGCGCGACCGACGCGCTCGACGCCCCCGGCAACGCGACCGTCACCGTGGCGAACGCGACCGGCGATCGGGTCGCGACGGTCGACGCGAACTCGGACGGCGCCTACGAAGCGGCGCTCCGACCCGGGACCTACGACGTGACGGCGGACGCGCCGGACTTCGATCCGACGACGGTGAGCGACGTCGAGATCGGTCCGAACGCGACGACCGACCTGACTCTCGCCCTCGACCCGAAGCCCGCGACGCTGTCGGGAACCGTCACCGCGGACGCGACCGGCGACCCGGTCGACGGGGCGACGGTGACCGTCGGATCGCGATCGGACGCGACCGGCGCCGACGGCGACTACTCGCTTACGCTCCCGCGGGGCGAATACGACGCCACGGCCTCCGCAGACGGGTACGCGGACGCGAGCGAGACGCTCTCGCTCCCGGCCAACGGGAGCGTCGACGTCGACTTCGCGCTGTCGCTGCCGCCCGCGTTCACCGTCACCGACCTCTCCGGACCGACCGAGATCGAGCGGGGGACGACCGGCGACTTCTCGGCGACGGTCCGGAACGACGGCGGCGCCGCCGGCGGCGTGACGGTGACGTTCGCCGACACGGCGACCGGGGTCCGGCACTCGGCGACGTACTCCGGCGTCGATCCGGGGGAGACGCGCACCGCGACGTTCACGGTCTCCGTCGACGACGACACCGCGACCGGGGAGTACGCCGCGACCGGCTCGACGCCGGACGGTTCGCGGACCGTCTCGTTCGAAGTCGTGGAGGGCGAGAGCGACGAGACGACGAGTAGCCCGTCGCCGTCTCCATCTCCGTCCCCGTCTCCACCTCCATCCGACGATGGTTCCTCCGACGCTGACGAGGAACCGCCCGGAGATGACTCCGAAAACGAGACCGACGGCGGAGGTGACGACACGATCGACGAGCCCGAAAACGGCACCGACGACGAGCCGATCCAAGACGACCCCGTCGAGGAACCGTCCGACGGGGAAGGGGAGACCGACGGGAGCGACGACGACACCGACGGCACGGATGCGGGAGACGCAGCGGACGGCGACACGGGCGGAGGCGGCGGAGCGGACGACGGCGACACGGAGGACGGCGGACCCGAGGACGAAACGCCCGGATTCGGCGCCCTCGCCGCCGTCCTCGCGCTGGTCACGCTCGCGATGCTGGGGCGGCGGCTCGGCGGAGACCGATCGTAGCGGCTTCGAGGACGGGGCGCGCGGTCCGCGGGCGGAGGGCGAAAAAGCGAGAGTCGCATACGGAGTCGGTCGAAACGTCGACGGCGGACGACCGGGCGAGTCGCGTTACAGCTCGCCGAGCTTGCGGAGGAGCTGACCCCGGTACTCCTCGTCGGCGTTGACGCCCTTGATCTCTAAGACGTTGCGCTCCAGCTTGTCGAGCGCGACGTGGAAGGCGTGCTCGGCGCCGTACCCCTCGCCGGAGCCGCCGACCTGCCCCTCGTTGGTGCGGAGGCGGATCTGACACTGGATCAGGGGGGTGCCGCGGAGCTTCTCCTTGTGGGCGTGGAGCCGGACGTGCGCGTGGATGACGTGCATGTCCGCGTACTTGTTCGCGACCTGCTCGATGGACTCGACGATGTGCTCGCGGGAGGTCGTGTCCAGCAGCTCGACGTTGGTGATCTGCACGTCCATCGAGTCCTGCTCGGTGAACGTGAGCGCGCGCAACACGTCGGTCTTCGTCACCATGCCGGCGACGGTGTCGGCGCCGTTCGGCGTGACGACCAGCCCGGAGACGTCGTTGTCGAACATGCGCTGCACGACGGCCTCCGCGGTCTCGTCGGCGGTCGCGGTGACGACGGGGCTCGACATGATGTCGTAGACGGGGATGTCGAGCATCCGGTCGATGTCGCCCGCGCGGTCGCCGCTGCCCTGCCGCTCTTGGTCGCGGACGACGAACTCGACGATGTCGTTGGTGGTGACGACGCCGACGAGCTGGCCGTCCTCGTCGAGCGCGGGGAGCCGAGAGATCCCGTTCTCGCGGAGGCGGTTGATCGCGCTCCCGACGCTGTCCTTCTCGTTGATCCCGATCACGTCCTCGGTCGCGATCTGGCCGACGGTGATCGCGTCGAGGCTGTCGAGGACGGCCTCGAGGATCTGGTCGACCGTGACGATCCCGTAGAGCTTCTCGCCCTCGTAGACGGGCGCGATCTTCACGTCGCCCTCGACGAGGAGGCGAGCGGTCTCGCGGAGGTCCTCGTGGCGGTCGACCGACGGGGCCGACTTCATCACGGCCGACACCTTGGTGTCGTCCTCCATCCGGGAGCGCATGAGCTGTTTCTCGCCCACGACGCCCGCGTACTCGCCGTCCTCCGTGACGACGATCCCCTTCGGATTCTCGCGCTCGAAGATGGACCGGACCTTGGCGAGTCGTTCGCTGACGTCGACCTCGACGTACTCCGGCTCCGCGATATCAACAATATTCATGGTCCAATCCGAGGGTTGGACGCGCCGGGTATTGAAAGTGCGGGAGGCGTGTCCGTCGGTGAGATCGGCTCCTGTGGCCGGCCGTACCCGACACATTTCCGTCCAATCGACGATCCGAGGGCGTCGAGCCCGCCTCGCCCGGAAGAAGCGTCTCGCCCGGAGGCTCTTAACCCACGCGGGGCGGTGTAGCGGTATGGAGACGGACCCCGACTCGCTCGCCGATCCCTCGGAGACGCCCGGATCGTGGTCGGAGAACCCCGTCTGGCGACTGTACACCGAGTACGCCACCGGCCACCGGTACGCCGCCCTCGGGGCCGTCGCCACGGTCGTCGGCCGGGCGTTCGCGCTGGTCCCCGCCTTCGTCATCGGGCTGGCGGTCGACGCCGTCTTCCTCGCCGAGCGCCCGTACGCGCTCCCGCTGGTGCCGGCGGGGCTCGTTCCGGACACCGACGTCGGGAAGCTGTACTTCTCGATCGCGATCCTCGTGGGGGCGACCGTCGCCGGCGCGGTCGCCTCCTGGATCGAGGACTGGGGGTGGAGCGTCTTCGCCCAGCGCGTTCAACGGAACCTCCGCGTCGACGCCTACGAACGCCTGCAGGACCTCGAGCTCGCCTACTTCACCGGCAACCGCACGGGCGACCTGATGAGCATCCTCAACAACGACGTGAACGCCCTGGAGACGTTCCTCGAGGACGGGCTGAGCGCGACGCTGTGGATCCTCGCCACCGTCGGCGGCATCGGGCTGATACTCGTCGGGCTGAACCTCTCGCTGACGGCGGTGACCCTGTTTCCGATCCCGCTTCTCGCGGCGTTCACGCTTCTCTTCACCCGCCTCATCGAGCCGCGGTACCTCTCGATCCGCGAGGAGATCGGAGACCTCAACTCCCGGCTGGAGAACAACGTCAGCGGGATCGAGGTAATCAAAAGCGAGGGGGCAGAGCGGTTCGAGAGCGAGCGGGTGGCCGAGGCCTCGGACGAGTACCTCTCCGCCAACTTATCGGCAGTCAAGGTCCGGATCACGTACTTTCCGGGGCTGACCGTCATCTCCGGCGTCGGCTTCGCGGTCACGTTCCTCGTCGGCGGGCTGTGGGTGCTCGGACGCCCCGTGTTCGGCGTGACGAGCGCGCTCACGCCGGGGGCGTTCGTCACCTTCGTCATCTACGCCCAGCAGTTCCTCTGGCCGATCATCAGGCTGGGCGACGTCGTCGACGACTACGAGCGGGCCAAGGCCGCTGGGAGCAGGGTGCAGGGCGTGCTCTCGCGGGAGCCCGCGGTTCGGGACTCCCCCGACGCTCGGCCGCTCGAGGTCGACCGGGGGGACGTGACCTACGACGGGGTTCGGTTCGCGTATTCGGGGGAGACCGTGCTCACCGACGTCGACTTCGCGGCCGAGGGCGGGACGACCGTCGGGGTGGTCGGACCGACCGGCGCGGGCAAGTCGACGCTTCTGAAGCTGCTGCCGCGGCTGTACGACGTCGACGACGGCGCCGTCCGGATCGACGGCCAGGACGTTCGCGACGTGACGTTGCGGAGCCTCCGGCGGTCGATCGGCTACGTCAGCCAGGAGCCGTTCCTCTTCTACGGGACGGTCGCGGAGAACGTCCGGTACGGCACGTTCGACGCGAGCGACGGCGACGTCGAACGCGCCGCGCGGCGGGCGCAGGCCCACGAATTCATCGATAACCTGCCGGAGGGGTACGACACCCTCGTCGGCGAACGCGGGGTGAAGCTCTCCGGCGGCCAGCGCCAGCGGCTGGCGCTCGCGCGAACGATGCTCAAAGATCCCGCGATCTTGGTGTTAGACGAGGCGACCTCCGCGGTGGACACTGAGACGGAAGCGATAATTCAGGACCGGATCGCCGAGTTCGCCGCCGACCGGACGACGTTCGTCATCGCGCACCGGCTGTCGACCGTCCGGACGGCGGACCGGATCCTCGTCCTCGACGACGGGAGAGTGGTAGAAGACGGCACGCACGAGGGGCTCCTCGGGACCGACGGGCTGTACGCGAACTTCTGGCGCGTACAGACCGGCGACATCGCGTCGCTCCCGCGGGCGTTCCTCGAACGCGCGCTCCGGCGACAGGCGGTCGTCGATCTCGCCGACGACGGAAGCGAGGAGCGGTCGGACTGACCGCCTCGCGCGACGGGACAGCCCCCTCGGGAGGCGCCCGGTCGCCCGAACCGACCGGTGAAAGCTTTTTGCCGGTTACCGACGGAGAGGAGGTCGTGTACGACGCCGTCGTCCTCGATAAGGACGGGGTCCTCGTCGGTCGGACCCCCTTCGACACCCTCCGGGAGGCCGCTTGGGACGCCTTCGTGAGCCTCGGCGTCGAAGACCCGGACCTGGCCCACGTCGACGACGTCGCGGTCGGCGTCGACCCCGCCACCCTGACGGACATCTGCGAGCGCTACGGGCTCGACCCGGTCGAGTTCTGGCGGGTCCGCGACGAGACTGCCGCGAGCGCGCAGGTCGACGCGGCGCGGAGCGGGCAGAAGACCCCCTACGACGACGTCGACGCGCTCCGTTACCTCGATGCCGCGCTCGGGATCGTCTCCTCGAACCAACAGGCCACCGTCGACGCGGTCCTCGACCACTTCGGGCTCGCCGGGCGGTTCGACGTCGCGTACGGCCGCGAGCCCTCCGTCGCCAGCCTCTCGCGGAAGAAACCGTCGCCGTACTACATCGAGCGCGCCCTCGAGGACCTCGACGCCGACACCGCGGTCTTCGTCGGCGACAACGAGTCCGACATCCGGGCCGCCGACAACGCCGGCATCGACTCCGCGTTCATTCGGCGCCCGCACCGCCGATCGACCGAACTCTCCTGTCAGCCGACCTACGAGATCGACGACCTCCACGACCTCGTGAGCATCTGCGGGCGGGCGCCGGTCGAGACGCGCGACTCGATCTGACGGTGACGGCCCGGCCGGTGATCACCCCACCGACTCCGCCGGCGCCCGGTCCAGCCGCCGTCGAAGCCAGCGCTCGACGAGTCCGACCGCCGCGAGCGCGAGCGCCGCCGGTCCCAGAAACAGCAGGAGGACGGGACCGCCCTCTCCCCCCGTGAGCACGCCGCGCGCGAGCGGGGGAACGAGCAGCGCGAAACAGACCGCCGGGGAGACGAGCCCGAGCGCCGCCGCGGCGACCGGGACCGCGGCGGCGACCGTGGTCGTCGCGGCCATCACCGGGACGGCGGTTTCCGGGGAGACGCCGAACGCGGCGATCCGCGCGGTCGCGGCGACGCCGAAGACCCCGCCGAGGGCGACGCCGACGAGGGCGACGTCGCGGACTCGCGACGGCGCGGGCGGGAGGTTCCGCAGCCGATCGCCGCCGATCCCGTGCCGGCGCCGAAGCCCGAACTCGACGCCCGCCGCGACCGCGAGCAGGCCGACGACGACGGTCCATCCGCCCGCGTACGCCGAGAGGAACACGGTTCGGTCGACCACGAGGAAGCCCCCGACCTCGGACCACTCGGGCGGCGGGGGCAGCGCGTCCCGGAGCGTCGCCCATGCGAGCGCGAGGCCGAGCCCGCCGGCGGGCGAGAGCAGCCGAGTGTGCGCGACGACGAGCGCGACGAGGAACCCGGCGGCGAAGAGGCCGGTGGCGCGGCCGAGATCGGCCGAGGGCCACCGCTCGGGGGGCGCGTGGTTCAGGGCGCGGAACAGCAGTTCGACGACCGCGAGGTGGACCGCTCCGCCGCCGAATCCGGCGAGGAGGGTCCCGGCGGAGGGCCGGGGCATGGTCGGTGCGTCTCGCGGTCGGATTGTAGGCGTTTCGCCGCGAGGCGCGACCGAAATCCTGATTTCCCGCCTCGATGAGGTCCGCCCGTGTCCGACCCCTCCACTTCCACCGGTTCCAACGCTTCCGGCTCCGAACCCCCCGTCGATCCCGACGGATCCGACGGGGGCTCCGCGGTCGCAGACCGGTATCACCGCGTCGAGCGCGCCGCCAGCTGGGCGCTCGCGCTGCTCGTCGCTGGCGCCTTTCTCGCCGCCGTCGCCGCCGTCTCGTTTTGGGCGGGCGTGGTCGTCGCCGCCGTCCTCGCGGTCGCGCTCCGGGTACCGGTGTACCGGCGACGCGGCTCGGTCCGACTCCGGACGGAGGCGCCTCCGGACGCGGTGGTTCGAGAGTTCGCGTCGGCGCGGCCGCCGATCCTCGCGCTCCAGTGGGGCGTCGCGGACGAGGTGCGCGACGCCGGCGGCGAGGACGCGACCGCCGCGGACCGCCCGACCGGCACCCGAGCGGCCTACGAGTTCTCGTACCTGTTGGGGCTCCGAAGCGCCGATATCGACCTCGAAACCGACGTGCGGGTGGACGCGACGACGGCCGGAGGCGCACGCGAGGGGTCCGACGGTGACACCGTCGCGACCGTCTCGGTCGACGGGACGGCCGGAGACAGTCCCTGGGGCTCGTACGCGGTAACGGTCCGGGAGCCCGAAGACGGCGGGACGATCGTCGATGTCGAACTGCGACCGACCCGCCGGTTCGACCTCCGTCGGCTCCCGCAGGGATGGATCGCCGAGCGGTACTACGCCGAGGCGCTCGCGGCGCAGGGGTACGAGGTCGTCGAGCGGACGGTGTCGCTGACGGGGTGACTCACTCCAGCAGCTCGGTCTTCGGCGCGTCGATGGCCGTCCGAGTGACTCCCTCGTCCGCCTCCGCGCCGCGGAGGTCGACGCCGCGGAGCCGGAACGCGAGCGCCGCGCCGCTGCGCTCCACGGCGTCGAGCGGGCGGATTCGGGTCTCAGTGCGGTCGGCGTCACCGCCGGACTCGCCGCGTCCCCACCGCTTCCCGAACCAGCCGTCGTCGGCCTCCTCGTGGACCACGACGACCTCGTCGCCGTCGAACTCGACGCGCTCGACCGCACGCAGCGGGATCGTCGTGCGGCGGCCTTGGAGGACCGTCGCGGCGAGGGTCCCGGCGACGGTGAGCGCCGCGAGCGCCGTCAGCCAGACGGTCCCGCTCCCGTCCCCGACGGAGAGGAGCCGGGGAAGTGCGCCGAGAACCGTGAGCGCTGCTCCGACACCGGACCAGCCGACCGCGTCGACGACGGGGGCGACGCGGCCCCGCGAGAGGGCTCGCCCGGCGTGAACGGAGGCGGTCCGGAGTCGCCTCCGGACCCGGACCTCGTCCGGAGCGACCGTGACGGTTCCCGTGGCCGTCGTGAACGACCACGCTCCGGACTCCCTCATCCGTGCCGACGGACGGGGGAGGGGCGGTCGCGAGGCGGGGAGCGGGGCGGAAACGGCTCGGTCGGCGCGCCGGGGAACGCGCGACGTGGAGGGGACGTTCGCATTGACGGGTGAGGATCCCGCGGCCGGCGACGTAAATCTCCCGGCGACGCGGGGGACTTTTGTCCGCGACGCTCGGATCCCGCCCATGCACCTTCCGCCCGTCGGCCTCGGAACCATGGGGATCGACGATCCCGCCCCGATCGAGACCGCGCTCGCGCTCGGCTACCGCCACCTCGACACCGCCCGGATCTACGGCAACGAGGCGGTCGTCGGCGAGGGGCTGGCCGCCGGGATCGCCGCCGGCGACGTCGACCGCGAGGACGTAACGGTCGCCACGAAGCTGTGGATCGACGACCTCGCGGCCGAGGACGTCGGGCCGACCGCCCGCGAGAGCGCCGACCTGCTCGGCGTGGAGACGCTCGACCTGCTGTACGTCCATCGCCCGCGCGGAGCGTACGACCCCGAGACCACCCTCCCCGCGCTCGACCGACTGGTCGACGAGGGGCTCGTGCGCACCGTCGGCGTCTCGAACTTCGAGACCGACCAGCTCGACCGCGCGCTCGGCGTTCTCGACGCGCCGCTTGCGGCCCACCAGACGGAGCTGCACCCCCTGTTCTACCGCCCCGAACTGCTGGAACACGCCCGTGAGAACGGGTACACCGTGGTCGCCTACTCGCCGCTGGCAGGGGGGCGAGCGGGCGAGATCGACCCCGTGGCCGAGGTCGCCGAGGCCCACGGGACGACGCCCGAGGCGGTCGCGATCGCGTGGGCGACCGCGAAGGACCCGGTGGTGACGATCCCGAAGGCGTCGAGCGAGGAGCACCTCCGGACGAACCTGGCGGCCGCCGATCTCGAGTTGACTGACGCCGAGGTCGCCGCCATCGACGCCGTCGAGCGGGAGGAGGAACTGTTCCCGGAGTAGCCCCCTCGACGAAATCGATCCATAAATGAGGATCGAATACGAGATGAGATACCTTCGATGACCACGATCCCGCGTCATTTTTACGTCACCGCCGCCGACGGGCGGGTATGACCGAGATCATCGACGGAGAGGCGGTCGCCGCCGACGTGCGCGACGAGGTGGCCGCACACGTCGAGACGCTCGAAGAGGAGGGCGTGACGCCGGGACTCGCCACCGTGTTGATGAGCGACGACCCCGCGAGCGAGACGTACGTCTCGATGAAACAGCGCGACTGCGAGGAGGTCGGCATCGAGAGCGTCCACGTCGAGATCGACGCCGACGCTCCCGCCGAGGAGCTGTACGAGACCATCGACGACCTCAACGAGCGCGAGGACGTGCACGGGATTCTGGTCCAGCTTCCGGTCCCCGACCACGTCGACAAGCGGACCGTCCTCCGGCGGATCGCCCCCGAGAAGGACGTGGACGGCTTCCACCCGGAGAACGTCGGGCGGCTCGTCGCCGGCGACGCCCGGTTTAAACCCTGTACGCCCCACGGCGTCCAGAAGCTCCTCGACGCCTACGACGTGGAGACCGAGGGCGCCGACGCGGTCGTCGTCGGGCGGTCCGACATCGTCGGGAAGCCGATGGCGAATCTCCTGATTCAAAAGGGGCCGGTCGGGAACGCGACCACGACCGTCTGTCACTCGCGGACGGAGGACTTGGAGGGGAAGCTGGCGACCGCGGACATCGTGATCGCCGCGGTCGGGATCCCGGAGTTCGTCGACGGCTCGACGCTCAAGGAGGGCGCGACCGTGATCGACGTGGGGATCAACCGCGTCGACGCGGACACCGAGAAGGGGTACGAGCTCGTCGGCGACGTGGAGTACGAGTCGGCGACGGAGACCGCGGGCGCGATCACGCCCGTCCCCGGCGGCGTGGGACCGATGACGCGCGCGATGCTCCTTTATAATACGGTGAAGGCGGCCGGCCTCCAGTCGGACGTGTCGATCGACCTCGACTGAGGCGGAGCGGTGGCGTCAGACCGGTGCGCAGAGCCCCGCCGTCGCGCGGCGATCGTGGGCCACCGGCTGTCGACGCCGCGGTCTGCGCCCGGTCTCAACTGATCCGGTCGCTAGTCCCGCCTGTTCGGGACTCCGACGTCGTCGACGTCGGATCGGAGATCAACGACGTTCTCGCGACCGATCCTGGCCCGGTCGATGACTTCCTTTTCCTCCAGATCCGACAGCACGCGGCTCACTTTCGCCTTCGACCACTCCGTCGACTCGATGATCTGACTCTGTCGCATTCGCCCCTCGTTTTCGTCGAGAAGCCGGTAAACGACTTCCTCGTTCGTCAGGATCGACTCGTCGATCGGCGACCGATTCGCCTCGCTCGTTCCGCCCGCCGCGTTCCGATCCGTTTCGGTGCCATCGGTGCCCGACGCGGCGGAGCGGTCGCTCGCATTCACGTCCTCGTCCCCGCGTCTACGAACCATCAACACGCCCGTCCCGGCGATCGCGATCAGCCCGGCGATCGCCCCGGCCAGATACCGGTGGAGAAGGTAGGGCTCGGTCGGATCGAGTCCTAACCGAACGAGCGTCGCGTCGTTGACACCGTCTCCCGTCGTGTCGAGTGCCAGCGGGTTCGTTCCGTATTTTTTCACCTCCTCCCAGTCGGTCAGTCCGTTCCCCGACGTGTCGGGAGTCGTGATGTCCGTCCCGTGCTCGAACTCCTCCTCGTTCGTGAGTCCGTCTCCGGTGAGATCGCCCTCTCGTTCGATCACCCTCACCTGAACCGTCTTTTCGTCCACGATCTCATCGTCGCTCAGGCTCCGTTCGGACAGCTCCAGCAGGATCGTGTGGTTCCCGGTCGCGTTACTCGGCCATGTATCGATAGAGAGCGGAATGTTCTGAGTAGAGTCCGCGGACAGTCGGAGTTCCCCGCAGTCGAACGACACCGACGAGTCTCCCTCCTCGCTAAATCCCCGTCCACAGAGGTCGAACGACCCGTCCTCTCCCCGGGACTCGACGGTGACGTTCACGTGGAGCTCCCCCTCCTGCCAGACGAACGGGGGCCCGGGATGGTCGCCGATCGTCTCGTACTGTGACTCGTCGTACCCGTCGCCCTCGAGCGTCACGTTCTGTATCGCGACGCCGTCCGAGTTCGTTTGGGCAGTCTCGGGACTCTCGCTGCTCGCCGGCGACGCTTCACCGGGAGCGGCCACCGCGCCCGAAAGCACTACGACGACGAGAACGAGACAGATGACGCAGACGCGTCCGAACTCGCCGAATCTGTACATGATCTCAGACCCCACTCGTCGCCGCGGACGAGCGATACCGTTTCTTCCGCGCTCGGCGTGTGAACGGTGGTCTTAGCCACGATGCTCTCGAAAGCGGTGTGAGTCGTGGACGGAGTAGCGGTGACGCGTATTCACGTGTGGCCATTGAGATCTGTTAGAGGGTGATGCAGAACCCGCGTTCCTACCCCTGAAACACACCGTTGTGCCTAAATTAACTTTTCGTTCAGTAGGATCTCACGGTGCTGCTCGCACGAACGAGGAACTGTTCCGCCCTCGACGCGGGGTCCGTCCAAACGCCGATTCCCGCTTCGGAGTAGCGGAGGACGTTTCGCCGTCGCTCGTCGGCCGAGACCCGAAACACACCGCCCGTTTTGACGGGTACCGCGCCGAAATCGAGGTTCTCGATACCCGAAAGCGAGTCGACGGGAACGTCGCCGGTCGCTGTGTCTGGTTCCGAACGCGCCGGTTTGTCGGACCATCTGATCGCCCGATTTCGCCCAGTTTCGCCGAATTCGCTCTCAAGACGCGGTCCGTCCTCGACGCGTCCGCGGATATCTCCGCTGGTCGAAAGTCGCACGCCCGTACCCAGAGAAATGGCGTCTCAGTGACTGTATCTCTCAGTTTCATCCGATTCCACGCCATCGTTTCGTCTTAACGATCCAGCTGTTTCCTTACCTGACTCATTACGATAGACGACTGGCAGAGTGGGGGTAACGGGGGCAACCCATGGCACGAAAAGAGCTCGACCGTCGAAAGTTCGTTAGTATCGTCGGTGCGGCCGGAATAGTCGGCCTCGCCGGCTGTGGAGACGATCCGGAAGCGCCTTCGAACGGCACCGATGACGGAACAGACGGCACCGACGACGGAACCGACGGCACCGACGACGGCACCGACGGCACCGACGACGGAACCGACGGCACCGACGACGGCACCGACGGCACCGACGGGACGGACGACGGTACCGACGGGACGGACGACGGAACAGACGAGACGGACGACGGCACGGACGACGATACGAACGGCACGGACGACGATACGAACGCCACGGACGACGATACGAACGCCACGGACGACGATACGAACGCCACGGACGACGAGTCGGGCAACGAGACGGACAACGAAACAGACGTGTAACCGACGCGCCAGCGAGGACCGCGCTGGAACCATCGGTGTTTTTCGAGGAGAGGATCTCGATCCTGAGAGACGGCCCGTCGACGTGCCGGTCGTCCGGCCACCCCGACCCTTTTAAGCCCGATCGGATCGACCGCCCGAACATGAGCGACGACCGGATCGTCATCCTCGCCCACGAGAAGTTCCCGGACCGCGCGAAGACCGCCCTCGGAGTGATGCGGTACGGCGACCAGGACGTGCGCGCCGTGCTCGACCGCGACCGCGCCGGCGACCGCGTCAACGACCACGTCCCCGACATCCGGGACGCGCCGATCGTGGAGTCGTTCGAGGACGCGTACGCGGCCGCCGACGGCGACCTGGACGCCTTATATATCGGGATCGCGCCGATCGGCGGCGGCTTCGACGAGTCGTGGCGCTCCGACGTGGAGGCCGCGATCGAGGCCGGCTGCGACGTGGTGAGCGGCCTCCACTACTTCTTAAACGAGGACGAGGAGATCGCCGCGCTGGCCGCCGAGCACGGCGTCGACCTCGTCGACGTGCGCGAGCCCGACGACGACCTCACCGTCGCCACCGGGGGCTCCGGCGATATCGACGCCGACGTGGTGTGTACGGTCGGCACCGACTGCTCGGTCGGGAAGATGACCGCCTCGCTGGAGATCGTCGCGGCCGCCCGCGAGCGCGGGATCGACGCCGCGTTCGTCCCGACCGGCCAGACCGGGATCATGATCGCCGGGTGGGGGAACCCGATCGACCGCGTCGTCTCCGACTTCACGGCGGGCGCGGTCGAGGAGATGCTCGTCGAGGTCGGCGGCGACCACGACCTCCTCGTCGTCGAGGGGCAGGGGAGCATCGTCCACCCCGCCTACTCGGCGGTCACCTGCGGCATCCTCCACGGGTCGATGGCCGACGGGCTCGTGCTCTGTCACGCCACGGGCCGCGAGGCGGTCCACGGCTACGAGTCGTTCTCGCTCCCGCCGCTCGCCGACTACGTCGACCTCTACGAGGGGCTCGCGGCGCCCGTCAACGAGGCGAGCGTCGTCGCCGGCGCGCTCAACACGAAAGACGTCGACGAGGACGCGGCCGCCGCCGACATGGTCGACGACTTCGGTGACGAGATCGGTACCCCGGCCGCCGACCCGGTCCGCGACGGGGCCGATCGGATCGTGGACGGGATCGTCGACGCGGGGCTCGGCGAGGGGGCCGCGACGACCGACGGCGGGGCCGCCGAGCGATGAGCCTCGACGCGACCTTCGAGCGGGTCTCGCTCCCCCTGGAGGACCCGTTCACTATCTCTCGGGGCACCCAGACCGACGCCGAGAACGTGATCGTGCAGATCACGGACGAGGCCGGGATGACCGGCGTCGGCGGCGCGGCGCCCTCGGCCCACTACGGCGAGACCGCGGACACCGTCGAGGCCGTGCTCCCGGACCTGCTCGCCGCGGTCGAGCGCGTCGGCGACCCGCACGCCCTCCACGAGATCGAGACCGAACTGGCGACCGTCGTCAACGACAACCCCGCGGCCCGCGCCGCCGTCTCGATCGCGGTCCACGACCTCGCCGCGAAGCGGCTCGGCGTCCCCCTCCACCGCCTCTGGGGGCTCGACCCGTCGGCCGCGCCGGCGACCTCGTACACGATCGGGCTCGACGAGACGGAGCGCGTCCGGGAGAAGGCCGAGGCCGCGGTCGAGGCCGGCTACCCCGTCCTCAAGATCAAGCTCGGCACCGACCGGGACCGCGAGCTGATCGACGCGGTCCGCGAGGCCGCGCCCGACGCCCGGCTCCGCGTCGACGCCAACGAGGCGTGGACGCCGAAGGAGGCGGTCCGGAAGTGCGAGTGGCTCGCCGACCGCGACATCGAGTTCGTCGAGCAGCCGGTCCCCGCCGAGGACCCGGAGGGGCTCCGGTTCGTCTACGAGCGCTCCGCGCTCCCGATCGCCGCCGACGAGTCCTGCGTGACGCTCTCAGACGTGCCGGAGATCGCGGACCGCTGCGACATCGCGAACCTGAAGCTGATGAAGACCGGCGGGCTGCTGGAGGCGAGGCGGCTGATCGCCGCCGCGCGTGCCCACGGCCTCGAGGTGATGTGCGGCTGCATGATCGAGTCGAACGCGTCGATCGCGGCGGCGGCCCAGCTCGCGCCCCTGCTCGACTACGCCGACCTCGACGGCTCGCTTTTGCTCGCCGAGGACCCGTACGACGGCGTTGACCTCTCCGGCGGCGAGATCCGGCTCGGCGACCTCGACCGCGCGGGGACCGGGGCGCGGCTGCGGTCGGAGTAAGCGGCGGGAGCGGGAACCGAAGCGAAAACGAAACGAAAGCGGGGACCGACCGCGCCTCGCGCGCCGCCGTCAGTTCCGTTGTTCGTCGGCGTCGGCCTCGGACTCCTCTAGCTCCACGTCGACTTCCTCGTCTGTGTCGGTGTTTCCGTCAAGATCGGCCTCGAGGTCGTCCGAGTCGATCTCTGACTCGATGTCGGCAAGCTCGTCGTCGATCTCCTCGTCGGTGCTCGCCTCGCCGTCGTCGCTCGCGGGCTCGCCCTTTCCGAGCTCGCCTTTCAGCGTCTCCAGCTCGGCGTCGACCTCCCGGTTCGACGAGAGCCCCTCCAGCTCGCGGTCGATCTCGTCTTTGTCGGAGAGCGCGTCCTCGAAGGCCCCCGACTCCTCGAGCTCGTTCATCGCCTCCGACCGCGCCTCCATCTCCTCGGTGCGCTCCTCGGCGCGCTCGATCGAACGGCTCACGTCCTCCATCTCGTCGCCGACGCCCGTCATCGCCTCCGAGACGCGCGAGGACGCCTCCGCGGCCTGATAGCGGGCCTTCATCGTCTCCTTCTTCGTGCGGAACTCCTCGATGCGGTTCTGGAGCTTGTTCTTCTTCTCGACGAGCTGGTCTTGCGTGTCGTTCAGATCCGCGATCTGTCCCTCCAGCTCCTCGATCTGGCTCATCTTCGACTTCTTCTTCTCGAGGGCCTTCCGCGCGAGGTCGTCGCGGTCCTGCTGGACCGCCTCGCGAGCCTGTCGGTTGTGCTTCTCGACGTTCTCCTCCAGCTTGCGCTTTTGAATCTCCAGTCGCTTCTTCTGGGTCGTGAGGTCGGCGATCCCCTGTTTCACGTCCTGGAGCTCGTCGCGCATCTGTTCGTACGAGTAGTCGAGCGTCTCCGACGGGTCCTCCGTCCGATTCAGGAGGGCGTTCAGCTTCGAGCGGATGACGTAGGAGGCGCGCGAGAGGATTCCCATACCCGTCATACGCGCTCCACCCGTTAAAACCTCATGTGGTTCACAGTCTCGCTCGACGGCCGAGACGGGGCGACGAGCCGGCGTCCGGCCGTCGCGGGGTTCCGCGGTTCCGGCTCGCCTGCGATCCGACTCCCTCTCGGTCCGAGTGACGCTTCCTGAAGATTTATTCGGGGTGTTGTACTATCTCTTCGCATGGACATCGGTGTGCTAACCGTTCCCTTGGGCGGCGAATCGATCGACGACGCGGCCGCGTACCTCGACGAGATCGGCGTCGACGCCGTCGAGCTCGGCGTCGGCGGGTGGCCCGGCGAGGACCACGTCGACCGCGAGGCGGTCCTCGACGACGACGCGGCGCAGGCGGAGCTCCGAGAGGTGCTCGACGAACACGGGCTCCGGATCTCCGCGCTCGCGACCCACAACAACCCGCTCCATCCCGACGACGAGCGGGCCGCGGAGGCCGACCGGGAGCTCCGCGAGGCGATCGAGCTGGCGGACCAGCTGGACGTCGGCACGGTCACCTGCTTCTCCGGGCTCCCCGGCGGCGCGCCGGGCGACTCCACGCCGAACTGGGTCACGGCGCCGTGGCCGACCGAGCACGCCGACGCGCTCGACTACCAGTGGGACGAGGTCGCCATTCCCTACTGGGAGGACCTGGCGGAACACGCCGAGTACCACGGCGTCGACGTCGCCATCGAGATGCACCCGAACATGCTGGTGTACGAGCCGACCGGGATGCTCGCGCTGCGGGAGGCGACGAACGAGCGGATCGGCGCCAACTTCGACCCCTCGCACCTCTACTGGCAGGGGATCGACGTCACCGAGGCCATCCGCTTTTTGGGCGACCACGGCGCGATCCATCACTTCCACGCGAAGGACACCAAAGTGTACGACGCGAACGCACGCGTGAAAGGCGTCCTCGACACGACCGGCTACACCGAGGAGCCCGACCGCTCGTGGCTGTTCCGTTCGATCGGCTACGGTCACGACGAGGGCCACTGGAAGGACGTGGTCTCGACGCTCCGAATGGTCGGCTACGAGGGCGCGCTCTCGATCGAGCACGAGGACTCGCTCACGTCGAGCCGCGAAGGGTTAGAGAAGGCGGTCGACGTGCTCGACCGCGCCGTCTTCGAGACGCGGCCGGGCGACGCCTACTGGGCCGAGTGAGGCTCGGACGCGAGCTCGTCGAGGAGCGTCTCGCCGTAGAAGCGGTCCGGTCCCGATCGGAGGTCTCGGGGGCGTTTCCACGTCGCGCGTAGCTCGACGCCGAGGTCGGGCTCGACGAACGAGAACTCCGCTCGGTCGTACGGCCACTCTTCGACGATGGCCGCCTCGTAGACGCGCCAGACCTCGTGGTGACGGTCGTCGTCGTGGTCGAAGACCCGCTCGTAGGTCCCCACCGGCGAGACGCCGTCGAGGGTCACCCCGAGCTCCTCGTCGAACTCGCGGTGTAGCGCCTCGCGGCTGTGCTCGCCGAACTCCACGCCCCCGCCGAGGAGCCGGTAGTTCCGCCCCTCCGTCTCGTCGGGGTCGATCTCTTGGACCAACAGCTCTTCGCCTCGTCGGATCGCACCCAGGGTGACGACGCGTATGCCGCTCACGAACGGGGGTCGCGGCGTCGGCTCAAAACCGCACCGATCCGGACTCAGAAAACCACCCACACTCAATACCCGTTGTAGAGTACACGGAGCCATGACGCTCAACATCGGCGTGCTTGGGTATCGGTTCATGGGCAAGGCGCACTCGAACGCGCTGGCGCGGCTCCCGATGTTCTTCCCGGACGCGCCCGACATCGAGCGACACACCCTCGTCGGGCGCGACGAGGCGGCGCTCGCGGACGCCGCGGAGCGGTTCGGCTTCTCCCACACCGCGACCGACTGGGAGGACGCGCTCGACGAGGTGGACGTCTTCTACAACCTCGGGCCGAATCACGTCCACGCGGAGCCGTCGATCGCGGCCCTCGACGCGGGCGTCCCGGTCCTCTGTGAGAAGCCGCTCGCGCCGACCCTCGACGAGGCCGAGGCGATGCGCGACGCCGCGGCCGACGCCGACGTGCCGACGGCCACCGCGTTCAACTACCGGTTCGTCCCCGCGATCCGGTACGCGAAGGGGCTGATCGAGGACGGCGAGCTCGGCGAGATCCGGCAGGTGCGCGGGCGGTACCTACAGGACTGGCTCGTCGACCCCGAGGCGCCGTGGGCGTGGCGGCTCGACGGCGACATGGCGGGATCGGGCGCGCTCGGCGACCTCGGCGCGCACACGCTCGACCTCGCGGACTTCCTCGTGGGCGACGCGGTCGGCGGGGTCGACCGCGTCTCCGGCCACCTGCAGACGTTCGTCGACGAGCGACCCGTCTACGACGACGACGGGAGCGTCGAGGAGTACCGCGACGTGACCGTCGACGACGCCTACACCGCGCAGGTCGCCTACGAGTCGGGCGCGATCGGGAACTTCGAGGCGAGCCGGTTCGCGGAGGGCCACAAGAACGACCACGCGATCGAGGTACACGGCTCGAAGGGGAGCCTGAAGTTCTCCCTCGAGCGGCTCAACGAGCTGGAGGTGCTCCGCGAGGGCGACCGCGGGTACCAGACCGTGCTGATCACCGACGAGACCGACCCGTACGTCGACCACTGGTGGCCGCCGGGCCACGTGATCGGGTGGGAGCACACGTTCGTCCACGAGAACTACGAGTTCCTCTCCGCGGTCGCCGAGGGCGGCGAGTTCGAGCCGTCGTTCGAACAGGGGTACGCGGTTCAGAAGCTCCTCGACGCGGTCGTCCGCGCCGACGACCGCGGCGAGTGGGTGTCAGTGGAGTAACGGCGGCGGTAGAGTAGCGGCGGCCGAGTGACTCCGAGACGACCTCAGACGCCGACCGGTCCGAATCAGGCTCCGGTCGCGCCGAGCGGGTCCCGCCCGGCGCTGCCCTCGATCGCCGAGTCCTCCCCTTCGTAGGTGCCGAGCGTCTCGTAGGTGTCGAAGGCGACCGGCTCCCAGACGATCTCGACGTCCTCGTTCCCGGTCGCGTTGGGCACGGTCACCCGGTCGCCCGGCCGCACGACCCCCCCGCCCGGCCACGCGCCGAACTGAACCTCCTCGTCGGGGTCCTCGCCGCGGACGTACAGCTCCTCGGCCGGGACCGGTTCGGGGCCGATCGCGACGACGACGAGGTCGGCCCCGTCTTTCTCGACTTGGAACTCCGCGTCCGGAGGCGCGACGCCGTCGATCAGGCCGAAGACCGCGGCGCCGACGAGCGCCAGGAGAACCACGACGATGCCGACGAGCATCCCCGAGCCGGCTATCGGGGTGAACCCCCGTTCGTCGCTCCGGAACGCACTCATTCGCGTGCTGCTCCGCGAGGGGCGGTATAAGGCTTTTCGCGCCGGCTATCAGACGAGATAACGCGGAGGCGATCCGGACGCGGGTCGTCCCGTCCCGCGGCGCAGACCGGAACCGGAACCCCGTTATTCCACCCGTCCGAAGGGCGACCGTGACATCGTGGATCGAGGAGCGGGAGGGCGGTCGGGCCCGCGGACCGCGCGCGATCGCTCGGGCGTGGGTCGAAGCGCTGATCCGGCCGCGTCGCCTCTTCGCCAACGGCGTGGCGCCCGGCGATCAGGCCCCGGCGCTGACGTTCGCCGTCGCGGTCGCCGCCGCCTACGCGCTCGGCTGGATCGTCTCGGACCCGGGCGCCGTCCCCGGGATCGTCGCGTCACCGCTCGTCTCGGCGGCGATCCTGTTCCTCCTCGTGGTCGTGTTGGCCGCGCCGGTGGGGCTCCACCTGACCGCGGCGGTCGCGACGCTGTCGGTGATCCTCGCCAGCGTCGAGTACGACGGCGGGCTCACGCTGCGCGACCGGGGCGGGGTCAGCGAGACGGTGCAGGTGGTCGCGTACGCCAGCTCGCCGATGGCGCTGGCCGGTCCGCCGATCCCGGTTCTGCGGGTCGTCTGCGGCGCGTATGCGGCAGCGCTACTGCTGATCGGCTTCCGTACCGTTCACGGGACCACCCCGCTCCGCACGCTCGTCGCGGGGGTTCCCCCCGCTCTCCTCGGGTACGGCGTCGGCTACCGCGTCGTCGCCGCGGCCCGGTCGCTGATCGGATGACATCCGGCGGGCGACCGTCGGACCCCCGTATTCGGCCGTTCGCTCCCGCGAGGCTTTCGACAACCGTTTTAAGCCCGAGACTCTCGGTGTACTCAAATGGGATCCTGTATCATTTGTGGCGTCGACGTCGACGGAGGCGGTCGCATCTGCGATCCGCACCAAGAGGACGTCGTGTTCGACTTCCGAGGCGACTCTCCGGACGAGCTCGTTCCGAGCCGATTCTACCGCGGCGTCGTCGACGGCTACGCCGAGTTCGGCGTGTTCGTCGACCTCGCGCCGGGCGTGACCGGTCTCCTCCACCGGTCGGAGCTCGACCGACGGCTCGACAGCCTCCACTGGGAGCCGGGCGACGAGGTGTTCGTGCAGGTGAAGGGCGTCCGTGACAACGGGAACGTCGACCTCGCGTGGTCGATCCGGCAGGCCGACCGCGAGTTCCGCGGCGTGCTCGTGCAGGACGGCGACGACGAGTTCCTCCCCGAGGAGGACGGCGAGGAAGACGACGCGGAGGCGGACGAATCCGACGCGAACGACGACGACATCGCGGCCGAGGGCGACGACGAACCCTCCGAGACTCACGACGCCGACGAGCCGGGCGAGGGCGACGAGACCGACGAGAGCGAAGCGGAGTCGGCCGACGAGGAGGACGAAGTCGTCGAAACGACCGACGCCGACGAGGCCGCTGAAACTGACGAGGCCGCTGAAACTGACGAGGCCACCGAGGACGACCTCGACGACGACCGAGAGCGCGTCGGGATCGGCACCCTCGCGGACGCGGTCGGCGACGCGGTGCGGATCGACGGCGAGGTCGTCAGCGTTCGACAGACCGGCGGCCCGACGGTCTTCGAGGTCCGAGACGAGACGGGCGTCGTCGACGTGGCCGCGTTCGTCGAGCCGGGCGTCCGCGCGTACCCGGACGTCGAGGTCGGCGACGCGGTGCGGATCGACGGCGAGGTCGAGAGCCACCGCGGCGACGTGCAGGTCGAGTCCGAGGCGCTCGTCCTCCTGGAGGGCGAGGAGGCCGAGGCCGTCCGCCGCCGGCTCGCCGAGGCGCTCACCGCCGAGGCCCGCCCGGAGGGGCTCCAGCCGCTCGCGGGCGACGAGACGGTCGCGGAGCTCGCCGACGGGCTCCTCGACGCCGCGGAGGCGATCCGCCGCGCGGTCCTCGAGTCGCGCCCGATCGTCGTGCGTCACCCGGCCACCGCCGACGGCTACGTCGCCGGCGCCGCGGTCGAGCGCGCCGTGCTCCCGCTGATCCGCGAGGAGCACGCGAAGAGCGACGCGGAGTACCACTACTTCACCCGTCGCCCGCTCGACGACCCCGTCTACGGGATGGACGCGGCGACCAACGACGCGACCCGCATGCTGCAGGACCGCGACCGCCACGACGAGCAGCTCCCTCTCTTCCTGCTCGTCGGCACCGGCTCCACGGTCGAGTCCGCCGACGGCATCGACCTGCTGTCCGTCTACGGGGTCGACGCGGTCGTCGTCGACGCCGAGGTCGCCGACTCCGAGACGCGCGACGCGGTCGACACGCTCGTCTCGCCCGAGATCGACGGCGTCGACGCCGACCTCTCGACGGGCGCGCTCGTCGCCTCGATGGCCTCCGCGGTCAACGACGAGGTCCGCGACGACCTCCGGCACCTGCCGGCGGTGAGCTACTGGGCGGAGACCCCCGACCGCTACGTCGAGCTCGCCCGCGACGCCGGCTACGACGCCGAGCGCGTCGCGGAGCTCCGCGAGGCGGTCGCCCTGGAGGCGTACTACCAGTCGTATCAGGACAAGCGCGAGCTCGTCGCCGACCTCCTCTTCGAGGACGGCGGCAACCTCGCGGCCCACGTCTCCGAGCAGTTCCGCGAGAAGCTGGAGACGGAGGTCCAGACCGCGACCGAGAACGTCGTCACCGAGGCGGTCGACGGCGTCGAGTTCGCCGTGCTCGACACCGACGGCTACACCCACCGCTACGACTTCCCGCCGACGCCGCTCCTGCTCGACGACCTCCACCGCCGGAACGCCGACGGCGAGGCGTACGCGACGGTCGGTATCGGCACCGACGAGCTGTTCATTCGGACGACCGCGGACGTGTCGGTCCGCGCCGTGGCCGAGCGCGCGGCCGAGCTGGCGCCGAACGCCGACGTCGCCACCGCCGGCCTCCGAGAAGGGAAGATCGAGTTCCTCTCCGGCGAGCGCGACGCGGTCGAGGACGCGGTCGTCGCGGCGGTCGCCGAGGCGTTCTGAGGAGTTCTACGAAAATCCGCGGGGCCGTCCGCCCCGAAATTATCGCCGAGTGAACGGTCCCGGCGGCAGAATCAGGTCGTCGAGCTCGGCGAGCCGTTTGACGTTGAACACGATTTTCAGCTCGTCGCTCACCGGGTAGCCGTTACACGAGAGCCGGAACCCGCGCTCCGCCAGCTCGTCGGGCATGATGTGGTTCGCCGGCTGCGAGAGCTCGCCCTCGACGAGGTACACCGCGCAGTTCGCGCAGGCCCCGCCGCGACAGGAGAACGGCCAGCCGAATCCGCGGTTCTCGGCCGCTTCCAAGAGGCTCTCGTCGGGATGGACCAACAGCCGGCCGTGCGCCGATTCGTCGAGGTCGGCGTGCGACGCCTTCCGGAACAGGTCGTCGTCGTCGAGCGACCAGCCGTAGTCGGCGAGAGCGTCGTAGTCGAGGAACTCGACGCGCACCGGCTTCACCTCGGCGGCCTCGCCCCCGTCGTCGGTCAGGTCGACGTCGGCGGCGTCGGCCGCGTCGGTCCCGTTTCCGTTTCGGCTCCGCTCGTCGATCTCGCGGTAGGCGCGCCTGACGAGCTGGAACTCCTCGACGGTTCCACCCTGGTCGGGATGGGCCTCCTTCACGCGGTCGCGGTAGGCCCGCTCGATGGCGTCGTCGTCGGCGTCCTCGTCGACGTTCAGCACATCGAACGGCGAGACCATTCGGTACCGAACGTAGTCGGCTCAGACACATAAACGCCCCACAAGCCGGCAGGCGGGTGAATCGATCCTTTAAGAGTGGCGACGACGAACGATCGGTGATGGGTAACGCGGACTTACGCGATCTCGCGGCGATCCGCGACGTGACCTTCGCGGAGATCGAGGGGAGCGTCGTCGCCGTCGACGCGCACAACTGGCTGTACCGGTACCTCACGACGACGGTGAAGTGGACGAGCGACGAGGCGTACACCACCGCCGACGGCGTCGAGGTCGCCAACCTGATCGGCGTCGTGCAGGGGCTCCCGAAGTTCTTCGAACACGACCTGATCCCCGTGATGGTGTTCGACGGGGCGGTGACCGACCTAAAGGCCGACGAGGTCGCCGACCGCCGCGAGAAGCGCGAGCGGGCCGAGGAGCGCCGGACGGCCGCCGCGGACCGCGGGGACGCGATCGAGGCCGCGCGGCTTGAGGCCCGAACGCAGCGGCTCACCGACGCGATTCACGAGACGACCCGGGAGCTGCTCCGCCTGCTCGACGTGCCGATCGTCGAGGCGCCGGCCGAGGGCGAGGCGCAGTGCGCGCACATGGCCGCGACGGGGACGGTCGACCACGCCGGCAGCGAGGACTACGACACGCTGCTTTTCGGCGCGCCGACCACCCTCCGCCAGCTCACGAGCAAGGGCGACCCGGAGCTGATGGATCTCGCGGCGACGCTCGACGACCTCGGCTTCGACCGACAGGCGCTCGTCGACGCCGCGATGCTCTGCGGCACCGACTTCAACGAGGGCGTCCGCGGGGTCGGCCCGAAGACGGCGGTGAAGGCGGTCCGGGAGCACGGCGACCTGTGGGGCGTCCTCGACGCGCGCGGCGCCGAGATTCCGAACGCCGAGGCGATCCGCGAGCTGTTCATGGATCCGCCGGCGACGGACGTGGACGTGGACCTCGCGGTGGACCCCGACGTCGAGGCCGCCCGCGAGTACGTCGTCGACGAGTGGGGCGTCGCCCCCGACGAGGTGGAGCGCGGGTTCGAGCGCATCGCGGAGTCGCAGGTCCAGACCGGGCTCGACCGGTGGACGTGAGGCGGTCGGAAGACCGCCGCGAACACACCTTTTATTTCCTCGTCGTCAGAAGGGTGACGTACACGTGTCGCGGACCGCGTTTCGACCCCGAATCTCGGATCTAACGGGTCGAGGGACCGATCCCGGAGGCGGACCGCGCCGACCCTGACCAATGAGCTTCGAAGTACCCGACGACAGGCGGTACCTGGAATCGCACGAGTGGGCGACGACCGGCGGCGACACCGTTCGGATCGGCGTCTCCGACTTCGCGCAGGACGAACTGGGCGACGTGGTGTTCGTCGAGCTTCCCGAGGCCGGCGACGAGATCGCCGCCGGCGAGGCGTTCGGCGTCGTCGAATCGATCAAGGCCGTCTCTGACCTCTATGCGCCGATCTCCGGCGAGGTCGTCGCCGTCAACGAGGAGCTGTTCGACCGCCCGGAGCTCGTCAACGAGGACCCCTACGGGGACGGGTGGATGCTCGAGGTCGACCCCGTCGAGGGCGGCGACGCCGAAGGGCTGCTCGACCCCGACGAGTACGACGACCAGATCGCGTGACCACGCCGGTAGCGACCGCGCGACCAGACTGCGGACACACGACCATGACAACGCCACCCTTCGATCCCACCCCATCCTTCGACGGACGACCCGGCACCGGACGACAGAGCGACGGCGGACGCGCGGGAGCGATCAGATGAGCGGGACCGGCGGCACGCCGTACGCTCCCCACACCGAAAGCGAGACGGCGGCGATGCTCTCGGCGATCGGCGTCGACGACGAGGAGGCGCTGTTCGACATCCCCGAGGCCGTCGCCTTCGACGGCGAGTTCGGGATCGAGCCGCGCTCGGAGCGGGAGATCCGCGCCGAGTGCTCGCGGATCTTCGCGCGCAACGACGACCTGACCGAGTTCCTCGGGCGGGGCCACTACGGCCACTACGTGCCGAGCGTCGTCGACCACCTCGCGGACCGCGCCGAGTTCCTCACGAGCTACACCCAGTACCAACCCGAGATCTCACAGGGGTTCCTGCAGGCGCTGTTCGAGTACCAGTCGATGCTCGTGGAGCTGACGGGGCTCCCGGTCGCGAACTGCTCGATGTACGACGCCGCGACCGCGCTCGGCGAGGCGGCGACCCTCGCGGATCGGGTCCGCTCGACCTCCGGCGACACC
This sequence comes from Halorubrum sp. CSM-61, assembly GCF_003781945.1. Lineage (GTDB taxonomy): Archaea > Halobacteriota > Halobacteria > Halobacteriales > Haloferacaceae > Halorubrum. The sequence continues at coordinate 70,988 of NZ_RJJW01000005.1, read as the reverse complement.
GTCCTCGTCCCCGGACACCTCCGCGAGGGGAAAGGGGAGGTGCTTTCGAACTACTGTGCGGGCGCCGACCTGCGCGTCGAGTCGTACCCGATGGACGACGGCAACGTCGACGTCGACGCCCTCGCCGAGCGCGTCGGCGACGACACCGTCATGGTGTACGCCGAGAACCCCACCGTCCGCGGCTGCGTCGAGGAGCGGCTCGCGGAAATCGGCGACCTCGCGGCCGACGCCGACGCGCTGTTCGCGCTGGGGTCCGACCCGGTGTCGCTGGCGGTGCTCGAAGAACCCGCGGGCGTCGGCGCCGACGTCGTCGTCGGCGAGGCGGGCGCGCTCGGGCTCCCCACCGCCGACGGGATGGGGCTCGGCCTCTTCGCCTGCCGCGACGACTTCCTCCGACAGGTGCCGGGGCGGCTGGTCGGCGCCGGCGAGGACGCGGCGGGCGACCGCGCGTTCACGCTCACGCTCCAGACGCGCGAACAGCACATCCGGAAGGAGCGCGCGACCTCGAACATCTGCACGAACCAGGCGTGGGTCGCGCTCCGCGCGGCGATCCACGCGGCGGCGCTCGGCCCCGACGGGCTCGTCGACCTCGCGAACGACTGCGTCCGCGAGGCCGCCGCGCTCGCCGACCGGATCGACGAGCTGAAGGGAGCTATCGCGCCGGTCCACGACCGGCACCACGTCCGGGAGTTCGCCGTCCGCGTCGACCAGCCCGCCGCGGCCATCGCCGCGGACCTGGAGGCCGAGGGGTTCGCGGTCCACGCGATCGGCGAACACCTGCTGCAGGTGTGCGTGACCGACCTGAACGCGGGCCGGACCGACGGGCTCGTCGCCGCCTTCGAGGAGGTGATCTGAGTGATCCACGACCAGGCCGACTACGCTCGCGAGGGAGAGGACGTCCACGAGCCGCTGCTCTCGGAGAAGGACGAGACGACGGTCGACGTGCGCGAGGAGTCGCCCCTGCCGGACGACCTGACGCGTGACGAACTCACGCTGCCGGCGCCCTCGGAGCCGGAGATCGCCCGCCACTACACCCGGCTCTCGCAGATGAACTGGGCGATCGACTCCGGGCCGTACCCGCTCGGGAGCTGCACGATGAAGTACAACCCGAAGTTCACGGAGGACGTGGCCGCCGACCCGAACGCGGCGATCCACCCGGACCGCTCGGCGCGAGCCTCCCAAGGGAACCTCGAACTCCGGTACCGGCTCCAGGAGTTCCTCGGCGAGATCGGCGGGATGGACGCGGTCACGCTCCAGCCGCCCGCGGGCGCCGCCGGCGAGTTCACCGGTATCGCGGTCGCGAAGGCGTACCACGAGCACCACGGCAACGACCGGTCCGAGGTCGTGATCCCCGCCTCCGCGCACGGGACGAACTTCGCGACCGCCGCGATGGCGGGCTACGACGTGGTCGAGCTCCCCTCCGGCGAGGACGGGCGGGTCGACGTGGAGGCGCTTGAGGCGGCCGTCGGCGACGACACCGCCGCGCTCATGTTAACGAACCCGAACACGGTCGGGCTCTTCGAGCGCGACATCACCGAGATCGCCGACATCGTCCACGACGCGGGCGGGCTGCTCTACTACGACGGGGCGAACCTCAACGCCCTGCTCGGGCGGGGCCGCCCCGGCGACATGGGGTTCGACGTGATGCACTACAACGTCCACAAGACGTTCGCGACCCCGCACGGCGGCGGGGGGCCGGGGGCCGGTCCCGTCGGCGTCGTCGACGAGCTCGCCGAGTTCCTCCCCGCCCCGCAGGTCCGCGAGCGGGAGGGCGGGAACGGCTACGAGACGTTCGAGCCCGAGGAGACGATCGGGAAGGTCCACGGGTTCGGCGGCAACTGGCTCGTCCTCGTCAAGACGTACGCGTACATCGCTCGCCTCGGCGACGACGGGCTCGCCGACGCGGCCGCGAAGGCGGTGCTCAACGCGAACTACCTCGCCGAGCGGATCGATCTCGACGTGCCGTACGGCCCCTTCCACCACGAGTTCGCGGCGACGGCGGGCGACCGCGACGCCGCCGACGTCGCCAAGCGCATGCTCGACTTCGGCGTCCACCCGCCGACGACGAAGTGGCCGGAGATGGTGCCCGAGGCGATGCTAACGGAGCCGACCGAGATCGAGGGCCAGTCGTCGCTCGACGACCTCGCGGAGGCCTTTAACCTCGCGTACGCCGACTCCGACGAGGCGCTCGACGCGGCCCCGAACCGCACAACTGCGGCCCGGATCGATCAGGTCGCCGCCGCGCGGAACCCGCGGCTCTCGTGGCAGGCGCTGGACGGGGAGTAGCCGTCACGGCTCCGAGGCGGCCATCCCGGCGGGCTCCGCTCGGTCGCCCTCGCGTTCCGGGTCGGATCCGCCGCCGATCGAATTCTCGCCGTTCTTTCTCTCGTCCTCTCTCCTCTCACCGCTCCTCTCCTCGCCGCCCTCCCTGCGGTCCGCGACGTCGAACTCGCCGTTCACGAACCGGCGTAACACCCGTCCCTCCGCGCGGTGGAGCGTCTCGCTACACGTCGACTTCGCGAGGTCGCGCGCCTCGGCGAGCTCCGTGAGCGTGCACTCCCGCGGGGTGTCGTAGTAGCCGGCCGCGACGGCGTCGAGGACGAGGGCCCGCTGAGCGTCGGTGAGGACGGGCTCCCTGTCGGCGTCGCTCCCCCGGATCCCAACGGTGACCCCCTCGCCCGTGAGCCGTCGGCTGAAGGCGGTGAGACGGGAGCGCTCGCCGACGACGTCGGCGGTCGCGCGCCCGTTCGTCACCGCGATCGACTCCTCGATCGGGAGGCCGACCTCTCGCGCGGTCGCGACGTGAGGCGGCGGCGCGGGCGCGACGACTCGGAGCCGCGTCGCCGGTCCGGCCCTGTCGACGACGTCGACCCGGTGGACGCGGTCGTGCTCGCGGATCGACTCCACCGTCGCCGCGCGGTCGGTGCCCGCGACGGCGAGCGCGGTCACCTCGCCCTCCTCGGCGGCGACCGTCTCCCTCGCGCGGATCGTCGCGTCGGGGTGGGCCCGCGACACGTCGCCGATCCACGAACCGATCGGGAAGTCGAGCCGGAGTGTCAGTCGGGTCATGTACCGAACCAGAACGCGGCGGACCCTCTCGTTACCCCTTCATCCGTTTCGGTGTTTAAAACGAGTCGCCGTCGGCTCCCGAACCGGAACCACTACGGCGGCCGGTCGCCACCCCTCGCGCATGGAACTCGGCGTCATCGGACTCGGGCGGATGGGGCAGATCGTGGTGAATCGCTCGCTCGACGCGGGCCACGAGGTGGTCGCGTTCGACCTCTCGGCGGAGGCGACCGCGGAGGCGGCGGAGGCGGGCGCGACGGCCGCGGACTCGGTCGCGGACCTGTGTGACCGGCTCGACGGCGAGGGAGTCGGCAAGCGCGTCTGGCTCATGGTCCCCGCGGGCGACGCGGTCGACGCCACGCTCGCGGACTTAGAGCCCCACCTCGACGCCGACGACGTGGTCGTCGACGGCGGGAACTCGCAGTTCCAGGCGTCGGTCCGGCGCGCCCAGGAGACGGACGCCGCCTACCTCGACTGCGGCACGTCGGGCGGTCCCGCCAGCGCGGAGGCGGGCTTCTCGCTGATGATCGGCGGCCCGGAGTGGGCCTACGAGGCGTTGGTGCCCGTCTTCGACGCGGTGGCGACCGGGCCGGACGGCCACGACCGCATGGGTGCGTCGGGGTCGGGCCACTACGTGAAGATGGTCCACAACGGCGTCGAGTACGCGCTGATGCAGGCGTACGGCGAGGGGTTCGAGCTGTTGACGGAGGGCCGGTACGACCTCGACATGGAGTCGGTCGCGCGCACGTGGAACAACGGGGCCGTGATCCGGTCGTGGCTCCTCGAGCTCTGCGAGGAGGCGTTCCGCGAGGAGGGCTCCGATCTGGGCGACGTGGCGGACCACGTCGCGGGCGGCTCGACGGGCACGTGGACGGTCCGGGAGGCGCTCGAACAGGAGGTCCCCGTCCCGCTCATCTACCAGGCGCTCGCCGAGCGGTTCGACTCCCGCAACGAGGGGCGCTTCTCCCGCCGGCTCGCCAACCGACTCCGGTACGGGTTCGGCCGCCACGAGGTCGCGCGGCGGTCTAGCGGGGAGTAAGTCCGAGCGGGGAGTGAGATCGGGCGGGAGTAAGATCGGTCGGGGACGCGGTCGGCCCCCGATTATCACGATCGATCAGGGCCGAGAAACACTTATGTCTGGTCGTGCCAGAGGTTATCACGCACAGAATGTTCGAGCGATTCTCAAGCGGCTACTACTTGGGGGAACTGTACGTGGAACCCCACGACGGCGAGCGCGCCGTCATCCAGCGGGTCGACCACGAGCACGTCAACGAGCAGCTGTACGCCGACGGCGAGGGGGTAGAGCGGCTCGACGCCCCCCTCGTGATGAAGGTCGGCGGCGGCCACATCCCGGTCGCCGGCGACGAGGACGTGCCGAGCGGGACGCTCGCGATCCCGCGAGAGATCGCCGATGACACCCTTCCGGACCGGAAAAACGTCCTGCTCGCGGACGCGGACCGCGCCGAGACCCTGTTGCGTTGGGAGGGCTGGGAGCCGCACGTGAACGCGTAGTACTCGGGTGTTGACTTGGGTGTGTTCGGCGTCGACGTTCTTGACGATCGCTTATACGTGGCTGCTGACTCGGCGAACACCTCCAAAGCCCCAGTCGCTCGCTTATAAGCGGYTACCGACGGATCAACGGTGAACACCTCCAAAGCCCCAGTCGCTCGCTTATAAGCGGTTACTGACGGATCAACGGTGAACACCTCCAAAGCCCCAGYCGCTCGCTTATAAGCGGTTACCGACGGATCAACGGTGAACACCTCCAAAGCCCCAGCCGTGAGGAGCGCGCACGCTCGCTGCGCTCCTCAGTCGCTCACTTCGTTCGCTCCCTGCGGTGCTTGCGTCGCCTCCGCGCTCCTCACGGCTGCCCCTTTGAGTCCCACCCACCCGCCACAGCACCGCACCTCACGCCTCCCCAGCCTCGTCGGCTCGGCGCTTATAAGCGCCGAGCCGACTCCCTCGCGCGTGCTCCTCGGCCGCGAGGCGGCCTCGGAGGCACGCGCCACCGCCCGTCATTTATAAGCAAATTCGGTAGCGGGCAACTACAGACGCACCTTTTAGGTGGCGGGGAGTCGCCGTTCGGGTATGATCGACAGGCTGCTCGGGCGCGCCGAGCTGAAAGACCGGATCGAGGAGTTGGAGGAGGAGAAGCGCCACCTCGAACGACGCGCCGAGGCCGAGGAGGAGCGCCGATCCGACGCGGTCGCCGACCGACAGCGCGCCGAGGAGCGCGTCAACGAGCTCGAACACCGGATCGAGTCGCTGGAGGAGCGCCTGGGTCGGACCGAGAGCGAGGAGGAGTCGGTCGAGTTCCGCCGCGTCAGCGACCTCCGCGGCCCGCGACTGGCCGACGCGCTCGGGCGCTTCCGGGCGGTCGCAAGCGACGACCCCGAGGGGCTCCTCACCGCGTTCGTTCCGGACGAGGACGCGGTGCCGTCGAGCGTCGCGGAGTGGTTCGGCGACCGCACTCGGCTCGTCCGCCGGGCCGCCCCCGCGGTGGTCGTCGCCGACGACACGGGCGCGGTGAGCGCGGCGCTTTCGCCCCCGATCGAGCCGGCTCCGTTCGACCGGTGGGACGACGAGTTCCGGCTCGACGAGTCGTGGTTCCGACCGACCGGACGGGTCGCCTTCGCGCTCGTCCGGTCCGACACCTTCGCGCTCGGCGTCTACGAGGGCGACGAGCGGGTCGACTTCGAGGGGTTCTCCTCCGACGTGAAGGAGGCCCACTCGAAGGGCGGCTTCTCGCAGGGCCGGTTCGAGCGCCGGCGCGAGGGGCAGATCGACGACCACCTGAAGAAGGCGACCGCGGCGCTGGCGGATCTGGACGACCGCGACTCCACCGCCGACGCCCGGATAGACCGGACGATCGTCGTCGGCGAGCGGAGCGTGCTCGGCGAGGTCCGGGAGCACGCCGACGTCACCGACGTCTCCGACGCGACCGGGAAGCCGCGGGAGGCGCTCGACGACGCGTTCCGGGACTTCTGGACGACGCGGCTCCGCGCGGTCTGAGACTCGGCACCGCGAACGAGCCGATAAGTCGGTGATAGAGACATTCAGGGACTCTATAACTAACCTCTCCCTCCGACACGTGTCGCACGGAGGGACGCCACACGCTCCCTCCTCCCCCCCCTACTTTTTCGAAGCGTTCGGCGCCGCGTCGAGCTCCCGACGTGACGCCGACTCCGAATCGTGTCAACACGTCCACGATCAGTCCTATATCCGACGGGTCCGGTACGACACGCATGACCCGGCCCGAATCGTTCGGCGGCGTTCGAGCCGCCGTCGCGCTCTCGCTCGTCGCGCTCCTGCTGGTCTCGCTCTCGCTCGTCTCGTTGACGGCGGCCGGGGGCGCTCACGTCTCCGCCGACGACGTGACCCCCGGCGTCGATACGAACCCCGGCGTCGAGTCGTTCTCGGGGAGCACCGACGCGGATCGAGTAGCGCGGACCGACGACGACGCCGACGCGATCCGACTGCGAAACGAGATGGCCCGGACCGACGAGCGAGGGACGGTCGGCGTCGCGACGCGGGCGGAGATACCCGATCGCGTCACGGAGCTCGAAGTGACGCTGCTCAGCGTCGATACCGAGGCTGAGGTCGAGGCCGACGGGTTCGTCCCGGCCGACGGCGCGAGCGACGAGTCCGTCTGGGAGTGGGACGGCGAGACCGCGAACCCCTCGCTCACCTACGCGATCGACGCTAACGACACGGTCGAGGGAGATGGCCCGCTCGCCGCCGACGGGACCTACCGCTTCGTCGACGCGGGCGAGTGGGCGCTCGTCAGGACCCCCCGCGTCGGCGCCGCGTGGTCGTACACCGGACAGTACGAGGGGCAGGTCCGGCTGGAGCGCGAGACGGTCGTCGCCGGCGAGGGCGTCGCCTCGCAGACGATGGCGTTCCTCGGGGCACACGAGGAGCACGTCCGCGAGGCCGCCGGACAGCGCTACCGGCTGATCGTCCCCGCGGCCGCGGACCCGGTCGCCACGCCCGAGGAGGTGTTCGGGGTCTTCGCGGACGCGTCGACCGCACTGCAGGTCGGCGCCCGCGACGGGGAAGTGGTCGCGTTCGCCGCTCCCACGGGCGAGGTGTCGTGGGCGGTCCGCGGGCTCCAGACGGGCGACGCGGACCTGTGGGTCAGAGACGAAGAGTCCGTCGGCACGGCGGCGGACGTGTGGACCCACGAGTACGTCCACACCCGGCAGGCGTACCGCACCGAGCCGAGCGGTCGGTGGATCACGGAGGCGAGCGCGACCCACTACGCCGCGCTGTTCGCGCTCGAGCGCGGCGCCGCCGACTTCGACGAGTTCGAGACCACGTTAGCGCGCGGCGAGCGCGAGCCCGACGCCTCCGCGGTGCTCTCCGACCCGACGACGTGGGAGGGGAACGCGGACTACACGAAGGGGGCGCTCGTCGCCGGCGAGATCGACCGCCGGCTCCGCGCCGAGACCGACGGCGCCGCGTCGCTGGCGACGGTCCTCCGCGAGCTCAACGAGGCCGACGGGCCGATCACCAACGAGGACGTCCTCGACGCCGTCGAGGCCGCGGCCGCGGAGGGAGCGGACGCCGCGACCGCGGCCGAGGTCCGCGCCGACACCGAGCGGCTGACGACGACGGAGGCGAACGCCGAGACGTGGGACAGAGACGACCACGCGGCCGCGTTCGGCGAGACCCCCGCGCAGGTGGGGTACGAGCTCGCCGAGGACGGGATCCGAGCGACCGGCGAGTACCGGAACCGGACCGTCGCCCGCGACCCCGTCGAGCTCGTCGTCGGCGAGTCGCTCGAGGCGTCGGTGGTCGCGTCCAACACGGGCGGCGCGGCCGGGAGCTACGACCTCTCGCTCTCGGTCGACGGCGAGCCGGTCGCGAACCGGTCGGGGACGCTCGACGCCGGCGCCGAGACGGTCGAGCGCTTCGAGCACCGCTTCGACTCCCCCGGGGAGTACGAGGTCGGAATCGGTAGCGAACGCCTAACGGTCGCCGTCTCCGAGCCCGCTCGCCCCCGCGTCCGCGGCGTCTCGACAGACCGCGACCGGGTCACGGACGGCGAGTCGGTCGTCGCGACGGCGACCGTCGGCAACGACGCGAGCGTGCCCGCGGGCGGAGAGATCGAGTTCCGCGTCGACGGCGAGACGGTCGCGACCGAACCGGTGCGACTGGACGCCGGCGAGGAGGCGTCGATCGACCGAGAAGTCACGGTCAGCGGGGCCGGAGACGTGACCGTGAGCGCCGCTGGCCCGGTCGACGAGGCGTCGACGACGGTGACCGTCGAGGGCGACGGGCCGATGTCGGCCGACGACACGCCCGGGTTCGGTCCGGCGGTCGCTCTCGTCTCGACGGTCGTCGCCGGCGCGGCGCTCGCGAGGCGCGGTCGGCGGGGAGCGTAGCGGGCGAAGGCGGGTCCGTTTAAAAGGGCGCGTCCGGTCCCTCGTCGGGCTCCGCGGTCGGGTTCGCGGTCTCTTCAGGGTCCGGCTGGACCAACTCTCCTGTGTCGCGCTCCCAGGCCTCGATGCCGCCGCGGAGGCTCTCGACGCGCGCGTCCTCGATCCCCGCGTAGCTCCCGATCAGCTGGGCCGCCTGCCGGCTGGCGACCCCGTGCGGACAGACGGTAACGATCCGCGCCGCACCCTCCAGTTCCGCGACGCGGGTCGTCAGCTCCGGGAAGGGGATGCACTCGCTGCCGGGGACGTGCCCGCGGTCGAAGGCGCGGCGGTCGCGGATGTCGACGATCCGGAGGGCGGAATCGCTCCCCTCGTCGCCCGCGATCAGGCCAGCCAGCTCCTCGGGGTCGATCTCGCCGTCCATCAGGGGAGCGGGCAGAGGCTCGCGGTGATGACGGCGCGCTCGTCGGTGTCGTTCCGGGCGCCGTGGACGGTCCCGCGCTCGTTCAGGACGACCGCGGGCGCCGCGAGCGACTCCCCCTCGTCCTCGCGAATGACGGTCGGCTCGCCCTCGAGGACGTGGAAGACGTTGGTCGCGTCGTCGTGCTCGTGCGCGTCGAGGGTCGCTCCCGGGCCGAGCGCGAACGCCTTGACGAGCACGTCGTCGGTGACGGCCAGTTCCGCGGTCTCGACCTCCCCGTGGCCGGGCGAGAGGCCGTCGACGGCGTCGGCGTATCGATCGATCGTCATGCCCTATCGTCGCCGCCGTCGGTACAAAAGGCGTTTGGCACCTGAAACCGCCGGGCGGCCGGACGCGCCCCGGCGGGCTACTCCCGCGCGCCCGGCGGCAGCGGGTCGGCGTGGTCGGCGATCGCCTCGGCGACGCGGTGGGGCTCCTCGTGGACGACCCAGTGAGTCGCCGTGTCGAGGACGAGGAGCCGGCCGTCGGTACAGTGTTCCACGCTCTCGCCGGCCAGTCGCCTCGCGAGGAACGGGTCCTTCGCGCCCCAGATCACGAGCGTCGGGACCTCGACGGTCTCCCTCGTCGGCGTCGGGCGGTCGCGGACGATCGCCCGGTACCAGTTCACCATCGCCTCGAACGCGCCCTCGCGGTTCCACGCCCGGCGGTAGCGTCTGAAGTCCTCGTCGCCGAACGTCCCCGGATCGCTCGTCTCCCGGAGCCCCCGCACGGCGAGGCGCCAGTTCCCGGCGCCGGCGACCGTCTCGGGGAGCTTGGGGAGCTGGAACGGGAGCATATACCAGCTCTTGAGCCGCTGGCTCCACGAGCCCCGAAGGGCGCGCTCGAAGACCGTCGGGTGCGGCACGTTGACCGCGACGAGCTCCGAGACCCGGTCGGCGTGGTGGAGCGCGAGCCACCACCCCACCGCGGCGCCCCAGTCGTGACCCGCGACGGCGGCGGTCTCGCGGTCGTAGGCGTCGATGAGGCCGACCACGTCCCGCGTCAGCGCGTCGATCCGGTAGTCGCGCACGGCGGACGGCTTCTCGGAGCAGTTGTAGCCCCGCTGGTCGGGAACGACGACGCGGTAGCCCGCGTTGGCCAGCGGCGCGATCGCGTCGTTCCAGCCGTACCAGAACTCCGGGAACCCGTGGAGCAAGACCAGTAGCTTCCCGTCTTCGGGACCGGCCTCGACCACGTGGAGCCGAACGTCGCCGGTGTCGATCGCCCGCGACTCGCCCGGCACCCCTTCGGGGATCTCGTCCGGCGGAACGGGCTCGTCGAGCGCCTCGATCCCGAGGCGTCGGTCGCCCGCCGGCTCTCTCCCGCCCTCGCTCGACGCGTCTCTCATGCGTCTCTCTCCGGCCCCGAACGCCAAATAGCTACGTTCGGCGGGGCGGTCCTGGCCGCACCGTCGCCTCCGCGATCGAAATCCTCAAGCCGTTGGCAGACCGCCCTCGGGTAACTAGTGACGCTGACGTTCGGCCCGACGCGACCGATCGGGCCGGCCCGCGGTTCGGCGGCGGTAGACCTCACTCACGCACACTATGGTACCGGACACGTCGACCTCGGACACAGCGGAACCGACCTCAGCGGAACCGACCTCAGCGGAACCGACCTCAGCGGCGTCGGATTCGGACGGATCGGACTCGAACGGATCGGACACTGACGAACCGGACTCTGACGACCCGGGTTTGAGCGGAGCAGACGCGACCGACTCGGCTTCCGCTGACTCGCCCTCGTCGGCGGACGGAGGGGTATCGAACGTCCTCCTCGTCACGATCGACTCGCTTCGAGCGGACGCGATCGCCCCCTACGACGACGATCGGCACTCGCCGGTGCTCTCGGAGCTGGCCGCCGACGGGACCGTCTTCGACCACTCGTTCGCGACCGGCAACTGGACCCCCTTCTCGTTTCCCTCGATCCTCGCCTCCGAGCCCGTCTTCGCCCGGAACGGCGATATCGGCGTGAAGGAGTCCCGGACGCTCGCGTCGGTGCTCTCCGAGGCCGGCGTCGCGACCGGCGGCTTCAACGCCGCGAACGGCTTCCTCACCTCCCACTGGGGGTATCCGGAGGGGTTCGACGAGTTCGAGCCGTTCGTCACGAGCGTCGGGTCGAGCCGCTACAGCCGGTACCTCGCGGCCCACCCGACGGTCGAGGCGTGGATACAGCTCGTCACGTCGCCGTTCCGCCGCCTCGGCTCCAAGGTCCGAGGCGACAGCGACGACCGACCGTTCCTCGACGCGTCGCGGATGTTCGACGTCGAGGACGCCGCGACCGACTTCGTCGACGACGCCGACGACCCGTTCTTCCTGTGGGTCCACTACATGGACACCCACACCCCGTACGTCCCCGCGCCGCGGTACATCCGCGAGGTCTCGGACGGGCTGGTCGGCACCCACCGGATGCTCCACGCCCACACGCGCACGAGCCTCGGGCTGGAGGTCGGCGAGCGGACCCTCCGCGACCTCCGGACCCTGTATCAGGCGACGGTGCGGCAAGTCGACGACAGCGTCGGCCGGCTGCTGGACGAACTCGAGGCGGAGGGAATTGCAGACGAGACCGCGATCGTCGTCGCCGGCGACCACGGCGAGGAGTTCCAGGAGCACGGTCACCTCGCGCACTACCCGAAGCTGTACGACGAGCTGATCCGGGTGCCGCTCATCGTGAACGTCCCCGGCGAGGACGGCGGTCGCCGCGTCTCCGAACACGTCGGGCTCGACGCGATCCCCCCGACCGTCGCCGACCTGCTCGACGTCGATGCCCCCTCCGAGTGGCGCGGCGAGTCGCTCGCGCCGGCGGTCACCGACGGCGAGTCGCCGGATCAGGAGCCGGTCGTCTCCGTCACCGTCCGGGGCGAGGAGGTGACCGAACAGCCGATCCCGCGGTCCCTGTCCGACGGCGACCTGCTCGTGAGCGTCCGCGACGACGAGTGGACGTACATCGAGAACGCCGACACCGGAGAGACGGAGCTGTACCACCGACCGTCGGACCCGACCCAACAGGAGGACCGCTCCGCGGACCCGTCCGACGAGGCGCTCGCGGTCGTCGAACGGTTCGCGCCGATCGCCGCCGAGCACGTGGCCGAGCTCCGCGACAGACAGGCGGACGCGGAGACGGCCGCCGGCGAGGACGGCCAGGACGAAGAGGTCGACGAGGACCTCGAGGCCCGCCTCGAAGCGCTCGGCTACCGGTGATGATCCGCGCCGTTCTGCGGAACCTCACGACCGGACCGATCGCGGTTCAGATGCGTCGGTTCGTCGTCGTCGGCGCGACCACCGCGGCGATCCAGATGGGGCTGCTGTGGCTGTTCGTCGACACGGCTGGGCTGAACTACCTGATCGGCGCGACGATCGCCATCGAGATCACGATCGTCCTCTCGTACGTGCTCAACAACGCGTGGACGTTCCGGGGGAGTCAGAACACGGGCACCGCCGAGTACCTCGGCGGCCTGTTCAAGACGAACCTCGTCCGCGGGACGGCGATCCCGATCCAGCTCGGCGTCCTCTACGCGCTCGTGGAGTGGGCGAGCGTCATGTACCTCGTCGCCAACGCGGTCGCCATCTTCCTCAGCGGGCTCTACCGGTTCGTCCTCGACCGGCACTGGACCTGGGGATGACCGCGGGATCACTGAGCCCCAAATCGTTCAGAAGGGGAGTCGCGGCTCGACGCCCGCGACGAAGTCCCGCACCGCCTCCTGTTTGTAGTAACCGACGACCGACGCGACGACGACGAGTGCGATGAGCGCTATCGCCGAGCGGAACTGCCCGCTCGCCAGTTCGCCGCCGGCGTAGACCGTGAACACGTACGCCGGCAGCCGACCGACGCTGATCACGGCGATGAAGGTCGGGAGCGACCACTTCGTGAGCCCGCTCAGAAAGCAGACGGCGTCGTCGGGCAGTCCGGGGATGATCACGAACGCGAACAGTCCCGGGACGCCGACCGTCTCGACGAACCCGTCGAAACGCGCGATCACGTCCTCATGGAGCACGTCCTCGACGAACGACCGGCCGTACCGCTTCGCGAGCGAGAAGGCGACCGCGCTACCGATCAGCACGCCCGTGAGGCTGTAGACGGTGCCAGCGACCGGGCCGAAGAGATAGCCCGCGACGAGGGCGACGACCTGTCCGGGGATCGGAGCGACGACGACCTGGAGGGCCTGCAGGGCGATGAACACGAGCGGGGCGAGGACGCCGAACTGTCGGAGCCACGCCCGCAGGGCTTCGACGTCCGTGATGAATCCCACGTACTCGTGCACGAGGAGGTAGAGAGCGACGAACGCGAGCGCCACGGCGACGACGGCGAGGATCCCCCGCCGCCGGTCCGACGCCGAGGCGAAGAGTTTCATTCGTGTTACACCGGGCCACCGGCGGACTTGAAAGTTGGCAAAGTCGCAGTTTGGGATCGCGGTCGAGAGCCCCGTTATAAACCGAATAATAATACTTGAGTTTCCCTTACCGTGTTCAAATGAACTACCGGACCGTCGAGGATCTCAACGCGGACACGCGCCGCTTAGCGCGAAACATCTCACGCGATATCGATCTGATCGCCGGGATCCCCAGAAGCGGACTCTTAGCCGCGAATCTCCTCTGTCTCCACCTCGACGTTCCGATGGTAGACATCGACGGCCTCTGTGCGGGGCGAACCTTCGACACCGGGTCGCGATACGAACACGGCAACGGCCTCGACGACGTCGATTCGGTACTCGTCGTCGACGACTCCGTGTTGACGGGCGGGCAGATGACGGAGACCCGCGAGCGGCTGGCGAAACAGGACTTCCCGTTCGACGTCACGTACGGTGCGGTGTACATCTCTCCGGAGGGGCACAAACACGTCGACTGTTGGGGCGAGGTCGTACCCGCGCCGCGCATCTTCGAGTGGAACATTCTCCATCACACGAGGCTCAGCGACTTCTGCGTGGACATCGACGGCGTGCTCTGTCGGGACCCGCTGTCGGAGGAGAACGACGACGGGGAGAACTACCGAGAGTTTCTCGCGACCGTCGACCCGCACTTCGTCCCCAAACAGCGGATCGGGTGGCTGGTGACGTCGAGACTGGAGAAGTACCGCCCCGAGACGGAGCAGTGGCTCGCCGAGCACGGCATCGAGTACGACACCCTCGTCATGATGGACGTGCCGGACATGGAGACTCGTCGGAAACTGGGTAACTACGGCCAGTACAAGGCGGACGTGTACGAATCGACGGGCGCGGACCTGTTCATCGAAAGCGATCCGAAACAGGCGGCCGCGATCCGCCGGAAAGCGAACCGACCGGTGTACTGCTACGAGACGAACGAGATGCTGAACCCGTCGTTCGTCGGGCGATCGCGACGGGCCGTCTCCGAGACGGTGTCCGGGTTTAAGCAGGAACCGGTGTTGTTCCCGGCGCGATCGGCCTACGAGTACGCTTCGCGGTATTACCATCGGGTAATGCGATCGAGGAAGTCGAAGGAGTGCTGAGGGGGACAATAGAGTCTCGGTAGTCGTTTCTCCAACCACGTTACCACTATTACCCTCGGCGGTATTCGTCCCGTAGATAGGTAGCCGCAACGAACGTATTCTCGAACGCTTCGCAGACGAGGGCGACACCGACGCCCGGGAGATCGGCTTCGATCTTACCGGTACTGTGAGCCCCCGCTGCGTCACCGAGCGCTGTAAGGTGTTGCTCGACGCCGAGCTCCTCGGCGCGCTCCTTCGTCTCCAGGTAGTTCTCCAAGTCGTCGGCCACGTCGTCGACAGCCGACAACTCGATCGCCTGCAGCCGATCGACGAGCGAGTTCGTCTTCGTCGCCGTCTCCCGGAAGTTCGCGAAGCCGCCCGCCGCGTCGACGGCATCAAAAACACTCGACTCTTACTCGGGTTCTACTGACTACTCCAGAACGGCTTCCGGTGGCTTCGCTCCGTGTCGATGGAGCTCGGTATCGAACGTCACCAGCGTCCCGTCGATGTGTGAGGCGCCGGCGAGCATGATCGCGTCCATCGCGGTCACGTACGTCTCTTCTTGGATCGCGTCGGCCTCCTGAATGAGGATCGAGCTGTGACTGACGGGATCAGCGTACGTCCGAACGGTGTTCTCGACTTTCTCGATCCGGCTTCGCTTGAAGTGGTACTTCGTCGCGAGGACGTTTCGAACCTCCATGAGGTTGTAGATGGAGGTGTAGAACTCTCGGTCGCTGTCCAATAGCGCTTACGCGAGATCGGATCGGTCGGTGTCACCGGTGACGATCGCGATGAAGACGTTCGAGTCGACGAAAAACGTCATACGTCTTCGCGCGATTCTCGAACGGCCTCGACAGGGTCGATCTCCGGCGAATCCTCGACGGCGAGTTCCGCGAGCGCTTCGCCGAACTTCAGATCCTCAGCGGGCCGACGATCGTCGTCCGGACGCCATTCCGAGCGTGACATGCCCTTCGGTAGGTGTGGCGGCGTTATAAATTTCCGCCGAGTACCAGCGTCGGCTACGGCCACCCGAAGGCCGTCGCTCATCGAGCGAAAGTGCGGGAGAAGTGGGCCGGCACGAATATTGAATCACAGTCGCAAATCGAAGATTTGCTCCCTGATTCAAATTCGCCCGGCGGCGATTTCACGCCCACTACGGACTCCTCGCTAGCGCTCGTCGTTGCGAAGTGGGGTGAAAATGGGCCGGCACGAATTTGAATCGTGGTTACGGCCACCCGAAGGCCGAAGGATACCAAGCTACCCCACCGGCCCGCACTCGACAGAAGGCCGTTCGTTCTTTTAACCTTTCCGAAAACGGGGGCGATCGAACCGCCTCGGCTGTATGACGGTGTAGGTTCTTGCAAACCGTCGATCGGCGGTGAACTCCTCCAAAGCCCCAGCCGCGAGGGCTCCCGCGACTCACTGCGGTCCTCACTCGGTCGCTTTCGCTCCCTCGTTGCGGTCCTTGCGTCGTCGGGGTTCGCCCTCGCGGCTGCCCCTTTGAGTCCCACCCCGCCCGCGCAGCACCGCAACCTCACCCCTCCCCAGCCTCGCGGCTCCCTTCGGTCGCCGCGTCCCTCGCGCGTGCTCCTCGCGGCCCGTAGGCCCGCTCGCAGGCACGCGCCACCCCACCGCGAAGTGGGTTATAAATCGTCGTCGTCGGTCCCAGACTTCTCCACCGACATCTCGAAGTACCGATCGCGGTGCGCCCGGCAGCCGGGATTGAACGCGGCACCACACTGAGGGCAGGCGTCGTCACCGGGCGACGCCCGGTTGCCCGAGGGACTCCGTCCCTCGCTGTCGTCGGGCTTCGCCCGACTGCCAGAGGCGCGGAGCGCCTCGCTGTCGCCGGACTGCGTCCGACTGCTAGAGCCGTGTTGCGCCTCACCGTCGCCGTCGAGGTACTCGCGTGCGGAGAGCGTCGCGCCGCAGACCCCACAGAGGACCGCCGGCTCGTCGAACCGATCGCGGGGCCAGGGCTCGGCCTCGTGGTCGGTCGCGGCGTCGTGGCACGCGTCGCAGGGGTAGTACGCCGCACAGCAGCCGAACCGGAGCGCGACCACGTCGACGGGGTCGTCCCAGTGGGCGCAGCGCGTCTCCGAGTCGACGGCGACGCCCCGGAGCGGGACCGCGAACCGGTCGTCGGTCGCGGGCGCGGTCGTCGTGCGCCGGTCGTCAGTAGGACTCGTACCCATCGGTGTCGAGCCAGTTGTGGACGACGGAGACGGTGTGGTCGGCGTGGAGCCGCTTCGGCCCGACGCGCACGCGGCGGTCCGCGCGGTCCGCGAGGAGGTCGCGCTCGGCGGGCGCGAAGTCGTTGTGGTCCGAGAGCACGAACACGGGGTCGGTCGGCGGCGCGGCGTCGACGAGGGGGTCGCCGTCCTCGTGGAGCTGGACGAGAGTCGGGTCGGCGTCGGCGGACCCGGCTCCTCGGCCGGATCCGCCGGCGGTCCCGGACCCGTCGAGCAGCCGGTCGAGCGTCGCCTCCAGTCCCATCCGGCGGAGCTCGACGCCGGGCGACACGTCGGCGGGCATGTGGCCGATCGCGTCGTCCTGTGCGTCGAGCGCGTCCCGGATCCGCGCGGCGACGTTGCGCTCGTCCGGGTGGAGGTGCCGGAGGCTGTTCGCGTCGAAGGTGACCGTGAACTCGTCGGCGGCGACGAGGTGGACCCGAACGCCCTCGCGGATCCCGTGCGAGAGGAAGACCCCGCCGGCGACGCACCGACAGAGGAGGTCGAGCCGGCCCGCGCCGGGGAGGTCCGACAGCGAGACCGCGTCCGGGTCGGTGGGCACGTCGTGGCCGATGACGACGAACTGGCGCATACGCGGGGGTCGCCCGCGACACTCATAAGCGACGCGGCCCAAGGAGGACCATGAGCGTCACCGGACTCTGTCAGGTGTGCGAGACCGCACCGGCCACCCACAGCTGTCCGCGGTGCGGGAACGCCGTCTGCGACGACCACTGGGACGACGCCACGGGGGCCTGCGCGACCTGCGTGCAGGGCCGCCAGCAGTGAGCCCGGAGGGCGCCGGCAGCGATTCGGCGCGCGTCCCCTACCGATACCGGTTCAGCCGCTTTTTCAGTCGCTTCGCGGCGTCGCCAGCGGCGCCGAAGTAGGTCCCCTCCTCTCCCGGCCGGCTCGACTCCTCGCCGGCGAAGATGATCCCCCGCGAGGAGTTGACGATCCCCACGTCGACTTCGGCGCCCGGGCGTGCCGCGAGCCCGTGCTCGACCGCGGCCTCCGCGTCGCCGCCCTGCGCCCCGACGCCGGGGACGAGGAAGGGTATCTCGGGGACGATCTCGCGGACCTCGGCCAGCTCCTCGGATGCAGTCGCGCCCACGACGAGTCCGACGTTGTCGTTCTCGTTCCACACGTCCGCGAGCGCCGCGACGCGCTCGTAGAGTGGCTCGCCGGAGGCGAGTTCGAGGTCCTGCAGGTCGCTGCCGCCCGGGTTCGAGGTGCGACAGAGGACGAACACGCCCTTCTCCTCGCGGTCGAGGAACGGCTGGAGTGAGTCGCGGCCGAGGTACGGGTTCACCGTGATCGCGTCGGCGCCGAGCCCGTCGTCGTCGAGCGCCTCGGCGTATTGACGGGTCGTGTTGCCGATGTCGGCGCGCTTGGCGTCTAAGAGGACCGGAACGCCCTTGCCGTGGGCGTAGGCGATCGTCTCTTCGAGCGCGCGCCAGCCGTCGGCGTCCTCGTAGAAGGCCGCGTTCGGCTTGTAGCAGGCGGCGTGCTCGTGGGTCGCGTCGATGATCCGGCGGTTGAACGCCCACCGCGGCAGGTCGGCGTCGGCGACGGCGTCGGGGAGGCGGCTCGGGTCGGGGTCGAGCCCGACCGAGACGACGCTGTCGGTCGACTCGATCCGGTCCGCGAGCGTCTCGAAGAAGCTCATGCCCGCCACTGCGTCCGGGGGCGCGCTAAACGTTGCGTTCCGTCCGGAACCCGGCAGTCGCCCCGTCACTCACCCCGATCGTCCGCGGATCCGTGACCGGCGCACATCGTGACCGTTCCGAACAGGTACCGCTCCTCGGTCACGGTCCCCGCGTTGTCGGAGAGCGCCCGGCACGCGGCCGCCGTCCGCGCGTCGAGCCGACCGAGCGGGTCGCCCCCGGCCACGTCGAACAGCCGACCGTTCAGGCGGGCGAACCCGGCGAGGGCGGCGTTCGCGGGGCGGCTCCCCCGCGGTGCGAACGCCGCGACGGCGACGCTGTCGGCCAGGTCACACCACCCGCTCACGACCGCGTACGGGTCCGGGAACAGCGACGTGACGAACGTCGCGAGGATTGCGTCGGCCGAGCGGATCGGCGGGTCGACGGCGTCGCCCCGCACGAACTCGACGTTCTCCCMCCCCCGCCGCTCGGCGAGCCCCTGCGCTCGCTCCAGCATCGCGCCGGTGAGGTCGACGCCGACGACGCGTCCGGTCGGGCCCACCGCCTCGCGCAGCGCCGGCACGTTGACGCCGGGACCGCAGCCGAACTCGACGACGGTGTCGCCGGGGTCGAGATCGAGCGCCCGGACGCACCCCGCTCGCACGCCCCCGACCGAGGCGGTCGCCCGTGCGAACCAGTCGTAGACCCGCGCCCACGCGGCGTAGCCGCGCTGAATCCGGTGTGCCACGGGTTCCGATTCGTCGTCGGCCGGCGGCGACTCCTCGCCGGAGTCCGACTGCGACCTCGTCCGCGTCGACCGCGACCCGCGACGGTCCCGGGTCACGAGCGGCCCCCGATCGCCGCCGGAGCGGTCTTCGGCCACCACAGCTCGGGACCGTCGCGCGCGACGGTGGAGTAGCACCGCTCGCCCTCGTCGCAGCCCCGCGGCCGCTGGTAGTCGATCCCCCGCTCCTCGAGGTAGGTCACGTACCCGTCGTCCACGCGGTCGAGCTTCTCGTGGCACACCCACTTCTCGCCGTAGATCCGGGACCCCGCGTTCCGGTACGGACAGGTGAACGTCGTCCGCTCGGCGCCTGCCTCGCTCTCGGTCTCGTCGATGTCGACGCCGACCGAGCGGTACGCCAGCCGGAGCCGCCGGACGACTCGCCTCGGCGACGACGCGCCGAGGAAGAGCCCGTGCGCGAGCACGTAGCCGAAGCCGTGGAGCAGCAGCTCGCCGCGGGTCAGGTCGTCGGGGTCGTCGTCGAGCATCGACCGCAGCGTCGCGTACCAGCCGGCGATCTCGGTCACCTCGGCGGCCGTCTCGTCGGCCGCCGCGAGCGCGCGCCGCCGCTCCGGAAGCGGCGCGGCGCCGTCCGAGAGCCGGAACGACGGCACCCCCTCGACGTGTTCGAGCACGTCCTCGCGGAGGACGTCGCCCGCGGCGTACGACTCGGTCAGCGCCGCGAGATCGGGGTACCACTCGCCGATCAGCCTGCCGTACGTCCCGTCGAGTAGGTCGTCGACGCGGTCGGCGGCGTCGTCGCCGTCGGGCGCCGGGGGGAACGCGTCGACGACCCGCCGGAGTTCGGCGGGGTCCGGTCCTGCCATGCGTCGACGTGGCAGGCCACGGACTTGAATCCGCAGGTCGGACGGCGCCCTCGAAGTCGGATACCAGACGGAGTCGGCGGCGGGAGTCGAGACTCGCGTCGCGTCGGTCCGACCGGTTCTACCGCGTTTCATCGTCGATCGCCCGACCTCCGACCTCCTCGACGCCGTCCGCCGCCGCGCCGCGCTCGGAGAGCATGTCGATCACTTCGAGCAGCAGCGACACGACGAGGGGACCGACGATGAGTCCGATCGCGCCGAGCGTGAGGATGCCGCCGACGAAGCCGACGAAGTACAGTCCCGGTGAGATCCTCCCGGTCCAGTCGGCGAGTTGGGTTCGGATCACCGCGTCGGGAAGGAAGGCGATGACGACGAGGCCGATCACCAGCACGGCGATCGCCCGTCCGGTCTCGCCGACGAGGAGGTCACCGGCCCCGAGCGCGACGACGAGGACGCTCGGCCCGACGACGGGGATGAACTGGAGAACCCCGGCGATGACGGCCAACAGCCCCGGCGAGCCGTAACCGAGGATCCGGAACACCGCGAACGCGAGGACGAACGTCCCCGCCGCCGTCGCCGCCTGCAGGACGTAGATCGAGTACAGCGTCTCCCGCGTCCGCTCGTGGAGCCGGGTCGGGATGTCGTGGTATTCGGGCGGGACCACGCCGAAGACGGCGGTTTCGACCGCCCTCGGCCGGTAGAGAATCCCGTACACGAGGAACGTGAAGACGACGAGCTCCAAGACGAGCCGCGGCGCCGCGGCCGCGATCCCCAGCGCGACCTGCCGAAGCCAGACCTCGGCGGCCGCCACGTACGGCACCGTCTCGATGACGAACTCGAACTCGCCCACGCTGATCGGGACGGCGTCAGGGATCTGTCCGAGGATCTCGATCAGCTCCGATCGCCGCCGATACAGCACGTAGAACAGCGGGACCACGAGGAGCACGGCGGCGACGAAGGCGACGACGGTGGTGACGACGCACGCGATCCGGCGGGACAGGCCCCGACCGACGAGCCGCCGACGGACCGGGTACAGGACGTACGCGACGGTGACCGCGAAGACGACGGTCCGCAGCACTTCCGCCAGCACGACCGCGGCGAGGGCGGCCGACACGACGAGCAGCGCGCCGAGTAGCCGCCCCCGGTTGAGAAGCATAGTCGGGACTCGCGTCCGCCGGCAAAAGTCGTTGCGGGTGGCGTTCCGGACGGACCGTAGCACCTAACCTCGCGCCCGCCCGAAAGCGGGTATGCGCATCGACCCGTTCGGCCTCGAACGCTGGTTCGCGGAGTACGAACACGAGGCCGACATCATGCTGGCCGAAAGCGGCGTCCGGTCGCTCGACGCGAGTCGGTTCGACCTCGACCCCGGGAAACTCGGCTACGTCATCCCGACGAACGGCGACCCCGAGTTCCGCGCGTCGGTCGGCGACCGCTACGGCCGGAGCGCCGACGAAGTGCTGTTCACCTGCGGGACCCAGGAGGCGAACTTCCTGACGTTCCTCTCGCTGCTCGGCGACGAGGGCGCCGTCGACGGGGAGGGGGGCGCCGTCGACGGGGAGGGGGGCGCGGACGACGGAGAAGGCGGGGCGGAGAGCCCGCCGTCCGGCGTCGGCTCCGGCACCCACGCGGTCGTCGTCACGCCCACGTATCAGGCGCTCCACGCGGTCCCCGACGCCTTCGGCGACGTGACCCGCGTCGAGCTGGAGCCGCCGGAGTGGGAGCTGGACCCGGACGCGATCGCCGACGCCGCCCGCGACGACACCGCCGTGATCGTCGTGAACAACCCGAACAACCCCACCGGTCGGTACCACGACGAGGCGGCGATGCGGGCCGTCTACGACGTCGCCGTCGATCGCGACGCGTACCTCCTCGCCGACGAGGTGTACCGCCTGCTCGCCGAGGAGCCGCGGCCGCCGGTCGCGAGCTTCGGGTCCCACGGCATTTCGACGACGAGCCTCACGAAGGCGTACGGTCTCGCCGGGCTCCGGTTCGGCTGGATCGCCGGCCCCGAGCCGGTCGTCGAGCGCGCGTGGCGCTGGAAGGACTACACCACCATCTCGCCGAGCCTGTTCGGCCAGCACGTCGCGAAGCAGGCGCTCGGGCGACGCGAGCCGAACATCCTGACGGAGAACCGCGAGTTGGCCGAGACGAACCGCGCGATCGTCGCCGACTGGCTCGATCGCCACGGCCTCGACTGGTACGACCCGGTCGGCGTCAACGGGTTCGTCACGGTGCCCGACGGGTTCGAGGACGGCGAGGCGTTCTGTCGCGCCGTCGTCGAGGAAGAGAGCGTCGTGCTCGCGCCCGGCGGGCTGTTCGGCTTCCCGGACCGCTTCCGGATCGGCTTCGGGCTCCCGACCGAGGAACTTCGAGAGGGACTCGACCGCGTGAGCCGCGTCATCGAGAGCCCGAGCCCGAGCGATCTCGGAGCGGAGGGAGGTGCCTGAAATGGGCTTTTTCAGCGACATCAAGGAGGACGTGGTCGGGTTCGTCCGCGACCCGACCGACGAGCAGAAGGCGCTTTTCGTCGCGGTCGTGGCGATGATGATCGCCGACCGCGCGCTCTGGTGGATCGACTTTCCCTTCGTCGTCCGGACGACCGCGGCGGTCGGCGTCGGGTTCCTCGGCCTCTTCGTCGCCAGCTACCTCCTCACCGGGCAGTTCGTCCCGCCGGACGGCGACGCCGACGAGGAGGAGTACGTCGACGAGATGGACCCCTGACCGGCTCGTCCATCCGGAGCTCCCACCTCCGATCTCGGACCGCCGATCCCCCGCGACGGCGTTCCAAACCGTTTATACCCGCCCCTCCGGAAGTACCGCTTATGCCGCGAGAGCAGAAGCAGGTTCGCGAACTGCAGGAGGGCAGCTACGTCATGATGGACAGCGCGCCCTGCAAGATCAATCACTACAGCACAGCCAAACCCGGGAAACACGGGAGCGCGAAGGCGCGCGTCGAGGGCAAGGGGGTCTTCGACGACAAGAAGCGCTCGCTCTCGCAGCCGGTCGACGCGAAGGTCTGGGTCCCGATCATCGAGCGCAAGCAGGGCCAGGTCGTCAACGTCAACGACGACGAAGTCCAGGTGATGGACTTAGACACCTACGACACGTTCACGATGCGCATCCCCGAGGGCGAGGAGTTCACCTCGGACGATAACATCGAGTACCTCGATTACGAGGGCCAACGGAAGATCATCGGGTAGTCGGCGATGTTTCCGGGAGCGACGACCGACCGCGAGGCTGCTTCGTACGTGGTCGTCGGCGCTCCCTTAGACGCCACGACCACGTTTCAGCCGGGCACCCGGTTCGGACCGGACCGGATCCGGCGTTTCGCCGAGACCTTCGACGACTACGACCGCAGGACCGACAGCGACTTCTCCGCGCTCGGCGTCGCCGACGCCGGCGACGTGCGTCCGTGGGACGACGTGGAAGCGTACCTCGACCACCTCGCCGCCGAACTGCGGAGCGTCACCTACGACGACGCCGTTCCCCTGACTCTCGGCGGCGAACACACCGTCACGCACGCCGGCGTCGAGGCGGTCGAGCCCGACGCGCTCGTCGTCTGCGACGCCCACCTCGACTTACGCGACGCCTACGACGGGAACCCGCTGAGCCACGCCTGCGTCACCCGACGCGCCCTCGACGACCTCGGCGTCGACCGCGCCGTGATCGTCGGCGCGCGCACCGGCTCCGAGACCGAGTGGGACCGCGCCGCCGACGCCGACGTGACCGTCGTGCCGCCCGAGGACGCCCGCGAGTGGATCGACGACTTCGGCGGAGAGGACGGGGACGCGTTCGCCGGCGAGTCGGTGTACTGCTCGGTCGACATCGACGGAGTCGATCCCGGCTTCGCTCCCGGGACCGGGACGAAAGAGCCGTTCGGGCTCGATCCGCGCGAGGTCCGCGACCTCGTCCGCGCGGTCGCGCCCGCGGCGGACGGGTTCGACGTCGTCGAGGTGAACGACCGCGACGACGGGCAGGCCGCGGCGCTGGCGGGCAAGCTCCTCCGGGAGTTCGTCTTCGCCCGCGAGGGCGGGCGGTAGGTCCGCGGCCGGACGCGGCGAGGTTGCCGCCGGCCCCCTCCTCCCCGGCAGACGACGCGCGGCGTCAGCGGTCGACCGACCGCGTCAGTGCGAACACGAACAGCGCCACGAGGAACGCCCCGAGGAACCCCTGTGCGGAGCTGAGGAGCCGGACCGAGAACGACTCCGCCGGCGCCGGGCCGACGATAAACGTGATGAAGCTCTGGAAGCTGAACAGCAGCAGCTCGCCCGGCACCTCGGCCGGGACCCCCAGCGCGGCGTACCCGCCGGCGAAGGCCACGACGACGGCGAGCGACGACAGCATGGTCCAGCCCGGTCGCTCGCCGTACCCCGCGGTCGCGTCCAGGACGGCGTTCGCGAGCCAGTCGTACGCGGCGAGGGCCCGGCCCGCGCCTCGCTTCGTCCGGACCGCCGCGGCGTGGCCGGCGCGGCGGTACCGCATCTCGCGCCTGAAGAACTCCGCGGCCGCGGTCGCGTCCCCGACGGCGTTGGCCCCCGTCTTCGCCTGTTGGTAGGTCGCCTCCAGTCGTCTCGGACCGGGATCGGACTCCGGGAGGTCGGCGGTGCCCTCGGGGTCGTGGAGCCGCCAGCCGGTCGATTCGAGCAGGCCGTGGTGGGGGCTGAACCGGAACCCGTCGAACTCGGTTCCGAGGAACCGAACCGCGGCGAGCGGCTCCACCGGCCCGTCGTCCGCGCCGACCCGGACGCGACCGATCCGGGCGTCCGCGAAGTCGTACGTCACCGTTCCGTCGCCGGGGTGGGCGATCCGGCCCTCGTCGACCGACGCCCGTCGCGCCGTCACGGTCGGCCGGTCGCCCGATCCGACCGGAGCGACGTCGCTGCGAAGGCGACCGACCTCGCTCTCGTCGAGGCGAACGTCGCCGCCGGCCCGGACGTTTTCGAACCCGGCGAGGTGGTCGAACCGAACGGATCGGGCGTCGATCCCCTCGTCGAGGCGTGCGCCGGTCGCGTCGACGGTGTCGCCGAACGTGGTCCGGCTCGCCGTCTCCGGGTCGTGAAAGGCGACCGGCCCCTCACACGCGACCCACCGGAGGTCGACGCCGGACCGGCACTCCGTCCCGGCCAGCGTCAGCTCCGCTCCGAACCGCGTCGCCCGGGCTCGCTCCCCGCCGTTACAGTCGATCTCGCCGTCGACGACGGCGCCGTCGATCGAGACCGCGCCGTCGAACTCGCAGTCGACCATTGAGAGCGGACCGCCGATCCGGGTCGCGGTCGCGGAGAGGGGTGCGCTCGTCTCCGTCCGGTCGAGGGTCGCCCCGCGCGCGAGCTCGGCGCCGTCGAGCCGTCCGCTCCCGGACACCGTCGCGTCCGCGACGTAGAGCCGTCCGTCGAAGACGGCCTCGCGGAAGTCGAACCCGGCCTCGAACGTCGCTCGCTCGAAGTCGACGGCGCCGTCGAACCGCGTCTCGGTGCTGTGCTGCTCCGGGTGGAACTGGACCGGCGCGCCGAACGTCGCGTACCGGAAGTCCGTCGAGCCGTTGACCGTGACGCCCTTGAAGACGACCGGACCGTCGACGGTCATCCCGTGGGCCGCGCTCGCGTCGTTCCCGTTGAACCCGTCGCCGAAGGTGCTGCCGGTGAACGCGAGCGCGCCGTCGACCGACGTCCCCATCGCGCGGACCTCCCCCTCGAAAGTCGCGTCGGCCGCGAGGACGGAGCCGCCGACCGCGACGCTGTTCAGTTCGGTCCGCTCGTCGACCCGGACGAGGTTCGCGCTCACCATGTCGTCGATTTCGGCGTCGCTGAGTGCCAATCGACCCAGGTCCGCCCTCGTAACGCTGAACGAGCCGTCGACCGTCGCGAACGCGAAGTCCGCGACGCCGTCGACGCTCGCCTCAACGAGGTCGACGCTCGCCGCCCGGAGTGCCTGACAGCGGAGGTCGCCGAGACACGTTAGCCCGGCCGCCTCGAAGTCGCCGTCGACGGTCGCACCGTCGAACCGGAGATCGCTACCGACGGTCGCGCCGCCGATCGCCACCTCCCCGACTTTCGCGTCCGCGAGATCGATGGCGTGAGACCGATCGGCGGCGAGCAACGTCCCCGCCGGAAGCGAGAGCCGCTCGATCGTCGCGCCGTGAAAGCGGCGCCGGCGCGGGTCCGACTCCCCGGCCGCGACCGCCGCCTCGAACGCCGCGGTGACCGCCTCCGGACTCGGATCGCCCGCGGGCCGATGGAACGCGCACCGATCGCCGCCGTCCGTCGGGTGGGGACACTCCCAGCCGGCCGGCGCCGCATCGGCGTCCTCGTGAACGTACTCGCACCGACCCTCCGTCTCGGTCATGGCGGGGGCAACGGCGACCGCCCGAATAAAAATTCGCACCCGCGGCGCGGATCGCCGGTCCCGGTCCCGACTCCCGGAGCGGCCGATCAGGACACCTCGGAGAGCCGCCGTCGCACCGCGGTCACCGCCGCTACGGCGTCGATCCACTCGCGAGGGTCCGTACACCAGATGCGGTCGCCCTCGACGCTGACGCAGAACACGGACTCGCTGGAGGGAGCGAGGGTGACTCCGTCGACGTCGGGGCGGTCGCCGAGGTAGGAGTCGATCAGACGTCGTGCGGTCTCGGCCTCGGACCGGAGGCGACTGCCGGCGGCGTACTCGATGGCGATCTCGGCCATGCCTCCGCGTAGGACCTACACGATTAATAACTACCGTCTTCTGGCAGCGCTTGCGGGGTTCCGGGACGGGTGTCGATCGACGACCGCGCTCACCGCCCGTCGTACACCACGTCGCCGTCGACGACCGTCATCGCGACGTCGATCTCTCGGATCGCCCCCGGCTCCTCCCACGGCGACGCGTCGAGGACGGCGAAGTCGGCGCGCTTTCCGGGCTCGACCGTGCCGAACCGGTCCTCGTCGAAGCCCGCGTACGCCGCGCCGCGGGTGTACGCGCGCAGGGCCTCGGTCACCGCGAGCCGTTGTGCCTCGGCCGGGGCGTTGACGGCGTGGTGCACGCCGAGTACGGGGTCCATCGGCATCCCGTCGGAGCCGAACGCGAGCTGGACGCCGGCGTCGAGCATGTCGCGGTAGCGGTTCGTCGCGGCGGTGCGTTCCGGTCCGAGACGCGCCTCGTAGAGCCCGTCGTCGCCCGCCCACTTGAGGAAGTTCGGCTGGACGCTGGCGACGACGCCCGTCTCCGCGAGCCGCTCGATCGCGCCATCGTCGGCGAGTTCGACGTGTTCGATCCGGTGGCGCGCCTCGCCGGGATCGGTCTCGGAGGCCGCCTCGTAGGCGTCGAGGACGGCGTCGACCGCCTCGTCGCCGATGGCGTGCGCGGTGAACTGGTAGCCCGCCGCGGTCGCGTCCGCGACGGTCGCCGTCAGCTCCTCCGGGCCGACGACCCACTGGCCCGTTTCCTCCGGGTCGTCCGCGTACGGTTCGGAGAGCCGCGCGGTCCGCCCGCCGAAGCTCCCGTCGGTGTACGACTTGATCGCGCCCGTCTGCACCACGTCGCCGCCGGCGTTCGTGGACAGGCCGACCTCGCGCAGCGCGTCGAGGTGGTCGCTCCAGTAGTTGATCCGGACGCGCGCGGTCAGTTCGCCGTCGGCGTCCATATCGCGGTAGACGCGCGGGGCGTGGGAGTTCCGGACCATGTCGTGAAAGCCCGTGATCCCCTTCGCGGCGCAGTCGTCGAGCGCGGCCGCCACGATCCGGCGGGTCGCTTCCGGGCCCGGCTCGACCGCCTCGTAGACCGGGTCGATCGCGCTCTCCAAGAGGACCCCCGTCGGCTCGCCGGCGTCGTCGGTCGGCACCGTCTCGTCGGGGACGTCCGCCAATTCGTCCGAGAACCGATCGAGGACGACCCCGTTGACCGCGGCGACGTGCATGTCCTCGCGGAACGCCGCGACCGGGCGCTCCGTCGAGACGCGGTCGAGGTCCGCGCGGGTCAGGTAGCGGTCCTCGTCCCACGCCGATTCGTCGTAGCCGTAGCCGAGCACCCAGTCGGTCGCGGGGTCGTTGTCTTCCCCTTCGATCTCTGCCGCCCGCTCCACCAGCAGATCGACCGCCTCGTCGGGCGAGTCGGCGACCGAGAGGTCGGCGTGGACGAGGTAGCGCCCGACCGTCGTCAGGTGGGTGTGCGCGTCGACGAATCCGGGGATGAGCACGCGCCCGTCGAGGTCGATCACCTCGGTGTCGACGCCCTCGAGGAACCGAACCTCGTGGCTCCGGCCGAGCCGGACGACTCGGCCGTCCCGCACGGCGACGGCCTCGCGGGTCTCGTCGGGGGTCGCGAGCGTGTGTACCTCCCCGTTCACGAACAGGCGATCCGCGGCGTCGGTCATGGCCGATTCCGGGGGTGGCAGCGTGGTAAGCGTTCGGGAAACGGCGACCGATTTATTCGGTGGCGGGAGAAATTTCCGCGTATGTACGACCGGATACTGCTCCCCACGGACGGTAGCAAGGGCGTCGACCGCGCGATCGACCACGCGGTCGACGCCGCCGAGCGCTACGGCGCGACCCTCCACGTGCTCTACGTCGTCGACAGCGACGTGGTCAACGCGTACTCCGGCGACGAGTTCGTCGACGGCTCGGAGGGCGCATCCGAGACGCTCGAGGAGCGCGGCCGCGAGGCGCTCGAGGAGGTGGCCGCGCACGCTGCCGACGCGGGCGTCGACGCCGTGACCGGACTGACGTACGGGGTCCCCCACGAGGAAATTCTCCAGTACATCGACGAGGAGGACATCGACCTGACGGTGATGGGGTCGAAGACCCGCTCCGGGAACTACCGCCGGATGCTCGGATCCGTCACCGAGCGCGTCTCGCGGCAGTCGACCGCGCCGGTGAGCATCGTGAAGACGACGGTCTCGGAGTAGACGAGCTCACCGAGCCCGTCGAAACCCACCGTAGTCGGGGCTTCCGTCCGCAGTCGCTCAGTACGAGTGATCGAGTCATCCGTGATCGAGCATCCGGGAGGCCGTCCCTATCACTCTGCTCGTAGCACTGCCAACTCGAACCCCTCGAACGAACGAACCACGTCGAGGAACTCGAGGGGGTCGATCGGTTTCTTGAGGACCGCGTCTTCGTCCGCGTCGTGATCGAGGTTATAGGACTCGATGAGGTCCTCGTTCATTCCGGTCAGGACGACCACCGGGGTGTCCTCCAATTCGGGGTGGTGTTTGATCTCGTGTAGCACGTCTTCACCGTCCACTCTCGGGAGTTTCAGATCGAGTAAGATGACGTCCGGTCGGGGCGCGTCCGCGTACTCGCCGCGTCGGTAAATGAAGTCGAGCGCTGCCTGACCATTGGTGATCGTGTGGAGTTCGTTCGCGATGTTGCCATCGGAGAAGGCCTCCTCGATGAGGCGAACGTCGCCCGGATTGTCCTCTACCAGCAGGATGACCGCTTCCGATGACTCGGGGTCCATTACGTATCAACTCGGGGTAACAACTATAAGGAATTTTGGAGACGTGTCCCCCGAGGAGAACGTCTGACCGCCCGCGCCGTCTCTCCCGCTCGGAGAGCGGCTCACCCCTCTATCGTCTGTTCGAAGATCGTCTCGCCGTCGGCACAGGTGAGCGCGACGACCTGCTGTGAGGAGCAACACGACGGCACCGCGTTTTCGGACATCGACACCGCGCTCCCGGTGGTCGGGCACTTCGGAACGAACAACCGGAGTCCGGTGAGGAGCTGAGAACGCTCTTTCGCGGTGGACTCCCCCCACCACGGGAGGTGTGCGTCGAGCACGGCCGCCCCCGTCGCGTCGGCGCGCATCGCGGCCTCCGAGGGCCACCGGCCGATCCACCGCCCGTCACACGAGAGCTCCACGCCGGCCTGATCGGTGGTCATCTCAACCGAACTGCTCCTCTCGACGGCGGGCGACAAGGCAGAGAGGGTAGCCGCCGTGACGCCGTCGTACGACTCGATCTCTGCGTTCCAGCGCTCTCGGGCCCGATCGGTGAGACACAGGTCGTCGCCGTCGTCGCAGACTCGCAGCACGCCTTCGGACAGGAGGATCCGCTCGGTGTCGAGGTCGCCCGCGTCGTCGTCGGGTCCGCTCGCGCTCTCCGGCGGGGTCGGTCCCTTGTCGAACCAGCGGAGCACGCGCGCCGGCAGATACCGTTCGGTCAGCGTCGGCGTGCCGGGGACGAGATACCCGCGCAATCCGATCGCGGCCGCCGCGACGCCCAGTACCGCACACGCGAGGTAGAGCGATTCGACTGCGGCGATCGCCGCCAGCGCGATCGCGATCGCGGCGTTGACGATCGTACACGGGAGACACCGGTTGTCCCCCGTGTACCGCGGATCCCGAATCGACTCCACGTAGCGCATTCCCCTCCCTCGGCTGACTCGATACGGCGGTATAATTGTTTCTCCGATCAGATCGCGCCGAGCGTCCGGACGAAGGGGACCCCGACCGCGTCGGTGACGCCCGCGAACGGGAGCACCGCCAGCACCAGCACCGCCGACGCCCAGGCGACGAACCCGACGATCCCGGCGTGGACCCACGAGGTCCCGTAGCGCGCTCGGATGACCCAGACCCACGCGAGAAGCGGGAGGAAGTCGCCGATCAGCGGGACCCACGAGAGGAAGAAGGCCGTGAGTCCCCAGACGATCGCTCCGATGAGCGCCGTGAACACGGCGTGGCTGTAGTCGCGCGTGCCGGTGACGACCGCGGCGGCGATGAAGATGGCCAGCCCGCCGACGAGCAGGCCGATGGCGAACGTGATCGCCGATCCGATGAGGCTCATGGTCGCCCGTTTCGAGGCGAACCACTTGGGGGCGTCGACAGGTGGTCGGAGACCCGTCTCCGCGTCGAAACGCGGGGCGTCTCCTTGCACTTTTGTAAGTCGGTCGGCAACGTCCGCCGATGGACGTCCGGCTGACCTACGAGGACGGGACGATCCGGGTCGCCGCCGGTGACGGGAGGGACGGCGCCGACGCGGGCGACGCCCTCGAGTCGCTCCCGCCGCTCCCCGGCGTCGAGAGCGATCCGCGGTCGGGGACCGGACGCGCCCCGGCCTACCGCTACGGCGCGATCCGCCGGGCCCTGGAGGTCGCCGGGGCGAACGTGGAGGACCACGTGCTGGACGCGAGCGATCGCGCCGCGGAGGCGGCGGGGCTCGGCGACGGCCTCTCGACCGACTACGACCTCCGGGAGTACCAGCGCGAGGCGCTCGACGCGTGGCACGAGGCCGGCGATCGCGGCGTGCTCGAGCTGCCGACCGGGGCCGGCAAGACCGTGATCGCGATCCGCGCGATGGTCGAGCTGGGCGTGCCGACGCTCGTGGTGGTGCCCACGGTCGACCTCTTAGACCAGTGGCAGCGGGAGCTGGAGGCGGAGTTCGACGCGCCGATCGGGCGGTTCGGCGGCGGCGAGCAGCGCCGCGAGGCGATCACGGTGTCGACGTACGACTCGGCGTATCTCAAAGCCGAGGACGCGGGCGACGCCTTCGGGCTCGTCGTCTTCGACGAGGTCCACCACCTCGGCGGCGAGGGGTACCGGGACGTGGCGCGCCTGCTCGCGGCGCCCGCGCGACTCGGCCTGACGGCCACCTTCGAGCGCCCCGACGGCGCCCACGAGACGGTCGCGGAGCTGATCGGCGACCGCGTGTACGCGCTCGACGTGGACGACCTGGCGGGCGACCACCTCGCGCCCTACGACATCCGGCGGATCGAGGTGGAGCTGACGCCCGACGAGCGCGAGCGCTACGACGCGAAACAGGGCACCTTCGTCGAGTACGTCCGCGACGCGGGGATCACGTTCACGAGCGGCAGCGACTACCGGGAGCTCGTCAAGCGCTCCGGCAACGACCCGGCCGCCCGCGAGGCCCTCCTCGCGAAGCAGGACGCCCGCGAGATCATGATGAACGCGCGCCGGAAGGTCGACCGCCTCGAGTCGATCCTCGACCGCCACCGCGACGACCGGGTGATCGTCTTCACCGCCCACACCGACCTCGTCTACCGGCTCTCCGAGCGGTTCCTCCTGCCCGCGATCACCGCCGAGACGGGCGCGAAGGAGCGCCGCGAGATCTTGGAGCGCTTCCGCGAAGGGACCTACGGCCGGGTCGTCGCCGCCAACGTCCTCGACGAGGGCGTTGACGTGCCCGACGCGAACGTCGCGGTCGTGCTCTCCGGCTCCGGCAGCGAGCGGGAGTTCACCCAGCGGCTCGGGCGGGTGCTCCGCCCCAAGGAGGACGGCGGTCGCGCGACGCTCTACGAGGTCGTCAGCGCGGAGACGGCCGAGGAGCGGGTGGCGAGCCGGCGCCGCTGAGGTCGTTGCGGCCGTCAGACTCCTTCATGGGCGCGTCCCACGGCCGGGGAAGAGTTATTCGACGCCGCGACGATCACAGTCCATGCCCGACTTCGTCACGCCGCCGCCCGTCGAACCGGGCGACCGAGTCGCGGTCATGGCGCCGGCGTCGAACGCGCCCGAATCGGCCCGGTTCGTCTACGAGCTCGGCCTCGAACGCATGCGAGAGGTCTTCGACCTCGACCCGGCCGAGTATCCGACCGCGACCGCCGACCCGGAGTGGCTCGCGGACAACCCGAAGTCGCGCGCCCGGGAGGTCATGGACGCCTTCCGCGATCCGGAGGTCTCGGCCGTGATCGCCAACATCGGGGGTCACGATCAGATCACGATGCTCCCGTACCTCGACGGGCAGGTCCTCCGCGATCACCCGACGCGGTTCTACGGCTACTCGGACAACACGAACCTGGCGCTGTTCCTCTGGAATCAGGGGATCGTCTCGTACTACGGCGGGTCGACGCTGCTCGAATACGCGATGGACGGCGAACTGTTCGACTACACAGAGGAGTACCTGCGGCGGGCGCTCTTCCAGGACTCGATCGGCGAGTGGACCGAGGCGGAGGTGTTCACCGACGAGGCCGGCGACTGGGAGGATCCTGAGTCGATCGAGACCACGCGCGAGATCGAACCGTCCGACGGTCGGGTCTGGCGCGGCGGTGATGCGGCCGTCTCGGGGCGGATCTGGGGCGGCTGCCACGCGGTCCTCGTCGAGCAGTTCCTCGCCGACCGCTACCTGCCCGACCCCGACACGCTGGACGGGGCCGTGCTCGCCGTGGAAACGAGCGAGCTGGTCCCCAAGCCGGCCGTCGTCGGCGCGAACCTGCGGGCGCTCGGCGAGCGGGGGCTCCTCGGACGGTTCGACGGCGTGCTCGTGGGGCGCGCCGCCGCGCGATCGCACGTCGAGGACCACCCGCCGGAGTGGCGGGCGGACTATCGAGAGCGCCAGCGCGACGCGATCGCCGACGTCCTCGCGACGTACGCGCCGGACGCCCCCGTCGTCTTCGACTGCGAGTTCGGCCACACGTACCCGACGTGTCCGCTCCCGATCGGTGGTGAGGTCGAGATCGACCCCGCGACCGAGTCGATCCGCCTCGGCTGATCCCGCGGCGGACTCAGGTCCCGGTCGACCGCCGTGCCACTCCCGACGGTAGCGATGGAGATAGGAAAGAAGGGCGTTCGGCGCCGGATCGCCGCCACCGACTCCGAGGGACGCGTTCGGACGGCCCGACTCAGTCGTCGCCGTCCATGTCGAGCGAGCGCTTCTCGCCGAGCTCCTCCTCCAAGCTCCCGCGCTCCCAGCTCCGGACCGCGTCGCCCTCGACCTCGGCGCGGAGCTTCTCCTCTAAGAGGTTCACGGCGACGCTGTTGGCGCCCTCCGGGATGATCACGTCGGCGTGTTTCTTCGAGGGCTCGATGAACTGCTCGTGCATCGGCTTCACCGTCGAGAGGTACTGGTCGATGACGCCCTCCAGATCGCGCCCGCGGTCGATCACGTCCCGCCGGATCCGGCGGAGGATCCGCACGTCGGCGTCGGTCTCGACGAACAGCCGGAGGTCCATCATGTCGTTTATCTCCTCGTCGTACAGCGCGAGGATCCCTTCGAGCACGATGACGTCGGTGGGCTCGACCTCGACGCGCTCCGCTTTCCGGTTGTGGATCTCGAAGTCGTACTGCGGCATCTGCACCGACTGCCCCTGCAACAGGGCTTCGAGGTGTTCCCTGAGAAGCTCCCACTCGAACGCTGAGGGGTGGTCGTAGTTGACGGACTCCCGCTCCTCGAAGTCCAGGTGCGAGAGGTCCTCGTAGTAGTTGTCCAGCGGGATGCGGGTGACGCTGTCGCCGAGGTCGCGGGTGACGAGCCGGGAGACCGTCGTCTTCCCCGCGCCGGTCCCCCCCGCGATCCCGATCACGAACGAGGGAATGGTCATGCCTCCGACTCGAGCGCCGGAGGGTTTGAAGGCTCCTTTTCGTCGTCGTCGCACGCGCGGCTGAGCAGACGACAAACTCCGGCGTTTTCGAGCCGATCGGCAGGCTACGCGAGGAATACGTATAACGATACCGGGGGCACCTTTTAGCCGCTCGCCCTGAAACCTCGGTCCATGCGAACAGACACCACGGTTCGAGACGTGATGCACCGCGAGTTCCTCGGCGTGAGCGAGCCGGACCCGTTGCGCGGCGCGGCGGCGCTGATGGTCGACGAGGGAACGAACTGCCTCGTCGTCCTCCGGGGCGGTGAATCCGTCGGGCGGCTGGGCTGCCGGGACGCGCTCGCCGCGCTCCTCGACGCGGAGGCCGGAGCGGACGGTGGCGACGCCGCCGCCGTTGACGCCGACGCCGTTGACGCCGACGCCGACGACGACGGACTCACGGTCGGCTCGGTCATGGGACCCCCGCTCCCGGCGGTCGCGCCCGACGACGCGCTGGCCGCCGTCGAGGAGCGGCTCGTCGCGGAGGGCGTCGACCGCCTCGTCGTCGTCGAAGACGGCGAGGCGGTCGGGGTGGTCACCGCGAGCGACGTGCTAGCGGCGGGCGCGCCCCGAACCGGAAACGGCGCTCGCGATCCCCTCGGCGACGAGGACGCGACCGGCGACTCTCGGCGCGGGGACGCGGCGATGCTGGGATCCGACGGCGGCGTCGACCCCGCCGTGGAGGCGTCCTCGACCGACGCGTCCGGCTCGCCGACGCAGGGCGTCTGCGAGAGCTGCGGCGCGCTCGTGCCCGACCTCGTGAACGCGAACGGGCAGGCGGTCTGTCCGGAGTGCCGCGAGGTGTGACGCGGCGGCGCTCGCACCGCCCCGTTCGGCTCGGGACCGCCGCCCGCCGGTAGGCTGAAACGCCCGGCGCGCCGACGACCGACCGAATGGCCGACAGCGACACCGCGTGCGTCACGCCCGCCACCGCCGACGACGTCGATCGGGTCACCGACCTGTGGATCGCGCTCGCGGAGGGCCAGCGGGCCCACGGGTCGACGCTGCTCGCCGAGGGGAACCGCGCCGCGGTCCGCGAGTGGGTCTCCCGCTCGGTCGTCACCGGCGAGCTCCTCGTCGCGCGCGACGACGGCAACGCGACCGACGAGCCGGTGGGGTTCGTCGGGTTCGCGCTCGACCGCGGCGGCTACGACCGCGACCGCACCCGGGGGGTCGTGAGCAACCTGTTCGTCGTCCCCGAGCGCCGCGGCGAGGGGATCGGCGCCGACCTACTGGAGGCGGCCGAGCGAGCCCTCCGCCAGGCGGGCGCCGAGACGGTTGCGCTGGAGGCGCTCGCGGCCAACGACCGCGCCCGCGAGTTCTACGCGGAACGGGGCTACGAGCCGCACCGCGTGGAGCTGACGAAGTCGCTGGCGGCGGGCGACGGGGCGGAGGGCGGAGAGGGAGAAGGAGACGACGGCGACCCGAGCGGCGGATCGCGACACGACGACGCCGCCGACAGCGGGTGACCTTCGCGGAAAGCGACACGCACTCATAGGAGGACCGAGTACGCCCGCCTGCGCCAGGGGAGCATGGGCGGTTCATGCACTCGACTTGTAATCGAGACTTCCGGGGTTCAAATCCCTGCCCTGGCTCTAATAGATTCGTTCAACCTTCCTTACGATTCCATCTGATAAGGGTTCGTCTGAAAGCATCTACTACGAAACCGTCCAAGCCATTGAGTGGCCGCTTCAATCCCACAAGGGTTCGTCTGAAACGCGGCACGGGCGATGAAGTACGTCATCCCGACCGAGCTTCAACCCCACAAGGGTTCGTCTGAAACGCGCCCTCGATGTCCTGTGATCCGACGGAACCTTAGCTTCAACCCCACAAGGGTTCGTCTGAAACCAGAGCACGCGAGCCACGTCGTCGAGTACTGGAGGGCTTCAACCCCACAAGGGTTCGTCTGAAACTTCGCCTTTAGCTCGTTTAATCTCTTACTCATTGTCGCTTCAACCCCACAAGGGTTCGTCTGAAACGGTGCGCGAGTGTGATCCCGACGCCCGAGCGCGACGTGCTTCAACCCCACAAGGGTTCGTCTGAAACGCGGAGGGCAACGACGATCGTCGCGACGACCTCGTCGCTTCAACCCCACAAGGGTTCGTCTGAAACTCCTCGCCGTCCTCCTCGTCGTCTAGTTCGATCTTGCTTCAACCCCACAAGGGTTCGTCTGAAACTTCCGCTCTACTACGTCAAGGTCGTGGTCCCGCGCTTCAACCCCACAAGGGTTCGTCTGAAACGCGGTGACGTCGTTCGCGGTCTTCGACCGGGGGTTGCTTCAACCCCACAAGGGTTCGTCTGAAACGCGTTCCTCCGAGCAGACGTTCCGCGCTGCGCTGCGGCTTCAACCCCACAAGGGTTCGTCTGAAACACCGTTGCGAGTGCGACAGCGACGGCTGTCGTCGTGGCTTCAACCCCACAAGGGTTCGTCTGAAACCGACCCGACCACCGAGACGACGGTGGAGGAGGGCGCTTCAACCCCACAAGGGTTCGTCTGAAACGGAGAGATCTCGATGACCGTGACCACCGAGACGGGGCTTCAACCCCACAAGGGTTCGTCTGAAACCACCGCTCGCTCTTCGAGAGCGAGTTCGAGGTGGTCGCTTCAACCCCACAAGGGTTCGTCTGAAACCGTCACCGGCGGCGTCGTCTACTCGGTCGGCTCCGAGCTTCAACCCCACAAGGGTTCGTCTGAAACAGACGTACTGTACAACACCACGCTCCCGCGGATGGCTTCAACCCCACAAGGGTTCGTCTGAAACTCCGCCGGCCCCTGTTCACCGGGGCATCCGGCGGGCTTCAACCCCACAAGGGTTCGTCTGAAACCCGAGGACGGCGAGACCGTAGAGGTCTACGTAGAGGAGCTTCAACCCCACAAGGGTTCGTCTGAAACACCTCTTGCACGCCCGTTTGGGTGATTGACGCCGTGCTTCAACCCCACAAGGGTTCGTCTGAAACTCGGGCGACGGCTCGGATCGACATGACGAACACGAGGCTTCAACCCCACAAGGGTTCGTCTGAAACTGCGTACTTCGACGATTCGAGGTAGTCCTCGACGTCGCTTCAACCCCACAAGGGTTCGTCTGAAAGACGTTCGACCCGCGCTCCTGGAAGTACTTCTCCTTGCTTCAACCCCACAAGGGTTCGTCTGAAAGCGGGGTACTCCGACCCGTGGGCGGTCGTCGACACCGCTTCAACCCCACAAGGGTTCGTCTGAAAGCCTACAGCGACCTTGACCGCCAGGTGTCGCTCCACGCTTCAACCCCACAAGGGTTCGTCTGAAAGCTTCGCGCTCACGTTCATCAGCACGAACACCGCCGCTTCAACCCCACAAGGGTTCGTCTGAAAGGCGTCGGAGAGGCCGACCTCCTCGTCCTCGATGTCGCTTCAACCCCACAAGGGTTCGTCTGAAAGACCCGGACGATCGGCGTCAGCAGCATCATCGGGATGCTTCAACCCCACAAGGGTTCGTCTGAAAGCGGTTGATCGGGTGTTCCATGTCCGCGCGCCGGGCGCTTCAACCCCACAAGGGTTCGTCTGAAAGGAGACGCTCGACGGGGCGAACCTGGGCGGCGGCAAGCTTCAACCCCACAAGGGTTCGTCTGAAAGCGACGAACACCGCCGTCCCGTCGTCGGGCACGGTGCTTCAACCCCACAAGGGTTCGTCTGAAACAAGATTTTTCGGTAGACATTCCGTGTGTTATAACGGCTTCAACCCCACAAGGGTTCGTCTGAAACGCGTATCGCTTTTTGACTACCCACCCCACCCACCCGCTTCAACCCCACAAGGGTTCGTCTGAAACCTGCGGCGTCCTCGTTCGAGACGCGACGGGGCCACGCTTCAACCCCACAAGGGTTCGTCTGAAACTGTCGTTTTGGATGGTCGGCAGGTCCATGCTCTCGATGCTTCAACCCCACAAGGGTTCGTCTGAAACTCGGGGTGTCGGGGTCGCTCATGCGGACACCTCGGGGCTTCAACCCCACAAGGGTTCGTCTGAAACTCGTGATCGTCGAGCAGGAGGGCGAGCCGTGAAAGCTTCAACCCCACAAGGGTTCGTCTGAAACCGCCATGCGGTCACGGGACGACCCGCTAGCCGCGGCTTCAACCCCACAAGGGTTCGTCTGAAACCGCCTCCTCCTGGGGCTGATCGGCGCCGTGGAGCTCGCTTCAACCCCACAAGGGTTCGTCTGAAACCCATCACCGTTGTCCGGAGCGAGGTTCTCGACGAGGCTTCAACCCCACAAGGGTTCGTCTGAAACGACGGCGAAGATGGTGACGACGGTGGCGACTCCGCTTCAACCCCACAAGGGTTCGTCTGAAACAGCGACGGAAGCGCGACCGTCACCCGTGACGAACTGCTTCAACCCCACAAGGGTTCGTCTGAAACGGGAGGCTCAGCCCCATCTGTGCGACGAGTGCGGGCTTCAACCCCACAAGGGTTCGTCTGAAACACCTCGATGTAGTACCGCTGTTCGGCGCTTTCGGAGCTTCAACCCCACAAGGGTTCGTCTGAAACCGTGCGAGCGCGGGATGCAGTACGACGAGGTCGCCGCTTCAACCCCACAAGGGTTCGTCTGAAACCAACGTCGACATCCTCCCCGCGGAGGTAGTAGTCGCTTCAACCCCACAAGGGTTCGTCTGAAACGTACTGGTCGGTCAGGCAGACCAGCGGCCGGTCGCCGCTTCAACCCCACAAGGGTTCGTCTGAAACCACGTTCGAGTACAACCAGACGGCCGGCGAGTGGTCGCTTCAACCCCACAAGGGTTCGTCTGAAACGCGCCGCCGCCGCGTGGGGTTCGTGCGTCCGGCCCTGCTTCAACCCCACAAGGGTTCGTCTGAAACGCGGCCTCCTCGATGAGGTGGAACGCGAGTTCCGGCTTCAACCCCACAAGGGTTCGTCTGAAACTCGCCGATCCGGGTGCCGAGACGAACCTCGATATTGCTTCAACCCCACAAGGGTTCGTCTGAAACGACCAGCTCGGCGACGGCGTGATGTTCTACGACATGCTTCAACCCCACAAGGGTTCGTCTGAAACAGTGGTACGTCGACGACGATCTCGTGCGCGTGGAGGCTTCAACCCCACAAGGGTTCGTCTGAAACCGGTCGTCGCGCTGATCGGGCTGCGCGCAGCCCGCGCTTCAACCCCACAAGGGTTCGTCTGAAACCGCAGAACTTCCGGCAGGCACTGCTGGGGAGGGCGCTTCAACCCCACAAGGGTTCGTCTGAAACTGTTTCTCGCAGGACTCCCGGACTTTGTCCACGTCGCTTCAACCCCACAAGGGTTCGTCTGAAACAACGTCGGCACCGACACCGTCACCCTTCGCGGCGCTTCAACCCCACAAGGGTTCGTCTGAAACATGGTATCGACGACGAGTGGGAGACCGACGATATTGCTTCAACCCCACAAGGGTTCGTCTGAAACGGGATGCGCGGCGGGGAGATCGCGCACCTCTCCGAGGCTTCAACCCCACAAGGGTTCGTCTGAAACTCAAGTTCATGTCGATGGTCGCGGAGATGGAGCTGCTTCAACCCCACAAGGGTTCGTCTGAAACTCAAGTTCATGTCGATGGTCGCGGAGATGGAGCTGCTTCAACCCCACAAGGGTTCGTCTGAAACCGGCCCTGAAACATCTCGGTGGCGTGCGCGTCTCGGCTTCAACCCCACAAGGGTTCGTCTGAAACGCACGTTCACCAACCGATTCACGGACACAACACCCCGCTTCAACCCCACAAGGGTTCGTCTGAAACCGCGGTCCATCCGTACTCGGCATCGGCGGTGAGGCGCTTCAACCCCACAAGGGTTCGTCTGAAACCAGTTTTTCAACGCCTCCGGCGAGCAGATTCACGGGCTTCAACCCCACAAGGGTTCGTCTGAAACTGTGGCCAATTTGCGCGCCACAGAGGGGCTACTGCTTGCTCACACACAAGCGTTTCTGTCGACCTCCAATAGTCACCAAACCCCCCGGGGGTCGACGACACTTCGGAGGGTTTCGGGATACCGATCGCTGACGATTGAGACGGTTTTGCGTCTACTGTCAATGACACCGTGTCGTCTCCAGTTGCAGAGATTACCTCGGATCACCGGTGCACACCACGGTTCCGAAGTATCCGGGTATCCCGCCTAAACATACTCGGTAGCCCGGAGCGAGGTTGTGACACTCTGGTCTGTGAGCGTGGTTGGAGCTTCGAGAGAACTACACGGGAATATGATACTAGTTGGGAAATTTTTATCAGGTTTCCTGACTATCTCGAATCGGAATGAAATGCTACTGCAACAACATAATCTATTGACGACTTGTTTCAAATGCGCGTCGTAGTCCGTCTCTCAGCGCGAGCTGACGCGGCCTACGATAACGCGTACCACCACAAGCTCCGCGGACGGGTGTGGCGGGCGCTCGAGGGAACGGAGTACGAGGACGCTCACGACGCGAACGAGCCGCCGGGCTTCACGTTCTCGAACCCTTTCCCTCCCGGTGACATGGCGGAGGGGGACGATCGGACGCTGCTCGTCGCCTCGCCGGACGAGGAACTCCTCGCGCACGTGGCTCGGGACCTCCAGCGAACGCCCGAGCTGAACGTGGGCGAGATGCCCTTCACGGTCGACGATCTCTCGGTGATCGAGCCCGACGTCGGCGAGCCCGGGAGCACCGGCGTCCTCGAGAGCGGGACCGGACTCCTCGTTCGAATTCCGCCGTGGCGGTGTGAGGAGTACGGTATCGACCACCCCGGCGGTGACACGGCGACGTTCTGGCAACCGGAGTTCGGCATGGAGCCGATCCGAACGCAGATCGAGTCCAACCTCGATGCCAAACACGGGCGACACGCACCCGACCACCTTCCGGGTCCCAGCGATCGGCCCGGAGAGCTCTTCGACGGCTACGAGTTGATCAAGACGTTCGCGGTACCGGTCGAGGTGACGCAGGGACAGACGATGACGTACGTCCTCAGCAAGTGGCGACTCCAGTACACGGTTCGCGACGACCACCACCGCCGTCACCTCAACCTCGCGCTCTCGTGCGGGCTCGGAGAGCGGAACGGGCTCGGACTCGGCTTCCTGAACGTCGCTGAGAAACAGGGCCCATTCGGCGAGCCGGCTTCGGAGGTACACGGCGGATGAGTCTCCTTCCGACCCCTGGTGAGTTCAAGGAGACATACAGTGACGACGAGGAGCTCGCCGAAGAACTCCCCGACCGCCCGATCGCCTCGCTGCGTGATCTCCAGTATCTCTACGGCCGGCTCTACACGCTCGCGACCGCCGGCGGCGGCGAGTTCGCGCCGTACCTCACGCCGGAGAAGTCGACGGACCTGTTCGGGGAGCAGGAGAGCCTGGCGATCCTCCGCGTCGACCTCACGGGCGACGAACCGGCACTCGACCCGGACCGCCCGGTCGAGTTCCGGAGCTACACGCGGGAGGACGTGGAAGCGGTCGCACACGCGTGGTACGATGCCGCACGGGGATTCGACCACAGCGTCACGCATCGTACTGGTGCCGGTAAGGAGCCAGAGAAGGTGGCCGAATACTTGTATCAGCGGCTTACCTACTGGGCGGCCGACGAAGTGATCCAAGAGGCCGCCAGCGAGCACGAGGACGGATGGATCGTCGAATCGCTCGCGGCACTCGGCGAGCGAGATGGCGTCGAAGAGACGATCCTCGACGCCGTGAACAAGCAGATTGAGGGGTCAACGACAGCCTTGACAACCGTCGCGGTCAAGCTCGACTCAGACGGCAACTACGAACTCCCTGGGTCTTGCGGGACCACGGTGTTCAACGAGGCGATGCGCGCTCGCAAGCGCTCGAAGCTCGTCTCGAAGAACGCGGCAACGAACTCCATCGGTCAAGCGACGGACCTCGTCACGGGGCGTGACGGCCCGACCGTCGGAACCGCCGAGGACCCGCTGAACTACTTCCTCGGCAAGCAGCTGGAGAAGTTTCCTGGCCTCGATCCGGACGAGGCGTGGCGGTCACATCCCGTCTCGGAGGATGTCGCCGTCACGCTGATGAACGCCTCGACGTTCATCGACGCCTGTTCGTACTACACGCTGGAGTCGAACGTCTACTACCTCCCGTACTTCTTCGGGCGGCCGACGCCCACGGACGCGCGGAAGCTGTACACTGCCCTGTATAGGGTGGTCAACGAGGGTGATTTAACCCCCGTTGAGCGGATGTACAGTAAATACACCCACGATGACAGCAGGATCTCGAACGCGGATCGGCTCCAGTTCTACGTCGCCGCCGTGCTCCAGCACCAGACCAAGCGGTACGACGTGTTCGGCGACGAGATGAACGCCTCGCTGATGTACCCGGTCGAACTCGCTCGCGAGCACTGTGCGGTCCTGTCCAGCTGGGCGTTCGACGCCGAGGCAGACCTCCCGCATCCGGATGTCCGACCGGCACTCCCCGCACACGAGGAGTGGTCGTTGCTGCGTCCGGACGTGAAGGCGATGGTCGGCTCGATCGCCGGCGGTAACTACTTCCGGTCGACGTTCGCGACGCCGGACGACGACGACACGGTGTCCGCGGACGATCTCCGCATTCAGGCACTGGTCGCGTCGCTTTCGGGAGGATCGATTCCCGTCGCCCGCCTGCTCGAAGAGTACGCCGACCGGCTGGTCCAAGAGAGCGACGAGGACGACGAGGGGTTCCCGTCCATGTTCGTCGCGATGCAACACGCACAGCTGTGTGCGTTCGCGGCGGCAGGTCTGCTGGCGGGCGAGGACGAATCGCTGACGAAACCGGCGGAGTACGCGACATCCCAGATGCAACACGACACGACACAGCGCGCTCGAACCGACGGCGGATCGAAGGCCGTCAAACGCGCACGGAAACTCGAACAGTTCCTCGACGACACGCCGGCGCTTGCACCCGAGAACCCGCAGCGACGCGGGGGGTTCCTGCTCGGCGTCCTCGTCGGGCAGGTCTCTAGCTATCAGCAGTCCTCGGAGAACCGGTCGACGACGCTCGTCGACCAGTACTCGATCAAGTCCGTCACCGGCTCGAAGATCGAGCGGCTCGCAAGCGACGTTCTCGACAAAAACGTCGTCTACTCGCGCGAGAACCGGATGAGTTCGACGATGTACGCCGAGGTCGTCGACGAACTCGTCGAGACGCTCCCTCGTGCAGAGCGTGACGGCGGCTGGGACATCGACACGAGCGAGCTGCGCTACTACTACGCGCTCGGCGTCGCCTACGGCATGAATAATTGGATCCCGGACGAGGAGGCCGACGAACAGACTGACGACGACGCAACCCCCGACACCGATGAGTGAACACGCCTACGCCGACGACGAGTACGAGCCCGTGGAGAACCGTTCGGAGATCGTTTTCTGTTACGACGCGGTCGACGCGAACCCGAACGGGAACCCCCTAAGCGGGGCGAACCGCCCTCGAATCGACCCTCGGACTGAACAGGCTATCGTCACGGACGTTCGGCTGAAACGCTACCTGCGTGACCAGCTCGACGCCGACGGCCACGGCGTGTACGTTCGGAACGTCAAGGGAGACGGGGGCAGCCAGGCCCAGCGATGGGAGCTTCTGGAGAACTGCCTCAAATCTCTCGATCCTGACGAGTGGGACTTGGGAGATCTCGACGAGGAGGAACAGGCGAAGCTGCGCGAAGAGGTGTTCGGTGCCTTCCTCGACGACGCCGCCGACGTGCGATACTTCGGGGCGACGATGAGTATGGACATGCAAGGAAACTACGAGGGATTCGAGGACTACCTCCCGGACCACTTCACGGGGCCCGTGCAGTTCTCGCCGGGGAAAACGATCCATTCGGTCACCGAGAACGAGGAGTACAACAGCCTGACGAGCGTCATCGCGACCGGTGCCGACAAGGAGCAGGGGGGATTCGACCTCGACGACCATCGGATCCAGTACGGCTTC
Source organism: Halorubrum sp. CSM-61 (assembly GCF_003781945.1). Classification (GTDB taxonomy): domain Archaea; phylum Halobacteriota; class Halobacteria; order Halobacteriales; family Haloferacaceae; genus Halorubrum. The sequence goes on along the minus strand of NZ_RJJW01000005.1, from coordinate 27,002 downwards.
ATCGCGTTTCACGGACTGGTCGATGAGCACGGCTCGGACGATACGAAGCTGACGCCCGCGGACGTCGAGCGTCTCGACACCCTCTGCTGGCGGGCGATCAAGAACCAGACGATCAGCCGGAGCAAGGTGGGACAGGAGCCGCGTCTCTACCTCCGCGTCGAGTACGCCGACGAGGGGTTCCACATCGGCGGACTCACCCGCGATCTCTCCGTCGACGAGTCGGCGTCGGAGCCGGTCGACGAGATCAGGAACGTTCGGGATCTCGCGGTCGATCTGACGGATCTCGTTGGTCGACTCGGCCGTCACGCCGACCGCATCGAGCGCGTTCGCGTCGCGACGAGCGACGTGCTGGACGTGACCGTCGACGGCGAGAACCTCACTGCCGGCGCCGAGGTGGGCGACCACGGACTCCACGACGCGCTTCGTGACGCGGTCGGCGACGACGCAGTCGACGTGGTCGACGTGTACGACGAGGCCGCCGAGACGATGCCGAGCGCGGACGACTGATGACCCAGCACTCGCTCGACGACTGGGACGGCGACGACGACTCCGGCTCCGAGTCGGCGGAGTGTCTCTCCTTCGAACTCCGTGGCCAGTGGGGACACTTTCGGCGGGTCGAGGGAAACATCGTCAAACAGACGTATCGGATTCCGCCACGGACAACGATTGCGGGGATAATCGCCGCGATCCTCGGGCTCGATAGGGACAGCTACTACGACGCGTTCGCTCCCAAATGCTCCGGAATCGCAGTCGAACCGATCGAGGAACTGCGGACGATGAACCTTCCACAGAACACGCTCTCGACGGCGAAGGAGGACATGAAAACGGTTCCGACGCGGGGGCACGCCCGTATCTCGATGCCGGACTCGACCGAATTACGCCAGCAGCACAACTACGAGGTACTCGTCGACCCGGCCTACCGAATAGACCTTCAACTCGACGATACGGAGCTGTTTGAGGAGCTTCGGAACCGTCTAGAGGAGGGAACGAGCCACTACCCGCCGAGCCTCGGCCTCTCAGAACATCTCGCCGAGGTGGAGTATCTCGGGGCGTTCGATGTTGAATCAGGAGAGGTCGCGGACGCGGACGTTGACTCGGTCGTCATCGAGGCGGTCGACGATGTCGAACTCGCACCCGGGAACCCCGTTCGTGTCGAGCGATCGCCGGGATTCATGGCGGCCGACGACGGCGGACGAACGACGACGAAGTTCCTGTCGGTGGCTTACTCACCGGACGCGGAACCGGTTCGCGTCCACAACGTCGAGACATCGCGCGTGGACGGACGGCGGGTGATGTTCAGTTGAACGGACTCGATGTCGACGCACCACCGTCGCACCTTCGCGAACGCGACGGTACCGACGTGCCGCTGGACGGACACCTCGCAGACGTCGTAGAGCGGATCGAGGCGATCGTTCCGGAGGGAGCGACGACCGCAGACGGCAGCGCAGTCGTCGACATCGCCCGACGTATCGCATGGGTTCACGACATCGGAAAGCTCACGACGTGGTTCCAAGAGCACCTCCACGCCGACGCTGACGATCTCGATCTCGGCGGACCCTCCCACCACGCGCCGCTCGGTGCACTCGTGGCGTACTACGTGCTCGACGCCGCCGGGTTCGAGGATGACGACCCGCTGGTCGGCTTTCTCGCGGTCGCGAGACACCATGGCCAACTCCCGAACACGGCCAACTACGTTGGCAAGGCAGCCGCCGAGCGCGACGAGGGACCACTCCGCCGACTGTTTCGTCAAGAGACCTTCGAGCAGGTCGCAAACATCGACGCGAACGAGCCAGCCGTCGCCAACGCCCTGATCGACCGTGCGACAGGCGGTGAGGGATCGTGGAAGGAGTTCCGTGACTGGATGCGCTGCGCTCGCGAGCAAAAACGCTTCACCGATATCGGCGGTCACGTGCTCAGCTCCCCCGACCTCGTCTTCGAGGCGCAGTGGAAGCTGAATGAGGAGTTCTACGACGGAGTTCTCCAGACTTGGAGCGCGCTCGTACTCGCAGACAAGACGAGTGCCCGCCATTTGACGAATGTGGTGGACCTCCCGTCGAAGGAGGTGTACGGAGCGTCCCCGCCGAGACGAGCTGCGATCGACGCGAAAGTGAGGGCGCTCCAGCGGGAGACCGAGCACTCGGGCGTCGACGACCGAACCCGCTCGCTTAACGAGAAACGGGAACAGGCGCGGGGAGAAGTTCGTTCACGAGCGGAGGATTTCGCAGAAGCGGGCGACTCAGTCGCAACGCTCACGCTGCCGACAGGGCTTGGGAAGACACTCACCGGACTCGACGCCGGACTGACCGTTCTCGACCGGAAATCGGGAGACGGACGACTCGTGTATGCGCTCCCGTTCACGTCGATCATCGACCAGGTGGCTGCGGAAAGCGAGTCCGTATTCGACGTCGATCGTGTCGACAGCGACGTGTTGACCGTCGACCACCACCTCTCGGAGACGCGCGTACCGCTCCCTAGATCGCCCGAGGAAGTGCCCGACGACGCCCGAGCCGATGCGGAGGCGATTCTCGGTGAGAGCTGGCGGTCGGGGATGGTCGTGACGACGTTCGTGCAACTGTTCGAGAGTCTCGCGGGACCGGGAAACGTTCAGTCGATGAAGCTGCCGTCCCTCTACGATAGCGTCGTGGTACTCGACGAACCGCAGGCGCTTCCTCACCGGTGGTGGGCGCTCGTCGAGCGACTTGCGCGCCTCCTCGTCGAGGAGTACAATGTGACGGTAATCGCCATGACGGCCACCCAGCCGAAGCTGTTTACCGAAAGCGAGAACGACGAGACGCCGGATCTCGTTCCCGACCCTGAACGATACTACGAGGGACTCGATCGCGTCCACTTCGAGCTCCACCCGTCCGTGGAGGCTGCACTCGACGGCGATCCGGTACCGCTCGATTACGACCGTGCCGGCCAGCAGCTGGCCGAAGTCGCAGTCGAGGGGGTGTCCGTCCTCTCGATCTGCAACACCATCGATAGTGCGCGCGAACTGACTCAGTCGGTCGAGCAGTACGCCGATCCGCTCGTGGTCAACGAAGTGTACGACTGCGTGCTCGCGAACGTGACTGAGAAACCCGCCGACGTATCGCCCGAAACGACAGTTAAGCGAACGCTCAATGAATGGGGTGGTAACCGGCCGCTTCTCGTTCACCTCACAACTCGACACCGGCCAGTGGATCGTCAGCACCTCATCGACGTCGTCATCGAGCTGACGGAGCGGAACCTACCGATCGTCTTCGTCTCGACGCAGCTCGTCGAGGCGGGCGTCGATGTGAGCTTCGACCGCGTGTTCCGGGACTTTGCCCCGCTCGACAGCATCGTCCAAGCGGCGGGCCGATGCAACCGGTCGTTCGACCGCGAGACGGGTCTCGTGACAACTTGGGTTCTCGAACCACCGGAAGGAAGGGAGCGAACGCCTTCGACGGCCGTGTACGACCGCGGCGGTGACAGTCTGACGAAGCTCTCCGCGCTCGCACTCGACGAGGTGTACGAGGGGGAGCCAATGGACGAACACACCGTCACACGGACTGCAGTGAAGTCCTACTTCGCGAAAATCGACGAGCGCGGAGTCGGGGATCCGGAGTATCTTAACTACATCCAGAGAGCGGACGCCAAGATGCTCGGGCGCCTCTCGCTGATCGACGAACGGCCGGCGGTCGAAGTTATTGTCACACGAACGTGCGAGGAGAGAGCCCACATCGACGAGCTCCGAGACGCCTACCGTGAATACGATTGGGAAACGGTCGAAGAGAAGACGGAGCTACTGAAACCGCTGCAAGTCTCCGTTCCGATGTACGGACGCGACGAGGAGGAACTGTTCGCTCACTGCGAGCCAGTCTACGGCGAGGACGGCCATCCCCACGACGAGGATGGCCGCCTGCACATTGACACCCGGCAGGCTCGGTTCGACGATTACTTCGACGCTACCGAGGGGGTCGTCACGCCAGACAATTCTGTGGAGGCACGACTCCTATGACTCCGACAAACGGGACCGGTGGAAGTGGTGGTGGAAAATCCGACGCTGCTGGAGGTGACTTCGATAGAATGGACCCCGTCGACCGTCTTCGAGAGACCGTCGCCGGGGAGCGCGACGACGACCCCTTCCGCGTGACGGGTGTGATGATGCAGTATTACGTCGTCTGTAAGCGCGAACTGTGGTTCGCCAGCCGGCATTTGGAGATCGACCGGGAGAATCCCTCCGTGGTACGCGGCACGCGCGTCGACGACACGGCCTACGAGGAGGAACGAGAGAACCTCTCGCTCGGGATGGTGTCGCTCGATCTCCTGCAGGACGGGCGCGTCGTTGAGATCAAGCCCTCCTCGTCGCTGGTGGAACCGGCGACGATGCAGCTGTCGTACTACTTGTGGTATCTCGAGGAGTTCGCGGATGTCGAGCGCGACGGCGTGCTCGTTCACCCGACCGAACGAACGCGCGAACCGGTCGAACTCGACGACGAGCGTCGCCAAAAGGTGGAAGACGCGATCCGCGGAATCCACCGCGTCGTCACGAGCGACACGCCGCCCGAAGCCGCCGAAAAGCCGTTCTGCTCGTCGTGTGCGTATCACGACTTTTGCTGGTGTTGACAATGGATAAGAACTACCACGTGTTTTCCGACGGACAGATAGAACGACGAGACGACACGCTCCGCGTCGTCACCGACGACGGCGATAAAAAGCACATTCCAATCGAGCACGCGGAGGCCGTGTACCTCCACGGACAGATCGACTTCAACACGCGCTTCGTTTCGTTCCTCAACGACGAGGGAGTCGCCGCCCACGTGTTCGGTTGGAAGGACTACTACGCCGGTTCCGTCATGCCGGAAAAAGGCCAAACGTCCGGCCGGACGGTCGTCGCGCAGGTTTCCGCCTACGAGGACAGCGACCATCGGCTCCGGATCGCTCGTGAGTTCGTCGCCGGAAGCATTCACAACATGCGGTCGAACGTCTCGTACTACCACAACCGCGGACGGGACCTTCGACAAGCGCTCGACGCCCTCGAGGACGCGGCCGGGCGTGTGGGCGACACCGACGATGTGTCCGAGCTAATGGGCGTCGAAGCAACCGCTCGGAAGGCGTACTACGGAACTTTCTCGACGATTCTCCCGGATAAGTACCCGTTCACGGGGCGGCGATTCGACCCACCGACCGACGAGGTGAACAGCGTCGTCTCGTTCGGTAACTCACTGGTGTACGCCAACTGCGTCTCGGCGATCCGCGCCACCGCACTCGATCCCTCCGTGAGCTATCTCCACGAGCCCGGAGAGCGGCGCTATTCGCTCTCGCTCGACATCGCCGATCTGTTCAAGCCGGTGATCGCGGACCGCGTGATGTTCCGGCTGTTCAACCGCCAACAGCTCTCCGAATCGGACTTCCGCTCCGAGGTCGGAGCCTGTCTGCTCTCCGAATCCGGTCGCAAAACGTACACCAGGGAGTTCGAGAAAACCCTGGAGGAGACGGTCGATCATCCCCGGCTCGATCGGAAGGTGAGCTATCAGTACCTTCTGCGATTGGAGGCTTATAAGCTCAAAAAGCACCTTCTCGCCGACGAGCCGTATGAAGCGTTTCGGAGGTGGTGGTGATGTACGTCGTGTTGGTCTACGATATGGAGGCGGAACGAACTCAACGAATGTTGAAACTCTGCCGACGCTATCTCACCCACGTACAGAACTCGGTGCTCGAAGGGCACATCACTGAGGGTGATCTCTCAAAGCTCGAAAATTCTATCGACGACCTCCTGATAACCGGTGAGAGTGTGATAATTTACGAGCTTTCGTCAGAGACGCTCCTCGATCGAACGGTCTACGGCGACGACCCTACCGAAGACAGGCGATTTCTCTAATCAGCACAGACAGCGACCATCGACCCCAGGGGGGATCGGGGGTTATTGCGGGTCGACGGAAACGCTTGTGTGTATGTAGCCAGTATAGCTCTTGTGGCGTTCGAATCTGCCATGGTTTCAGACGAACCCTTGTGGGGTTGAAGCATGGCGCAGAAGCACGCCATCATGCACACCGAGGACGTTTCAGACGAACCCTTGTGGGGTTGAAGCTCACCCCCGGATGCGATTTGGGCGACGCGACTCCGCCGTTTCAGACGAACCCTTGTGGGGTTGAAGCGACGGCGACTATCAGGGGTCGCCGAAGTCGCTCGGTTTCAGACGAGCCCTCGTGAGATTGAAATCTTAGACACATATCTTAGATGAATATCTTAGGACTAGTTACAGACGGCCCCGTGTGAGATTGCATCAGCCGGACGAGACGGAACCGGAACGATCCCACGACCCAGCGCGGTAGGCACGAGTGGATATCTGTAGATGATATCTAGTAACTCTCCGATCCACGCTTCCACCGTGATCTGTCTGTGCTATAATCTCCGTTCGATTTTCGCGTCGGTAAGTCTGATACCGGCATCCGGTCGCGGTAGAAGTCTCCTCTCGCAGATCCGTTTATATCCGTCCGCCGCGGATCCGACGTATGGACCGGACCGACACCCTGCTCTTAGGCGTGTCCGGCGTCGTCGCCGCGCTCGTGTTCGCGGGCGCGCTGTCGGCGGGGGCGCTGTTCGGCTTCGACGAGTCTCCGACGCGCCCGATCCGGCTGCTCGCCGCCGAGCCGCTGGCGTGGATCGTCGTCGCCGCACTGCTCGTCGCCGTCGTCGGCCACGCGTACATCGACTGACCGGGGATCTCTCCCGCTCTCGCCGTCACTCCTCGGCGTCGACCTCGCGAATCGTTCGGACCAAGGCGTCCAGCGCGGCGTCGACCGCCTTCCGCTTCACCGCGGAGCGGTCGCCGTCGAGGACGACCCGCTCCGTGCGGACGAACGACTCCTCCGTCCCCCACGGCGCGGCGTAGGCCACGCCGACGTACACGAGCCCCACCGGCTTCTCCGCCGTACCGCCGTCCGGTCCCGCGATCCCGGTCGTCGCGACGGCCCACGTCGTGTCGGCGCGGTCGCGGGCGCCCGCCGCCATCTGCTCGGCGACCGGTGCGCTCACGGCGCCGTCCGCGTCGAGCGATTCGCGGGAGACGCCGAGCACCTCGCGTTTGGCGTCGTACGCGTAAGTCACGAACCCGCGGTCGAAGTAGGCGCTCGCGCCCGGCACGTCGGTCACTCGGGACCCGACGAGCCCGCCCGTCAGCGACTCCGCCGTCGCGAGGGTCTCCTCGCGCTCTGTCAGCAGTTCGTTGAGGCGCGCGGCGAGGCCGGCCGAATCGGTCATGCGTCCCCTGCGGGCGACACGCCCCTGAGGTTTACGCCGCGGGGCGCCGAAGGGCGACCGTGAGCGACACCGACTGGGACGACCGCTTCGCGTCCGGCGAGGATGCAAGCGGCGGGGGCAAGGGGAGCGACGAGCGTGGCGAGAGCAACGAGCAGACCGCAGAGCGAACGGATGGCTGACGGCGACGCGCCCGGCGCGGTCCTCCGGAACCTGGTCGCGGAAGCGGTCGACGCCGACGGGGACGCCCCCCTCGACGGCGATTTCGACCTCGTCGAGCGCGGCGACGAACCCGGGCCGGCGGCTCGACTCGCCGCGCTCGTCGGCTCGGAGAGAGCGGTCGTCGGAGTCGTGCCTCGCGCCGATCGCGCCCTCGCGCGTCGACTGCCGGGGAACGGCGACGAGGGCGGCGACGGGGATCGGGCCGTTGACGGCGGGGGGGACCGGGCGATCCGGCTCGTGTTCACCGGGCGGGCCGCGGACCGGCTCACCGGTCCCGCGGGGACCGCGGTGCGGTCGGTCCTGGCCGAGCGCGGGATCGACGCGTACCGCCACGACGGCGACTCCCCGCTCGGGGTGCTCCTCGTCGGCGATCGGGCCGTCGTCGGGCTGTTCGACGAGGACGGGCTCGCCGCGCTGCTGTGGTCTGACGCTCCCGCGGTCCGGGAGTGGGCGGCCGCGACCTGCCGGCGCTACCTCTCGGCGGCCGAGCCGGCGTGAATGCGCGCGCATCGCGGGGACGCGCCGCCGTCGAGAGCGGGCCGCGTCGCGAGAGCGCGCCGCATCGTTTTTGCACCCGTCCCGCGAAGGGAGGGTATGAAGGCCCTGCTGCTGTTGGTCGCCGGAATCGGCGGACTGGTCCAAGCGCTCGTCCCGCGGCGGGTCGTCCGCCTGTGGACGAGGGCGCTGTACCGAAACGCCGGGGAAGCCGAGCCCCGCGAGTGGGTACACGTCGCCGCGCGCGCCGAGGGCGCGGTGATCGTGCTCGCGGCGCTCGTCGGACTGTACAGGATCGCGTCGGCCGAAGACGACGAATCGGCCGACGACGTGGGCACCGACGTCGAGCCGGTCGCCGCGTGACGAGGGAGTCAGCGGGTCCGAACGCGGATTCACCCGAACGACGCCGTTGAGATCCACCGCTACTGATCTCTTTCTGTACCGATCAGTGTGGACACGGTTTTGAGTGATGACGAGAGTGGGTATATCGATATGGTGGAGTGGTTGTTTATAAGTGATCGAGTGGCGTTGCTGTCGGCTGTTTATAAGTGATCGACCACTCTGGGGTGAACACTTCCAAAGCCCCAGCCGCTGTGGACGGCGCACGCTCGCTGCGCGCCTCACTCGGTCGCTCACGGTGTTCGCTCCCTCGTTGCGGTGCTTGCGTCCCCTGCGCCGCCCRCAGCGGCTGCCCCTTTGAATCCCACCCAACCGCACAGCCTCACACCTCCCCAGCCTCGCCGCGGCCGCCACAGGCGGCCGCGGGCTCCCTCGCGCGTGCTCCTCGCGGCCTGTCGGCCGCTCGGAGGCACGCGCCACCGCATCGTTCTTTATAAGCGATCGTTGCCGTCACTCACGATTGTTTAAATACACCCTCTCCGCTGCCGATCTGCAATACTCACTCCCGCTCTCAATCGCCTCCGGGCCGTGTCGACCGTATTCGGGAGGCTCACGCGACGACGATCGCAACGTATCGGCGGAACGCATATGCCGCTTCCACCCCAACTCGCTTCATATCGATGACAGTGGGTACCACTCGCACGATCGACCTCCGGCGGGACGGCGTACACCCGAACCGGACCGGCGCGCGCCCGGATCGGATCGCCACACGTGGACCGCGAGCCGCGGTCCGTGACGACGGGCGACGACATGACTGATCCGGGAGAGGCGGGCCCGCTGGGGACGGGCGTCGGCGAGAACGGGAGCGGGACGAGAGGGGATGCCTCCGGCGACGGCGACGCCGCGGGAACCGCCATGGAGCCCGCGGCGGTGGCCGAGCTCGCCGAACGCGTCGCCGACAACGTCGAGGAGGTGATCGTCGGGAAGCGGGAGGCGGTCGAGCACGTCGTCGTCACCATGCTGGCCCGCGGCCACCTCCTCGTCGAGGACGTGCCGGGCGTCGGGAAGACCACCCTCGCGAAGGCGGTCGCGCGCTCGATCGACGGCTCGTTCAAACGCGTCCAGTTCACCCCGGACCTCCTCCCCTCCGACGTGACGGGCGTCAACGTCTTCGACCAGTCCGCCGACGAGTTCGCGTTCCAGCCGGGGCCGGTGTTCGCCAACGTCGTGCTCGGCGACGAGATCAACCGCGCGCCCCCGAAGACGCAGTCGGCCCTCCTCGAGGCGATGGAGGAGCGGCAGGTGACGACCGACGGGGAAACCCGCGATCTCCCGGACCCGTTCTGCGTGATCGCGACCCAAAACGACGTGGAGCCCGGCCAGACGTACGAGCTGCCGGTCGCCGAGGTCGACCGGTTCACCAAGAAGATCCGGCTCGGCTACCCCGACACCGACGAGGAGGCCGAGATCATCGGGCGGATGGCCGGCGACCACCCGGTCGAGGCGGTCGAGCCGGTCGCGACGGTCGAGGACGTTCGGCGCGCGCGGGCCGCGGTGGGCGGGATCGAGGCGACCGAGGAGCTGCGCCGGTACGTGGCGCGGCTGGCGGTCCACACCCGGCGGCACGCCCACCTCGGCGTCAGCCCACGCGGGAGCCTCGCGCTGCTGCGTGCCGCGCAGGCGCGGGCCGCGCTCGACGGCCGTGCCTACGTGATCCCGGACGACGTACAGGCCGAGGCGCCGACGGTGTTCGCCCACCGGATCCGGTCCGAGTCCGGCGGCGCCGACGGCGCGGAGATCGTCGCCGACGCCCTCGAACGGGTCCCCGTGGAGTGAGCCGATGCCGAAGCCGACCCTCACCCGGCGCGGTCGCGTCGTCGGCGCGGTCTGCGTGATCGGCGGCCTGCTGGCGCTCGCGGCGGGCGGGCGCGCGCTCGACGCGGTCGTCCTCCCGGGAGTCGTCGCGCTCGTCGCCGGCTACGTCCAACTGGCGCGCGTCGAGGACCCGGCGGTGCGTCGGGTCCCCCCGTCGGACGGGTTCGTCGGCGAGCGCGGCGAGGCACGGATCGAGCTCCGCCCGGCGACCGCGGGGGCGTCCGGGACCTACCTGGCGGCGGTCGACGACGACACGGACGACGGCCTTGAGGGCCCGGAGACGCCGATCCGCGCGTCGATCGGTGAGGGGCCGGTGACGTATCGCGTCCGGTATCTGCGACGGGGAGAGCGTCAGTTAGGCCCGGTGAGAGTGACCGCGACCGACGTGTTCGGGCTCTTCGACCGCGAGGTGGTCGTCGACGACACCGACGCGGTGACCGCGTATCCGGCCTGTCACCCGATTCCGGCGCGGTTCCGGCGGGAGCTGTACGCCGCCGACGCGGTCGGCGTGAGCCGGCGGCGCGAGGAGTTCGACCGGCTGCGGGAGTACTCCCGGGGCGACGCCCTCCGGGACGTGCACTGGCCGACGACCGCGAAGCGCGACGAGATCGTGGTCAAGGAGTTCGCCGCGGAGACGCGGCACGGCCGGGTGTCGATCGCGGGCGAAACGACCCGCGAGCGCGAGGGGGCCGACGCCCTCGCGAGCGCGGCCGCCAGCCTCGCGCTGGCCCTGCTCGACGACGGCGTTCCGGTCGACCTGACGCTGCCGGCCGGGAGCGCGTCGGTCCGGCCGGGTCCGCAGGGACGGCGGGCCGTCCTCGAACTGGCCGCGGTGACCGGACCGGGAGAAGTCGCGGTCGACGACGCCGACGTGGAGGTGATCGCCGACGTCGACGGGGCGCGGTACCGGACCGGGGGGCGAACCGTCGCCGTCGACGACCTCCGGGCGTCGGAAGGCGACGGCGAGTCGGGCGCGGAGCCGTCGCCCGAGCCGACGTCACCGTCTCCGACCGAATCGGAGGTGCGCGGACGGTGAGGGGTCGCGTGTCCGGGGATCGGCGGTGGGTCGACGCCGCGAGACGGCGCGCGTCGGGAGCGCTGCCGGACCTCGGCCGCGAGGAGGCCGACGAGCCCGCGGACGACTGGAGCGGGTTCGCGGACCCCGCGGTCGTCGGCGTCGCGCTCGTCACGGCGGCGTACCTCGGCGTCTTCCTCGAAGCGACCGACGTGGTGGGCGGGACGGCAGAGACCGCCGCGGCCGTCGCGGTCGCGGGGGTCTCCGGCGCGGTCCTCGCGCGGATCGTCACCGAGCGCACCGCCGTACGGCTGACGGCGGTCCTCTTCGCCGCGGGGCTCGTCGGCTACTCTCTCGCGGTCCCCGCGAGCCGGCGGGCGCTCTTCTCGGTCGAGAGCGTCGCGCTCGACGTGGTGTCGCTTCTGACCGGACTCTCGATCCTCCGGCTCGCGGTCGCTGACGTGTGGGTGCTCGCTGTCGCGCCGGTGCCGACGTTCCTCGTCGCGTACCTCGCCGGCCGAGGGCGACACGTCGGCGCGACCGCGGTGGCCGGCGGCACGCTCGGGTTCCTCGTGTGCACCGGCGACGCGGGAGGGCTGGCCGCGCTCGTCGGCGTGATCGGCGCCGCTACCGCCGCCGGGCTCTCGACGCTGTCGACGCCCGACGCGCTCCGGAGCCACGGCGACCGGTTCGCCGCCGTGCTGGCGGCGATGATCCTCGTGAGCGCGACGGTCACCGTGCTCCCGGCGGGCGCGGCGCAGCCGTGGGGGGCCGACCGCGGCCCGACGCTGGAGTCGTCGCTCGGCGCCGGCGACGAGGTCGAGGTGGTCGGGACGACCCGGCTCTCGCCCGAGGTGCGCTACGAGATCGAGAGCCCGGTCGAGTCGAACTGGCACGTCGCCGCCTACGACACTTACACCGGCGACGGTTGGGTGCGGTCGGGCGAGCGCTCGACGCTGGAGGGGAAACTCGACGGCCCGCCGGGCGAGGCGACGACCGCGAACGTCACCGTCACCGCGCGGACCGAGTCGACCGCGCTGCCCGCGCCGTGGCAGGCCGTGGACGTTCGGGAGGCGGGCGCCTCGACCGCGCAGGTCGACGAACGCGGGACGATCCGGCTCGGCGCCGCCGTGCGCCCGGGCGAGGAGACGACCGTCGAGAGCCGGGTGCTCGACGCTGAAGCGGCGCAGCTCCGGAACGCCAGCACCGAGTACGACCCGGCGATCGAGGAGCGGTACACCCAGCTCCCGGAGAGCACGCCGGACCGCGTCGGCGAGCGCACCGAGGCGATCGTCGAGGCGGCGGACGCCGAGAACCCCTACGATCGGGCCGCCGCGATCGAGCGGTACCTGATCGAGGAGTACGAGTACTCGCTCGCGGTCGAGGAGCCGGACGGCGACGTCGCCGACGCGTTCCTCTTCGAGATGGACGCCGGCTACTGCGTCTACTTCGCGACGACGATGGTCGCAATGTTGCGCTCGCAGGGGGTCCCGGCGCAGTTCGCGACCGGCTACTCCGAGGGCGAGCGCGTCGGCGAGGACCGGTACGTCGTCCGCGGGCAGGACGCCCACGCGTGGGTGAAGGTGTACTTCCCGGGGCACGGGTGGGTCGCGTTCGACCCGACCCCGCCGAACGAGCGCGACACGGCCCGGAGCGAGCGCCTCGCCGAGGCCCGCCAGAGCGGCGAGACTGGCGTCGACACCGAGGAGTCCGAGCCGAGCGACGGGCCGACGCCCGCCCCCGAAACCGACGCGTCCACCGACGCGGAAAACGAAACGCTCCCGGAGGCGAACGGGAGCAACGGGACCGCCGGCGACGGGGCGGGCGACGCCACCGGGACCGACACCTCGATCACCGAGGAGGGATTCTCACAGGAGCGGCTCATACAGAACGGAACGGCGGCCGGCGCGGCCGGCGCAGGCGAGGGCGAAGGCGGGCTCCCGATTCCGTCCCGAGAGACCGTCGCGTACTGGCTGTTCGTCGTGACCGTCGGCGTCGTCGGCGCTCGGCGGCTCGGCCTCGGGGCGCGCGCGCGTCGCGCCGTCCGGATCCGGGTGCCGTGGGGGCGAGGCGACCCCGCCGAGGACGCGAGGCGGGCGTACGCCGACCTGGAGCGCCTGCTGGCGCGGCGGTACCGCGATCGGCGACCCGGAGAGACGCCGCGGGCGTACCTCGACGCCATGTCGCTCCGCGACGGCGACGAGCGCGTGAAGGCGGTCGGGGAGGCGTACGAGCGGGCGACGTACGCCGGGTCGGTGACGCGTGCGGAGGCGGACGAGGCGCGGCGGACGGTCCGCCGGCTCGCGCTGGAGCGAACGCCGGTGATCGGGCGGCTGTTCGACCGGGAGTGAGGGGGGCGAGGTGGCCGTCTTGGCGTGCGCGATAGGGGCACTCCCGACACTATTTAATACGGGCATCTTGTAGTTCTGACCGTAATGTCGGAAGTCTGCTCGACGTGCGGACTGCCCCAGGAACTCTGCGTCTGCGAAGACGTCGCGAAGGAGTCCCAGCAGATCAGCATCCGCATCGACGAGCGCAGGTACGGAAAGGAGGTAACGGTCATCGAAGGATTCGACCCCAAGGACGTGGACATGAGCTCCCTCTCGTCGGATCTCAAGTCGAAGTTCGCCTGCGGGGGCACCGTCGAGGACGGCGCCATCGAGCTGCAGGGGAACCACTCGGGTCGCGTGGAGGACTTCCTCCGCGACAAGGGCTTCAACGTCGCGTGACCGTCACCTAACTGTCCGTCGTCGAGCGTTTTTCGATACGCTGATTCGTTGAGCGACTGCGCTGTCGAGCGATTCGGTCGGTTCTTTTTATAAGTCGTCGATCGGCACGAACACCGCCAAAGCCCCAGCCGCGAGGCCGCCAGACACTCGCTGCGCTCCTCACTCGTTCGCTCCGCTCACTCGCTGCGGTGCTTGGCGTCGTCTCTGGCGGCCTCGCGGCTGCCCCTTTGAGTCCCACCCCGCACCGCACAGCCCCACACCTCACGCCTCCCCAGCCTCGGCCGGCGGCGACCGCGGAACCGCACCGCGTCGCGGTCGCCGCCGCCCTCCCTCGCGGTCTGCTCGCGCCCTTAAGAGGGCGCGAGCAGGCGCGCCGGATATCGCTCTCTCGGAAGTAGGGGGAGAGCGTCGCCGTCGGTGTCGCCATCGCGCTCGGTGCGACTCACCTCAGACGAGCAGCACGGTGCGGCCGACGACGAAGGCGACCGCCGCGAGGAACGTGCCGTATTTAAACCGCTGCTGGGCCGCCGTCGGGTCGGCGAACGCTTCGTAGCAGGCGTACAGCATGACCGCGTCGGCGACGGCGACGACGAGGAGGTAGGCGCCGCCGAACGTCCCGGCGAGGTACGGGAACGGGCTGGCGGCGACCGCGACGAGAAGGGACCCAGTCGCGATCCACAGCGACCGCCGCTCGCCGATCGCGACGGGGAGCGTCCGGAGCCCCTCCTCGCGGTCGCCGACCACGTCCTCGACGTCTTTGATCACCTCGCGGGCGAACGTCGAGAGCGCCGCGAGCAGCGCGAGGGCGACGACCGCCGCGGGGCGGCCGACCGCAGCGCCGCCGAACAGGAACGTCGAGCCAACGAGATACGAGACGAGGGCGTTGCCGAGCCCCGGCGTGCCCTTGAAGACCGTCGTGTAGGTGACGAGGGCGACGAGGTTGATCCCGGCGATGGCGAGCGCCAGCCGCGGGAGCGCGAGCGCGAGGGCGACGGCGGCCGCGAACCAGACGCCGGCGATCCCGAGCGCCCCGCGCGGCGAGACCGCTCCGCGCGGGATCGGGCGGTCGGGCTGATTTATCGCGTCGATCTCGCGGTCGAAGTAGTCGTTGATCGCGTTGCCCGCGGCGACCGCGAACGCGGTGGTGACCGCGGCGAGCGCCGCCGGAGCGAGCGCGTCGCCGGCGCCGGCGACGAACGCGCCGGTCGCCGTGAGGACCGCGGCGGCGACGCAGTTGCCCGGGCGTGCCAGTTCGAGGGCTCCGCGTGCTGTCTCGCGCACGTCGTCTCCGTGCACCGCGGCGCGGCATATAAACCGCGCGTTCTCGCACACTGAGGATCCGCGGAGCGGCTAAGCCCGCGGGCGAGCAAGCGACCTCATGGCCGAAGCCGCAGGGGACGGACGCCGCCTCCGCGTCGACCTCGACATCGATCCGAGCGACGACTGGGACTGCCCCATCGTCTCCGAGACCGCCGACGCGAGCGACGTGGCCGTCAACGCGGTGGGCCACGAGTGTACCGTCGACGTCCAACCGGCCGACGACGACGGGCTGGTCCGCGCCCGCGGCGAGGTCTCCGACGACTGCCTCTGTCGGATCTTCCAGGGGTTCGGCTGCGTTCCGCACGTCCGGCGCGTCGAGGACGGCACCATGCTCGTGACCGCCTACGTCGACGACCGAGACACGGTCCGCGACGTGGTCGGCGAGCTCAGGGAGGTCCTCGATCACGTCCGGCTGGTCCGGCTCGCGGTCGTCGAGGGACCGGAGGCGACCGAACAGGTGACCTTCGATCTGTCCGCGCTCACGCCGAAGCAGCGGGAGGGGATCGAGCTCGCGGTGGCCCGCGGCTACTTCGACGACGACCGCGACGTGGGGCTCGGCGAGCTGGCGGCAGAGCTAGAGATCAGCAAGTCCGCGCTCTCACAGCGGCTCCGGACCGCGCAGGCGACGCTCGTCACCGACGTGTTCGACGAGGTCGAGCGGTGAGCTGCGCGCGCTTCGTTCTTAAAACCGTCAGACGACGGCGGACGCGACGCGGCGGCGGGGGATGACGCGCTCGTCCCTCGCCCCGCACACGACGTGAGTCCCGACCGGTAGTTCAGTCCGCGTCGGCGACGGATCCGGAACCGATCCGGCTCAGCGCCGCGTTTCCGTCGCGTTCGGCCTCGGTGAGGTAACACTTCGGGTCCGGCGCGAACGGGTCGTCGTGGGCCGCCAACGCGCGGAGCCGCGAACCGCCGCGGCAGACGCCCTTGTACGCGCAGTCCGCGCACCGCCCGGAGAGGCGGTCCTCGCGCTCTCGGAGCGCCCCGAGCAGCGGGTTCGACTCGTCCGACCAGATCGCGCCGAACGAGCGGTCGCGGACGTTGCCGGGCGAGTACCCCTGCCAGAACTGCGTGAGGTGGACGTTGCCGACCGGGTCCACGTCGGCGACGCGCTCGCCGGTGGGGTCGCCGCCGTTGCGTTGGAGGTACCGGTAGATCAATCGGGCGCGGTCGGTCCCCATCTCGCGGTCGGCGTACTCGACGAGGTGGCCCGCGTCGGCGTAGTTGCCGACCAGCAGCGTCTCGATCTCCTCGCCCGCCTCGTGGTACTCGCGGGTGAGGTCGCACAGGTCGGCGACCGCCCTCCGGGTCGCCTCGGGGCTGAGGTCCACGTCGGAGATGTCGGCGCCGCGGCCGCCGTAGTCGAGGTGGTAGAAGCAGAACCGGTCGACGCCGGCGTCGACGAGCAGGTCGACGACGCCCGCCAGGTCCTCGACGTTGTGCTCGGTGATCGTGTACCGGAGCCCGGTCTTGAGCCCGACGTCGAGACACGCCTCGATCCCGCGGACGGCGGCGTCGAACGCCCCCTCCTCGCCGCGGATGCGGTCGTTACGCTCGGGGAGGCCGTCGACCGAGACGCCCGCGTACTTGAGCCCCGCCGCCTTCAGTTCGCGGGCGCGCTCGCGGGTCAGGAGGGTCCCGTTCGTCGAGAGCACGGGCCGGACCCCGCTGTCGGCGGCGTGCGCGACCAGCTCCGGGAGGTCTTCGCGCACGAGCGGCTCGCCGCCGGAGAAGAGGAGCACCGGCACGCCGAACTCCGCGAGGTCGTCGATGAGCGCCTTCCCCTCCGCGGTCGACAGCTCGTTGGGCGCGCCCTCCTGGTCGGCCGCCGCGTAGCAGTGCTCGCAGTAGAGGTTACACCGCTTCGTGGTGTTCCAGACGACCACCGGACGCTCCTGTTTGTCGTTCGTGATCTGGGGCTCCTTCGAGCCGTCGGCCGCGTCGTACCGGAGCCCGTCGCTCTCGGCGTCGAGGTCGCAGAGCAGCTTGCTGACGGAGATCATCGGGACCCCTCCGCGCCGTCGGTGTCGGCCGCAGGCGCCCCGCCGCACGAGACATGCGGGGTTCCCTCCGTCTCCTCGTAGACGCGCGGCTCGTCGGCGTCGTCCGCGGGCGCGTCGGCGTCTTCTCCACCGTCCGCCTCGTCGTCTTTCCCCTCGTCCGCGAGCGACTCGACGGAGTACCGGTGCGTCTCGTCGGCGGGGCACACCCACACGTCGCGGGCGTACCACGCGAAGAGCTTGCTCGCCTCCTCGTGGGCGGCGTCGGGCGTCGGCGCGGCGACGGTGCCGACGTGACGGAGCGGGTCCGCCTCCTCCTCGCGGACGAACACCTCGAAGCGTCGGCCGTCCGCGGAGCGCGCCCCGTCCGATCCTCCGGTCCGGTCCGTCTTCTCGACCATACCCGGGGTACGCACGACCCACCGAACCAGTTTTCGAGGGTTCCCACGGCCGCGAAACGCGCCCGAACACGTTCGGCCAACGGACAGCATAAATCTGATTTCGGTATATCAAATCGGTTCTGCGAGGCGGAGCTCCGCGGTTCCGGGGCCGAGGCTGGCCGGCGACGTCGCCGACCGTGCGACTCGTCGACGATTTTGGTCTGCCTAAAAATCGAAGGCGTTATTACGTTTTAGCCTGGCCTAAAACACATGGCAGAAGACCACGCGACGAGAGAGCAATCGGGACGAAATCGGCCGACTCGACGGGATTTCGTGACGTACGGCGGTTCGGTCGCGATCGCCGGGCTGCTCGCCGGGTGTTCCGACGGCACGGGCACCGGATCGACGGACGGCGAGGCGGGAACCGCCGGCAACGAGAGCGACGGGGACGGGAGCGACGGGGACGGAAGCGACGGGGCCGACGAGGAGGAGTCCGACGACGAGCCCGCCTCCGAGGCGTACGCGGTGACGATGGAGCCGGTCGGGTCGGTCGAGTTCGACGCCGTTCCCGAGACCTGGGTCGCCAACAACGGGAGCTGGGCGGACATGGGGATCGCGCTCGGACAGGCCCCGCCGGAGGCCGTGTACCTCGCGTCGCGGTACCACACGCAGTACTACGACGAGATCCCGGGACTGAGCGTGGACAAGAGCGGAATGGCCTCCCTGTGGGAGAGCGAGCTGGACGTCGAGAGCTTCCTCGAGCTGGGCGAGGAGGCCGACGTGTTCGTGATGGACCCGAACTTCCTCCTCGGTCGGACCAGCAACTGGGAGCGGGAGGACATCGACCAGATCGAGTCGACGGGGGCCCCGTTCTTCGGTAACAGCATCTTCTCGCGCGGCTACGAGTGGCACGACTACGAGTACCTCACGCTGTACGAGGCCTTCGAGAACCTCGCCGAGGTCTTCCGGGAGCGGGAGCGCTACGAGGCGTTCGACGCGCTTCACGACGAGTTCCAGAGCGGGCTGGACGAGGTCGTTCCCCCGGAGGACGAGCGCCCGTCCGTGGCGATCATGTGGCCCCAGCCGCTGGACGAGCCCACCGCGTTCTCCCCGTACCTCATCGACGAGGGGACGAGCTTCAAGCAGTGGCGCGACCTGGGCGTCGAGGACGCCTTCGCCACGACCGAGGTCCGGGACTTCCACAGCGACCGCGGGCAGATCGACTACGAGACGCTGCTCGAGATCGACCCCGACGTGCTGCTGCTCCGCGGCAACGAGGCCAAGACGGCGGCGGAGTTTCGGGATACCGTGGTCTCGTTCATGGAAGACCACAACGTCGCGAGCCGGCTCACCGCCGTCGAGAACGGGGACGTCTACCGGGGCGGGTCGCTGTACCAGGGGCCGATCACGAACCTCGTGTTGACCGAGCGGGCCGCCCGTCAGGTGTACGGCGTCGAGGAGGAGCTGTTCGACCGGCAGCGGGTCGCAGACATCGTCAGCGGCGACTTCGAGTAGCTCGGCGCACGAGATTCGGTGACGAGCTGACCCACGTGTTATGCCTCCCGGGCGCCTACCGCCCGTATGCGCGAACTCGTCTTCGCCCTCGAGTACGAGCCGGGGCGCAACAGGGTGGCCGACGCGCTCGCCGACCACCCCGACGCTCGGGTCCGGTCGCTGTCGGTGCACGCCACCGACGACCACCTGTGGCGCGTCGATCACGCGGCCGGCGCCCCGGCCGCGCTCGACGACGTCGAGGCCGCGTTCCTCGACGGCGACTACTACGCCGACTGCCTCGCGGCCGAGGACTGCGGCGCGGCCCAGACCACCCGCGTCATCGACCGCACCGACGACGCGCTGGTGTTGTACACCGACTGGGAGCCCACGCCCGCCTGCGCGTCCGTGCCGCACATCGCGCGCGACCACCTCGGGGAGAGCGCCCTGTTCGAGACGCGCCACGAGGGGCGCCACTACACGTGGCGGCTCATCCACTCCGGCGAGGGCGACGTGGGCGCGTTTTTCGACGACCTCCGAGACGCCGTCGGCGACGCCGCCCGGACCGAGCTGCTCAAGACGGCGAGCGCCTCGGGCGCGACCGGCGGGTCGGGGGCGGACGGGAGCGAGATCGGTCTCAGTCCCGAACAGGAGGCCGCCTTGCGGGCCGCCGTCGAACACGGCTACTACGAGTCCCCGCGCGAGGTCGACGTGGGCGGCCTCGCCGACCACCTCGACGTGCCGCGGTCGACGCTCACATACCGGCTCCGCCGGGCGGAAGAGCGACTCGCGAAGGCGCACGTCGCCGAGGGGCGGGTCGTCGACGCCGGGCCGGAGACGCACTGAGCCGTCGAAATCGAGACGCGCCGGGAACGTCACGACCCGTGTCTGTTGGAATATTCCAACTAAGGCTTATCGAGAGACGGCCCTTCCGTTCACGTAATGAGAGACGGCTCAAGCGGACGCGGCGAGGTCGACGGTGAAGGGGCCGACGCCCCCGCCGCCGGGCCCGTCGCCGCCGACGGCGAGTCCGGCGGAGACGGGAGACGCAGGGAGCTGACCGCCCGCCTCGCGGTCCCCGAGATGGACTGCCCCTCCTGTGCCGGCAAGGTCGACACGGCGCTCGGGCGCCTCGACGGCGTGACCGAGACCGCGCTCAACCCCACCGCCGGGACGGCGACGGTGACGTACGACCCAGATGTCGTCGACGAGGACGACGTGGTCGCGGCGATCGAGAGCGCCGGCTACGAGGTCACCGGCGGGCGGTCGGCGGGCGAGGGGAACGGCGGCAACGCCGCGGGCGACACTGGGGGCGCCGACGACGCGGGCTCCGGCGGGGTCGCCGTCGCGCCCCCCGCCGAGGTCTGGACGACGCCGCGAGCGAAGAAGACGTGGCTGGGCGCGGTGCTCGTGGTCGCCGGGCTCCTGTTCGAGTTCGTCCTGACCGCGCGGAACCCCGCGGTCGCGAGCGTTCTCGGCGCTCCCCTCTCGCTCGCCGACGTCCTGTTCCTCGGTGCGGTCACGGCGAGCGGGATCCCCGTCATCCGCGGCGGCTACTACTCGGCGCGCAACCGGAGCCTCGACATCGACCTGCTGATGGGGACGGCGATCGTCGCGGCGACGGGGATCGGCTACTTCGTCGAGGCCGCCACGCTCGCCGTCCTCTTCAGCGTCGCCGAGCTGTTAGAGGACTACGCGATGGACCGCGCCCGCGACTCCCTGCGCGAGCTGATGGAGCTGTCGCCGGACGAGGCCACCGTCAGGCGGGACAGCGGGGCGTCGGAGACGCCCCGAGCAGACGGCGAAGCCGTCGACGGCGAGGAGTCGACCCTCCCCGCCGGCGACGTGGCGGTCGGCGAGACCGTGGTCGTCCGGCCGGGCGAGAAGGTCCCGCTCGACGGAATCGTGACCGAGGGCGAGAGCGCGGTCGACGAGTCGCCGATCACGGGCGAGAGCGTCCCCGTGGACAAAACGCCCGGCGACGAGGCGTTCGCGGGCGCGATCAACGAGGAGGGGTACCTCGAGATCGAGGTGACCTCGACCGCGGGCGACTCGACGCTCGCGCGGATCATCGAGCTGGTGCAGGGCGCGCAGGCCGAGAAGACCGAGACCGAGCGGTTCGTCGACCGCTTCGCGGGGTACTACACCCCGTTCGTGGTCGCGCTGGCGATCCTGACGGCCGCGGTCCCGCCGCTCGTCATCGCGGAGCCGATCGCGGTCGACGTGGCGGGCTACGGCGTCACGTTCGCCGCGGACTGGGGGACGTGGTTCGTCCGCGGGCTCACGCTGCTGGTGATCGCGTGCCCCTGCGCGTTCGTCATCTCGACGCCCGTCTCGGTCGTCTCCGGGATCACGAGCGCGGCGAAGAACGGCGTGCTGATCAAGGGCGGCAACCACCTCGAGGCGATGGGCGAGGTCGACGCCGTCGCGCTCGACAAGACCGGGACGCTCACCAAGGGCGAACTCGCCGTCACCGACCTGCTCCCGCTGGGAAACGCCGACGAGGCGACGCTGCTGCGCCGGGCCGCGGCGCTGGAGCGGCGGAGCGAGCACCCGATCGCGGCGGCGGTCCTCGACCGCGCCGACCGCGCGGGCGTGACCGACCTCCCCGAGCCGACGGGCTTCGAGAGCCTAACCGGGAAGGGGATCCGCGCCGAGATCGACGGCGAGACGTACTACGCCGGGAAGCCCGCGCTGTTCGAGGAGCTCGGATTCGACCTGTCGCGGGCGCGGGCGGAGACGGACGGCGGGGTCGTCGCCGAGGGCGGCGAGAGCGACGAGACCGATCCGGACGCCGCCGACGCCGCCCCCGGCGAGTTCGCCGAGGGGGCCCTCGCCGCGCTGGAACGCGAGGGGAAGACGGTCGTGCTCGTCGGGACGGCGACGGAGCTGACCGGGGCCGTCGCGGTCGCCGACGAGGTCCGTCCCGACTCGAAGCGCGCGGTCGAGCGCCTCCGCGAGCTCGGCGTGGAGCGCGTCGTCATGCTGACCGGCGACAACGAGGGGACCGCGCGGGCGATCGCCGAGCGGGTCGGCGTCGACGAGTACCGCGCCGACCTCCTGCCGGAGGAGAAGGTGGACGCGATCGAGTCGCTGCAGGCCGCGTACGGCGAGGTGGCGATGGTCGGCGACGGGATCAACGACGCGCCCGCGCTGGCGACCGCCGAGGTCGGCGTCGCGATGGGCGCGGCGGGGACGGACACCGCCTTAGAGACCGCCGACATCGCGCTGATGGGCGACGACGTGGCGAAGCTCCCGTACCTGTACGCGCTCTCGCACACCGCCAACGGCGTCATCCGCCAGAACGTCTGGGCGAGCCTCGGCGTGAAGTTCCTGCTCGCGCTCGGCGTGCCGCTGGGACTCGTGAGCGTCGCCGTCGCCGTCGTCGTCGGCGACATGGGAATGAGCCTCGGCGTCACCGGTAACGCGATGCGGCTCTCCGGCATCGAACCGGAATCGTTCGAGTAGGCGGGACGATCTGTCCGGCCGCCCCGCAACGCTCGAACGAACATGAACGATTATTACAGATGCGCTCATCGGGGAGGACGTGCCGCCCGTAGTACACGGTTGACCCAGGCTCGGAATCGGAGGCGGCGGTCGGTCCCGAGGGCCCGAGCACGCGCGAGACGAGCATCGAGACGGAACCGGCGGCGTCGGCCGGCGAGGACCCGGTCGACTCCGAGGCGACCGGCGACCTGCCGACCGCGGCCGAGGCGGTCGCGCGCTCCGCGGCGACGTTCGACGCGGCGGACACGGGGAAGATTCCGAACGGAACCGACCGTCGGAACGCGTACGCGGGGTCGTGTCACGGCGGCGAGTGACCGACCCGTCCCTTTTAGGCCACGAATCGACTACGAGCCACCGGCCGATGACGATGCACCGCTCCGAGCCGCCTCGGCACCGGCGATGACGAGCCCTATGAGTGCCGAGGCCAAACTATTACCGAGCTTTAAGATTGCTTGTTTATCATAGGAAACAGAGCACAGATTGCACGCGCAACCGGAGTCTCAAGGCCATCGATACTAAGCTGGGTTCGATCACCGCTAGCTTGTCGGGCGCCTTTGAGTTGGTCTTGGAGGTCGTCGATTTTTTTTTTGGAGTTACTTGACTGCCTGGCCCTGTGTCTGGATGAACGGGGCGCCGCTGTCTCGAGACATCCGAGCTTCTTGAATGAGTTCGTAGAGGTAAACGCTTAGGCTGGCTCCCTTGTGTTCGGCCTCCTCCCACTATTCCTCTTTGTATTGTTAGCGGGTAAGAGCTCGGATCTGGTCTTGTTTTCGTGGAGCATTTGGCAGCTCTGTTCGTTGTCAGAGCTGGCTAGAGGTGCTTCTGTCATACGAGAATCGCCAAATAATAATTCTGACGTTAGAGTATTGATGTTATTGGTAGAAGTCCAGTCTGTGGATCAAGCTCTTGTCAGTAACAGTAGGGAGAGTTTGGCACGAAAATTATCATATCTGAAACTGTAGTGTGAACAGATAAGGGAGATTAGTCAAAACACTGAGCAAGCATGGCGTGTCCACAGTGTGGAGGGGAAATCAGTCCAGAGGCATCTTTCTGTTCTAATTGTGGGCACAAACTTGACCCCGCAAAATATTCTGAGGCTTCTATTGAGCAGATTGTACGTGATTTATCCTCACGACAGTCTGTCAGATTAGTCGGTGAAATTTGGGCCGAGAGAGGATACAAGACGAAACCAATCAAACATAACGGTTCAGTATATGTTCTTGCGAAATCACAGAAAGACGACGAGAAGGACCTAATTCAGATTGGTGTTGAGGACGTGTTCTCTGAGCAGAGAGCCGAGAGTCTGAGCTCACTACAAGAGAACAGAGGTTTTGATAGGGCATACTTCTTCTCGACGAATACTGTCGACTCCACTGAGATTGACCAAACTGAATCAGACCAACTGGAATATTTAACTCCTGAGAAACTCAGTACACTAGTTCAACGACTGGACTTGGAGCAGTTTGTTTCTACAGAGCTTTCGGATGCTATCTCAGAAACTCCGGAAGCTGAAAGTACTGGTCAAGAGGATCCAGACTCTGATTCTACAGAGATTCCGTCAGAGCCATCATCCGCAACGAAAGAGGACCGTGCAGCACAGATAATCAGTCAAGCGGCGGGGTCGTCAGTTACCGAAAAAAGATTACTTGAGCAGGGCTCCACGGGATTCTTATCAACTGCCAACTTGAGTGAAGCCCCACTTATTGAGTACTTGGATGCTGGTGAGAATCCACAATTTATCTTCCAAAACGACATCAAAGGTATCTCTATTGAACAATATGGAGATGTTCAACCGGATGACGACTATCGAGCGTTTGTTGCGATTACCGATCAGCGAATTCTCTGTGTTATTGGGCAGGAGAATGAGGACTCAGTAGTTACAATTCCATACGGAGAGCTTCAATCGGTTGAATCCGCAACGGGGATGTTCAAACACCGGATTACCGTTTCAGATGACAGCAGAGATATCGACCTGTATATTGCAACTGAAGCGATTGATGACGAGAATGAGGTAGGTGCTGCTGAAGACTTTATCGCAGCCCGACTTGGTACAGAGGCGGGTTCGAACCTACGCGTTACTGTTGACGGGCAGCCACTTAATTCGGTTTCTCCCGATGAGCTTGAGGACGAGGCGACTACGCTGGAGATGATTGGTGCAGTTGCTGTCCTCTTGGTGGGTGGTGTCATCGTGCTCGCAGTCTTAGGAGGCATCATTGGCGTATTGACATCGCCGAGTGATGCTGACACGGGTAGCACGGAGCAACAGTTGATCGAAAAAGACCCAGGCGATCTCGTTATTGGTCTTCAACAGTTGGATTCGGGGTGGCAGCGTCACCCGGATGGTCCCCGTGGATACACTCTCAGCCGAGCAGATAGGGATGCGTATGCTGCCTACTGGAACCCAGATGAAAGTTCACAGTATACTGGAATCACTGGATTGGTCTCCGAAGTTGCACTTCTAAATACGACCACGAAATCTGAAGAGGTCTATTCACGAGAGGTAGCAGATATAAAACGAAATTACGCAGTGAATGACGTTGATCTCGGAGATGAAGCGATATTATATGAAGATGGGAACGAGGTTTATGTTGTTTTCCGATACAGAAATATGGTTGGAGCAATCACCTACTCGCAACCAATGAGCATTGGACTACAAGAATCCAAGGCGAAGCAATTCTCCCAAGACGTCATCGATAACGCAAAATGAGCGGTAATGGATTCGTCTCAGTGTTCAGATAGTCGTTGCCAACGAGCTTCTTGAATGAGTTCAACCAAATAGCGACTCAAGCTTCAGTACATCACAAAGCCGGTTAGTTGAGACGTCTGCTTGCTGAAGGTGTGTCTAATACCAAGCAAGCAGACGGTGAAATTCACGAGGACCAGCTTCTTAACTTCCTCGTCAACTCCCTTGACGAGGAAGTTGCCCTCACACTCGCTGAAAACGCTGAACTCGATGCTGAAGACATCTACGAGGTCCTCGTCGGCGCGTGCGCCGACGGGACCTCGGTCTCAACGCTCTGTGAGAAAAGCGAAGATGCTCCCCACGAAAATTCGGTTCTCTACCATCTCCGCACCAAGTTCGATCTTGAGACGCTCGAACAAGTCGGAAACGCGCTCCTTCAGAAGGACGTCCTCGACGTCCTTCCCCAGCAGGTGGAGGTCGTTTCAGACCTCCACCTGCGGCCCTACTACGGCGACGAAGATGGGACAGACGGCTTGTATCACTCACAAGCGAAGCGTGGAACGACTGCGTTCCACGCCTACGCCACACTCTACGCGCGTGTGAAGAACAAACGCTACACGCTGGCGGTGCGCCGTCTCGAAGACGGCGACACCGCCAGCAGTGTCCTCGCAGAGTTTCTCGGTATCCTCGACGGCCTTGACCTCGAGGTCAAGGCCGTCTTTCTTGACCGCGAATTCTACGACAGCAAGTGTTTGACGCTGCTTCAGGCACACAACCACGCCTACGTCATGCCGATCGTCCGCTGGGGACAGACGATCAAGCAAGAACTCTCGGAAGGCTGGAGTCGCGTGATTCAACACGACATGACGGCGAAACTCGACGGTCACAGCTGGACCGTCGAGTTTCCCGTCTACATCGACTGTACGTACCAAAACGGACGGTACGACGAACATGGAGTGGCGCGTCACGGCTACGCCGCTGACGCGCCGTTCATCAATTCACCACGAGACGCTCGATACCACTACGCGAAACGCTTTGGTATCGAGGCCAGCTACCGACTCTCCGAGCAAAGTATTGCGACGACCTCGACACAAAATCCGGTCGTACGGCTGCTGTACGTCGTGGTGAGCTTGTTGTTACAGAACGTCTGGCGGTATTTACACTGGGAGTACGTGGCGACGCCCCGCCGTGGAGGGCGTCGCCTCTGGAAGTGGTCGTTCAAGGAGTTCATCAACATGATTCAACGGGCAGCGTGGACGGCCCTCGCGACGCGTCGGGCCGTCCCCGCAAACCGACCACCAGACGACCGGTTTACTCGCTAATCTCCGACCGGGCTAGCCTCCGCCAGGAGTGGCGACGCTGTCGCGTCGGCGGCAGCCGCCGCCGACAGCGACAGCTCTCCGTCGGTTCGTCGACGATCTTCTCGTCAAGACCACCCAGCACAACCGCTCCACCACAGAACTCAGGCTTCAGAAACAGCTAGCTGAGGATGCTTTGTGAGGTACTGAGACTCAGTACATCACAAAGCCGGTTAGTTGAGACGTCTGCTTGCTGAAGGTGTGTCTAATACCAAGCAAGCAGACGGTGAAATTCACGAGGACCAGCTTCTTAACTTCCTCGTCAACTCCCTTGACGAGGAAGTTGCCCTCACACTCGCTGAAAACGCTGAACTCGATGCTGAAGACATCTACGAGGTCCTCGTCGGCGCGTGCGCCGACG
>NZ_RJJW01000016.1 GCF_003781945.1 Halorubrum sp. CSM-61 | reverse complement strand
ATTAAGTGGGCGGATAGACCGCCTCGGATAACTATTAATACAACGATCACTCAGTTAAAACACCCGACCAGAAGTTCGTGGTTGCTGGAGAGAATTGTCGGATTCATCCCCGCGCTGAAGCGCGAGGCTTTCTCCTTGATTCTCCGTAAGAGCGGAAAATCATACTACTGATGGTACAGCAGCGATTCGCGAATGGAAGACAGATCATAGAACGGTGGGACTCGGTCTTCGAGGCGGTTTCCGCCGAGCCGCGTCGTCAACTCATCGTTTCGCTCTTGGATCGTCGACCGGGGGAATCCGTTCCGTTACCAGAAGGCGCAGTAAATCCGAACGTTCCCTGCGACCCGGAAGTGCTCCGACTGGAACTGATTCACAACCACCTTCCGAAGCTGAATGAGATGGAGTTCGTGGAGTGGGAGAGAGATCCACTCGTCGCCTCTCGCGGACGGCGATTCGACGAAGTCGCCGTCGTGTTCGAAGCCCTGCACTCGTCCGCGTCAGCCATCCCCGATTCGTTGGTCATCGGATGCCAGCGACTCGAAGAAGAGCGACAGACAAACCTCTGAGACCGCCGGTATCTCTGCAGAAGACGATCTCACCACACCCGGAGGGTTCCTCACCCGCAACGACGACGCGGACATCCCGTTTGACACAGCTCAACCTCTCTTAGGGATTTATGTCCTCCTCGAACGTATCCGTGCCCATGCCCGAGGAAATCCTCTTCGAGTCGGAGAGCCGTCGGAGCCGCGACGAGATCGCCGCGTACCTGCGGACCGTCGCGGACTCGCTGGAGTCCGGCAGCGCGATCACGCTGAAACGGGGCGAGGAGTCGCTGACGATGGAACCGCCGGCGCGGCCGACGTTCGAGGTGAAGGCCGAACGCGAGGGACCGGTCGACGGCCCCGGCGAACTCAGCGTCGAGTTCGAGTTGGAGTGGGACGAGGAGAGCGGGGATGAGGGCGGCGACGGGGACGGGGAGTTAGAGATCGAGTAGGACGCTGAAGTGTCGGTCGCTACGGAACGTTCCCGGGGACCTCGACGAACGCGTCGCGGGCGGAGAGGTGATCGAGGGTGTCGTCTACGCGGTCCCGGACCTCATCCATCCGCTCGATCAGCTCCTCGTACTCGTCGGTACTCGTCTCGTCGGCGGCCTCCAGCGCGGCCTTCTTCGACGCCAGCGCGAAGAACTCCTGGCTGTGCTCGTCGAACTCCGCGCGGTGGAGCAGCACCTCCACGAGCGAGAGCAGGTCCTCCCTCGTGACGGGCTTCGTCTTGTAGTCGTCGAACGGCATGTCGACGATGTCGACGTCGGGCTCGACCGCGGTCAGCATCGCGATCCGCGCGTCGTACCCCTCCCCGCGGATCGCCTCCAGCACGTCGTGGCCCGACATGTCGGGCATCCGCCGGTCGAGGAGGACCACCTCGACCGACTCGTCCATCAGCGAGAGGGCCTCCTCGCCGCCGGTGGCGATCCGGACCTCGTAGGCCGCGTCCAGGTACACGCGGTACAGCTCGGCGAGGTCGGGCTCGTCGTCGACCGCCAGAACGGTGGGGCGCGTCTCGACGTCGCTCATTGTCGGGGGATCGCGGTCCGCTGATCGCCCGCTGAAACTCCCGAACCGGCGAGACCGACCGCTGTTCCTGGGCTCATAACGCGAGCTACTCGGGTGACCGATTAAAACGTTGACTCGCGAGTATCAGCGGCGATATTCGGGGTTGCACGGGATCTCGCGCGGTCGTCAAGAATCCGACCGTGGCGGTCGGATCAGGAGACCGCCGTGACCCAAAGGCACATTTACGCGCGCTTCCTAACCCGGACAACGAATGTCTCATAGCCCCTCACTGCCCGACCGCCCCCGTCTGGAGCTCGATCCGGAGATGAGCGAGACGGAGCGGCTCGAGGCGATCCGCCAGCACTACCGGCGGATACTGCAGGTCAACGACGAGCTCGAAGACCGGCTCGACGACGCGCAGGACCGCCGCGGCGAGCTGAAGGCGGACGTCGACGAGCTGAAACGCGAGAACGAGGTGCTGAAGACCTCCTCGCTGTACATCGCCTCCGTCGAGGAGATCACGGGCGACGGCGTCGTCATCAAGCAGCACGGGAACAATCAGGAGGTGCTGACGCAGGCGTCCACGACCCTCGAGTCCGACCTCCGGCCGGGCGACCGCGTCGCGATCAACGACTCCTTCGCGGTCCAGCAGGTGCTCGACGACGAGACCGACTCCCGGGCGCAGGCGATGGAGGTCACCGAGTCGCCCGACGTCACCTACGACGACATCGGCGGCATCGACGACCAGATCCGCGAGGTCCGCGAGGCCGTCGAGGACCCCCTCGAGGACCCCGAGCAGTTCGAGAGGGTCGGCGTCGAGCCGCCGAGCGGCGTCCTCCTCCACGGCCCGCCGGGGACCGGGAAGACGATGCTCGCGAAGGCGGTCGCCAACGAGTCCGACGCGACGTTCATCAAGATGGCCGGCTCCGAGCTCGTCCGGAAGTTCATCGGCGAGGGCGCCCGGCTCGTCCGGGATCTGTTCGAGCTCGCCGCCGAGCGCGAGCCCGCCGTCATCTTCATCGACGAGATCGACGCCGTCGCCGCCAAACGCACCGACTCGAAGACCTCGGGCGACGCCGAGGTCCAGCGCACGATGATGCAGTTGCTCTCCGAGATGGACGGCTTCGACGACCGCGGCGAGGTCCGGATCAT
The DNA here is from genome assembly GCF_003781945.1 of Halorubrum sp. CSM-61. Taxonomy (GTDB): domain Archaea; phylum Halobacteriota; class Halobacteria; order Halobacteriales; family Haloferacaceae; genus Halorubrum. The sequence continues at coordinate 16,194 of NZ_RJJW01000016.1, read as the reverse complement.
GGCCGCCACCAACCGCTTCGACATGCTCGACGAGGCGATCTTACGCCCCGGTCGCTTCGACCGGCTCATCGAGGTACCCGAGCCCGGACCGGAGGGCCGCGAGCGCATCCTGGAGATCCACACGCAAGACATGAACGTCGCCGAGGGCACCGACGTGGGCGCGGTCGCCCGCGAGCTGGAGGGGTACAGCGGCGCCGACATCGCCTCGCTGGCGACCGAGGCCGGGATGTTCGCGATCCGCGACGGTCGCACCGAGGTAACGCAGGAGGACTTCGAGGCGGCGCGCGAGAAGCTGCAGGACGCGGAGCAGACCGAAGAGCAGGTCATCAACTACCAGTACTAGGCGTTCTGAGCAGCGGTCGGTTTCGGGTTCTACGGAGTTTCTGGCGGTGGATGGGTGACGAAGACCTCCAAAGCCCCAGTCGCTCGCTTATAAGCCGTTGACTGCAGATCGGCAGTGAAGACCTCCAAAGCCCCAGCCGCGAGGACTCGATGGGCTCGCTGCGGTCCTCGTCGCTCACTTCGTTCGCTCTTGCGGTCCTTGGCGTCGCCCGTCTTCGTCCTCGCGGCAGCGAGGCGCTTCGCGCCTCTGGCAGCCGGCGGCAACGCCGCCGGCGACTGCCCCTTTGAGTCCCGCCCCGCACAGCAACCGCAGCCTCACGCCTCCCCAGCCTCGTCGCTGGTGGCCTTCGCTTCGCTCGGCCGCCAGCGACTCCCTCGCGCGTGCTCCTCGCGGCCGCCTTCGGCGGCACGCTCGAAGGCACGCGCCACCGCGCTCACTTCTGGTTCCGTGTCACTGCCGGCAGCGCTCCGCTTCGTAACCCCTTACCTTCCGCACCGCCGACTTCCCGCCGATGAACACCATCCACGTCGCCGGCGGCGTCGGCGTCGCCGACACGGCGATGGCCTCCTACGACGCCGCGCTCGCGGACGCGAACCTCCACAACTACAACCTCGTCGCGGTCTCCTCGGTCGTCCCCGCGGAGGCGACCGTCGAGTCGGTGGCCGAGGCGCCGGATCTGGGTCCCGCCGGCAACCGCCTCACGGTCGTCGAGGCGCGGCGGACCGTGGGGCCGGGCGACGCGGTCGACTTCCGCGAGGGCGGCCGCGCCGGCGCCGAGGACGCCGACGCGAAGCGCGCGCCGCGCCGCCGTCCCGACGTGGCCGCCGGGCTCGGCTGGGCCACCGGCCCGGGCCCCGGCCTCTTCTACGAGGTCACCGGCGAGGACCCCGACGACGTGCGCGACCGGATCGAGGCGGGGCTCGACGCGGGCGGCGACCTGCGCGACTGGGACCTGCCGGACCGCGAGGTCCGGATCGAGTCGGCGGCCGCGGAGCCCGACCGATTCACGACCGCGGTCGTCATCGCCGCGTACGGCGAGTCGGAGCCGGTCTTCTCGCCGTCTGAGGAGTAGCGGGCGGCGCCGAACGAGCTTGCGGGTTCCGCGAGCTTTAGGCCGCGCGAGGAGCCACGACGGGTATACATGACGACGAACGACGATCGAATCCGGACGACGCACATCGGCAGCCTCCCCCGGTCGCCGGAGGTGCTCGACCTCCTCACGCGGCGTCAGGAGGGCGAGACCGTCGACGACGACGAGTGGGACGCGGCCGTCGAGGACGCCACGCGCGACGTGGTCGAGCGGCAGGCGGAGGCGGGCGTCGACGTCGCCAACAACGGCGAGCAGTCCCGCGTCTCCTTCAACTGGTACGTCGCGGACCGGCTCAGCGGCATCGAGGGGACGCGCGAGCAGGAGCTGTGGGCGGACCTCCAGGAGTTCCCCGACTACGCCGAGGAGACGTTCAAGACCGACGTGATCGACCTCTCACGGCACCCCGTCGTGACCGGTCCGGTCGAGTACACCGGCCGCGAGGAGGCCGAGGCCGAGCTGGCGGCGTTCCGCGACGCGCTCGACGCGACCGACGCCGACTTCGAGGAGGAGTTCGTCACCGCGGCGTCGCCGAGCGTCGTCACCGCGACCCACGCCGACGACCACTACGGCGACTACGAGGAGTACCTCTTCGCCGTCGCCGACGCGATGGCCGAGGAGTACGAGATCGTCGCTGACGCCGGCTTCACGCTCCAGATCGACGCGCCCGAACTGCTCACGATCGGACACACTGCGGCGTACGCCGACGAGCCCCTCGACGAGGTCAAGGGGGCCACGCGGCTCCACGTGCGGGCGCTCAACGAGGCGCTCTCCGGGATCCCCGCCGAGCAGGTCCGCCTCCACACCTGCTGGGGGAGCTACGAGGGCCCGCACCACCTCGACACGGATCTGGCGGAGATGCTCCCGGAGATCTACGAGGCCGACATCTCCGGGCTCAGCGTCGAGCAGGCGAACCCCCGCCACCAGCACGAGTACCGCGCCTTCGCCGAGCACCCCGTCCCCGACGGCTGGACGCTGATCCCGGGCGTCGTCGACGTGAAGACGAACGTCATCGACCACCCCGAGACGATCGCGGACCGGCTGGAGCGCGTCGCCGACGCGGTCGCCGACGGGACGCCGCTCGTCGCCGCCCCCGACTGCGGGTTCGGCACGCAGGCCGGCCTCGGCATGGTCGACCCCGAGATCGCGTGGGCGAAGCTGGAGGCCTTAGGCGAGGGCGCCGCGATCGCGACCGAGCGGATCTACGGCTGAGCGGGCGGGACGGAGCGCTCGTCGCGGTCGAATCGGAACGCCGACCGGATCGCCCCCGCCGACGCCTTTTTGAACCGTCTCCGCGTATCAAACGTGTCTTCGATGAACGGCAACAACCCGTACGCCGGGGCACCGGGTGTGACGAACGCGGGCGAGCCCGCGGCCGTCGACCTCTCTCCGGACCAAGAACGGCGCCTCCGGCGCGCGGTCGCCGGAATCGTCTCGCGAACCGAGTCGTATCTCCCGGACAGCTACGCCGTCGGCTCCGAGCTGTCGGTCGGCGCGGAGGGGCCGCAGGCGACCGTCGCCGTCAACCCGCCCGCGGGCCACCCGGTCTCGGCCGGGTTCACGCCGGACCCCGACGAGCTCGAGGCCGGCATCGCCGACGCCGACACCGACGAGGTCGCCCGCGGGCTGGCCGCCAGCGCCGCGATGCAGGTGATGGACGCGGTCGGCGACGTGACCCCGACCGCGAAGTGACCTCGCCGGCGCGGTCGCAGGCCGCTCGAACTGCCGGTATCTCGGAGTCATAGCTCGATAGCGGTCCGTCCGCGATCCGGCGCCGGGAGTTCGTCGGTCGGGCGGTATCGAAAGCGACGGGCACTGGGTTCCGATCGCCGCCTAGCTGTCGGCCATGCTCCGGCAGGAGTCGGCGCACTTACGGAGGACCTCGGCGCAGGCCTGACAGTGGTCGGCGTCGTGGCGCTCGCACTCGTCGGCGCACTCCTCGCAGGCGTCGGCGCAGGCCCGCGCGAGCTGGGAGCTGTAGTTCGATCCTCGGGCCATCAGGCGCGCGTGCAAGGACGCGAGGTCGGCGACGTCTCGACAGAGCCGGGCGCACTCCTCCATGTCCGCGTCGCCGAGGCACTCGTCGGCGCACCACTCACAGACCGTCGCGGCCTCGTTGCAGTTCTCGAGGCAGTCGCGCTGCTCGTCGCTCAGGCTGTCGACCTTCGAGGCGGTTTCTGAAAGGGACATACGGTTGGAAGAACGTCCAGAACCGACGTAAACGACGTGCCTGCCACTGCAAGGCAGTGATTCCCTTTTGAGCGTCACCGCGTTCGTTCGAACGCGTCGTCGATTCGACCTACTCCGTCTCGACTTCTTCGGCCGTCGCGTCCGCTTCTTCAGCCGTGCCGCCCCCTTCGACTCCGGCCTCTCCGCCTCCCCCGCTTCCCGCCGCCGTTTCGCTCGCCGACGCCGGCGGCTCCAGCGTCCCCGTCACTCGCCCGTAGATCCCGAATATCTCCTCGTAGCCGTGCTCGCTCGCTAAGATCGGGACCACGCCTTCCTCCTCGACGCGGTGGGTGTACACGTCGTCCTCGGCGAACACCGCCCCCCGAGGGATCTCCTCGAAGTTCGCGTAGTGCACGTGGGGCTCGCCGCCCCCCTTCGGTACCTCCTCGTCGCCGGCGACGACCGTCGCCTCGGTGAACGTCGGCGGCTCGTCGTCGATCGCCCCGTGCGCCCGGAGGAACGCCAGACACGCCTCGTAGCCGAACTCGACGGCCTCCTCGCTCCCCTGTCGGCCGACCTCGATCGAGACGGTGTGCGGGACCGTGGAGTCCAGCGTCGTCCCGCGAAGCCCGCTGGCGTCGACGACGTAGTCCACGGGCATCGCCGTCACGGTCCGGCGGACCGACGGCGTGAGGCCGCTGTGGATCGCGAACGGCGGCGGCGCGCTGCGGGAGGTGTGGAGCGCGAGCACCGCGTCCATCCCCTCCAGCTCGGCCGCGAGCCGCGGCGCGAGGGCCCGCTCGTACTCGTCGCTGTCGGCGTCGCCCGGGAACGCGCGGTTCAGGTCGGTGTCCGTGTACCGGGCCTTCGCCGCCAGCGCCCGCTCGTTGGCGATGATCAGTCGAACGATCCCCTCGCCGGACTCCTCGTCGCCGGACTCCTCGTCGCCGGACCCTTCGTCGTCACCGAACTCGACGTCGTTTCCGGACCCGTCTTCCGCCGCGTCGAGCTCGTCGGCGAGTCGCCTCACGATCCGCTCGCCGGCGGGCTCGTCCCCGTGGATCCCGCCGACGATCGCGACGCGGGCCGAGCCCGCCGACACGCGATCGATCGTTTCCATACCTCCACTACGGGGCGGTCCGGATAAAGTGTCGCCGCTCGTGACTACCGGCGGAGCCGCTCCGCGAGGCGCGCGCGGTACCGCGCCGCCAGCTCCCGCGCGACGAGCCGGTCCCGGGGGTCCACGCCGAGGACCCGCAGCGCGCCCGCGTAGACCGCGAGCCCGCCCGCGGCGCCGACGACCACGGCGGCCAGACCGGGGACGACCGCCCGGATCGCCCGCATCGCGACGAGGGTCACGCCGCCGGCCGCCAGCGGGGTGAGGTAGGTGCGGTCGAACGGCCACAGCCCCTCGAAGCGACGCAGCAGGACGACCTGAATCCCGTTCTGCACCGCGATCGCCAGCGAGGTACCGAGCGCGGCGCCGACGAGCCCGTACCGGACCACGAACGCGTATGTCAGGGCGACGTTGAGGGCGGCGAGCAGCCAGTCGAGCGCCATCCGGGCGTACTGGTGATCGGTCATCATCAGGAGCCAGCCCGTCGCGCCAACCGCGCTGCCGACGAACACGCCGACGAGGTAGACGACGAGGGGGACGTACCCGGCGACGTACGGCTCCCCGAACAGCCCGAGCAGCTCCCGGCCGAACACCGCGAGCACGGCGAGAATCGGGACCACCGTCGTGACGATCTGGCGCGTCACCGACCCGTACACCGCGTTGAGCGTCTCGGTCCGCCCGTCCGCGTACAGCTCGGAGGCGACCGGCGGCAGCAGTTGGTTGAACGCCATGAGGGGGATCCACGCGATCGCGATCAGTACGAGGACGACGTTGTACACCCCGGCGGCGGTCGCCGTCAGCAGCGCCCCCACGAGCAGCACGTCGACGCGGTTCTGGAACACCTTCCCGAGGCTGCTCATCGCCACCGGCGCCGCGTGGTTATAAAAGCGCCCCGCCTCCCGCAGGACCCCTCGAAGCGACGGGACGATTCCGGTGACCCGCGCGGAGAGCGGCGCGGCGACGGCCGCGAGCAGCGCGGTGGCGACGACGATGCCGCCGGCGACGCCGACGACCGAGTAGCCGAGCGCCAGCGCCGCCAGCGCGCCCACGAGTCGGACGCCCGGGCGCAGGAGCTTGTTGAAGGCGATCTCGCCGCGGGCGGAGCCGACCGCGCGGAACACCGCGGACGCGACCATCACGACCCCGAGCAGCCCGACGAGAAATCCGAACGCGCGCATCGTCGGGGGGAACGAGGCGTCCTCGACGGTGAGCGCGTCGATCCGCGGCGCGGCCAGCCAGATCCCGGCGGCGATGGCGGCCCCGAACCCGAGCGTGGTGGCGTACGCGAGCCCGGCGACGACCCCCTGTCTGTCGGGGTCGTCCGCGTACTCGGGGAGGTAGCGCTGGAGCGCCGGGACGCTCCCGAACGTGACGAGCCGCGAGCACAGCTGCGCGATCCGCCACGCCAGCGCGTACACGCCGTAGGCGGCCGGGCCGAGCCCCCTCGCGAGGAAGAACTCGGTCGCGGCCGTGAGCGCGCGCTGGCCGGAGACGCCGCCGGCGGTGATCACCGCCCCGCCCGCGATCGTCAGGAGCGCCTCGCGCTCGTCGTCGGGGACGGCGTCGGCGTCGCCGGTGGTATCGGCGGCGTCAGCGTTTTTCGCGGGGTCGGCGGCATCAGCGTCGGCGTCGCTCGCGGGACCGTCTGGCGCGTCGCTACCGGCTCCGAGTCCGTCGTTCACGGCTCGAATCGACGTGATTCGGCTCGGGAGAAAAGCGACTCGTTCTCTCGCCGGTCGACTCTGTTACCAGCGCTGGTGGACGTGCTCGCGGACGAACTCGTCGTACACGTCGTCGACGGCCTCACGGTCGGCCTCGTCGAGGGGCGCGAGGTCGCTGACGTCCGCGTTCGCCCGGACGTGCGCCGGGGTCGTCGAGCCCGGAATGACCGTCGAGACGGCGTCGTGATCGAGGATCCAGCGCAGCGAGAGCTGCGGGAGCGAGAGGTCGTCGCCGGTCGCGTCGGTCGGATCGTCGGCGACGGCGTCGACCCGCTCTGCGAGCGCGTCGGCGGCGTCGAGCCCGACCTCGTAGGGGACGCCGGCGAACGTCTCGCCCACGTCGAACGCGTCGCCCTCGCGGTTGTAGTTGCGGTGGTCGTCCTCCGCGAACTCGGTGTCCCGCGAGAGCGCGCCGGTGAGCAGCCCGGAGGCGAGCGGGACCCGGCAGATCACGCCCACGTCGCGGGCGGCGGCCTCGTCGAGGAACAGCTCGGCGGGGCGCTGGCGGAAGGGGTTGAAGACGATCTGGACCGACTCGACGCCGGGGTACTCGATCGCCTTCAGCCCCTCCTCGACGCGCTCGACGCTGACGCCGTAGTTCGCGATTCGTCCCTCGTCGGCGAGCGTTTCGAGCGCGTCGAACGTCTCCGGCCGGTAGTAGGCGTCCGTCGGCGGGCAGTGAAGCTGGACCAGGTCCAGCGTCTCCACGCCGAGGTTCTCCCGCGACCGGTTCACGAACCGGCGGAGGTTCGCCTCGTCGTACTCCTCGGCCACGTGGGGATCGAGTCGCCGGCCGGCCTTCGTCGCCACCGTCACGTCGTCGCTCGCGATGTCGGCTTCGAGCACGTCGCCGAGGATCCGCTCGGAGAGCCCGTCGCCGTACACGTCCGCGGTGTCGAAGAAGTCGATCCCGGCGTCGCGGGCGGTCTCGACCGCGTCGAGCGCCTCGGACTCGCTCACGTCGCCCCAGTCGCTCCCGATCTGCCACGAGCCGTAGCCGACCTCGCTGACCGCGCCGACGTTCCCGAGCGTTCGATGGTTCATGTTCACTCTCCACTGATCGGGGCGAACGCAAGGGCGTTCCGGAGGCGGAACCGGGAACGTCCTCGCGGCGCGCTCGCCGCGTCCCGCTGACCCGCAGTCAGGGGAGCTAAACGGCTCGACGCCGTATCCAGATGTATATGCAGTTCTGTGACGACTGCGGCTCGATGATGGTCTCTCGCGACGGCGAGATGGTGTGTCAGAACGACGACTGCGGCGGCACCGCCGAGCGCGACGAGGGGCTCGCGGCCGAGTACGAGTCGACGACCGAGCAGACCGGCGACGAGGTGATCGAGACGGAGGAGGGCGCGAACTTCGAGGGGAAGCCGACCGCGAACGACGTCGTCTGCGACGATTGCGGCCACGGCGAGGCGTGGTACACGATCAAACAGACCGGCGCCGCCGACGAGCCCCCGACGCGCTTTTTCAAGTGCAAGGAGTGCGGTCGCCGGTGGAGGGGGTATAACTGAGACCCACCTCGTTCTGGACGGCCCCCGCGCCGGCGTCCGACGGACCGACAACGTCCTTGGAAGGCCGATACTCGGACCGGTCTACGGATCGATCCGTTCTATCGCGAAACTGCTGTGGCCGTGCGTTTCGAGCGACAGATACGTCAGCTTCATCTCGTACTCCGTACAGAACTCGTGGACCGCGGCGATGACGCCGTACCACTGCCCGTTGGGGACGTCACCGAGACAGTAGTCGTGTCCGGCGATGACGCCGTCGGACTTCACTTTCCGCCGGCAGACCTCCAGCTCTCTCAGCGTCTGCTCGTACGTGTGGGTGGTGTCGACGTACACCCAGTCGAAGGAGTCGTCTTCGAAGCGTTCGAGCGCGACGTCCGGTCGCTCCGCCAGGATTTCCACGGTTCCGTCCGCGATCCGGTCCGCGTGTCGGGTCTCCACCTCCTCCACGCTCCGGTCGCTGTACTCGTTCGACTCCCAGACGTCGATCAGATACAGTTCGTCGGGGTCGGTGATCGAGAGGATCTGCTCGGAGAACTTCCCCTCGTCCGTCCCCAACTCCGCGACTCGTCCCCCCTTCGGGAACGCTTCCAGCATCTCCTCTCGAGACGGGACGACCTCGGCGTCTCGGACGTGTTCCTCCGAGAGCGTCTCCGGGACGGAGTCCCTTGCGTGAGGGGTCCTGACGCGCTCCGGCTCGTAGAAGACCGAAGCGCGTACGCCCCTCAGCGCGGGATACGCTCGCTCCGGGACGAGGTCGACGACCCGCTTCTTCAGCTCATTGCGGAGTGTTCCCACGGGTCACAACCGTCGTCCGTGTCGGACTTATAGCTGTCCGTTCGTCCACCGCACCGACGACCGACGCCACCGGCCGGTACTGTACACGACGCCGTCGCCGGCGCGGCACCGACCGACCGCTATTTATGAGCTGTCACGCAGCCGCGGCCCGAGAAACGACGCCACCGCCTCCCCCACGTCACCGGCCCGCCCCACGAAGAAGTGGTCCGACTCGAACGCCTCCGTTTCGATCCCGAGTTCCTCCGCCCGCTCCACCACGGGCTCCCAGTCGGCCGTCGAGTCGCGGGTCGCGTACAGGATCCGGGTCGCCACGCCGAGATCGACGAGGTCGTCGAGGGCCGCGACCGCGTCGACGTCGGGGCTCAGCCGCGCGGTCGGCGCGAGCGCGCAGACCCCGGCGAGTCCGGGGCGCGAGGCGGCCGTGACGAGCGCGATCGTGGCCCCGAACGAGAAGCCGAACAGCCCGACGCGCTCGTAGCGGTCGACCGCCCAGCCGACCGCGTTGTCGGCGTCCGTGCTCTCGCCGTACCCCTCGTCCCAGTCGCCGTAGTCGAAGCGCAGGCAGTCGATCCCCCGATCGGTCAGGGCGTCGCTGACGGCAGTCAGGCGCTCGTCGCCGCGGTGGCCGCGCTGTTGGGGGTGGGGCGGGCAGGCGACGACGACGGTGTCGGCTCGGGAGCCGTTACCGGCCGCGTCGCCGCCGTCGCTCGCGGCGGTGTCGAGACTGGCGCGCACGTCGCGGCCGCCGGGGATCAGGACGGTGTCGCTCACTGGAAGTCGAAATCCGCCGCGTCAGGGGACCTGCGTCACGCGATCGACGTCGTCGAGATCGGCCAGATCACCTGCGAGCGCCTCCTGATCGACGCTCGCCTCGTAGTAGAAGACGAGGTCGAAGGTGCCGTCGCGGAGGAGCTGCTGGCACTCCCAGACGAACTCCTCGTCGTCGAGGGTGAGTCCCTGGAACTGGTTCGACGAGAAGTTCGTGTCGTCGTTTCCGGCCTCGATGTACGCCTCGCCCTTCCCGGCGTGGTCGGCGATGACCTCGTTGATCGCGACCGTGAGCTCGTGCATCTCCAGGTCCTCCTGCCCGCCGAGCGTCGTGTGGACGATACAGCCGAGGAGTTCGATGTCGCCCGGCTCCAGTAAGGCCTTCGTCCGCGCGTAGAGGTCGGCGTCGACGGTCTCGCTCATGGTCGACTATTCCGGCTCCCCTGATAAACGAATGACGGTTCACCGCCGCGTTCCCACGCTCCGGGACTCACCGCCGCAGGGAGACGACGGTTTCGCTCGCTCCGTCGGCCGCCGCGCACCTCCCGTCCGTCGCGCGCTCCTCGACGGCCTGTGGAATGGTGTCCAGTTCAGCAGGCGTTTCGATTGCTGGGGGTGTGCCGAGTCGACGGCAGAAGGGGAGTCCACTGACAAGCCCACGACTGCAGTCGTGGATTACTGACGGAATCGCCCTCGAGACTGTTACGGAAGTCGGCAAACCGCACGAGCGATCGTCACAACAATGGCGTTGCTAGGAGAACCTCCTGAGAGAGAGAGAACACGTGGCAGTTACTGAACCATCCTCGCTATCGACGTGTACGGTCCAGATCGAGCGGCGAGGCGGTCGCGGCGAAGCAGGTGGACGAGCCCTGGAACGACATCTCCGAAACACGTCTGGTGTCCACGATGTCGATGTCTCGTTCCGAACGGGGGGCGTCCGGATTACCTACGACGAGAGTGTCACTTCGGCGGAAGCGCTCAGACAAGCGGTCCGTGAGCGTAACGTCGCGCTCCAAGAGGGCTCTGAGACGGCAACCGACGACGGAAGCACCCGCTCGGAACTCAGACAGGAGGCAGTGTTCGTCGGCCTGACTCTCGTCGGTATGGTGACCGGCTTGGCGACGGGGTGGCTCAACGGACCGGCACTTCTGTCGTGGACCGGTTACGGCGTCGCATACGTCTTCGGCGGTTGGTACGGACTCAAAGGCGCAATCGAGACGCTCCGCCACCGCGCTGTCGATATCGACCTCTTAATGATCGTCGCCGCGCTCGGTGCGCTGTCGATTGGGGCCCCGTTCGAGGGCGCGATGCTTCTCTTTCTGTTCTCGTTATCGAACACGCTGCAGCATTACGCGATCGGACGCTCGCGTCGGGCGATCAAATCCCTCGTCGAGATGCGACCGGACGAAGCGCAAGTCCTGCGCGACGGTGAAGAAGTCACAGTCCCTATCGACGGAGTGGCCGTCGGTGACGTGTTCGTCGTCCGACCGGGCGATAGGATTCCACTCGACGGCGTCGTCAAGTCCGGTGAGGGGACGGTCGATCAAGCGTCGCTCACCGGCGAGTCTGTGCCCGTCCCGAAGGAACACGGCGACGAGGTGTTCGGCGGGACGATCAACGAGAGCGGGAGCCTCGAAATCGAGGTCACGCGACAGGCTCACGAATCGGCAATCACCCGCCTTATCAACATGGTCGAACGCGCCCAGAGCGAGAAGGCCCCCACCCAGCGCCTCATCGACCGCCTCGAACAACCGTACGTCCTCGGCGTGTTCGGGCTCACGCTCGTAGCGATCGCGATTCCGCTCGCGCTCGGCAGCGAGTTCACCAGCACGTTCTATCGAGCGATGACGCTCATGGTCGCCGCCTCGCCGTGTGCGGTCATCATCTCGACGCCGGCGGCGGTCCTGTCGGCAATCGCCTCCGGCGGTAGACAGGGGGTCCTCTTCAAGGGTGGCGAACACGTCGAGGCGGCAGCGAATATCGACGCGGTCGCGTTCGACAAGACGGGCACGCTCACGAGAGGCGATACGCAGTTGACCGACGTCTTCGTTCGTGAAGGTGTGGATGACGGTGCCCTGACTAACGACAATTTGCTCTCACTCGCAGCCGCAGTGCAAGGCCGTTCGGAGCATCATCTCGCTCGTGCGACCGTGATGGCGGCCGAAGAGCAGTCGCTGGAGGTGCCCAGCGCACAGCGGTTTCAGTCGGTCGCCGGGAAAGGAGTCCAAGCCGACGTGAAAGACGGAACCATTCACATCGGGAATCGAAGTTACTTCGATACCGTCCTCGGAGGCGCACCAATCGATGGTCTCGAGCCAGGGGTAAACCGGCTCCAAACACTGGAGGCAGAGGGAAAAACGAGCGTCCTCGTCGCCCGAGAGGACGGTGGCGGCGTCACCGTGTTGGGGTGGCTCGCGTTCACTGATACGGTTCGACCGGGCGCTGCCGAGATGATCAACGACCTCCGCTCACTCGGGGTTGAGCACATCGTGATGCTGACGGGCGACAACGAGCGCGTCGCACGGCAAATCGCCGACGAAGTCGGCATCGACGAAGTACAGGCCGAACTGCTGCCGGAGGAAAAGGTGGCGACCATCGAGGACTTGGTCGAGCGTTACGAGAACGTAGCGATGGTCGGTGACGGTGTCAACGACGCACCGGCGCTCGCCACGGCGACCCTCGGCGTTGCGATGGGCGGGGCAGGGACCGACGTCGCGCTCGAAACCGCTGACGTGGTGTTGATGGGCGACGATCTCAGCAAGATACCATACGTCCTCGGACTGGGGCGGCGGACTCGTCGGACACTCACAGTCAATCTCGCCATCGCGTTCGGCGCGATTGCACTCATGGTCGGCACGATCCTCCTCCGAGGAATCCCGCTTCCGCTCGCAGTAGTCGGTCACGAGGGATCGACGGTTTTGGTCTCGTTGAACGGGCTTCGGTTACTCGGCTATCGGGAGTGAGTTATCGGAGTCGTGCAGTCGTTTGACCATTCCGCTCTTCAATCTGGACGAGTCCGTCGTCCGCAAGGTCCGAAAGGAGACCTCGCAGCCACTCTCGCCCGTGCTTACCGTCGGGTGTGTAGTCCACTCGAATCCGATGACCGAGCGTGTCTAGGTCCATCTCATCGTGTTCGCCGAGGAGTCGAACCACGCGTCCCCGGAACTGCCGGCGGCTCCCCTCGAAGCTGGGCTGCTCGGGCACGTCGGGCGCGGTGAAGTCACCGGTCTGGTAGGCGTGACACCACTCGCGCCACGGGCAGCCGGCCTCATCGCAGCGCGGGGTGGTCCCGCAGGCGACGCCGCCGAGTTCCATGATCGCGTTGTTCCAGACGCGGGACTCTCCCTCCGGCATCACGCGCGAAGCGACGCGCTCGAACGCCGCGTCGTCGTCGGGAACCGCAAATGCGCGGTGCAGCACCCGCTTCACGTTGGTGTCGACGACGGCGTCGCCGTTGTTGAACGCGAACGACGCCACCGCGTTGGCGGTGTAGGGGCCGACGCCCATCAGCTCCCGCAGCTCCTCGGGGGTCTCGGGGAACGCCCCGCCGTAGTCGTCTTCGACCTGTCCGGCGGCCTCGTGGAGGTACTTCGCGCGGTTGTTGTAGCCGAGCGAGTGGTCGGACCAGAACGCGACCACGTCGCCGCGGTCGGCGGCGGCCAGCGCCGCGGTCGTCGGCCACCTCTCGACGAAGTCCTCCCACGCGGGGACGACCCGGTCGAGCTGGGTCTGCTGGCTCATCACCTCGCTGACGAGGATCTCGTAGGGGTCCTCGGTGCGCCGCCACGGGAACTCGCGGTGGTCCGCCTCGTACCAGTCGACGAGCGCCTCGCGGACCGCGCCGAGGTCGGCCGGGAGCTCGGGGGCGTCGCCGTCGTCGAGGGGGGCGGCCGCGTCCGAGTCGGTCATTACCGTCGGTCGGGCCGGCGGCGGTTTATCGGTGCTGGTCCGCTCCGGATTCGACCGGCTCCATCGAGCGCGGGTCGCGGTCGGGACCCGGATACTTGCCGCCGACGGCCTCCGGGTACAGCCCCGCCGGCGAGAACACGGTCGCGAACGCGCGCGGCTCACGGACGCTCACGGCCATCCGATCCTGAAGCCCGGCCGCGGCCTGCGCCCCCGTGAGGGTCGGGTCGAGGCTCACGACCTGCATCGCGCCGCCGCGGTACGCCGACGCCAGCGCCGGGTGGTCGCCCGGAGGCTGTGGGGCCGGCTCGCGCCACGCCTCGACCGCGTCGTGCCAGTCGCTCGCCAGTTCGTCGTCCGCGAGCGCGGCGATCACGGCCTCGGCGTCGTCGAGGAGCGGGTCGCTGGCGACGAGGGTCGTCCACGCGTGCGAGCGCAGGAGATCCAGTGCCTCACGGGCCGCCCCCCCGACGAGGAGGTCGGCCGCGAGGACGTCGGCGTCGGCGACGACGCGGGCGGGGGTCGGCTCGGGATCGGCGGGGGGGAGGTCATGGGCGTCGTTCTCGGCGGTATCGTCGGTGTCGCACTCAGACGCCGACCGGCGTTCGGCCAGCGCCGCGCTCACCGCTTCGGCGTTCGCGTCGTACTCGGCCGCCCGATCGAAGAGATCGGCGAAGGTCGCGGTCATACGGGAGCGTCGGTAGCCACGGGTATCGGGCTTGCGGCCGACTGTCGGAACGGAACTTGCGGCCGAGCTGTTCGATCGGAAATATGAGAGAAGGGCCCGGATGGGGCTTCATGTGAGCCGTTCGGAGTTGATCCCTGATCCGTGCAATCTTCAAACTCACTCGAAGTCAGGGGGATGAAAGAGCAGGAGATCCTGGTTCAGAAGAGATGCGTGAAACACTCGGAACATCGCAGCGACATCGCTGAAGAAGCGATCACTGTCGCTAATGAAGAATGATCTCGGGTAATCGAGAAGGATATCCAGGAAGCTATTCGGTGATATACTGAAATATCTAGATCGTTTAGAAACCGCGGTCGATGATTTCTAAAAGATCACTAGCCAGCCTTCCGTCTTCTCGTATCTCGACGACACCGGCTTCCTCGCTGTAATCTATAAGTCCAGAACCATTCAGCATTGGAAGGTGAGTCTGGTAAAGAGAGACATAGCGTTTTTTATACTCCTCCTTGTCGCCCTCTGGTTCATTGCCTGTCTCCTCTATTGTGAGTTGTTCAGCAAGGTCAGCAATATCGATCTCTTCGTTTTCGGCTACTAACTGGATAATATATCTTCTTCGCTGATTCTTAAACACATCAAAGAACACGTGCTTATCAGCACTGATCTTAGGCGAACCCTCCGATACGACCTTATCTCCCGCCGAACCTTTTCGGATAAACCATTCTCGAAGCATCAAAATCGTTCCAGATTGACTAAATAAGAGAGAATATTCTCAGATAAAACTATTTTAAAAAGTCTAACATTAGAACTCTGTCACGAAAACGCCGTAGAACTCCATCTACCCCTGGAACCGGTTCCGCTGTTGAACTCCCGAAACAGCCTTTCACCGACGAAGAAACCGATGAGTAACGGACGTAACAGCCAGAGAGAGCCTAGGCCGAGATTTGAACTCGGGGTCTCGTCCTTACCAAGGACTTGCTTTACCGAGGAGGCCTTCGGCCCTGAAAGCGGCTACCTTTGCCGCAAACGCCCACTTTGCGTGCTTCTTATCTCTCTATTAGCAACGCTATTTATAAAAGAATTGGGTATTCGGCCCCGTATGCCGTCTGTGGACACCGGAAAACGACAATCGTAAAACGAGTATTCGGATTCAAGCGATGTCGACCGTCACATCATAATTGTGACGGGTACCTGCGGTTCATACGTGTGGCCCCACTTCATCGAGTGGGGAGTACCACGTTCGTCTCAGATGTGCTGTGGTGAACCAGCTGGAAAGTAGAACGGGTGAACGTATTGGATTTCTACCGACCGCAAACGCTATACTGTATTAGAGTTACTGTTCTGATATGTATGGGGCTGTTCGGAAATCGCTTGAAGACTGGTATAATCCGAGTATCCAGTCTGCGGTGATTGTCCTGATGGGTTCGATTTTTTGCCTCTTTCTGTTCCTCAACAGTCCCGATTTCACGAACCCGTACTACGTTTTCGGAGTCGGAGTGATGGGCTTCACAATCGTCTTTGCGGTGCTTATGCTCATTTCTGTGCTACTGAAGCGCTGATAGAGTATTACCCTGTAGTTACCGAAGGTACTCCCCACATCGAGGCGGGTTCTCCTCAGCTTATTTGGACTGAAACAGCCGCTCAGTAGGTGTACGTGATTACCGTTCACCCCTTCGACAAGTGGTGGCAATCAATTGTCGCCGAAAGTACTTATAGAGTCGGAAGAAACCGGTTTCCATGCCCGCATTCGGTATTGGAACCCCGATATTCCTCATCGTACAAGCCCTCATCTCGTCGTTCGTCTACTCCGAGGCAAAAGAGTATGGCTCACGCTCCCCGTTAGTCGTAGGAGCATCTGTCTTTAGTTAAGCGAGAAACCGCGAGATAGCGGCGGCTTATCGAGGCATCTTTCGGAAGGAATGAGGAAGTCCAGTCTGTGCACGACAAGGACCAGTCGATCACATCGACAGCTGCGTAATCTCGTCTGATGGCGATGAATCAGATGGAACTGGTCATGGAGCGTCTTCGAAGCGCTGGTGAGTGTGATCTTCAGGATGGACCGTCGCTGTCGGCGGCGCACTGCCGCCGACGCGACAGT
>NZ_RJJW01000017.1 GCF_003781945.1 Halorubrum sp. CSM-61 | reverse complement strand
GCGGATAGAGACGCTAACGCGGCGTGGAACATTCTTTCTCGCGGTATCAAGAAGCGGTTAGGAGCGGAACGCTCCGAATCAACGCCTGTGGAGACTGCGCTCCCTGTGGATACATCCGTATCTGCAAAGCACGTCGTGGAAACAGGAAGCCCCACCCTCAAGGAACCAGCGTCAGCTGGTGAGTAGGGTGGGGTAGTTCACGTGGCTGATCGGACCGCTCGTGGTCCTCCTCGTCACCGACGACGAGTTCGTGAAGGCGAACGCGCGCACGGCGATCAACTGGCAGATCTGGATCACGATCTACTCGGTCGTCGCGGGGATTCTGATCCTCGTCGGGATCGGGATCCTGCTGCTTCCGCTGCTCGGGCTCCTCGATCTCGTGTTCGTCGTCATCGCCGCGGTGAAGGCGGCCGACGGCGAGGTGTGGAGCTACCCGCTAACGATCGATCTGCTGTAGCGGGACCGCTCGGCTGCCGTATCAGTTGAGGTACGGATTGTCGACCGGCTCGAACCGATGGTCGCATTCGGGACACTCGACCAATCGGCGGCCATCGGTGACGACGACCGCGAAGCGGCGGCTCCAACCTCTGGTACCGCACTCGGGACACCGACGGACGATAGGGGGCATCATGTCGAACTCGAATCGGAGACGCTACCATCACCTATCCGTCCGAGCGCCAAAGGTGTGCCGGGGTGACGGCCGCTATCCGGATTGATCCGGTCTGAGGAAACGCATTCGGAGCACTGTCGTCTCGAACGCACCCACCGTTTCTGACCCGCAGGTAGCGGCGACTACGGAGTTTCGGCGGCGTCGGAAAAGTCGAACTCGACGTCGGAGACCGACTTACAGTTCGTCCTCGAAGTCCTCGAGGGCGAACAGGGTGTCGGAGCCGCGGCGGTCGAGCGTCTCGTTGGCGAGGAGCCAGTAGACGACCGACAGCGCGCGTCGGCCCTTGTTGTTCGTCGGGATGACCAGGTCGACGTTCGACAGCTGGTTGTTGGAGTCGCACATCGCGATGACCGGGATACCGACGGTGATGGCCTCCTTGACGGCCTGCGCGTCGCCGATCGGGTCGGTCACCACGACGACGTCCGGCTCGATGTAGCCGGCGTAGTCGGGGTTCGTCAGCGTGCCCGGGATGAAGCGTCCCGTGCGGGCGCGGGCGCCGATGGCGTCCGCGAACTTCTCGGCCGGGAACCGGCCGTACTGCCGCGAGGACGTGACGAGGATCTGCTCGGGGTCGTAGTTCTCGAGGAAGTCCGCGGCGGTGCGGATCCGCTGGTCCGTCGTGCTCACGTCGAGCACGTACAGGCCGTCGTCGCGGACGCGGTGGATGAACCGCTCCATGTCGGCCGTCTTCTGCTGGGTCCCGATGTGGACACCGGCGGAGAGGTAGTCCTCGACGGGGATCAGCAGGTCGACGTCGTCGTCCGGCATGACGTCGTCGTCGAACGGGGAGGTCTCTTCCTCCTCGTCCGCGGCGTCGTCGCCCGTCGTCTCTTCCGCGGCCGCATCGGCGGCCGCGCTCTCGGCGTCGGCGGATGCTTCGGGTTCGGCGTCGGCGGACGCCCCCTCGGCAGCCGCGTCGGCGGTCGGTTCCTCGGTCGTGTCGGCCTCCTCCTCGACCGCCGCGTCGACCGCCTCGGTCTCCGCGTCGTCGTCGAGTTCGACCGCGTCGTTGTCTTCGCTCATGCGTGGTGTCGGTCCGTCATACCGCGTCGTCCGCGATGCGGACCAGTTCGTTCAGCTTGGCGGTGCGCTCGCCGCCGACCGTGCCGGTCTTGATGAACCCGGCGTCGGTCGCCACGGCGAGGTGTGCGATGGTGGTGTCCTCGGTCTCGCCCGAACGGTGGGAGATGACCGTCTCGTACCCGTTGCGGGCGGCGAGTTCGACCGCGTCGAACGCGTCCGACAGCGTCCCGATCTGGTTCGGTTTGATCAGGATGCTGTTGGCCGCGTCCTTGTCGATCCCCTCGCGGAGCCGCTCGACGTTGGTGACGAACAGGTCGTCGCCGCAGATCAGCGTCCGGTCGCCGACCCGGTCGGTCAGCTCCGCGAACGCCTCGTAGTCGTTCTCGTCGAGCGGGTCCTCGACGTACGCGAGGTCGTACTCGTCGACGAGACCGGCGACGTAGTCGATCTGCTCGCCGGTCGATCTGGTCTCGTCGCCGTAGACGTACGCCTCCTCGTCGCCGTCGTACAGCTCAGCGGCCGCCACGTCGAGGCCGAAGCGGATCTCGAAGCCCACTTCCTCCTCGACGCGGTCGACCGCCTCCTCGACGACCTCGAACGCGTCCGCGTCCGAGATCGGGGGCGCCCACGCGCCCTCGTCGCCCTTCGCCGCGGGCACGCCGCGCTCGTCGAGCACGTCCGCGACCGCCGCGTGGACCGCGGCGTTCGCGAAGACGGCCTCCGAGACGCTGGGGGCCCCGACGGGCGCCGC
Source organism: Halorubrum sp. CSM-61 (assembly GCF_003781945.1). Classification (GTDB taxonomy): domain Archaea; phylum Halobacteriota; class Halobacteria; order Halobacteriales; family Haloferacaceae; genus Halorubrum. The sequence goes on along the minus strand of NZ_RJJW01000017.1, from coordinate 13,370 downwards.
GAGGAACTCCTGAATGTGGGTCGCCTCCTTGGCGTGCTCCCCGCCGCCGACGACGTTGCCGAGCGGGATCGGGAAGTTCTCGCCGCGGAACGCGCCGCCGAGGTGCTGGTACAGCGGCGCACCGAGCACGTCGGCGGCGGCCTTCGCGGCCGCCATCGAGATCGCGACCGCGCTGTTCGCGCCGATCGCGGAGAAGTCGTCCGTGCCGTCCGCGGCGTGCAGCGCGTTGTCGACCGCGCGCTGATCGCCCGCGTACACGCCTTCGAGGCGGGGGACCGCGTGTTCGCGGGCCGCCGCAATGGACTCGTTGGCCGGGAGCTCGATCGCCTCGTACTCGCCGGTCGAGGCCCCGCTGGGGGCCGCCCCGCGGCCGAAGCCGCCGGACTCGGTGAGCACGTCGGCCTCGACGGTCGCGTTTCCGCGCGAGTCGAGCACGCGACGCAGCGAGACGCCGGTGATTCGGGTCATCAGTTGGACTCCCTCCGGACGGTGAACGGGAGCGCACCCGCGTCGTACTCCTCGGCCGCGACGAGGATGGGCTCCGTCTGGTCCGTGTCGATCAGCACGGGCGCCCCGTAGGACACCTGCAGCGCTCTCGCGCCGAGGATTCGTGCCTTCTCGTATCGATTGTATCGCTGTTCTGACATGATTTACTGGTACGGCGAGACGACGTCGACGAGGTCGCGGTGGCTGACCAGCATGCGGCGGCAGCAGTGCCGGTCGACGCCGAGGTCGTCGAGGACCTCGCCGGGATCTTCGTCGCCCTCGCGGGCGCGCTCCTTGAACTCCTCCCAGTGTTCACCCACGACGTTGCCGCACGTGAAACACCGGACGGGGATCATCATGACTGGATCACCTCAGCGGTAGGACTTCTGGTAACGGGCACGCGCGCCGGGTCCGCCCCACTTCTTGGGTTCGGACTGGCGCACGTCGTTGACCAGCAGCGTGCGGTCGAAGTTCATGTACGCGTCGCGCAGCTCGGCGTCGCCGAGGTGCTGGACGAGACCGCGCGCGATGGCGGTCCGCGTCGCGTCGGCCTGACCGCTGAAGCCGCCGCCCTGTACGTCGATATCGATGTCGACGCCGTCGCGGAGCTCCTCGCCCGCGATGCGGAACGGCTCCAGCATCTTGAGCCGCGCCTGCTCCGGTTCGACCAGCTCGACTGGCTGGGAGTTGATTCGAACGCGGCCCTCGCCGTCGCGCACGGTGGCGCGGGCGACGGCCGTCTTCTTCTTGCCTGAGGTGTTAGTTACCATGTGACGTTGGCTCCCAGAGACTCGGAGATGTCTCCGAGCGTCGTGAATTTGATGTTCGAGAGGCGGTCGAGCGAGGTGCCGTCGAGGACGACGGTCTCGGCGTCCTCGTCGCGCTCGTAGGGGTTCCCGACGTACACGCGCACGTTCGAGAACGCCTCGCGGCCGTCCTCCGTCTTGTACGGCAGCATGCCGCGGATGGCGCGCTTGAAGATCCGGTCGGGGCGCTTGGGGTAGTACGGTCCGCTGTCGGAGCCGAGCTCCGCGCGGGTGTGGTACGTCTCCATCGTCGCCTCCTCGTTGCCGGTGATGACCGCGTTCTCGGCGTTGACGACGGCGACGGTCTCGCCGTCGAGGACGCGCTGCGCGACCTTCGACGAGACGCGACCGAGGATGCAGTCGCGGGCGTCGACGACGACGTCCGCGTCGATCTTCGCGAGACTCATCGGATCACCCGGACGTTGCTCCCTTCGGGATTCTGTTCGATGAACTGTTCGAGCGACACCGCTTCGCCGGCCTGGTCGATCTTCGTGCGGGCGGTTCCCGAGAAGTCGACGGCGGCGACGGTGACGTTCTTTTCGAGCACACCGCTGCCCAGCACCTTGCCGGGGACGACGACCGTCTCGTCTTCCTGCGCGTATCGTTCGATACGGCCCAGGTTGACCTCAGCGTGCGTGCGCCGTGGCTTCTCCAGTCGGTCGGCGACGTCCTGCCACACGTTGGCACCGGAGTCGCGCGAGACCGACTTCAGATCGGCGATGAGGTTCTGTAGTTTCGGATTCGTCTTGCTACTCATAGCTGTCCCTCCTGAACTGGAGAGTTAGTGAAAACGGAGTGCAGGGAGCAGGATTTGAACCTGCGGACCTCTACAGGACAGCGCCCTGAACGCTGCGCCGTTGGCCTGACTTGGCTATCCCTGCGTGCACTCCTGCGTAATCCGGCTCCCTTCAAACCACTTTCGGTCCCGGTGTCGGGACGGCCCGAGTTCGGCTCGGGGGTAACGCGCTCCGACGCGGCGTCGGAGCGGATCTCGGCGCCGCGGCTCCGTGCAGGGGCGAGCGCCGAGCGTGCGGTCTGAAGGTCCGTCATTACGTTAGACTGCGACTTTCGTCTGTAGTTCGTCCGCGCGCTCCTCGATGGAGTCGATCGCGCGGAGCAGCAGTTCCTCGACGTCGAACGAGCCGTCCGTCTCGATGTGGAACACGAAGGCGCCGGGGACGTCCTCGATCGCGACCTCCTTCCCGGGGAACCGCTCCGAGAGGTCGTTGTCGAACTCGTCGGTGAGCTCGACGTCTCCGTCCGGCGTCTCGATGACGCCGCGGAGGATGTTCGGCTCGTCGTCGTCGAACTCGCCGAGGTCGCCCTCGACGGAGACGCGCTGAAGGTGGCGGTAGCCGACGGAGACGCCGCCCTGGTGTTTGGCGTGCTCCTTGCCGGTGTCGAGCACCGCGTCGGCCTCGAACTCCAGCCGCTGTCCCTCCTTCAGCTCGATGATCGGAATGTTGTCGTCCGCGACCTCGACGAGCGGGTCAGCGCTCTCGATGTCGCCGGAGTACGCCGTCGCCGGGCCTTCGACGTCGAGCGCGAGGGTGACCTCGTCGCCGACCTCGAAGTCGTCGAGCGGCGTCGTCAGGGGCACGAGCCCCAGCCGAAGCCCGATCATCTCGTCGAACATGACGGAGGAGTTCTCGACGAACCGAACGGTGTCGATCGAGAACGTCGGGACGTCGGCGATCATCGCGCGGCGGATGCCGTTGGCGAACGCCGGCGTGAGCCCGCGGATCAGCACCCGCGCGCTGCGTTCGTCCCGTTCGACGTACTGGACGTCGAAGTCGTCTTCCGTCATGTCAGACTCGCTTGTTCTTGGGCGCCTTCGTCCCGTCGTGCGGGATGGGCGTGACGTCCTCGATCCGGCCGATCTCGACGCCCGCACGCGAGAGCGCGCGGATCGTCGCCTGCGCACCGGGACCGGTGGACTTGTTGAGGTTGCCGCCGGGGCCGCGCACGCGAACGTGCACGCCCTCCAGGCCGGCGTCCTTGACGCGCTCGGCGACGACCTCCGCCATCTGCATGGCGGCGTACGGCGACGCCTCGTCGCGGTTCTGCTTCACCACGGTGCCGCCGGACGACTTGGCGATCGTCTCGGCGCCCGTCTCGTCGGTGACCGTGATGAGCGTGTTGTTGAACGACGCGTACACGTGGGCGATGCCCCACTTTCCTCCGTCTTCGGATTCACTCATGGGTGGTTACTCCTGTGACTCCGCGCGCTCGGGGTGGAGATCGTCCGCGAGCGGGCTGTTCTCGTCGAAGGCGATGGCGCCTTCGTCGTCGACGTCGACCTTCACCGAGGGGCGCGTGACGCGGGCGCCGTCGACGGTGATGTGGCCGTGGACGATGAACTGGCGGGCCTGCTGGGTCGAGGACGCGAACCCCTGCCGGTAGGCGACCGTCTGGAGACGGCGCTCGAGCAGGTCGGTCACGTCCAGCGAGAGGACCGCCGAGATGTCGTCGTTGTCGCCGAGGATGCCGATGCGGCGGAGCCGTGCGACGAACTCCGAGCCGGCCTCCTGGGCGGCGTCGGCGTCGCCCTGGGCCTCGCCGAGCAGCCGACGCGCCTCGCGTCGCATGCTGCGCAGCTCGGACTGGGCGCGCCAAAACTCCTCTTTGTTCTTGAGACCGTACCGCGAGAGGAGGTCGGACTCCTCGGCGATTCGCTCGCCCTGGTACGGGTGGTTCGGCGTCTCGTAGCCCTTCGTGTTCTTGCCGGTGCTCATTCGTCGTCACCCGCTTCGTCTTCCGCCATCTCCTCGCGGATCTCCTCGACGTTGACCCCGATGGTCCCCTCCGAGCGACCCGTGGACTTCGTGCGCTGGCCGCGTACCTTCTGGCCGCGCTTGTGGCGAACGCCCTTGTACGATTCGATGACCTTCATCCGGTTGATGTCGTGGCGACGCTTCTCGCTGACGTCGGTGCCGACGAGGTGCGTCGTCTCCCCGGAGTAGAAGTCGTTCTGTCTGTTCGTCATCCACGACGGGACGTGGTCTTCGAGGTTCTCGGCGATGTCGACCACCGCGTCGAGGTCATCCTCGTCGAGGAGCCCGAACGTGGCGTTTCGGTCCACGTCGGCCTTCTCGGCGACCAGCCGCGCCGTGCGCGTGCCGATGCCGTCGAGTTCGGACAGGCTTCGCTCGACCGTCTTCGTCCCGTCGAGGTCAGCGCCCCCGATCCGGACGAAGTACTGGAGGTCCTCTTCCTCCTCCTCCGGCGAGTCGTCCTGTGATTCTTCCGTGCTCATGTGTTGGTTGTGGTGAGCCCTACCGGCGCGAATCCGGCGGTGCTCGGTCCGTTCGAGCGTTGCGGCGGGGATTCGAACCCCGGAGGCAGTGACGCCACAGAGTTAGCAACCCTGCGCCTTGGGCCAGGCTTGGCTACCGCAACCCGCGTTGTATCATCGCCCTCGTGGACTCGGGACCCGGTGCCCCTGCAGTTCGTGCATTCGTATGGTCCCCCTTTCGGTACTTAAACATCACGAAAGTCGCGGGGCGGATGCGTCCGGTTCGCACGGGTGTGAGGGGTTGACGTGGGTGAACGAGCCCTCGCCGGAAGCGGGAGGAGAGAGCCCGGGAGGAGTTCCGTTTGGCGTACTGTTTAGTGGGTGCCGCGGCTGGATCGTCCCATGAAGGCCGTCCAGTTCGACTCCCACGGCGACCGCGACGTGATCGAGTACGGCGAGTTCCCGGACCCCGAGCCCGACCGCGGTGAGGTCCTCGTCGACGTCAAGGCCGGCGCGCTGAACCACCTGGACATCTGGACGCGACGGGGGATGCCCGGGATCGACCTGGAGATGCCCCACATCCCCGGCAGCGACGCGGCGGGCGTCGTCGAGGCGGTCGGCGAGGGCGTGACGCGCTTCGAGCCGGGCGACCGCGTCGCCGTGAGCGCCGGCGTCTCCTGTGGCGAGTGCGAGTTCTGCCGCCACGGCGAGGAGTCGCTCTGCCCCTCCTTCCACATCATCGGCGAGCACGTCCGCGGCGTCCACGCCGAACAGGCGGCCGTGCCCGCGGAGAACCTCGTCCCCGTCCCCTCGGGCGTCGACTGGGAGGTCGCGGGTTCCGCCTCGCTCGTCTTCCAGACCGCGTGGCGGATGCTCCAGACCCGCGCCGACGTCGAGGCCGGCGAGAAGGTGCTCGTGTTGGGCGCCTCCGGCGGCGTCGGCCACGCCGCGGTGCAGATCGCCGACCACGCGGGCTGTGAGGTGTTCGCGACCGCCTCCTCGGAGGAGAAGCTCTCGCACGCCGAGGAGTGCGGCGCCGACCACGTCATCGACTACGAGGCGAACGACTTCGCCGAGGAGATCGCCGCGCTGACCGACCGCCGCGGCGTCGACGTCGTCGTCGACCACGTCGGCGAGGCGACGTATCCGAACTCGCTGAAGTCGCTGGTGAAGGGCGGCCGACTGGTCACCTGCGGCGCGACCACCGGCCCGAACCCCGACGCCGGGCTCAATCGGATCTTCTGGAACCAGCTGTCCGTGATCGGCTCGACGATGGCGACCCCCGGCGAGGTCGACGACGTCCTCGAACTCGTCTGGGACGGCACGTTCGAGCCGCGCGTCCGCGAGACGCTGCCGATGAGCGAGGCCGCGCGCGCCCACGAGATGATCGAGAACCGTGAGGGCTTTGGCAAAGTGGTCGTAAAACCCGACAGTGAGCTCTGAACGCGACAGTGAGCGCTAACTCCGACGGCGACGCGGGTGAGAGCACGGACGGCGGCTACGTCCACGTGCCGGGCGAGGTCGGCGACGACGAGGGGACTCCCGGCGGAGGAGACACCGCCGAATCCGAGCCCGAGGCCGACGGCTTCGGCCGGAAGGGATGGGCGCTGACGGCGGTGCTTTTCACCTGCGTCCTCGTCATCCCCGGTATCATCTACGCGTACCCGTACGCGGCGGGGGCGCTCGGCTTCTCGTTTTTCGCCACGTACCTCGCCTTGCCGCTCGTCCCGGCGATCCTGCTCGGGCTGGTCGCGGTCTGGTCGATGACGGCGGCGACGCGAGATCAGTAGGACCGTTCCGGCATTCGGCGGCGTCTCGCCGACCCGACTTCCCCGCCCGCCGCGGGCCGAACGACAACCGTTTTGAACGACACCCGCGCAGTAGCGATATGTTGATCACCGTCTCCGGCCCGCCGGGAAGCGGGAAGAGCACGAACGCCGCGGCCCTCGCCGATCGGCTCGACCTCGATCACGTCTCCGGCGGGGACATCTTCCGCGAGATGGCGGCCGAACGCGACATGACGCCGGTCGAGTTCAACGAGTTCGCAGAGGAGGACCCCCAGATCGACCGCGACCTCGACCGCCGACTTCACGAGATCGCCGCGACCCGCGACGACCTCGTGCTGGAGTCGCGGCTCGCCGGGTGGCTCTCCGCGGACCGCGCCGACTTCCGGTTCTGGTTCGACGCCCCCGTGTCGATCCGCGCCGAGCGCATCGCCGAGCGCGAGGGGAAGCCCGTCGACCGCGCGAAGGCCGAAACCGAGCGCCGCGAGGCCTCCGAGCGCAAACGATACGGCGAGTACTACGACATCGACATCGACGACCTGTCGATCTACGACGCCGCGTACAACACCGCCCGGTGGGGCCCGGAGCCGTTCATCGACGTCCTCGTCGCGACGATCGACGCGTACGACCCCGCGGACGACGAGGGGAAGGCGCCGATCGAGGGCGTGAGATACGACTTCTGACCGCCGGATCCACACTTCCCACAATTCCCCCAATCCCCGTATGACCCGACATACAGACGATACCGACCCTGACGCAGATCCCCTCCGTGCACCACCCGGCGAGCGCTCGGTCCCGGAGCTGCTCCGGTTCGGCGTCGTCAACGTCGACAAGCCCGCCGGGCCCTCCTCCCACCAGCTCTCCGCGTGGGTGCGCGACGCGATCAACGAGTCGCTGGCGACGCTGGACCCGGACGGCCCCCAGATCGACGGCGTCGCCCACGCGGGAACGCTCGATCCCAAGGTCACCGGCTGTCTCCCCACGCTGACCGGCGACGCGACCCGCGCCGCGCAGGTCTTCTTAGAGGGCGGCAAGGAGTACGTCTCGGTGCTGGAGCTCCACGGGTCGCCCCCCGCGGACTTCCGCGACGTGGTCGCCGAGTTCGAGGCGGAGATCTACCAGAAGCCGCCGCGCAAGAGCGCGGTGACCCGCCGACTGCGGACCCGCACGATCCACGACCTCGACGTGCTGGAGGTCGACGAACGGCAGGCCCTCCTTCGAATCCGGTGTGAGTCCGGGACGTACATTCGAAAGCTGTGTCACGACATCGGCCTCGCGACGGGGGTCGGCGCGCACATGGGCCACCTCCGGCGCACCGCCACCGACCCGTTCGACGACACCGACCTGCACCCCTTACAGGACCTCGTCGACGGGCTCGCGTGGGCCGAGGTGGGCGACGACGCGCTCCTCCGCGAGGTCGTCCGCCCCGCCGAGGACGCGCTGGTCCACCTCCCGTCGGTGACGATCGCGCCCTCCGCCGCGCGCAACGTGGCCACCGGCGCGCCAGTCTACGCGCCCGGCGTCATCGACGCGGACCCGGTGCCGGAAGAGGGAGAGAGTGACGATCGTGACGACGGCGACGACGGCGACGACGCCGACCCCCCGCTCGTCGCCTGCCACACTCCCGACGGCGCCGCGGTCTGTCTCGGGCGGCTGGTCGGCGATCCCGACGCCGAGTCGGGGGTCGTCGTCTCGCTGGAGCGCGTCCTCGTCTGAGGGTCGCGAGCAGGGGGCGAGTGAAACGAAGTCCTTAATTACCGGACTCTCATTTTTCCGAGTGCAGACAGGGACCGTGGGGTAGTGGTATCCTATGCGGATGGGGTCCGTATGACCTGAGTTCGACTCTCAGCGGTCCCATAAATGTTTTGACTGGTCTTCATTATCGCCAGTCCTAGCGCCGTCTAACGCCCGAAAACCGCGTTCGGGGGTACGCTATGAACCCCTCCACGGCGGTTCCGACGGCACCGATCGCTGCCGTCACTGTGACCGTCGCGTTACTGATACGTTCCGCCGAGTCTTCGGTACTGAGAGAGACTGCGCCCAGCGCCGTCTCGGGTGCGACCGCTTCCGTCGCGCGGGACCCGAGAGCAGTCGCGAACTCCCCGAGCGGTACCGGACCCGTACCTCTTTGGCCGTCCGGGACAGTAACGGAACATGAAACGAACGGGAGGGGCGTTACGGATCCTCCTGGTAGCTGTGATCGTCCTCCTCGCGGGCTGTGCGGGCGCGGTACCCGGCGATCCGACACCGGCGGAATCGGGCTCGAACACCGATTCGACGGCCGAGACCGCGAACGGCACCGTCGCGGTCCACTACATCAACGTCGGCCAGTCGGTCAGCACGCTCGTCGTCGGTCCGGAGGGGGAGACGATGCTCGTCGACACGGGCCACTACGACGACGACGGCGAGCACGTGCTACGGTACCTCCGGCGACACGACGTCACCCGGATCGACCACCTCGTCACCTCTCATAACGACGCGGACCACATCGGCGGCAACGCGGCGGTCATCGACTACTTCGAGACGGAGGTGGACGGGATCGGTGCCATCTACGATCCGGGCATCGCCGCGAGCACGCAGACGTACGACGAGTACCTCGACGCCGTCGAGGAACACGACGTGACGCTGTACGAGACGCGCGAGGGCGACGCGATCCAGTTCGGCGAGGTCGACGTCGACGTGCTCGGACCCCCCGAGCCGTACCTCGAAAACGAGGGGCGCAACGAGAACAGCATCGTCCTCAGGCTCGCGCACGGCGAGACGAGCTTCCTGCTCACCGGCGACGCCGAGGACGACCAGGAGGCGTACCTGATCGACGCGTACGGCGCGGAGCTCGAATCGACCGTGCTGAAGGCCGGCCACCACGGCTCGGCGAGCTCGTCCAGCGAGCCGTTCCTCGACGCGGTACAGCCGCGTGCGGTCGTCGTCTCGAGCGCGTACGACTCGCAGTACGGCCACCCGCACGAGGAGGTCCTCCAGCGGCTGTCGGACCGGTCGATCCCGACGTACTGGACCGCGACGCACGGCGACACCGTACTCGTGAGCGACGGGAGCGGCGTCTCCGTGCAGACGCAACGCGACGCGCCCACGGATCCGCTCGCGCTCCGCGAGGGCGACCCGGTCGCGCCGGGCACGAGCGGCGGTGTCGTCGAGCGCGCTCGGCTCGGTGGCGGGGCTGAAGACGGCGGCGAGACCGACGAGACCGACGAGACCGACGACGCCGACGACGCCGACGACGCCGACGAGGAGAACGAGACGGGGTCGACCGAGCCGAGCGCGGCGGTGGAGGTCGCAGCGATCAACGCGGACGCCGAGGGCGACGACCGCGAGAACCTCAACGACGAGTACGTGGTCTTCGAGAACGCGGGCGACGAGCCGATCGACCTGTCCGGATGGACCGTCGAAGACGAGGCGGCCCGGAGCTACGAGTTCCCGGAGGGGTTCACGCTCGGCGCGGGGGCGACGGTGACGCTGCGGACCGGAAGCGGCGCGGACACCGACGCCGAGCTGTACTGGGGGTCGGGCTCGCCGGTCTGGAACAACGACGGCGACACAGTGATACTCTCGACCCCCGATGGAGAACGCGTGCTGGAAGTGAGCTACGAATGACGGACATCGAACTCCCGGACGGCGAGTACACCGCGGTGGTCGACGCCGTCGAGGACGGGCTCGCGACCGTGTTCTTCGAGCGCGACGGCGAGGAGGTCGGGAACGCGGTGCTGGAGGCCTCGCGGCTCCCGGCGGACGGGCGGCGCGCCGACGCCGTCCTCTCGGTGACGCTCTGCGGCGGGCGCATCGAGTCCGCCGCGTACGAGCCCGATCGGACGGAGCGCCGAGCGGAGGCCGCGCAGGACCGGTTCGATCGGCTCTCGAAGCGACCGCCGTCCGACGAGGACGCGTAGCCGGGTCCCGTAACCGTTTGCTCAGGGCCGCGCGGATTCGGCGACTGTGGCTCGTCGTGGCGGCGCGATCCAGCGCTGGTAATCGCTCCGTCACCTATATACTCGCGGTGACGTGTGGATTGGATATCACATGAGCCAAGCCACACTCGGCAGTGGCCCCTATCGGAACTCGAACCTCTTCTCCGGGTACTATCTCGACGAGCGCGTCTCGGACTTAGACGCGTGGGACTGCGACGAGGAGGCTGCGACGGCCTTCGAGCAGATACGTGATCTCTGGAACAAGGAGGGCGCGCTCCTCCCCTCCTACAACGAGGACGAGCTGATCGACACGTGGATCGCCGAGGTCGTCGACGTCCTCGGGCACGGCACGAGCTCCGAGGTGACGCTTCCGGACGGCGGCGGCTACGTCGACCGGCTGCTCTTCGAGAGCGACGAGGCGCGTCGGGAGGGGGCGAAGCGCGCACGTGAGGGCGACCACGAGGGGCTGTTCTCGCGGGCGTCGGCGATCCTCGAAGCCAAGCAGTGGGACGCCGACTTCGAGCAGCGCTTCGCCGAGCAGCGCTCCTACCGCGACGCCTCCCACCAGATCAAGTACTACCTCGAACGGACGCCGGGAGACCTGAAGTGGGGCGTGCTCACCGACGGGAAGAAGTGGCGGCTCTACGGCACGAAGGACTACGAGACGCAGACCTACTACGAGGTCGACCTCCCGGAGATCCTCGAAAGCGGGGACGTGGAGGCGTTCAAGTACTTCTACGTCTTCTTCCGGCCGGAGGCGTTCGTCGAGCACGCGGGGAGCTCGTTCCTCGACGACGTGTGGACCGAGTCGGAGACGGCCGCACAGGAGCTCGGCGAGGACCTCCAAGACAACGTCTTCCGAGCGCTGCGAGTGCTCGGGAAGGGCTTCGTCGAGTCGAACGAGCTCGACGTGGGTGCGGGGGGCGACGTCGATCGCGACGAGCTGAAAGAGCAGTCGTTGGTGCTCCTCTACCGGCTGATGTTCGTCCTCTACGCGGAGTCGCGCGGGCTGATCGACCCCGACGACCCGGACGCGAGCGAGGAGTACCACGAGTACTTCAGTCTCGAAGCGAAGCGCGGGGAGATCCTCGACGACGTGGAGGGGATGGACGTGGAGTCCGGCGAGGCGTTCACGGAGGAGTACAGCCGGTTCTCGTCGTCCATCTGGGGGCGGCTCTCGGAGCTGTTCGAGCTGATCGACGAGGGCGAGGAGTCGCTCGACATCCCGCCGTACAACGGCGGGCTGTTCAGTCGGGAGGACCACGCGTTCCTCACCGAGTACGAGGTGACGGACCCGTACATCGCCGAGGTGGTCTACTGGCTGTCGACCACGGAGAACGAAGAGGGCGAGCACGTGCCGGCAGACTACGCGGACCTGGACACGCGGCACCTCGGGTCGATCTACGAGGGCCTCCTCGAACACGAGTTCCGGATCGCGGACGCGGAGGGCGTCGCGGCGGTCTCGGAGGACGGTGGACAGGTCTGGAAGCCGGGCGATGAGGTGTCGGTCGCGGACGCGGTGGAAGTCGTCGACGAGGGCGGACTGTACGTCGTCAACGACGAGGGCGAGCGCAAGGCCACTGGGGCGTACTACACGCCGGACTACGTGGTCACGTACATCGTCGAGGAGACGGTCGACCCGCTGATCGACGAGATCGACGCGGACCTTCGCGAACGCGGGCTCGAACCGAGCGACCGGGAGTACTTCTTGGAGTTCTACCAGCGCGTGAAGGGGCTGACGGTGCTCGATCCCGCGATGGGCTCGGGTCACTTCCTCACGAAGGCGACGGGCTACCTCACAGAGCAGGTGATGGCGGTCGTTCGCGAGCAGGAGATTCAGTCGTACGACGAGCAGGAGATCCGCCGCGAGATCTCCAAAGAGGTGATCTACGGCGTCGACATCAACGAGATGGCGGTCGAGCTGGCGAAGCTATCGATGTGGCTCGAAACGCTCGCGGCCGATCAGCCGCTCGCGTTCCTCGATCATCACCTGAAAGCCGGAAACTCGCTCGTCGGCAGCGACATCACGGAGGTCCTCTCTGAGGACGGCGGCGACGACGGCGGGCAGTTGACGCTTACCCAGGCGCTCGCGAGAGTCCGACAGGAGACGCTCGAACACGTGATGGAGCTGATGGCGGACCTGCTCGCGTACGACAACGACTCGTTAGAGAGCGTGAAGTCGATGGAGGAGCTGTACGACGAGATCCGCGACGACCCGCTTTATAAACGCCTCTTCGAGTTGGCGAACGTCCACACCGCCGAGGAGTTCGGCTGTGACGTGCCCGAGGACGCCTACGAGCAGATGGCGGGCGCGATCGAGGACGAAGACGACTGGGAGGCGATCCGCGGCGAGGACTGGTTCACGGCGGCGCAGGCGACGGCCGACGAGCAGAACTTCTTCCATTGGGAACTGGAGTTCCCCGAGGTGTTCTTCGACGCTGAGGGTGAGAAGATGCCCGAGGCAGGGTTTAACGCGGTTGTGGGAAACCCGCCGTGGGTCGATGTTAAAGGATTAGAAGATCCAATTTACTTATATGAATTGTACGAAACGAGTTTCAATCGTGTTAATATCTACTCTGCATTTATAGAGAAGTCAACTACTCTTCTACGCTCAAGTGGTCAATTTGGATTTATAACTCCGAATTCGTACATGACTCAAAGTTCTTATAAGAAGCTTCGATCACACATCCTTCGAAATTACGATCTGAAATCTCTAGTTCGACTACCAGATGGTGTCTTTGCAGGTGTAAAGATGGAGACCGCAATATTAGTAGCAGAACGTGATGGTGCGTCAGTCGGAGAAGATCTTGAAGCTCTGATTTATCCAGCAAATTCGGAAATTACGAACAACATCCGGAAAGCACCTGAAACAACTAGTATTGATGTTGTTGACTGGGAAGAGTCAGACGATTATATCTTTGATATATTCACATCTAAAGAAGAACGAGATCTTCTCGACACAATCGAAGATACTAGTACAACAATCGGAAACGAGTTTCAGTACATCACAAAGCCGGTTAGTTGAGACGTCTGCTTGCTGAAGGTGTGTCTAATACCAAGCAAGCAGACGGTGAAATTCACGAGGACCAGCTTCTTAACTTCCTCGTCAACTCCCTTGACGAGGAAGTTGCCCTCACAC
>NZ_RJJW01000004.1 GCF_003781945.1 Halorubrum sp. CSM-61 | reverse complement strand
TCCCTACTTCAATCGCCCAGCGCGGCGTTCGATCTCGCTCCACAAACGACAAGTCGATCCAGGCGATACGTTCGCTGAGGCGGTCGAATTCTGTCATAGACACTCAGAAATCGTCCGCCTCATCCTCTAACTTAACGCGACCGAGCGACGGCGACGATTGTTTATAAATGAAGTGCGGTGGCGCGCGCCTCCGAGCGCCCGCAGGGCGCGAGGAGCGCGTGCGAGGGAGTCTCTGGCGGCGATAGCCGCCAGCGACGAGGCTGGGGAGGTGTGAGGCTGCGGTGCGGTTGCGGGCGGGGTGGGACTCAAAGGGGCAGTCGCTGAGGGCGGCGCAGGCGACGCAAGCACCGCAAGGAGTGAGTAGAGCGAACGACTGAGGAGCGCAGCGAGCGTGCGCCGCCCTCAGCGGCTGGGGCTTTGGAAGTGTTCACCCCAGAGTCGTCGATCACTTATAAACAACCGCACTGTCACAGTGATTCACGTACTCCCGCTATCGATCAGAAATCACTCTATTGCGGCCGGTCGTTTCAGATGGTGATCGGTTGAAAATCCGCTTCGAGCGCGCCGGTCGGTCTCGTCCGATCGGTTAGTCGTTAATTCGGAGCGCCCGGAGACCGAATAGGCGACGGCACTCGTCGGAATACTGTCTACTGTCGCCGCGCGATCAGCGCCGCCGCGATCGCCGCGATCAGGGCGGTCACGACGCCGAACCCGGGCGCTTGGCTCTCCGAGCCGTCGTTTCCGTCGCTCGTTCCGTCCTCACCGTCGCTCGTCCCGTCCTCGCCGTCGGTCGCTCCGTCCTCGCCGTCGGTCGCTCCGTCCTCGCCGTCGCTCGTCCCGTTCTCACCGTCCGCGGTCCCCTCGCCTTCCGTCTGCAGCTCCTCGACCGCGGTCGCGAGCGTCTCCGTCGACTCGATCACGCTCCGCGGGGCGGGCTGATTGAGGTAGTTCACGTTCATCACGACGTAGTTCCCCTCGACGCCAGCGGTCGTGCTGGCGTACGGTTCCTCGTCGAGAATCGGCGCCTCGGGGTCGGTGACGAGGATCAGTTCGGGGTCGGTCTGGAGGATGACCTCGTTCGAGAGCTGCGGGTAGCCGTCGCCCTCCGCGGCGGCGACGTTGTCGGTGCCGCCGATCCGCATGATCTCGTCGATGAACGTGTTGCCGCCCGCGACGAACCCGTCGCCGAGCGGGTACAGCGCGGCGGGGCGGTCGAAGTCGGCGGTCCGGTTCTCCACGTCCGCCACCGCCTGGTTCATCTCCGCGTTCGTCTCGGCGGCGGCCTCGCAGCTCCCGACGAGTCGCCCGGTCGTCTCCGTCTTCTCCGCGATGTCCTCGACCGAGGTCGCGGCGGGGAAGTGGTACACCGTGAGGTTCTGCTCGCGGAGGTCCGCGACCTGTCCGGCCGAGGCGTTCGGCGCGAGCACGAGGTCCGGATCGGTGTCGACCACGCGCTCGACGCTGACGCCCAGCCCCTCGGCCGAGACGTCCGTCTTCTCGTCCGCGCCGTCGAGGTAGGCGGCGTACTGCGTCACGCCGACGACCCGGTCTTGCGCGCCGATCTCCCAGAGCGTCTGGGCGGCCGACGGGTTGATCGTCGTGATCCGCTCGGGGCGCTCCTCGAGCGTGATCGTCGTCCCCGTGGCGTCCGTCAGCTCGACGGGAAACTCGCAGCTGGCGGTGTCGTCGCCGTCCGTCTGGTGGAGGCTCGGCCCGTCGGCCGCGTGCGCGGTCGGGGTCTCCGTCGTCTCAATCGTCGGCTGTGCGCCCGCGGCCGGGCCCGCGACGCCGCCCACGAGGGCGGTCGCCACGAGCAGGGCCATCGCGATGACGTACCTGTCTCGCATCGCATCGACGACGGCGCTCGTTCAATAAGTATTTACCTACTACAAGTTTTGTTGGAGAACGAATGAGTGCGTGGGACCGAGCCGCGGGGTGGTCGGCGGCGTTAGCGGCGACGCTGGCCCTCGTGGTGGTCGCGAGCGCCGCGATCGGTCCCGTCCGCGTCCCGCCCGCGGAGGTCGTGAAGGCGGTGTTGAACGCGCTCGTCGTCCCCGCCGGGATCGAGACGACCTCGTCCGGGGTCGGACCGCTCACGCTCCCGAGCGTCGATCTCGCGTACCGGTCGCCGTTCGAGTTCCCCGTCGACCGCGTTCACCAGCAGATCGTCGTCGGCGTCCGGCTGCCCCGGATCCTCATGGCCGCGCTCGTGGGGTTCGCGCTCGCGGCCGCCGGCACGGTGATGCAGGGGTTCTTCCGCAACCCGATGGCGGACCCGTCGATCATCGGCGTCTCCTCTGGCGCGGCGGTCGGCGCGGTCGCCTTTATCGTCTTCCCGGTCGCGCTGTCGACGACGCTGTCGCTCCCGGTCGTGGGCGCGGTCGACGTGGGGGTCTCGTACGGCGCGGGCGTCAGCCTCTTCGCGTTCGTCGGCGCGCTCGCCGCCGCCTTCGGCGTGTACGCCGTCGCGACGCGGCACGGGCGGACCCCGGTCGCGACCCTGCTTCTCGCCGGCGTCGCGATCCAGACGTTCCTCGGCGCGGTCATCTCGTACCTCCAGCTGCAGGCCGGCGAGTCGCTCCGCCGGATCGTCGCGTGGCTGATGGGCCACCTCTCCGGGGCCGCGTGGAGCGACGTCGCCGTCACGGCGGTGATCGTGCCGCCGCTTTTCGCCGTCCTGCTGGCGTACGCGCGCGACCTCAACGTCATGCTGCTCGGCGAGGAGGAGGCCCACGGGCTCGGCATCGCGGTCGAGCGCACGAAGCGGATCCTGCTCGCCGCCTCGGCGCTCATCACGGCCGCGGGCGTCGCCTTCGCCGGGATCATCGGCTTCGTCGGCCTGATCGTCCCGCACATGCTGCGGCTGGTCGTCGGCCCCGACCACCGCGTCCTGCTCCCGAGCGCGGCGCTCGCGGGCGGGTCGTTCCTCGTCGCCGCGGACACGGTCGCCCGGGCCGGGAGCACGGAGCTCCCGGTGGGGATCGTCACCGCCGCCGTGGGCGCGCCCTTCTTCGTCTACCTGCTCGTGACGCGGGAGGTGCACGAGCTGTGACTACGGAATCACCGGTCGCCGACGCGGACTCCGCCGCCGGCGTGGACTCCGCCGCCGGCGTGGACTCCGCCGCCGGCGTGGACTCCGCCGCCGACGCGGACTCCCCCGCCGCGGGAGACGCCGAGCCCCCGCCGATCGAGGTCAGCGACCTCTCGGTCTCCTTCGGCGACGTGCCGGTCGTCTCGGGGGTCGACCTCCGGGTCGAGCGCGGGTCGCTCGTTGGGCTCGTCGGGCCGAACGGCGCGGGCAAGACGACGGTCCTCCGGGCGATCAAGGGGACGCTCTCGCCCGACGCCGGCGAGGTCAGGCTCGACGGCGACCCCGCGGCGTCGCTGTCCGCGCGCGAGGTCGGACGACGGGTCGCCAGCGTCCCGCAGGAGACGGGCCTCGCGTTCGACTTCCGGGTGCGGCAGGTCGTCGAGATGGGGCGGACGCCGCACCTCGGCCGGTTCGACGGTCACGGGCCCGACGACGAGCGCGCGGTCCGCGAGGCCATGGACGCGGCGGGCGTCGCGCGCTTCGCCGACCGGGCGATCACGGAGGTCTCGGGCGGGGAGCGCCAGCGGGTCCTGCTGGCGCGGGCGCTGGCACAGGAGACGCCGTCGCTGCTGCTCGACGAGCCGACGGCGAGCCTCGACGTGAACCACGCGGTCCGGACCCTCGAACTCGTCGGGGACCTCGTCGACGACGGTCGGGCCGCGCTCGCGGCGATCCACGACCTCGACGCCGCCGCGCGGTACTGCGACGAGCTCGTCGTCGTCGCGAACGGCGGAGTCCGGGCCGCCGGCCCGCCCGCGGAGGTGTTGACGGCGGCGACGCTCCGGGACGCGTTCGACGCCGAGGCGTTCGTCGGCGAGAGCCCGGCGACGGGGACGCCGACCGTCACCGCGTTCGACGCGGCCGACGGAGGCGACGCGAGCGACGGGGGCGACGGGGGCGACGCGAGCGACGGGGGCGACGCGAGCGACGGAGACGGACCGGACGACCGAACCGACCCGCGCCGCGTTCACGTCGTCGGCAGGGGCCGCCCGGCGGGGCGGGCCGTCGCGCGGCTGGCCGCGGCGGGCCACGCCGTCTCCGTCGGCGTCGTCCCCGAGGGCGACGCGGCCGCGGGCGTCGCCGCCGACGCGGACGCGAGAGCGGTGACGGCGCCCCCGTTCGCGGCGGTCCCCCCCGAGCGACGGGCCGAGGCGGTCGCGCTCGCTCGCGAGGCCGACGTGACCGTCGCGGTCGGAGAGATCGGGCGAGGAGGGAGGGGAGCAGGAGTGAGAGAGGGCGACGACCCCGAAGCGAACGCCGCGGTGCTCGCGGCCGCCGATCGCGTCGTGCGCGTCGGCGAGGACGGCGACCGGTTCGGCGACGACGACCTGCTCGACGCGGTGCGGGAGGTCGACGGGGACGACGCGTCGGACCGATGAGACCGGCCTTAGAACAACCCTGTTGAAAGCCACTTGTCCAGCGATCTCTCAGTCCCAAACCCGGGTGGATCGACCTCGGCATCACAAACATCGTCACGGTCGCGTTCCCCGATGAATACGTCCTGTATCCCGGCAACTCGCTCAAAGAAGACAAACTACTTCACCAGAGCCGAGTACGACACCGAGGGGAGAGTGGCCCATCAGAGCAGTCGATGTGGGCGCGTCGGAAGCTCTCCGAACGTGAGACTCACTTCTACCACGTCCACCTGCTCGAAGTGTGGAGACGACACGAAATCAAGCCGAGTCGAGCGTGGCCTGTTCGTCTGCTCGTCGTGTGAGTTGGACGGGAATGCGGACTGTAATAAACGGTTGATCGAACTCGCTCAGTCGTCGCCCTGCGCGTCGACGATCACGACCTCGCCGTCCTCGACGGTGACGTTGATGAGCGTCTTCACGTTGTAGTCGGTCTGGTCGAGCTCGTTTTCGCCCGCCTTCTTGATCACGGCGACCACGTCGACGACCTCGGCGCCGACCTCGTCGGTGAGCGCGTCGAGGATCGCCTTCATCGTGCCGCCCGTCGAGAGCACGTCGTCGAGCACGAGCACGCGGTCGCCCTCCTCCACGTCGTTGATGTACATCTCCGACTCGGAGTAGCCGGTCTCCTGGAACAGCGGGACCTCGCCGTCGAGTCCGTACTGGCGCTTGCGGATGACGACCAGCGGGATGTCGGTCATCAGCGAGAGCGCGGTGGAGATGTGGATCCCCATCGCCGCGGGGGTGACGATCTTGTCGACGTTCTCCAGCTCCGCCTTCCGGATGATCCGGATGACGATCTCCCGGAGGAGCTCCGGTTTGAGCATGGGAACGCCGTCGCTGATCGGGTGGACGAAGTACTGGTACTCGCCTTTCTCGATGATCGGCGCGTCGAGGAGCGACTGCCGCAACTGGTCCATGTCGCCGGTACTCGGGCGGATTAATAAAGCGTGGCGGTTGATCCCTTCGGTGCGGGCCGATGACACGGTGCGAAAACGAAGTCCCCGATCAACCGCGTCCGCCGCATCCCCGCCCGGCCGCTAGCCGCTCTCGGCTTCGTACTCGCGCACGAGTTCGGCCACGTACCAGAATTTCAGGAGCATAGACACGCCTCCCGCACACGCTGACTGAACAGGTTTCTTGCGGTACGCCGCGACGATCGCGTAGATCGTTATCGGGATGTTCGCCACCGTGAGAACGTTCGGATACGACAGACCGACGAATCCGCGGCCTTCGTCCTTCCACCATCGCTCAGCGAGGACGACACGAGTCATCCACGCGTCGTTGTCCTCGGGGGGATCGAACAGTAGCGGATTACTCACGGTGAATATGACGGCCGCTATCGCTACCTTCCAATTCCGATGATAAATCGCGTAGAGGATGGCCGGGAGGAGGATCGTTCGACTCCATCCGCTCTTCGGATTCGAATGCCGCTTCCAGAACGTTTCCTCGAATTTAGTTACTCGGGATGACACACCGGCCACATCGTGCCGTGATAATATAAACACTGACTCCGCACTGGCCGGGGATATCGACGGATATCGTGGGAGGTGCGTTCCCCGTATTCAGCATCAGAGATACGTCAAATAGCGTGTATTTCGACGGGATCGACACGGTCAATTCGTCGCCGCCTCTCACTCGAACTCCGGCTCCCGCTTCTCCAAGAACGCCGCCATCCCCTCGCGCTGGTCGTGGGTGCCGAACAGGCCGGACCACGCCCGGCGCTCCAGGGCGAGCCCGCCCCGCTGGGTGCCGTCGTGGACCGCGTTGAGCGCCTCCTTCGCCGCGCGAGTCGCGAAGGCGGGCTTCGCGGCCAGCTCCTCCGCCAACTCGTCGATCCGGTCGTCGAAGGCGTCGTCGTCGACGACCTCGCCGACGAGGCCGACTTCGGCCGCCTCCGCGGCGTCGATCCGCTCGCCGAGGAAGACGAGTCGCTTCGCGGTCTCGTCGCCGACAAGCCGCGAGAGCCGCTGAGTTCCGCCCCAGCCGGGAATGATCCCGAGGTCGATCTCGGTCTGCCCGATCACGGCGCTCTCGGCGGCGACGCGGAGGTCGCACGCGAGTGCAAGCTCCGAGCCGCCGCCGAACGCGTAGCCGTCGAGCGCGGCGACCGTCGGCGCCGGGAACGACTCGATCGCGTCCGCGACGCGGTGGCCGAGCTCGGCGTACGCCTGCGCCTCCGGCGTCGACAGCTCCACCATGTAGGAGATGTCCGCGCCGGCGACGAACGCCTCGTCGCCCGCGCCGGCGAGGACGAGCGCGCGGGCGCCGGCCGCCTCGGCCTCCGCGAGCGCCGCCTCGATCGCTTCGAGCGTGTCGACGGTGAGCGCGTTGAGCTGTTCGGGCCGGTCGACGGTGATCGTCGCGATATCGGTTTCTTCGTCGACGTCGAGCGTGATCGTGTCCCACGTCATACCGGCTCCTCGTTCGCCGCCGTGAAAGTCGTTCGGCAGGCGGAGTTCGATCGGCGGCAGAGAGCCGAGCCGTCAGATCTCCTCGCGGCTGTCGATCTCGCTGTAGATGAACCACGCGGTGGTGTAGGCGCCGATGAACAGCAGGTAGCCGAACACGAGTCCGACGAGCTGGCGCGAGCCGAGGCCGCCCGGCAGCGTCCGCGAGAGGATCGTCAGCGCGACGACGAAGACGATCAGCGAGAACAGCCCGGAGAGGGCGTACACACCGAGGTCAGAGGTGAGTCGATCGCGCACGCTCACGACAACGCGGGCCGCCGATAAACCATTTCCGGTCGCGGCGGGGCGTCGATCGGTTGCGCGGATTGCAACCCCTATATGCCCTCGGCCGTACGGTCGGGTATGAACGGGAACCGGTTCGGTCGGCTCTTCCAGGTGACGACGTACGGCGAGAGCCACGGCGACGCGATGGGCGTGACGGTCTCGGGCGTCCCCGCGGGGGTCGAGCTCGACGAGGAGGCCATTCAGGCGCAGCTCGACCGGCGCAAGCCGGGTCAGTCGATGATCACCACCTCTCGGGGGGAGCCCGACGAGGTCGTCGTCAACTCCGGCGTGCAGGACGGCTACACCACCGGCACGCCGATCGGCATGGTGATCCAGAACAAGGACGCGCGCTCGGGCAAGTACGAGCCGTACGTCACGGCGCCGCGTCCCTCCCACGGCGACTACACCTACTCCGCGAAGTTCGGCACGCGCAACTGGGGCGGCGGCGGGCGCTCCTCCGCGCGCGAGACGGTGAACTGGGTCGCGGCCGGCGCGGTCGCCGAGCAGGTGCTCGACGCCTCCGAGTACGACGTGGAGATCAAAGCGCACGTGAACCGGATCGGCGACGTCGAGGCCGACGACGTGTCCTTCGAGCAGATCCTCGCGAACAGCGAGGAGAACGACGTGCGCTGCGCCGACCCCGAGGCCGCCGCCGAGATGCAGGAGCTGATCGAGGAGTACCAGGAGGCGGGCGACTCCATCGGCGGCTCCATCTACTTCGAGTGCCGAGGGGTCCCGCGCGGGCTCGGCGCCCCGCGCTTCGACGGCTTCCCCTCCCGGCTCGGACAGGCGATGTTCTCCATCCCGGCGACCACCGGCGTCGAGTTCGGGCTCGGAAAGGACGCCGTGAACGTGTCGGGCAGCGAGCGCAACGAGGACTGGACGTTCGACGACGGGGAGTCGTTCGACCACGTCGAGAGCGAGGAGGGCGACCCGGTCCCCGTCGGCAACGACCACGGCGGGTTACAGGGCGGGATCACGACCGGCGAGCCCATCTACGGCGAGGCGACGTGGCACGCGCCTACCTCGATCCCTAAAAGGCAGCGCTCCGCCGACTGGGAGACGGGCGAGGAGAAGGACGTGCAGGTCGTCGGCCGGCACGACCCCGTCCTCCCGCCGCGGGCCGTCCCCGTCGTCGAGGCGATGCTCTACTGCACCGTCCTCGACTTCATGCTGCTCGCCGGCCGGATCAACCCCGACCGCGTCGACGGCAACCCGGGTCAGTACGACACCGACTACCACCCGAGCAGCCCGGACAACGAGTAGCGGGCGGCCGAACCCTTCGACGACGCCTTTCGCTTTTCTCGCGTTCGTAGAGACCCAACCGGGCTCTCGCCATCACGCTTATTACAGAGTATTACGAATTATTTCGCATGCCGATCGGGATCGACGCGTTCGACGACGAACCGGAGGCGGCTCTCGACGTGGCGGTCGGGACTCAGCCGTACCGCGTCCTCTCGTTCCTCGCCGAACACGACGACCAAGCGTTCACGCAGACCGAGGTCCACGAGCGAACGGGCATCAAACGCGGGAGCGTCGGCGCCGTGCTCTCCAGACTGGAGGACCGCGGACTCGTGCGCCACCGCGGCCGGTACTGGGCGATCGCCGAGGACGACCGGCTCGCGTCGTTCGCCGCACAGCAGGCGGCGAGCTCGGCGTCGACGACGGACGACTACTACGGCGGGGACGAAGCGTGACCGGCGACCGCGGGACGGTGGTTAAGGGCCCGGATCTGTTCGCGGACAACGACTTTCGGCCGTACGTTCGGATCAACGACGACACCCACCCGTTCTCGGACGAGGAAGCCGTCTACGTCGCCGCGACGACGGCCCGACGGTCGGCCGCGATTCCCCTCACTGAGGCCGACTTCGTCGCCGGCGGACTTCCGCGAGAGACGTACGTCAATCCATGGACCGTCGTGACGATACGACACGCGGATATCCACGGGGAAGAGGGGAAACTAACCGACGAGACCACGGAGACGATTGCGAGAGCGACGGCGGGATATCTCGGCGTTCCGTGACTGTTAGCCGGTGGCGATCGATATCCAGTCTTCCTCTTCTGGCGACCGCTCGCAGGCGTCCCCCGCGGTGAGGTCGTGCTCGAAGATCCGCGAGCCGCAGTAGGCGCACGTCTGGTCGGCGTCGGGCGCGGAGACGGTCGCGGACACACGTCCGGAGACGGGGCGCGTCGCATTGAAAAGGCGTCTCGGCCACGCGCCGATCACACGACGATGACTGCGTCGACGACGACGAGCAGCACGAAGCCGACGAGGAACGCCCCGGTGGCGGCGTCGGCGTGGCCGTGGCCGTGCGAGGAGGGGATCAGCTCGCGGAAGACGACCGCGAGCATCGCGCCCGCGGCGAACCCGGAGGCGACGGGGAACAGCCCGGCGGCCAGCGAGACGAGCAGGAAGCCGAACACTGAGGCGACGACCTGCGGAACGAGCCCGGAGAGGGTGGTGTACCAGAGCACTCGCGGGTTCGACATCCCGGTGTCGGCCATCGGCACCGCGAAGGCGAACCCGTCCGGCACGTTCTGGAGGCCGATCACGACCGCGAGTACCAGCGCGACCTCCTCTAACCCGGAGGCGAACGCGACGCCGATCGCCAGCCCCTCCGGGGCGTTGTGGAGGGTGATCGCCCCGCCGATCAGCAGCGCCTTTCGGAGGGTGACCTCCCGTTCTGCGGCGGCGTCGGCGGACTCGGTGCGGGCAGTGGACTCCCCGGAGTCGCCGGGCTCCTCGGAGCCGGCGGCCGCTACGGGATCGGCGAACTCCGAAAGCTGACGGTCCGGCCGCTCGCCCGCGTCGGGTATCGACATCGCCGCGGCGTCGTCGCCGGTCGCGCCGCCCTCGGGGAGCCACTCGCGGTACTGCGCGTGGAGATGGGGGATGGCGTAGTTCCCGGCCAGCAGGCCGAGACCGCCCAGGAGCAGCCCCGCCATCACCGCCGTGAGCGTACCTTCCTCCATCCCGGGAATGATCAGCCCGAAGACGCTGGCCGCGACCATCAGCCCGGCCGCGAGCCCCAGCGCGGCGTCGTAGACGCGGTGCGTGACGCGGGCGCGGAAGAACACCGGGAGCGCACCGAGCCCCGTGGCGACGCCCGCGACGCTGCTCACCGTCACCACGTCGACGAGACCGGTCATGAAAACGGGTTCCGCGCCCGCGCTCTTAAAAACGCCGTCCGGCGACGCCCCGGCTCACGCTTCGACGATCTCGCGGAGGTCGCTCCCGTAGACGCCGACGGCAACCGCCAGCGTCGCGAGCGCGCCGACCGGGATCACGGCGAGCCAGCCCGACGTGCTCCCGACGCCGAACCGCGTCGCCACGCCGACGGAGACCCACAGGCTCGCGGCCGCGGCGAGCGCGAGGAGCCCGCCGGTGACGCGCCGGTCCTCCCGGCCGAACGCGACCCCCGCCGTCGCGCTGGCCGCGGCGAGGAGGTGAAAGCCGATCGCGAGCGGCCACGCCCGGATCGACGCCGGGAGCGCCCCGAACGGGCGCGGCTGCTCGAGGAAGTACGCCCACACCGGGTAGCCGCCGGCGGCGGCACCCGAGCCGGACGTACTCAGGAACCCCCAGAGGCTCACGACCGTGAGGTCGTCGCCGGGGAGCACGGCCATCGGGACAGCGAGGAGAGCGACGACGAGGAGCCACTCGCCCCGGCGGGTGACGCGGGCGACGCGACCGGAGCCACCGGAGCGTCGGGAGCGACCGGCGCGGTCGCTCGACTCCGGTCGGCGCTCCTTCGTCGCCTCCGATCCGGGCTCTCCGACCATGCGATCGCCTCGACGGGCCGGGGGTAAGTATCGTCCGGAGGCGGTCTCGGGTCCGGGGGACGGCAACGCTCTTTGTGTCGGGGGTCGCTTGCTTCGGTATGCGAGTCACCGTCGTCGGAAGCGGCTACGTCGGAACGACCCTCGCGGCCTGCCTCGCGGACGCGGGTCACGACGTGACCGCCGTCGATATCGATCCGGACGTGGTCGCGGCGATAAACGACGGGCGCGCGGCCATCCACGAGCCCGGCCTCGACGACCTGCTGGCGGAGCACGCGGGCGACCGCCTCCGCGCCACGACCGAATACGACGGCGTCCCCGACGCCGACGTGACGTTCCTCGCGATCGGCACCCCGTCGAACGAGGACGGGAGCATCGACCTCGGGGGGCTCACCGCGGCGGCGGAGATGACCGGCGAGGCGCTGGCGGGAGCGGGAAACGGCTCGAGTGCGGGAGACGGCTCGGGTACGAGCCCCGACGACCGCCACCTCGTCGTCGTCAAGAGCACGATCACGCCGCCGGGGGTCGAGCGGGTCCGCGAGGCCTTCTTCGAGGGCGCGGGCGACGCGGCCGACGGCGTCGAGCTCGCGACCAACCCGGAGTTCCTTCGGGAGGGGACCGCCGTCGACGACTTCCGGCACCCGGACAAGGTCGTGTTCGGCACCGACTCCGAGTGGGCGACGGAGCGGCTGGAGGCCCTGTACGAGCCGCTGCTCGCCGCGACCGACGCGGACGCGCCGGTCATCCGGACCGACCCCGAGACGGCCGTGATGATCAAGTACGCCAACAACGCGTTCCTCGCGTCGAAGATCTCGCTGGCGAACGACCTCGGAAACGTCTGCAAGCGGTTCGGGATCGACGCCTACGAGGTGATGGACGCGGTCGGACTCGACGATCGGATCGGGGCGCAGTTCCTGCGCTCGGGGGTGGGATGGGGGGGATCCTGCTTCCCGAAAGACGTCGACGCCATCCGCGCCGCGGCCCGCGAGGCCGGCTACGAGCCCGCGCTCCTCGACGCCGCGGTCGCGGTGAACGACGGCCAGCCGGAGCGCATGCTGGAGCTGCTCGACGCCCACGCCGACGTCTCGGGCGAGCGGGTCGCGGTGCTCGGGCTCGCCTTTAAACCGGGTACCGACGACGTCCGGAACTCCCGCGCGATTCCGGTCATCGAGGGGCTGCAGGCGCGGGGCGCCGACGTGGTGGGGTACGACCCCGTCGCGACCGAGAACATCCGGGAGCGGTTCCCCGAAGTCGAGTACGCTGACTCCGCCGCGGCCGCGCTCGACGGGGCGACCGCGGCCCTCGTCGTCACCGACTGGGACGAGTTCGCGGCGCTCGACGACGCGTTCGACGCGATGGCCGGTGCGGCGACGGAGGGGCCGGTCGTGATAGACGGGCGCCGGGTGATCGAGCGGCGCGAGGGGCTCACCTACGAGGGGCTCACCTGGTAGCCGGGGTTGTTCGTCCGTCTCCTCCCAATTTATATAGCCTGAGTGAAATAACCGAGTATGGCGGCCCTCCAAGCCCTCCGTCCGGCAGCCAGTGGCGTCGTTCGCAACCCCGTTCTGGTCCTCGTCACGGCCCTGTACGGGCTCTTTCAGCTCCCGAACCTGCTCGTGGAGTCGACCAGTCCGGTGCTCGCGGCGGCGATCTCGCTCGTCACGTTCGGCGCGATGGTCCTCTTCCTGCCGTTCTTCCAGGGCGGCGTGCTCGGGATGGCCGACGAGGCGGTCGCGGGCAAGACGCGTCTCGGTACGCTGATCGCGGTCGGGAAGGCGAACTACGTCCCGCTGCTCCTGGGCTACTTCGTCCTGCTGGCGATAAACGTGGTGTTCGGGTTCGTCGCGTTCATGGGCGTGGTCATCGTGGTCATCGGCGGGTCGGTCGCCGGGATGGACGGCGGAACGGGGGCCGGGATGGACGGCGGCACCGGCGCGGGCGTCGACGCGTCGGCTCTCGGCTTCGACCCCACGCTGCTTGCGGTCGTGGGCATCGTCGCGGTCGGACTGGTCTTGGCGTACCTCCTCGTCACCTTTTTCGTCCAGTTTTACGCCCACGCCGTCGTCTTAGACGACACCGAACTCGTCGACGGGTTCCGCCGCAGCGCGGGACTGGTCCGGTCGAACCTCCTCAGCGCGTTCGGCTACACCGTGCTGCTCGCGGTCGGCAGCGTGATCGTCGGCGTAGTGGCCGCGGCCGGGTCGCTCGTCTTCGGCCCGCAACGGCCCGCCGGCTCCCCGTTCGCGGAGGCCGTCTCGATCGAACCGACCCTGGCGATCGTCGCCGCGATCGCGATCGGCTACGTCCTCCTGACCGGGGTGGCCGGCGCGTTCTACGCGACCTACTCGGTCGCGTTCTACCGGGAGATTAGCGGGACCCGGGACGCGGCGAGCGCGAACTGACGCCGCCGGAATCTCGCCGCCCGAGACCGACTTTTTAAGCGATCACGAAGTAAATCCGATCTCGAACTCACGATGTCGCCCTCCGTCCCCGCCGCCCTCCGGTCGGTTCCCCCGTTCGATCGTCTCGCGCGGCTCGACCAACAGCAGTGGCTCAAGGTTCGGATCGCGCTCGCGACCGGGCTGGTGATCGCGCTCCCGTTCGCGTTCGCGTACACGTTCGTCTTCCTGATCAACGCGGTCGGACTCCCCCTCTTGGAGTGGGCGAACGAGCGACCCTACACGGGGGAGTTCTACGTCGACCCCGTCTTCCTCGCGGTCGTCGTGCTCGGCGGCCTCGCGCTCCAGTACCGGTACGGCCCCCGGACCGTGGTGCGCTCCGTCGGCGGGCGCCGGGTCTCCGCGGACGAGCGCCCCGAGCTCCACGCCGCGGTCACCCGCCTCGCGGCTCAGACCGACGTGCCGAAGCCGGACGTGGCCGTCGCGCGCACGGAGCTCCCGAACGCCTTCGCGGTGGGAGGACGCGAGAACGGCACCGTCGTCGTCACGACCGCGCTGCTGGAGACGCTCGACGACGACGAGCGCGACGCCGTGCTGGCCCACGAGCTCGCGCACCTCAAAAACCGCGACGCGAGCCTGATGACGGTCGCGTGGGTGTTGCCGACGGTCACCTACTACCTCGCCGTGCTCGCGTTCTACGTGCTGTACGGCCTGTTCAGGTTCCTCGGTGCGGGCGGCGGGTCGGGCGGCGACCGCGACGGGCGGGCGCTCGCGGTCGGGATCGTCGTGATCACCGTGAGCGCGCTCGTCACGCTCACCGTCTCCGCGATGTTCTGGTTCGGGAGCGTGCTGATCCACCGCGTGCTCTCGCGGTATCGCGAGCACGCCGCCGACCGCGCGGCCGCCGAGATCACCGGGTCGCCGGCGGCGCTCGCGAGCGCGCTCGACGCCCTCGACGAGTCGATGCCGGACGTGCCGGAGCGCGACCTCCGCGAGTTCGACGGCGGCGCGGAGGCGCTGTACGTCGCGCCCCTCGAGAGCCGCGCGTTCGGCGACAAGGAGTTAGTCAGTACCGACGTGTTCCCGGAGACGCATCCGCCGACCGGCGAGCGGATCGACCGGCTCCGCGAGATGGCGGGCGAGAAGGCGGGTGGGTCGGCGTGACCGATCGGAATCCGGCGAGGGGCGCCACCCGCCGGCGGTTCCTCGCGGCGGCCGGGTCCGGAGTCGCCGGCGCGCTCGCCGGCTGCGGCTACCGCCCCGGCGGGGGCGACCTCGCGTGGGAGTCGTCGCTCGACACCGGCGGACTCCTCGGACCCGGAGCGACGCGGTTCGCGGTCGCGCCGGACCGGCTGTTCGCGGTCCGGAACCAGTCCGGGCGCACGTACGACTTCGACGCGGAGACGTGGCGGAACGTCGAGAACGCGAGCGTGACCGCGGTCGACGGGTCGGGGACGACGCGGCTCGACGCCGAGACGGAGCGGCAGGCGGTCGCCCCGCCGGCCGTGACCGAGACGTCGGTGGTCGTCCCGGTCGAGGGCGGTCGAGTCACCGCGATCGACCGCGAGGCGGCGGGGTTCGACCCCGGCGCGCGGGAACCGACCGGCGGGACCGAAAGCGAGGAGGCCGAAGCTGACGACGTTCGCTGGCGGGCCGACGTCGTCGAAAGCGAGGGTGGCGAGTCGAACGAACCGGAAGGGGCGAACGAGTCGACGAGCTCGCCCGGAATCGACGGCGTCCGCGCGAGCGCCCGACTCGTCGTCGCGGTCGCCGAGACGGACTTGGTCGCGCTCGACGCCGAGACGGGCGATCCGGCCTTTCGGGTCACCGGGGCTTGGCCGGACGGGGACGGCTCGGCCGACCGCATTGCGGTCGACGGCGACGACGTGTGGGCCGGCGTCGCGGCGACCGGCTCGGAGGGGAGATCGGAAGGCGGATCGAACGACGGCGGCACCGTTTTCGCTCGCTTCGGATCGACCGGAGAACGACGGGTCACGCGCTCGCTCTCGGCCGATGCGGACTGGCTCGCCGTCGCCGGCGATACGATCGTGATGGGCGAGGCGGGCGACCGACTCGTCGGCTACGACCGCGACCTCGCCCGCCGATTCGAACTCCACGAGGGATCGCTGCCGGGCCGACCGCAGGTCGTCTCCGCCGACGGAAGTCGGTTCTACTACTCGACCGGCGGGACGGTGCGGGCGGTCGACGCGGCCGCCGGCGAACTCTCGTGGGAGCGTTCCGACCTTCCCGGCGGCCCGGTAGCGGTCGACCAGGAGGGGATGTACGTCGCCGAGAACGGGTCCGGTTTCGGGACGGAGAGCCAATCCCGGACCGTCGCCGTCGGCGCGGACGGGGAGGACCGCTGGCGGGCCCCGCTCCCCGAGGGCGTCGGCGTCGACGAGCTGTTCGCGGTCGGCGGCCGGCTGATCGTCGTCGACGACGGGGAGCTGTACGGGCTCCACGCGACGCCGGGCGAGCGATGGTCGCTGGTGGGGTAGCCCCGGCGGCGTGCCCCCGTAGAGACGGGCCTCATTCAGCCGATCTCCGCCCGAAACGGACGAGCGCTGGAAGGTCTTTGTCGACTGATTCCCGGTCTGTAGAAGCCGATCGAGGGGTTGCGATGACCGTCTACTCGGGAGACTCCGCCCGGTACTCTTTCAACAGTCGAACGAGCGGCTCCGCCTCGGAGAACTTCGGGCCCTTGGAGACGACCTCCGTCTCGGCGTCCCACTCGACGTATCCGGCGTCGGCCAGTTTGGGAACGTGCGTGTGGTACAGCGCTATTCGGTCCCTCTCGTGGGGAAACCGCCGTTCGAGGGCGGAGAGACTCGTCTCGCCGGCGTCGATCAGCGTCACGAGGATACGGCGCCTCGTGCGGCTCTTGAGCGTGTCCATCATGGTGTCGATGGCCTCCGGAGAGACGGCGTTCCCCTCGATCGCGTCGATACGCGTCTCCCGGAACGACGGCTCGTCTCGGCGGGCCAGCGTGTACTCCACCCACTGACTGTACAGCTCGACGAGCGCCTTCTCCTTGTCGTTGATCGGTTCGTCGCGGGGAGCGGTGTCCGCGAAACAGAGCGTCCCGTAGAGTTCCTCTCCGACCGAGACCGTCGTCCCGAGATAGCTTCCCAGCCCGAACGTCTCGTACGCCGGATCGCCTCCCCACCCTTCGGCGCGCGCGTCGTTGACGGCCGTCGTTCCTTCCGGGTCCGCGATGGTCTTCCGACAGTAGCTCTTCGAGAGCGGAACGGCGGTGTCCGATTCGAGGATCTCGTGGGAGCCGTGCACGGTCTCGAAGCGTTCCGTCTCGGCGTCGAGATCGATACGCGACAGGAACCCGTAGCGCAGGCCGAACTCTTTGGTTTCCGTTTCGAGCAGGCGTTCGAGCCTGGCTCTCGGATCGACGTTGGGTGCCAGCAGCGTCCGCCAGAGGCGCTGGAGATACGCCAACTCGTCGTCCGATTCGGACGTACAGATGTGATGTGTCATTGAACGGGTGGGGCCACGCCGGGCGGCGTGCGCTTTCCGACCGACTGTGACGGAGATTATATTTCCTAATGACATTTAATATGCAGTGCGTAATCGGGAGTCGGCGACTCGCCCTGCGGGAGCGTCCCTCACGGAATCGCCGGCGCACCGGCTCGGCCCGACCCCCTAGGCGTTCAGGAGGCTGTCGCCGTCGAAGTCGTCGTCGTGTTCGACGTCCATCAGATCGAGGATCGTCGGGGTCACGTCGAAGAGGTTCGACCCGTCGACGTCGAGGTCGGCGTCGGTCGAGTACAGCAGCGAGTTCTCGAACTTGTGCATCCCGTTGCGGGGCCCCTCGGTGAAGACCGCCTTCTTGCCGCTGAAACCGGACTTCAGGTCGAAGCCGTCCGCGGGGATGACGACGAGGTCGGGCGCGATCTCGTCGTGGTCGCCGTCGAAGACGGTCTCGCCTTTCACGATCCGCTTGCACACCCGCCGGCCGTCGGGGCCGGTGAGCGACTCGAGGTCGTCGACGAGCTCCTCGCGGACCGCCTCGTACTCCGACTCGGGGACGACGCCCTCCGGCTCGCGGCCCTCGAGGTTGAGGTAGAAGCGGCCGGGGATGAGCGAGTACGCGCGGGTGTCGTCGTCGATGTCGGTCAGGGAGTCGTGGTCGTCGTCCTCGTAGGAGAGCCACCCCTCGTCGGCGAGGAACTGGTTGCAGTTCACCTCCCACTCCAGCTCGGTGAACCCGTGGTCGGAGGCGACGATCAGGGTCGTGTCGTCGTCGAGCCCGTCGCGGATCTCGCCGATGTACTCGTCGAGGGTCCGGTAGAAGTCGAGGAAGTCGTCCTTGTGCTCCCCGTCGTTCTCGTAGTCGCCGAACAGGAAGTGGTTGACCCGGTCGGTGCTCATGAAGACGCCGAAGAAGAGGTCCCAGTCGTCCTGATCGAGGTAGTGGGTGAACACCTCGTGGCGGGCGTCGAGCGTCGCGTGCGCGTTCTCGATGAACTCGGTCTTGTCGTCGTCGTGGCCGAGCTTCGCGTTCACGTCGATCTTGTAGTTATGGTCCTCCAGCACCTGCCGGACCGACTCGTCGCTCGCGGCCGCGTCGAGCCCCGGCGAGAGGAACCCGGAGACCTGTCGCTGGATCCGGCTCGACGGCGGGAACGTGACGGGGACGTTGAGCACGGTCGCGTCGCGGCCGCCGTCGGTGACGCGGTCCCACAGCCGCGTCGCCGACACGTGTTTCCCCATCGGGACGTACGTCTCGTAGGAGTCGACCTCGCGGTCTTGGAAGCCGTACACGCCGGTCTCGCCGGGGTTCTCCCCCGTCGTGAGGCTCGGCCAGCACGCGCTCGACTCGGGCGGCACGATGCTCTCCAAGCGACCCGCCGAGCCCGACGCGGCGATGTCGGTCAGGTTCTCGAAGACGTCGGGGTGATCCTGCACGAGGTCGTACGGTACGCCGTCGATGCCGAGGAAGACCACGCGCTCGTCGTCGCCGCCGCGCAGCCGATCGAACAGTCCCATGCTCGGGGAGTGACTTCGAATCGACATATCCCTTGTGCTCTGGCGAGTACCGCCGCGATCCGCCGGTCGCGGTGAGTCGCGCTCCGTCTCCGTTCGCGGCGATTCCGGCCGGAGTCCGCACGCGCTGGCAAGTCACCGCCGAGGCAGAAGGCCTATTTCCCCTCCGGGAGACGTATTCGGCGTATGACCGACGACTTCCCGGCGAGCGTCGACGTCGACTACACCGACGGCGAAGACGAGGATCCGGCGGACTACCCGTCGCTACAACACAAGATCGAGAAGGCGATCGATGTCACGCGGCGCGGCCTCGAGCAGTACGACAACCCGGCCGTGATGTGGACTGGCGGGAAAGACTCCACGCTGACGCTGTACTTCATCAACCAGGTCGCCGAAGAGTTCGGCTACGAGAAGCCGACCGCGGTGTTCATCGACCACTTCCAGCACTTCGACGACATCACCGACTTCGTCGAGCGCTGGGGCGACGAGTGGGACATCGAGCTCGTGTACGCCCGCAACGAGGACGTGGGCGCGTACGTCGACGAGCACGGCCTCGAACCCGGCGACGACGTCCCGGTCTCCGCGCTGAACGAGCAGAACCAGCACCACATCCGCGACATCCTCGAGTACGAGGAGGACACGTTCCCGTTCCTCTTGGACACGTACGTCGGGAACCACCTGCTGAAGACGGTCGCGCTCAACAACGCCCTCGAAGCGCACGACATCGACGGCGTGATCTCGGGCGTTCGGTGGGACGAGCAGGAGGCGCGCGCCGACGAGACGTTCTTCTCGCCGCGTCACGACCCGGACCTGTTCCCGCCGCACGACCGCATCCAGCCCATCCTGCAGTTCGCCGAGGCCGACGTGTGGGACGCCTTCTGGAACTACGTCGTCCCCGACACGGTCGAAGCGTTCCCCGACGAGGGGTACGTCCCGCAGGCCGACGACGACCTGCCCGAGGGCGTCACGCAGGAGGACGTGCCGATCTCGCCGAAGTACTTCGCCGGGTTCCGCTCGCTCGGGAGCGAGGTCAGCACGGAGAAGACGACCGAGGAGCCCGCGTGGCTCCAGAACCTCGAGGACACGACCGAGCGCGCCGGCCGCGCCCAGGACAAGGAGGACCTGATGGAGCGCCTGCGCGACCTCGGCTACATGTGATCGGCGGGAGCGACCGAACTCGCTGACCGACCGATTTTTTACAACTCCAGTCCGCGGATCGAAACGCTCCCCTCGTCGCCCTCGCTCTCCTCCACTCGCCCGATCACGCGCCCGTCGGTCTCGTCGGCCAGCGATTCGGCCGCGTCGGGGTCGACGGCGGCGACGAAGCCGGTCCCCATGTTGAACGTCCGGTGCATCTCCTCGTCGGAGACGCCCCCCTCCGACTGCACGAACTCGAAGACGGGCTGGGGGTCGAACGCGTCGTCGACGACGTACCGGTTCGCGCCGAGCCGCGTCAGGTTGGTCCACCCGCCGCCGGTGACGTGGGCCGCGCCGCGCACGCCGTGTGCGCGCATCGGGTCGAGCAGGCCGGTGTAGATCCGGGTCGGCTCCAGTAACGCTTCGCCGACCGTCTCGTACCCCTCGAACGGGCACGGGTCGGTGTACGCGTGCTCGCGGGTCGCGGCCTCGCGCGCGAGCGTGAGCCCGTTCGAGTGGATCCCGGAGGAGCGCCAGCCGACGAGGGCGTCGCCCGGCTCGGCAGCGCCGTCGAAGACGGCGTCCTTCGCGGCGAGCCCGGCGCAGGTACCGGCCAGGTCGAGGCCGCGGATCACGTCCGGCATCACCGCGGTCTCGCCGCCGACGAGCTCCATGTCGGCGAGCTCGGCGCCGCGCGCGAGCCCCTCGCCGACCTGCTCGGCGAACCGCTCGTCCGGCTCGTCGACCGCGAGGTAGTCGACGAACGCCACCGGTCGCACCCCGGCGGCGACCAGGTCGTTGACGTTCATCGCGATGCAGTCGATCCCGACCGTCGAGTAGTCGCCGAGCGCCTCGGCGACGAGGAGCTTGGTCCCGACCCCGTCGGTCGCTAACGCGAGGTAGCGGTCGCCGATGTCGAGCAGGCCGGCGTAGTCGCCCTCGCCCTCGCCGACCGCACCGATCAGCGCCGCGGTCGCCGCCTCGCTGGCGTCGATGTCGACGCCGGCGTCGGCGTACGTGAGCTCGTCGCCGTCGTCGCTCGTCGGTTCCCCGGCGTCCCCGCTCGCGTCTCCGTCGTCTCCGGCGTCGCCCTCGGTCATGTGTGTCGAGGGACGCCCGCGGAGCAAAAGCGCACCGTTCCGGCGGAGGCGGTGGTGACCGAGGGCGTCCGACAACGCCCGCCTCAGAACGGCCCGCCGAAGCCGAGTCCGAGGACGAACACGAGCCCGACGGTCAGCAGGACCGAGAGGGCGAAGAAGCCGGCCCACACGCCCTTGCTCCACGTCATCACGGTCTTCCCGTCGAGGGGACCGTACGGGATCAGGTTGAACGCGGCGAGGAAGACGTTGATCGCGATCCCGCGGGAGCCGATCAGGGTGATCACCGGGCTCCCGACGACCGGGCCGAGAAGCAGCGCCGGCAGGAAGACGAGCGTGAGCAGGAGGTTGACGACCGGCCCCGCCAGCGCGATGTGGCCGTGCTCCTCGGGCGTCAGACGGCCGCGGTGGTGGACCGCGCCGGGCGCGGCGAAGATGAAGCCCAAAAGCGAGCTCATCACGGCGAGGAACAGCATGCTGTTGTCGGCCCGGAACTCGGCCACCTGGTCGTAGTGGACCGCGACGACCTTGTGGGCGATCTCGTGGAGGAGGAACGCGACGCCCGCGGTGAGCAGGCCGACCAGGAGCGGCGGGACGACCCCCGCCGCCAGCAGCCGATCGAAGCCGGCGGTGCCGTTCACGAAGAAGAACGTGAACGCCACGCCGAGCGCGAGCCACGCGACCAGCAGGTCGCGGATCTCGGTCCCGCTGAAGTAGAGGCCGGCGATCCGGCGGCCCCGAAGGGTTCCGCTCATGCGTGCACCTCGCCGGCGCGCCGGGTTATGCCCACCGTAACGCGACGGGTCGCGCCTCTCACCGCAACGCGCCGACTCATGCTCCACCCGTGACCGCGTTCCGGATCAGCTCCGCGCCGGTGCGTGCGCCCTCGATCATGAGCCGGCCCACCTCGTCAACGCCGCCCACGTCGCCGAACATCGCGGGGATGACGTACACCGCGAACAGGAAGCTCGCGACGATGCTGCCGATGTTCGTCATCGCGACCACGACGATGAGCTTGAACAGGGGCACGTCGAGCATCGACGAGACGAGAGCCGACGGCGACAGCGTCTCGTCGCCGAGGAGCTCGTTGAGCCGCCCGATGTCGCCGACGTTCACCGTCAGGCTCCGGAGCTCGACGTAGCCGGTGAACCAGCCGGGCGCGAGCACCGGGTTGATCGACGTCATCCACGCGACGGCGCCGCCGACCCCGGCCGAGGTCCAGCGCGCGCCCGCGAGCTTCGCGAAGGCGAACGCGAACGCGCCGTTGATCAGGAACCACGCGCCGAACAGCCGGAACAGGAACGCGTTCTCCACGCCGGCGAGCGCGAGCAGGACGAAGAAGCCCACGAACGCGACGGTGATCGCGTAGCCGACCGCCTTCTTCCACGGGAGCCCGCGCCCGCGCTCCTTCCCGACGAGGTCCTCCATCGGCGGGAGCGAGGCGGGGTCGGCGAGGTACCCTTCGATCCCCTCGCGGTGGCCCGCGCCGACCACGGCGACCACGTCGTGTCCGGCCTCGCGGAGGGCGACGAGCCGGTGGGCGATGAAGGCGTCGCGCTCGTCGATGAGCGCCTCCGCGCCGCCCGGGGAGAACTGCCGGAACTCCTCCATCATCATCGTCACCACGTCGGTGTCGGTCAGGTCCTCCATCCCGAGCTCCTCGATCCCGCCGTGTTCGGGTTCGCCGGTGCCCCGACCGAGAACGCTCATCGCGAGCGACGCGAGGGCGCCGAGCGTCAGGCCGAGCGAGATCCCGAGTCCGAGGCTGCCGACCGCCGTCACGGCGAACCCGCCGAGGTACGCCGCGACGAGTCCGTCGAGCGCGCCGACCGCGGCGGCGGCGATCCCGGCCGCGACGCCCAGCCCCGCCGCGGCGAAGAGGCGGCCGTCGGGCGAGAGCGCGAGCTTCCCGACCTGATCGACGGCGATCGCGACCCCGACCGCGGCGAGCACGCCGCCGGTGACGCTCGTCAGCAGCGCGTCGGTGACGCCGACGCTGCCGCCGAAGAGGCCGATCACCGGGCCGGCGAGGATCCCGACGAACAGCCCGACCAACACCCCGACCACGCGGGAGTCGGTGACGCCGAACGCGAGCCCGCCGACCATCCGCAGCTTCTCCGTGACCGACATCCGGGCCCAGAAGCGCTGGATCGTCGTCTGGATGTCCCGGTCGACTAACGCCACGTCGATGCCGAGCCCCTCGGCGACGTCGATGGCGGCCCGCATGTCGGCGCCGGGCTCGATGTCGAACCGGTCGCCGAGCTGGGTCTGGACGTACGAGAGCATCCAGTACGCGAGGAACTGGAAGACGGTGTTACCCCGCAGCAGGTCGCTCGCGTCGAGGTCGTCGGGGCTCTCGCCGTTCAGCTGGCGGTACCGCCCCTCGTCGAGTTCGACGGCGACCACGTCGGGCCGCTCGCGCTCGATCGTCTCCTCGACCTCGTCGACCGACCGCTCGGAGACGTGTGCGGTCCCGACGACCGTCACCGAGCCGGGGCCGTCGCCGCGGGGACCCGCTTCGACCGCGCCGCTCGCAGGGGCATCCTCGTCGGCG
Organism: Halorubrum sp. CSM-61; assembly: GCF_003781945.1. Taxonomy (GTDB): domain Archaea; phylum Halobacteriota; class Halobacteria; order Halobacteriales; family Haloferacaceae; genus Halorubrum. Next base: position 319,282 of record NZ_RJJW01000004.1, on the reverse strand, counting down.
GTCGCCGCCGAGTCGCCGACCGCTGGCGACGAATCGCTCGCCGTCGGGGGCGGGGACGCGCCGTCGGATCCCCCTGGCGTCTCTGTCATTGCCACGACGTACTTCGTCGCCGCGTTTAGGGTTTGTGAGTCGGTGACCCCGCGTCGGCGCCTCGGCGATCCAACAAATTTGTATCCTCACGGGTCACAGAGACGAGTATGTCGCGGCTGTTGCCCTCCCTCCCCGACGCGACCCCCGAGGACCGCGAGCCCCGGGTGGTCGGCGTCGACGACGACGACGCGGACGAGCTCATCGCCGCCCTCGGCTCCGAGACGGCGCGCGAGATCCTCACGCGGCTCCACGACGAGCCGGCGACCAAATCGGAGCTCGCCGACGCCGTCGACACCTCGCTCCAGAACGTCCAGTACCACCTCTCGAAGCTCGACGGCGCCGACCTCGTCGACGTGGTCGACACCACCTACTCCGAGAAGGGCCGGGAGATGGACGTGTACGCCGCCGCCGACGAGCCGCTCGTCCTGTTCGCCGGCGGCTCGGAGGCGTCGAGCGGGATCAAGTCGGCCCTGCTGCGGCTGCTCGGCGGCTACGGGATCATCGGACTGGCGGCGGTCGCGGCCCAACGGATCCTCTCCGTCGCGGGACCCACGGCGAGCGTAACGAGAACTACGGACGGGGGCGCCGGCGGCGACGGCGGCGACGCCGCGACCGAAGACGCCGCGGACGGGCCCTCCGCCGAGACGGCGCCCGAGACCGACGGCGGCGGCGGGATCGACGGCACCGTCGAGTACGTCGTCGACCCGCTGGCGGACTACGCCGTCTCGCTGCTCGAGCCCGGCGTCGTCTTCTTCCTCGGCGCCGCGCTCGTGTTCACGGTCGCCTGGGCGTACTGGTACTGGGGCGACGGCTGACGGAGCGGCCGGGCCGGAGCGGCGGCGAGACGCCGCCACCGTTCAGGTGGGACAGCTATTCATGCCGCCGTCGCCACGATCCGGTATGGAACACGAAGCCGAGGTCGTCGGGGTCGGAGCGGGCTCCGCACCCGGCGGCGACGTGCCGGCGGTCATCCTGTCCGCGCGCGGCGAGTACGTCCCGATCTTCGTCAGCGCCGACCAGGCGCAGTCGATCGGGATGGCGCTCGAGGGCGAGCCGTTCGACCGCCCGCTGACCCACGACCTCCTCGTCGAGGTCCTCACGGAGTTCGGGGGCGCGATCGACCGCGTCCGGATCGACGATCTCCGGGACGGAACCTTCTACGCGAAGGTGGACGCGGAGCGCTACGAGGACGGCGAGCCGGAGGGGTTCGTCTTCGACGCGCGCCCCTCCGACGCGCTCGCGCTCGCGGTTCGGATCGACTGTCCGATCGTCGTCTCCGACGAGGTGATCGACGAGGCGGGGCGTTCGCAGGACTCCGTCCAGTTCGACGACGGCCCGCAGGAAGGGAGCTGAGGTCCGCCCACAACTTGCCAACGGCCGCCGGTCAGGGGGTTGAAGTCGCCCGCCGTTCCACCGACGGCATGGACGAGACGTCGACGGTCGCGGAGTCGTACACCGAGATGACCGAACTACTCTTACCGAACGACACGAACAACCTCGGGCGAGCGCTCGGGGGCGCGGTCCTCCACTGGATGGACATCTGCGGCGCCATCGCCGGGATGCGCTTCTCGAACAGGCAGGTCGTCACCGCCTCGATGGACCACGTCGACTTCATCTCCTCCATCGAGATGGGCGAGGTCGCCGTCATCGAGGGGTACGTGTTCAACGTGGGGACGACGAGCCTCGACGTGAAGGTCGACGTGCGCGCGGAGGACCCCCGGACCGACGAGGAGCGCCGCACGACGACCTCCTACTTCACGTTCGTCGCGCTCGACGACGAGGGCAACCCGGCGAGCGTCCCGGAGCTGACCTGCCCGTCGCCGGAGGAAGAGGCGCTGCGCGACGAGGCGATCGAGGGGCGCCGCGAACAGCTCACCGACATCGTCGAGCGGTATAACTTATAAATCGGCGACCACCTCGACCGAGCCGCCGGTCCATGCGACCGCGGCCTCGTGCGCCTCGCGGACCAGCGCGGCGAACTCGTCGAGGGAACCGGACTCCCCGACGGCGGCGAGGTGGCTCCCGCAGTCGCAGTCGGAGGCGCCAAATCCGTCGACCGGGCCCGCCGGGAGCCGGTCGGCGACCGCGCACTCCGCGTCGGCGCCGACGCTCCGGACGACGCGGTCGATCCGAACGTCAGGGTGACCGAGCAGGTGGTCGACGTGCCAGTGGCGCACGTCGTGCTCGCCGCGTGCGGTCCGGCGGTGGCGGTCGACGCGAGAGAACCCCCCGGCGCCGAGCGCGCTGCCCGTGTAGGCGTAGCCGCCGGGTTCGAACCGGTGTTCGCCGAGCGCGCCGACCTCGATCGTCGCGGGCGCGGCGAGTTCGACGAGGAGGGTGTAGGTGCCCCCCTCCGGATCGTCCGAACCAGCCACTGCACCGTTCCCGCTCACGGCAGCGCCTCCGGCGGATCGCTCGCCGCGCCGCGGAGGTCGGCGACGAGTTCGCTCGCGGCGTCGGTCAGTTCGGAGGCGTCGTGCACGTCGGCGGGGTCGCGGTCGCGCCCGGACAGGGCCCCCACGACGCCGGCGATCCGGTCGTAGTTGTCGCGGACGAGCCCGCCGACGATCCCGGGGGTGCCGGCGCGGTCGGCGAGCTCCTCGGCCGCCGAGCGGCCGGCGTACACCCGTCCCTCACCGGGGTCGACGAGCACCATCGCGAACGGGCGCGAGCCGAACTGCGCGTCGAGGAACGGGCCCACGGGATCGGCCGCCCACGGCACCGCGGCGACCCCGTCCAACCGCCGGAGCGCGACGGCCGCCACCGAGCAGTAGGGACAGTCGCCGTCGAAGATCAGCACCGGCGCGTCGGGGTCGGTGTCCATACGTACGGGTACGCGCTCCGGCGGCTTAAGCGACTGGCTGCAGGGGCTGCGGTATAAAAGGAATCGGTCGGGCGGGCGTCCCGGGGAGTTAGTGCGAGTGGCCGAGCGCGTCCTCGAGCGACTGCCCGAAGCGCTCCTCGAACAGCTCCGCGGCGGTGTCGTTCATCTCCGCGATGTCGTCGGGCACCTCGCCCTCGCTGTGGTGGGCGATGACGTGGGCCTGCTGGGCCATCGCCTGCACCACGACGTCGCTGACGACGCGGGTCGGCTCCTCGCCCTGCTGGCTGAGCACGTCGACGAGGCCGGCGGGCAGTTCGAAGGACTCCTCGTTACCGTCGGGGTCGGTGACCGTGTAGGTCTCGGTGTCTCCCATACCCGTCGGAAGGGGGCCGTACATAAGGGTCTGTGGAAACCGGTGCAGGCGGGCGCGGCGTTCGCGGGCGCTTCGGACCCCCCGTCGACCCGCCCTCATCCGTGCGCGGAGATCGCCTTCACGGAGAAGCCGGAGCCGACGATGGTCGCGAGGTACACCGCGATGGCCGTGACGACGATCGACCCGCCCGAGGGGAGACCGAGGCCGATCGAGACGGCGAAGCCGCCGATCACCGACAGCTGACCGAAGATCACCGAGAGGTACATCGTCTCGCGGAAGCTCCGGGCGATCTGAGAGGCGGCCGCGACGGGAACGACTAACATCGCGGCGACGAGGATGACGCCGAGCACCTGCATCGCGCCGACGACGACGACCGCAGTCAACACCACGAGCAGGGTGTTGTAGCCGGTGACGTTGAGCTGTGCGACCCGCGCGGCCTGCTCGTCGAAAGTGATGAACAGGAGCTGTTTGTACGTCAACGCCACGCCCGCGACGACGATCAGCGAGAGTACGCTCATCAGCCGTGCTCCGTCCGGCGTGACGACCGCGAGGTTCCCGAACAGGTACCCCCGGATGTTGACGCCGGTGAGCCCGTCGCCGTAGCTGATGATCAGCGTGCCGACCGCGAAGCTCCCGCTGAGCATGATCGCGATCGGCACGTCGCCGTAGGCGTCGGTGCGCTCGGTGAGCCACTGGACAACGAGCGCGCCGACGATACCGACGACGAGCGCGACTAACAGTAGCGAGCCGTCCCAGCCGGTCGAGGAGGTGACGAGGATGCCGATCGCGACGCCGGCGAACGCGGTGTGCGCGAGCGTCTCGCCGATGAGCGCCATCTCGCGGTGGACGAGGAAGGAGCCGACCAGCGGAGCGACGACGCCGACGAGCACGCCGGTCGCCATCGACTGCCACATGATCGGGTGCCGGAACACGTTCGTGCCGAACGCGGCGTCCATCCCGCGCCCGAGCGAGCGGAACGCGGCGTACAGGTCGCTCGCCACCGGGAGGTCCTGTGCCCAGTAGAGCAGGACGAACCCGAGCATGGCGACCGCGACGAGGCCCGTGACCCCGATCCCGGCGAGCTCCGCGGTCCGGCGGAGCCCTCGATCCTGACGGCTCCCGCGGTCGGAAGGGGTGTGCTCTCGGTCGTCAGTCGCCGATCCCTCGCTCATCAGTGGTGGTGGTGGACGACCTGTCCGGCCGTGCCGTACGCCTCCGCGAGGGCGTCGCTCTCGACGAACGACTCCGTGTCCCCGTGGTGGTACAGTTCGGTGTTGACGCAGGCGATGCGGTTCGCGCGGTCGGTGACGACGCCGATGTCGTGTTCGATGAGGATGATGGTGATCCCCTCGCCGTTCAGCTCGTCGAGGAGGGCGTAGAAGGCGTCGCGGGACTCGGCGTCGACCCCGACCGTCGGCTCGTCGAGCGCGAGCAGGTCGGCGTCGCTGGCGAGGGCGCGCGCGATGTACGCCCGCTGTTTCTGGCCGCCCGACAGCTCCGAGACGAGCCGGTCGGCGAGCTCGCCGATGCCGACCGTCTCGATCGCGTCGGCGACGGCGGCGCGGTCGGCCCGGGAGAGCCGCCCTCGCCCGGCGTGCGCGAACCGACCCATGGTGACGCACTCGCGGACGGTGACGGGCATCGCCCCGCCCCGGCTCGTCGCCTTCTGCGAGACGTAGCCGATCCGGCCGCCGTCGTCGAACTCGTCGACCGGGCGGCCGAACAGCTCGACGGACCCCTCGTCGGGCTCGTGGAGCCCGAGCATGAGGTGGAGCAGGGTGGTCTTCCCGGAGCCGTTCGGCCCGACGAGCCCGAGGAAATCGCCCTCCTCGACCGTCAGGGAGACGTCTCTCACGGCGACGGTGTCGCCGTAGGAGAACGTCACGCCGTCGAGGTCAACGATTTCGGTCACTGCGTGTGTCCGATCTGGGTCGCCCGAACGTTTAGCTCTTTTAGTCCGTCGCCGCGCCGCCGGGTCGGTCGACCGCCCGACCCGTGAGCCGGTGCCCGCGCCGCTCACTGCGCCCCGAACGCCCGCTCGAAGGCGGGGACGTTGACCTCGGTCATCTGTTCGAGGTAGCCGTACCCGGCGTCGTTCCACTCCCGCGTCGTCCCCCCGGCGGGCGTGACGGGGAGCGCCTCGGTGGCGTCGCTGTTCTCGACGATCGACTCGGCGAGCGTGGGCGACTCGAAGCGGTCGTACAGCACCGCGTCGATCCCCTCCGCGTTCACGAGCTCGATGGTGTCGGCGATCTCGTTCTGCGTCGGCTCGTTCTGCGGCGAGACGCCCACCGGCGAGTGGAGCCGAAGTCCGTAGCGCGCCTCTAAGTACTGAAACGAGTTGTGACCGGCCATGACCGCCACGTCGCGCGTGGCCTCGTCGGCGATCGACTGGAAGGCGGCGTCGACCGCCTCGAGCTCCTCGACGTACGCGGCCGCGTTGTCGGCGTAGTCGTCGGCGTTGTCGGGGTCCGCCTCGCTCAGTCCCGCCGCGATCGTGTCGACGACGTCGGCGGCGAGTACCGGGTCGACCCAAACGTGGGGATCGTACTGGGTGTCGTCGTGGCTGTGGTTTTCTTCCTCGTCGTGGCTGTGGTTTTCTTCCTCGTCGTGGCTGTGGTTTTCTTCCTCGTCGTGGCTGTGGTTTTCTTCCTCGTCGTGGCTGTGGTTTTCTTCCTCGTCGTGGCTGTGGTTTTCTTCCTCGTCGTGGCTGTGGTTTTCTTCCTCGTCGTGGCCGTCCTCCGGCTCGTGCGAGTGGTCCCAGTCGAGCAGGTCGTCTTCCAGTCCGGCGAGCCCGTCGATCACCGCGACCGTGTCGTAGTCGTCTTCGAGCGTCCCGGCCAGATCTTGGGCCCATCGGAACTCCGAGTTATCGAGGTAGACGAACGCGTCCGTCGACGCCACGTCCGCGGCGAGGTTCCCGTCGGGCGTCCACCCGTGGCCGAGCTGTCCCACGTCAACCGGGTCCTCGAAGGTCGCGTGGTCGCCGGCGATCTGGTTCGCCCAGTCAGTCAGGGTGAAGAAGGCGCCGTAACCGGCGTCGAACTCCCCCGATTCGCCGGTCGCGGCGTCGGAACACCCGGCCAGCGACGCCGCCGTTCCCGCGACCGCGAGTCCCGCACCGCGACGCAACACCGACCGCCGTGAGTGAGTCATACCGATCGATACCGCCGATTAACAGAAAAAGGTTGTTATTTCACAACTCTATCTTAATAACTTATGGTGCAAAGAGCGCCCTCGGTTAACAACTCGGCGCTCGGGAGTCCGACTGCGGGCGTTTCCGCTCACTCGGTGAGGTCGACGACCGTCGCGTCGGCGAGGGCCGCGAGCGTCTCCGGATCGATCGGGAAGAGCGCGCTCGGCGTCCCCGCCGCGCCGTGGACGGTGTCGTACTCCGTGAGCGTCGGGTCGAGGACGGTCGGGAGCGCGGCGTCGTGACAGATCGGCGGGACGCCGCCGATGCTCCAGCCGACGACCTCACGGATCCGCTCGGGGTCCGCCATCGAGGCCGAGGTCGCGTCGAACCGCTCCGCGACCGCGTCCAGATCGAGCCGGTTCGCGCCGCTCGTGATCGCCGCGACGAGCCGGTCTTCGTCGGCTCCGTCCGCGTGGCCGGCTCCGGCCTCGCCGCCCGAGAGCGACACCACGATCGTGGAGGCGATCGCGGCGGTGTCACAGCCGACGGCGTCGGCCGCGGCGGCCGCGGTCTCCGTCCCCGCGTCGAACTCCAGTACGTCGAGGTCGACACCGTATCGGTCCTGTGCCCGTTCCGCGAACTCCGCCGCGCGCTCGTGCATGACGAGGAAGAGGCTCGCGGCCGGGTATGAAGCTCTCGGCCGCGGCACGTATGGCGACCGATCGGAAGGCGGTCGCACCGACATCCCGCCTGCGAACCGGGCTGTCGACGCCCTACCGCGTCCGCAGCTCGTCTTTGTCCTTGATCACGCGGGCGTCGCCCTCGCCGGAGGTGACCTCGTTGACGAGGTCGTACAGGTCGTTCTGGAGTCCGGCGGGGAAGGTTAACACGCCCACCCACGAGCCGTCGTTCTGCCACTCCTCACGTTCGAGGTCGCCGAACTCGCGGATCTGGGCCTGCCCGGAGCCCGCGTAGTCGGCGGGGAGCTGGACCGCCATCGTCACCTCCTCGAAGCGGATCGGAATGACGGGGCGAAGGGCCTCGAGCGCGTCGTCGACCTGGTTCTCGACCGGCTCCATCGGGTCGACCTGAAAGCCCGCCTCTTCGAGCGCGCGCTCGATACGCTCGGGCGGGTGCGGCGAGTCGTCCATCTGCGGGTTCACCGCGTTACGCGTGATGGTGGTGACGAGCTGGTTGTGCTTCCGCTCCATCATCTCCTCGCGCTGCTCGGCGGTGATCTGGATCTCCCCGCGCTCGACGACCTCGGGGATGATCTCCAGCGCGTCCGTGGTGCCGAACACGGTCTCCAAGTCCTCCTCCGCCGGACGGTCGCCGCGGGACGCGTTCTCGAACACGTCCTCGGCGGCGATCACGTCCTCCAAGTCGCCCTCGAACTCCCCCCGCTTCATCGCGAGCGCGGCGTCGGGGTCGATCAGCACCTCGAACCGTTCGCCGTGCGACTCCAGTCGGGCCGTCACGGCCTCGTCGAGCGATATCATACCCCCCGCTACCACCCCTACGGTGAAAAAGCCTCCCGCGACGCGCCGCGAGTCCAATCGTCCCGTTCGGTCCCCGCCCTCCCGTGCGCCCCGAGCCCGCCGATCAGTCCCCCGCGGAGGGACGCTCGTCCGTCCACTCGTCTCGACAGGCCTGCGAACAGAACTGTCGGTGCACCGCGCCGTCGCCGTCGACCCACGTCACCGTCCGGCGATCGGTGCCGAGCGCCGGCCCCCCACAGGTCGCACAGCGCGGCGCGGACTCCTCGTCGACGTCCTCCTCGAGGTCGGAAGTCGGATCTACCATACCCGTCCGTACACCTCCGGACACTTGAACCTGCGAAGGGCGGCAGTTCTGGCCGAGCGCTCGAGCTCACCGACCGACGGGGCGGCCGTCGCCTCCGTCACTCCGTCGTCCCCCGTCGCTCCGTCCGCGTCCCCGCCGTCTCGCCGTCGACGCCGCGGTCCGCGAGGGGTGTTCGACCGCGAGCTCCGCGTTCGCCGGCGGGTCGGTCAGCGTTCGCTCGCGGCCGTCGGGCCACCGGACGTGCGCCCGGACCGGGGTCGCCCCGCCGAGCCCGAAGTGCGCCACCGGCTCCGTCTGACAGAGGCAGCCGCCGCCGGCGTCGACGGTGCGCCGCTGGACGCCGTCGGCCGTTTCGAGCCGGACCACGGCGCCCCGCGCGGGAGCCCCGTGACGGGTGGTCGGGCGGACGCGGACCCACCCGGCCGTCGCCGCCGCCGGGTCCTTGTACACCGATATCGGTTGCGCCGCGACCTCGCCGTGGACCACGATCAGCTCGAGGACGCCGTCGCCGTCGACGTCGGCCGCGACCGCACCGGTACCGAACCCGTCCGGCTCGGCCGCCGGGCCCGGATCGACCCGGTGCCAGCGCGCCCCGTCGTCATCGGTTTCTTCCCCGTTCTCGCCGCCGCGCGCGAAGAGCCGATTGGGCTCCCCCGAGGCGTTGAAGAACAGCTCCTCGCGGCCGTCGTTGTCGAAGTCGGCGGCGACGACCGTCCGGACGCGCCCCGTGTCCCGGAGTGCGGGCGGCGCGGCGTCGACGAACCCGCCGTCGGGCGCTCGGCGGAGGAGGCGGTTCGGCCCGCCCTCGTTGCCGACCGCGAACGCGAACCGGCCGCCCTCGTCGACGAGGGCGGCCCCGCGCGTGTCGCCCGCCGGGTCCGAGAGCGCCGCGTCGCCGTCGGCGGCGTCGTAGTGGCCGCCGTCGTTCCGGAACAGCCGGTTCGGCCCGCGCTCGACGCCCGCGAACAGGTCGCCCTCGCCCGAGCAGTGCGGGACCGCGAGCAGCGACCGACACCCGCCGTCGACCTCCAGCCCGACCGCGTCGGCCATGTCCGTGATCTCCCCGTCGTCGCCGAGCTCGTAGAAGGAGAGGGGGGCGGCGTACCCGGAGACGGCGACGCCGTAGCGTCCGGTCCCGAGGCGGTCGAGCGCGGCGACCGACCGCCCCGCGCGCACGGCGAGTCGGTCGGCGTTCACGTCGAGCGCGAACAGGTCGGTCCAGCGGTAGCGCTCGGACTCGAGCCGATTCAAGAGGAGGTCCGGGTCGCCGCCGCCGTCGACGCCCTTGGTACAGTTGTGAACGTACACCTCCTCGCAGCCGTCGGCGTCGAGGTCGGCCGCGCACACGCCCATCCCGTGTCGCGTCCCGTCGGCGACGATGCCGCAGGCCGTGTCGGCGAAGCGGTCGCCGTCGCGGGCGTACAGTCGGTTGGGCTCTCCGTACCCCGCGACGAACACGAGCGGTCCCTCCCGGCCGGGCGTCACCGCGACGCCGTAGCCCCGAACCGGGTCGTCGTCCGCGACGAGGTCGGACCGCTCCGTGAACATGGCCGTCCGTCACCGCTCGGAGAATAAGAACTCACGGGTCCGCTTGGAGGCGGGTTTATAAGCGAGCTTGCGATCGAGCGGGGTCGACGGCGACCGACGGCGCGGGAGCGCCGGCCACTTATAAACCGGCGCGCTCCGGCTAGCCGAGCACGAACACGAACAGCGCGATCCCGGCCGCGAGCGTCAAGAAGAGGACGCTCCGGCCGATGCCGGTCCGGATCTCGACGTCGACGCCGGCGCGCCCGAGCGTCTCCCGCGGATGCATCCCGATCCACTCGACGGTCGCGATCGCGTGCATCACCCAACGGTCGACGGCGGCCCACAGCTCGGTGACGCCCCAGATCGACCCGCGAGCGAGGTAGAACGCGGCGGGATACGTCACGGCGTCGACGTCCCGCATGTGGTGGGCGAGCCAGCCGAGCGGGCGCTTCAGCGCGAAGAAGCCGACGAAGCCGGCCCCCATCAGCCACGCCGACTCGGTCAGGTGGCTCGCGCTGTAGGGGTTGAAGTAGAACTCCTCGCCGAGGATGATCTCGGTGAACGGCATCAGCTCGATCAGCTGGTAGTAGAACACCCCGAAGAAGACGCAGGCCCCGCCGGCCAGCACCATCCCGGCGGTCTGGAACGCGGTGGCGTCCTTCGGCGACAGCGTCGCCGAGCCGTGGAAGAACACGTAGTAGCCGAGCTTGATAAAGGACATGAACGTCCCCACGCCGCCGAGGATGAGCAGCCACCAGAGTAACCCCTCCCCGAACAGCAACTCGAAGTTGTGGACCTCGTGGGCGGAGTCGATCACCATCCCCTTCGAGATGAACCCGTTGAACCCCGGGACGGCGGTAATCGAGGCCGCGCCGACGAGGTACACGAGGAACGTGACGGGCATCACCCGCCAGAGCCCGCCCATGTCCCTGATGTCCTCGACGTCGGTCCGGTAAATGACGACGCCGACCGCCATGAACAGGAGGCTCTTGTAGAGGACGTTGTTGAACAGGTGGGCGAACCCGCCGGTGACGGCGAACTCGCCGACGTACGTCGCGAGCCCGAGCCCGGCGAGCATGTAGCCGACCTGCGCCTGGATGTGGTACGACAGCAGGCGGCGCGGGTCGTACTGTAACAGCGCGAAAAAGGCGCCGTAGACGGCCATGAATCCGCCGAGGTACGCGAGCCACATGCCGCCCTCGGGGAACGCGCGGTACATCACGTACACCGCGGTCTTCGTCGTGAACACCGAGAGGAACACCGACGCCGCGACGTGCGGGCGCGGGTAGGTGTCCGGCAGCCACGTGTGCAGGAAGATGAACCCGCAGTTGACGCCGATCCCGATCGCCGCGAGCAGCGTCGCGGAGGCGTCGATTCCGGTCGTCGACGAGAACAGGAATATCTCGGCGGCCGGCACGCTCCCGAGCATCGCGGCGCCGTGGACGACGACAGCGCCGAGCAGGACCGTCCCGCCGATCCCGTGGAACAGCGCGTAGCGGTAGCCGGCCCGCACCGCCGCCCCGCCGTACTGCCACACCAGCAGCGTCGAGGTGACGGCCATCAGCTCCCAGAAGAAGATCAGGGTGAGCCAGTCGCCGGCGTAGATCGTCCCGACCGTCGAGGAGACGTAGATCAGCGCGAACGCGGTCACCCACGTCGGCGCCTCGGTGCCGTACGCGTACAGCACCGCCGCGGTCGCGAGGAAGCCGACGACGACCCCCATCAAAAGCGAGAACTGGTCGACGTTGAACCACACCACGTCGAAGCCGAGGAACTGCGTCGCGAGGTGCGCGCCCGTCCCCCCGTCGCCGAGCAGGACGGCCTGCACGAACGTGAACGCGGTCGCGAGCGCGGCGGCCGCGTGGCCGGACCGACGCGGGAGCGCGAGCACGGCGAGCGCGGCGACGGCGAGCAGCACGTACGGCGGCACCGAGGTGAGGACCGGGTTCACGGCCGCATCACCCCCTCGGGGAGCCGCGTGTCGACGATGAGCTCGATCAGCTCCAGGAAGCCCATCTCGTAGGGTATCACGCCGAGCAGCACCGCGAGGCTCATCGCGGTGAGGATCGGGGCGAGCGTGAACCACGTCGACTCGCGCCCGAGGAGGGCGTCGAGCCCCGCGATGTGCTCCCAGCCGCCCGGCGGCGGTCCGCCGGCGTGGCCGTGGTCGTCGTGGGTGTCGTGGTCTGCGTGGTTCATGTGATCGCCGTCGTGGTCGTCATGGGTCGTGTCGTCGCCGTGGTCGTCACGGTCCGTGTGGTCGTCAGCTCCGTCATCGTCGTCGCCGCTTCCCACGCCGAACGGCACGTCAGCGTCGGAGGGGCGCGAGTCGACCGCGTAATCGCCGGTGTCGACGCGCTCCGCGGGCTCGGAGAAGTCCCGATCGCTCGTGTCGAAGTCCGGTCGGACCACCCCGTCCTCGTCGGTCGGGAGGTCGTCCGTCTCCGCGTCGGGGATGTCGGAGTCGTCCGGGACCTCGGCGTCGTCGCCGGCGGACTCCGCGTCCCCGGCGTCGACCGCCGAGTCGCCCTCGGCGCTCTCGACGACCTCGTCGACGTCGTCCGCGTCTTCGTCTCCGCCTTCGTCGTCATCGCTACCGCCCTCGGGACGGCCACCGTCTGTCGCCGCCAGGGTCGACCGCGACTCCCCGCCCATCCGGAAGTCGACGAGCGGCTTCGCGTCGTGGGCGTCCTCCGCCTCGAAGAAGGCGGTGTAGATCACCGGCCAGAAGTACGCGACGTTGAGCACGCCCGAGAGCAGCAGCGCCCCGACGAGGTAGTAGGCCACCGGCGTCAGCTCGGCGCCCATCTGAATCCCGCCGATCAGCATGTAGTACTTGCTCACGAAGCCGGCGAGCAGCGGTATCCCCGCCATCCCGAGCGAGGCGACCGTAAAGGCCCCCATCGTCAGGGGCATCCGCTTGCCGATCCCCGCCATCTCGGAGATGTAGTCGGTGTGCGTCGAGACGTGGAGGTTCCCCGCACAGAAGAACAGGGTGAGCTTCATGAACGCGTGCGCCGGGATGTGCAGTAGCGCGCCGACGAGCCCGTACCAGCCGAACAGCCCGAGCCCGAGGATGATGTAGCTCAACTGGCTCACCGTCGAGTAGGCGAGCCGCTGTTTCAGGTGGTCCTTCCGTAAGGCGATGATCGAGGCCGCCGTCAACGTGATCGCTCCGATCGTCGAGAGGACGAGCCCGGCCGAGAAGCCGAGCGGGAGCGAGAGGTCGAAGACGAGCTCCGGGCCGAACACGTCGAGGACGACGCGCGAGACGCCGAACGCGCCGGACTTGACGACCGCGACCGCGTGGAGCAGTCCGGAGACGGGCGTCGGCGCGACCATCGCCTCGGGGAGCCACTGGTGCAGCGGCATGATGCCTGCCTTCACGCCGAACCCGATCGCGAGGAGGAAGAAGGCGAGCATCGCGAGGCCGGGGTCGGCGTTGGCGAGTTCCTCGATGCCGCCGGCGGTGAAGTCGACGTTGCCGGCGATCAGGTAGACGAGGGCGGTCCCCGCCAAGACGAGCACGCCGCCGCCGAACATCGTGTACGCGAGGTACTTCCGGCCCGCCGCGCGGGCCTCGTCGGTCTCGTCGTGGGCGACGAGCGGATACGTCGCGATCGAGAGGATCTCGTAGAACACGAAGATCGTCACGAGGTTGCCCGCGAACGCGATCCCCATCGTCGCCGACAGCGACACCGCGAACGCGGCGAAGTACCGCGTCTGGTTCACCTCGTCGTTGCCGCGCATGTAGCCGATACTGTAGAAGGACGTGACGATCCACAGCCCGCTCGCGAGGAACGCGAACAGCATCCCGAGCGAGTCCGCGCGCAGGACGAACTCGATGCCGGGCAGGAACGCGCCGAGCGACCACTCGAAGACGGCCCCGTCGAGGACCGCCGGCAGCATCGAGGCGACGATCGCGAACTTCGCGACCGCCGCCGCGATCGTCCACCCCTCGCGGACGTTCGGGGAACGGTGCGACGCGACGATGAAGAACGCCGCGACGAACGAGACGAGGACCGCCAGTAGGGGGCGTAGATCGGTTATGGGTACGTCAGTCATGCGAACACCTCCGTGAGGAACGGGTCGAACCACTCGAACAGCGCGTAGCCGCCGAAGCCGAGCGCGACCGTCGTCAGCGCAGCGAGGATCAGGATCGCGAGCGGCGCCGAGGACACGCGGTCCGGGACGAACCGCGACCGCGGCGCGTCGACGACGGGCGTGAGGGGACCGTCGCTCTCGGCCTCGGACCCGCTGGCGACGCCCTCCGCCGACGATTCGCGACCGCCGTCGGCCGCGACGCCGGCGTGGTCGCCGTCGTCGTGACCGGCGGCGCCGTGCTCGTCACCCTCGCCGTGCCCGTCCGGAATTCCGACGCCGGCGAAGTAGAACCGCTCTATCACCCGGGCGACGTACGACAGCGTGAACAGCGTGCTGACGAAGATCACGGCCGCAATCGCGATTCCGGCGGACCCGCCGCCCATGCTGGACTCGACCGCGCCGACGCCGATGTACCACTTCCCGAGGAAGCCGATCGACGGCGGGATTCCGACGAGGCCGAGTCCGAGCAGAACGATCGCTCCGGCCGTGTAGGGGGCGGACCGGGCCGCGCTCGCGAGGTCGTCGAGCTCTCGGGCGCCGTAGCCGAGCGCCAGCAGGCCGGCCCCTAAGAAGAGGCCGAACTTCAGCAGGCCGTGGCCGATCAGGTGGACGATCCCGCCGAGCAGCGCGGTCTCGTTGGCGAGCGCGACCGCGGCGACGATCATCCCGAACTGCGCGACCGAGGAGTACGCGAACATCCGCTTGAGGTCGGACTGCACCGCCGCGAGCGCCGAGCCCGCGAGGATCGACGCGCCGGCGACGGTCAGCATGACCGTCGTGATCGCGTCGTTGGCCGCGAGGAAGTCGACCGTGAAGACGGTGTACGACACCCGGATCAGCGCGTACGCGCTCGCGGTCGACACCAGCGCCGCGACGATCGTCGTCACCGCGTCGGGCGCGCGCTGGTACGCGTCCGGCTGCCACGCGTGGATCGGGAACACGGCGATCTTCAGCCCGAGCCCCGCGACGATCAGCGCGTAGCTCGCGCGGATCAGCGGGTCGGCGTAGCTCGCCTGCTCGACGATCTGCACCTGCATGTCGAGCATGTTCAGCGTCCCCGTCGCGAGGAAGGCGTAGCCGACGCCGAGCAGGTACAGCGAGGCGCCGACCGTCCCAACCACGAGGTACTTCAGCGAGGCGTACGCGCTCGCTCCGGATCGGTCGGCCGCGATGAGCGCGTACGTCGATATCCCGACGATCTCGAGGAAGACGAACATGTTGAACAGGTCGCCCGTGAGGACGAGCCCGGTGAGCCCGCCGACCAAGAGCAGGTACCCGCTGTAAAACGAGTTGCCGCGCGGTCCGGCCACCCGCGCGAACGGGAGCGTCGCCAGCGAGACGGCGGCGACTAAGACGAGCACCGCGACCGACAGCTCGTCGGCCACCAGCTCGATCCCGATCGGCGGCTCGTACGTTCCGAGCGCGTGCGAGAACGCTCCGTCGCGGGCCACCTCGAGGCCGATCGCGGCCGTGAGTCCGGCGAGAACCGTCGTCGCGGCCGCCGCGACCGGCCACCCCGCGCGCTCGTACTTCAGCCCGAGCGCGATCGGGAGCGTCGCCGCGACGATCGGGACGGCGACGGCGACCGGGAGGAGCACGTCACTCATCGGTCTCACCCCGGTCTGTGCCGCCGATCGCCGGCCGCTGAGGGAGCGACCCCTCGTCGCGCAGCAGCTCTCGGAGCACGTCGGTCCGGAGCGTCCCGTACTCGTCGTAGATGCGGATACAGAGCGCGAGCCCCACCGCGGTGAGGCTCACGCCGACGACGATGGCGGTGAGCACGATCACGTGCGGGAGCGGGCTGACGAACGTCCCCGTCTCGGCCGCGCCCTCGGGAACGATCGGGATCGCGCCGCCCTCGACGTACGCCGAGGTGATGAACAGCAGGAATATCGCCGTCTGGAACAGGTTGAGTCCGATTATCTTCTTCACGAGGTGGGGGTTGGCGATCATCATATAGATCCCGATACACAACAGCAGCGCGAACGCGACGTACGAGTGTCTCGTCGTCAACACGTCGAACGCGGATGCGGTCGCGGTCCCGGACGCGAGGGCGGAGGCGAGGACGGGAACGGAGCCGGCCGCGGCGTCGAGCGCGACCGTCATCGGTCACCCCCGGCGTCGGCCGCCCCCTCTTCGAGGGACCCGGTCTCGTCGATCGACCCGCCCTCGTCGGGGGCGCCGCCTCCGAATCCGCCGCCCTCGGAGCCGAACCCGTTCGCGAGCAGGAAGAACAGCCCCATGAGCACGCCGGCCACGATGGGGGCGATCCCGATCACTTCCACGCCCTCCATCCCGTACTTGACGGGGTCGAGGATCGGGATCGGGAGGAGGTCGTACTGGAGGAACGCCCCGCCGAGCGCGACCGGGACGAGCCCGATGCCGGCGAACGCGAGCGCGCCGCCGACAGCGAGCGCGACGACGACGGTGTTCGCGAGCCAGTCGCGCGTCGCCTCGATGCCGAACGCGAACGCGATCATGAACACCACGGCGGCCACGATCGCGCCGCCCTGGAACCCGCCGCCGGGCGAGCCGCTCCCGTGGAAGGTGATGAAGAGGCCGAAGGTGAACGCGAACGGCGCGACCACCTTCACGGTCGGCATGATCACTTGGCTCTCGGTGTAGGGGACTCCCTGTCGGTCCTCGGAGTCGAGCCGCCCCGTTCGCGGGACGGCGCGGTGCGACGGGAGGCCGGACTCCGCGTCGCCCACGTCGTCTTCCGTGGGGTCGTCTCGGTCGTCTGCCGGCGCCTCGGACGGATCGTCGATGGCTGTGTCGGTCATGTCGGTGTCGTCGACGCGGTCGCTCATGCGAACACCTCCCGGTGTAACACGATCAGCGCCGCGATCCCGCCGGCGAAGACGACGACCGCCTCGCCGAACGTGTCGAACCCACGGAACGCCGCCAGCACGGCCATCACGGTGTTCTCCACGTGGGTCTGCGCGTACGTCTCCGTCAGGTACCACTGGGTCACCTCCGGGTTCGACCAGACCGGCGCGTCGGGCGAGCCGATCGCCGGGATGTCGCCCATTGTGAGCAGCAGCCCGGCGAACAGGAACCCGGCGGCCCCCGCGGCGGGGAGGTTCACCGACTCGAAGACGGCGTCGTGGTCGATCCGGGTCGTCTTCGCGAGCGTCAACAGCAGGAGAACGGTCGTCACGCCGGCGGAGATCGCGGCCTCCGTCAGCGCCACGTCGGGGGCGCGGTAGAACGTGTACAGCGCGGCCATCCCGAGGCTGTACGCCCCGAAGACGATGACCGCCGCGAGCACGTCCCGGGCGAACGCGGTCGCGAGCGCCGTGAGCACGACGAACGCGAGCAGACTCGCCTCGATCGCGGTGACCTGCGCGACGATCGGGGAGAGCGGGGCGACGGAGGCGACGGAGCCGGTCGCGAGGGCGACAGCGCCCGTCATCGGCGCTCGTCCCCCTCGGTCCACGGCACGGTTCCCTCCTCGAAGGCGGCCCGAGCGATCGCGTGGGCCGCCGTCGGGTTCGTCACGAAGATGAAAAACAGCAGGAGCACGCTCTTGACCCCGGCCGCCTCCCACCCGATCGCGAGCGCGACCGCGGCCAGCCCGAAGCCGGCGCCGAGCGTGTCGGCCTGCGAGGCGGTGTGCGCCCGCGAGTACACGTCGGGGAGCCGGAGGACGCCCGTCATCGAGACGAACGAGAAGAACAGCCCGAGCAGCGTGAAGGCGACGACGAGCGCCACGCGGGCGGTCCCGAGCGCCTCCATCACAGCACGCCACCCCGCTCGACGGTGAACTTCGAGATGGCGATGGCCATAAGGAAGTTCAACAGCGCGTACACCAAGGCGATGTCGAGGAACGTCGGCTCAGAGAGCGCGGCGCTCAGGATGGCGAGGATGACGACGGTGTTCGTCCCGAGGACGTTCACCGCGAGCACCCGGTCCTGCATCGTCGGTCCCCTCACGGCGCGGTAGAGCATCCCGATCGCGAGCACGGTGAAGCCCGCGGCCGCGAGAAGCAGGAAGTCGCCGACCGTGTAGCCGGCGACGAGCGCGGCGTCGACGACGCTCATCCGTCGGTCACCTCGGTCGGTTCGCGGTCCTCGCGGTCTTCCTCGCCGGGGTCGGCCTGCGAGTCGCCGTCTCCTACGGATCCCTCGACGCCGCCGTCGGCGGCGGCGATCGGCAGCTCCTCGGTCGCGTCGGGACCCTGCAAGATCGCGCAGTCGTCGCGCTCGCGCGGCGTCGGGAGCCGCGCGGACGCCCGCCCGTAGTAGACGAACCGCGTCCATCGCTCCAGAGAGCCGTCGAAGAGCCCGTCGCGGGCCGACGGGATGAGCGAGTGGACGTACAGGTCGCTGTCGCGGGCGCGGACCGTCAGCGTTCCCGGCGTCAGCGTGATCGAGTTCGCGAGCGTCATCAGCGGGAGCCCGCTGCCGACGATCACGCGCATCCGGTTCATCGTCGGCTCGATCGGGAGCCGCGGGTCCAGTATCACCCGCGCGACCTCCACGTTCGCCTTGACGATCTCGAAGAGGAGGACGGGGACGTAGATGATCCCGCGGACCACCCGCATCGGCGTTCGCGGAATCGCGGGCTCGACGTCGATGCTGACCCGCGAGAGGGTGATCGAGACGATCGCCGCGGTCGCGATCCCGGTCACCCAGTCGAACCAGTAGAAGGGGTCGCCCAGGATCAGGTAGAAGGCCAGCGAGAAGCCGAACATCGCGACGGACCGCTTCCCGGTCGCCTCGCTTCGGAGCCGCTCGCGCCGGGTCGGGCGCGTCACCGGCGCCGTCTCGACGGCCAGCGAGGTGTTCGACAGCGCGAACTCCAGCGGCTGGAGCAGGGTGGTGTTACCGACGGGGCTGTACTCCGGATCGAGCAGCACCGCGTCGGCCCCGTGTTCCGCCGCGTAGGCGGCGAGCACCCGGACGTAGTCGTCCGGTCCGAACAGGTACTCGTCGCCGCCGATCAGCTCCGTGGTGACCGTCACCGGCGGACGCTCCCCGTCGAGGTCGTCCAAGTCGGAGTCCGCCCACGCCTCGGCGCGTTCGAGCACGCGTTCCGCCGACGCCGCGCGGTCCTCGGCGCCGGGGTCGCCGTCGCGCCACGACGCGATCTCCACGAGGTGGACCGTCGAGAACCCGTCCTCGACCGCCGCCTCGATCGCGTACGCGACCGTCTGGCGGAGGGTCGGCGTCGGTTCGACGGGCACGACGAGCCCGCCGGTCGGAGCGGACGGCGACTCCCGTCCCGGGCCGTCGCCGAGGCCGGACGGGTCGCCGGGACCGGCGTCGTCGGTCTCGTCACCGGTGGGCTCGCCGTCGGCGGTGTCGCTACCGGCGTCGGTGTCAGCCACCTACCACACCTCCGACGGGGCCGAGTTTCGCCGTCTCTATGCACATGTGTATCTCTGTCCCGATCCTTTCTCTACCGCCTCAAAACAGTTTGTATCCGCGACGGTTTCGAGGTGAACGAGGGGGAAAGGGGCCGTCGCCGCGGACCGGCTCGGTCGCTACGCCGACCGCCCGATCTCCGCGGCCAGCCGGTCGGCGATCCGCCCCGCGACCGCGTCCTTCGAGCCGACGGCCTCCTCCGGTTCGGTCCCCGCCTCGCCGACGAGGAGGACGCGGGTCTCGTCGCCGCCCATCACGCTCGCGTCGTTGGCGACGACGAACGCGAGCCCGACCCGGTCGCGGATCCGCTCGGCCTCCGCGACCATCGCGTCGTCGTCGCCGGAGGTCTCGGCCTTGAACCCGACGATCGGGAGGTCCGGGTACGCCTCGCGCACCGAGTCGATCAGCTTCGGCGTCGGCTCCAGCTCGACCGACAGCGGCGACCCCGACCGGATCTTCTCGTCGACCGCGTCGGCGGTGAAATCGGAGATGGCCGCCGCGGAGACCAGCGCGTCCGCGGTGGCCGCGGTCCGGCGACACGCCGCCATCATCTCCGCCGCGGTCTCGACCGCGACCACGTCGGCGTAGGGGACCTCCGGGCCGTCCTGCACCAGCGTCACGGTCGCGCCCCGGACGTACAGCGCCCGGGCGACCGCCCGGCCGGTCTTGCCCGACGCCCGGTTCGTCAAGATTCGGATCGGGTCGATCCGCTCTTTCGTCGCGCCCGCGGTGACCACGACGTGGGTCCCCGCGAGCGACTGCGGCGTCGTCGCCCGAGCGACCTGCGTCACGACGTCCTCCTCCGCGGCGATCTTCGCCTTCCCCTCCTCGATCCGGGGGTCGGCGAACCGAACGCCCCACGCCTCCAGCCGATCGAGCGCCTCCAGTACGCCCGGGTGGTCGTACATCGGCTCGTGCATCGCCGGCGCCATCACGACCGGCACGTCCGCGCCGAGCGCGGTCGTCGCGCAGGTCGTGACCGGGGTGTCGTCGATCGCGGCCGCGACCTTCCCCGCGGTGTTCGCGGTCGCCGGCGCTAAAAGGAGCACGTCGGCCCAGCCGTCCCGCCCGCACAGCTCGACGTGTTCGACGCTCCCGGTGATCTCGGTGACGACGGGTTCGTCGGTCGCGAAGTCGACCGCCCACGGGTGGACGATGTTCGTCGCCGCCGGGGACATGACGGCGCGGACGCTCGCGCCGTGGCGACGCAGCTCGTGGGCGAGTTCGACGACCTTCACCGCCGCGATGCTCCCCGAGACGCCGAGCGCGACGTTGACCCCCTGTAGCATTACCGAGAGGGTTCCGGCCCCGGCGGCTTATAAGGTGATGTTGCGGAACGCTCTCGCCGTCGGCGAGCAGACAAGCAGTTACTCCGCGATCTCGACGGTGATCTCGTCGCGCTCGACGGCCAGCTTGAACGTCGGCACGGTCCGGTAGACGACCTCGACGACGTTCTTCCGTTCGAGGCTCCGGAGGGCGCGCCGCACCTCGTCGACGTCGGGATCGAGGTCGAACGCCTCGCGGACCGCGTTGAGCACGGCCACGACCGACTGCGACCGCTCGTCGGGGCCCGCCACGACCTCGAACACCCGGGCCTCCAGCTCGGGGACGCGGATCGTCTCCGGCGCGCCGCCCTTGGCGACGGCGTCGGCCTCGATCCCGGGCTCGACGTCGACGAGGTCGTTCGCCTCGGCGGTCGACCGGATCAGGCTGTCGTCGTCGCGGTAGTAGTACTCCTTGAGGTGGTTCTCGAGGTACTGGTGGACCTCGCTGCCGCTGTCGAGCCCCCACGCGTCCTGCAGCTCGCCGTTCTTCGTCGGCTGGAGGCGGACGATGTCGGCGAGCCGGCTCCGCTCCTCGTCGGTCAGCGTCATACGTCCCCGTTCACCGGGGCAGGTATGGACGTTCCGGATCGCTGTCCGAGACGAGGGACCAGTCGTTCGACCCGATCGATCTGTCCGGTCGATCTCCCGGTCCGCGTTAGGAGTTCGTCGACTCGTCGTCCGAGGCGTCGGCCGTCTCCGACGCGTCCCCGAACTCGTCGTCGACGCCCCACCGCTCCTCGATCGAGTGGCCCTGCGAATCGGCCGCGTCGATCTCGGTGGACTCGGCCGCGGACTCGTCGGCCTCCCCGGCGGCGGCCGCCGAATCGGGGTCCGGTTTCGCCCCCGAAACCCGGTCCGCGACGAGCTCCGAGAGCGGGTCGACGGTCACGGTCAGCCGCGCGACGACGAAGGCGAGCGGGACGAGCGACGCGAGCAGGAACGCGGCGTCGTACGTCCACTCGAACCCGTCGAGGAGGGGGACGACCGCGCCGGCGAGCCCGCGGTGCGCGACCAGCACGGCCGCGAGCACGACGAGCCAGTAGGCCAACGCGGCCCCGTTCTCGGCGATGCGCTCGACGCGGTTTCCGGCGTCGGTCCGGTGGAGGGCGGCGCGCGTCAGCGCGGCGACCTTCGGCGCGGCGAACAGGAGGAGGGCGACGACCGCGACCGTCACCACGGCGCTGGCGACCGCGGCGAAGGTGACCGGCGTCAGCGGGACCAAGCGGTCGACGCCCGGCAGCAGCGTGAACAGGTACAACACGCCCACCAGCGCGAGCGCCCCGACGGCGATGCGACTGGCGGAGCGAACGGCGTCCCGATCGAACGCGTCCGTCGTCGATTCGGTTTCGGTCATGGTGCGCCCGGAGCGAGGGGCGGGAGGGACATAACCGACCGAGACGCTCAACGCGGTTTCACGCGGATTAAGAGCCGCCGGCAGCGACCTTCAGCTGGCGTCCTCGACCGCGCTCGCGGCGCGGATCACGGTCTCCTCGTCGAACTTCGGGCCGACCAGCTGGAGGCCGACCGGGAGCCCGTCCGCCTCGCCCGCAGGGACCGAGATCGCGGGGAGGTTCGCGAGGTTCGCCGGCGTCGTGTTCGCGTCCGCGAGGTACATCCGGAGCGGGTCGTCGAGGCTCTCGCCGAGCTCGAAGGGGAGCACCGGCATCGTCGGCGACGCGATCACGTCCACGTCCGCGAACGCCTCCTCGAAGTCCCGTCGGACCCACGCGCGGGCGTCTTGGGCCTTCTCGTAGTACTCGTCGTGGTAGCCCGCCGAGAGCGCGTACGTGCCGAGCAGGATCCGACGCTTGACCTCCGCGCCGAAGCCCTCCTCGCGCGTCTCGGCGAACGACTCGTTCCAGTTGCCGTCCGACTCGGCGCGGTTCCCGTACCGCACGCCGTCGAAGCGCGCGAGGTTCGAGGAGGCCTCCGCCATCGCGATGACGTAGTAGGCCTGTACCGCGTGCTCGACCGAGGGGAGGGAGATCTCGGCCGTCTCCGCGCCCTGATCTTCGAGGTCCGCGATCGCGGCCTCGACCGTCTCTACGACGCGCTCGTCGGCGCCCTCGAACAGCTCGGTGGGAATTCCGATCGTGAGTCCGTCGACGTCGCCGTCGGCGGCCGCGGCGTAGCTCGCGTCGGGGTCCGCGCCCTCGACCTCGCTCGGGTCGCGGGTGGTCCCGTCGCGCGGGTCCGGGCCCGCGATCGCGTCGAGCGCGGCGGCCGCCTCCTCGACGGTGCCCGCGATCGGCCCGATCTGCTCGAGCGAGTTCGCGTACGCGATCAGTCCGTACCGCGAGACGAGCCCGTAGGTCGGCTTGATCCCGACGACGCCGCAGAACGCGGCCGGACACCGCACCGAGCCGCCCGTGTCGGAGCCGAGCGCGACGTCGGCCTCGCCCGCGGCGACCGCCGCCGCCGACCCGCCGGAGGAGCCGCCGGGCACTCGCTCCGGGTCGACCGGGTTCTTCGTGGGGCCGAACGCGGAGGTCTCCGTGGTCGTCCCCATCCCGAACTCGTCCATGTTCGTCTTGCCGACGATCGTCGCGCCCGCGTCGAGCAGGCGGTCGACGACCGTCGCGGAGTACGGCGGGACGTAGTCGGCGAGCATCTCGGAGCCGCAGGTCGTCCGGATCCCCTCGGTGGAGATGTTGTCCTTGACGGCGACCGCGGTTCCCGCGAGGGGGCCGTCGGCGTCCCCGCCCTCGGCGTCGCCCTCGATCGTCTCCTCCGTGATGAAGGCGTTGTGGTCGACCGCCATCACGACACCTTCGGTCCGACGAAGTAGCCGTCCTCCGTCTCCTCGGCGTTCGACAGCGCCTCCTCCTGTGAGAGCCCCTCCTCGACTTCATCGGGACGCATCACGTTGACGAGCTCCTCTTCCCGATCCGTCTCGGGCACCTCGTCGAGCGCCTCGAAGTACTCCAAGATGTCGCCGAACTGGGCGGCGAACGTCTCGACCTCGTCGTCGGCGAGGCGCACCCGGGCCAGGTCGGCGACGTGACGAACCTCCTCGGCGTCGACGGCGGCGGCGTCGGAATCGGCGGGCGCGTCGGCGTCGCCCCCCTCATCCGCACCCGCGTCGCCCGTCGACTCGGACGTATCGCTCATACGTCGAGGTGTCGCGCTCCGGGAGTAAGGGTTTCGGAACGTCGCATCGGACGGCGTCGACCTGCGAAAAGCGGCGGCGTCACTCCTCGCCGGCCCGAACCGTCACCACCGGCACGTCCGACAGCCGGACGACCTTCTCCGTGACGCTGCCGAGCAGGTACCGCTCGACGCCGGTCCGGCCGCGGGTCCCCATCACGACGAGGCCGACGTCGTTCTCGTCGGCGTATTCGAGGATGGTCTCGTGGGGAGTACCCGACTCGACGGCGGTCGTCGTTTCGACGTCGCCGACCGACGCGCTCGCCTCCTCGACGAGCGTCTCGCCGTGCTCCACCATCGCGTCCCGCCGGTCGTTGGCGTCGTCGTACCCGCCGACCGTGCCCGCTCTCGCCTCCTCCATCGGGTCCTCGCTCAGCGCCGAGCCGTCCTCGGCGAGGAACCCGCCGCCCGTGCCGATCTCGACGTGCCGCGAGTCGACGACGCACAGCACGTGAACCGTCGCGTCGAACGCCGACGCGAGTTCGCGAACGTGTTCCGCCGCGGCTTTCGACCCGTCGCTCCCGTCCGTCGGATACAGTATCTGATCGTACATCGTAACACCGAACTGAAATTTCGGGAGGCAACGGTAAAAATACACCGCAGAGGTGCGATATCGGCCGATGCGGGCGCCGAACGGGTGCCGATCGGTGGCGTCCCGCTTTACAGCAGGTCGTTCGAGACGAGCCGGTCGACCGCCTCGCGGAGGCGCTTCTCGCTCGCGGCGTAGGAGATCCGCGCGTGGCCCGGAGCATTGAACGCGCTGCCGGGGACGCAGGCGACGGACGCCTCCTCGATGGCGGCCTCGCACCACGCCTGGTCGTCCTCGTCGACGGGGATCATCATGTAGAAGGCGCCGTCGCCCACGTCGACGTCGACGCCGTGCTCGTCGAACAGGTCGACGAGGAGGTCGCGCCGGTCGCGGAACGCGTCGCGCATCTCCGAGACCGACTCGTCGGTGTTCTCCAGCGCCTCGACGCCCGCGCGCTGGACGAAGTTGACCGCGCAGGAGACCGAGTGGGAGTGGAGCTTACCGGCCTGTCCGACGAACTCCTCGGTCGCGTGGAGGTAACCGAGCCGCCAGCCGGTCATCGAGTACGCCTTCGAGAAGCCGTTGATCGTGACCGTCCGGTCCGCCATCCCGTCGAGGCTCGCCAGCGAGACGTGCTCGGCGTCGTAGGTGATCTGCTCGTAGATCTCGTCGGAGATCACGGCGACGTCGTGTTCGACCGCGAGGTCGCGGACGCCCTCCAAGGCGGTCTCCGAGAAGACGGCGCCCGTGGGGTTCGACGGGGAGTTGACGACGAGCAGCTCGGTGTCGTCCGAGACCGTCTCCGCGAGCGCGTCGAGGGCGGGCTCCAGCTGGAAGCCGTGCGGGGCCAGATCGACCCGCGAGAGGTCGGCGCCGGCGAGCTTCGCCATCGCCTCGTAGGAGACCCACGCCGGATCCAAGAGGACGACCTCGTCCCCGTCGTCGATCAGCGTCTGGAACGTCTCGTACAGCGCCTGCTTGCCGCCGGGGGTGACGACGACCTCGTCGACGTCGGCGTCGATCCCGTCGTCGCGGAGCTTCGCCGCGATCGCCTCCTTGAGCTTCGGGATCCCGTTCGAGGAGGTGTACCCGGTGTGGCCGGCGTCGAGGGCGTCTTTCCCCGCCTCGACGACGTTCTCCGGCGTGTCGAAGTCGGGCTCGCCGACCGAGAGGTCGACGATGTCCGCCCCTTCGGCCTCCTTCTCCGCCGCCAGGTTCGATATCGCCAGCGTGGCGCTGGGTGCTACGCGTCCGATCCGCTCTGAGAAGTCGTATGCGTCGCTCATTGTGGTGTGGTAGATCGTGGGTGCCGGTCAGTCGAGCTCCGCCGCGAGGTCGATCGCGGCCTCGGCGGCGTCCGCGCCCTTGTCGATGCGCTCGCGCGCCTCCGCGCCGGACATCCCCGGGCCGCTCACGCCGAACGTGACGGGGGTGTCGCGGTCGAGGCTCACTTGCGTGAGCTTGTCGGCGGTCGCGCTCGCGATCACGTGATCGTGGTCGGTGTCGCCGGTGACGATGGCGCCGACTACCGCGACTGCGTCGACGTCGTCGCGGCGCGCGAGCCGGTCGGCCGCCAGCGGGCTGTCGTACGCTCCCGGCACGCTCAGTTCGTCGACGACGACGGCGTCGCGGTCGGCGGCCGCCTCCCGGGCGGCCTCGGCCATCGGCTCCGTGACGGAGTCGTTGAACCGCGCCACCACCAGTCCCAGCGAGACCATACGCCCGCTCGCATCGGGGACGGCAAAGGTCTACCGTTCCGGAGGAGGGTTGCCGGTCGAACGGGTTCGGGACCGGTGGTGGTAATCGGGTGTACTTATAAACGATAGAGGCGGTGGCGCGTGCCTGCGAGGCCGCCCTGCGGCCGAGTAGCACGCGCGAGGGAGTCGACCACTCGGAGCGAAGCGGAGAGTGGTCGACGAGGCTGGGGAGGCGTGAGGCTGCGGTTGCGGTCGGGTGGGACTCAAAGGGGCAGCCGCGAGGCGGGCGCAGGCGACGCAAGCACTGCAGGGAGCGAACGGAGTGAGCGACCGAAGCGCACAGCGAGCGTGCGCCCGCCTCGCGGCTGGGGCTTTGGAGGGCTTCACCGTCGGTCTGGTGTCGATGACTTATAAATGAGCGGCTGGGGCTTTGGAGGGCTTCACCGACGTACTCCCGACGATCGCTTATAAACAATCGTTCAAGCGTTCAAACCCGCACGACCTGAGATCGCAAACCCCCTACTTCGCGACGTTCGCCTCGAACTTCTCGCGCACCTTCTCCATCTTCGGTTTCGCGTGGAAGGTGCAGTAGGCGTCGTCGGGGTTCTTCGCGAAGTAGTCCTGGTGTTTCTCCTCGGCGCGGTAGAACGTTTCCAGCGGCTCGATCCCGGTCACCACGTCGTCGTCGTACTCCTCGTCGAGCGCCTCGACGTACGCCTCGGCGACCTCGCGCTGTTCCTCGTCGTGGGTGAGGACGATCGAGCGGTACTGGCTCCCCACGTCCGGGCCCTGGCGGTTGAGCTGGGTCGGATCGTGAATCTCGAAGAACGCCTCCAGCACTTCGTCGTAGGCGATCGCGTCGGGGTCGAACGCCACCTGCACGACCTCGGCGTGGCCGGTGTTCCCGGAGCAGACCTGTCTGTACGTCGGGTCCTTGGCGTGGCCCCCGGCGTAGCCGGAGGTGACCGAGTCGACGCCGTCGAGCAGTTCGAGCGCCGCCTCGACGCACCAGAAGCACCCGCCGCCGAGCGTCGCTGTTTCGAGCTGATCGGACATACTCGTCCGAAGGGCTCGGAGACGTATTAATCACGCGCGCTTACGACTGGAGGGCGATCGGGATGACGGGTTCGCGTTTATAAGTGGATAACTCCGGATCGACGGTGAACAACTCCAAAGCCCCAGCCGGTGAGGCGGACGCACGCTCGTTGCGGTCCTCAGTCGGTCGCTTCGCTCCCTCCTTGCGGTCCTTACGTCGCCTGCGCCCGCCTCACCGGCTGCCCCTTTGAGTCCCGCCCGACCGCACAGCACAGCCTCACGCCTCCCCAGCCTCGCGGCTCACGGCTCGCGGCTTCGCCGCTCGCGTTCGCCGCGTCCCTCGCGCGGCGCTCCTCGCGCCCTTATCAGGGCGCTCGGAGGCGCGCGCCACCGCGATCGGCTTACAAATCGCATCTGCACACTCAGTTTTTAAGCCACCAAACACCGACACCACCCTATGAACGAACTCGCGGACCTGACCGAAGATCTCGTCGCGATCCCGTCGCACGAGGACGAGACCGCTGCCGGCGACGCGATCGAGGAGTGGCTCCGCGCGGAGACCGACGCGCGGGTCGAGCGCGACGCGGTCGGTAACGTGATCGCTTATAAAGGCGCAACCAACGACTACGACGCCGACACGCTCGCCCTCGTGGGCCACCACGACGTGGTCCCGCCGGCCGACCGCCAGACCGCGGGGGAAGGAAACGCGGGCGAGTACGTCGTCGAGCGCCGCGACGGCCGGATCTACGGGCGCGGCGCGGCGGACATGAAGGGCGCGGTGGCGGCCTGCATGCTCGCGTTCCGCGACGCGGAGCCGCCGGCGGACCGAGAGCTCGCGTTCGCCTCGTTCGTCGGCGAGGAGGTCGGCGGGACCGGCGCGCGCCACGCGATCGACGTGGGGTTCGCCCCCGACCGCGCGGTCGTCGCCGAGGGGTCGACGAACTACTCGAAGCCGGGCGTCACCGACGTGGTCGTCGCCCACAAGGGTCGGCGCGCCTCGACGCTCGTCGCGGGCGGGACCGCGGCGCACGCCTCCGAGCCCGAGGCCGGCGAGAACGCGATCTACCGGGCGAGCGACGCGATCGACGAGGTCCGCGAGCTCGACGCTCCGGAGGCGACCGTCTTCGGCGAGTCCGTCTCCGGGTCGCTCGCGGTGACGATGGTCCACGGGGGCGAGACGTGGAACGTGATCCCGGAGCGCTGCGAGGTGACGATCGACGAGCGCACGGTCCCCGGCGACCGCGCCGATATCGACCGCGCTGCCGAGGCGGTCGACGGCGTCGACTGGGAGGTGGACCAGGACCTCCCGCCGATGGCCTGCGGCGACGACCCCTTCGCCGACGCCGCGCTCGCGGCGGCCCGCGAGGTCCACGACGACCTCGGGCTCGACGCGCCCGAACACGTCGTCAAGCCCCACGCGACCGACGCGGGCTGGCTCGCCGAGGCCGGGACGGACTGTCTCGTCTGCGGGGCCTCCGAGCCGGGCGAGGCGCACACCGAGGCCGAGAGCGTCGGGATCGACGTGCTGGATCGGTGCTACCGGATCTACGCAAACCTCGCCGAACGGGCGTTCTGACCCCGCCGAGACGCGGCGCATCGCGGGTCGTCGGGGAGCGCTCGCGATCCGTCGCCCCCGGGCGGTCGACGCCGCCGAGCGGCACGGTATGGAAGGGGTTTTATGCGCCCCGGTGGAAGTGTGCGCCACTATGGGAGACAAGTCGAAGGCTCAGAAAAAGCGTCTGGCGAAGGCGGAACGCCAGAACACCCGCGTCCCCGCGTGGGTCATGATGAAGACGGACATGAACGTCACGCGAAACCCCAAGCGGCGCAACTGGCGCCGGAACGACCTGGACGAGTAAATGTCGACGAGTGATTTCGAGGAGCGCGTCGTCACCGTCCCGCTCCGCGACGCCAACGACAAGCCGGTCCAGGAACGCGCCGACTTCGCGATGAAGATCGTCCGCGAACACCTCGCGCAGCACTTCTCCGTCGACGAGGAGGAAGTCGTCCTCGACACCTCGGTCAACGAGGCCGTCTGGGCGAACGGGCGCCAGAATCCGCCGAGCAAGGTCCGCGTCCGCGCGGCCCGGTTCGTCGAGGACGACGAGCCCGTCGTCGAAGCCGAGCACGCCGAGTAACGTGTTACGGGCGACCTTCACCGGCTCGTCGTACGTGGGCGTGTTCGCCCGCGCGATCGACGACCTCCTGTTGGTCCGGCCGGACGTCGACGAGGAGCTCGCTGAGGCGCTCGGCGAGGAACTGGGCGCCGAGCCCCTCCTCACGACGATCGGCGGGTCCAACACCGTCGGCTCCCTCGCGACGGGCAACGAGAACGGGATTCTCGTCTCCGCGCGGGCCAGAGAGCGCGAGAAGTCGCGGATCGCCGAGGCCGCCGACCGCGAGGTCGGCGAGCTCCCCGGCGAGATCAACGCGGCCGGGAACGTCGTCCTCGCGAACGACTACGGCGCCTACGTCCACCCGGACCTGCCGCGCGAGTCGATCGTGACGATCAGAGACACCCTCGACGTCCCCGTGGTCCGCGGCGACCTCGGCGACGTGCGAACGGTCGGCACCGCCGCGGTCGCCAACAACACGGGCGTGCTCTGTCACCCCCAATCGACCGAGTCGGAGCTGCAGGCGGTCGAGGAGGCGCTCGACGTGCGCGCCGACCTCGGGACGATCAACTACGGCGCGCCGCTCGTCGGTTCCGGGCTCGTCGCCACCGACGAGGGGTACGTCGTCGGCGAGGACACCACCGGTCCCGAACTCGGGCGCATAGAGGAGACGCTCGGATTCATCGACTGACCGGTTCAACCCTCGGCCGTCTACTGCGACCGAAACCCGCTCTCTGTCCGTCGGTTCTGCCTTCCTTTTAAGAACCGACGCCGAGTTGCGGGCGGTATGCCCGCAATCGAGTGTCGGTCCCTGACGAAGTACTACGGCGACGTCCGCGGGATCGAGGACGTGTCGTTCGCGGTCGAGGACGGCGAGGTGTTCGGCTTCCTCGGCCCGAACGGCGCCGGGAAGACGACCGCGATCCGCACCCTCCTCGGGTTCCTGTCGCCGACAAGCGGCGGGGCCTCGTTGCTCGGTCGCGACGCGACCGACCCGCGCGAGTCCCGCGCCGCCCGCGAGCGGATCGGCTACCTCCCGGCCGACCCGGGGCTCGACGAGGACCGCACGGCCGAGGCGTTCCTCGACCACCAGGCCGCGCTCCGGGGCTCCGGGAGCCGCGAGGCGTTGGTCTCGCGGTTCGGGCTCGACGAGTCGCGGCGGATCGGCGACCTCTCGCGGGGGAACCGGCAGAAGGTCGCCCTGGTCGCCGCGGTCATGCACGACCCGGACCTCCTCTTACTCGACGAGCCGACCTCCGGGCTCGACCCCCTCTTACAGGAGGAGTTCGCCGCGCTGGTGCGCGAGCGCGTTGCCGACGGCGCGAGCGTGCTCCTCTCCTCGCACGTCCTCGGCGAGGTGGCGGCCCTTTGCGACCGCATCGCCGTGCTCCGGGAGGGACGCCTCGCCGCGGTCGAGACGGTCGAGGACCTCCGGTCGCGGGGCGGCAAGCAGGTCCGCGTCCGCGTCGCCGAGGACGTCGCCCGCGACGTCTTCGAGGTCCGCGGCGCGATGAACCTCCGCGTCGGCGAGACCGTCTCGTTCACGTGGACCGGCGAGTACGACGCGCTGATCGACCTGCTCGACGGGTTCACCGTCCGCGATCTGGAGGTGGTCGACGCGCCCCTCGAAGAGGCGTTCATGACCTTCTACGACGGCGACGTGCCGGGGCCGGGCCGGCGGCACGAGGAGCGGAGGAGCGGAGGGAGCGCTGGGACCGACGCTGACAGCGGAGGCGGCAGGGCCGGCGAGGATCGCGACGCCGAACCGGCGGCCCCCGCCGCCGACACGGAGGCCAGCGGGGGCGACCGATGAGCGACCGCCCCGCCCCGTGGCTGGCGATCGCGCGGTACGAGGCGGCGGGGAGGGCCCGCGGTTCGGTCGTCCTGACCGGGTTGCTGTCGGGCTTCCTCCTGCTGTTTTTAGCCTTCTTCCCCTCGATGTCGACCGCCGACATCGACCTCGACGCCTACGCCGAGTCGCTTCCCCCGGCGTTCCGGGAGGCGTTCGGGATCGTCTCCCTCTCCACGATCGAGGGGTTCCTCGCGGTGGAGTTCTACCAGTTCGCGTGGCTGCTCATGGTCGGGCTCTACCTCGCGTACCTGAGCGGCGGGACGATCGCCGGCGACGTGGCCTCCGGGAGGATGGACCTCACGCTGTCCGCGCCCGTGGCGCGCCGCGACGTGGTGTTCGGACGATTCCTCGGGCTCGTGCCGCTCGTGCTCCTGTTGAACGTCGTCCTGCCGGTCGTCGCGTACGTCGGCGTGCTCGCGGTGGGCGAGGCGATCGCGATCGAGCGGCTCGTCGCCGTCCACGCGCTCGCGCTGCCGTACCACCTGTGCTGCGTCGCGTTCGGACTCGCCGTCTCGACGCTCGT
Organism: Halorubrum sp. CSM-61; assembly: GCF_003781945.1. GTDB lineage: Archaea > Halobacteriota > Halobacteria > Halobacteriales > Haloferacaceae > Halorubrum. The sequence goes on along the minus strand of NZ_RJJW01000004.1, from coordinate 287,834 downwards.
TTCGCGCGCGAGCGTCGGCCAGCGGGTCGCGCTCGGCGGCCTGTTCGCGCTGTTCATGTTCGAGTCGCTCGCGGCCAGCAGCGAGTACGACCGGGCGGGGTCGATCAGCCCGACCGCCCACTACGACCCCTCCGCGGTCCTCGTGAACGCCGAGTACGACCTCGTCGGGGCGGCCGTCCTGCTCGCGGCGACCGCTGCGCTCGTTCTCCTCGCCGTCGTCCGGTTCCGGCGGGCCGACCTCGCCGGGTGACCCGCGCCTGACCGTCTCGTTTTTTAGGAAGATACTTCCCTGTCCCTGCCGGATCGGAGAACATGAGTACCTACACGGTGAGTGGACGGTTCCAGAGTCGAGACGGCTTCCAGCCGTTCACCAAGGACGTCGAGGCGGAGAACGAGGACCTCGCCCGCGAGCGCATCTACACCACGGTCGGGAGCCAGCACAGCCGGAAGCGCGCCCAGATCGAGATCGAGGAGGTGTCCGCGGCATGATGGGCGGCGGGCAACAGCAGCTCCAGCAGCTCTCCCAGGAGCTGCAGGCGCTCGACGAGGAGATCGAGGCGCTCGAGTCCGAAATCGCCGACTACCGCGAGGAGCAGTCCGACATCGACGACGCGGTCGAGGCCATCGAGACCCTCGACACGGGCGCGACGGTGCAGGTCCCGCTCGGCGGCGGCGCCTACGTGCGCGCCGAGGTCCAGGACATCGACGAGATCATCGTCTCGCTCGGCGGCAACTACTCCGCGGAGCAGAGCGAGGAGGACGCCATCGACGTGCTCGGGCGCAAGCGCGACGCGCTCGACGACCGCATCGAGGAGACGGAAGAGGAGGTCGACGAGCTCGAGAGCGAGAGCGACGAGCTCGAACAGCAGGCCCAGCAGATGCAACAGCAGATGCAGCAACAGCAGATGCAGCAGATGCAGCAACAGCAGGGCGACGAGGAGTAACGACCGACCGTGTTCGACGGACTGAAAGACAAGCTCTCCGGGTTCCGAGAGGACGTCGAGGAGAACGCCGAGGTCGAGGAGGCCGAACCCGCGGAGCAGGAAGAGTCAACGGGAGACGAGCCGGAGGCTACCGAGAGCGCCGCCGCCGAGTCCGCCGGGGACGACCGGCCCGCGGAGAGCGAGGCCGGAGCCGGCGAATCGTCCGCGGGAGTCGCCTCCGGGGACGACGACGCCGCCGTTGACGGCGAAGGCGACGACGACAACGAGCCAAGCACCTTCCAGCGCGCGAAGGCGTTCGCGACCGGCCGGATCATCATCGAGGAGGAGGACTTAGAGGAACCGCTGTGGGACCTCGAGATGGCCCTCTTAGAGAGCGACGTGGAGATGAGCGTCGCCGAGCGCATCCTCGAGACCGTCCGCGAGAAGATGCTCGGCGAGTCCCGAAAGCAGGTCGAGACGACCGGCGAGCTCGTCGAGTCGGCGCTTCACGACGCCCTCCTCGACGTGATCGCCGTCGGCCAGTTCGACTTCGAAGAGCGGATCGCGGAGGCGGACAAGCCCGTCACCATCGTCTTCACCGGCGTCAACGGCGTCGGGAAGACGACGAGCATCGCGAAGCTCTCGGAGTGGCTCGCCGACCGCGGCTACTCGTCCGTGATGGCGAACGGCGACACCTACCGGGCGGGCGCCAACGAGCAGATCCAGGAGCACGCCGACCGGCTCGACCGGGAGCTCATCTCCCACGACCAGGGCGGTGACCCCGCCGCCGTGATCTACGACGGCGTCGAGTACGCTCAGGCGAACGACATCGACGTCGTCTTGGGCGACACCGCGGGCCGGCTCCACACGAGCGATGACCTGATGGCCCAACTGGAGAAGATCGACCGCGTCGTCGACCCGGACATGACCCTGTTCGTCGACGAGGCGGTCGCGGGGCAGGACGCGGTGAACCGCGCGAAGGAGTTCAACGACGCCGCCGAGATCGACGGCGCCATCCTGACGAAGGCCGACGCCGACTCCTCCGGCGGCGCCGCCATCTCGGTCGCGTACGTCACCGGAAAGCCGATCCTCTTCCTCGGCACCGGACAGGGGTACGACGACCTCACCCTGTTCGAACCCGAGGAACTCGTCGAGAGCCTGCTCGGCGGGGACTGAGGCGGGTACTTCCGCCGTCGCGCTTTTCGGCTACCCCTCCCCGACCATCCGGTCCTCCTCGTCCCACTCGCGCTCGCGGAGCTCGTACTTCTGGATCTTTCCGGTGGCGGTCGTCGGGAGGTCGGCGACGAACTCCACCTCGCCGGGCGTCTTGTAGTCGGCGACGCGCTCGCGGACGAACGTCTTGAGATCCTGGGGCGTCGCGCCCGGGTCGTCGGGGTCGCCGCTCGTCGGGACCACGAACGCCTTCGGGGTCTCGCCCCACCGCTCGTCGGGCGCGGGGATGACGGCGGCGTCGGAGACGGCGTCGTGCTCGAAGAGGGTGTCCTCAAGTTCGATCGAGGAGATGTTCTCGCCGCCGGAGATGATGATGTCCTTCTTCCGATCTTGGATCGAGACGAAGCCGTCCTCGTCGACGACGGCCAGGTCGCCCATGTGGTAGTACCCTTCCAGCCGCTCCGAGAACGCCGCCTCGGTGGCCTCGGGCTTGTTCCAGTAGCGGTCCATCACCTGGTTGCCGCGGACGACGATCTCGCCGATCGTCTCGCCGTCGGCGGGCACGTCCTCGCCGTCCTCGTCGACGACGCGCACGTCGGTGCCGAGGTAGCCGATCCCCTGGGTCTTCTTGACCGCGAACCGGTCGTCGGAGTCGGCGTCGTAGTGGCGCTTGGCGTCCGACGTCGTCACGAGCGGTCCCGTCTCGGTCGCGCCGTACACGTGTTTGAGCTCCCAGCCGAACTCCTCCTCGACGGTGCGGATCGTCGCCTCCGGCGGCGCCGCGCCCGCGGTCGCGACGCGCACGTCGCTGTCGCCGGTCGTCGCGCCGCCGTGCTCGGCGTGGTGGTCGCCGAGCATGTTGAGCACCGTGGGGGCCGCACAGAAGTACGAGACGTCCTCCTCGCGGATCCGGTCGAACGTCTCGGCGACGTCGACGCCGCGGGTGCAGACGTGCCGGGCGCCCATCCCCGTGACCGCGTAGATGTGGCCCCACCCGTTGACGTGGAACATCGGGAGCGTCCAGAGGTAGACGTCGTCGTCGGTGATCTCCTGGTGGATCGCGATCAGGTACGCGTGGAGCGTCTCCGCGCGGTGCGTCCGACAGACGCCCTTCGGGTCGCCCGTCGTCCCCGAGGTGTAGTTGATCGTTATCACGTCGTCTTCGTCCATCTCCGGGCGCTCGTAGGCGTCGGGGTCCGCGTCGGCGAGCGCCTCGTCGAACGACTTCCAGTCGCCCGCGACCGCGTCGGCGTCGTTCGTGAGGAACGTCTCGGTCGGCACCTCCTCGCGGACCGCCTCGATGTTTTCGGCGTACTCGGCGTCGGCGTAGACGGCGTCGACGCCCGCGTCGGAGAGCATGTACGAGAAGTCGTCGGGCGTGAGTCGGTAGTTCAGCGGGGCGTGGACCGCGCCGACCTGCATCGCGCCGTAGGCGGCCTCCAAGTGGTAGTGGGTGTTCGGGTCCAACACCGCGACGCGGTCGCCCTTCTCGATCCCGCGCTCCTGCAGGGCCGCGGAGAACCGGTCCGCGCGCTCGCCCAGCTCGGCGTAGGTGTACCGCGTCCCGTCCGTGGCGAGAACGGCCTCCTCGTCGGCGTAGTGGCGCCGCGCTCGGTCCAGGAAGTCCGTCGTCAGTAGCGGTTTTCGCATCGGTTTATCACTATCTATGATGCATGAAAGCGTTTGCGGCCGATGCAAGGGAGAGACGGCCGAGCGAACACGTTCGGATCGCTCCCGTCCGCCTCGGGTTTTTAATCCGGCCTGTCCGATGTACCCGCATGAGCGACGAGACCGACCGAACTCCGTTCACCGACGGCTACGTGGTCCCGATCGCGGGACTGATGGCGCTGCTGTTCGCCCTGATGGCGGGGCTGACCGCTCAACGCGCGCTCTCGGGCGATCCCGCCGACGCCGTGTTGCCGGTCGGGTTCTCGATCGGCGCGCTCGCCGCGCTCCGGCTCCGCCAGCGGTACGCGGCGGCGAGTGTCGATTCGGACGGCGACGTCTCCGACGACGAGACCGCCTGACGGTCGCCGGCGATCGGGAGTGATAGCCTCGATCAATATATAAACGGTTCGTGGACGAATCGCACACGGGCGACGGGATCAGAACCCTTAACAGTCGCACGCGAGTTTGATACGATAGCGGGATGGGATAGCCAGGAGATTCCGCCGGGCTCATAACCCGGAGATCGGTAGTTCAAATCTACCTCCCGCTATTTTTTTTGTCGACGACAACAAACGCCGAGCGTGACGAGGCATGAACGACCTCGTCGACGAGATCGCCTCGGAGCAGTTTTGAATCAGGGAACGGGGCAGTGTGGAGGGACCGTGGTTCAGATCTACGGCGGACCAGACCGAGCATCTTGGAGCTTACCCCCGATGGGTGAGCATCGTAGACTCGTTAGAATTTCCACTTCTACCGTGGATGGCTGATGTTCAAGTAAAACCCACGGTTACCTAACTTGAGTGCATGACCGACACACAGGCTCTTATCAAAACGATTGATTTCCAACTCGATGTCCAGAGTGATAACGAGAGCCTGCTGTACGACGCCACACTCGAAGCTCGCCGGGTGTACAACGAAACGATCCGCCTTGCCAAACAAGGCGTAAACTGGGACGCGATCCCCGACCGAGTGGCAGGCAATTCCAATCTCATAAAAAACACAACTCAGCGTGTCGCCGCTAAAGCACTCGGCGCGATGGAGAACTACCACGAGTACGACGACTTCGGCCAGCCGAGCCACACCAAGGACGGCATGTACCCGCTTCGTGCGAACTACGAAGAGGGGTACAACCTGTCACTCGACGAAGGTGGAAATATTACGTTCCGCATCAGTGCAAAGCCATACCAGCATATCAAAGGAGTCCTCAAGGGATCTGATGCTCACCTTGATACACTCAAAACTGCACTAGAAAACGATGAGTGGAAAATTGGGACGGCAGAAGCTCTATTCCACAACGATGATCCTGAGTTACATGTTAACATTGCTAACACAGAACGGACTGTCCGAGGCAAGCACGACTCGCGGACCGTCGTTGGCATGGATGTGAACGAAGATAATGTGGCTCTCACTGCACTCTCTGAGAATGGCATTAAAAATTCGGTAGTTATTGACTTCCCCGAAATCAAATTTGAACGCCACCGCTACTTCACGATGCGAAAGCGCATCCAGAACGCGGGGAAAGAAAGTATCCACGACACGCTCGAAGGATGTGAGGAACGGTTCGTCCGCGACCGACTCCACAAAGTGAGTTATCATATCGTGGAGTGGATCCGTCAGTTCGAGAAACCGTGTATCGTCTTTGAAGACCTCAAAGAGATGCGCGATGGCATTGACTACGGCACGCGGATGAACCGACGTTTACACCACCTCCCGTTCCGCGCTCTCCAGTTCTATACGTCCTATAAGGCGTCGTTCAAGGGGATACCGACCACATGGATTAACCCTGAGTACACGAGTCAGCGGTGTCCGATATGCGGACACACAGAGCGTGCAAACCGTAACAAGAAACGATTCAAATGTCGGTCGTGCGGGCATCAAGACCATAGCGACCGTAGTGCAAGCGTCAACATCGGTGTGAAAGGCATCAAGAAACTCAATTGGAATGTGCCTGCTCTCAAAAGCCTCCCTCAAGTTCGGAAGGTGCGACGGCAGGCATCGGGGGCCGTGGACGCCCCGACCGTGACCCACCCGACCGTTCGAGACTACCAGACCGATGGTCGGTCGGGAGTGTACGATTAAACCACGGGAAGCCTCGGGGCAGCCGGAAGACTTCGCTTTCCGGGATGACGAGAGATCAATGGTCTCTCAAATCAGTTGTCTCCGAGGCAGTTCACCTCCCGCTACTTCTGGCAGACTGCTACCCTCCCAGCATCGTCTTTACTTTCCGGAGACGCCACCGAACCCGGAAGCGATTTCCGTCGCGCCGCCGTTCCGTCCCGTATGGACTACGAATCGAGCCTCGACCGCGCGATGGAGGAGGTTCCGGACCTCGGCGGCTCCGACGAGCGGCTGTCGGTCCCGGACCCGGAGGCGCAGAAGGACGGCGCGTTCACCCGACTGACGAACCTCTCGGCGATCGCCGACGCCCTGAGCCGCGACCCCGAACACGTCCACTCGAAGATCCAGCAGGAGCTCGGGACCGCCGGCCAGTACGAGGACGGACGGGCCCGCTACAGCGGGAACTTCCGCGAGCGCGACTTCCAGGCCGCGATCGACTCGTACATCGAGTCGTTCGTCACCTGTTCGGAGTGCGGCCTGCCGGACACCCGGCTCGAGACCGAGAACCGCACGCCGATGCTCCGGTGTGAGGCCTGCGGGGCGTTCCGACCCGTCGCCAAGCAGAACACCTCGAACACCCAGCGACAGGAGGAGGCGATCGAGTCGGGCAACACCTACGAGCTCGAGATCGTCGGCACCGGCCGCAAGGGCGACGGCGTCGCCGAGCGCGGCGAGTACACGGTCTTCGTCCCCGGCGCACAGGAGGGCGAGACGGTCAAAGCCTACATCAAGAACGTCTCCGGCAACCTCGCGTTCGCCCGCCGCGAGAACTGACGACGGACGGAGACGGGACCCGCTTTTCGGTCGTTTGCCGTTCCGCTATCCGGCGGTTTATCCGCTCGCTTCCGGAGCGTGAGCCATGGCGACTCGACTCCCCGACGACGCGCACATGGCCCCCGGTCAGGTGTACACGATCGAGCCGGAGCTGTACACCGACGAGTGCGGTTACCGCCACTCCGACACGGTGGCGATCACCGAATCGGGACCGGGCGGCTCACGAACTTCCCGCACGATATCGACCCGAACGTGACGATATCGACTCGAACGTGGTGTGATTATCGTACGCGGCCGACGACGACCCGATGACCCGTCTCCTCGGCGTGTTCTTGCTTCAGATCGTCTGCGTCGGGACTGGCGTCGAACAGCCGCTCGACCGAACACTCCCGGCAGACGACGTGGTACTGCGGTTTCTGCGTTACCGAACTCATGGAGACGACCACGGGCCGTGACGGTCTAGTTAGAAACATCATATCGGGTCGCCGGGACGGTTAGTCCGACGTTACCGCCGGGATCCGTCGGGTCGATCGGGGTCAGTCGCCGCCCGCCCGTCGCTCGAACCGATCGAGCGCGAGCCCGAGCATGTCCGGGCTCACGGGCTGGTACTCGTCGCGCTCGTGCTCCGGGAGGTACTCCCGGACGCTGTTCCACGACTCGCGGGCGTAGCGGGCGTCGAGGAGGACGCGGACCCCGCGCTCGTCCGGCCCGCGGATCACCCGGCCGACGGCCTGGCGGGCCTTCCGGACCGCGGGCACGGTGAGCGCGGTCTCGAACCCCGACTCGAACCGCCTGTCGTACGCCGTGATCACCGCTCGCGTCCGGGGACGCGCCGTGTTGATGATCGGGACGCCACAGACCACGGCGGCCGACAGCCGGTCGCCGCGGTAGTCGACGCCCTCGGTGAGCGTCCCCCGGAGACTCGTCACGAGCACCTTTCCGTCGCCCGCGAAGAAGTCGTCCTTCAGCGACTCCGTGGCGCGGTCGCCCGAGGACTCGTCGAGCAGCACCGGCTTGTCGAGCCGCTCCGAGAGCGACTCGGCCATCCACGTCGCCTCCGCGTAGCTCGGCGTCCCGACCAAGACGTTCCCCTCGCGGCCCGCCACCGCCGCGGTCGCGTCGAGGTGCGCGAGGCGGGTGTCGTTCTCCTCGCCGGGCGCGCCGCGGTTCTGATACGTGAACTTCGGCGCGTCGACCGCGAAGCTCTCGCGGTTCTCCTCGGGGAAGGAGAGTCCGTAGGTGCGCTCGACGACCGGGCGCCCTCGCTCCTCCAGGTGGTCGAGGCCGGTCACCTCGCGGAACACGTCCATCGGCTCCAGCGTCGCGCTCATCAACACGCCGCCGCCGAACTCCGCGAGCCGGTCGCCGATCGGCTCGCTCGGCAGGCAGTTGTACAGCGCGAGGCTTGCGTTGTACGCGCGCCGCCACGAATCCGGCGGCGCCGTCTCGTCCCACGTCCGCTCCAAGTCGATCGCGCGGAAGAACTCCTCGTGGTCCTCGCGGTACCACGCGTTGAGGGTGCGGCCGACGCCTGGCGCGGCGCGCTTCTTGTCCTCCTCCTCCAGCGAGTCGAGCACGCGCTTGACGACCGCGCCGACCTGCTCCGCGCGGGCCCAGACGCGGTCGCCGTACCCCTCTCGCTTCGCCCACGTCGTGATCCCGTCTTCGGCGGGCTCCTCCGGATCGCGGAGTGCGATCTCGTCGTCGTCGAGCTCCCGCATCGACGCCCGCCAGTCCGGGCGCTCTCGGTCCAGCCGCTCGGTCACCCGCCTGTCGAGCTCGCCGCGGAGGTCGGCGTAGAACTCCCGGACGGACTCGATCTCCTCGACGCTCACGTCGGCGTCCTCCAGCTCGCCGCGCACGAGCGCCGCGTCGTCCGACTCGGCGCCCGCCGTCTCGAAGGAGAGGGGCTGGACGACGCGGGTGAGCTCGTTCTCGGCGTCGCGGAGGCTGGCGTCGGCGACCCGGTCGCTCACGAGGTCCCGGACGCGCGGTTCGAGCATGTGGGCCTCGTCGCAGACGACGAACGTCGAGTCGTCTAAGAGCGCGCCCGTGAACGTGCCCGTCGTCACCGGGTCGAACGCGTGGTAGTAGTTGCCGATCACGACCTCGACCTCGGGGACGAGCGCGCCCATGATCGAGTGGGGACAGGAGCCGTGGCCGGCGGCGAGCCGGACCAGCTCCGTCGGTCCGACGTGGCCGAGCTCGGTCACATCGAACGGGACCGCCTCCGCGGGGTCGCCGTCCTCCGGAAGGTCGTCGAGGAAGCCGGCGTAGAACGGGCAGAACTCGGTGCTCTCGAACTCCTCGGTGTCCGGACGGTACGGGGTTGGCTCGCCGTCGACGGTGAGGTAGTCGGCGGCGGGCGCGTCGCTGCCGCTCGCGCCGGAGCCGGTCGCGGACCCCGAGTCCATCAGTCCGACCTGCTGGCTCTGCGCCTCGCTCACGAGGTTCGACGTCGTCGTCGCGCCGCCGTCGCCGACGAGGTTGCGGGTGCGCTCGCGGAGCCCCTCGCAGCGCTCGTACACGTTCTCGCGGTCGATCCCGCCGCGGTTCTCGCGGGCGTACGGACACACGTCGGCCTTGCCGACGAGGGTGAGCCCGGAGACCGGGTCGTAGCCGTCGGGGAGGTCCCCGTTGATCGTCTCCAGGTCCGTCTCGAACTGGCGCAGCTGCTGTTTGACGCTCGTGAGGACGAACACGCGTTCGAACTCCGAATCGGGGTCGCGCACGCGGTCGAGTCCGGCGGTGAGCGCGAGCATCGTCTTACCGGTCCCGCAGGCGCCCTCCAAGGCGAGGAAGCCGCCGTCCTCGGCGGCGTCGATCGCGGCGTCGATCCCGTCGGCCTGCTCGGGGTACGGCTCAGCGTGGCCGAAGATGTCGGTCCACGGCGGGGCGTCTGTCACTGTGGCGGCGTAGCTCCCGATCGGAGTTAAACCTTGAGAGAGCGGCGGCGGTGGGGCCCTTCTCGCTCGAGCCCGCCGCCGATCGCGACTACCCGACGATCTCGTGGAGGTCGGAGAGCCGGTCGATCTCCCACGTCGGCCAGACGTTCAGCTCCCAGTCGCGGCGGTGCGGCCGGCGGATGAACGCGGAGTCGATGCCCGCGTTCTCGGCGGCGCGCACGTCGGACTCGTTGTCGCCGACGAACAGGGCGTTGCCGGCGTCGAGATCGCCGAGCGCCTGCTCGATGTAGTGTGGGTTCGGCTTGCGGAGCTGGAGCGAGTGGATCGTGGGCTCGCGACCGTAGGCCGCGCCGAATCGCTCGAAGCCGTCGAAGTGGTCGACGAGGAAGTCGACGGTGGCCTGTTGGTTCGAGGAGACGATCCCCATCTCCACCTCGAGGCTCTGCAGCTCGTCGAGGTCGTCGTAGGGGGTCTTCCGCCCCTCGCGTGCCTCCTGCTGTTGGGCCTTCGAGACCACGTCGTCGCGGGTCCGCCAGAACGACCCCGGATCGAGGTCGTACGTCTGGCAGACGGTCCCCACGCTGCCGGGGGTCGCACCGATGGTCATGCGCTCTACGTCGTCCGGATCGGGCTCCTCGACGCCGCACTCCTCGAACGCGTCCCGGGTTGCATCCCGGAGCACGTCGAAGCGCGTGCGGCCCACGAGGACACCGTCGTTGTCGAACACGACGGTATCGTACGTCATAGGGAGTATCCACGCTCAGCGCTTAAAAGGGTTTCACCAACTCCGCGACAGGTACGGCCTCAGTTATCTTCATTTATATACGTTCGCCCCGCGTCCCGCGGTATGCGCGTCAGCGTCATCGGCGGGAGCTCGGTCCCGCCCGAGACGGCGGCGATCGCCGAGAAACTGGGGGAACAGCTCGCGAACCGCGGCCACGCGGTCGTCTGCGGCGGCCTCGGCGGCGTGATGGAAGCGGTCTGCCGCGGCGCCGCGGACGCCGGCGGGGAGGCGATCGGGATTCTCCCGACCGACCGGCGCGCGGACGCGAACCCCCACGTCACGGTCCCGATCGCGACCGGGATGGGCCACGCCCGCAACGCGCTCGTCGTGATGAACGGCGACGCCGCGATCGCCGTCGACGGCTCGTACGGCACGCTCTCGGAGATCGGACTGGCGCTCGCGCACGGGCGCGCCGTCGCCGGGCTCGACACGCACGACGTGGCGGGCGTGGAAGCGGCGGAGTCGCCGGCGGCGGCGGTCGACTACGTGGAAGGGGAGGTCGAGAAGACGCGGTGAGTCGATCGACCGAGAGCACGGACCCGTAGCTCGGTTCGCGCTCTGCCGGCGACCGCCTTCCGCGGCTATCGCTCGCGACCGTCCGAATCGGGCGTGTCAGTCGCGTCGTCGTCCCCCGCTCGCTTCCTTCCTTCCGCCTCGCGCTCGGCGTCTACCGCCGCGATGTTGCGGAAGCGGTCGGAGTCGTCGCTCGAACTCTCACCGCCGGTGCTCCCGCTATCAAGAACGTCCGGACCCCGCGTCGAGCCGCCGGGGCCACCGTATCCGTCCCCGTCGAGGGAGCCGTAATCGCGGTCGAACCGCCCGTTGGTAACCCAGAGTGCGAGGTAGCCGAACCCCATCGTTCCGACGACGAACGTCACGATCCCGCCGAGGACGGGAACGAGTCCGAGCCCCGCCCACGCGACCGCGCCGACGACGAGCGCGGTCCCGCGGTCCTTCGGGGTGCCGCTCCCGAGAGTCGACCGGATCCACGTGCCGAGGGCGATGACGGAGACGGCCGTCCCGCCGAGGCTGAGGATCCCGATGACGATCGCGGCGGGGATGACGATCACGAGACCGATGACGGTGATCGCGAGCAGGAGCATCGCGACGGCGCTTACCACGTACGCCACGAGACCGTACAGGAATGCCTCTCCGGGCTCCGCGCGGAGGTACTCGAGGCCGTCGTCGGTGAACTCCGGCGAGACGGCCGAGACGGCTGCGCAGATGAAACCGATGACGACGGCGGTCACGACGAACTCGACGACGGCCGATCCGACGAGTTCGACGCCGGTCCACTGCGGCGGGCGATCGATCGCGACGGCTACTCGTGGGGGGAGGGCTGCAACCTGTGGCGGGGCCATATGGAGGGGGATCGCTCTCGCGAGTGAAACGCCTTCCCCATTCGAAAGCGCGGATCCACTTTTCGACGAAACCGGTTAGCGGCCCCTAACCGTGCCGCCTACCAGGTGTCGTGGAACGTGTCGAACTCGATCGAGTCGAGCGGCTTCTCGCCGATCGCGGCCTCGTACTCGCCGGGGGTCAGCATCGGCTTGTGGAACCGCGGGCCGTCGTCGGTCGTGATCCGGGGACAGCCGGTGTTGACGAACGCGTCCATGTCGAAGTTTCGGAGGCGGTCCGGCGTCACCTCGTCCATCGTGATCAGGTAGGCGTTCTCGTTGTTCTCGACGATCTCCTGGGCCTTCTCCCACCGGCCCTGCCCGATCTTCGTACAGAAGATGACGCCCCACTTCTCGGCGCCCATCGCCTTGTGGACCGAGGCGTAGCGCTGCTTGAGGAACTGGTCGTGTTCGGCGACCGAGACCGCGTTGTTGACCGGGTCGGCGATGACGACGCGCTTGTCGGGGTGCTCCATCGCGAGCCCGACCGGGTGGAACTTCCCACCACCGACGTACAGCACCTGCTCGGCGTCGATGTCCGCGGAGGCGTAGTTGCAGCCGAGCACCTGTCCCTCCTTGGTGAGCCGGTCGTCGCCCCGGCGGGTGTGAACCTCGTAGCCGCGCTCCTCCAGCCAGTCGGTCATGTCCTCGAACCGGTTCATGTGCTGGGCTGTGGTGACGAGCCCGACGTCGGCGTCCTCTTCCGGTGCCGAGAGCTCCTCTTCCAGCGCGTCCTCCATGATCGGGAAGGGGTCGACGTTCGAGAAGAGGGGCACGTAGACGATGCTGTCGGACTCCTTCATCGGCGTGTGACCGAAGTGGACGAACACGTCCGTCCGGCGCATCAGGTACGTGTCGAGGTCGCAGGCGCCGTAGCAGGGCTGTCCGGACAGCATGAAGGTGACGTCGTCGGGCGCTACCTCGCGGAGGTCGTCGGCGACCTTCGGGCCGCGGCGCTTGAGTCCCTCGGGGAACTGGAGGCCGACCTTGGAGGCGTCGCGCTCCTCGATCGCCTCGACGATCCGATCGAGTTCGTAGTCCCACTCGCGGTCGTGTTTCAGGGCCATCCCCGTCTTCGTGAGGTCGCCCTCCGTGGAGCCGCTCATGTCGAACGAATTGTGCGGCAGGACGGTTAAACGGCGCGTTCGACCGCGGCGTTCGTCCGCGACGCCCGTGACGTTCGCGAACGCGGCGGTGTCTCCGGCCTCTCAGAGCGTGTCGCCCGTGAGCAGTCGACCGATCCACGCCCGCGGACCGGCGAGAAGTGCGTCCCCCTCGACGGCGACCGGATCGCGATCGACGTCGACGAAGACGCGCCCCCGGTCGTCGGGCTCGTCGCCGGCCTCGCGGGTCCAGACGAGCCGGCCGTCCGAGTCGGCCGCGCTCGCGTCGCCGCGGACCTCCCACCCGGACGCCCCGCGGACGGTCACCCGATCGGCGCCGAGGTACCGCACTCCCTCGCCGCCGATGGCGAACGGGACCGAGGGAGCGGCGGGCGTCAGCGGCGTGAACACGACGACGCCGAGGTGTCGCTCCGTGGCGTTCGGGTCCCGGTAGTCGACGAACAGCGTGTCCCCGTCGATCCGCGAGTCGACGTCTCTCGGCTCCGCGATCCCGTCGCGAGCCGCCTCGGAGGCGACCGTGCGCCGAAGGGACCCGTTCGCCGCGAGCGCGTCGCTTCCGGCCGCGAGGTCGACCTCGGCCTCCCACGTCGTCGACCCGTTCTCGCGGATCGTAACGGTCAATTCGCTCTCGCCGGCGACTACTGGCGTGCCGTCCGGCGTCGTTCGGTCGAGGTCACAGACGCCGCAGATCGGCGTCGGCGGTGCGCGAGCGTCGGCCGTCGGTGCTGCGGCGATCCCGGCCGCGAGGAGGAGGACCGCCGCCGCGGCGGCGATGGTGCGGGGACGCATGGATCGAACTCCCGGCGCGATCGTAAATAACCCATCCGCGAGCGAGCGCGGCTTGCGGCTCGATCGCTCTCCGATCGCCCGTCGGTCACGACCCCTCTCTCCGTTCCGAACCGATCGCTGCCGCGGCCGACGGATACAACTCCCGAGCCGACGAACGCCGGACACATGACCGACGTTCCGCTGGAACACGTCCACGTCGCGCCCGACGACGACCCCGAGAACGCCCCCGCCGTCTTCGTGCTGCACGGTCGCGGCGCCGACGAGGAGGACCTGCTGCCGGTGGCACAGCGCCTACCCGACGGGCTTCACGTCGTGAGCCTGCGCGCGCCCGACCCGCTGCAGGGCGGGTACACGTGGTACGAACTCGACCTGTCCGCCGGCGGCCTCGAGTCGAGCCAGCCGGACGCGGCGGACTTCCGGCGGAGCCTCGATCTGGTCGCCGAGAGCGTCGAGGCCGCGATCGAGGCCTACGACTTAGACCCCGACCGGCTCGGCCTGCTCGGGTTCAGTCAGGGGGCGATCACGAGCCTCTCGCTCGCGTTGGAGGAGCCGGACCGCTACGCGTGGGTCGCCGCGCTCCACGGCTACCTCGCGGACGCGCACGCCGACCTCGAACCCGACGGGATCGAGGGCAAGCCGGTGTTCGTCGGCGCGGGCGCCGGCGACCGCGTGATCCCGGAGTCGCGGTCTGCCGCGGCGGCCGACCGGTTCGAGGAGATCGGGGCCGCCGTCACCCGCGGGAGCTACCCGGGCGGTCACGGCATCGGCCAGCAGGAGCTTCGCGACGTGGTCGCGTTCGTGGAGTCGCAGGTCGCACGCGACGAGTGAGCGGGACGAACAGGTGCGGCCGGTCCCCGGAGACACCCCCGGCTCCGGCAGGTTGAAACCGGTCGGTCCCGAGGATCGGGTATGAGCGTCGAACACGCCTCCCCCGACGAACAGGCCACTATCGAGGACCTCGGCCGCGAGCTCGGCGAGCGCATCGCCCAGACGCGCGAGTACGAGCGGTTCGAGTCGGCCCGCGAGGCGGTCCAGCGCGACGAAGAGGTCCAGGCGAAGATCGACGAGTTCGAGCAGCTCCGCGCGGAGTTCATGCAGGCCCGAGAGACGGGGCAGGCGACGAACTCCGGGCTCCAGAAGGTGCAGGCGGCTCAGGACGAACTCCACTCGATGCCCGTCATGAGCGAGTTCCTCGACGCCCAAGAGGACCTGAACGACACCCTCGAAGCCGTGAACGAGGCCATCTCGGAGCCGCTCGCGGTCGACTTCGGCGGCGAGGCCGGCGGCTGCTGTCAGGACTGAGACGGTCCGCTCACCGCTTTTCCTCTCGCGGTCCGCGTCCCTCCCGCCTCCCGCGTTCCCTCCCCGTCCTGCCCTTTATAAGCGATAGCGACGCAACCCGTCGCGTGATAGCCGTGGCCGGTGGAAAGGGCGGAAGCGGGAAGACGACCACCACGCTGGGGCTCGCGCGGGCACTCTCGCGGCGGGGCGCGCCCGTCGTCGCCGCCGACGCGGACTGGGACCTCCCGAACCTCGCGCGGCTGGCGAGCGCGACCGACGGCGACCGCGAACGTGCCGCGGACGCGCCGACCGTGATCGACGCCGTCCGGGCCGACGGAGCGATCCGGCCGGACCGGCGGGCCCCGACGGTGCTTGCGGCGCCAGACGATCCGAGAGACACCGACGCCGGGAGAGTTCTCGGCGCGGTGGCGGAGGCGGTCCCGGACGATGCCCCGACCCTCCTCGACTGTCCGGCGGGGGCGTCGCCCGACGCCGCGGCGCCGCTCCGGGCCGCCGACCGGTGTCTCCTCGCGACGCCGCTCCGCCGGGCGGCGCTCCGCGACGCCGCGAAGACCGCGGCGCTCGCGCGTCGGCTGGACTGCCCGCCGGTCGGTGCCGTCGCCGTGCGGGCCGAGTCGGTGCCGGCGGGCGTCAGCGATCTGCTCGGTTGCCCCGTGCTCGGGCGGATACCGGTAGCCGAGCCCGAGCCGCTGTCCGACCGGTCGGTGCGGGCGGCGTACGACGACGCCGCGCGTCGTCTCGTCGACGAGCACGGAACGGACCGCTGGCGGGTCGCGTGACCGCCGGCCTCGGTTCGGATCGGACGCTCGTCCCCCACCGACAGAGCCAAACCTCCGGAGCCGGCAGCGGGTGTATGGAGACGCTCCCGACCGGGATATCCGTGCTGGACAGGGAGTTCGGCGGCGGACTCCCGAGCGGCAGCGTCGTCGTGTTGAAGGCGGACCCCGCGAGCCAGTCGGAGCTGATCGTGGACCGGTTCTCGCGCCCGCGGGAGTGCCGCTACCTCACGACGGTGCGCTCGGCCGACGCGGTCGGGGAGAGCCTCACGCTCGGCGGGTCGGGCGGAAACGCGGACGCCGAAGGCGACGGGGACGAAGGCGAAAGGGCGGCCACCGAGACCGTCGTCGAGGAGACGGACCGCGAGAGCCCGATCGACGACGTGCTGGCGGCCGCCGCCGACCTCCCGGAACGCGGCACCCTCGTCGTCGACTCCGTCGAACCGCTGGAGGCGGCCGACCGGTCGCGATACGGCTCGTTCCTCACCGACCTCCGCCGACGCGTCGCCGACACCGGGGGAATCGCGGTGATACACGCGTTCAAGGGAGACACCGGACGAAACCGAGTCGTCACCGAGCAGGTCGCGGACGTCGTCTTCGACCTCCAGACGACGGTGACGGGCACGGAGATCGTGAACCGGCTGATCGTGCCGAAGTTCCGCGGCGGCGCGGCGCTCGAAGAGCCGCTCAAGCTGAAGCTCACCGATACGGTGTCGGTGGACACGAGCCGGGACATCGCCTGAAGCGACGCATTTTCGAATTTCTGCCTACAGTGCGGCGGACGCGACGACGACGATCACGCCGACGACCGCCGCCGCGACCGCCCAGTTCCGCGGATCGTCGCGGGGACCGTACGGCCCGCCTTTCCGCGAGAAGAGGTAGACGGCGTACACCGCGAGCGGCGCCAGCGTCGGCAGGGTCGGCACGTCGACGACGCCGGCGACGCCGGACAACAGGGCGACCGCGATCGTCGTCGCACCGGCGCTCGCGGCGACGAGGAGGTCGCTGCGCGCACGTTCGATTTCCATGTCTCTGGGTGGGTCGACCGCGGTTCAAAAGGGATCGGTTCGCGTTCCGCACCGCCGCCCCGGTCGGCTCGGTCGGTCCGGACGATTCCGAGCGTCCGACCGACTCGACCGGAGTACGGCTTACTCCTCGTCGATCTCGTCGACGATCTCGTCGGCGTCGACGTCGACGTCCTCGAGCGCCTCCTCGATGTCCTCGGCGCCGGCGCCGCCGCCCATCCCGCCCATCATGCCGCCGAGACCGCCCATACCGCCGCCCTCGATGACCTCCTCGACGACGACGCGGTCGAGGTCGAGCCGGCTCATGAGATCCTGTGCGATCTGCTGTTTCTGGAACATCCACTGCTGGTTCATCTGCATCGCCTGCGTGGCCGTCACGTAGAGGACGTCCTTCTCGACCTCCTCGGTCTCGACGGTCTCCTCGCCGTCGTCGTCCTCGGTGACGCTCTCCTCCTCCTCGGTGACCGTCTCGATCCGGACCTCGGGCGCCTCCTGGAGGTACATCCCGAGCATGCCGGCGGCCTGCTGTTCGCGGTCGTCGATCTGCTCTAAGATCTCGTACTCGTACTCGAGGTCCTCGCCGGCCAGCGGGTGGTTGAAGTCGACGCGGGCGCGGCCGCCGATGATGGTCTCGAGATAGCCCTGCTGGTTGTCGATCTGGACCTGCGCGCCGGGGTACCGGCTGTCCTCGGGGATCTTGTCGGCCTTGACGGTCTCGACCTCGTCGGGGTCGTACGCGCCGAAGGCGTCCTCGGCGGGCACGTCGACGACGCCCTCGTCACCGACCTCGGCGCCGATGAAGGCCTCCTCGACGGACGGGAACACGTGCCCGGCCCCCAGCGCGATGATGCGGGGCTCGAACTCGTGTTCCTCGGTGTCGATCTCGGCGTCCTCGGCGATCTCCTCGTCGGTGGTGTCGATGACGCGGTCGTCATCGGCGGTTCGAATCGTGTACGCGACTCGCACGAAGTCGCCGTCGGCGAGTCCCTCGGTCTCGGCCTCGTCTGCGTCCTCGGCCGCGTCCGCTTGCTCCTGATCGCTCATACCCTGAAGGTCTCCTGTTACACCCTTAAGGAGCACGGTTCGACCCGGCGGGGTTCACTCCGGCGACGCCCGCGTCGCGTCGAGCTCACGTCCCGCGGCGCTTAAGAACGCGCCCGGCGGAATCCGGGTATGTACGAGGTCGAGATCAAGGTCCCGGCCGACGTCGACGCCGTCCGGGAACGACTGCGCGAGGCCGGCGCCGAGCGCGTCGACGCCCGCCGCCAGCGCGACGCGTACTACGACGCCCCGCACCGCGACTTCGCCGAGACCGACGAGGCGCTCCGGGTCCGACGGGAGTCCCCGCTCCCGGACGGGATCGGGGGCGAGGCCGAGTCCGCGCCGGCGGGCGCGGATCCGGCTCCGGAGACGACGAAGCTCACCTACAAGGGTCCGCTCCTCGACGAGGGCTCGAAGACGCGCGCGGAACACGAGACCGAAGTCGACGACGGCGAGGCGATGGCCGGCGCCCTCTCGGGACTCGGGTTCGAGCCGGCTGCGGTCGTCGAGAAGCGCCGCGAGTTCTGGTCGTTCGCGGGGTTCACCGTCACCCTCGACCGCGTCGAGGGAGTCGGCGAGTTCGTCGAGATCGAGCGCGAGGTCGACGACGAGGGCGCGATCGAGGCCACGCGCGACGAGGCGTTGGCGGCCCTCGATCGGCTCGGGCTCGACGGCGACTCGCAGGTCCGCACGTCGTACCTCGGGCTGTTGCTGGCGGACGGCGAGGGGAGCGAGTGAGGCGCCCCGCGTTCGGTTTTACTCCTCTTCTTCCGGTCGCTTCTCCGAGAGCACGGTCCGGTCGAACTCGCAGACGAGCACGTCGTCGTCCCCCTCGATCACCTTGAACGCCTCCACGTGCATCGTGACCACCCCGCGCTCGCCGTCGCTCGTCTCCCGCTTGTCCGTGACGGTCGACCGCGCGCGGATCGTGTCGCCGTGGAACACCGGATTCGGGTGCTCGACGTCGTCGTACGAGAGGTTCGCGACGATGGTGCCGTCGGTCGTCTCCGGGATCGACACCCCCACCGCGAGCGACATGGTGTAGAGCCCGTTGACCAGCCGCTCGCCGAACTGGGTCCTTTCGGCGAAGTCGGCGTCGAGGTGGAGCGGCTGCTGGTTCATCGTCATGTCGCAGAAGCGCTGGTTGTCGGCCTCGCTTATCGTTCGCCGCTTCGCGTGGTCGATCGTCTCGCCGACCGCGAACTCCTCGTAGTAGCGTCCGGGCATGGGCCGACCGTCGGCGGGCGACGCCAAATCGGTACCGCTCCTTCGACCGGGCGGCCCATCGACC
The DNA here is from genome assembly GCF_003781945.1 of Halorubrum sp. CSM-61. Taxonomy (GTDB): domain Archaea; phylum Halobacteriota; class Halobacteria; order Halobacteriales; family Haloferacaceae; genus Halorubrum. Next base: position 268,743 of record NZ_RJJW01000004.1, on the reverse strand, counting down.
GGGCGACTCGTCGGGCGACGCCCCGACCTCGCGGAGGCGCCGCCGGGACGATTTATATCCATGCGCGCGGACCGCTCGACATGGCACGACGAAGCCTCCTGTTCTCGCCCGGCGACCGCCCGGAGCTCATGCGCAAGGCCCCCGGCGCCGGCGCCGACGTGATCTGCTTCGACCTCGAGGACGCGGTCGCGCCCGACCGGAAGGCCGAGGCCCGCGAATCGGTCCGCGCGGTGCTCGCGGATTCCGACTTCGGCCCCGACGCGGAGGTGTGCGTCCGGCTCACCGCGTCGGATCCCGCCGCCGACCTCGACGCGCTGGTGGGAGCGGGTAAGGGCGGGCGATCCGAGACGCCCGCCGGCCTCCGCCTCGACGCGGTCATGCTCCCGAAGGTGGAGTCGCCCGATCGCGTCGCGGAGGCCGCGTCGCTCTGCGCGGACCGCGGGCTCGACCCGGCCGTGTTCGCCCTCGTCGAGACCGCGGCGGGAGTACTCTCGGCGGAGTCGATCGCGGCCGCCTCCGCGACCGACGCGCTCGTCTTCGGCGCCGAGGACCTCGCGGCCGACGTGGGCGCGACTCGCACCGACGAAGGGACGGAGGTACTGTACGCCCGCGAGCACGTCGTCCTCGCGGCCGGCGCGGCCGAGGTCGACGCGATCGACACGGTGTACACCGACTTCTCCGACGCGGACGGGCTCCGCGAGGAGGCCGCGTTCGCGCTCACGCTCGGCTACGACGGGAAGCTCGCGATCCACCCGGCCCAGGTCGACCCGATCAACGCGGCGTTCACGCCGGACCCCGAGGAGGTCGAGTGGGCGGAGCGAGTGCTCGACGCCCGCGACGCCGCGGACCGCGAGGGGCGCGCCGTCTTCCGGGTCGACGGCGAGATGATCGATGCGCCCCTGATCGCGCAGGCGGAGCGGATCGTCGAGCGCGCCGGCGCGGGCGATCGATAGGCCACCGGTCGAGACAAGAACCGAGGCGGCCGTCACAGTTAACCTCGGCCCCTCGGGAGAATCAGTCATGACCGGCCAAGCCAATCCCTTCGAGAGCCTTCAAGAACAGGTCGACGACGCCGCGGCCTTCCTCGATGCCCCGCCCGGCGTGCTCACCCGTCTGAAGAACCCCGAGCGAGTGCTGGAGACGAACCTCACGTTCGAGCTCGACGACGGGTCGCTGGAGACGGTCCGGGCGTATCGGTCGCAGTTCAACGGCGACCGCGGCCCGTACAAGGGCGGCATCCGGTATCACCCGGGCGTCACCCGCGACGAGGTGAAGGCGCTGTCGGGGTGGATGGCGTACAAGTGCGCCGTCGTCGACGTCCCGTACGGCGGCGGGAAAGGGGGGATCGCGATCGACCCCGCCGACTACTCCGACTCCGAACTGGAGCGGCTCACCCGCGCGTTCGCGACCGAGCTCCGCCCCCTGATCGGCGAGGACCGCGACATCCCCGCGCCCGACGTCAACACCGGACAGCGAGAGATGAACTGGATCAAAGACACCTACGAGACCTTAGAGAACACGACCGCCCCGGGCGTCATCACCGGGAAGGCGCTCGACTCGGGCGGCAGCGAGGGGCGCGTCGAGGCGACCGGTCGCTCCGTCGCGCTCGCCGCGCGCGAGGCGTTCGACTGGCTCGACCGCGACGTCGCGGGCGCGACGGTCGCCGTACAGGGATACGGGAACGCCGGTTCGATCGCCGCCGCGCTGCTCGACGACCTCGGCGCGGACGTGGTCGCGGTCTCGGACTCCTCCGGCGGGCTCCACGCGCCCGACGGGTTCGACCCGCGCGCCGTGAAAGCCCACAAGGCCGAGACCGGCTCCGTCAACGGCTACGGCGACGCGGAGTCGATCACGAACGAGGAGCTGTTGACGCTCGACGTCGACCTCCTCGTGCCGGCCGCGCTGGAGAACGCGATCGACGGCGACCTCGCGGCCGACGTGCGTGCCGACCTGATAGTCGAGGCCGCCAACGGGCCGCTCACCCCCGACGCCGACGACGTGTTCGCCGAGAAGGACGTGTACGTCGTCCCGGACATCCTCGCGAACGCGGGCGGCGTCACCGTCTCGTACTTCGAGTGGGTCCAGAACCGACAGCGGTTCTACTGGACGGAGGAGCGAGTCAACGAGGAGTTAGAGCGCGTGATCACCGAGGCGTTCGATCGGCTGGTCGACAGCTACCAGGCGAACGACGCGCCGAACCTCCGGACCGCCGCGTACGTCGTCGCCATCGAACGGATCGTGGACGCCTTCGATCAGGCCGGCAACTGGCCGTAATTCGGCGTCCGGAGCACAGAACTTCTACTCGAGCCGCGCGTCCCCGACCTCGACGTGGCCGCGGTCGCCCTCCCAGACGGCGTCGTACTCGATGTCGATCCGCCGGTCCATGTGCGGCCCGTCGACGACGTACGTCTCGAACTCGCCGCCCTCGCCCAGCGGATGGACCCCGTACTCCTCTCGGAGATCCACGAGCTCTGCGAGCGCGTCCGCGTCGTAGCGCCGACCGAGCCACGACTCGTCGAGGCCGTAGGCCGCCACCTGCACGATCCGGATCTCGAAGCCCGCCTCGAACATCGCCTCGGCGAGTTCGATCGGGTCCTCCCGCCACAGGGGCGCGAACAGGTCGATCCCGAGCCGGTCGCACATCCCCTGAATGCGGCTCGTCTGGTACTCGCTCTCCACCGCGCCCGCGGTGACGCCCGCGAGGTCGACCCCCTCGTCGGCGGCGATCTCGCGCAGCGCGGCCTCCATCGGCTCCAGTTCGGCGTCGCCCTGCGCGCCCGCGTCGTCGACGTCGTCGGCGCCGAAGTCGTCGGGCGACACCTCGACGAGGTCGATCCCGACGCTCTCGGCCGCGAGCTCGGCCAGTTCGGTCGCCGGCGTGTGGTACATGTACGAGTCGCCCGCGGGGTGAATCGTCAGGAGCCGCGAGACGTCGAGGCCCTCCTCCAGCGCCCGGTACAGCGCCCACGAGGAGTCTTTGCCGCCCGAAAAGAGGCTCACCCAATCGTCGGTCATTGGCGGTGAAACGGCCGGTGCGCCTAAAGCGTCGGCGGTCTCGACGCGGTCGCTGGCGGGCGAACGGCGGTCAGAGAGCGGAAATCTGTCGATATCGGTCACCGCAGGGGAACCGACGGTTCAGAACCGTACTCAGTCCGAGATGAACTCGTTGTCGCGCCAGTTGACGCCGCCGTCGCCGTCTCCCGCCCCCTGGGGGCTCTCGACGACCTCGATGCTCGCGGGACGCGCTTCGCCCTCGACGATGCGTGTCGCCTCCAGCTCGCCGTCCTCCTCGGTGATCGCTGTCAGCGTCCCTTTCTCTGAGCGGGTCGCGATCTCGCGGAGGACTAAGAACATGGGGTACTGGAGCGCGGAGTTCTGGAGGACGGTCTCGCGGTCGCCCTTGAAGCAGGCGAACTCGACGAGCTCGGAGGGGATCTCCTCCTCCTCGTCGTCCATCCACTGCGGGCCGCCGGCGCGCGGGGGCTCTTCTTCCCACACGCGCGTCTCCGTGACCGACGCCTTCAGCTGGGCGGTCGGCGTGTACTTGCTGATGGACTCGTCGTCGGACAGGGCCTTGATGATGAGGGTGTTGTTTCGACGCGTGATGTCGATGTCGTCGATCTCCGGCGGGAGGTCGGGATCTTCTTCGAAGTACGTCTCCACGTCTTCGAGTGGCAGTTCGAGCGTCGAATGAAGTCTGAACACGCGGCCTGTCATTGTTAGTTGGGTGAGGTGGGGTCGAACCGATCGACACGGCGGCAGCGGCGACTGCTGCACCTACCCCGTCTACGGTCCGTAGGTTTATATCGCCTGCCCTTCGACCTCCGAGATTAGGAGTCGACTAAGCCGCGAAAGGCGGGGGCCGCGCGTTCCCTGAGATGTCGGCTTCGGCGGATTCGAACGGGTTATTCAGCGCCTAGCTCGGCCGCGAGCTCGCCCCGCTCGTCGAGCTCCGCGAGCACGTCGCTCCCGCCGACGAACTCGCCGTCGACGAACGTCTGCGGGATCGTCTCCCAGCCGCTGCGGGACTCCAGCGCCTCCCGGTAGTGCGGCAGCGCCGGCAGCACGTCGACAGTCTCGAACTCCTCGACGTGCTGGCCGATCAGCTCGACCGCCCGCTTCGAGTAGCCGCACTGCGGCATCAGGCGGTTCCCCTTCATGAAGAGCACCACGTCGTTGTCGGCGATCGTCTCCTCGACTCGGGCCGCGATCTCGTCGGGGTCGGCGTCGGTCTCGGGTTGGAACGTCATGGGAAGCGATACGCGCCCGCGACGCAAATGGGTTCCGCACGGGATCGACGCGACTCGAACCACGGACGGACGGGGGGCCACGGTACAGCGGACACGGTGTTTCATCCCGTCCTGTCGGCTCCGTTGCACTCTCACTCCTCGGATACGTTCCCGTCCGAAACGGCCGGTCACTGACGGATGTCCCTTGATCGACAGCGGGAGTGGGTATAGCAAGACGGTAGAGTGGTTGTTTATAAGCGATCGAGCGGTGTTGCTGGCGGCTGTTTATAAGTGATCGACGGTATTGCGGTGAAGACCTGCAAAGCCCCAGCCGTGAGGGCGGCGCACGCTCGCCGCGCTCCTCACTCGGTCGCGTTGCTCCCTCGTTGCGGTGCTCGCGTCGCCTGCGCCGCCCTCACGGCTGCCCCTTTGAATCCCACCCGCACAACACCGCAACCGCGCCTCACGCCTCCCCAGCCTCGTCACCGGACTACGTCCGGTTGCTAGCGAGAGCTTCGCTCTCGCCCTGTCGCTGGCGGCGATAGCCGCCAGCGACTCCCTCGCGCGTGCTCCTCGCGGCCTGTCGGCCGCTCGGAGGCACGCAGGGAGGCGCAACGCGCCTCTTGCAGCCGGCGGCTCTGCCGCCGGCGACGCCACCGCGTTGTTATTTATAAGCGATCGTCGCCATCGCTCACGGATCCTTTAAGTACTGATTCGCCACCACCGATCTGCGATACTCACTCCCGCTATCGTTCGTCGCTGTGTCTGTACTGACCGGTTTCGGTCAGAACGCCACTCCCAACTGGTTTCGACGGAGCCGTTCTGTCCTACTCCTCGCGGTCGACGCGGACCACGTCGACGAGCGAGTACACCGGCACGTCGTCGATCTCGTCGTACCCGCGCTTGTCGACCAAGACGACGCAGGCGACCGGCTCGCCGCCCTGCTCGCGGATCGCGTCGATCGACTCGCGCATCGTCGTCCCCGAGGTGATGATGTCGTCGACGACGTAGCAGTCGCGGTCGCGGATGGCGGCGAAGTTCCGCGAGAAACCGCCGCCCTGTTCGTCGATGTCGCCCTCGTCCCACTGGTGTTTCGCGGGCGCGTACGTGCCGAGATCCGTGTCGAGCTGGTTCGCGACCGCGGTCGCGAGCGGCGCGCCGGCCTTCTCGACGCCGACCGTCAGGTCGACGTTCTCGCCCTGCTTGGCCAGCAGGTCCGCCATCGCGCTGGCCGCGTACCGGAGGCGCGTCGAGTCGCGTCCGAGCGCCGACCAGTCGACGTGAATGTCGGCCGTCGAGGTGGACGCCGCGATCTCGTCGCCCGCGTCGTTGCCGCCGCCGCGCTCGACGAGCCAGCTGGCAGTTTCTCGGGAGACGTTCAGCTCGTCGGCGATTTCGCCCTTCGAGAGGCCGTGTTCCGCGAGCTCGGCCGCGCTGTCTATCAGGTCGTCAACGTTCTTCATATACGCCGAATTCGACCGCCGTTTTAATAGTCGTGTCGTCATCCGCGAACGCGGCCTCGAAGTCGTCGAGCCCGTAGATTCCCGTGACGAGATCGTCGAGGAACCCGTCCGAGAAGCGGGACAGCGAGTCCACGGCGGCCTCGAAGTGCTCGTAGCCGGAGTTGACGCTGCCGACGAGCGCCTTGTTGTGGAGGACGAACTCGCGGTGGAGCTTTCCGCCGTCGATCTCGAACACCCAGTCGCCGGGGACGCCGAGCAGCGCCCCCACGCCGTTCGGCGCGAGCGCCTCGATCGTTTCGAAGGCGTGAGGCGCGTAGCCGGTCGCCTCGAAGACGAAGTCCATCGGCTCGTGGGCGTCGGGGACCTCGGGAACCGGCGTCTCGTTGGAGTTGACGTACGTCGCGCCGAGCGACTCGATGACGTCGATCGTCGGGTCCGGTCGCTCCCGGCGGCCGAGACAGTAGATCCGGTCGAACGCCTCGTCGAGGGTCGCCACCGTCAACAGCCCGAGCGAGCCGTTGCCCAAGATTAGCGCCGACTCCGGCTCCCAGTGGAACGCCGACCGGCTGGCGTAGGCGTGTTCGATCGCCTTCTCCGCGATCGAGACGGGCTCGACGAGGAACCCCCACTCGGCCAGCGCCGGCGGGATCTCGACGAGGAACTCCGCGGGGCTGGTGAAGTACTCCGCCATGAATCCGTGGGCGCCGACGATACCGCGCTCGTGGTATCGTCCCTCGGGCGCCATGTCGGGCTCGCCGCGAGCGAAGTACTCGTTGGCCCCGTTCGGCGGCCGTCGGACGGTCGGCACCACGACGTCGCCGACCTCGAACGGCGTGTCGTTCGGCTCTTCGATCACGCCGACCGCCTCGTGGCCCAACACGAGGTGATCCTCGCCCTCGGGGGAGCCGCCGTGGCTCCCCGAGATGACCTCGTGGTCGGTCCCGTCGACGCCGACCCGAAGGGTCCGCACCAACGCCTCCCCGGGCGCCGGCTCCGGTCGCGGCTTCTCTGTCACGACCGGTTCGTCCGTCCCGTCGTACACGGCGATGGCCTTCATGTAACGGCCTTGGCGGCCAGCCACCAAAAGATTTCTTTTATTCTGAGTAAAGACTCTCCGCCCTCGTCGACCGCGGGTTTTTCCTCGCGAGCCACCGGATCGCCGCCGTGTGCACCCTCACGCTCGCCTGGCAGACGTTCGGTGACGCACCGATCGCGCTCGCCGCGAACCGCGACGAAGCGCTGGACCGCCCCTCCGAGCCGCCGGCCCTTCGAGGAGACGACGGCGAGGACGACGACGCCGCGGCCGACGACGACGACGACGCCGCAGCCGGCGACAACGACGATCTGTACGTCGCCCCCCGCGACGCCGAGGCCGGCGGGACGTGGATCGGGCTCTCCGCGTCGGGCGTCGTCGTCGCGGTCACGAACCGCTGGCTCGACGCCGACCGCGATGGCGACCGTTCCAGGGGGCTCCTCGTCCGGGACTGCCTGACCGCGAACTCCGCGGAGGACGCCGTGCGGAGGGTCGAGCGCGAGCTCGAACGCCGGTCGTACGACGGGTTCAACCTCGTGCTCGCCGACGCCGCCGCCGCGTTTCTCCTCTCGTACGACGGCCGACTGGCGATCGCCCGCCTCGACCCCGGCGTCCACGTCGTCGGGAACGTCGGCAGCGTGATCAACGGCGCCGAGCGCTTCGCGATCCCGGACCGGCGACGGGAGTTCGGCGCGGAGCGGGCCGACAGCGCGCGGGCGGTCGCGGAGGCGCTCGCTCCCGAACCCGGCGAGTCCGGCGCGGCGTGGCTCGACCGCGCGAGCGCGACGCTCGCGGACCACGAGTACGGCGCCTGCCTCCACGGCGACGGCTTCGGCACGCGATCGTTCACGCGGATCCGAACCGTCCCGAACTCCGAGGGGGCCTCCGGCTCAGAGACGACCGTCGAGTTCGCGTACGCCGACGGCCCCCCCTGCGAGACGCCCGCGGAGCCGGTACCGCTGCCGGCGGGCTTCGGCACGGGCGGATCGGGCGGCCCTGACTCCATCGGACCGGATGGATCGGCGTAGCGGCGGCGACGGCGCGGAAAGCCAGTTTTAAGCGACTCGCGGGCGCTCGATACGGTATGAGCGTGTCCGAACTCGAGGCCGACCTCTCCGAGGACGAACGCGCCGGCCTCGAACTCATCCGCGAGACCGGTGGCATCCACCAGAGCGACTTCTGGAAGGAACTCGGCGTCTCCTCGCGAAAGGGGAGCCGCATCGCCGAGTCGCTAGAGGAGTCCGGGCTCATCCAGCGCTCGGACACCGTCTACGACGGCCACAACACGTATTACCTCGAACCCGCGCCCCGCGACCTGGACTTCTCGCTTCTCATGGCCGGCGACATGCTCTCGCCGTTCATCGGCGAGGAGGAGGTCGACGCGCAGGCGGACGCCTTCTCCCAGTGGATGATGAACCTCGCGTACGAGGAGTACTGACTCGGACGCCGGGCTATCGCCCGAACGCCCTTACTCTCCGTTATCCGGGTCGATCACGTCGTCGTCGACCCGCCGAATGCTCTCCGCCAGCCGAGAGCCCTCGGGCACGGCGCTCAGGAACGCCTCGGATCCGAACGACGCGTCCCCGTTGACCGACACCATCCCGAGGTCGGCGGGGTCGCCGTCGAGCCCGGTGAGGAACGCGACGGTCCGGACCGCGGGCACGTCGTCGACTCGCGCCGCCGCGTCCACGGAGCCGTACAGGGAGCGATGGGTCGCGACGTGGTAGACGCAGGTCGGCGTCGGCGCGAAACAGAGGAGGAACCGCGCGCCCGGCTCGGTGCGCCCGAGCTTCGGGCGGAGCCCGTGGCTCGCGTCGGCGTGGAAGTACCGCTCCATCCGGCGGTACTGCCGGAGGATCTCGTTGGCGCCGGTCGCGCCTCGGACGGCGGCGTCCCCCTTGAGTTCGATGACGTGATCGACGCGCTCCGGCGTTCGGAGGCGGACGTACACGTCGACGATCCCGCGACGCCCCTCCGCGTCGTACGGCTCCTCCAACCGGATCTCGGGGTCGTCGTGAACCGCGGTGTAGTGGTCGACCACGCGCGTCGCCAGCTCGTCCTCCCGCATGGATCGACCACGGGGACGCCCGCGAATAAAGCCGCCGACGGCGGGCCACCTTCCCTACAAGAAACGACCCACAATTCTCGAACAACGGGGGTAGTCAAGGGGTTTGTAAGGCTCGAACCCCTACTGAAGGGCGATGTCTGACAGACTGTCTAGACGGCGGTACGTCGCCGGGACCGGAGCCGCGCTGACCCTGGGAACGCTCGCCGGCTGTTCCGGCGGCGACGGCGGCGACGGATCCGATGAATCCGGAGAAGATGGCGGGTCCGACGGCTCCGACGGAATGGACGGCGACGACGGTTCGGACGGCTCCGATGGATCCGACGGTTCCGACGGCGGGTCGGGGTCCGACGACGTCCCGAACGAGATCGACGACTACCTCTCCGACGCCCGGCTGTACGAGGGGCAGATCATGGACTACACCGGACAGGACCAGGTCACCGTCGCGGTCGGCGGCGGCAGCGACGGGCTGGCGTTCGAGCCGCCCGCGATCCGGATCGACTCCAGCACGACCGTCGTCTGGGAGTGGACCGGTCAGGGCGGGGCACACAACGTGGTCTCCGCCGAGGACTCCGAGTCCGACTTCGATAGCGGCGACGCGGTCGACGAGGAGGGCGAGACCTTCGAGCAGTCGTTCGACAACACCGGGATTCAGCTCTACTACTGCACCCCCCACGAAACGGTCGGGATGCTCGGTGCCATCGAAGTCGTCGAAGCGTAACTCGGCTCCGAACCGCGATTCGATTTTTCCGAAACGCCGATCCGACAGCGTCGCGGCCGATCGCGTCGGCTCGGATTCGATAACCGTCTCCGACGACTGCGGGAAAAGCGGGAGCTACGGGAGGAACGACCATCGCACGTCGACGATCCGGTCGTCCTCGCTCGTGACCGTCGGGCGCGCGAGGTGGTCGTTCGCGTTGACGCCGGCGTCGGCCAGCCGCGAGAGCGACTCCTCCAGCGTCCGATCGGAGCGTTCGACGGTCGAGTCACGGACGTACGGCGCGTCGAGGGGGTCCGAGCGGGAGTTCGACACCTCGATCGCGTCCGTGAGCTCGCCGCCGATCGCGTACGCCGGCTGGTGGAACTTCCACCCGTCGACGTCTAAGAAGAGCCAGACGTCGCCGTTGATCGCGTGGTATTCCCCGGAGACGCGGGACGGGTCGTGGGCGACGACGCGGGAGAGGACGGCGGTCTTCGTCCGGTAGAGCGCGTCTTTTCGGGCCGACCGGACGTTGCTCTCGGTGAGGTCGCCCCGCTCGTAAGCGGCGGTCGCCTCGTCGGCGAACTGCTTCGCGATCTTGTTGACGACGTACAGCGACTCGAGCAGATCGTCCGTCGGTTCGAGGGGGTCCACGGTGGCATCGGTCGGCTACTGCGACCGGTGTGAAGTGGGCGCGTCGCGCGGATAGACGTTTCGGGATCCGTGGTCGGTGGTCGGACTCCGTGGTCGGTGGTCGGACTCCGCCGTGGTGTCAGAATCCGCGGTCGGTTCGAGAAGTGCGATCGCGTCCCCCGGATGGTTAATTCTTTAAGCACAGGGACGAAGTCGAAGGCAAGCAATGTCGGACGACTCGCTCAAACTGTACACCGCGATCTACGTCGCGCTCCTGATTGCGGCGGCCCTCAACTTCGTTCTCTTCGAGGCCGATTTCCTCAACTTCACCTACGCTCAGGCGCTCGGCGGGACGATGGTGATCGCGACGGTCAAGACGCTGCTCATCGTCGCGTACTTCCAGCACCTCCGGTGGGAGAACCGCTCGCTCACCTACGTGATGGCGCTCGCCCTCGCGCTCACCATGCTGCTGATGGCCGCGGCGACGTACTCCATCTCGTAGACCGCTCTCGTCTTCTCGCGCGTCTCGCGTCCGATCCTCTCTTGCCGGTCCGCTCTTTGCGCCCCCTCTATTCCTGGCCCGTTCCGCCTGTGTGTTTTTTGTAGCCGCGCGTGAATGAGCCGGTATGGATATTCGACCCGCGACGCTCGACGACATCGACGCGATCCGGACCGTCGCGCGCGAATCGCTGATCGCCTCCTACGGCCACGCGGTCGACGAGACGCTGCTGGCGGAAGCGGTCGACGAGTGGTACGACCCCGACGATCTCGGCGCGGATATCGGCGACGAAGACACGGTGTTCCCCGTCGCCGACGTCGGCGGAACGGTCGTCGGGTTCGCCGAGAGCTACGTCGTCGGCCGGCGCGAGCGCGTCGGCGAGATCGACTGGCTCCACGTCCACCCGGACCACCGCGAGTCGGGGATCGGCTCCGCGCTCTTGGAACGGGTCGAGTCGGAGCTCCGTGCGGCCGACGTCGACCGCATCGAGGCGCGCGTCCTCGTCGCCAACGAGGCGGGGACGGCCTTCTACGAGCGGGAGGGATACGACCTCGACGGCGAGCGCCCGGTGGAGGTCGGCGACGAGCGGTTCGACGAACGAGAGTACCGAAAGCAGATCGGACGGCTGACCGGCATCTCCGAGGGCACCTACCAGACGGACGCCGGCGACACCGTCCACGTCGCCTTCGACGAGAGCGACCGCGGCTCGCACGCTCCGTTTTACGTCGCCTACGCCGACGCCGACCTGTCGCAGCGCTACGGCTACCTCTGCGGGAACTGCGAGGGGACGAACGTCGCCATCGACACGATGGACCGGATGGAGTGCCGCGACTGCGGCAACCGGCGTAAGCCGAGCCGGTGGGACGCGGCGTACTGAGCCGCGCTCGCGCCCTCCACCTACGGCGTCCCTTTCACCCTACAGCGTCTCCTTCACGCCCAGCACGCGCTCCTCCGCCTCCCGTCCCGGGTCCCACTCCCCGCCGTCGCGGTCGGCCTCCCGGTGCTCGGCGACGGTCCGAGCCATCGCCTCGCCGGCGGGCGTCGACTCCCACCCGAGCTCGGCGAGCGCGCACGTGTCGAGCAGGTGCGGGTACTCCCGGTACAACACGAAGTCGTCCGGTTCGAGGCCGCCGGCCGCCAGCGCGTCGGCGCTCGCCGCGACGATCTCGCAGTCGACGCCGGCCGCGTCGGCGATCGCTTCCAACGTCTCTTCGAGGGTGAGCGCCCGGCGATCGCCCACGTTGTACGCTCGCCCCGCCTCGCCGCGTTCGGCGACGATCCGGAGCGCGCTCGCCACGTCCGCGACGTACGCGCGGTGCCAGAGGTTCTGCCCGTCCCCGGGGACGACGACGCGGTCGTGAGAGAGCACGCGGTCGATCCAGTAGTCGAGCCGCTCCGTGTAGTCGTACGGCCCGTAGACGATACAGGGGCGCACCGCCATCGCGTTGACCCCCTCCTCGGCGGCCGCGAAGACGGCGCGGTCGCCCTCCGCCTTTCGGTTCCCGTAGGTGTCCGACTCGTCGTCGGTCGCCTGCTCGGGCGTACACGGGCGAAGCGGCGTCTCCCCTTCGCGTTTCGGGGTCTCCTCTTCGGCGTAGCTGTCCCCGGACGAGACGTACACGTATCCCTCCGCGTCGGCGAACACCTCCGTGGCCGTCTCCACGTCGGCCGGCTGGTAAGCCACGCAGTCGATAACGACGTCGGGCTCGACCGAGAGCTTCGCGGTCCGGAGGTCCCGCTCGTTCGTGCGGTCTCCCTCGACGTGAGTCACCCGGTCGTCGTCGGAAAAGGGATTCTCGTGGGTGCCCCGGTTCAACATCCCGACCTCGTAGCCGTTCGCGAGCAGGTCGGAGACGGTGTGTCGGCCGATAAACCGGGTCCCGCCGATGACGAGCGCCGTGTCGGTCATACGGATTGTCGGTTCAGGATCTTCAAAAGGATGATCGAACCGGAACGGGACGAGTGACTCAATCGTCGCGCCTCGCGCGGGGCCCGTCGCCGCGCCACCGCCGGTACAGCAGGTACGCGACCCCGAGTCCGAGGAACCACGTTCCGACCCCGAGCACCGCGAATCCGACCCCGGTCAGGAACTCTCCGGCGGGGATTCCGAGCATACCCCGAGTCGGCGTCTCGGACACATAAACGCTCCGAGGAAGGGATGGTTTCTCGGCACTGGCGCCCGTTCCCGCCGACATGAGCGATCCCGATCTCAGTCGCCGACGACCGTGGCTCGCGGCCCTGTTAGCGCTCGTGGTGTCCGGACTCGGGCACGCCTACCTCAGGCGATGGGCCCGTGCCTTCGGGTGGTACGCGGTGATCACGGCGACGCTCGTGTTCGCCGTTCCCGACGCCGCCGTCGATCGGGTGGTCGCCGGCGAGCGTCCACCGATCGCCGAGATCGCCCCGGCGCTCGTCGCTGTCGCCGCCAGCGTCGTCGACGCGTACGTCCTCGCCGTCCGGAACAACCGAGCGTACGAGCGACAGTCGTCGTCAGTCGGACCCACAGAGGACGCGTCGCCGTCCGAGGACGAGGAGACCGCGTGGAACGATCGCGAGCCCGAACCGTCCGAACCGGAAGCGGACTCGACCACCGAAAGCGTCTCGTGTCCGCACTGTGGCCGCGACACGGACGCGTCGCTGGATTTCTGTCAGTGGTGCGCCGAGTCGCTCGGCGAGTGACGGATCGTTCGAAAAAATCGAACCGGGGCCGCCGTTCCCTCAGAAGAGGTAGAACAGCGGGAAGATGAACACCCAGACGATGTCGACGAAGTGCCAGTAGAGGCCGAAGTACTCGATCGGCCGCTCGTCGTCCAAGTAGTGGCCCTGATACGCCCGGACCCACAGGAAGATGGCGATCACCAGACCGATCACCACGTGGATCCCGTGGAGGCCGGTCGTCACGTAGTAGATCGACGCCTGGACCGGGTCGCCGTACGGGTTCTGCGCGAGGCGGACACCAACGTCGTAGATCTCGTGGTGCCACTCCCACATCTTGATCCCGAGGAACACGAATCCGAACGCGATCGTCGCGCCGAGCGAGGCGAGCAGCCCCTGCCGGCTCTTCCGGTGAGCGGCCACTAGCGCGAGAATCACCGTGAACGAGGAGGTGATCAGCACGAACGTGTTGATGAGGCCGGGAAGCGACTCCGTCAGCGGCTCCCACGTCATCCAGCCGGCGTTGTACCGGACGAAGATGGCCGCGGAGAGGAACGCGCCGAAGACGATCACGTCGGACGCGAGGAAGAACCACATTCCCAGTTTCACCTTCTCGACGCCCTCGAAGGGCCACCGCTCGGCGAACTCGCTGGGCGGGGCGTAGAAGTCTTCTAGGCCCCATTTCACGCCGGACCCGATCAGTCCGATCAGGCCGACGACGACGAGTATCGGGTACACGGGGTTCGACACCGTCATCGTCGTCGCCGCGAGCGAATCGCCGACGGCGAACGACAGCGACTCGTTGAACCCCGAGAGGCCGAGCAGCATGATGCCGAGCGCCAGCGAGAGCGCGAACGGCCAGATGCTCGCGTGGCTCGGGTGCTTGTCCCAGTACGGGTACTCCGAGATGTGCTCTTCGTGGCTGTCGCCGCCGTCGGTTGCGGCGTTGCCGTCGGCGTCAGCCTTCACCGCCGGGCCGCCGTCAGGCACGTAGTCCTTCACGAACTCGAGCTTTCCGGAGGCGTACGAGGGGCGATTCGGCCAGTTCTCGAGCGGCGGGGGCGAGGAGATCGCCCACTCCGCGGTCCGCGAGTAGTCCCACGGGTTGTCGCCGGCGGGCTCGCCGGAGACGTAGGACTTCGCGAAGTTGTAGAACATGATGAAAAAGGAGAAGCCGAGGACGAACGCCCCGATCGTCCCGAACTGGTGGTAGATCTGGAACTCGGGGTTGTACTCGAACACCCGGCGGGGAGTCTCCCAGCCGAGGAACATCGAGAAGTAGACGGCGTTGAACCCGATGAAGAAGACGACGAAGTGGATCTTGCCGAGCAGCTCGTCGTACATCTTCCCGGTCACCTTCGGGAACCAGTAGTAGGCCCCGCCGAACAGCGCCGTCGCGCCGCCGAACATCACGTAGTGGAAGTGCGCGACCACCCAGTAAGTGCCGCGGAACTCGTAGTCGAGCACGATCGCGCCGAGGAACACCCCGGTGATGCCCCCGAGGATGAACAGCAGCAGCGCCCCGAACGCGAAGAGGAACGGCGTCGTGAACTGGATGCGACCCTTGATGAGGGTGTAGATCAGCGAGAACACCACGAGGTCGAAGGGCAGCGAGATCCCGATGGTGGTCGCCATCATCAGCGTCTTGATCTCCAGGTTGATCGTCGTCAGGAACATGTGGTGCATCCACACGAGGAACGACTGGACGGAGATCAAACAGATGGAGATGATCACCCACTTCCGGCCGACGAGCCGCCGCCCGGAGAACGTCTGGAACAGCTCAAGCATTACGCCGAGCGCCGGGAAGAAGACGATGTACACCTCGGGGTGACCGAAGAACCAGAAGAGGTGGCCCCACAGCAGGGAGCCGCCCTCAGTGGCCGAGAAGTACACGCTCCCGAGCACGCGGTCGGACGCGAGGATGAGTCCGACCGCCAAAAGCGCCGCGAACGCGAACAGCATCATCCACACCGTCGCGAGGATGGACCACGTGAACATCGGCATGTCCATGATCCCCATCCCTTCGGCGCGCGAGTGGTGGATGGACGTGAGGAAGTTCACCGTCGACGCCGTGATGCCGACGACGAACATGAACAGCGCGAGCACCGCCCCGGTCGACCCGATGCTCGGCGTGTACATCGGAATGTTGAGCGGGGCGTACATCGTCCACCCGGCGTCGAGCGTCCCGCCCTGGAAGAAGCTGATCCCCAGCAGGATGCCGGAGAACAGGTACATCCAGTAGGACAGCGCGTTCAGGCGCGGGAACGCGAGGTCGTCGGCCCCGATCTGTAGGGGCACGAAGTAGTTCGCGAAGCCGAACCCGAACGGCGAGAGGAACCAGAACACCATGATCAGCCCGTGCGCGGTAACGGCCTCGTTGTAGGCCAGCCCGGAGAGGATCTGGCTCGTCGGGTCCCACAGCTGCATGCGGATCAGCAGCGCAAGGACACCACCGAACAGCAGGAAGAACAGCGCGGTGATCGTGTACAGAATGCCGATGTCCTTGTGGTTCGTCGTGACGAACCAGCGCTTGACGGAGGTCGTCGGCGGAAGCTCACTCATGCGGGGACACCTCCGGCGGTGGAACCACCGATGCTGGCAGAGGTGTTGCCGCTGGCAGATTCGTTGCCGCTAGGGGAGTCGTCACTTCCCGTGTCCTCGTACCACGCCTCCCACTCGTCTTGCGGAATGACGGTGATCTGCCCCTTCATCGCGGAGTGCCCGGGGCCGCAGAGCTCGAAGCACTCGACTCGGTACGTCGCCTCGCCGCCCTGCGCTTGGACCTCTTCGGAACTCACGGAGAACCAGTTGGTGTTGGTGTCTCCGGGGATGGCGTCGGTTTTTATCCGTAACTCCGACGAGCCGAAGTTGTGCCACACGTCCCGTGACGTCACCGCGATGTCGATCCGGGTGTCGGCGGGAACGATCATCTCACCGGTCTCGGTGTGACCGTTCGGGTACTCGTAGTCCCAGCCGTACTGGTACCCCTCGACCGTGATC
Source organism: Halorubrum sp. CSM-61 (assembly GCF_003781945.1). Taxonomy (GTDB): domain Archaea; phylum Halobacteriota; class Halobacteria; order Halobacteriales; family Haloferacaceae; genus Halorubrum. The sequence goes on along the minus strand of NZ_RJJW01000004.1, from coordinate 252,466 downwards.
TCGATGTTGTCCCCGTCGGAGTCCGGCCCTTCCTCGACGTAGAGGAGGATCCCGTACGCGTACACGACGAGGCTGATGACGACGATCGCGCTCAACCCGAACGACAGGAAGAGCTTCTTTGCTTTCGGACCGCCCTGTCCCGTCGGGAGCTCGCCGACCTCCGGCGCGTCGAAGCCCTCCTTCGGCTCGTCACCGTCGTCGCGGTACTTGTACACGTTCCACAGCGTGTACGCGACGACGATGGTTCCGACGAGGGTCCCCAACGCGAGGAAGACGAAGAATATCTCGTCGAATACCTCCGCCTGGGCGCGCCAGCCGCTCCCCTGTTGCAGGATAAGTGACTCTATCATGTTCGTCTCTCTGCTCTTGTACCCACCTTAGTGAAGGCGCACTTAGCTCTTGTGTACCGGCCGAGAAGCGCCCCACGGAAGGACGCGAAGGAGTCGCTTTCGGAGAAGGTATGTCAGCCGGTTCCTGGGAATCACGACGCGGTGAGAGAAGCGAATCGATCGACGGCCGATCGGGCGAACATACGAAGGCTATTTGTACGCGGGAACGGACCGCCTAACAACGAACTCACCATGGTCTCACTCACGCTCTTGAGCACGGCACTGATGGGGCTGCTCGTCGTGGCCACCTTCGTCGCCGTCGCGCGGATCGGCGGGCAACGCAGCGCTCCCGGCGTCGAATCGGCCAGCAGGTACGACGCGATCGTCGGGACCCTCGGCGACGTCGCCCGGAAACCGGTGACGTGGGCCGTCTCCTTCGTCGCCATCGCGGTCGGCGTCGGCGCGCTCGCGGTCCTCGCGGTCGGTAGCTTCGGACTGTCGGAGGGACTCTCTGGGACCCTCCTCAACCTCACGTACGTCGCCGTCGGGCTTCTCCTGACCGGATTCGTCTTCCTCGGCGCCTACTTCGGCGCTCGCGGCCGCGGTCTCGGGAACGCCCACGGCGTCGCTGCCGGGTCGTTCGCGTCGGGACTCGTCTTCCTCGTGGTCATCGCGGTCGAGCTGCTCGTCGGGCTCGTCGGGTAGCTCGGCCGAGTAGAACGTGACGGTGGGACACGGCCGCGATCTTCTCGGCCTGCAGAGAGTCTATCGGCGCCGGTGAAAGCGCCCGGATTCGACGCGCGTCGGCGTTTCGCCGGAACGGTTCTTCTCAGAACCCCTCGCCACGAACCGGTCAGGCGACGGCGACGCCGTTCCGGGCGAGGAAGTCGCTCGCGGCCTTGATCTCCACGGGACTCCCGATGATCCGGCAGTGGTCGTCGCGCTCGACCACCGTCACGGTGAACCGATCGCAGACGCCGTCTCGCAGGCCGTCGAGCGCGCGACACGGAAGGACGATCTGCGTGCTGTCACGGAGACTCGACGGATCGGGCATTCGACGTGTCGCCCGTCGCGGCAGGTCGGCTTAATCGTGTCGAAAGATTGCCGAATCGGGTCCGATCCGTCGGAGACGAGCGTCTGTCTGGGGTCCGTCGCGCTCCGAGCGGTGGTCGGGCACCGCGAACCGGTTCGCGGACGCGGGAGGATCTCGGCCGCGAGGCGGAAGGAACACCTTTAACGAGACGAACGGCCGACTGTACGCCAATGGGACTGGAGGAAGAGATCGAGGACCTCCGCGAGGAGATCGCCGAGACGCCCTACAACAAGTCCACCGAGGCACACATCGGGCGGCTGAAGGCGAAGCTCGCGGAGAAAAAGGAGAAGCTGGAGAACCAGTCCTCCGCCGGCGGCGGCCACGGCTACGCGGTCGAGAAGCACGGGGACGCCACGGTCGCCTTGGTCGGGTTCCCGAGCGTGGGGAAGTCCACCCTCATCAACGCCCTCACCAACGCCGACAGCGAGGTCGGCTCCTACGAGTTCACGACCCTCGACGTCAACCCCGGCATGCTGCAGTACCGCGGCGCGAACATCCAGATCCTCGACGTGCCCGGGCTGATCGAGGGCGCGGCGGGCGGGCGCGGGGGCGGGAAGGAGGTGCTCTCCGTCGTCCGGACCGCGGACCTCGTGGTGTACGTCCTCTCGGTGTTCGAGATCGAGCAGTACGATCGACTGAGCGAGGAGCTGTACAACACCAACATCCGCCTCGACACGGAGCCGCCGAACATCAACATCCGGAAGACCCACAAGGACGGGATCGGGGTGACCATGAGCGACGACGTGAGCCTCGACGAGAACACCGTCAAGCAGGTCCTCCGGGAGTACGGCTACGTCAACGCGAAGGTGACGATCCCCCACGACCTCACGATCGACGAGCTGGTCGACGCCGTGATGGACAACCGCGAGTACCTCCCCTCGATGGTCACCGTCAACAAGGCGGACCTCATCGACAAGGACTACCTCCCGACCGTCAAAGCGGAGCTCCGCGAGCGCGACCTCGACCCCGACGACGTGCTCTTCATCTCCGCCGAGAAGGAACTGGGCCTCGACGGGCTCAAAGACCGGCTCTGGAAGGAGCTCGGGCTCATTCGGATATACATGGACAAGCCGGGCCGCGGCGTCGACTACGAGGAGCCGCTGGTCCTGTTCGAGGGCGACACGGTCGGCGACGCCTGTACGAAGATCGGCGGCGAGTTCGAGGAGCGGTTCAAGTTCGCGCGGGTGTCGGGATCGAGCGCCAAACACGACGATCAGCAGGTCGGGAAGGGGCACGAGCTGGCCGACGAGGACGTGCTCCGAATCGTCGCTCGAAAATAGAATCTGTGAGCTGACCGCAGCGGTAGAGCAGTTGTTCTCTCTCTCTCTGACGCGTTCACCGTTCTCAGATGACGAGCTGACAACGGACGGAGGTCTGTTGAAATCCTCAGCAGGCGATACGTTCTGAACTGTATCCCATCAGTACAGGAGCTCACGAATCGCTCAGTACAGGATATTCACAGATCAACCGGCATTATGCGAGAACCTTGCCACTGAAAACTAGACGTTCATATTGAGTGATCAGACTCCGCCACCACGATTGTAGATGTGGTCTTCTTGCGGCACAGAGTCGGAAAAGAAAACAACCGCAGATGTAATGATCAATAATGCTCCGATGATGATTGAATAAATTGACCACATTTCGTCGGAGGCAAATACAAGTGGATAACCGATCATCCCCACACCGATGAGACCGGCCGCAATAGCAGTCACTTGGTTTCCACTAACTTCTTTATTCATGTCTGCGATTTCACAACCATCTAATATAAAATCCGGTGTCGAGCAAAGGGTCGCGTTAAGTTAGAGGATGAGGCGGACGATTTCTGAGTGTCTATGACAGAATTCGACCGCCTCAGCGAACGTATCGCCTGGATCGACTTGTCGTTTGTGGAGCGAGATCGAACGCCGCGCTGGGCGATTGAAGTAGGGATCCGCTGTCATTTGGCCGGTATGTCACTACGCGAGGTAAGTAATCATCTCGAAAGGTTYGGGATCGATCGCAGTCATGTCGCTATCCATCACTGGGTTCATAAAGCCGATCTACAGCCGATCTCGACCGTCTCCGAGGATCAACTCGCGGTTGATGAAAAGATGATCCGCCTCCACGGCCAGAAGTTCTGGCTGTACGGCGCGGTTGATCCACAGACGAACGAGATCCTTCACGTAAGTCTCTATCCGACCGCAAACAAACAGACGACGCGATGGTTTCTCACCGAGCTACACCGGCGMTATCAGCTCAACAACGTCGAATTTCTCGTCGATGACGCAGACTATCTCGGCTCAGTCCTCGCTGAAGACGGCTATCGATTTYAAGTGATTCGACATGGAAATCGGAATGCCATCGAACGTGTCTTTTGGGAAATAGAAAGACGAACATCATCGTTTGCRAATAGTTTCAGCAATGTCGCGTTCGAGACAGCTCAAAATTGGCTCGAAGCCCTCGCAGTCTACCACAATTCACGCCAAACTTAACGCGACCGAGCAAAGACAAGATAGTCCGATATGTCTGGAAGAAAGGAACAATACGCAGGCTTCAGCGACCGACTGTTCAGACGAGAACATGTCTGAAAATAGGATTTCGACAGGGCCCAAACGGAGACGAACACCTCCAAAGCCCCAGCCGTGAGGACTCGCGTATCTTGTTGCGCGCCTCACTCGGTCGCTCACTTCGTTCGCTCCCTCGCTGCGGCGTGCTTCGTCCTCACGGCTGCCCCTTTGAGTCCCACTCCGCACAGCACCGCAGCCTCACGCCTCCCCAGCCTCGTGGGTGGCCCTCCGCTTCGCTCCGGACCACCGACTCCAGCGAGGGACCGAAGGTCCCTCTAGCAGCCGGCGGCTTCGCTGCCGGCGACCTCGCACGCGCCACCACATCGCTTGATGTCATTTATCTCCCCACCGTGTCCTCGCGACCGACCGAAAGGCGCTTTTCGCGCGGCCGCGACGCACCACCATGATCACGGTCGCGCTGGCGGGCAAGCCGAACGCTGGCAAGTCCACCTTCTACACCGCCGCCACGATGGCCGACGTCGACGTGGCGAACTACCCGTTCACGACGATAGACGCCAACCGCGGGGTGACCCACGTCCGCACCGAGTGCCCCTGTCTCGACCGGGACGAGCGGTGCGGCAACGAGAACTGCCGCGACGGGAAGCGGTACGTCCCCGTCGAGCTCCTCGACGTGGCCGGACTGGTTCCGGGCGCCCACGAGGGGAAGGGCCTCGGCAACCAGTTCCTCGACGAGCTGACCAACGCCGACGTTGTTCTCAACGTCGTCGACGCCTCGGGGGCGACGAACGCGGAGGGCGAACCCGTAGAGGTGGGGGCGCACGACCCCCTCGACGACGTGGACTTCATCGAGGAGGAGATGGACCTGTGGCTCGCGGGGATCGTCGACCGCAACTGGGAGGGCGTCGAGCGCCAGTCCCGCTCGCCCGACTTCGACCTGGAGGCGGCGGTCACCGACCTGCTGACCGGCTTCGGCGCGACGGAGCACGACGTGACGGCGGTCCTCCGCGATCTGGAGTACCCCGACGACCCGAAGACGTGGACCGACGACGACCGCGAGGCGCTCGCGCGGGCGATCCGGCGCCGGACCAAGCCGATCGTCGTCGTCGCCAACAAGGTCGACGCCGCGCCCGAGGGCGCGATCGACCGGCTCCGCGAGGGGACGGACAAGCCGGTGGTCCCGGCCACGGCCGACGGCGAGCTCGCGCTGCGCCGCGCCGCCGAGGCCGGCGTCGTCGACTACGACCCGGGCGACGAGGGGTTCGACGTGGTCGGCGACGTCTCGGAGGGGCAGCGCGAGGGGCTGGAGGCGATCCGCGACGCGATGGCCGAACACGGCGGGACGGGGGTCCAGACCGCGCTGAACGCGGCGGTCTACGACCTACTCGACCGGATCACGGTCTACCCGGTACAGGACGCCTCCAAGTGGACGGACGGGACCGGGACCGTCCTTCCCGACGCCTTTCTCCTCCCCTCGGGGGCGACCCCGCCGGACCTGGCGTACGCGGTCCACACCGACATCGGCGAGGGGTACCTCCACGCGGTCGACGCGCGCTCTTCACGTCGGATCGGCGAGGGCCACGAGCTCTCGGAGGGTGACGTGGTGAAGATCGTCTCGACCGCGGGGCCGTGAGGGAATGGACGGGGACCGGACGAGGGCGGACGAAGACGGCGTCGAGAGGCGAGTGTGAGACCGACAGGCACATGCGGATCCGCTGAGAGGGACCGGTAGATGCTCGGGCTCGAACACGACTTCCGGATCGTCGACACGCGGGCGACGCTCGACCCCGACGAGTCGTCGGTCGCGACCCACGGCCGGGACGTCTCCCCCGAGCTGTTGGAACGCGAAATGCTGCAGGCCGGCGTCGTTCGCGCGGTCGCGAGCCCGGGCCGGCGCGCGCCCGGTCGGAGCTACCTCCGGGCGAACAACGCGGTGGCGCGGCTCTCGATCGACCGCCCGTTCGTCGCGTTCGCCCGCCTCAACGGCCCCCGAGACCCGGGAAGCGGCCCCGTCTCCGCGGTCCGGAACCTCCGCGCCGAGCGCGACGATCACCACGCCCGCCCCGACGACGTCGAGCAGTACTCCTACGACGACCGGTTCCACGGGTTCACCCTCGTCCCGCACGCGGACGGGCTCCCGAACGAGGACGTGCTCACCCGGCTGGAGGACGCCGACCTCCCGGTGATCGTCCACGCCGGCAGGGAGTTCCCGCCGGAGGCGGTCGAGCGCGAGCTGCTCGGGTACGACATGCCGGTCGTGCTCGCCAGCTTCGGCGGCTACCCCCTCGACGCGGATCTGATGAACGAGACGCTCGACCTGTTGGAGGAGTACGACCGGCTGTACGTCGAGACGAGCGCCGTGCGGTACCGCGAGGTGCTCGAACGCGGCGTCTTAGAGCACCCGGACCGCGTCCTCTTCGGTTCCGGCGCGCCCGACGTGCACCCGAACGTCGGCGTGATGGAGGTGCTCACCCTCGACGTCTCCGAGGACCTGATGCGCCGCGTGTTCGCCAAGAACCCCGCCCGGCTGATCCCCGCCCTCGCCGAGGGCGCCGACGTCTGAGCCGTCGCCGTCCGCCCGGCCCGAGACGGTAGCCACTTGTCGCGCCGCCGCCGACCGGACGACAATGAGCGACGCAGACGCCGAGAGCGACGACTCCCTCGTCGACGACGACCCCTTCGTCGAGGTCGTCCGCGCGGTCGGCCACGAGCACGTCACCGCCGAGCACGCGAGCACCGTCGAGCTCACGACCGACGACTGGCTCACCCCCGCGGGCGACTGCATCGTCGGCGTCGAGGCCGACCGCGCGCCCCGCGACTTCGCCCCCGAGTTCCGCGAGGCGTGCCAGGCCGCGGACGCGACGATCACGGCGACGTTCGCGGTCGGCGAGCCGGGTGACGACGCGGTCGGTCTCAAGGATCCGTCCCACGTCGACGAGATCGTCGGCCGCGGCGACCCCGGCCTCGCGCTCCTCGACGACCGGTCGATGGTCGGTCGGACCAGCGACTACACCGACGACGAGCGCACCGTCTTCGTCGACGGCGACGGGGCCGCCGCGGACCTCGACCGCGACCTCGTGGCCGCGCTCGCGGCGGGCGCGCCCCTGACGCTGCGGTTGGAAGTCGACCCCGCCGAATGATGTGAGCGTCTCGAAACGGCATACACGAGCGAGAACATCGAGATCGCACGGGATCGACCGCCCGTTCGAGCCGTTCACCGCACCCCCTGCCAATCCGTGTCACAGAGGTCGCTGACTCAGGCACGTAACTCCGTCGTATTCAAATATCCGCACCAAGACCGATCCGTATGGACGAGATCGACGACCAGTACGCGCCCGCGGACGTCGAGTCCGGGGTCGACGAGTACTGGGACGAGATGGACGCCTACGAGGCGGCGAAGGAGGCGCACGCCGACGACCCGCCCTTCTTCTTCGTGGACGGCCCGCCGTACACCTCCGGCCAGATGCACCTCGGCACGGCGTGGAACAAGACGCTGAAGGACGCGATCCTCCGCCACAAGCGGATGACCGGCCACCGCGTCACCGACCGCCCGGGCTACGACATGCACGGGCTCCCGATCGAGGTGAAAGTCGAGGAGGAGCTCGGCTTCGAGAACAAGCGGGACATCGAGGAGTACGGGATGGAGCCGTTCATCGAGAAGTGCAAGGAGTTCGCCCTGGAGAACCGCGCGGCGATGGACGAGGACTTCAAGTCCATCGGCGTGTGGATGGACTGGGAGAACCCCTACGAGACGATCGACCCCGAGTACATGGAGGCCGCCTGGTGGGCGTTCTCCGAGGTCGCCGACAACGGGCTCGTCGAGCAGGGGAAACGCTCCGTCTCGCAGTGCCCGCGCTGTGAGACGGGACTCGCCAACAACGAGGTCGAGTACGAGGACGTCGAGGACCCCTCGATCTACGTGAAGTTCCCGCTCGCGGACCGCGAGGGGAGCCTCGTCATCTGGACGACGACGCCGTGGACGATCCCCGCCAACACCTTCGTCGCCGTCGACGAGGACCTCACCTACAACGCGGTCCGCGCCGAGAAGGGCGGCGAGGAGGAGCTCCTCTACGTCGCCGCGGAGTGCGTCGAGGACGTGCTCCAGGAGGGCCGCTACGAGGGGTACGAGGTCGAGGCCGAGCTGACGGGCGACGAGCTCGTCGGCTGGGCGTACGACCATCCGCTCGCCGACCGCGTCGCCGAGTACCCGGACTTCGAGGGCGCGGGACGGGTGTACGCCGCCGACTACGTGGAGGCCGACCGCACCGGACTGGTCCACTCCGCGCCGGGCCACGGGGAAGAGGACTTCCACCGCGGCACCGAGCTCGGACTCGAGATCTACTGTCCGGTCGGCCCCAACGGCGAGTTCGCCGAGGCCGCCGGGGAGTACGCGGGCCAGTTCGTGCGCGACGCCAACGACGACATCGTCGACGACCTCGTCGCCGACGGCCACATGCTCGCGCACGGCACCGTCGAGCACAGCTACGGCCACTGCTGGCGGTGTGACACCGGGATCATCCAGCTTGTCACCGACCAGTGGTTCATCTCGATCACGGACGTGAAGGAGGACCTCCTCGACAACATGGAGGAGTCGGAGTGGCACCCGCAGTGGGCGCGCGACAACCGGTTCCGCGACTTCATTCAGGACGCCCCCGACTGGAACGTCTCCCGCCAGCGTTACTGGGGGATCCCGATCCCGATCTGGGTGCCGGAAGACGCCGAAGCGGGCAACCTCGACGAGGACATGATCGTGATCGGCACCCGCGAGGAGCTCGCCGATCGCGTCGAGGAGGACGTCGACCCGGAGACGATCGACCTCCACCGGCCCGCCGTCGACGATCTCACCGTCGTCGAGGACGGGACCACCTACCGCCGCGTCGAGGACGTGTTCGACGTGTGGCTCGACTCCTCGGTCGCCAGCTGGGGCACGCTCGGCTATCCGAGTGACGAGGCGGCCCACGACGAGCTGTGGCCCGCCGACTTCATCGTCGAGGCGCACGACCAGACCCGCGGCTGGTTCTGGTCGCAGCTCGGGATGGGAACCGCCGCGGTGGACCAGGTCCCCTACGAGGAGGTCCTCATGCACGGGTTCGCCAACGACGAGAACGGTCGCAAGATGTCCAAGTCCGTCGGCAACATCGTCACGCCCGAGGAGGCGATCGAGCGCGCCGGCCGCGACCCGCTGCGCACCTACCTGCTCAGCCACGACCAGCAGGGCGTCGACCTCGCGTTCGAGTGGGACGGCCTCGGCGAGCTGCAGGGGAAGCTCAACATCCTCTGGAACGTGTTCCGCTTCCCGCTGGAGTACATGGACCTCGACGGCTACGACCCCGCCGAGGCCGACCTCTCGGACGGCGAGCTCGAGCTCGTCGACGAGTGGGTCCTCTCGCGGCTCCAGTCCGTGGAGACGGAGGTCGAGGAGGCGTGGGCCGACTACCGCGTCAGCGACGCCGTCAACGCCGTCATCGAGTTCGTCACGCAGGACGTGTCGCGGTTCTACGTGAAGGCGGTCCGCGACCGCATGTGGGAGGAGTCCGACTCCGCCTCCAAGCGCGGCGCCTACGCGACGCTCGCGACCGTCCTCGACGAGACGACCCGCCTGCTCGCGCCGATCGCGCCGTACATGACCGAGCGCATGTACCAGACGCTGGACGGCGAGGCCACGACCGTCCACCAGCTCGACTACCCCGAACCCGACGACGACCTCCGTGACCCGCAGCTCGAACGCGACGTGACCGTCCTCCGCGACGTGGAGGAGGCCGCCGCGAACGCGCGCCAGCAGGCCGGCCGCAAGCTCCGCTGGCCCGTGCCGCGCGTGGTCGTCGAGAGCGACGACGAGGACGTGACCGCCGCGGTCGACCGGCTCTCGGCGCTCATCGCCGAGCGCGTCAACGCCCGCGAGGTGACCGTCACCGACGCGTTCGACGAGCTCGTGGAGACGGCCGAACCGCAGATGGGCGCGATCGGCCCCGCCTTCGGCGCCGACGCCCAGAAGGTGATGGAGGCGGTGCAGGGCGCGCCCCGCGCCGCGGTCGAGGGCGGCGAGGTGACCGTCGACGGCGAGCCCGTCGACCTCGACGACGAGATGGTCGAGTACGTCGCGGAGCCGCCGGAACACGTCTCCGGGGCCGACTTCGACGGCGGCGCCGTCTACGTGGACACCTCGCTGACTCCCGAGATCGAGTCCGAGGGGTACGCCCGCGACGTGATCCGCCGGATCCAGGAGATGCGCAAGGAGCTCGACCTGGACGTGGAGGCCCGGATCCGCGTCGGCGTCGCGGTCGACGACGACCGGATCGCCGAGTTCGTCGACGACCACGCCGACCTGATCGCCGGCGAGGTGCGCGCCGACGCGTGGATCGACGACCCGAGCGACGCCGCGGACGCCGACGGCGGCCTCGTCGAGGAGTGGGAGGTCGAGGGCGTCGCGGTCACGATCGGGATCGAACCGGTCGCGTGACTATCTGACCGAGATCGTCGCGGGGAATCGCGCGGCGATCCGTGGATGCAGGGAAGCGTCAGACGTCGAACCGAAGCGTAACTGATCGTTTTTACTATTCTCGTTCTCGGTACCCTGCGAAAGGTTGCCGTCCCGAAACCTATAGGTGACCTCTTTACCCACGGTCGTACATGCATGTCCGGGCGGCGCGGCCCGACGACGCGGAGGCGCTTCGAACGGCGGTCTCGCGGGCCCGGGAGGCCACCGTCTTCGACGACATCGGAGCTCCCCTTCTCGACGTGTCCGCCGCCGGCGTCCGCGAGGCCGCCGCGGAGGCCGAGTGGTCGTTCCTGATGGAGGGCGATGACGGACCGGTGGGCGTCGCCATCGCTCACCCGGACGCGGAGGGGTCGACCGACGAACCGGGAGAGGAGGAAGTGGCGATCGACGGCTGCGACGGCGCCGACGAGGGCGATCGCGAGGCCGAACTGCTCGCGCTGTGGGTCCACCCGAACCACGCGGGCGAGGGCGTCGCGGCCGAACTGCTCGCGCGCGTGGCGTCGTCGGTGGCCGAGCACGATGTCAACACCCTTCGTGCGAGCGTTCCCTCGGACAGCCCCGGCGCCACCGAGTTCTTCAGCGCGCACGGGTTCGCCCACCGGGGCACCCGTCGCGGTCCGGCCGGCGACGAGTCGATCGTCGTCGCCGACGTGAACGCGCTCCGGTGACCGCGGGGCGGGCGAACCGGATAGAGGCGACGGCCAGCGGGAGCGTCGTTACTTCAGGCGCTCCTGGAGGAACGAGGGGTGGGCCGCGGTGACGCCGTCCACGCCGAGGAGCTTCTCGGAGATGACGTCGCCGAGCTCGTCGCCGTCGCCGGCGCGGACCTCGGCCATCAGCATGTGGTCGCCGGAGGAGGTGTACAGCGCCTGCACCTCGTCGAGCTCCTTCAGCTTGCGGGTCGCGCTTACGTACTGCCCCGAATCGACGTCCATGCCGACCATCGCGATCGACTGCGAGGAGAGCTTCTTCGGGTCGATCTCCGCGGAGTAGCCGACGATCACGCCCTTCTCCTCGAGGCGGTCGATGTACTTCCGCACCGTCGGCTTCGAGACGTTCGCCCGGTCGGCGATCTCCGCGCAGGAGGCCTGCGCGTCCTCCTCTAACACCGACAGGATCCGTTCCTCCGTCGATACCGTACTCATGACTACTGCTTTGTCACCACCGAAAAAATACCTTGCGAACCGAAAAACGAGACGAACGGACGACGAACCGCGGCGGGATCGTCGGTCGATCCCGGTCTACGGCCGCGTCAGGCGTGCTTGTCGAGGAACTTGTCGTAGGAACGCTCCCACTCGTAGTCGTCGTCCCAGTAGCGCTCGGCCAGCGGCTCGTCGGGCATCTCGCCGATCGCCCGCTTCTCCTCGCCGTAGGACGGGCGGTCCTCGTCGACGTAGAAGCGGCCGGTGAGGACCTCGCCCTCGTAGAGCGACTCCTCGGTCTTGCGCATCATCTCGGCGGCCTCGACGCGGTCCGTCTTGTCGAAGTCGTAGTCGTCGGACTCGTTGACGTCGATGTACGGGACGTACTGGCGCGCGTCCTTGTTCCAGGTCGGACACTGGGTGAGGAAGTCGACGTGCGCGAAGCCGTCGTGCTCGATCGCCTCGATGAGGATCTCCTTGGCCTGGTTCGGGTTGACCGCGGCGGTGCGAGCGACGTACGAGGCGCCGGCGTTCAGCGACATCGAGAGCGGCTTGATCGGCTCCTTGGCGCTGCCGGCCGGCTGCGTCTTCGACTTGTGGCCCTTCGGGCTCGTCGGGGAGGTCTGGCCCTTCGTGAGCCCGAAGATCTCGTTGTTGAAGACGATGTACGTCATGTCGTGATTCTCCCGGGCCGTGTGGATGAAGTGGTTCCCGCCGATCCCGTAGCCGTCGCCGTCGCCGCCGGCGGCGATCACTTCGAGGTCGGGGTTCGCGAGCTTCGCGGCGCGGGCCACGGGCAGCGAGCGCCCGTGGATCGTGTGGAACCCGTACGTGTCGAGGTAGCTGTTCAGCTTGCCGGAACAGCCGATCCCGGTACACAGCAGGGTCTCCTCGGGCGTGCGCCCGACCTCGGGAAGCGCCTGCTTGAGCGCCTTCAGGACGCTGAAGTCACCGCAGCCGGGACACCAGGTCGGCTGCGGCTCGACGCCGGGGGTGTACTCGTCGCGGTCGATCTCTCGTTCGTCTCCGATTGCTGAAAACGTGCTCATTGGTTAGTCACCTGCGGCTGGGACGAAGGTGGTCTGATGGCCGGACGCGTCGCCGTCGCCCTCGACGATGGAGGCCTCGAACCCGTCGACGATCTCCGCCGGCTCGAACGGGTTCCCGTTGTACTTCAGCAGGCTCGACAGCTTCTCGCCGTAGCGGCCGAGGTTCTTCTGGACGAGCCCGCGGAACTGTCCGGACGCCGTCATCTCGACGACGAGCACCTCGTCGACGCTCTCGACGAACGCCTCGACCTGCTCGGTCGGGAACGGGAGCATGTCGGAGACGCCGTACGACTTCACCGAGACGCCGGCGTCGTTGAGTCGGTCGACCGCCTCCTCGACGGTGCCCTGCTGGCTCCCGAACGTGAGGATGCCGTACTGGGCGTCGTCGGGGCCGGCGTACGAGCCGGTGTCCTCCTGATCGAGGTCGGCGCGGATCGCCTCCAGCTTCTGCGTCCGCCGGTCGATCTGCGCGACGCGATTGTCCGGCGACTCGGCGATGTGACCGGTGGGGCTGTGCTCGTTGCCGGTCGCGAGGAAGCGACCGCCCTTCTGGCCGGGGATCGACCGCGGGGAGACGCCGTCCTCGACGTCGTGCTGGAACCGGTGGAACTTCCCGTCCTCCGAGTGCGGCTCCTCGGCGAGCGCGTCCTCGCTCAGGGTCTTTCCGAGCGTCGGGTTCGGATCGCGGTCGAAGTGGCTCTTCGGGACGTTCACCAGCTCGCCGCCGAGCTTCTGATCGTACAGGAGGATCGACGGGATCTGGTACTCGTAGGCCAGCCGGAAGGCGATCCGCGACTGCTCGTACGCCTCCTCGACGGTCCCGGGCGCCAAGACGACGCGCTGGGAGTCGCCCTGCGAGGTGTACAGGACGTGTTCGAGGTCGGACTGCTCGGGCTTCGTCGGCATCCCGGTCGACGGGCCGGCGCGCATGGCCTCGACGAGGACGACGGGGGTCTCCGTCATCTCCGCGAGTCCGAGCGGCTCCGACATCAGGGCGAAGCCGCCGCCGGAGGAGCCGGACATGGCCTTCACGCCGGCGTGCGAGGCCCCGACCGCGAGCGCGGCCGCGGCGATCTCGTCTTCGACCTGCTCGGAGATCCCGCCGAGCTTCGGCAGGTTCTTCGTCATGATGGTGAACACCTCGGTCCACGGCGTCATCGGGTAGCCGGCGATGAACCGACAGCCCTCGTCGATGGCGCCGTAGGAGATGGCGTCCGAGCCGGACATGAGCAGCTGCTCCTCGTCGTGCTCGCCGGTCGGCACCGTCACGTCCGGCGCGTCCACGTCGTACTCCTCTTTGACCTGCTCGTAGGCGGTCTCGAGGATCTCGATGTTCGGTTCGAGGATCTTCTCCGGCATCGCGTCCCGCATCAGGTCCTCGACGTGTTTGAGGTCCATTCCGGTCAGCGCGCAGGTCGCGCCGACGCCGGCGGTGTTGCGCATGACCTCGCGACCCATGTCGCGGGCGAGCCCGCGGAGGTCGAGGGGGTATACGTGCCAGTCGTTCTCCTCTGCGCGCTCCTCGAAGTCCGGGATCTCGGAGGCGTCGAGGAGCCCCTCGTCGTACACGATGACTCCGCCTTCGCGGAGCTCGTCGAGGTTCTCCGAGAGCGGCTTGATCTCTTCGTTCCCGTAGACGGCCTCCTCCTGCGGGTTGCGGGCGAACGAGTCGCCGAGCGCGAGCAGGAAGTTGTACCCGTCGCCGCGGGACCGCACCGGGTCCGAGGCCGCCCGGACCTCGGTGTAGGTGTGGCCCCCGCGGATCCGCGACGGGTAATGTCGATGCGTGAAGACGTTGAGCCCCGATCGCATCAAGGCCTTCGCGAAGTTCTGGCTGGTCGAAGCGATCCCGTCACCGGATCCCCCCGAAATCCGCCAGATGAGTTCGTCGTCAGTCATAGTGGTATGTGAGCCCGTGAGGGCCTAGTGATTGGACCTTGTGCTGGTTACCTCTTAGGGCTTGCTATGGAATCACAAGGAACAATCATGAAGGACCTTTAGGTGCGACCCGCGGCGGATCGTCTCGACGCCCTTCCGCGCCCTTTTACTCGCCGCCCGCCCGACGAGTCGTATGCTCACGTTCATCGGTCTCGGCCTCTACGACGAGCGATCGATCACCGTCGAGGGGCGCGAGGCGCTCAGGTCCGCGGACCGGGTCTTCGCCGAGTTCTACACGAGTAAGTTGGTCGGTGCCGACGTCGAGGACCTAGAGGCGTACCACGACGCGGAGATCGAGGTCCGGTCGCGCGAGGGCGTCGAACAGGACCCCGAAGCGATCCTCGCGGCGGCGGAAGAGGGCCACGCCGCCTTCCTCACCGCCGGCGACACGATGATCTCGACGACCCACACGGACCTCAGGCTGCGCGCCGAGGAGCGCGGGATCGACACCCGCGTTATCCACGGCGTGACCGCTCAGTCGGCCGCGTCGAGTCTCACCGGCCTGCAGAACTACCGGTTCGGCAAGGCGACGACGCTCCCGTTCCCGTACGCGCACGGCGGCGACGACGTGCCCGGGAGCGTGATCGACACCGTCGAGGCGAACCGCGAGCGCGGGCTCCACACCGTCGTCTACCTCGACATCAAGGTCGGCACCGGCCCGACCGGCCCCGACCCGGACCACGAGGAGTACATGACCGCCGACGTCGCCGCCGGCCTGCTCGCCGAGGGGTGGGAGGACGCGCTCGCCGTCGTCGTCGCCCGCGCGGGCTCGCCCGACTCGGTCGTCGCCGCCGACCGCCTGAGCGCCCTCGCGGAGCGCGAGTTCGGCGACCCGCTCCACCTGCTCGTCATCCCCGGCGACCTCCATCACGTCGAGGCGGACGCGCTCGTCGGGCTCGCGGGCGCGCCGCCGGAGCTCGTCGAGGAGTGAGCACACGGGTCGCCCAGTCCAGACGACCGGTCGTTTGATATCCCCGTCCCGCGTTGTCGTCACCCATGACAGACGTTCCCGTCGAGCGGCTGATGTCGACCGATCTGCTCACCATCGAGTCGGGCGCCTCGGCCGCGGCGGCCGCTCGGAAAATGCTCGAAACCGGGAAGAGCTCGATCCTCGTCGTCGGCGACGACGGGCGCTTGGCCGGACTGATCACCGCGACCGACTTCGTCTCGCTCGTCAGACGGAACGACCCGGAGGACGAGACGCCCGTGGAGGCGTTCATGACCACGGAGATCGTCACCGTGTCTCCCGACGACTCGGTGGAGGAGCTCGCGGGGCCGACGGACCGCGGGTACACGCACTTGCCGGTAGTCGACGCCGACGGGCAGCTGGTCGGGATGGTCTCGACGACCGACCTCACCGCGTACGTCTCGAGACAGCGGTAGCCAAGGCGCGAGCGATCGGGTCCGACACATTCCACCCGTTGCGCCAGCCGGAAGAGTCATCAGGTGTGGTAACACACGCCACATATGGATCTGAACGACCGGACCCGCGTCAGCGAGGTCATGTCGACGCCGCTGGAGACGATCGGGGCCGACGAACCGCTCCGGGAGGCGGCTCGGCGGATGAGCGGCGACGATATCAGCGCGCTCGTCGTGACGACGGGCGGCGGCTGTATCGTCACGCAGAGCGACATCGTCGGCGCCGTCGCGGCCGGCCGCGACCTCGACGACGCGGTCGTCCGCGACGTGATGACCGAGAATGTCGAGACCGTGACGCCGGACCTCATGATGGAGGAGGTCGCGGCGATGATGACGATGTACGGCGTGAAACACCTCCCGGTCGTCGACGACGACTACGTCGGCATGGTCTCCTCGACCGACGTGGCGGCGCATCTCTCGTGAGCGACTGGGGACGCGACCGCGGGCTGGCCCCGGCGCGCTAACGCAGGAGCAGCGGTG
Source organism: Halorubrum sp. CSM-61 (assembly GCF_003781945.1). Taxonomy (GTDB): domain Archaea; phylum Halobacteriota; class Halobacteria; order Halobacteriales; family Haloferacaceae; genus Halorubrum. The sequence continues at coordinate 236,013 of NZ_RJJW01000004.1, read as the reverse complement.
CGCCGACCGCGACCCCCACCGCGATCAACACGAGGTTCCAGAACAGCACCGGCCGGACCAGCTCTCTCGCGATGCTCGCGGCGAACGCCGTCTTGACGAGGATGCTCGCGGCAGTCCCCGCCACGACGCCCGTGACCGCGGTGTCGACCGTGATCTGTCCGGTCCCGAGAAGCGAGACCGCCGTGGTCGTCGCCGTGCCGGAGGAGACGAGCCCCGCGAGGAACGACGTGGCGACGAACCCGCCCGCGCCGAAGGTCCGCTCCGCGCCCGCCGAGACCAGCAGCACGACGAGGAACAGCGCCCCGAACGTGAGGGCGTTCCGGAGACTGAACGGCGAGGTGAGCTCCGCCTCTACCGTCGTCCGCCAGTCGCTGCGCCATATCGCGAGCGCCACGCCGGCGACGGTGACCGCGCCGAGCGGCGCCCCGATCACGAGGGCGGCCTCCGGGACGAAGACGGCGACGACCGCGGCGTTCCGGAGGGCCATCGCGGCGTTCGCGAGCAGGATGGATCCGACCGCGATATCGGTCAAGTCCGTTTGCTCCTTCGCGCGCTTGGCCATCTCGGCGACGACCGCGGTCGAGTTCACGAGCCCGCCGAAGAAGCCGGTGACCGCGTAGCCGCGGCCCTGATACCGCTTCACCAAGACGTAGTTGACGAAGCCGATGGCGCTGACGGCGACGACCAGCGACCAGATGAGCCGCGGCTGGACCGCGTCCCACGGGTCGATCGTCTCCGCCGGCAGCAGGGGAAAGACCACGAACGCGAGGATCGTGAACTCGACCGCGCTTCGGACCTCCTCCCGCGAGAGCCCCCACGCGAACTGGTGGAGCTCCCGCTTCAACACGAGCAGCAGCGAGGAGAGCACGGCCACCGTCACCGCCTCGATGAAGAACGCCTCGGCGACGAGCGCGCCCACCCCGTAGGTGACGAGCATCGACACCGACGTGGTCAGCGAGAGGCCCTCGACGTCCTCCTCGACGAAGCTCCGGACCGCGAGCAGCACCGCGATGGCGATGATCAACACGCCGCCGACGATCAGGAGTCCGCCACCGCCGAGCAGCGAGAAGACGGCCGCCGCGAGGCTGATCAGGGCGAACGTCCGGATCCCCGCGGACTTCTGGGACCACTCCCGTTCGAGCCCGAGGAACATCCCCAGCGCGGTCGCCAACACCAACTTCGCCACGTTCGTCTCGAGGTAGACCAGTGGGTCGACGGCGCTCAACACGGCCCGATCCTCCTTCGTCGCGGTATCTGCCCACTCTTTCGCCGCTCCCGGCCCGACCGAGTCGTCGCGCTCATACGCCGAATCAGTCGACAGCGACGCCTATAGCTTACTATATATTGATATATATTTCGAAGGGACCGTCCGTGTCGGACGGGAACGCGTCAGCGGTTGGTCGGCTCCCGCGGCAGATCGAGCGCCTCGGTCAGGTCGTGCTCCTCGCCGGTGAGCAGGTAGAGCACGTCCTCGAGGATGACCACGAGCTCCGGAAGCTCTCGGACGACCAGGAAGGTGATACCGATCAGCGCCACCACCGCGAGCAGTTGGCTCATGATCCGGTCGGAGATCAGAAAGGACACCCGATACGGGTCGCTCGCGCCGAACATCGCCAACACCAGATCCGGGTACCAGTGCATGTACTGGTTGCCCGCGGCGACCGAGATGAACGTCGTCCGGAGGATGTTGAGGACGTAAATGAGCGTGACCGACACCGCGAGCCCGCGGAGCTTCCGCCGCAGGGGCGCTTCGACCGCCGCGACGAGCCCCCCGAAGATCGCCATGCTCCCGAGCCCCGTACAGGCGAGCACGATGTCGATCCGGTAGGTGTGGCCGTCGTCGAGCGTCCACAGGTAGGCCGCGTCGTACCCCTCGCTGCTCGCCACCCGCTCCGGCGCGTAGCCGAGCAGGTCGATGAGCATCCCGGTCTGGGTCGCCACCGCCTCGATGAGGATCCGGCGGGGCTCGGGGAACGAGACGCCCGCGAGCGTGAACGCCGGGATCGTCTCGAACGGGAGGTAGATGAACAGCATGATCGCGATCGCCCGCGTGAGGGTGAACAGCGACGCCCGCCCGTTGTAGAGGAGGTAGCCGGCGTACATGCAGGCCGGGACCCCGACCAAGGCGAGGATCGATTCGACGTAGCTCTGGTGTTCGAACGCGAAGTACGGCACCGTGGTCAGCCAGAAGAGGCCGAACAGCGCCCACGTGCCGGCCGCGAGCGACCGGCCCGCCGCCAGCCCGCGGCTGTCGAGCAGCCACGCGGCGGCGAAGAGGATCGCGACGAGCCAGGCGAACGTGAACGTGTCCGGCAACAGGCTCAGAACCGCCGGTACGCCGGAACCGAACATGTCCGAATCATCAGTCGTCGTCGGATAAAGCCCTTGTCGTTGCCGACGATCCGTCGGGTAGCGGGTCGTGAAAGCGGAGACAGAGAGGAGTCCGGACCGCTATCGGCCGCCTACCGCTCGTCCGAGTCGAGCACGCGGATCTGGTCGCCGCGGACCGTCACCGGGATCGGGACCGTCGCCTCGTACAGCTCGACGGTCACCTGGTCTTTGCCCTCGTCGATGCGCTGGACGCGGGCCTTCTCGCCCTTGAAGGGCCCGGCGATCAGCTCGACGATGTCGCCCTCGGCGATCCCCTCCACGTCGGGGGTCGGCGAGAGGAAGTGCTCGACCTCGGAAAAGGGGCTTCTCGCCGGCCCCTCAGAGCCCTGAATCACGCCGCGAGCGTGGGGGATCTCGTCGAGGATCCGAGCGAACACGCTGCCGTCGGTGGCCTCGACCATCACGTAGCTCGTCAGCTGGTCGGGGGCGATGACGGCCTGAATCTCCGGCATCTCCTTTTCCGCGAGCATGTCGGCGACGGTCCGCTCCTGGCTCGCGGTGGTCTTGACCGAGAAGATCGGCATTACGCGCCGACCCCCGGCAGGAGGCTCATGATCGCGAACATCAGGAAGCCGATGAACCCGATGAGTAAGATTCCGGCCCCGGCGATCTTCGACACCTGGAGGAACTCGTCGGTGCTCGGCGTGCTCGCCAGTTTCAGCACCCGAATGTAGCTGTTGAGGTCGTACGGAACGTCCATGTTGCGAGAGAGTTCGAGTCGATCCGGTTTTTACCTTTTGATGCGAGGCGCACGTCGGACGGAGAGCGAGAACCGGGGAAACGGCCGGAGAGTGAGCGGAGAGCGGACGGAGAGCAAACGGGGAGTGAGAGAGACGGGGACGACCGGACTCGCCGCGACCGGCGCGATTACTCGACGTAGTCGATGTCTTCCATCTCGGGCGACGTTCCCTCGGGCGTCTCGCCGTTGTTGCCGTAGATCTGCGGCGACTCGACGCCGGTCACGACGATCATGGTCCGCATCTCGCCTTCGAGCTCCTCGTCGACGGAGGTCCCCCAGATGATCCGGGCGTCGGGGTCGATCCGGTCGTAGATCTCCTCGACGACGCCCTCGGCCTCCTCGATGGACATGTCCGTGCCGCCGGTGACGTTCACCAGCGCGGAGTTCGCGCCGGAGATGTCGACGTCGAGCAGCGGCGAGCGGAGCGCGGACTTCACCGAGTCCTGCGCCTTCGAGTCGGAGTCGGACTCCCCGAGGCCGATCATCGCGACGCCGCCCTTCTCCATGACGGTGCGGACGTCGGCGAAGTCGAGGTTGACGAGGCCGGGCATCGTGATGAGCTCCGTGATCCCCTTCACCGAGCGCATCAGGACCTCGTCGGACACCTTGAACGCCTGCCGGACGGGGAGCTTCCCGACCGCGTCGAGCAGGCGGTCGTTGGGGACGACGATCACGGTGTCCGAGACGTCGCGGAGGCGCTCTAAGCCGGCCTCGGCGTTCGTCCGGCGGACCTCGCCCTCGGCCGTGAAGGGGGTCGTGACGATGGCGATGGTCAGCGCGCCGGACTCGCGGGCGGCCTTCGCGACGACCGGCGCCGACCCGGTCCCCGTGCCGCCGCCGAGCCCGGCGGTGACGAACACCATGTCGGAGCCGTCGATGGCGTCCTGGATCTCCTCCTGGGACTCGATGGCGGCCTCCTCGCCGACCTGCGGGAGGGAGCCGGCGCCGCGCCCCTGCGTCTTCTGTTGGCCCATGAGGATCTTCGTGTCCGCCTCGATGTTGACGAGGTGCTGGACGTCGGTGTTGGCGGCGACCAGCTTCGCGCCGTGGATCCCCTCCTCGGTCATCCGGTTGACCGTGTTGCCGCCGGCGCCCCCGCAGCCGACGACCGTGATGTTGGTCTGGAGGTCCTGGAGGACGTCCTGCAGCTCCTCGTCGGTCATCGTCCCGGTCTGTGGCGGGGCCCCGGCGGCCGCGTCGTTCCCGCCGGTGCCGGCCTCCCCGGCGTCGTCCGCCGGGGATTCCTCGGCTTCGTCGATGGCGTCCTCTACGATAGAGTCCATTATATGGTGTGGTTGCGACCCGGACGTATTTATTTTTGCCCGATCGTCTGACGGAAGTCGGACTATCGGAGACAGTCTCCAGAACCGACAAGACCCGCGTATCACCGTTCGAAAACGAACGATCGGACCGCCGATCGGCGGCCGCGCTCTCGACGCGCGCCGACCCACTGCGACGCGCCGCCGCGCGAGCCTCACTCGATCGGGAACCGCTCCGTTCGCACCCGCGACACGTCCTCGGGCGCGACCGTCTCGCCGTCGACCTCGACAGACTCCCCGCCGGCGAGCCGGCCGAACGCCGGCCCCTCCGGGACGCCCCGCTCGGCGGCGAGCGCCGGATCGAACGCGGTCTCGCGCGCGACCACGGCGCCGTCGCCGACGTCGACCGCGTCGTACCCGCGCTCCAACACGCTCGCGAGATCCGCGACGAGGTCGTCGAATCCGGGCGAGTCCCCGTCGGCGGCGAACGCGGCCCGCCCCGTCGCCCGCGTCCCGGCCTGCTCGGTGTCGAAGGCGACGGCGTTCGCTTCCACCGCCGCGCGGGCCGCGTCCGCGTCCACGCCCTGCGCCCGCGAGAGGAGTTCGCCCGGCAGCGCTCGGACGCGGATCGAGTCGGGAGACCCGGGGACGACCCCGCCGAACCGGAGCCCCTCGTCGACCGTCGCGACCTCGGCCTCCAGCCGCTCCACCAGCGGGAGGGGGCGATCGCCGACCTCGCGCACCCACGTCTCGCTCACGACGCGATGGCCGAGGTCCTCGACCGTCGCCGCGAGGTCGGGTTTGTCGCCCTCGATCACGGCCAGATTCGCGCGGCTCCGCGCGAACGCCTGCTCGATCACGTCCCGGTTCGCGTCGGGCGCGCCCAGCTCCCCGAGCGCCCAGTCGGCGCCGACGTGTCCCACCGCCCACTCGGTCTCGCGGACGATCCGAGTGAACCGCGGGGCGTAGTGGCCGCCGCCGAATCCGACGACGTGGCGGGGATCGGAGTCGCCGTCGGCGGCCTTTCCCGCGCTCGTCTCGCTCGACTCGCCGATCAGATCCGCGCCGGTCCCCCGCAGATCGAGCACCGCCCGCGCGACCGCCCGGGCCGCCTCCGGGTCGGTCCATTGCGGCTCGCCGGAGCCGAGCTCGACGAACAGCGACGGGACGGAGGTCCCCGTGGGCCCGTGGTGCGTGCACTCGATCCCCGCGTCGTACCCCTCGGGGGCGCGTTCCGCGAGCGCCTCGACGACGCGCTTCTCGGCGCCCGGCGCGGCGAGCGCCAGCGTCTCCGGCTCGCCCCCGTACGGCGCGGGGCCGAAGTTCCCGGTGACGTGGGCGGTCAGGAGTTTTCCGGTCTCCCCCGAATGACGGGAGACGAACGCGAGGAACTCGGGATCGCAGTCGAAGGCGGCGGCCGGGTCGTTCAGTTCGATGTGGAGGCCGTCGAACTCCCGCAGTTCGAACCCGTCGGTCCGGTAGTACGTGCCGCCCCCGTCGGCGTCGGGGCGGCTCGGGTCGTCGCGGCGCTCCCAGTCGCCGACGTCGAGCAGGTGCTCGCCGATGTGTTCCGAGGCGCTGTCGGCCCGGCTGACGACGATCGCTATCACGGATTCCTGTCGGAGTCGGGCGGCCGAATAGCCGTCGGTACGACGCGGACGGAGCGGCGGTGACTTCGTCTGCCTGTCCGGTTGATCGCTTATATGTGGGCGATGTTGGATCGGCGGTGAACGCCTCCAAAGCCCCGGCCGCTCGGCTGTACGTTGGCGTTTATAAACGGCGGATCGACGCGATCTCCTCCAAAGCCCCGGCCGCGAGGCGGGCGCACGTTCGCTGCGGTCCTCGGTCACTCGCTTCGCTCGTTCCCTGCGGTCCTTACGTCACCTGCGCCCGCCTCGCGGCCGCCCCTTTGAGTCCCGCCCCGCACCTCATGCCTCCCCAGCCTCGTCGGTGGTCCTCCGCGTTGCTCCGGACCACCGACTCCCTCGCACGCGCGGTTCGCGCCCTAACGGGCGCTCACCGGCGCGCGCCACCGCCGACGTTCCATCTCATATTTATAACTAACAGTTGTCGTCGATCGACGTCATCCGGTAGAATCGCCACCCTCACGGCAGCAGCAGGTAGATGAACGCGACGTAGCCGGCGACGAGGACGCCGCCGTCGAGCCGCGAGATGCGCTCGCCGCGGTACATCAGCCCGACCAGCAGGGCGGTAAAGGCGAGCAGCGCGGGGAACTCGAAGCCGCGCACGCCGGGGCTCACGCTGATCGGCGTAATGACGGCGACGACGCCGATGACCGCGAGGACGTTGTAGATGTTCGAGCCGACGACGTTGCCCACGCTGAACTCCGCCTCGCCGCGGATCGCGGCGACGACGCTCGCGGCCAGCTCCGGCAGCGAGGTCCCCAGCGCCAGCACCGTGAGCCCGATGAAGATGTCGGAGAAGCCGGCGGCCGACAGCAGGGACTGGCCGCCCTCGACCAACCAGCGGGATCCGAGGACGAGGGCGACGATCCCGCCGACCACGGCGACGACGTCTCGGGCTCGCGCGTCCGGCATCTCCTCGCGTTCGGCGTCGGAGATGCCGGACTGCGTCTGCTGGACCCGCCGCATGACGACGGCGGTGAACGCGACGAGGGCGGCGAGCAGGACGACGCCGTCGACGGCGCCGATCCGCCCGTCCCAGCCGAGGCCGACGAGGAGCAGCGCGGCGAGCACCATGAACGGGACGTGGCGCTCGAAGACGGTCTGCGAGATGTCGAGCGGGCGTATCAGCGCGGACGCCCCTAGCACGAGCCCGATGTTGGCGATGTTCGAGCCGACGATCGCGCCCAGCCCGGTGTCGGTCGACACCGTGATCGCGCCGAGGAGGGCGACGAACAGTTCGGGGGCGGTGGTCGCGAACGCGACGACGGTGACCCCCACCGTCGACGCCTTCAGCCCGACCGCGAGCGCGAGGTCGCCGGCGCCTTTCACGAGCAGCTCTGCCCCGGCGTACAGGAGTGCGGCGCCGCCGGCGAGCAGCAGGAGTTCCGTGAGCGGCGACCCGAGTGGCACGGCTCCCGATTGCGTCGGCGTTTTAAAAAGCGCCGTGATCCCGGGGCGTCGGGAGTTCGTGGAGGCCGTAGGGCTGCCGGCGCCTCAGGCGCGCGTCGCCCGGAACTCGCCGTGTTTCATCCCGACGACGAACGCGACGGCGCCGAAGACGACCATCGAGGGGAGCACCATCATCAGCGTCGTCGAAAGCGCCATCGGCGTCCCGAAGGCGACCCCGAGCGTTCCGAGGACGACGATGAGCGCGACGATACCGACCGCACGCGGGAGGTCGAACTCCATAACGGCAGTACGGCTCGCGATCCCCTAAGCGTTCGGCCCGCGGAAGCGCCCTCTCTGGTGGCGAACCGCCCTCCCGATCCGCCGGAGCGCTACGCTTCGATGATCTCGTCGTCCTCCTCGTCCGGCACCCGAAGCTCGCCGTCCATCGAGACGACCGCCCGTCCGCCGACGCGCACCGCGTCGCCGTCGACCCGAACCCGAACGTGGCCGGGCCGGTCGACGAAGTGGCCCTGCTCGAAGCGCATCTCGTCGGGGAAGTCGCCGTCGAACGCCTCGACCTCGCGGAGGTAGGCCCCGACCGCGCCGCTCGCCATCCCTGTGACGGGGTCCTCGGGAATCCCGAGCGCCGGTGCGAACGCCCGGCCGTGAAGCGTCGAGTCGAAGCCGATCGCGTCGAAGGTGAACGCGTACACGCCCGCCACGTCGTGCGCCGCGGAGATCGCCTCGATCGCCGCCGCGTCGGGCTCGGCCTCGCCGAGCCGTTCGAGGAAGTTCACTGGGACGACGAGCCACGGGAGCCCCGTGGAGGCGACCGCGACCGGGAGGTCGGCGCCCACGTCGCGCAGGGCCGCCGGGTCGATCCCGAGCGCGTCGCCGAGGCGGTCGGCGTCGAGACCGGACCCCTCCTCGACGTCGGGATCGATCACGTCGACCGTCGGGGGGTTCTGCCGCATCCAGACGGTCCCGTCGTCGTCGACCGTGACCTCGAGGTCGCCGACCTCGGTCCGGAGGGTGCGGTCGCCGGCGTCGATCGCGCCCTCGGCGAACAGGGCGCCGTAGGTCGCGATCGTGGCGTGGCCACAGAGGTCGACCTCGGTGGAAGGCGTGAAGTATCGGAGTCGGTCGACAGCGCCGGCGTCGCCGGTGGCGCTCTCGCTGTCGGCGCCGTCTTCGCCCCCGCCGTCCCCGCCGGCGTCGAACAGGAACGCGGTCTCGGAGGCGCCGATCTCCGCGGCGATCCGGCCCATCTGGTCGTCGCTCAGTCCCGCGGCGTCCGGCACGACGCCGGCGACGTTCCCGGCCAGCGGCTCGTCCGCGAACGCGTCGACGAGAAGCGTGCGTCGCGTCTCCATGCGCCACCGTGACGGGCCGCCCTCAAAAGGCTCCCGAGAGGAGGGGAGGGTAAGGAGGGAGAAGGGGAGCCGACCGGCGGCGGCGACGCGCCCGGGAAGCGATGTGAACCCTTTTGCCCTCCACGGCGGATGTACCCCTATGGGCCTCTTCGACCGGCTGCGAGGGAACGACACGCCCCGCGTGGCGTTCATCGGGATCGACGGGCTGCCCCACCGCCTCGTCGCCGACAACCCGGACACGTTTCCGACGCTGTCGGCGATCGCCGACGAGGGCGACGGGGGACCGATCGACAGCGCCGTTCCCCCCGAGTCGAGCGCGTGCTGGCCGGTGCTCACGAGCGGCGTGAACCCCGGCGAGACCGGGGTGTACGGCTTTCAGGACCGCGAGGTCGGCTCCTACGACACCTACGTCCCAATGGGTCGAGACGTGCAGGCGACGCGGGTGTGGGACCGCGCGACCGACGCCGGCCTCGACGCGACCGTGATGAACGTCCCCGTCACCTTCCCGCCGCAGCGAACGGTTCAGCGCATGGTCTCCGGCTACCTCTCGCCCGACGTCGACAAGGCGTCACACCCGGAGGAGCTTCGGAAGTACCTCACCGAGAGCAGCTACAGGCTCTCGGTCAACGCGAAGCTCGGCCACCGAGAGGACAAGACCGAGTTCGTCGAACAGGCGCGCGAGACCCTCGACGCCCGCGCGGCGGCGTTCGACCGCTACGTCGAGAAGGACGACTGGGACCTGTTCGTCGGCGTGTTCTCCACGCCGGACCGGATCAACCACTTCCTATGGGGAGACTACGCGGACGGCGGTCCGTACCGTGAGGATATGCTGGAGTTCTACGCCGCCCTCGACGAACACATCGGCGGCATCCGGAAGGCGCTCCCGGACGACGTGCGGCTCGTCGTCGGCTCCACCCACGGGTTCACGCGCCTCCGGTACGACGTGTACTGCAACGAGTGGCTCGAACGCGAGGGGTGGCTCTCCTACGAGGGCGACGACCACGGAGCGCTGTCCGACATCGCCGGCGACGCTCGCGCGTACTCGCTCGTGCCCGGCCGCTTCTACCTCAACGTGGAGGGCCGCGAGCCCGACGGCGTCGTCCCCGAGTCGGAGTACGAGGCGGTCCGCGAGGAGCTCCGGGCCGAGCTCGAAGCCTGGGAGGGGCCGAAGGGGAAGCCGGTCGCGAAGCGAGTCGTCGAGCGCGAGACGGTGTTCCGCGGCGACCACGACGCCATCGCGCCCGACCTCGTGGTGATTCCGAACGAGGGGTTCGACCTCAAGTCGGGGTTCCGCTCCCACGACGCGGTGTTCGATCCGGACGGCCCCCGGACCGGGATGCACACCTTCGAGGACGCCGCCCTGTTCGTCGATCACCCGGACGCGAAAATCGAGGACGCGGACTTACTCGACGTCGCCCCGACCCTCCTGCGCCTGCTCGACGTCGATTACGGCCGAACCGACCTCGACGGCGCGAGCCTCGTCTGAGGTGGCGCCGACGTGGAACACACACCGGACGGGACCCCGGTCGGCGTCGACGACCCGTACGCGGTCGCCGGCGTCTGCGACCACCTCACCGACGACGGTCGCTGTCGGTTCGCGCTGGCGCGGGCCGGCGACGACCCTCAGTTCGCCGCCGATCGACGCCGGGACGGCTACGCCTGCCACGTCGGCGCAGAGGGGGACTGGCGGGCGTGCCCGCACTACCGCTCGACGACCGACGGGCGGGAGTGCTACCGGTGCGGACTGGCGGAGATCCGGCTGGCTCACGACGACGCCCGACCGCTGGTGGAGGAACACCACCTGTCGTACGGCGACGCCGACTCCTCCTCGGTCGACGCCTCTGACTCCTCCCCGGCCGACGCCTCCGACCTCGACGACGCGGGCCCCCACGAGATCACCGTCGCGCTGTGTCGCTGGTGCCACACGAAGGTCCACAAGTCGTTCGCCCGGATCGACGACGACGCCAGCCCGGATCCCGAGGCGGTCGCGGCGCGGGAGAGCCGGCGGAGCAAGGAGCAGTCGGAGTCGGCGTTCGAGACCGCGAGCGAGCGGTTCGATCGCGAGGAGTAGCGGAACGAAGAGGATGCCGGCCGTCCGCTCGGCGCGTCGGCTCAGCCGTCCGGCTTCGGACGGATCAGGTTCGCCAGCGCGACGAGCACTCCTAGGAACCAGCCGAGCGGGACGGAGATGCCGACCCACATCAGCACGTAGCCGAGACCGGGAACGCCCCACTGCTGGCCGAACGTCTCCAGGTCGAAGGCGCCCCGGAGCGTCTCGTTGATCCCGCCGACCGCGAGGAACGTGTCGAGGATCCACCGCGCGAGCTCGTAGCTCGGATCGAGGACCACGTTCGAGATCGAGGGAGTCAGCAGCGCGGCGACGACCGGCGGCAGGAAGATCGCCGTCATCGCGAACGGGTACGCGAGCAGGGCGCTGACGAACCGGCCCCCGGCCTTCGAGAAGCCGGCGGCGAGCCCGGCGGAGACGACCGCGACGACGCTGGCGCCGCCGATCCCGAGCATCACCTCCGTCGGTAGCTGGAAGTGCGCGAGGAGGGTCAACGAGCCCCAGACGACGGTGGCGACGAGCACCGCGCCGAGCACGCCGAACCGCGTGACCGCGGAATCGAGCTTCGCCGCGTAGTACCGCGTGGCGAATCCGACGAGCAGGAGCGGGTACGTCACCGCCACGAGCGGAGCCCCGAGGATCGCCCAGAGGTAGTACCCGACCGTCTGGACGCCGGTCTCCGGTTTCCACTTCCCTAACACCGCGCTCGGATCGAGCTGTCTGGGGAAGACGACCTCCATCCACGTCTCGTGGAGACGGACGACGTCAAGGAGGAGCGCTTCCACCAGTCCGATTTGCCCTCGGCGTTCCATTTGACTCACCTCGCGCACGACACACCGTGAACTTTGTGCCTTGGATTTCATCGCTGAGCGGGTAATAATAACCGCTCAACTGACACCTCCCGCAGATCCTTAATACCGGCTTAACGGCGTGAAGCGCGCGATTATCAGATCGTCGTATTCCGGGCGATACGCTTAACCGTCTCAGCGGGCGTAGCTCCCGGTATGCACAGACGCGGACTGCTCGCGGCGATCGCCGCATCGACGTCCGTCGCGGTCGCCGGGTGCGCCGGCGCCCAGGGCGAGAACGGCAGCTACGAGTTCGACGCGGAACCGGCCAGCGTCCCGTCCTCGGCCGCGTCCGAAGCGGGGTACGAGGGCGAGGAGCCCGAGTCGTTCACCATCGAACAGGAGTTCGACGTCGCCGGCGTGAACGCGCAGGTGTCCGCGACGACGTGGGCCGCCGGGTACGAGAACTCCGATAACGGGTCGGCCCTGTTCGTGGCGAGCACGCCGGACGCGTCGGTGGGCGGCCAGTCGGTCAACCCGCTCGTCCGCGCGGACGACACGGAGCTGATCCGGCGGCTCTTAGAGCAGGTCGACCAGCAGGGTGTCGGCGGCGACGGTACCGACATCGAAGCGAGCGAGATCGAAGACCGAGGGTCGGAGACCCGCACCATCCTCGGCGAAGAGGTGGAGATCTCGATCCTCGAAACGACCGTCGACGCGGAGGTCGACGCCGGCGACGGCCAGAACGGGGAGGTCGAAGACGTTCCGGTGTACCTGTACGTCGGGACCGTCCAACACGAGGAGGACGTGATCGCGCTCGTCGGCGTCCACCCCACCGCCGTCGACGCCTCCGAGCCGCTCTTCTCCCTGATGGAACAGGTCGAGCACTGACCGCTCGTTCGCGACTCGTTTTAAAACCGATTTTCCCCGCCCTCACAGCCTGCGATCTGCTCAGATAGCGACGATCGAAACCGTCCGACTGCGTCGCCTCGAACGGAGACGTTTCCGCATGCGGAAGCTTCGCAGTCCGTAATTCATTTATAAGCAATCGGACCGAATTCGACCATCTCGCGTTGCGAGTTAGCGGTGCGGGCTCTTACCGTCGCGATCCGCGGCCTAAGCGCCCGATAGCCGCAGCTCTCGCAGCCGGAGACTCGATAATGGCACGGAGATTAACGATTCGGCGTGCGGTGATCTGTACTCTCGTTCTCTCATTGGGTTTTTTCTCCGTTTTTGGGGTCGGGATCGGTGTTGCAGAATCAGATACGAACCACACCGACACACCAACAATAACTACACCAGGAGAATCTGAAGATATATTTTTAAACCAAAATAAGACAACCTTGAGGAATACATCGATTACAATCAACCATACAGGCGAGAATAACACAAATATATCTATATTTATAGGATTAGAGAAATTTGAGGAACAAAATATAGAAACCAATTCTAGTAAGATAGACAGCTACAATATATCTGGTGCTGACGTATCGAGAATAAGTAAGCTAGATCACCACGATCACACCATTTTCAAAATACAAGCCAATCCAAAGAATGAAACAGACAGAGTAAATATCAATGAAATAACATTCGCAGATATAAAGATGTCAAATATTAACTCGACAGTTACATCTAGATATACGTTGGGGGTTTCAAGCGAAAAGGCGGGTAAAAATTATTCGAATCTAAAGAAAGAGAATCAAATAACAAAATCAGAGCCATTCAAGATCGTAGTTAATTCCATTAGAGTACCTGATCAAGCTACTGTTTCAAGTCAAGCATTAGCTGATTCGACCACCTCAGCTGGGGTCACCATAACAGACTTTGTCTCAGATAGTGATTCAGTTATTCTCATTACTAAGGGATATAATGGAACAAGGCTCGCTGGATCTCAAGAGCAACCGGCTACCTCAGTAGATGGAAGACAGAATATTTCTATTAGATCGAATATCGTTGGTGGAAAGAAGAGCATTCATGTTATTCCCAAAAGTCAGATAAATATAACAGAATATGAAATAGGTGATCATATACCAGAACCGATACTAAATTCTGCAATTTCAATGGATACAGCGCACATATATTCTGGAATGATTAATTTCTCAAACCAAACATACAATGTATCAGATAGTTCAAACTTGACAATTAAAGAAGTAGAGCTACGTGATTTAAACGGAGATAATACGCCCTATATTGTATCAATACATCCAATAACAGCTGACGGGGAGATCGTCCAAGATACTCTATATGGATCTTCTGATAGACTAACTGGAATAAATGAGGATATCAAAGTAAACTTAAAAAGATCAGATGAAACTAACTCAACGATATATAGCAGTACTCAGTTAGCGGCTACTCTACAGATCTATAAAAATTCTACTCAACAAAGCACTAGTTATCAAAATCAAACATATGTATTACCGAATTCGGATGTAGATTACGGATTTGTGAACGGAGGGGTCTCAGAGACAGCTAGAATCAAGGTTGACAGGGAGATGGAGTTGGGAAACAAAAAGGTACATATTAGCAACCATGATGGCTGGAGTAGTAATCGCTCTACTATCTATTCAGGTACCACAATAATAGCTAATAAAACATTATTTGAAGCAGAGAATAGGCGATTATATCGTGTCAACAAAAATCAGAGAGTTATATATGCAGTTGGAAATGAAATAACAAACACTAGCTCCGTCGAATTCAGCACAAGAGGGTTACAAACAGGTAAATATACATTCAACAAAAGTAACTCTACATCTGGAAATGTCTTCAGAATAATTGGAAATGATGATCAATATACAGACATCTATGAGATAGGCGAATTTTCAGCAAGTGGTGGATATATATCTTTTGAGGTACATCATAATTCACCAGAAACAAGTATAGAATTTGCAAATACAGATACCAACACCACAGCCGCCACGATCGAGCTCGCAACGCCGGAAGAGGGGCAGACGACCCTCGATCTCAATACGTACACGGCGGCGACCGGGCCGCTGAACGAGAGTGTCACGGTGGAGGGTCCGGGAGCGTCGATCGAGTCGGTCACCGTGCCGGGTAAAAACGGGACGCTGTCGCCGGGTACCTACGAGATCGAAGTTCGCTCGGAGCAGGGTATCGCCGCGACGAGCGACAACGCGACGGTGACGTTCACGCGCCGCTCGACCAACGAGCTCGCCACCTACACGGCATCGGAAGCCGATCGGTCCGAGCTCGGAAGCGCCGCGGCGGTCCGAGACGCCGTCGAGGACGGCGAACTCTCCCGGACCGATCGCGTCACCGCGAACGACACGGTGGTCTACGCGGTGAACGCCTCCGGGCTGACCGGACTGCCCGCGGCGCGGAACGCCCCGCCCGAGACGGGGGACGACCTCGACCGCCTCGACGGGCTCGAGTTCGGCGTTCGATCGACCGCGGAGACAGAGGAGGTGACCGCGAGCGACTCGAGCGATCCGAGCGGCGGCGCACCGAGCGATTCGACCGTCCACGTCGACGAGACCGGGCTCTACGTGGTCGCCGACGCCGAGGACGCGCTCCCGACCGACGGGGAACCGGAGCCCGGCGAGGAGTTCACCGCCGCGTTCCGGGTCACCGACGACCGGCTCCGCGAGGCCGCGTCGGATCCCCCGGACGGCCACCGCGTTACTTCGACGGTGGCGTTCGTCGCCGAACAGGGCGGTTCACCGGGCGGAGACTCAGAACGGGTCGCGTCCGGAGGACCCGTCGCCGGCGGGGGCGGCGGGGGAGTCGGCGGGCCGGGCGGGACTGGCGGACCCGCGGGAGGCGCCGCCGGCGGATCGGGAGCGGCCGGATCCGCCGAAGGCGACCGCCAGAACGGGCCGAGCGCGGACGGCACGGAGGGAACCCGCGGGGGCGGGGACCGAACCGCTCCCGTTCGGGGATTCGGGTTCGGGTCCCGACCGACCGCCGAGCGGCGGAGGCCGCTTCTGGACGGACCGATCGCCGTGTCGACACCGACGGCGACCGAGACGTCCGGAGTCGCTGAAGGCCCCCAGAGCGGCGCGTCAGCGACCGACGTGAGGGCGACCGACACGAAGGAATCTGACGCCGGCGGCGGCGGAGCCGGCGCCTCGGAGACGGCGAGCGGCGAGACCGGCGACGGCTCGGAACGACCGACGCCGACCTACGAGAACGCGCCGATCCGGACGACCGCCGAAGACCTTCCGGGATTCGGCCCGATCCACTCGCTGGCGGCCCTCACGCTGGCGGCTCTGGTGGCGGTTCAGAGGCGACGAGGCCGCTGATCCGCGGTCCGTCGCGAGTCACCTCGGGGCCACCCGGAGGGTGTCAGTCGAGAGGTCGGCGGTATCCTTTTGCTGGCCCGGGCCGTTCGTGTGCGTATGAGCGTCACTATTACCCCGCCACGGGAGCGCGAGTGCGAGCTGTGCGGCCGCGAGGAGCGGTGGGACGACGACGCCGACGGGTGGCAGATCGACGACGAGCCCGGCAACGTCTACTGCATCCACGAGTGGGACATCAACGGGACGTTCACCCCGTTGAGCGAGTAACTGTAGCCGGTTTCGATCGTCGCGCGCTTCACTTGCCGTCCCTTCGGTCTCGCTTCGATCGCTTCGACCGTCCTCGACTCACCCTCACGATTCCGACCCTGCCGAGGGGATCTCAGACGCCGGTTGACGATCGATATTTCATTCGTCATATTCAACAAAATTCCGTCCCGAATAGGTTCAATTATAACCGGTTATTTACTCTTGTTCGGATATCTTCTGATCGAACAGCGATTACGGCTTTGGTACACACCCCTGATGAATAATTACCTTATATTCCCTAATGTGTGTACGAGGGATCCTACCCCTATCAGGGTCATACCTTTAAGTGACGGATCCAGAGTGTGTACCATGACCGAGCCACGTAGTAACACCCGGGAGGTATCGGAGCGGGATCTCTCGGGCCACGGTGGGGGGCTTGCGGCGGTAACGGACGAGCGTTCGAACTGCGGGATCGGCGGGATCGTCGACCTCGACGGCGACCCGAGCCACGAGACGGTCACGGACGCCGTCGAACTGCTCGAGAACCTCGAACACCGCGGGACGACGGGCGCCGAGGAGGACACCGGCGACGGCGCCGGTATCATGGTCGCGCGCCCGGACGACTTCTTCCGCGAGGTCGTCGACGCCGACCTGCCCGAGGAGTACGCCGTCGGCTCCGTGTTCATGCCGACCGAACCGAGCGTGCAGGCCGAGATCCACGACGTCATCGCGGAGGTGTTCTCCGTGTACGGGCTGGAGGTCCTGGAGTGGCGCTCCGTCCCGACGGACAACGCGGACCTGGGCGCGACCGCGCTCGACTCGGAGCCGGAGGTCTCTCAGCTGTTCGTCGCGCCTGTCGAGGGCGCCGGCCTCGCCGAGCGGTTCACCAGCGAGGAGACGCGCCCCGGCGACGCCGACCCGGAGATCCTCGGCTTCGACCGCGCGCTGTACGCCGCGCGCCGCGAGATCGAGAACGCGGTGTCAGAGGTCGACGGCGCCGGTCGGTTCTACGTCTGCTCGCTCGACCGCCAGCGCGTCGTGTACAAGGGCCTGCTGAAGGGCTCGCAGCTCGACGGCTACTACTCGGACCTGACCGACGAGCGCTTCGCGAGCCACGTCGCCTTAGTCCACGCGCGCTTCTCGACGAACACGCTGGGCGCGTGGCACCTCGCGCACCCGTACCGCAACATCGTCCACAACGGCGAGTTCAACACGATCCGCGGGAACGTCAACTGGATGCGCGCCCGCGAGAACGACCTGGACCACCCGGCGTTCGGCGCGGAGCTCGGAACGATCAAGCCGGTTATCGACGATCCGAACCAGTCCGACACCGCCAGCGTCGACAACGCCGTCGAGCTCCTCCTGCAGGCGGGCCGCGACCTCCCGCACACCCTCCGGATGCTGATCCCGGAGGCGTTCCGCGGCGACGAGCTGATGGATCAGTCCCGCGCGGAGTTCTACGACTACCACGCCTCGCTCGTGGAGCCGTGGGACGGTCCCGCGCTCGTCATCGGCTTCGACGGCGACCGCGTCGCCGGCGTCTTAGACCGCAACGGGCTCCGCCCCTGTCGGTACGAAGTGACCGACGAAAACCGGCTGGTCGTCGGCAGCGAGGTGGGCGCGCTCCCGACCGAGCCGGAGGAGGTGACGCGTCGCGGCCGACTTCAGCCCGGCGAGATCTTCGTCGCCGACCCCGAGGAGGGGCGGATCGTCCCCGACGACGAGGTGTTCGAGGCCCTCACCGACGAGAGGTACGGCGAGTGGGTCGCCGAGCGACAGGTCGACCTCGACGACGTCGTCGAGGAGGACGCGGTCGCCGCCGGGATCGGTGCGGACGCCGCCGGCGCGGCCGGCGGCGACAGTGACGAGGACACCGAGCCGACCGTCCGCGCCCATCAGGCCGCGTTCGGCTACACCACCGACTCGCTGAACCACCTCGTCGAGCCGATGGCGACGGAGGGGAAAGACCCGGTCGGCTCGATGGGCGACGACACCCCGCTGTCGGTGCTCGCCGACGTCGACCGCCCGCTGTTCACCTACTTCAAGCAGCTGTTCGCACAGGTGTCGAACCCGCCGATCGACTACATCCGCGAGGAGCTCGTCACCTCGCTGGAGACGCGGATCGGCAACCAGCGGAACCTGCTGGACGAGACGCCGGAACACGCCGAGCAGATACTCTCCGACACCCCGATCCTCACCGACGCGGAGACGGCCGCGCTGCGCGATCTTCCCGGGCCGGGGGAGCGCGCGCCGGGAGACGGAGACGGCGAGGGGCCGGGCGCGGCGTCGTTCACCTCCGTGACCGTCGACGCGACGTACGACCGAGACGGCTCGCTCGTCGGCGCCGTGAGCCGGATCCGCGGGGACGCCGCGGCCGCCATCGAGGACGGCGCCGACGCGGTGGTCCTCTCCGACCGGGAAGTCGGGCCGGACCGGCTCGCGGTGCCGAGCCTGCTCGCGACCGGTGCGGTCCACCACCACCTCGTCCGGAACGGGCTGCGGAACCGCGCGGGGCTCGTCGTCGAGTCCGGCGAGCCTCACGAGGTCCACCACGTCGCGACGCTGGTCGGCTACGGCGCGGACGCGATCGACCCGTACCTCGCGTACGCCTCCATCGCCGACGTGGTCGCCGGGCCCGACGGCGCCGACGAGGAGGAGGCGCTCGCCGCCTACCGGCACGCGCTGGAGGACGGCCTCCTCAAGACGATGGCGAAGATGGGCATCTCGACGATGGAGTCCTACCAGGGCGCGCAGATCTTCGAGGCCGTCGGGCTCTCCTCGGAGTTCGTCGCCGAGTACTTCGAGGGCACCGAGATCCGCACCGAGGGGATCGGTATCGCGGAGATCGAAGACGACCTCCGGACGCGCCACGCATTGGCCTTCGGTGCCGACCCCGAGCTAGAGACCACCGGCGAGTACGAACACCGGTCGTCCGGGATCAAACACGGCTGGAACCCGCAGACGGTCGGCACGCTCCAGCAGGCGGTCCGCGGCGGCGACTACGAGCAGTACCGGGAGTTCGCGGAGCTCGTGAACGACCAGTCCGAGGAGCTCCAGACGCTCCGCGGACTCCTCGAGTTCGAGTCCGACCGCGACCCCGTGCCGGTCGAGGAGGTCGAGCCGGTCGAGTCGATCGTGGAGCGCTTCTCGACGGCCGCGATGAGCCTCGGGAGCATCTCGCCGGAGGCCCACGAGAACAACGCGATCGCGATGAACCGGCTCGGCGCGAAGTCGAACACGGGCGAGGGCGGCGAGCCCCCGGAGCGGTTCGACACCGAGAAGGAGTGTAACGTCAAGCAGGTCGCCTCCGGTCGGTTCGGCGTCACCTCGGAGTACCTTGCGAGCGCCGACGAGCTCCAGATCAAGATGGCGCAGGGGTCGAAGCCCGGCGAGGGCGGCCACCTCCCCGGGAAGAAGGTCAACGAGATGATCGCGCACGTCCGGTGTTCCACCCCCGGCGTCGGCCTCATCTCGCCGCCGCCGCAACACGACATCTACTCGATCGAGGACCTCAAGCAGCTGATCTTCGACCTGAAGGCCGCCAACCCTGACGCCGACGTCAACGTGAAGCTGGTCTCCGAGGCCGGCATCGGCACCATCGCGGCCGGCGTCGCGAAGGCGAACGCCGACGTGGTCCACGTCTCCGGCCACGACGGCGGGACCGGCGCGTCGCCGAAGACGTCGATCAAGAACGCGGGGCTCCCGTGGGAGCTCGGGCTCGCCGAGGCGAACCAGATGCTCCGCGCGACCGGCCTGCGCGACCGCATCCGCGTCACCGCCGACGGCGGCCTCAAGACCGGGCGCGACGTGGCGGTCGCCGCCGCCTTGGGCGCCGAGGAGTACGTGTTCGGCACCGCGTCGCTCGTCACCGCCGGGTGCGTGATGGCGCGGCAGTGCCACGAGAACACCTGCCCGGTCGGGGTCGCGACCCAGCGCGAGGACCTCCGCCAGCGCTTCCCGGGCCAGCCGGACCACGTCATCAACTACATGACGTTCATCGCGCAGGAGCTCCGGGAGATCATGGCCGAGCTCGGCTACACGGAGGTCGAGGAGTTCATCGGCCGCCCCGAGCTCCTCTCCCAGCGCGAGACCGACCACGAGAAGGCCAAACACCTCGACCTGTCGGCGGTCATCGCCGAGCCCGCGGGCGACGCCCGCACGAAGACCCGCGAGCAGGACCACCCGGGCATCGACGACCTGCTCGACTGGGACCTCATCGAGGAGGCGAGCCCCGCCATCGAGGACGGCGCGCCCGTCGCGCTCACCCGCGACGTCGAGAACGTCGACCGCGCGATCGGCGCGACCCTCTCGAACCGCGTCGTCTCCGAGCACGGCGGCGACGGGCTCCCGGACGACACCGTCACCTGTCGGTTCGACGGCTACGCCGGCCAGAGCTTCGGCGCGTTCCTCGCGCCCGGGATCACGATGGAGCTGTCCGGCGCCGCCAACGACTACGTCGGCAAGGGGCTCTCCGGCGGTCGGATCGTGATCAACACGCCCGAGGATGCCGGCTACGACCCCGCCGAGAACGTCGTCGCCGGCAACGTCGGGCTGTACGGCGCCACCGACGGCGAGGTGTACGTCAACGGCGTCGCCGGCGAGCGGTTCGGCGTCCGCAACTCCGGCGTGAAGGCGGTCGTCGAGGGCGTCGGCGACCACGGCTGCGAGTACATGACCGGCGGGGTCGTCGCCGTGCTCGGCGACACCGGTCGGAACTTCGCGGCCGGGATGTCCGGCGGCGTCGCGTACGTGTACGACCCCGACGACCGGTTCGCCGACCGCGTCAACCGCGGGATGGTGTCGGTCTCGGAGACCCTCGAAGAGTCCGACGAGCGCATGCTCCGCCGGCTCGTCGAGAACCATCACGCGTACACCGACAGCGACCGCGCGGCAGAGCTGCTCGACGACTGGACCGCCGCGCTCGACGACTTCGTCCGCGTCTTCCCCGACGCCTACGCCGAGGTCATCGCCGAGGGGAAGGGCGCCGACGTGCGCGCGGAGCCGCCGGAGCCCGCCGCGGCGGTTCCCGGCGCCGAGTCGGACGCGACCGGGCAGGCGTCGAGCGACGACTGATTCCGCGCGGTTCGCTTTTCAGCCGGGTCGACCGCCTCAGTCGTCGAGTGTCTCGCTCTCGACGCTCCCCTCCTCGATCGCCCGCTCGACCGCGCGGTCGACGTGTCGCTCGCGGGCGCGCTCGACGAACTCCTCGGGGAGCTCGTCGATCTCGCCGGCCTGCACGCCCCAGAGCTTGGCGTAAAGGCCGTCGGCGTCGAGGAGCCCGTCGTGGGTGCCGCGCTCGACGACCGCGCCGTCCTCCAACACGAGCGTCAGGTCCGCGTCGGTCACCGTCGAGAGGCGGTGGGCGATGACGAAGGTCGTGCGGTCGGCCGCCAGTTCGTCGAGCGAGCGCTGGATCAGCATCTCCGTCTCGGTGTCGACCGCGGAGGTCGCCTCGTCGAGGATCAAGATTGCGGGGTCCTGGAGGACGACCCGCGCGATGGCGACGCGCTGGCGCTGGCCCCCGGAGAGCTTCACCCCTTGCTCGCCGATCCGCGTGTCGTAGCCGTCGGGCAGCGAGTCAATGAACTCGTGGGCCTCGGCGGCCTTCGCGGCCTCGATCACGCGCTCGCGGACCTTAGTCTCGCCAGCGGCTCCGCCTTCGCTCTCGGTGTCGGCCCCCGTGAACCGCCCGTACCGGATGTTCTCGGCGATGGTGCCGTCGAACAGCGTGGTGTCCTGCGCGACGTAGCCCACGTTCGACCGGAGGCTCTCGACGGTGACGTCCCGCACGTCGTGACCGTCGACGCGGACCGCGCCCTCGGTCGCGTCGTACAGCCGGAGGAGGAGCTTGAGGAGGGTGGACTTGCCGGCGCCGGTCGGTCCCACGAGGGCGACGGTGTCGCCGGGATCGGCCTCGAAGGAGACGTTCCGGATAACCTCCTCGTCGGCGTCCTCGGGGTCGACGAGGGCGTTCTCCGCGTAGGCGAAGGAGACGTCGTCGTACTCGACCGCGCCGGCGACGCCGCCGTGGTCGGGGTCGGCGGCGGCATCGGCGTCGGCGTCGTTCCCGCCGCCGAGGTCGCTCGCGTCGTCGTCGTCGGTGATCCGGATCGGGATGTCCCGGAGGCCGAAGACGCGCTCGCAGGAGGCCTTCGCGTTCTCGTACTGGTCGATGATGTTGGACACCTCCGCGAGCGGCGCGACGAACTGCTGGGTCAGGAGGACGAACGTGACGAACGTCCCCACCGTGAGCGTCGTCGAGAAGGGGCCCGGCGGCCCCGCGGAGAGCCAGTACCCGCCGACCGCGAACGTGGCGGCGAACGCGAGCCCCGCGAACAGCTCCATCCCCGGCCGGTAGACGAAGTTGAGCCGGAGGATCGACATCGTGCGCTCGAAGTACTGCTTCGAGGCGGTCTCGACGCGGTCGCTCTCGTGGGCCTCGGTGTTGGAGGTCTTCACGAGCTCGACGCCCGAGAGCGCGTTTTCGAGGGCGGTGTTGAGGTCGCCGACGACGGAGCGCTGGGCGACGTACCGCGGCTCGACCGCCCGCATGAACCACAGCGTGAAGAGGATCATCAGCGGGATGGCCGAGAGGGTGACCACCGCGAGCTCGTGGTTGTAGTAGAAGAGGACGCCCGCGATACCGACGACCATCACGCCGAGGCGCGCGGAGTTCTGGAGCGCGTTGTCCAGGAATACCTCCAGGTTCGAGGCGTCGTTGTTGAGGACGCTCATCACCTCGCCGGTCTGTTTGTCGTCGAAGAAGGTCATGTCGAGCCGCTGCATCTGGTCGAAGGAGTCGGTCCGTACCGAGTGCATCACGCGGTGGGCGAAGTTGTTCGCGGCGATGCCGTAGACGTACGTGAACACGCCCGTGACGAGGAACGACCCGACGATGAGCGCGACCGAGAGCCGGAACTGCGCCGGTCCCGCGGTCGGGAGCCACGCGTCCGGGACGATCGGGAGGGTGTAGGGGCCATTCCCCGTGAAGACGGCGTCGATGGCGACGCCGAGCACGACCGGCGGGACCAGTCCCGCGACGCGGGCGACGACGTTCGCGGCCATCCCGATCACGAGCCAGTGCGCCTCGGGGGCGCCGTACTCGCGGAACAGCCGCAGGAGGGGCCGATCGACCCGGTCGCGGTACACTTCGAAGGCGTTGCGGTCGTCGGCGGCCATGGGCGTACGAGCGCGGCGAAGCCCATGTATCCGACGGCTTCGGCGGCCCGTTCCGGGTCCCGAGCGAGCGGGCGAGCGCAGCCAGAGCGTCGATCGCTTATCAATGCCGTGCGGTCGGCGCGCGCCTCCGAGCGGTCGCCAGTGGCGACCGCGAGGAGCGCGTGCGAGGGAGCCCGCGGCCGCCTCTGGCGGCCGCGGCGAGGCTGGGGAGGCGTGAGGCTGCGGTTGCGGTCGGGTGGGACTCAAAGGGGCAGCCGTTCTCGGCGAACCCCAGCGACGCAAGCACCGCAAGGAGTGAGCAACGCGAGCGACTGAGGAGCGCAGCGAGCTGTGGGAGCCGAGAACGGCTGGGGCTTTGGAGGTGTTCACCAGCGATCAAATGACTGTCTCAGAAACATCCATCTCCACATCCGATCGGCGGACTGCTTAATAGGGGCCACCCGAATTCACCTCCGTGGACGAACTCGTCGTGAGCACGGAGGTGTACGCCGACCCGGAAGACGTGTACGCGTTCCTGCTCGACTTCCCGCGGTACGCCGACTACTCGGAGTACCTGCGAGAGGTCCGGACCCTCGAAGGGGAAGGCGGGCCGGGAACCCGCTACGCGCTTCGGTTCGCGTGGTGGAAGATTTCGTACACCGCACACTCGGAGGTCACCGGCGTCGAGCCGCCCGAGCGGATCGACTGGGAGATCACGAAGGACATCGACGCCGGCGGGTGTTGGCGAGTGACGCCGGCGGAGGCGGGCGGAGATCCAGACGGCGCAGACGCCGACGGCGACACAGACGCCGACACCCGAGGAGACCCGACCGACGACCCGTGCGAGGTCGCGCTCGAAGTCGAGTTCGATCCCGGCTCGGCGAGCTCCGACGCGATCGATCTCCCCGCCCTCGTCTCGTTCGACTGGGTGCTGAAGAAGGCGATTCCCCTCATAAGGGGCGAGGCCGAGCGCGTCGTCGAGCGCGCCGTGCGCGACCTCGAGGACTCGACGCGCGACGTCGACCTCGACGTGTACGTCGATTCCGCGCGGATCTGAGCGCGTGTGGGAGTCGGTGTCGGCGGTGTCCCCGAGTCGAAGGCCTTAATATATCCAGCGGGGAACGAATGGATGCGTACGAGGGCTCGTAGATCAGTGGTAGATCATCCCCCTGGCACGGGGAAGGCCCGGGGTTCAAATCCCCGCGAGTCCACTCCTTCACTCGCTTCGCTCGTTCAGTCGTTCCCT
This sequence comes from Halorubrum sp. CSM-61, assembly GCF_003781945.1. Lineage (GTDB taxonomy): Archaea > Halobacteriota > Halobacteria > Halobacteriales > Haloferacaceae > Halorubrum. Next base: position 211,454 of record NZ_RJJW01000004.1, on the reverse strand, counting down.
CGCTTGGTCCCGTTCGCTGCGCTCACGGGACCCCCGCGAGTCCACTCCGATTTCTCCGCCATAACGAGGGTTGCTAAACGAGAGAAGCATCCTTCTCTACGCCAAACAAGAGAATCGCATCCAGACAAACCCGTGGTACTGTGTAGGCGCGAAGATTAGCGGTTAGACGTGGACGTTCTGAGCGAAATTCACGATATCCGACCGGTGTATATTCGAATTTAGTCCCAGATCTACTGTCAAGTCCAGATGAACACCACCCGTAATGTCCCAGTTCTTTGAACGAATATAGTTCTCACTCGGGAACACTCCACCCGTGATCAAAATGGCGCTATCTTGGCGATGAGTACTAAGAAGCCCCGTAACATCGAGCTGTCCAGACTCTAATGTGAAGCTCTCTTCCTCAACGTTTGGTATATCCACATCCTCAATTTCGACAGACTCTACAGGATAGTTCCTGTGAATTTTTGAAATTCACTCGGTGAACGGCTTCCTTGGTGTTGGTAAGTTCCGTCTTTCGAGATGTCCTGAAGCCCGAATTCTTCTATTTTTGTCTGAAATATTGATTCAGCCTTATTTTGGATCTTGTCTGTTGCCTGAACTACGATTGACTCAGTCACACTACCACCAAGCACTTCGAGCTTGACGTGGGAGGCAAAACCGACGACAAGAGGCCTATCGAACCGGCCAAATAATTCTTCTCGGACTCGCTCTCGGAGTTCCATATCTTCGTACCGCCTATTGTGTCCGATTGCCGTGTAGTCGAGCCCATAGCTGGAATCCTCTAGTAGTACATGAGGCTCTGTATCAGGGGTTTTCAACTCCCAACCGTCTGGTAAGTCTGCCTGCGGTGGTTTCAGTTGAATTTCTGATTTCTCTCCCGGCGGATTCGTATCCGTTGGATCCCCGCTGTCAGAACCACATCCTGCAATCCCAGCAAGTAGCCCAGATCCTGCCGTAGCAAGTAGTTTCCTCCGATTCATTATAATTCATCAACAATCGGATGTTATAAGCTTTCTGTGGGACTGTAGGAGGGCAAACCTGTACAATCTACTCGCTTAGTTCGAACTTGTTTAGATACAGATCTTTCCGCTCTAGCAGATTCGGAATCGTCCTTCGTGGTACTCCAGAGCGACCACTATTAGATCCTCGAACAGTCCGGAACGTGATGGGCGATCAGCCGGGGTAAGCAGCGGCTACGAACTATACATACAATAACCAGTTCACAACAGGTTTCGTATCGGTACTGTCGATAATATCGAGATAATGTTTATGCTGTATTAAAATAAATACAAATAGATGTCGAATAACAACGAACCGCTGATTCAGCTGGAACCGGGTGGAAGAGCACCGATACTCAGCTACGACATCCCACAGCCGGCAATCTATTTCGGGAAGAACTTCATCGAGCTCGAGTACGATGAAGATCTATTCTCCCCCGCTGCTTGGGGGCGTCCCGAACCGGCCCCTGTGCCACCGGACGACGATAACTCTGGGCCCCCAGACGACGAGGACCCCGAACCCCCAGATGAACCGGATCCTGAACCTCCGGACGAACCCGATCCCGAGCCCCCGGACGAACCCGACCCTGAACCACCGGAGGATCCAAGGTTTCCCGGGAAGCCGATAAATCCGGACGACCCGAGGTTTCCCGGTGGACCGTCCCTTCCGGGTGGCGAAGATGGGACAGTCCAGCCTCTCCGTATCGACGTGTCTCAGATGAGCGACGAGGAGATCGAAGCGCAAGTCAAACGGTCCATGAAAAGCGGGTTTGCCGACAAGCACATCCTCCCGAACGCACGGGTCAGATCGGGAAAACTCCGCTTCTCCGAAAAGTCACCATTGAGTCTCGAGACCGATCGCCCCGTGAGTGAAGCGTTGCAGTCACTCAGTGCCCAAGAAATAGTAGAAACGAAAAAAATGGGGAAGGAGTTGGCCTTCTACAGTTCGATGTACGGAACGATAAGCCCCCGAACCATCGATAGGACTACCGAAGTCGAACCGTCGCTTCTGCTCGTCGAGACCTACCGGCTCGCGTCCTATCTGGGCTCGTACGGCGCCGGAAAAGTCATTCAGACGTTCAGCCTGCTTCCCGGCGAGCGGACGACGATCTCGATCAGGACGTTCCGAAAATCAGAAAAAGAACGAACAGAGGCGTCCAGCATCCTCGATTCCTTCACTGAAGAGAGTGCCACTGATTTCGAACGGACGATTGAGAACGAACAATCCAGTAAAGAGGACTACGAAAAGAGCTTCAAATATCACTCGAACGCAGAGGCCAACGCGAGCTGGGGGTGGGGTTCCGCGAACATGGACGCTGGTGTGAAAGGCGGGACGAATTCCGCACGCGAGGAGTTTGCGAAGAATTCGACGACTGCGACCGACAAACACGCTCAGAAGGCGTCGGCAAAGCGCGAGGTCGAAGTGGACACGAGCTACGAATCACGGGAAATCGAAGAGGAAGAGAGGTCCACCGAACGCAAGATCGAGAACATCAATCTCAGCCGCACCCTGAACTTCGTGTTTCGGCAGATGAACCAGGAGTTCATCACCATCTCAAGCCTGGTGGATGTGCGCGTCGCCTTCTTCAACGGCTTTACCGAATCTCGTGACGAAGTTACCTTGCCGGAACTCGACTCACTCCTGGAAACCTACGTGAAAACGGACCAGCGTGACCGAGTGCGGACAGACATTCATGACTCGCTTGGCAGTATTCTCGACCACGAGGGGAACCTGCACGACGACTTCATCGAGGAACGTGAGATAGACGAGGACAACAGGTATCACCGGGTACGCTCCGAGAAGACCTCATCGTACAGCGACCCAATTACTGGAACCGAGATCTGGGTGCCGGGTATCATCATGTCGGCGACGAAAAACTCCATGCGGACTGATGGTGTTATGGTGGAATCGTTGTTGGGTACGAGCACCGCATTGGACGAGTACGCGGAGCAGTTACAAGGGCTCGAGGTTGAGCGGCGGGAGGTGGAGGTCGCGGGCAGCCGGGCCAAAGCGGAGTTGGACGAGATCGCTAACTCGGCGGTCCGCGACAACGACGAGGAACGCACAGATCTCGTGAGTCGCCTGTCGAACCACCCGCACCCGCAACAGCGCGAGGAGGCCGGAGATAAGGAAGGGTCGGACTAGCGATGAGCGGCAACAAAGAGGCGGAGCGCACGGATGTCCTCGAAGGTGGTGACCGCGCGGTCGACGAGCCGGCGGATCGGGTACTCGACGACAGTCGGAGTACTGAGTCCGTTCCGACGACCACCTGCGATCCCGTCACCGAGGGGTACAAGGCAACCAGCGAGGAACCACCGTTCGTTCACAGGGCGAGAGCCGCGTGGAGCGACCTCCTTCCGCAGCTTCCCCGTCGGAACCTGATGCGAGGTGTGACGATCAAGTGGAAATACAGGCACCCACACCAAGAGATGAAAACCTCCAATCTCCAAGCGTGGACCAACTCCTCAACCGAGGTCTACGTCCAGTGTCCGGACCCTCAGCTGGGAGAAAATACTATTCTCGAAAAGGTCTATTGGCGAATTCTCCTCTACCACGAGGCCTTGCACGTGGTGCAGTTCGCTAGCTCCGGGGGGCCGCCTGAAACGTACGCGATAATGATGGACCACGAGATAAAAGCGTACGGTAAAACGCACGAATGGCTGAAAACTGCACAGCACCCCCAGCAGTACCAAGCTGTCATAGAGCATAATATCGATCAGATGATAGAAATGCGCGACACCTTTTGTGATGAAGTAAACGAGGCGAAACAAGCAACAGCGCATATCCAAGATGTAGAGGAAAGGCGTAAACAACAGAATGAGAGATACCGAAACTTCCTGCTCGAAAAAGAACTCCTGCCAGAACACGAAGATCTTCAGGATCTCTACGGTCTTTGACCGTGCTGCTCTGCGCCGTCATGCGATCGGTTGTAAGTCATTCCGATTGACATTCTTATCCTGATATCCAGTTCTAAACTGCTCGTGGGAAGCACGGACTTGTCTTAGGACCGGTCCTGCTGTCTGCTTCCAGTCTGTCTCAGAGAAATCTGGGCCGCGGCTCTGTACCCACTCTATCGCTTTCTTGGAGACAGTGTTACCAACAGCGACAAGAACTGCTTCTTCGATGTCACTCATTTATTAATTGTAGATAACATCCTCAAATAAGCGTATCCCCACACCATCCGGAATATACACGATTTCGCATATATACTCCAACGAAAGTCATAGCTGAAATGATACGTGATGGAGTGGTTTTCGACGACGATTGCGTTCCTTCTCCGATCGTCGGCCTAACAGCCACATGAACGAGGTGACTGACACCCTCTCTCCGATCGAGGGCCAACGCGCGGAGAACTGCTTCCTCTTCACCACTCTGGCGCCGAGAAGACGATAACGAGGCGACTGGAACGAGGTTCCCCGTAGTCACTCCACGTCGACATCCGCCCCCGATCCCTGAAACCGCCTCGCGACGAGCGCGAAGAGACCCACCCCGATCAGGTAGAGCCGCCAGCCGCCGTTAGCGATCGGGAAGCGCCGGTCTACCGGCTCCTCGGTGACGATATCCGGGTCCCGCGGCTCGACCGGGTTGTTGACGTGGACCGTCTCGGTCGATCCCGTCGTTCCGGCGTCGACGCTCCGCGCGCCCGTCTCCGGGTCGACCCGCACGTCGACGAAGGTCTGCACGAACCCGTCTGCGGTCGAGAGCAGGATCTCGCCGTCGAGCGCGAAGAACTCGTCCCGAAGCGGCCAGAGGAGGTTCACCCCGTCGAGGTGGGTCCAGTCGAGCGCGACGTGCGCGAAGACGTGCACGAAGATCGCCACCCACGCGACCGCGACCCATCGGTCGGAGAGCCGGTCGCGGACCAGCGACCGGTCCCGAACGCGGGTGTCGTAGTACAGGAGCAGCGCGCCGACCGCGGGAAAGACGAGGTTGTGCCCGACCGATCGGTGGGCGCCGGGCATGATCGGCCCGAGGAAGCTGTCGGCCTCGGGGAGCACTAACACGACGAGCAGGGCCGCGAGCGCCCGGCGGTCGTAGTAGTCGCCGAGCAGCGCGACCGCGAGCAACAGCGCGAACCCGGAGTGGACGACGGTCGAGGGCATTACTCGGTCACCTCTCGCCGCCCGAACCGGACCGCGAGCGTCGCGACCGCGGCCGCGACGACGACGAGCTGCCACCCGCTCCGGACGAGCGACAGTTCGCGGTCGCCCCCGAGCGTGAGTCCCGGCCGCCCGTCGGGGTTCGCGAACGTCGGGATCGCGTGCGAGGCGGTCGTCCCGACCGTCTCCAGCGGGAGGGTCCCGGGCCCGTCCGCGCCGAGCGCGACGAACGTCTGGACGATCCCCTCCTGTGTCGAGAGCACGAGCCGTCCGTCGATCCGGTAGTAGGCGTCGTGGACGGGATACAGCAGGTTCGCCCCCGCAGCGCCGAACAGGTCCGTCCCGATGCCGGCGACGAGGAACGCCGCGAGCGCGACCCACGCGACCCGCGCGCCGCGCCATCCGAACCGGGCGCGGAACCGGGACTTATCGGCCGCGACGGTGTCCCAGTAGAGCGCGCCCGCCGCCACCAGCGGGAGCCAGAGGGTGTGGAGAAGCGCGTTCGTCGCGCCCGGCACGACGAGGCTCGCGACCGCGTCGAGATCGGGGGCGACCGCGGCCGCGACGACGACCGCGACCGAACGCCGGTCGAACGCCGCGCCCAACAGGGCAGCCGCCAGCAACGCGCCGACGGCGGCGGCGACGAGCGTCGGAGCCATACCGGCCCTGACGGTCGCACGAGAATAAGCGCTCCGGGGGCGGAGGCGAGAACTTCCCGCGCCCTCGGCGGATCAGGAGCGGTCTTCCGTCCGGGCCGAGTCCCCGTCCGAGTCCGGTTCGACCGCGTCCGCCGGGATAAACTCGTCAGATTCGGGCGCCGGGTGGTCGGCGGGCTCGGCGTCGTCGACCGCCTCGTCCGCCGGTTCTCCGTCGCTCTCCGCTGCACCGTCGTCGCTCTCCGCCGCACCGTCGTCGCTCTCCGCCGCACCGTCGTCGATCGTCACCGCGTCGTCGGCCGCCGGCTCCTCGACTGCCGCCTCCTCGTCCGTTCGCGGCTCCCCGAGCAGCGCGGTCGCCATCTGCCGGCAGACGTACGCGACGAGGTTCGTGACGTGGAGCGCCGCGAGCACCGCGACGAGTCCGATCGCGACCGCCAAAACCGACTCGGGGAGCGTGTCGATCGCCCACGTCACCGGCTCCCCGTTCGACTCCCCGAAGTTCGCCACGTGGGGATATCGAAGCGGGGCGAAGAGGAGCGGGACCCCGTTCGCGAGCGCGATCAGGGGGACGAACGCGAGGGCGGTGACGAGGAACTTCAGCGAGAGGAAGCCGACGCCCCGCCACGTCGACGCCGCCTCGACGTACTTCCTGACGCCCGCGACCGCGCCGTCCGCCTCGGCGGGCACGTCGTCGTACCGGTCGAGGTCCGTCCCCAACAGCCGGTTGGCGAGCCAGCGCTCAAAGCCGGCGGCGATCCGGGCGCCGATCAGCGTCGCCAGCAGGATGACGAGCCCGACGAGCACCACGGAGAGCAGGAGCCCGAAGGCGAACCCGAACGAGAACAGCGTCCAGTAGACGAACCCGAGGGGGATCGCTATCAGGAGGTACAACAGGTGTCTGTACGTCCGGCCGTCGACGAGGACGCCGACGATCGGGAGGGCAGAGGGGGAACGGAGGGAGACCATGTGCGGTCGAAACGTTTCCCTCGGTCGACATAAATCGGTCGCCATCGGCGGACCACGAAGGCTCAAAGGGGTCGTTCTGCCCGCGTCTCGGGCGTCTATCCGACGAAGAAGTCGATCGCGTTCCCCGTCGACTGCCCCTTGTACAGCTCCGAGTAGCCGCAGTTCGCACACGAGACCACGACGAACGTGCGGTTCTGGACGTCGAACATCTTGGTGAGACCGGTGCCGCTCGTCGCGATCTCGTCGGTCTCCGTCTCCTCGTGTCCGCACTTCGGGCAGCCGTCGCCGTCTCCGGCCGCCAGCGACCCGGACTCGTCTCCCGTTCGAGCAGAGTCGGGATCGGCGCGGTCGCCGTCTCCCGCGTCGGCCCACTCGTCGTTCGGTTCGTCGCCGAAGACGGAGTACTCCGTCTCCTCGTCGTTGTCGGAGGGCATCGGTGGGACCTGCTCTCGCGACGAGTAAACCTCTTGTGGCGGTCCGCGAGCTCCCCCGCGGCCTACTCGTCGATCTCGTCGACCAGCTCGTCGGCGACGCCGACGTAGCTCGCCGGGGTCAGCGCCTTCAGCTCCTCGCGGACGCCCTCGTCGACGTCGAGGTCGTCGAAGAGGTCGCGAAAGTCGTCGAGGGTGACGCGCTTCCCCCGCGTGAGGTCCTTCACGCGCTCGTAGGCGCCCGTGTCGCCCTCGCGGCGGAGGATCGTCTGGACGGCCTCGCCGATCACCTCGGGCGTCTCGGCCAGCTCCTCGCGCATGACGGTCTCGTTCGGAACGACCGTGTCGAGCCCGTCGCCGACCTTCGAGTAGCCGATCAGACAGTGGGCGAGCGCGGCGCCCACGTTGCGCTTGACCGTCGAGTCGGAGAGGTCGCGCTGGAGCCGCGAGGTCGTCACGTAGTCGGCGAGGAAGACCAGATCCGAGTTCGCCTTCGAGAGGTTCCCCTCGCTGTTCTCGAAGTCGATCGGGTTCACCTTGTGCGGCATCGTCGAGGAGCCGGTCTCGCCCTCCACGGTCCGCTGGCCGAGGTAGCGGTCGGAGACGTACAGCCACGCGTCGAGATCCAGATCGAGCAGGACGTTGTTGACGCCGCGCAGCGCGTCGAACAGCGCCGCCAGGTCGTCGCAGGGGTTCACCTGCGTCGCGAGCGGCGTGTGCTCCAGATCGAGTCCGCGCACGAACGACTCGGCGAAGGCGGGCCAGTCGACCTCGGGGTAGGCCGCGTCGTGGGCGGCGTAGGTGCCCGAGGCGCCCGCGAGCTTGCCGGAGAGGTCGCCGTTCGCGACGACGACCCGCCCGAGCGCGCGGCCGAGCCGCGAGGCGTACACGGCCATCTCCTTGCCGAACGTCGTCGGCGTCGCGGGCTGGCCGTGGGTGCGCGCCAGCATGGGCGCGTCGCGGTGCTCCCGCGCGAGGTCGGCGAGCGCGTCTCGGACCTCGCGGATCGCGGGCACGATCACGTCGCTCACGGCCGCCTTCACCAGGAGCCGGTGCGCGAGGTTGTTCACGTCCTCGCTCGTGAGCCCGAAGTGGATCCACGGGTACATCGCCTCGCCGTCGGCGATCGTCCCCGATTCCTCCAGCCCGTCGATCCGGACCCGCAGGAAGTACTCGACCGCCTTCACGTCGTGGTTGGTCGCGTCGTATCCCTCGGCGCCCTCGACCTCCAGCGCCTTAACGAGGCGAGCGTCCTCGGCGGAGAACTCCTCGTAGATAGCGCGGAGGGCCGCCTCGGCGTCGTCGTCGAGCGCGATCGGGGTCGCGTCGAGCGCGGCCAGTTCGATCAGGTACTCGACCTCGACGCGGGCCCGGGCGCGCATGAGCGCGGCCTCGCTCGCGTACGGGGACAGCGGCGCGGTCCGGGAGGCGTACCGCCCGTCGAGCGGGGACACCGCCGCGAGGGAGTCCGAGCGCGACAGCCCGGGGATCGGTTCGTCGGCCGGCGCGTCGTCGGCCGGCGCGTCGTCGTCCGGTGTGTCGTCGGCGTCGGTCATGTCCGCGACTGCCGCCGGAGCCAGCAAAAGCGTGTCGATGGGGAGACGCACGGACGTGGATCCGTTCTCGCTCTCTATCGGCAACTTGGGCGCGATTTATCCGTGAACGTGAACATACTGCCGCGACGGACCGCAATCGATATACGCGATCGGTCGGACCCAACAGGTATGAAGATCGCCGGACTCGCGAGCAACCGGGGACGGAACCTCAGACACATCGCCGACGCCGCGCCGGGGGGCGCGGAGCTGTCGGTCGTCCTGACCAACCGCGAACAGGCGCCCGCGTTAGAGGCCGCCACCGAGCGACGGATCCCCACCGAGGTCGTCGAGCGCGAGGAGGGCGAGTCGCGCGAGTCACACGAGCGACGGATCGTAGACCGGCTCGCGGGGTACGACTTCGATCTCGTCTGTCTGGACGGATACATGCGCGTCCTGACGGACGAGTTCCTCGATCGGGTCCCCGCGACGCTGAACGTTCACCCCTCGCTTTTACCCGCGTTTCCCGGAACCGACGCCCACGAGCAGGTGCTCGACGCCGGCGTCCGCACCACCGGCTGCACCGTCCACGTCGTCACCGAGGAGGTCGACGCCGGTCCGATCGTGACCCAGGAGCCGGTGCCCGTCTACGAGAACGACGACGCCGACGCGCTGAAAGAGCGCGTGCTTCACGACGCCGAGTTCGCGGCGTACCCGCGGGCGGTGCGGTGGTTCGCGGAGGACCGAGTGACGATCGAGCGCGGCGGTGACGACGATACGCCCGTGAACGTGACCGTCGACGGCGACACCGGGGGCGACTTCCCCGAGCGGCGGTTCGTCTCCGAGGAGCGCGCCGATACGCTGCGGTACGGCGAGAACCCCCATCAGGACGCCGCGCTCTACGTCGACGACGGCTGCGAGGAGGCGAGCGTCGTCGACGCGCCCCAGCTGAACCCCGGCGCGAAGGGGATGGGGTACAACAACTACAACGACGCCGACGCCGCCCTCAACTTGGTCAAGGAGTTCGACGAGCCCGCGGCCGCCGTGATCAAGCACACGAACCCGGCCGGCTGCGCCACCAGCGACACGCTGGCCGACGCGTACGACCGCGCGCTGCGGACCGACGCGAAGTCCGCGTTCGGCGGCATCGTCGCCCTGAACCGCGAGTGCGACGCCGACACCGCCGACGCGGTCGTCGACTCCTTCAAGGAGGTCGTCGTCGCGCCCGGCTACACCGAGAGCGCGCTCGACGTGCTCCGAGAGAAGAAGAACCTCCGCGTGCTCGACGCCGGTCCCCTCGGCGAGGGCGCGGAGCGCTTCTCCGAGCGCTTCACGGAGAAGCCGGTCGTCGGCGGTCGCCTCGTACAGGAGCGGGACCTGCAGTCGCCGACCGCCGCCGACCTCGACGTGGTCACCGAGCGCGAACCCACCGACGAGCAGCTGGAGACGATGGTGTTCGCGTGGAAGACGCTCAAACACGTGAAATCGAACGGGATCCTGTTCGCGACCGGCACGGAGACGGTCGGGGTCGGGACGGGACAGGTGTCCCGCGTCGACGCCGTCACGCTCGCGGCGATGAAGGCGGAGAAGGACGCCGACGGGAAGTCCGCCGAGGGCGCGGTGATGGCCTCTGACGCCTTCTTCCCGTTCCCGGACGCGATCGAGGAGGCGGCGGCGGCCGGGATCGAGGCCGTGGTCCAGCCCGGCGGCTCCGTCAACGACGAGGACGTGATCGCCGCGGCCGACGAACACGACATGGCGATGGCCTTTACCGGCTCGCGCTGCTTCCGGCACGACTGACGGCGGCCGTTCCGTCCGCGACGACGGCGCTGAGCTCCCATTTTTCGGGCGATTTCGCGGAAAGAGCCGATCGCTGAGGGCCACTCCTCGATCGTGGGAGTAGGTGTTGCAGATCGACAGTAACGATCCAGTATTTAAACGATCGTGAGCGCCAGCGACGGTCCCTTATAAAGAACGATGCGGTGGCGCGCGCCTCCGAGTGGCCGCCGAAGGCGGCCGCGAGGAGCGCCGCGCGAGGTCGCCGGCGCTACGCGCCGGCTGCCAGAGGGACCTTCGGTCCCTCGCTGGACGCGGTGAGCGCTCGAAGAGCGCGAACCGCGAGGCTGGGGAGGTGTGAGGCTGCGGTACCGTGCGGGGCGGGACTCAAAGGGACAGCCGCGAGGCGGGCGCAGGCGATGTAAGCACTGCAAGGAGCGAGCAGCGCGAGCGACTGAAGCGCGCAGCGAGCGTGCGCCCGCCTCGCGGCTGGGGCTTTGGAGGTCCTCGTCGTCGATCCGCTGTTAGCAGTCACATATAAGCGAGCGGCAGCGAGGCGCCACGCGCCACGGGCAGCCGGCGGCAAAGCCGCTGGCGACTGGGGCTTTGGAGGTGTTCAGCGCGTCGTCGATCACGTATAAACAGCCGACAGCAACGCCAAATCCGACTTATAAACGGCTACTCGCTACCGTCCGTCCCCGACTCGACCGGCTCCATCCCCCGGATCTCGAAGCGAGCGCCGCCCGCCTCGCTCTCGGTGACGGACACCTCCCAGCCGTGCGCCGAGACGACCTGTTGGATGATCGTTAACCCGAGTCCCGTCCCGGACTCGGCGGTGGTGAACCCGTCGACGAACACCTCATCGCGCTCCGCTTCAGGGATCCCCGCGCCGTCGTCCTCGACGTAGACGCCGTCGCCGCCCTCCAGGTCGCCGACGCGGATCGTCACCTCCGCGCCGCCGTGCTCCACGCTGTTCCGAAACAGGTTCTCGAACACCTGCTGGAGCCGGCTCCAGTCGCCCAACACGACGCGGTCGGTCTCCACTTCGAGGGTTGCGTGGGTCGCGTTCACGAACGACCAGCACTCCTCGGCGAGCTCGTCGATCCGGATCTCCTCGCGGCCCCCGATCGTCTGCCCCTCGCGGGTGAGGAACAGCAGGTCGTCGATCAGCGCCTCGATCCGGCCGATCGCGTCGCGGCACCGCTCGAAGTGCTCGGGGTCCCCCGTCGCTTCGGCCATGTCGAGGTAGCCGTCGACGATGCCCAGCGGGTTCCGGATGTCGTGGGAGACGACGCGGGTGAACTCCTCCAGCTGGTCGCGCTGGTTCTGCATCCGCTCGGTGGCCCGCTGCTGGAAGATCTCGTAGCTCACCCACTGGGCCATCAGCTCCACGAACGTCTCCTCGTCCTCGGAGAAGGGCCGATCGCGCGCCTCGGTGTCCGCGAAACAGAAGGTGCCGTACACCTCGCGGTTGACGACGACCTTCGCGCCGATGTACGTCTCCAGGCCGAACTCCTCGTAGGCGGCGTCCTTCTCCCACCCCTCGACGCGCGCGTGCTGGACGGTCAGCGCGCCCTCGACATCGACGGTCTTCCTGCAGTACGCCTTCGACAGCGGACAGCTTCGTCCCGGCTGGAGCAGCTCGTGATCGCCGCTCGCGGCCACGATCAGCTGGGTGTCGCCGTCGATCTCGGTGAGAAAGCCGGTCTCGACCCCGAGGTACACGCAGCCCAGATCGAGCAGATCCGGGAGCTTGTCCTCGAACGATCGCTCCTGCTCCGCGGTGATCCGGTACATCCGGCGCAGGGCGTCGTCCTCGGACAGTTCCACGTCATCCATCGCGTATCACGGTTCTTGGTAGCGTACCACTGGTCACGTCGCATTAAACGGGTGGGTTTCGGTGAACGTCGGCCGACAGTGAGCGTCGGATCGCGCGTCGAACCGGCTACTCGTAGGCCGCGATCCCGGTCAGGTCCTCGCCGAGCACGAGCGTGTGGATGTCGTGGGTCCCCTCGTAGGTGTACACCGTCTCCATGTTCGCCATGTGGCGCATCGGCGAGTAGTCGGTCGTGATGCCGTTGCCGCCGAGCATCTCCCGGGCGATCCGCGACTGGTCGCGCGCCGTGCGGACGTTGTTCCGCTTCGCCATCGAGACGTGCTGCGGGGTGAGATCGCCGCGCTCCTTCAGCTCCGCGAGCCGGTACGCGAGCAGTTGGGCGGTGGTGATCTGGGTGGCCATCTCCGCGAGCTTCCCCTGTTGGAGCTGGAACCGGGCGATCGGGCCGCCGAACTGGTCGCGGTCGAGCGCGTACTCGCGCGCCTGTTCGAAGCAGTCCCGCGCGGCGCCCACCGCGCCCCACGCGATCCCGAAGCGAGCCTGCGTGAGACACGAGAGCGGTCCCTTCATCCCCGACACGCCGGGGAGGACGTTCTCCTCGGGGACGCGTACGCCCTGCAGGCTGACCTCGCCGGTGATCGACGCGCGCAGCGAGAGCTTGTCGTCGATCTCGTTCGTGGTCACGCCGTCGCGGTCGGTCTCGACGAGGAACCCGCGGACGGGACTTCCCTCGGCGGACGTCTCGCGCGCCCAGACCACCGCCACGTCGGCGATCGGCGCGTTCGTGATCCACGTCTTCGTGCCGTCGAGGACGTACTCGTCGCCGTCCCGCTCGGCCCGCGTCTCCATCGCCGACGGATTCGAGCCGTGGTCCGGCTCCGTCAGCCCGAAGCAACCGACCGCCTCGCCCTCGCCGAGCGCCGGCAACCACCGCTCCTTCTGGTCGTCGCTGCCGTAGGCGTGGATCGGGTACATCACTAAGGCGCCCTGCACGCTCGCCATCGACCGGAGCCCGGAGTCGCACGCCTCCAGCTCCTGCATCAGGATACCGTACGCCGTCTCGGACACGTTCGGGAGGCCGTACCCGTCGAGGTTCGGGGCGTAGAACCCCATCTCGCCCATCCCCTCGATCAGCTCCGTCGGGAACGTCCCCGCCTGAAAGTGATCGCCGATGTCGGGACGCACCCGCTCGTCGACGAACTCCCGCGCCGTGTCGCGGATGAGCCGCTCCTCCTCGCCGAGGTCCGCCTCCAGTCCCACGTAGTCGAGCATGATCGTTAGTGGGAAACCGCCGGACAAAACAGTTCTGGAGGTCGGCGCGTCGGTCTCGGGCGCGACGAGTCCGGCGACTACGACCCCAACTGCTCGCGTGCGAACTTCGCCAACAGCGGGATGTCGGAGAGGTGGAGCAGCTTCGCCATCGACGCCTTCTCGCCCCGGTTCGCCTTCTCGAGCGTGTTCTCCTCGGCCCCCCGGAGGTCGCGCATGAACCGGTCGTAGCGCTCGTTGGGCGCGAGGTACAGCAGTCGGGTGAGCATCAACCGAGACTTCATCCGGGGCGCCACGTCGCGGTGCCAGAGTCGCTCGTAGACGGCGAGGCTCTCGGCGTCGAGGCGGCGCTCCGAATCGGTGAGACACCGGTCGACGGTGGCCGCCGCGGCGCGGGCCGACTTCATCCCCTTGTGGATCCCCTCGCCCCACAGCGGGTCGATGGAGGGGACCGTGTCGCCGATCGCGAGGAACCGGTCGGTGTGCATCTGGTCGGGCATCTGGATGTGCGCGGAGCCGCGGTGGACCTTCCCGTCGATCTTCTCGGCGTCGGCGAAGCGGGGGTCGCGGTCGACCCACGCGTCGAGGTAGCCGTCGACGGTCTGGCCCTCCTCGGCGAACTCGCGGTGGCGGTCGTTCTGGATGTAACAGATCCCGACCTTCGCGGTGTCCTCGCCGGTGGCGAAGATCCACGAGTAGCCGCCGGGCGCGATGTCGTGGTCGAGCCGGAGCATCATCGCCCGGCGCAGGTCGGCGTACTCCGGGTGGTTCATCTCGACGCCCTCCATCTCGTACTCGATGCCGATCGCCTGGTTCTCGCGTTCGAGGTCGACCACGTCGAGCGCGCTCGCGATCGGCGCCGCGGGACCGGTGGCGTCGACGACCACCTCGCCGTACACCTCCTCGTCGCCGTCGTATCGGACCCCTTCGATGACGCCGTCGTCGTCGAGGATCGGTCGGGAGACCCGTGAGTCGAACCGGTATTCGGCGCCGTTCTCGCGCCCGTCCTCGACGAGGAACCGCTTGAAGTCGGCGAACTCCAACACCGCGCCGGGCTGGTAGCTCTTGTAGTGGCTGTTGGGCGACTCCAACACGACGTCGTCGGTGTACGACATCACCACGTCGTCGGGGATCCCGAAGGAGGACATCATCGACGGGAACGTCCCGGCGGTCGACTTGTTGCTCTGGCGGGGGAACTCGGCTTCCGGCTCCGTTTCGAGAACGACGACGTCGTAGTCTCGCGTCGCCAGGTCGCGAGCGCACTGGGCGCCCGCCGGTCCGGCACCCGCGATCACGACGTCGTAGCGATCAACCATATACCCGTGAATACGGACCCACGTAATTAGGCTTGCTGAAAACGGTCGCAAACCGGCCGTGAGCCGGCTGGGTCGCCGGATTTTGACGATCCGTTGAGGTCGGAATGTCCCCGTCGGTGAACCGTCGTCAATCGACGGAAGCGATCGCGATCGGAGCGCGGAACGGAGAGCCGGTATCCGCGCTCAGGACGGTTCAGTAGAACTCGCGGACGAGGTCAGTCGCGCCCTCGGGGGCTCCGTCCGGGATGACGGACATGTCCTCGTCGACGCCGTGACGCTCGTGGTACGGCACCGAGTCCTCGTCCTGGTAGATGATCCCCTGGTGTTCGGTCTCGTCGTCGAAGATGACGTCCTTGGCGGCCTCCTTGTCGCTGGGGTCGTGGTCCTCCTCCTTCAGGTCGACCAGCGAGTCGCGGAAGTAGTCGTAGGTGTCCACGTCGTTGAACGTCACGCACGGCGAGTAGACGTTCACGAAGCCGAACCCGTCGTGTTCGACCGCCTTCTGGATGATCTCCTGATGGCGGAGCGCGTCCGAGGAGAACGACTGCGCGATGAACGTCGCGCCCGACGCCAGCGCCAGCGCGTGCGGGTTGACCGGGGGCTGTTTGGGGCCCTCGGGGCTCGTCGAGGTCTCGAAGTCCTCGCGGGAGGTGGGCGAGGCCTGCCCCTTCGTCAGCCCGTAGATGCGGTTGTCCATCACGACGTACGTCATGTCGACGTTCCGCCGGACGGCGTGGACGAAGTGGCCCGCGCCGATGGAGTAGCCGTCGCCGTCGCCGCCGGCGACCATCACTTCGATGTCGGGCCGCGCCATCTTGACGCCGGTCCCGACCGGGAGCGCGCGCCCGTGAACGCCGTGGAGCGCGTAGCTGTGCATGTACGTGCCGATCTTGCCGGAACAGCCGATGCCGGCGACGACGAAGGTGTTGTCGGGGTCGTTGCCCGTCTCCGCGAGGGCCTTCATCATCCCGTTCATGGTGCCGAAGTCGCCGCATCCCGGGCACCACGTCGGCTGCTTGTCGGACTTGAAGTCGGTGAATCGAATGTCTGAGCTCATTGGTTACGCCTCCACCCCCTCCGCGAGGGTCGCCTTGATGTCCTCTGCGAGTTCGTCGGCCTTGAATCGCACGCCGTTGTACTTGTTAATCCGATCGACGCGCGCTAACACGTCGTGTTCGACCAGGTCCGCGAACTGCCCCTGCTCGTTGCACTCCACGACGACGACGTTCTCCGCCGCCGCCACGTCCTCGGACAGGTCCGGCCGCGGGAAGATGTACGGGACCGAGAGGACCCGCACGTCGAGTCCGTCCTCGGCGAGGAACTCGACGGCCTCGGCGAGCGCGCCCTCGTTCGACCCCCACGTGACCACGAGGGTGTCCGCGTCCTCGTCGCCGAACTCGCGCGGGCTCCAGTCCTCGCGCTCACGGGCCGTCTCGACCTTCCGGTTGCGCTTGTCGACCTGTTCGACGCGCATCTCCGTGTCCTCGGTCCGGCGCCCCTGCTCGTCGTGCTCGAGGCCGGTGGACATGTGCGCGCCGTCGGCGGTGCCGGGGAACGCCCGCGGCGAGATCCCGTCGTCGGTGAGCTCGTGGGGCTGGAAGCCGCCCGACTCGCTCATGTGGTCGTCGATCGTCGTCTCGTCGACGACGTTGCCGCGGTCGATCTCCACCTCGTCCATGTCGAAGGTGTCCGGGGAGAACGTCTGCTCGGTGACCGCCATCGAGAGGTCGGCGGTGAGGTAGACGGGGAGCTGGTACTTCTCGGCGAGGTTGAACGCCTCGACGGTCTTCCAGAAGCACTCCGCAATCGTCGTCGGCGCGAGCACGAACCGGGGGACCTCGCCGTGGCCGCCGTACAGCATCTGATTCAGGTCGCCCTGTTCCTGTTTCGTCGGCATCCCGGTCGAGGGGCCCGAGCGCATCACGTTACAGATGACCAGCGGCGTCTCCGAGGTCGCGATGAGCCCGAACGTCTCGGTCATCAGGTCGATCCCGGGGCCGGAGGTGGCGGTCATCGACCGCGCGCCCCCGCGGGCGGCGCCGAGCGCCATGTTGATCGCGGACAGCTCGTCTTCCGCCTGCACCACGTGGCCGCCGTAGCGCTCGATCCGGCCCGTGAGGTACGTCATCACGTCGGTCGCGGGCGTGATCGGGTAGCCGGCGTAGAAGCGGCAGCCCGCCGCGATGGCGCCCATCCCGATGGCCTCGTCACCGTTGAGGAGGACGTAGTCCTCGTCGGTGGTCTCTAAGTCGTAGTCGAACTCGTGGTCGTACTCCTCGTCGACGTACGACTGGCCCGCGCGGGCGGCCTCCTTGTTGTTGTCGACGAGCTTCTGGCCCTTGTCTCCGAACTTCTTCTCCAGCGCGGAGTCGAGGTTCTCGATGGGGAACTCGGCGACCTCGCAGGCCGCGCCGAGCGCGACGACGTTCCGCATGATCGCCCCGCCGGCCTCCTCGGCGAGCCGCTTGAGCGGGACGTCGATCCCGATCATCCCGTCGGGGATCTCCACGTCCTGCATCGTGGTCCGCTCGCCGTCGTAGATGATCACCGAGCCCTCGTGGAGCTCATCGAGGTTCTCCTCGATGGTCCGGGGCGTCAACGCGATGAGGACGTCCAGCCGATCGACGACGCTCTGTACCTTGTCGACGGAGGTTCGCACCTTGTAGGCGGTGTAGCCGCCTCGGATCCGCGAGGCGAAGTCCTTCGACGTGAACACGTGTCGACCCGCCCGAGAGAGCGCTTGCGCGAAGATCTTCCCGGTCGAGTCGATGCCGTCACCGGCCTCCCCGCCGACGGCCCAATTGAAGTCCGCAGCCATGCTATACGGGGGCTTTCGCCGGACTCATCAAAAGACTTCTGGAAGGAGCTACCGATCCATTTCTGAACGTTCATTGTGTTTTTCGCGAATATTGTCGCTACCGGCGATTGAGTACGGATATATATCACGTATAGTGGACGAACGTTTTTCGAATCTCTCACGATCGACCCATATCGTCGTCGACAATTTCGACGAACGTCGAACCGATAACGGCGACGCTCGGATCCGGTCCCGGGCTCGGGCTCGGGCGAGCCTGTTGTCCGGGTGCAGGCCGGACTGCGGGCGCGCCCGATCCGACGCCCGCGTTCGGCTCGAATCCGATCGCCGAGGGTCCGCCGGTTTCGACACGGGCAGCACCGACGCCGACGGGAACACGTTTGTGTCTCCCGGTCGGATCGTGGTCATGGACACGACAGCGACGGTCAGCTCGGTCGAGACGGTCGGCCGCGACACGTACGCCCTCCGGTTCGACGCGCCCGACGGGTTCGACGCCGAGCCCGGGCAGTTCGTCAAGCTCGGCACCGAGATCGACGGCGAGTCGGTCGCGCGCTTCTACACCCTCTCGTCGCCGACCGTCGGCGACACCTTCGAGGTGACGGTCGGCATCGACCCCGAGGAGGGCGGCGAGTTCTCCGCGTTCCTCGCCGACGCCGAGGCCGGCACGGAGATGACCCTCTCCGGGCCGTTCGGCGACCAGCACTACGACGGCGAGCCGCGGGCGGTCGTGATCGCGGGCGGCCCCGGCGTCGGCCCGGCGGTCGCCATCGCGGAGCGCGCGCTCGACGACGGCGCCGAGGCCGCGGTCGTCTACCGCGACGACGACGTGTCGCACGCGGACCGGCTGGACGCGCTGGAGGAGCGCGGAGCGGCCGTGTATCTGCTCGACGCGGACGAGAACCTCGACGACGCGGTCGCCGAGGCGCTGACGGGGAGCGAGGGCGAGACCGTCTTCGTGTACGGCTTCGCCGATCTGGTGGCCGACGCCGAGGCCGCGGTCGAGGCCGCCGGCGGCGACGCCGACGCCGCGAAGGTCGAAAACTTCGGCTAGAGGTGGTTTGAGACGGTTTAAACGATTGCTTATAAGCGGTTACTGACGGATCCACGGCGAACACCTCCAAAGCCCCAGCCGCTCATTTATAAACGGTTGACTGCAGATCGGCGGTGAACACCTCCAAAGCCCCAGCCGCGACGGCTCGCTCGCTTTGCTGCGCGCCTCGCTCAGTCGCTATCGCTCCCTCGCTGCGGTGCTTGCTGCAGCGTGCTTCGCCCTCGCGGCTGCCCCTTTGAGTCCCACCCGACCGCTCCGCAACCGCAGCCTCACGCCTCCCCAGCCTCGTCGGGCGCCCTCCGCTTCGCTCCGGACGCCCGACTCCCTCGTGCGGGCTGCTCGCGCCCGATGGGCGCTCGCAGGCGCACGCCACCGCGGTTCTTACTTTCCCTGATCGAGGTCCCACGGCGCGTCGTCCGGGAGGTCGCTCGTCTTATAAACGCCTCTGCCGACGGCGACCGTCCTGTCGTCGGCGTCGGCTCGGTTCCGGGGTTCGTTTAAATACTCATCTGCGTCGCCCTCGGGCTGGACGACCTCCACGTCGACGACGGCGGTCTCGCCGCCTTCTCTGACTACCTCGGCGGTCGCGACGAGGTCGTCGGTCGCGGGCGCGAGGTAGTCGATCCGGAAGTCGATCGTGGGCGTCGGGAACCCGGCCAGCGCAGTCGCGGCCGCGCCGGCGACGCTGTCGGCCAGCGAGAAGGCGACGCCGCCCTGCGCGATCGCCCGCCGGCGGTTCGAGGAGTGCTTCTCGCCGAACCGTAGTCGACCCGCGGCGCGCCCGTCGGCGGCCTCCGTCACCTCGATGTCGAGCAGATCGCGGTACGGGCTCCGGTTGAAGTAGTCGAGGATGTCGCCTTCGTCGTCTCCGTCGCTTCCGCCGCCCCCGTCGTCCTCGTCGCCCTCGCCGCCGGTCATCGCGGGTCTGGGGCATCGTCGCCGAAGTAGTCGGCGAGGCGCTCCGCGGCCTCGACGGTCCGAGGCGTCACGAGGGCGAACCGGATCCACTCCTCGCGGGCGGTGCCGAACGCCTCGCCCGGCATCCCGGCAACGCCGGCCTCGTCGATCAGGCGCTTGACGTTGGCCATCGTGCCGGGGAAGCCGTCGAAGCGCGCGAGCACGTAGAACGCCCCCTCCGGACGGGTGTACTCGGCGCCGGCCGCGTCGAGCGCGTCGGTGAAGGCGTCGACCCGCTCGGAGAGTAAGTCGCGGGCCTCCGCGTAGTACTCCGGCGGCGTCTCCGCGAGCGCGTGGTGGACCGCGTACTGCGAGGGGCGCGCCCCGGCGACGTTCACGAGCATGTGCCGCGTCTTGGCGTCGCCGACGTGCACCTCCGGGAAGATCCCGTACCCGACCCGAAACCCCGTGATCGCCATCGACTTCGAGAACCCGCTGGTGACGAGCACCCGCTCCGACTCCAGCGTCAGTGCCGACTCGAACTCGCCGGTCAGGTCGAAGTGGTCGTACACCTCGTCGACCATCACGAGGGCGTCGACCGCCTCCGCAATCTCGACGACCTCGCGGATCGCGTCGAGGTCGTATATCGCTCCCGTCGGGTTGTTCGGCGTGTTCAGGACGACGAGCGCGGTGTCCTCGCTCGCGGCCTCCCGGATCGCGTCGACGTCGAGGCTCCCGTCGCGCTCCGTCGGGACGAGCGTCGACTCGCCGCCGAGCATGTCCGTCTTGCCGGGGTAGTAGGGGTAGACGGGGTCCATCAACAACGCCTCGTCGCCCGCGCCGCGCTCGAACGCGCGCGCCATCGCGAGGTAGTTCGCCTCGCCGGTCCCGTTCGTGACGACGACGCGGTCGGGGTCGACGTTCCGGCGCTCGGCGATCGCCTCGCGGAGCTCCACCAGCCCCTCGCTGGGCGGGTACTGGAACTCCTCGGGAGGGAGGTCGGCGTACTCGCGGAGCGCCTCCCGCAGCGCGGCCGGCGGCTCCCAGTCGGGGTTGCCGCTCACCATGTCGATGACGTCCCCGTCGGCCCCGGCCGCGTACTGCATCACGTGGAAGAACTTCGGCTCCTCGTACTCCATACCCGTCGCTCGGCGTCGGGCGCCGTGGCTCTTTCGGCTGGCCTTTCCCCCGGTCGGCGGAACGCCTGCGTGCGTTATGTCGGTCTTACCCCCGCCTTCTCCGATCCGGTGGTTTCACCTGCGCCCCCGGCCACCCGGAGGTATGAACAAACGGGGTCACGTTCTCAACGCCTTACTGCTCGCGCTCGGGCTCGGGTTCGTCATCGAGCCGAGCCTCAGTACGGCCACCGCGCGGACCGTCGCCGAGATCACCGTTCCGATCGTGTTGGGGGCGCTGTTCCCCGACGTCGACACCGCCTTCGGCCGCCACCGGAAGACGCTCCACAGTCTCCCGGTGCTCGGGATCTTCCTCGCGTACCCGCTCGTGTTCGGCAACCTCCAGTACGTCTGGATCGGCGTGTTGACCCACTACCTCCTCGACGTGGTCGGGAGCCGCCGCGGGATCGCGCTGTTCCACCCGCTGTCGGACACGGAGTACGGGATGCCGACGGGCGTGACGACGAGCAGCAAGTACGCGGACCTGGTCACCGTGATCGTCACGGCGCTGGAGCTCGCGGTCTTCTGGGCGATCCACACTTACGTCGTGACTCTCGATCTCGACCTCTCGGCGGCCGCCTCCGAGGCGGCGGCGGGGCTCGGGATCTGACGGGGCAGAGAGTACGAGAAAACGCCGAGCCCGCGGCCGCGACCTAGTTCGGCCGGTAGTCGGAGAGCGTCCCGGAGTAGACGCTCACGTCGTTGAACCGCCCCTCGTAGGCGACGTTGCTCGGGAGGGTCGGCTCGTCGCCCGAGAGGAACTGCCGGTCGAGCTTCTCCCACGTGTTCTCGTACGCGAGGTGGGCGAACTCCACGAGCCCGCGGAGCTGGTGGGCGGCCCCGCCGCGGTGGACGACGGTTCGGGGCCGCGCCTCGCGGAAGGCCTCGACGACCGCGTCGACGCCGTCGAAGTCGCCGTCGAACTCCGTCCACGCCTCGCCGACGGTGCCGGGGAGGTGGGCGTACGACGAGCCGAACCCCGGCTGGTCTGTGGCCTCGGCGATCCGGCGCGTCCGGGCGTTCTGGTGCGGGAGAAGTTTCGTGTTGTACGTCTCCACCGCGTCGATCCGGGCGCCGTGGGCCTCGATCTCCGGTCGGGTGAGCGAGATGGTCGCGAACCCCGGATGGGGCGCCAAGACGGCCGCGTCCTGTCGGTCGGCCTCGGCCATCGCCGCTTCGAAGGTGATGTAGTCGGGGACGGGGTCGTCCAACCCGAGAACGAGGATGTGCCGCCGGTTCCCCCAGTCGCCGGTGAACACCTCGCGCGCGGGGACCACGGTCAGGTCGCCGTCGGAGAACCGGGCCGCGCGCTGCCGGATCGTCGGCAGGCGGGTGAAGTGCGGGGCGTACACGAGCGCGTCGATCCCTCGCTCCTTCGCGAGGGCCACGACGTCGTCGCCGAGCACCTTCACGTGGGCGTCGACACGCGTTCTCGATCCAGTCACGGATGGGCGTTTTTCGTCACCGAGCAAAGGCGTATCGTTCGACGGCGAGTCCGGTGGCGTCGCCTCGGGAGGTGCGCCGGTCGCGCTCGGGAGGAGAACGGCGGATCCCGAACGGCGGTCGCCGGGGGAAACCGTTAATCCCTCGGGGCGGGGACGGGATGACATGCCCCGCTGGACGTGCGGAATCGACGGCTGCGACGCCGCCTTCGACGACGTGGAGTCGGCCATCGTCCACCAGACGAACGGCCACCAGCGCCACGAGTGCAAGGTGTGCGGCACGATCGTCCCGGACGGCTACTTCGCGATCCGGCACGCGTTCGACGAGCACACCCGCGCCGAGTTCGTGCGCGCGTACGACGCCGACTCCGCGGCGGTCCGCCGCCGCGAGGAGATCAAGCGCGAGATCGAGCGCGAGGCGGACTTACAGCGCGTCGTCGACCAACTGGACCGAAGCCCCTAATCGGGACTCCCGACCGAAGCCACGGACTCACAGCACTCGCTTCCCGAACGCGCTCGCGGCGAGCTCCGTCGCGAGCTCCGCGGTCTCGTTGTGCTGGTCCAGCGTCGGGTTCACCTCGACGAGCTCCATCGACCGGACGGCGTCGCTCTCGGCGACGGACTCCATCGCGCTGTGGGCCTCCCGGTAGGTGGCGCCTCCGCGGACCGGGGTGCCGACGCCGGGCGCCTCCTTCGGGTCGAGCCAGTCGAGGTCGAGGCTGACGTGGACCCCGTCGACGCCGGCGGCCGCCTCGGCCATCGCCTCCTCCGTCACGTCCGTGATCCCGCGCTCGTCGATGTCCGACATCGTGTAGGCGGCGAACCCGTGGTCGCGGATCACCTCGATCTCCGCGTCGTCCACGGAGCGCAGCCCGACGAGCGCGACGTTCTCCGGGTCGAGCCCGGGGGCGGTCGCCCAGTCCGACCCCGCGAACTCGCCGAGCCCGAGCGCGGCCGCGAGCGGCATCCCGTGGACGTTCCCGGAGGGCGTCGTCGCGGGCGTGTTGAGGTCGGCGTGAGCGTCGAACCACACCGCGCCGATCGCCGCGTCCCGCGCGGACCCGGCGAGCGAGCCGATGGCGATCGAGTGGTCCCCGCCGAGCGCGAGCGGCACTTCCCCCTCGGCGAGCGCCCCGCCGACCTCGTCCGCGAGCCGGCGGCAGACGTCGGCCGTCTCGCGGAGGAACTTCGCGTCCCCGTCGCGTGGAGGCTCCGCGTCCGGGTCGCGCTCCTCGGCGCGGGGGACCGCGAGGTCGCCCGCGTCGACCGTCTCGACGCCCGCTCCCGCGAGCTGGTCGGCCAGTCCGGCGTAGCGGATGGCCGACGGTCCCATGTCCACGCCGCGTCGGTTCGCCCCGTAGTCGGTCGGCACGCCGATGATCCTGACGGTGGTCATGTCCGAGAGAGCGCCCCGGCGGCGCTTGAAAGGTGGGGTCTCCCCCGACGCCCGCCCGAGGAGAAGATCGCGCGGAGAGGGGATCGCACACGGTTTTCACCTCGCCCCTCCAACGGCGGGTATGAGCGGCTCCGACGGCGACTTCGCTCCGGCCGACCTCGAACCGATCGGCGCCATGATCGCAGTCGCGTTCACCGGCGCCGCGATCGGACTCGTCGGTGCCGCCGTCGCCTTCTTCGTCGGCGACCTCGGGCTCGCGCTGATCGGCGTCGGCGTCGTCGTGGCGCTCTCCAGCCCGATCGCGTACGTTCGACTCCGTCGGCTTCGGCGATCCTGAGAAACCACACGATCATTTATAACGGGCTTCCATCGCATTTAAGCGGGCCGGCCATCTATTCGCGCCTATGTCATCGATCGAGCTCACGTCGAGTCAGAAAAGCATCCTCTCGGCCCTCATCAACCTGTACGGGGAACAGGAGGACGCCGTCAAAGGCGAGGCGATCGCCGAGGAGGTCGACCGCAACCCGGGGACGATCCGGAACCAGATGCAGAGCCTGAAGGCCCTCCAGTTGGTCGAGGGCGTACCGGGCCCGAAGGGCGGGTACAAGCCCACCTCGAACGCGTACGAGGCGCTCGACATCCAGCGCATGGAGGAGCCGGCGGACGTCCCCATCTACCACGAGGGGGAGGAAGTGACGGGGGTCAACGTCGACGGGATCGACCTCTCCAGCGTCCACCACCCCGAGCTCTGCCGCGCCGAGATCCACGTGCAGGGCTCCGTCCGCGACTTCCACGAGGGCGACTCCGTCACCGTCGGGCCGACCCCCCTCTCGAAGCTCGTCATCGACGGGACCGTCGACGGCAAAGACGACACCGCGAACATCCTCATCCTCCGGATCGACGACATGCGCGCGCCCGACGAGCCCGCCGAGCACTAACGTCTCGCCGACGACACCGTTCCGCCCTCTTCTCTTTGCGAACTCACTAACGGACAGCTCCAGCGCGGTCGCTTACGGTGGGCTCCCTGATCGCGCCGCTGTCGACGGAATCACCGCTCGCGCTGCTGGGATCGGCCTTTGTTGAAATCCTCAGCAGGAGATACGCTCTGAACACCCAATATATACAGATACAGCGGTGAGCGAGAACGGGAGTGGGTATTGCAGATCGGCGTCCGCGCTTCAATATTTAAAAGCAACCGTGAGTGACGCCGATGATCGCTTTTAAAGCTACAACGCAGTGGCGCGTGCCTGCGAGGCCGCCTCGCGGCCGAGCAGCACGCGCGAGGGAGTCGCTGGCGGCGATAGCCGCCAGCGACGAGGCTGGGGAGGCGTGAGGCTGTGCGGTCGGGTGGGACTCAAAGGGGCAGCCGCTGTGGGCGGCGCAGGCGACGTAAGCACCGCAGGGAGCGAGTGAAACGAGCGACTGAGGAGCGCAACGAGCGTGCGCCGCCCACAGCGGCTGGGGCTTTGGAGGTCGTCACCGTAACGCCGTCGACGACTTATAAACAGCCGACAGCAACGCCACTCGACCACTTATAAACAACCACGCCACCATCTCGATATACCCACTCCCGCTATCGATCAGGAAGCAGGTCTCATCGACCGACCGTTTCAGTTGAAGACGTGTCTGAAGAATAGGGTTGTAACGGATCCCGAGATGACTTAAAAGAGAAAGATGCGCGGGGTCGATCGCGATCGCTCCGATCCTACATGTCGCCGAACGCGCTCACGCCGCGCCCGGTCGAGGAGACCTTCGCGATCCACCGCACCGCGATGGACTTCTTCAGCAGCTTCGCGGGAGTACCGCCGAACGTCTTGATCGGCATCCCCATCACGTCGTGGGCGACCGCGTCCTCGCCGACCGAGATGACGGTCCCCTTGTCCGTGTGTTCCCACGACTGGAGGGGCGCGCCGCGGGCGGCGCGCGCGAGGTTCTCGCCGGCGACCTCCGCGGCCTGCCAGGCGGCCTGCGCCGTCGGCGGCGCCACGTCGTCGTCGCCCTGCTCGACGAGGGCGGTGTCGCCGATGGCGAACACGCGGTCGTCGCTCGTGGCGAAGTCGGAGTCGGCGTGGACGCGGTTCGATCGCTCGTCCTTGTCGACCTCGACGTTCTCCAGCTCCGGCTGCCCCGTGATGCCGCCGGTCCAGATGAGCACGTCGTAAGCGAGCTCCTCGGGCTCCTCCTCGTCGCCGCCGCCGAGGTAGACCGCGTCCTCGTCGGCCTTCGAGATGAAGTCACCGGTGAGGATCTCGATGTCTGCGTCCTCGAGCCGCTGACGGAGCGCGCCCTGAATCTGCGGGTCGTTCCCGGGGAAGACCTCGTCGAGGCCCTCGACGAGCTTGATGTCGATCGGGGCGCGGTGCTTGTCGCGGTACTCCGCGATCTCGCCCGCGGTCTGGATGCCGGAGAGGCCCGCGCCGCCGACGATGACCTCGACCGGGTCGGACCGCGTCGCCTCGGCGGCGGCCGACCGCACGTCCTCGTGGATCGCCTTCGCGTCGTCGAGGCTCTTGAGCTGGTGGGCGTTCTCCTCGAGCCCCTCGATACCGAAGAAGGCGGTCGTGGAACCGACGCCGAGCAGGAGGTAGTCGTAGTCGACGGTCGTCCCGTCGTCGGTCTCGACGACGCGTTCGTCGGTGTCGACGTCGACGACGCGACCCTCCACGAACTGCGACTCGGACGATTTGATCTCGTCGACCGGGATGGTGATCTTCTCTGCGACCGCGGGGTTACGGATCGCGCGGTGTACCTCGTGGAGAACGAGGTGGTAATCCTGCTCCGAGATCCACGTGAGTTCGGCCTCGCCATCGCCGACCTCGTCTTCGAAC
This sequence comes from Halorubrum sp. CSM-61, assembly GCF_003781945.1. Taxonomy (GTDB): domain Archaea; phylum Halobacteriota; class Halobacteria; order Halobacteriales; family Haloferacaceae; genus Halorubrum. The sequence goes on along the minus strand of NZ_RJJW01000004.1, from coordinate 184,965 downwards.
GCCTTCACCGCACCTGCTCCGGCGTAGCCGGAACCGACGACGACGACCTGTGTAGTCATGTGTACGTTTCCGCAGTCCGCGGGTAAAGTCGCTTTGGAACGTACATGATCTCGGACTAATCGGCGTTCGCACCGCCGCCTTACGGAGGATCGAGGAGAGAGCCTTGCGCTTCAGCGCGGGGAGGGCGTCAAAGCGAGAGCCCGGCGTGCCAGCGATCGGCGCCCGCCTCGCGTTTGACCTCGTCCATCCGCGCGAGGAGCGTCACGGCGAGGCTCGCGGTCTCGGCCGCCCGCGACTCGCCCTCGGTGCGGAACTCGCCGGTGACCCGGTTCGCGTAGACGGAGCAGACCGCGCCCGCGCGGAGCCCGTACACGTTCGCGATCGTGAGGATCGCCGACGCCTCCATCTCGATGTTCTTCACGTTCGCGTCCCGCAGCTCTTCGACCAGCTCGTCGGAGCCGGCCGCCTCGAACCCCTCGAACCCGGGGCGTCCCTGCCCGGCGTAGAAGGAGTCGGCGCTCATCGTCACCCCGGTGTGGTAGTCGTGGCCGAGCCGCTCGGCGGCGGCGACGAGCGCGGAGACGACCTCGCCGTCGGCGGCGGCCGGGTAGTCCTCGCGGACGTACTCGTCGCTCGTCCCCTCCTGTCTGACCGCGCCGGTCGTGATCACCAGGTCGCCCACGTCCATCCCCGGCTGGATCGCGCCGCAGGAGCCGACCCGGATGAACGTGTCGACGCCGACCCTCGCGAGTTCCTCGACCGCGATGGCGGCCGACGGCGAGCCGATCCCGGTGGAGGTCACGGAGATGGGCGCGCCCTCGTAGGTCCCGGTCGCGGTGCGGTACTCGCGGTGGCGCGCGACCTCCTCGTGGCCGTCCCACAGCGCCGTGATCTTGTCCACGCGCTCGGGGTTTCCGGGGAGGAGCACGGCGTCCGCGACGTCGCCCTCGCCGACCTCGACGTGGTACCCCACCTCGTCGTTCGGGTCCTCGCTCCTGTCGCTGTCGTCGGTCATGTCTCCGCCCTTCGGTGAGCCGTTTAAAAGGAGTTCCGTCTCGGTCGCTCGGGGCCTCTCCCGCGCCTCACTCCGCGCGCGCGTCGTCGAGCGTCCCCTCCGAGATGGTGTTCGGGAGCAGCTCGCCGAGGGTGTACTCGCCGATCTCGCCGTCCCCCTCGTCGCAGACGACGACGAGGTCGTCGGCCGCGAACTCCGCGAGCGACTGCCGGCACATCCCGCAGGGGGTGACCCCGTCGCGGACGCCCGACGTGACCGCGATCCGATCGAACTCGCGGTGGCCGTCCTTCACCGCCTCCGCGAGCGCGACCTCCTCGGCGTGGAGGCTGTTGGAGTAGTTCGCGTTCTCGATGTTGCAGCCGGTGTAGACGGTGCCGTCGGCGGTCCGGAGCGCCGCGCCGACGCGGTACTCGGAGTACGGGACGTGGGCGTCGGCGAGCGCGTCGCGCGCGGCCTCGATCAGATCCATACTGAGGCGTCGACCGGCGGTCGAATAAATGGACGGTTCGGAACCGGTCGGAGGCCAGAGGGGTCGGAGCTCACGCGGTCGACTCGCCGGCGTGTGCCCGAGCGAAGCAGTCGAGGACGAGCTTCGCCCCGCCGAGGACGACGGGACCGATGAACAGGCCGACTGCGCCGAACACGGCGAGCCCCCCGAAGATACCGATGACGATGGTCGTGGAGTTGAACGCGCCGGTCCGACCGATCAGCGCGGGACGGAGGTACGTGTCCGAGAAGGTGACGATCAGGCCGTACACGGCTATCGCCGCGGCGGCGACCGGTCGTCCGACCGCGACGAGATACACCGCGGCCGGTATCCAGATCCCGAACGAGCCGACGAGGGGGAGCAGCGTCAACACGAACGTGGCGACCGTGAGGAAGATCACGGCGGGGAGGCCGGCGATCGCGAGCCCGACGCCGAGCAGCACCGCCTGAATGGCCGCGACGGCGACGTTCCCGACGACCGAGGCCCACATGAGCTGATCGAGCCCCTCGCGGAGCTCGCCTAAGACATCGTCGTCGATCGGCAGCACCCACTGGACCCACGCCGCGAACCGTTCCCCGTCGCGCAACAGTGCGAAGAGGACGAACAGCGTGATAGTCAGCCCGATGAACAGCCCCGGCAGACTCCCGACGAGGTCGATCGCCCCCGACGTGACCTGTTGGAGGCTCGTCGCGATCCGCTCCTGGTTCGACTCGTACAGCGTGGCGATGTCGACACGGAACCCGATATCCGCGAGGAGCCCCTCGATCGACGCGAGGTCGAACTGCCCGTCCCTGACGGCGCTCACGACCCGGAGCGACTGTCGGACGGCGATCGTGAGGAGATAGATGATCGGGATCAACACGAACACCAACGCGGCCACGACGACTCCGAGCGCCGCGACCGTGGGCCTGACGTACTCCTCGGCTCGCACTTGGACCGGGTACAGGATGTACGCGAGAACCACGCCGAACAGGGCGAACTGCAGATACGGCAGCAGGACGAGCAGGACGAGGAGACTGCTCAACAGGGCGAGCGCGGTCAGTCCCGGCTGTCCCGCGAGCCACGTCGGAGGGCCCGATCTCTGTGACATACCGACGGCTGGAGAGACGTGCATTACTTTACTGGCCCGATAATCGGGTTTCGAGAGTGCTAACGGGATCGACTCGGGGTCGTGATCCGTCTCACCGCCCCGCGTCGCGCTCGTGGCGCCTCACCGCCCCGCGTCGCGCTCGTGGCGCCTCACCGCCCCGCGTCGCGCTCGTGGCGCCTCACCGCCCCGTGTCACGCTCGTGGGCCTCACCGCCCCGTGTCGTACTTGTAGGTGGCCGAGTCGGGGTCGATCCCGAAGTCCTCGGGCGACTCCGACGTGTCGTCGGCGGCGTCCGCCGGCTCGGCCGCCTTGAACGCCTCGCGGAACCGGTCGGGCATCTCGAAGTCGTCGACGGCGAGCTCGAGGCCGACCACGCCGCCGCCGAGGAACTCGCGCTTCTCCGCGAGCCGGTCCGAGAGCGCCTCCGGAAGGTCGTCGGTGTCCACCTCCTCGAAGCCGAACTGGGTCAGGTACTCGGGCTGGTCGGTGAGCACGTACACCGTCTCGAACCGGTCCGCGGCCGCGGTGTCGACGAGGCGCTCGACCACGTGGGCGCCGACGCCGCGTCCCTGCCACTCCGGAAGGACACCGATCCCGGTGAGCTCGATCCGGTTTTCGGCGTCCTCGTCGTCGCCTCGATGCAGGCGGAGCCGGCCGAACCCCGCCCGGTCGCCCGACTCCTCGTCGACCGCGATCACGTAGTCCCGTGACCGGAAGGCGACGTCGTCGAGCCCCAGCTGCTCGATCGCGTCCAGTAACCACGCCTCGTCACGGTTCTTGGCGTCGCGGACGTACATGGATCCACGTACGCGGGCCGACGTAAAAACGGTTCCCCGCGGGGCGTCGCGGGCGGCCCCGCCGACCGGCTCCGGGCCGGGCTTAAATCCCCTGTCCCATCAGGTGGCTGCGCAGCACGTCGGGCGTTTTGAGCCCGGCGTCGCTGTTGATCAGGACCACCGTCTCGTCGCCGTCGAAGAACTCGTTCTCCGCGAGCGCCCACGCGCCGGCGGGCGCGGCCCCGCCGGTGGCGCCCATCTCCATCACCTCGTTCTGCGCGACCGCGACCGCGCTCGCGAGGATGTCCTCGTCCGCGACGCTCACCGCGGTGCCGCCGCTCTCCCGGACCGCCTCGACCGCGGCCGCGCCGCCAGCGGGGTCGGCGATCTCCAGCTCGCCGCAGATCGTGTCGGGCGTCGACCACGGCTCCGGCTCGTCGAGGCCGCGCTCGACCGCGGCCGCGATCGGCGCACAGCCCGCCGCCTGCGCCGCGACGACCTTCGGGACGGCGTCGATCGCGCCGACGCGCTCCAGCTCCGCGAACCCCTTATAAACCCCGGCGACGACCTCGCCGGACCCCGTGGGTACGACGACCGCGTCCGGCGCGTCGCCGAGGTCGGCGACCAGCTCGAACGCGAGCGTCTTCACGCCGTCGTGGCGGTACGGCGTCGCGAACTCGCCGAGGTCCGTGTACTCCGTCTCCAGCTGTTCGTCGACCGCGTCGACCGCGTCCGGGAAACGCCCGCCGACCACGCGCATGTCGCCGCCGTGGACGTTGGTCATCGCCTTGTTCGAGAACGCGCACCGGGAGGGGACGAACGCGTACGAGCGCAGGTCGGCCCGGCCCGCGTACGCCGCCATCGACTGCCCGGCGTTTCCGGGGCTCGCGCACGCGAGCGGCTCCACGTCCTGTCCCTCCGCGGCCCGCGCCGCGACCGCGGTGAGCGCGACCGAGAGCCCGCGGTCGAGCACGGTGCCGGTCGGGTTCCGGCCCTCGTCTTTGACGTACACCGCGTCGACGTCCAGCTCGTCGGCGAGCCGTTCCGTCGGAACGAGGGGAGTGGCGCCCTCGCCGGCCGAGATCGCGGCGTCGGCCGGGAACGGGAGCAGCGCGTCGAAGCGCCAGTGGCCCCGGCCCGTCCCGGCGGGGCCGTCCTCCGGCCCGTCCAGCAGCGCCTCGGGGTCCACCGCGTCGTAGTCGTAGGCGGGGTCGAGCCCCCGCGCCCGCTCGTCGGCCGACACGGTCGTCGGGTCCGCCGTCTCGTGGACGCGACCCGACGCGCGACTCTCCAGCCCGCGGAACGCCGTCGTCGTCTCCGTCGACTCCATACCCGCCCTTTCGGCGGCGGCGACTAATCGCTTCCCTCTCGGGCGCGGCTACTCCGGCGTGAACCGAACCGTCGCCGTCCGGTCCGCCCGCTTCCGACGGTCCCGGATCTCCTCGACCAGCGAGGCAACGCCGTCCGGGTCCGTCTCGAGCGCCTCGGCCGCCGTCTCGCGGTCCATGTCGAACCAGCCGTAAAGCACGACGATCCGCGCCTCGCCGGGCGTGAACAGCGTCTCCGCGATGAGGTCGGCGGCGAGCACCCCGACGTCGACGCGCTCGAACCCGTTCCCGAACCGCCGGTACAGGTCACGGTCCAGCTCCGAGAGCAGGATCCGGCCGCGCTCCTCGTCGACCGACACGTCGATGCGTTTCAGGAACGCGGTCGGGAACGTCCCGAACCGGGGGTGTTCGTCGTCGTCGACGTAGCCGAACGTCTGATCGGGGCGGTCGACCGGGGTCGCGGCCGCGCCGTAGTAGAGCCACCGCTCGTCGGGGTCGCTCATGCGTCCCCCGTCGCGTGGCGCGCTCCGGATCCGCTCTGCCCCGTCGCGTGGCGCACACCGAGTCCGCAGCGTCTCGGCGTGCACCGCGGTGCGCGGACCATGGCGTGCGGATCGACGGGAGGAGGGCTTCAAACCCGATCCTCAAAATATCGAGAGTGAGAATATCCCGGCGGCGCCGGGCGAGCGGGATCGAGCCGTGGCCGCTTATAAGCGCCCCGACCGAACGGAAACCCATGCACGGAGACGCCACCGTCGTCGGCGGCGGGCTCGCTGGGCTCGTCGCGGCGACTCGGCTCGCCGAGGCGAGCGCGGACGTGACGCTGTACGAGCGACGGCCCGAGGTCGGGGGGCGGGTCCGGACCGAGACCGTCGACGGGTTCACCCTCGACCGGGGGTTTCAGGTGCTGTTCACAAGCTACCCGGCGGTCGCGGCGGAGGTGGGCAACGAGGGTGACGTCGGCGACGCCCTCGACGTCCGGCGGTTCGCGCCCGGCGCGACGATCTGCCGGCCGGGGTCGCGCTCGGTTCTCTCGGACCCGTTCCGCGACCCCCGCGCCGCGGTCGCCTCGCTCCGCAACGACGAGATCTCCTTCTCCGACAAGCTTCGGACGCTCGCGCTCCGACACGACCTCGCGAAGCGCGGCGAGGACGACTTCTTCGCCGGTCCCGACGCGTCGATCCGCGAGTACCTTTATAAATGGGGGTTCGCCGACGACTACGTGACCAACTTCGTCGAGCCCTTTTACGGCGGGATCACCCTCGACCGGAGCCTCTCGACTTCGAAGAACGTCTTCGAGTACACGTTCCGCGCGATGAGCCGCGGCGCGATCGGCGTCCCCGCGGCGGGGATGCGGGCGATCCCGGAGGCGCTCGCCGACCGCGCCCGCGACGCCGGGGTGACGATCGAGGCGGGCGAGGACGTGGAGTCGGTGCGGACCGCAGGCCAGGGCCGGATCCCCTTCCGGATCGGCCGCGGCGACGCCGAGGGCGCGACCGTCGAGCTCGCGGACGGCTCGACTCACGAGACCGACGCGGTCGTCGTCGCGGCGACTCCGCCGGAGGCGCGCCGCCTCACGGACGTCGAGTCGATCCCGACCGAGGGCGTCCCGAACGTCACCGGGTGGTACACGCTCCCGGCGGGCGAGTCGTTCGAGACGGGCGAGCGGATCCTGCTCAACGCCGCGGACGACTCGCCGAACGCGGTGGTCCCGATGTCGGAGGTCGCGCCCGAGTACGCCCCCGACGACCGCGCGCTGATCGCCGCGACGTTCCTCGGCGAGACGCCGCTGGACCGGCCGGCCGCCGGCCTCCGCGACGACGTCCGCGACGCCCTCGAGGCGTGGTACCCCGGCCGCGACTTCGACGGGTTGGAGACCGTCGACACCCACCGGATCCCGTTCGCGCAGTTCGCCCAGCCGCCGGGGGTTCACGCGGGCCTTCCCGAGCCCGACGACCCCGAGGGGCCGGTCGTCCTCGCCGGCGACTACACGGAGTGGTCGTCGATCCAGGGCGCCTTAGAGAGCGGGCGGACGGCGGCCGAGGCGGCGGGCGGGTACTTATAAACGTCGGAGCGACGTCCGGCGTCGCTACTCCTCCCGCCGGAACGCCCCCTCACCGTGCTCCTCGACGGCCGCGAGCAGTTCGTCGCGCTGGCGACGGATCTCGGGCGGAAGGTCGGCGTACGCGTGGTCGAACATGTCGGCCGGGTCGGGCTCGACCGACTCCGCGAACTCGATCGCCTCGGCGACCACCTCGTCGGCCTCCTCGCGGACCGCGGCGACGCCCTCGTCGTCGATTCGCCCGGTCTCTCGCAGGAACCCCTCCATGCGGTCGACGGGGTCGAGCGCGCGCCACGGGTCCGCCGCGTCGGGGTCGCGGTAGGCGGTCGGGTCGTCGGCGGTGGTGTGCGCGCCGAACCGGTACTCCACGAACTCGATGAGGGCCGGGCGGGGGTCGTCGCCCGCCGAGCCGTCTCGGTCCTCAGAACCGTCTCCGTCTCCGTCTCCCGAACCGCCGCCCCGCGCGCGCTCCGCGGCCTTCTCCGTGACCGCGTAGCTCGCGAGCGGGTCCATCCCGTCGACGCGGACGCCCTCGAAGCCGTAGGCGGCCGCCTTCTCGGCGAAGGTGTCGCTCGCGGTCTGCCGCGACTCGGGGATCGAGATCGCCCAGCCGTTGTTGTGACAGCAGAAGAGGGTCGGCGCGTCGAAGACGCCCGCGAAGTTCATCGCCTCGTGGAAGTCGCTCTCGCTGGTCGCGCCGCCGCCGAAGTGCGCGGCGACGACCCGGTCCTCGTCCCGGTAGTCGAACGCCCACGCCGCTCCCACCGCGTGCGGGAGGTGCGCCGCGATCCCGATGTTCAGCGGGAAGACGTTGCCCTCGGCGATCGCCTCGGTCCCCGACTCGTGGCCCATCCAGTAGGGGAGGTACTCGGAGAGCAGATCCCGCACGACGATCGCCCCGTGCTCGCGGTACTGGTAGGAGATGAGGTCCCGGTCCGCGAGCGCGTGCGTCGACCCGACCGCCGAGCCCTCCTGCCCCGCGCAGGGCGCGTACGTCCCGATTCGACCCTGTCGCTGGAGGCTCACCGCGCGCTCGTCGAACCGGCGAGTGATCACCAGATCGCGGTAGATCGCGCGGAACCGCTCGTCCGACAGGTCCGGGACGGCGGCGTCCGAGAGGGGACTGCCGCCCGGCCCGAGCACGCGGTAGAGGTCCTCGTCGGCGAGCGGGTCGGTCGCGGAGCCAGACGGGTCAGGGGAACCGGCGGAGCCGACGCCGTTCTCGTCCATGGGCGATCGCTGTGCGCCGCGGTCACAAGGAGTTAGCGGTCGCGGCGGCGTCCGAGCGCTCTCGGCTCCGCCGGCGGAGGAAGAGTATCGGCGGTCCGATGAGCGCCCCCGCGACCGCCGTGAGCGCGAGGACGAGTCCGACGAGGAGCGGGGTAGGGCCGGCGGCGAGCAGATCGACGCTCCAGACGACGACGAACCAGGCCGTCCAGACGAGCCCGGTGACGAGGGCCGTGAGCGTCCCGAACGCGACCCCGGCCGGGTACGTGTACGTCGCGTTCCGTTCGACGACCAGCCACCAGACCGCGCTCCCGACGAGGAGCGCCGGCGCCGCGAGGAGGGGCACCGGGAAGGACGGCGGGAGACCGATCACCTCGACGAAGACGCGCAGCACGTCCGACAGCAGGCGGGCCGTGACCGCGCCGCAGCCGAACGCGTAGGCGCCGGCGAGCAGCGCCCACCGACGCGGGGACGAGGGGCCGAACTCGGGCGGGAGAGACGGAACCATATCCGAAAGTCCGTAAACGCGTGGTAAAGTCCTTCCCGTGGGTGAAGCGTCGGTTTGCGTCTCCGACGCGACGACCTCTCGGCCTCGGCGGTCGAACCGGGACTCAGGGCGTGATCACGGCCCTCCCGTCGATCTCGCCGCGTTCGAGCCGCTCCGCGACGGCGTTGATCTCGCCGAGGTCGTAGCGGCTGGTGTGTAGGTCCACGTCGCCCTGCTCGACGAGCGCGACCAGCTCTTGGAGCTCCGCGTACCGGCCGACGATGTTGCCGACGAAGGAGAACTCGCCGTTCACGAGCGCCTGCGCCGGCTCGTGAACGTGTCCGCCGTAGCCGATGATGTGATGGTCGCCGCCGGCGGCGGTGACGTCGGGCGCGTACGCGGTGGTCACGTCCTCACCGACGAAGTCGAGCACCTGCGCGGCGCCCGCCCCGTCGGTAATCGCCTCGAGCTCCTCCCGAACGTCGGTCTCTTTCGGATTGATCAGGTGGTCGGCGCCGTACCTCTCGGCGAGGTCCAAGGCTGACTCCTTCAGATCGATCGCCGTGATCCGCGCCGCGCTCATCGCGTCGAGACACTGGAGCCCGATGTGTCCGAGTCCGCCGACGCCGATGACGACCGCGTGGTCGCCGGGATCGAGGTCTGCGACCGCCTTCTTCGCCGCGTGGTACGCCGTGATGCCGGCGTCGGCGTGGGGCGCGATGTCGATCGGCTCGACGCCGGACGGCAGCGGGATCACCGAGCGCTCGCTGGTGTGGAGGTACTCGGCGAAGCCGCCGTCGGTGGTGAGCCCGTTGAACGCGTCGTTCTCGCAGTACATCGTCTCGCCGAGCCGGCAGGGTCGACAGGTGCCGCAGGTCTGGACCGGGTGACAGATCACCGGGTCACCCTCGGCGACGAGATTCACGTCCTCGCCCGTCTCGACGACGGTTCCGGCGTTCTCGTGGCCGAGCGTCATGGGAAGATCCTGGGGGACGTACTCCGCCCACATCCCCTCGATGATGTGGTTGTCCGTCTGGCACCACCCCGCGCCCTCGACCTCGACGATCACGTCGGCCGCGCCGGTCGCCGTCGGCCGGTCGACCTCGTCGATCGAGAGCCCCTCGCTCATGTCGTCGGTGTACTCGTGGAGCCTGGCGGCTTCCATATGCGATCGCATAGCACGGGAGCGGGAAAAGCGTTCACCGCGAAGGGCGCTCGCGGACGCCGCGGTCCCCGTCGACGTGGTTGCGCGCGGTCGCGTACGCCTCGCGGACGCGCCGGAACGCCTCCTCGTCGCCGCCCTGATCCGGGTGGGTCTCTTTGACGCGCTCGCGGTAGGCGCGTTTCACCTCGGCGGCGTCGGCGTCGGTCGCCACGTCGAGCTCGGCGAAGGCGGCCGCCACCGGATCGCGCCCGCCCGCGGTAGCGGCTCGGGCGGTCCTCCCGGCGGCGCGGCCGGCTCCGCCGACGCGCCGGCTCGTCCTCCCGGACCGTCCGGCCCTCTGGGACCGCCCGCCCCTCGCCCAGTCGGGCTCGGTCACGTCGAAGGGGAGCCGTCGACCGAGCCCGCGGCCGGGCATCTCGTGTTCACAGAGGACCGCGTAGACGCCCTCGCCCTCCAGTCTGAAGTAGTCGTGCGCGTCGAACGTGATGGCCACCCCGCGCTCGGGGAGGTAGAAGGGGACCGAGACGCCGTCGAACGCGTGGTCCTCGCGGAACGACTCGCCGATCGCCCGCAGGTACTCGCGGATCTCCCGCCGCCGTCGCTCGTCGCCGGCCGGGTCCGAAGCGGCGCCGCCCGCGCCGTCGGGTCCGCCGGCCGCGCTCCCCGGGCCGGTCCTCCCGGCACCGCCGCTCGGGGAGGGCACGTACCGGTCCCCGAGGTAGAAGGCGAGCGCGACGAGCCCGGAGGCGACGGCGCCGAGCGCGAGGCCCAACGCGACCCACGGCGGCAGGAGACGGACGAGCTCGGCGACCACGCCCGCAGTTACGGCTCCGCGCGTATCAACCCCTCGGCGGGTTCGACGGCGGATTCGAGAAGGGAGAGTCGCGTCCGAGCGTCAGATCATCCCCTTCGCTTCGAGCCCGTCGATGATGTCGTCGACGAGCTCCTCGGGGGTGTCGTAGGGGAACTCCTGCTCGCTGCCGAGCTTCGCGGCCATCTCCATCGCGGTGAAGCTCACGTCGCCGGCCTCGAACTTCGTGGCCGGCCCGTCCGGGAGCGCGGGGACCAGGTCCATCTGGTTCTCGACGGGGAAGTCGGCGCCGCCGAAGGCCTCTAAGAACTGTTCGCGGAGTTCCGCTTTCACGTCTGTCATGCACGTATTTCCCGAGAGCGACCGCAAAAGCGTTGCGGAACAACGCTAAACTCGTTGAGGGTTCTTGTACGACGAACGGGACGAGGGCGAACGGGACGACCCGAGTCGGACCGGGAAACCGGGGGCGAATTCCGGATCCTGCGGAACTTTGTCGGTTGGGTCGCGAGGGGGAGCCATGTCGTTCGAGTTCGATTACGACCTGCTGTGCGAGTTGACCGAGGCCCGGGGCGTCCCGGGGTACGAGGACGAGGTCCGCGAGATCGTCCGCCGCGAGTTCGCCGACCGCGCCGACCGCGTCCGCACCGACGCGATGGGCAACGTCGTCGCCACGATCGAGGGCGACTCGGACTACTCGGTCGCCGTCGCGGCCCACATGGACGAGATCGGCTTCATGGTCCGTCACGTTACCGACGAGGGGTTCGTCCAAGTCGATCCGCTCGGCGGGTTCGACGCCCGCGTGCTGCGCGCCCAGCGCGTCACCGTCCACGGTGAGGAGGACCTCACCGGCGTCATCGGCTCCGTCCCGCCCCACACCCTCACGGACGAGCAGAAGGAGAAAGAGGACGCGGTCTCCGACGTGTACATCGACGTGGGCCGCGACGCCGAGACGGTCGAGGAGCTTGTCGGCGTCGGCGACCTGGTCACCCTCGACCAGACGACGACCCGCATGGGCGACCGGATCACGGGGAAGGCGCTCGACGACCGGATCTGCCTGTTCGCGACGCTCGAGGCCGCGAAGCGGATCGACGACCCCGACGTGACGGTCCACTTCGCGGCGACGGTCCAAGAGGAGGTCGGGCTCCGCGGCGCGACCGCGCTCGGCGTCGACATCGACCCCGACCTCGCGATCGCCTTAGACGTGACCGTCGCGAACGACGTGCCCCAGATCGGCGACGCGGCCGACGCGGTGACGGAGCTCGGCGAGGGGACCGCGGTCAAGCTGAAGGACTCCTCCGTGATCACCAGCCCGAAGGTCCACCGGCGGCTCACCGCGGTCGCCGAGGAGGCGGGGATCGACCACCAGCACGAGGTGTTGCCCGCGGGCGGCACCGACACCGCCGGGTTCCAGAACACCGCGGGCGCGAAGCCCGTCGGCGCGATCTCGATCCCGACGCGGTACCTCCACACCGTCACCGAGACCGCCGACGGCGACGACGTGGCCGCGACGATCGACCTGCTGACGGCGTTCCTGGAGTCGGAGACCGGCGAGCACGACTACACGCTGTAGACGCGACGGACGCGCGGTAAAAGGGAGCCGACGTCAGACCGCGTTTCCGGACCGCTGTCGCCGCCTCACCGCTCGTCGATCGGGACGAACTCCGAGTCCTTGGGACCGGTGTATCGCGCCCGCGGGCGGATGAGGCGGTTGTCCTCCTGGTACTGGACGATGTGGGCGATCCAGCCGCCGGCGCGGCTCATCGCGAAGATGGGGGTGTACATGTCGACCGGGATGCCCAGCGAGTCGTAGACGGAGCCGGAGTAGAAGTCGACGTTCGGGGCGATCCCCTTCTCGAGCAGTCCCTGGTCGGTGAGGTACTCCTCGATCGCGGTGGTGTAGTCGAGCCACTTCGTGTCGCCGGACGACTCCGAGAGGTCGCGGAGCTTCTCCTCGAGGATGTTCGCGCGGGGGTCTTTCACCTTGTAGACGCGGTGGCCGAAGCCGGGGATGCGGCGCCCCTCCTCGCGGGCGTCTTTCACCCACTGCACGGGGTCCTTGTCGGAGGCGTCGACCTCCTGGAGCACCTCCATCACGTCCTGGTTCGCGCCGCCGTGGAGGGGACCGGAGAGAGCGCCGATCCCGCCGGTGACGCCGGAGTACACGTCCGCCATCGTCGAGCCGATCACGATCGACGTGAACGTCGAGGCGTTGAACCCGTGGTCGGCGTGGAGCGTCAGCGCCATGTCGAACGTCTCGGCGCTCACGTCGTCCGGCTCGGTCCCGGTGAGCATGTAGAGGAAGTTCGCGGCGTGCGACAGGTCCGGGTCGGGCGCGACCGGCTCTTCGCCCTGTCGGGCGCGCTCGAAGGCCGCGAGGACCGTCGGGATCTTCGCCGTTATCCGGCGGCCCTTCCGGAGCGTCGCGTCGAGGTCCGCGGGGTCCGCGTCCCCCTCGGGCTCGTACGCGGACAGCATCGAGACCGCGGTCCGCAGCGCGGCCATCGGGCGCTCGCCCGCGTCGGCGAGCGTCCGAACGGCGTCGAGCACGTCGTCGTCGACGGCGCGCTCGGCGGCCAGCTCCGCGGCGAAGTCGTCGAGCTCGTCGCGGGTCGGCAGCGAGCCGTGCCACAGGAGGTACAACACCTCTTCGTAGCTCGCGCCGCGCGCGAGGTCCTCGATGTCGTACCCACGGTACACGAGCTTGCCGACCTCGCCGTCGACGTAGCTCAGATCCGACTCCGCGACGAGGACGCCTTCGAGCCCGCGCTTTAACTCGTCTGACATGCCCTGAACTTCCGACCACCACCAAAAAAGCGTTATCTTTCAGGAGGAATCCACACGACGATCGTCGAATCGGTCAGCGTCGGACGACGGCGTCGCAGTCGACCGGTTTTCGCGGGACTCGTTGACGAACTCTCGCGATCCCGTCCGAGACGGGCGGGGAAGCCCGACGATCAGCGATCCGGTGCGACGATAGACGACTCGGAGCGCCGATCGGTAGCCGACCGGATCAGCGGGCCGGCACGACCGTCACGGTGCGCTTCCGGTCGATCGCGTCCTCCAGCTCCTCGGCGATCGCGGAGCCGCGGGACACCTGCACCTCGCCCCCGCGGCCGACGGTGGCGGTGAACAGGTACTCGCCGTCCGCGCGCACCTCCACCGTCTCGCCCACCCCGGCGTCGACGTCGATGACGACGTGCCGAGAGGTGATCTCCGGAGTCACGACGATGCCGCGTTCCTCGCCGACCTGTCCGCCGCGACCGTCGTCTTGCCCGTTCGCGCCGCGACCGCCGCCGGAGCCGCCCCCGCGACCGCCCGGCTTCTCGTCGTGGGTGCGGACGTCGATCTCGATCCCGAGTCGGTTCTCGATGTCGCTGATCCGACCGCCGCCCTTGCCGATGACCGTGCCGATGTCGCCCTCGGAGACGTACACGACAGCCCCGTCGTTCCCCGTGAGCTCGACGTCGACGTGGCCGTGCGCGACCGACTTGATCTCGCGTTCGATCTCCTGTTTGGCGATCCGGCCGACGCCCGTCTCGCTCTCGGCCTCGCCGCCGTCCTCGTTGAGCGGGACCGTGACGACCTGCCGGTTGAACGTGTAGATCTCGTACTCCGGCCGGCCCGTCTCGAAGTTCGACACCTGGATCACCGGGCGCGCGAGGTCCTCGGCGGTGAGCCCCGCGGGCACCTTCACCTCGGTGGTCACGTCGTAGACGGTGTGGACCTCGCCGGCCTCGATGTAGACGACGGTGTCGACGATCTGGGGGATCATCCCGAGCTCGACCCGGCCGACGAGCCGCTGGAGCGCGTCGATGGCGCGCGACGCGTGGACGACGCCGACCATCCCGACGCCGGCCATCCGCATGTCCGAGAACACCTCGAAGTCGTTCGTCTTCCGGACCTCGTCGTAGATGGTGTAGTCGGGGCGGACTAAGAGGAGGGAGTCGGCCGTGTTCTCCATCTCGCCGCCGAGCGCGCCGTACTGGGTGATCTCCGGTCCGACCTGCAGGTCGCGCGGCTTCTCCATCGTCTTGACCGCGTAGTCGCTGTCCGAAAGGAACTCCGCGACCGCCTGCGCGAACGTCGACTTCCCGGCGCCCGGCGACCCGGAGATGAGCACGCCGCGCTTCCGCTCTTTGAACCGCTCGCGGAGCTCGTCGGCGAACTCGTAGTCGTCGAGCGTCGTCTTCGCGATCGGTCTGACGGCCGTGATCTCGATCCCGTCCGCGAACGGCGGGCGCGCGACCGCGATCCGGTAGTTGCGGAACTGGACGATGTCCATCCCGTCGTCGGAGAGCTCGATGAACCCCTCGTTGGACTGCCGCGCCAGGTCGACGATGCCGGTGGCCCACTCGCGCATCTGCTCTTCGCTCGTCTCCGTCTCGTCGATGACCTCGTACCGCATCTCGCCGAGGGCGCCGCGCTTCGCCTTCGGTTTCGTCCCCGTCTTGAGGTGGACCGACATCGTCTCGTCGGTGAAAAAGTGCTGGATCGGCAGCTCGTCGACGACGCCGCGGGCGACCGGCTCGACGTACTCGACGCCGATCCCCTTCGCGCGGGCGACCTCGGCCTGCACGATATCGCTGGAGAGGAGCGTGGCGTCGCGGTCGGCGGCGATGTCGCGGATCAGCGCGTCCACGTCGCCCTCGTGGGCGTGCGATCGGGCGTCGCCGTCGGCGCGTTCGCCGACGTACTCAAGCTCGATCGTCCCCTCGTCGGCGAGGTCGGCGAGCCGCTTGAGCTCGCTCAGCCCGTCCCACCCCGATTCGAGCCCGTCGTTGGCCTGCGACTCCAGTTCGCCGACGACGGCCTCCGGGACGAGCACCGTCGCCGCCGCGTAGGTCCCGTCCTCGACGCGTTCGGACACGCGGCCGTCCACGACCGCACTGGTGTCCGGTACTACGTTCATACCCTGAGTCCGGGCGGGAACCGTATAAGGGTGTTCGACCCGTGCGGGTTCGACCCGTGGGGTAGTCACTCGGGGGAGTCGGCGGCCTTCGGATCGCTCGCGCCGCCCGCGGTCCCGGCGGTCTCGGCGGTCTCGGATCGGTCGGGGTCGTCGGAATCGCCCGCCCCGTCCCCATCGGCGCCGACGGCGCCCGTCACCGCGTCGACGACGCCGACCTCTCGGCGCTCGTACGCCGCGACGATCCGGTGAGAGACGACGTAGCTCGCCCCGGCGGCGGCGACCGCGAGGATCAGGTTGCCGACGACGAGCCGCGTCACGATGGCCGGCCCCGCCGACAGCGACACCGACGAGGGCGACACGCCGGGGACGGGACCGAGGATCACCGTCCCGAGCGTGAAGCTGGTGCCGTACACGCCCCACTTCACCACGGGGTTGAACACGATCACGGACGCGAACATCGCGACCTTATTGATCCGGTCGATCGCCCACGCGAGCACGACGAAGGCGAGTAGCCCCGTCCCGAGGGTCGGAAGCATCGTGATGAACACGCCGAGCGAGAAGCTTCCGGCCGTTTCGTGGGACGTGAACTCGTCGGTGAACGAACGGTGGAGCTCGGATCGGACCCGATCCAGAAGCACCCTCGCTCGTCGAACGATCATTGCGTAGTGAGAGACGCTCGCGAGAGAAGTAGCTGTCGGCGACGACACGGCGGCGCGGGGCGAGACGATCGCTCGCCGCGCCGCGACGGGCGACCGATCAGTCGTCGGCCGCCGCGACCGCTCCCCGGTCGGCCTTCAGCCGGCGGGCGTACGCGACGAAGTTGTTGAACAGGGGCTTCACCTCGCAAGCAGCCTCGTAGGCGTCGGGCGTGATCTCGGCCAGCACCGCGTCGACGCGGGCGTCGCCGAGGCGCTCGCGTTTCCCCTCCGTGACGTCACGCGCCGACTCGAGGTCGTACTCGGGGTGGAACTGGACGCCCCAGCAGTGGCCGTCCCGGAACGCGTGGACCCCGTGGTCGTTCTCGGCGAGCAGGGTCGCGCCCGGCGGGAGCTCCACGACGGCGTCGCCGTGGGTCGTGAAGACGGTGAACTCCTCGTCGATCCCCGCGAACAGCTCGTCGTCGCCGCGGCGGCGCACCTCGTTGTATCCGATCTCGAACTCGTCCATCCCGGCGACGCGCCCGCCCAGCGCCTCCGCGAGCACTTGGTGACCGTAACAGACGCCGAGCACCGGGAGGCCGGCCGCCGCGGCCTCGCGGACGTAGTCGACGAGCGGCGGGATCCACGCCTCGTCCCAGTAGACCGACGAGCGCGATCCGGTGACCACGACCCCGTCGAACTCGGTGTGGTCGGGGAGGTGGCCCTCGCTGGCCGAGAACTCGACGAGGTCGGCGTCGAGCTCCCGCCGGAAGTTCCGGCGGGTGTTCGCGCCCTCGTGGGCGGCGTTCAGCAGCGCGAACCGAAGCCGTGTCATTGGACACCCTGAGACGCGGCGAGGCAAAACGGTTGCGACGTCGGGAAGCGCTACCGGCGTTAGCGAGCGGCGGCTCCCCGACCCGGGCCCCGCTCACTCCGAGAAGGGGTCCGCGGCGTGTTCCGCGAGCCAGCCGACGAGCGCGTCGTTGACCGCGGCGGACGCCTCCACGCCGACGAGGTGGCGCGCGCCCGCGACCGAGCGGAGCTCTCCGCGCGGGAGCCCCTTCGCGAGCCCCTCCGCCGCCGTCTTCGGGCACGCGGCGTCCTCCGTGCCGTGGACGACGAGGGTCGGCGTCGTGAGCTCGTACAGCCGGTCCGAGACGTCGAACCCCTCGACCGCGGCGCGGTGGGCCTCGAACGTCTCGCGGTCGGCGTCCTCGCCGAGCCGCCACTCGACGATCCGCGAGCACACGTCGGGATGCGTCTCCCGGAACGACTCCGAGAGCAGCCCGTTCAGCGACCCCTTCACGGCCGCCGGCGTCGACGGGTCGGCCCACACCCCGTCGGGGTTGTAGGCGTCGCCCGCGGGCGGCGTCCCGACGACCGAGAGGCTCGCCGGGCGCGACGACGCGAGCGCGTACGCGAGTGCGACCATCCCGCCGAGCCCGTACCCGACGAGATGGGCGTTCCTGATTCCCTCCGCGGAACACACCGCGTCCACGTCGCTCGCGAGCTCCTCGACCGTGTACGGTCCCGGCGGCGCGTCTGATCGACCGACGCCGCGCGTCTCGGGCGTGATCACCGTGTGCGGGCCCGCGAGCGCGGCGTGTTGCCAGCCGAACTGCCACGCGCCCAGCCCCACGTCGCCGCAGAACACGACCGCCTCGTCGGGGTCGCCGGCGTCCGGAGCGTCCACCTCGTACCGGACCTCGACGCCGGCGTTGTTCGCGCGTGGCATAGCGGACTCGGGGGGCAGTCGTCAGGCCTCCTGGAGGCTGCGGAGCACGTCCGGCGCCGCCGCCAGGGCGTCGTCGAGCGCGTCCCCGTCCGGGCCGCCGCCCTGCGCGAAGTCCGGCGGACCGCCGCCGCCGCCGCCGACGCGGCCGGCGAGCTCCGAGACCACCTGCCCGGCGTTCACGTCGACGCCGTCGGGGACGCCGACCACGAAGCTCGCGGAGCCGCCCGCCCCGCTGCCGACGACCGCGACCTTCCCGTCGTCGACGTGGGCGTTGGCGGTCGCGCGCAGCTCGTCGGCGTCGCCGTCGAGCCGTTGGATCACCGCGGTGACGCCGCCGACGTCGACCTCCTCGGCGTCGGCGCCGCCGGAGGCGCGAGCCGCCGCCAGCTCCTCTTTGAGCGACTCGATCTCCTTGCCCCGCGCCTTCCACTCGTCGAAGAACCGCTCGGCCGTCTCGGGCACGTCGAGCGGGTCGACGTCGAGCGCGTCGGCGGCGTCGTACAGCGCGTCCTCCGTGCGCTGGGTCGCCTCGATCGCCGCGCCGCCCGCGGCGAACACGATCCGCTCGACGCCGTCCTGGACCGGCTCCGTCTTCAGCACCTTCACCGCGCCGATCTCGCCGGTGCGCTCGGCGTGGGTGCCGGCGCAGGCCTGCACGTCGGCGTCGCCGACGTGGATCAGACGGACGTTCGTTCCCGGCGGGACGCCCCCCTGGTAGAGGTCGAAGCCGTGCTCGGCCTCCGCCTCGTTGCGGTCGGGCCACTCCTGTTTGACCGGCACGTCGTCGCGGACGAGCTCGTTGGCGACGCGTTCGATCTCTTTGACCTGCTCGCGGGTGATCCGCTCGAAGTGGCGCACGTCGAGGCGGGAAGAGTCGATCCCCTTCTGGGCGCCCGCCTGCCGGACGTGATCGCCGAGCACCTCGCGGGCCGCGTGGCCGATCAGGTGGGTCGCCGTGTGGTGCGCGCGGAGCCGGTCGCGGCGGTCGCCGTCGACCTGGCCCTTGACGAACTCCCCCTTGCCCGGGTCGGCGTCGGTGCGGTGGAGCACGACGCCGTCGCGCTCCTGGACGTCGACCACGTCGACGGTCGTCTCGCCGGCCGTGAGCTGGCCCCTGTCGGCCGGCTGGCCGCCGCCCTCCGGGTAGAACATCGTCTGGTCCAAGACCACGTCGTACCCCTCGTCGCGCTCGAACACGTCGAGGACGACCGCCTCGAACTCGGTGCGGCCCTGGTCGTCGTAGAACAGCTTCTCCGTCTCGGGGAGGTCGCCGAAGCGGTCGTCGCGGTCCTCCCCCGCGTCCTCGCCGTCCTCCTCCTCGTGGCGGTCGGCGACGAGCGCGTAGAAGTCGTCGGGCACGTCGACGGTCGCGCCGCGCTCGGCGGCGATGTCGGCGACCATGTCGGGCTGGATGCCGTGGGAGTCGTACAGCTCCAAGAGCGCCTCCGTGGGGATCGGCTCGCCCGTGCCGGCGTACTCGTCCGCGAGCGACTCCACCTTCCGGGAGCCGCGCTCGAGCGTCTTGCGGTACTTCCGCTCCTCGGTGCGGACGATCTCGCGGATCGTGTCGCGGTTCTCGTAGCCGAGCCGCTCGGCCTGCATGTCGACTAACTCGTCGAGCGGGGCGTCGACGCCGACCTCGTCGACGAGCCGCTTCGTGCGCCGCAGCACCATCCGGGCGAGGTAGCCGGTCCCGACGTTCGAGGGGACGATCCCGTCGCCGAACATGTACGCGAGCGTCCGCGAGTGGTCGGCGATCGCGTAGATCGATTCGAGCGGTTCGACGAGCTCGCGGAGCCGGTCGACGTCGACGTCGAGCCGGTCTGCGATCTCGCCGCGGGCGTCCTCCACGTCGTCGACGTCGTCGATGTCGAGCCGACCGGAGAGCTTCGCGGCGCGGTGGACCAGTTCCCGTTCCTCCTCCGTGCGTTCGATCCCCGCGTTCTCCTTCAGGAAGTCGATCGCGTCGGGGTAGACCGCCTCGTACACCGTCGCGGTCCCCTGACTCATCCACGTCCACCGCTCGAGCCCGTACCCGGTGTCGACGATGTACGTGTCCATGAACGAGTACGTGTGCCCGTCCTTCATCTCGTAGTCGCCGTCGGGGTCCCGCTCCATACACATGAAGACGAGCGTCGCCAGCTCGGCGCCCTTGTAGATGACCTCGATCGCGGGACCGGCGTTTCCGCCGCCGACCCACGGGTCCTCGATGTAGGTGATCTCCTCCAGATCCGCGCCCAGACTCTCGAACAGCTCGTCGCAGTACTCGACCGTCTCGTCTTTCCAGTACACCTCGCCGTGGTAGGCGTACTCGCCCTCGTCGACCTCCTCGCGCGTGTTGAACGCGTGGTGGGCCATCATCTCGAAGGCCATCGTGTGCCGGCCCGTCTTGCCGACGTTGTCGATGTCCTGCATCCGGATGCAGGGTTGCGAGATGGTGAGGGGGTTCGCCGGCGGCGGGGTCTGGCCCGACGTGACGAGCGGCTGGAAGTCGTAGATCGACGCCTGCGTCAGGAGCACGTCGTCGCGCCAGCGGTTCGCGGCGACCGGGTACGGGTCGATCCGCTCGTGGCCGTGCTCCTCGAAGAAGGAGAGGAACGCCTCCCGCATCTCCGAGAGGGAGTGGGCCTCCGGGAAGCCCGGATCGTCGATGAAGCTGTAGTCCTCGCAGGGGGGCTCGCCGCACAGTTCGCGGTCGGGGTCGCGCGTCCAGAAGTGCGCGCCACAGGAGGGGCACTCCTTCCGCTCGAACCCTTCCTCCTCGAAGTAGTCGAGGCGGTACTCCGCTTCGAGATCGCTCATTACTGGAACGTGACCCGTGTTCCTCCAAAAGGGTTCCGGGGTGTCTCGCGACCGCTTCGGCCGCGTTCGGGGAGAGAACGCGCCTCTCGCTTCCGACATGTCGGTCCCTACCTCAGAAAAACCGACGACGAGAGGAAAATTTATCCGCGCTCCAGTTGTGTCTATCGGCATCGTGAACACCGAGCCGAGAGGGCGGGCGTCCGTTCTCGTCCTCGCCGGAGACGCGGAGGAGGCGGTCGACGTGGCCGACGCGCTGATCGGGTTCGACGCCTCCTCTGCGACCGTCGGCGACGCCGCCCCTCCGAGGCCCGGCGACGAAGACCTCGCGGCGGCGGACGTGGCCGTCGTCCTCGACGCCGCGGGGCTCGACGCGGTCCGCGAGCGCGACCGGTTCTGCCGCGTGGTCGCACTCATCGACGACCCTGCCTCACCGGTCGCGACCGATCCCCTCGTCGACGCGATCGCGACCGCGCCTGCGGACCTCGACGCGACGCTCCGCTGGCTCGCGTCCCGCGCGGAGCCGGGACTCGACCGGGACGACCCGGCGCGTACGCCGTCGCGGATCGAGCAGCTCAACGCGGAGGTGACCCGGCTCGCGTCGGTCAGATCCGTCGAGGCGGCCCACCGAACCGCGATCGCCGTCGCCGACGAGGTGTTCCCGCGATATCACTGCGTCGTCGGCGTCCGCGACGGGGAGTGGGTCGAACCGATCGCGACCTCGTCGGACGTCTCGGTCGGGGACTGCGACCGCGTCCGCGTCGGTCGGGGCTCCGTCGGGACCGCCGTCGAGACCGGCGAGCCGGTGGTCGAGTCCCGGGCGGCGGAGGCGGTCCCCTACCGGACCCTCCTCTCGCTCCCGGTCGGCGACGACACGGTCCTTCAGCTGGCGACCGACGAGGAGGGGTTCGACGCGGACGACCGGCGGCTGGCGGAGCTGCTCGCGTCCCACGTCGAGGAGACGCTCGACCGGATCCGCACCGACGAGGCGCTCCGGACGGAACGCGATCACCTGCTCGCGCTGTTCTCGAACGTCCCCGACCCGGCGATCGCCTACGACTACGTCGACGGCGAGCCGATCGTTCACCGGGTCAACGACGCGTTCGAGGAGACGTTCGGCTACGACGCCGAGCGCGTGGTCGGCGAGTCCGTCGACGACTTCATCGTTCCCCCCACCGACGATGCCGAGTCCGAGGCCACGGAGCTCAACGAACGTCTCCAGCGCGGCGAAAACGTCAGGCGAGAGGTGACCCGCGAGACCGCGGACGGCCCCAGACACTTCATCCTCCACGTCGTGCCGATCCGGCTCGACGCCGAGAACGTCTCGGGGTACGCTATCTACACGGACGTGACGGACCGGCGCGAGCGCGAGGCGGCGTTGGAACGCCAGAACGAGCGGCTCGACGAGTTCGCGAGCATCGTCTCGCACGACCTTCGGAACCCGCTCTCCGTCGCGGAAGGGTACGTCGACCTCGCGGCCGAGACCGGTGAGCCGGACCACCTCGAAACGGCGGCCGAGGCGCTGGACCGCATGGACGAGCTCGTCGGCGACCTGCTCTCGCTGGCCCGACAGGGGGAGTCGGTCGGCGAGACGAGCTCCGTCTCGATCGAGGCGATCGCGAGGGACGCGTGGGGGAGCGTCGACACCGGCGACGTCGAGCTCGTCGTCGACGGTGACGTGACGATCGACGCGAACGCGACTCGGACGCGAGAGCTCTTGGAGAACGTGTTCCGGAACAGTGTGGAACACGGTCGTTCCAGAGACGGCGGTGCCAGCGACGGCCCGCTTACGGTGCGCGTTGGGAAGGCGGCGTTCCGCGGCGGCGACGGGGAGTCTGGAAACGGCTTCTTCGTCGAGGACGACGGTCGCGGGCTTCCCGAAGGCGAGCGCGACCGCGTGTTCGAGAGCGGGTTCACGACCGAGGAGAACGGGACGGGCCTCGGGCTCGCGATCACGGAGCGGATCGCCGACGCGCACGGCTGGGAGGTGCGCGCGCTCGCCGGCGACTCCGGGGGCGCCCGGTTCGAGTTCAAGACGTCGTGAGCGCGCCGGGGTCCGAAACGACCTTACGCCGCGCGCTCGCCTCTCCGGTATATGGTCGAGAACGTCGTCTATCCCGCGTACTTCGACGCCGACCGATCGCGGTCGGAGGGGCGCCGCGTCCCGATGGACCTCGCGATCGAAGAGCCCACCGTCGACGAGATCGCGAAGGCCGTCCAACAGGTCGGCTACGACGCGGTGATCGAACGCGAGAAAACCTACTCCCGGGAGTTCGAACCGCGAGGCGCGGTGGTCGTCCGAGGCACCGAAGACACCGCGAAAAACGACCTCGTGCAGGCGATCGCCGCCTACCTCGGGGTCATCCGGGAGTGACGATGCGCCGCGTCGGCACCGTCGTCCGGACCGCCGGCGGGCTCGCCATCGCGCGCGCCGAGGCGGGCGCGGAGCCGCCGCGGATCGGCTCGTCCGTGGTCGACGAGTCGCTCGCGACGGTCGGGCGCGTCGTCGACGTGTTCGGCCCCGTCGAGCGTCCCTACGTCGCGGTGACGCCGAGCGACGACGACCTCGCTGCGCTCGTCGGCGGGAAGCTGTACGCGCGCTGACTCAGTCCCCGGCCGTCGCCTCTCCTTCCTCGGCCGTCGCCTCTCCTTCGACGACGGTGAAGTCCTCGATCGTCTTCGTCGAGCGGGCGAGCCGCTCCGCGACGACGAGCTTCTCGGTCCGGTCGAGCCGGTCCCAGTCGAGTTCCGCCGGCGGCGACCCCTCGAACGCCCGGAACTGCTCGTACACCGCCTCGTTGACGAACCGCTCGAACGACTCGCAGTTCGGACACGTCACCGACAGGTGAGAGGTGTCGAACTCGCGAGTCACCGTGTGTTCGAGGCAGTTCAGGCAGCGGTAAGTCCGGGTTCTGCTCACGGTTCGACGGAAGCGGCGGACGCGCTAATACCTGCGGATACCGGAAGGAGAGCCGGGTAGTGAAAGCGGGCCCGAAGCGCCGCGAGGGCGCGTCGGAGCGCTAGAACAGCGCCGACGCCGCGGCCTCGGCGGTCTCGATGACCGGTCCGAAGCCGGGCAAGAGCAGCACGGTCGCGACAGCCGCGAACACGACCGCGGCGTACAGCCCGGTCGGCCGCACGTCGATCGCGTCCAGCGAGCTCGACGACGCGGGGTCGTCGATGAACAGCGCCTTCACGACTCTGCTGTAGTAGTACAGCGAGACGACGCTGTTGACGGCGCCGAACGCCGCCAGCCACAGGAAGCCGTTGTCGATGGCGCCCATGAACAGGAAGTACTTCGAGAAGAACCCGGCGAAGGGCGGGAGCCCGGCGAGCGAGAACATGAACACGGCCATCGCCGTCGAGGCGACGGGCGCGCGCCGCGCGAGCCCGGCGTAGTCCTCGAAGGTCCGGCCGACGCCCCACCGCTCCGCCATCGCGACGAAGAGGAACGCGCCGGTGTTCATGAACCCGTAGACGAGCAGGTGCGCCATCGCGGCGCCCATCACGGCGCCGTTCGCGCCGCCGTCCTGCGACAGCGCCGCGACGCCGATGAGCACGTAGCCCGCGTGCCCGATGGAGGAGTACGCGAGCATCCGCTTGACCTCCTCCTGAACCGCCGCCGCGAAGTTACCGAGCGTCATCGTCACGGCCGCCAAGATTCCGAACGCCAGCACCCAGTCGATGCCGGCGGCGAGCGACGCCCCCACCGGGAACGCCTCGGTGAAGAGGCGGAACGCGACCACGAAGCCGGCCGCCTTCGAGGCGGACGAGAGGAACGCGCTCACGGGCGCGGGCGCGCCCTCGTACGCCTCCGGCGCCCAGAAGTGGAACGGGACGGAGGCGGTCTTGTACGCGACACCACCGATGATCATCACGATCCCGAGACCGGCGACGCCGGCGAGACCGTCGAGCGAGCCGATCCCCTCGGCGACGCCGCCGAACAGAAGCGACCCGGTCGCCGCGTACACCAGCGAGATCCCGAACAGGAAGATCGCCGAGGAGAGCGCGCCGACGAGGAAGTACTTCATCCCCGCCTCGACGCTCCCCCGGTCGCGCTTGAGGTACGCCACCAAGACGTACGACGGCAGCGACACCATCTCGAGGGCGACGAAGACGACCGCGAGGGAGTTCGCGGCCGCGAGCAGCCCCATCCCGGTCGCCGCGAACAGCGTCAGCGAGTAGAACGCCGCCGGACTCTTGTGATCGTGGAAGTAGTCGTGGGCCGCGACCACGACCAGCGCCGTCACGGACGCGAAGATGGCGGTGAAGAACAATGCCAATGTGTCCACCTTGATCGCCTCGGCGAACAGGGTGATCGCGCCGCCGGTGTCGCCGCTCCCGGTGCCGGAAACGACCAACCAGACGCTCGCCGCGAGCGCGGCGAGCGACCCGAGCGCGCCGACGACGGCCATCGAGGTGTTCGACCGCGCGTCGGGACTGATCGTGTCGACTAAAAGCAGCGCGAGCCCGGTGAACGCGAGCAGGAAGACGGGCAACAGCGCCGCTATCTGCGGTAGCGTGTTAACCATTGAGAGTCACCCCCTCGACCACGGGAACGGCGGCGTCACGGATCATCTCGAAGAAGATGTCGGGCGCCACGCCGAGCACGATGATCGCCACCAGAAGCACCGCGAGCGGGGCGACGTCGTGGAACGGCGCGGGACCGACCTCGTAGTCGGTTTCGAGCTCATAGGGCCCGAACAGCGTGCTCTGCATCGCCGACAGCAGGTAGCCGGCGACGATGACGATACCGAACATCGCGAGCGCCGTGAATATCGGCGCGTACGGCAGCGCCGGGGCGGCAAAGGAGCCCACGAAGATGAAGAACTCACCGGCGAAGCCGGCCATCAACGGGAGCCCCATGTACCCGAACGCGCCGGCGACGAGGATGCCCACCGCGACGGGCATCCGGTCGGCCATGCCGGACATGTCGCCGACCATCCGCGTGTGCGTCGCGTTGTAGATGACGCCGACCGCCATGAACATCAGCCCCGAGATGAGGCCGTGCGCGACCATCTGGAAGGTCGCGCCGCCGACGCCGTACTCGGTGAAGGCGATCAGTCCGAGAATGACGTACCCCATCGACGAGACGGAGGAGTACGCGACGATCCGCTTGAGGTCCTTCTGGGCCAGCGCCAACATCGCGCCGTAGATGACGCTGATGACCGCGATGGCCGCGATCGGGATCGCGAGCGCGGACGCCTGGTCCGGAAGCATCGTGAAGTTGAACCGGAGCAGCGCGTACGTCCCCATCTTCAGGAGCACGCCCGCCAGGAGCACCGACACCGGCGTCGGCGCCTCCACGTGGGCGTCCGGGAGCCACGTGTGGAACGGAACGATCGGTACCTTCACCGCGAACCCGAGGAACATCGCGAGGAACGCGCCCATCGCGATCGTCCCGGGAGCGATACCGAACCACGACCCGAGGCCGCCGTCGGCGATCGCTCCCGTGATCTCCGGCAGCGCGAACGAGCTCGCGGAGTCGCCGAGCGCGAACGTCAGCGACATGAATCCGATGAACATCAGCAGCGAGGCCGCGTTCGTGTAGACGAAGAACTTGATCGCGGCGTACTTCCGGCGGGGTCCGCCCCAGATGCCGATGAGGAAGTACATCGGCACCAGGACGGCCTCCCAGAAGACGAACCAGAGGAAGAAGTCGAGCGCGGTGAACACGCCGAGCAGGTTCGCCTCCATGAACAGCATGAGCCCGTAGAACTGGCTCTGTCGGTCGTCGATCGGCGTCCACGCGCTCACGATCGCGAGCGGGACGAGGAACGTCGTGAGCACGACGAGCGGGAGGCTGATCCCGTCGACGCCGACGAACCACGACACGGTCCGGCCGCCGACCTCCAGCCACTCGATCTGGGTCGCGTACGCGATCTCGCCGCCCGTGAGGGCGTTGCCGGCGCTCTCGAACCCGGACCAGAGGTACAGCGATCCGGCGAACGGAAGCAGGCTGAGCGCGAACGCCAGCCGGCCCGCCCAGGCGTTCGGGGCGAGCAGCACGAGGAGCGCGGCCGCGAACGTGAACCCGATGAGGGCTTCGATCATCACAGGAACCACCCCCCGGTCACGCCGAGCGCGAGAAGCAGCGCGACGAGCCCCAGCGTGAGCAGCGTGGCGTACTGCGAGACCACGCCGCTCTGGAGCCGGCGGACCCGACCGCCGCCGAAGAGACTCACCGACGAGACGCCGTTGACGACGCCGTCGATGATTCCCTGATCGAAGGTGTTAGCGCCGCCGGCGACGTCCTCCGTGCGATACGCGAGCCATACCTGCAGTTCGTCCAAGTAGTAGTTGTTGTACAGCACGTCTTTGATCCCGCCGAGCTTCGCCGTGTGCTCCGTCGGCGACGGAACGTTGTAGAGCCGCCAGGCGACCGCGAGGCCGGCCAGCGCCAGGCCGAGCGAGACGACCGCGCCGACGAGGACGGTGCCGACCTCGCCGCCGACGAGGTACCCGCTACTGTACGGCCCGATGTCGCCGTAGTGGTGCGAGGAGAGCCCCTCGATTCCGCCCCAGTGGTTGTCGAGCCAGAGGTGAAGCAGGTCGATCCCTTCCAGTCCGAGGACCTTCTGGACCGGCACCATGTTGATGAAGCCGGTGACGACCGCGAGCGCGCCCAGCACGGTCAGCGGCCCCTTCACGTTCCAGCGAACGGGCTCGGGGTCGCGTGCGGTGTCGCTCCGCGGCTCGCCGTGGAACGTCAGGAACACCATC
Source organism: Halorubrum sp. CSM-61 (assembly GCF_003781945.1). Classification (GTDB taxonomy): domain Archaea; phylum Halobacteriota; class Halobacteria; order Halobacteriales; family Haloferacaceae; genus Halorubrum. The sequence goes on along the minus strand of NZ_RJJW01000004.1, from coordinate 157,713 downwards.
CGGAAGGTGTAGAAGGCGGTGACGGGCACCGCGAGCAGGCCCATCAGGTAACCGCCGAGCAGCAGCGGGTCGTTGAGCCCGTGGACGAGCGCCTCGTAGAGGATCTCGTCTTTCGACCAGAAGCCGGCGAACGGGAAGATGCCCGCGAGCGCCAGCGACCCGGCCAGGAAGGTGTAGTACGTGACGGGCATCTTCGATTTCAGCCCGCCCATGTCCCACATGTCCTCGTTGTGGTGCATCGCGATGATCACCGCACCGGCGCCGAGGAACAGCAGCGCCTTGAAGAAGGCGTGGGTGGTCAGGTGGAAGACCGCGGCCACGTACCCGCCCGCGCCGAGCGCGAGCATCATGTAGCCGTACTGCGAGATGGTGGAGTACGCGAGCACCTGCTTCAGTTCGTCCTTCACGAGTCCCATCGTCGCCGCGAACAGCGCGGTGAAGCCGCCGATGAAGGCGATCACCGCGAGCGTCGTCGGCGTCAGCGCGTAGAACCCGTACATGCGCGCGACGAGGTAGACGCCGGCCGCCACCATCGTCGCGGCGTGGATGAGCGCGGAGACGGGCGTCGGGCCCTCCATCGCGTCGGGGAGCCACGTGTGCAGCGGGAACTGCGCGGACTTCCCGACGACGCCGCCCAGCACGAGCAGGCCGACGACCGTCAGCCACGTCTGCAGTTCGACGCCGCCGGGCGTCCACGCGACCGACCCGGAGCCGTTGAGCGCGGCGTCGGCGAGCGCGGGGAACGACTCGCTCCCCGCGAACTGCGCGGTGCCGAACGTCGCGATCACGGCGACGACGCCGATCAGGAAGAAGTAGTCCCCGAACCGCGTGACGAGGAACGCCTTCTTCGCCGCCGACGGCGGGCCGGGCTCTCGGAAGTGGAAGCCGATGAGCAGGTACGAGCAGAGCCCGACCAGCTCGAAGAACATGAACGCCATCAGCAGGTTGTCGGCGACGACGAAGCCGAGCATCGAGGCCGTGAACAGGCCGAGCCCGGCGTAGTACCGGGGGAGGCCCGTCTCGCCCTCGTCGTTCATGTAGCCGAGCGAGAACACGTGGACTAGAAGCGCCACGAGCGTCACGATGACGAGCATGAGCGCCGACAGCGGGTCGATCAGGATCCCGAAGGACAGCTCGACGTCCGTCGGTCCGATGCCGCCCGCGCTCGCCCACGTGTAGAGCGTGCGGTTCGCCGCTTCCCCGCCCGCCACCGTCGCGAGCACCCACAGCGAGAGCAGGAACGACCCCGCCGTCGCCGCGATGCCGCCGAAGGCGCCGCCCTTCGGGAGGTACCTCCCGACACCGAGAGCGATCAGGAACGAGAAGAACGGGAGGAGAACGATCGCCGGAACGTATGAGAACACGTCTATCATGTTACCACCTCATCTCCGTTGGAACGGTCACGTCGGTGACGCCGAAGTTGCGGTACAACACGAGGATGATGCCGATCCCGATCGCGACCTCCGCGGCCGCGAGCGCGATGACGAACAACGCGAACACCTGTCCCGTGAGGTCGCCGTAGTACAGCGCGAACGCGACGAAGTTGATGTTCGCGGCGTTCATCATGAGCTCGATGCTCATCAGGAAGTACAGCGCGTCGTTTCGGGTGAGCACGCCGAACAGGCCGATACAGAACACGGCGGCGGCGAGCAGCAGGTACCACTCGGGCGGGATCGAAGAGGCGACGGCGGTCATTACCGCTCACCCCCCTCGCGCCCGCCGTCGGTGAGCGCCTCGCCCACCGCGGCGACGATGGAGCCGTCCTCCTCGCGTTTCGCCAGGTAGACCGCCCCGTCGACGGCCACGTCGAGCGCGACCGCCGCGATCAGAAACGCCGCGAGGAACCCCTCGGCCGGAACCGAGCCGAGCTCGTACTCGCCGAGGTTGAAGAGGGCGTACCCGATGTTGTGGACGATCGACGCGTCGGCCGGAAACGCGGCGACCTCGCCGAAGTCCGCCGACAGCACCGTCAGCGCCAGTACCGCGAACAGGAGTCCGACCGCGACTGCGGGCACGAGACGCCCGCGGCTCCGGGAGTCGTCGTTACTCACGCGCTATTCACCTCCGTTTCCGTGTCCGATCGCGTGAGCATCACGGCGAACGTGACGAGAATCAAGACCCCGCCCACGTAGACGAGGATCTGCATGGCGGCGATGAACTCCGCCTGCAGCATCACGTAGTGCACCGCGACGCTCGTCAGGGCACCGCCCAGAAGCAACGCGGCGTGGAACACGTCGCGCGCCAGGACGACCCCGAGGCCGAACGCCAGCGTGACCGCGGCGAACAGCCCGAACGCGATGGTAGCATAAACCATTGTGTGTGTCTCCTATGAGAGTCCCTTTGAAGATTTCGAGACGCACCCGTTACTGGTAGTCGATCTCGCCGTCTCCCTCCCCGATCCACGCGCCGCGATCGGGGTTCCGGGATTCAAGCGGGTCGATTCCCTTGTACCACGGGACGTTCTTGAGCTGTTCTTTGTTGAACACGAAGTCGTCCTTCGTGTCCGCGGTGAACTCGAAGTTCTGCGTCAGCAGGATGGCGTCGACGGGGCAGACCTCCTCGCACAGCCGGCAGTAGATGCACTGCCCGATGTGGAGGTTGTACTGCTCGCCGTTGCGCTGCTCGTCCTGCACGATCTGGATCGTGTCGTTCGGGCAGACGTTCTCGCACTGCCGGCACCAGATGCACCGCTCCTGGCTGAACTTGTGGACACCGCGGAAGCGCGGGCTGACTTCGGGCGCCTCCTCCGGGTACTCCACGGTGAACGTCTTCCCGTCGAGCGCGTGCTTCATCGTCGTCGCCATGGATTTCATGAGTCCGATCATGTTACGCGATCACCCCCACGATTACGGCCGTGAGCACCAGGTTCGCGAACGACAGCACCAGCATTCCCTTCCATCCGATCTCGATCAGCTGATCGATCCGGACGCGGGGAATCGCCGCGCGGGCCCACTGCGTGAACAGGAAGAAGCCCCAGACCTTCACCACGAACCAGATGAAGCTGATGCTCTCCGGGCCCGGACCGGACGCGCCACCGAGGAACACGACGGACAGGATCGCGCCGCCGAGGAAGATATGGACGAACTCGCCGAGGTAGAACAGAACGAAGTACGCCGAGGAGTACTCCGTCTGGTACCCCCCGACGATCTCCGTCGGCGCCTCGGGGATGTCGAACGGGTTCCGACCGATCTCCGCTAAGTTCGCCGTGAGGAACAGCACGAACGCGAACGGGTTCACGAACGCGAACCACGCCGGGATATCGAACCCGGCGACCGTCGCGAGCGTCTCCGTCTGCGCCCCGACGACGCCGCTTATCTGGAGCGTCCCCGCGAAGATCACGACCGACATCGCGGTGACGATGAGCGGGATCTCGTACGCGAGGTTCTGCGCGACGGCGCGGAGCCCGCCGAGCAGCGAGTACTTGTTGTTCGACGCGTAGCCGGCCATCACCAGCGAGACGGAGGCGATGGAGGCGAACGCGAACACCAGCGCCAACCCGACTTCGGGGTCGGCGAGGTGGATGTTCAGCGGGCCGATCTGGCCCATCGGGATCACGGAGAAGCCGAGCATCGCCGACGCCGGCAGGAGGATCGGAGCGATGTCCCACGTCGGGCGGTCGACTCCCTCGGGGATGATGAGCTCCTTCGCGAGCAGCTGGACCGCCGAAGCCGGGATGATGAGCAGCCCGAAGGGGCCGATCCGGTCGACCGCGATCCGGTCGGTGAACGCCGCCGTGATCTTCCGTTTCGCCCACGGTCCGGCGACGCCGGAGAACGCGAGGATGATGTTGGCGACGACCGCCGCTCCGATCAGCGAGGCGACGACCTCGCCCAGCACGCCCGGGAGGCCGAACGTGTCGACGAGGAACTCGGGGAACAGCTGTGCGGGCGCCGTCCCCATCAGCGGTCCACCTCCCCGAGAACGATGTCCAGGCTACCGAGCGCGGCGACGACGTCGGGGATGTACTCCCCGTTCGCCATCTCCGGGAGCGTCTGGAGGTTCGAGAAGCACGGCGACCGGATCTTGAACCGCGCCGGCTTGTCCGTGCCGTCCGAGCGGATGTAGATGCCGAGCTCGCCCTTCGCGCCCTCGACGGCGCGGTAGATCTCGGTGTCGTCGTCCGGGCGCAGCGTGCGCGGCACGTTCGCCTGGATGTTCCGCTCGTCTTCGGGCCAGTCCTCGAGCAGATCGACGCACTGCTCGATGATCTTCGCGGACTCCTCGACCTCGCGCATTCGGACGAGCAGGCGGCTGAAGTTGTCGCAGCCGTCCTCCGTGACCACGTCCCAGTCGAGCTCGTCGTAGTAGCCGTACGGGTCGTCGCGGCGCAGGTCGTAGTCGACGCCCGAGCCGCGGGCGACGGGACCGGTCGCGCCGTAGTTCTTCGCGACCTCCGGCGGGAGGACGCCGGTGTCGATCGTCCGCATCTGGAAGATCTCGTTGGAGGTGATGAGGTTGTGGTACTCCTCGATCGACTCCGGGAGCTGGTCGAGGAAGTCCCGGGTCTTCGAGAAGAACTCCTCGCGCGGCTCCGGGAGGTCCCAGACGACGCCGCCGAGCCGGAAGTAGTTGAACATCAGCCGCTGGCCCGTCAGGTCCTCCAAGAGGTTCTGCACGCGCTCGCGGTCGTTGATGGCGTACATGAACGTCGCCGTGAAGTCGCCGTTGATGTCGAGCGCGAACGTGGCGAGCGCGAGCATGTGCGCGGCGATCCGAGACATCTCGGCGCCCATCGTGCGGATGACCTGCGCGTACTCGGGGACCTCGATGTCGGCGAGGTCCTCGGCCGCGCGGGCGTACGCGAACTCGTTGAGCAGGCCCGCCGAGATGTAGTCCCAGCGGTCCGGGTACGGCATGATCTGGTGACGGTACGTCCCGTTCTGGGCCATCTGCTCCTCACAGCGGTGGAGGTAGCCGATGTCGGGCTCGACGTCGACGACCTGCTCGCCGTCGAGGACCGTCTTCAGGTGGAGCACCCCGTGGGTCGCCGGGTGGTGCGGCCCGATGTTGAGGAACATCGTGTCAGACTCCGCGTCCTTGTGGTGTTCCTGGAGCGGGTTCGCGTGCTCCGGAAGCGAGGCGATCTGCGGCCGCTCCTGGTCGTAGTCCATCGACAGGGGGTGGCCCTGCCACGTCTCGGGCAGCAGGATCCGGCGCAGGTCGGGGTGGTCGTCGTACTCGACGCCCATCAGGTCGTACGCCTCGCGCTCGTGCCAGTCGGCGGTGCGGAACACCGGTTCGGCCGATTCGGAGACGGGGGTGTCCTTGTCGGCGGGAACGACAATGCTGACCTCCTGGGTCGGATCGTCGAACTTCTTCAGGTGGTAGATCGACTCGTAGCGGTTCTCGTACTCCTGAGCGGTGACCAGCGAGAGGTGGTCGTACCCCGCCTGCTCTTTCAGGATCGAGAGCGTCTCCTGGACGGTGTCGGGCCGGATGACGAACCCGGGCGCGTTCAGGTGGTCGTCGCGGTCGACGACGAGGTCGCCGAGGAGCGCCTCCAGCTCGTCGGGGGTGCGCTCGACGGCGCCGTCGTCGGCGGTGTCTGGTCGTTCGAGGCTCATGGTGAATCAGCGAAGTTGTACCGCATGACGAGTTCGTCCTCGTCGATCTGGTCGGCGAGCTTGTCGACGAGCTCGTCGCGTTCGAGGTCGGAGAACTCCTCCAGCTCGTACGGCTTGACGGTGACGGGGGAGGCCTCGCCGTTGGCGACGCGCTCCTGCAGCTTCACGACGCCGTAGACGAGCGCCTCGGGGCGGGGCGGGCAGCCGGGGACGTGGATGTCGATCGGGATGACCTCCTCGGCGCCCTTGATCACGTTGTACCCCTCCTGGAACGGGCCGCCGGAGATGGTACACGAGCCCATGCCGACCACGAACTTCGGCTCGGGCATCTGGTCGTACACGCGCTTCATCCGCGGCGCGAACTTCGAGACGATCGTCCCGGGGACGATCATCACGTCGGCCTGTCGCGGCGAGGCGCGGGGGACGCCCGACCCGAATCGGTCGAGGTCGTGTTTCACCGCGTAGGTGTGCATCATCTCGATGCTGCAGCAGGCGATACCGAACTGCAGCATGAACATCGAGGAGCCGCGACACCAGTTCAGGAACTTGTCGAACTTGGTGAGGATGAACGGCGAGGAGCCGAACGCCTCTCGGAGGCGGGAGTTAAACCGGTCCCCCTGCCCGGTCATCCGGGCGTCGCGGGTCTCGGTTACGACTTGCGATTCGTCGGTGATGAATGGTTGATCGCTGCTCATTAGTTGAGGTCACGCTCCGTCTTTCGACTCGTCGCGCGGGGACTCCGGGCCCAGCTGATCGCGCCGGAGCGCCACGCCCAGACGAGCCCGATCGCGAGGATTCCGACGAACGCCAACATCGGCCACAGCAGGTCGATCATCGGCACGCCAGCGGCGATCGCCGGGCGGTAGATGACGGCCCACGGGAACAGCAACACGGTCTCGATGTCGAACACGACGAACAACAGCGCGACCATGTAGTACTGGATGTTGAACCGGATCCGCGTCCCGCCAGTCGGGGTCTCGCCGGACTCGTAGGTGGTACTTTTACCGGTCTCAGGCACGCTCGGACGGAGCAACGCCGACACGGACATCATCCCCAACGGGATGAGCACGCCGACGGCCGCCAAGGCGCCGATCGCTATCCAATCGCTCATATAGGTCTCCGTAACGTGCTGGGGTTTGGACCGCCCCCTCATAAGCGTTGAGTCTTCACCGCAACGGCTCCGCGTCGCCGAAAACGGCGGCGAGCGGGTCGGACGGACGATCCGGATCCGGTACCTTCTCGCTTTCCCCCCAGTGCTACGACTCGTCGCGCTCGCGGAACCCGTCGATACCGAGGTCGTGTAGGTCGGCCGACACCGCCGCCACGTCGCCTTTCAGTCCCTCGTGGTACTCGATCAGTCGCTCCTCGATCGCGTCGTGCTCGCGCGCGAGCACCTGCGCGGCAGACAGGGCGGCGTTGAACGACTTGCCGGCGTCGACGGCGACGATCGGGGCGCCCGTGGGCATCCCGATCACGGAGTCGACAGACTTCTCCTGAACCGGGACCCCGATCACCGGGATCGGGTACGCGAGCGACGCGGTCATGTTCGGAAGGTCGGCTGACTTGCCGCCCGCGCCCGCGATCACGACGTCGAGCCCGCGAGCCGCCGCGGTCTCCCCGTAGGCGTACATGAGCTCCGGGGTCCGGTGCGCGGAGACGACGTAGCTCTCGTAGGTGAACCGCGCGTCCGGCGCGTCGTCGAAGTCGGTCTGCTCGGCGAACCCGAGCTCGTCGAGCGCCTCGTACGCGCCCTCCATGACGGGGAGATCGGAGTCCGACCCCATGATGATCCCCACGTCCGGGGTGGTCTCGGGGTCGGCGTCGGCCGCCGCCTCCGCTTCGAGCCGGTCGATCAGGTCTTGAACCGTGGTCATGGGTGTGGGTGACGCGAGGCGGGTTGTAAATCGTGCCGGTCCCGTGTCCGACTATCACGCCGTTGATAGACACCCCGGCGACCGCAAGGCCGAAGGCTCCGGCCGCGGAATCGCGGGACGAACATGCCCTCCAGACGCGCGTTTCTCTCCGGCCTCGGAGCGGCCGGACTGACGGCTACCGCCGGCTGTCTCACCGGGTTCGACGCCGGCCCCGGCGACGACGAGACGTACGACTGGCCGAGCGGCGGCGGCGACGATTTGAACTCGCGGGCGGTGCCGAACGGCGTTGCGCCGCGCGACGACCCGACCGTCGACCGGACGCACGAGTTCGACGGGATTCCCGCCGGTGACCCGGTGGTGACCGACGAGGTAGTGCTTCTCAACATCGGCGTGGACGTGGTCGCGCTCGACCGCGGGGACCTGAGCCGGCGCTGGGCCGTCGCTCCCGACGACAACAGCGCGTTCCGCTACACGGGGGCGCCGGCCGTCGCGGACGGCGTGGCGTACGTCCCGGAGAGCGACGCGCTGGTCGCCCGCGACCTCGACACCGGTGAGCGGCTGTGGGGTCGGGAGTTCGAGTACGTCTTCGGGGAGACGACGCCCCTCGTGGTCGACCGCGGGGACGGCCACCGAGTGGTGATCGGCGCCGGCGAGTACCTCCGGGCGTTCGACGGCTCGACGGGCGAACTGCAGTGGGAGCGCCGGCTCGGTGGGATCGTCCGGCGTGCCGCCGCCCACTCACTGGCGTCGGTGTACGGCGTCGTCTACGCCGCGACCACCGGCGGGGAGCTGTACGCGGTCGACGACGGACGGGTGCGCTGGAACCGGACCGTCGCCGCCGGGATCCGTACCCCGCCGACCGTCGTCGGGTCACGCGGACCGGACGGCGAATCGATACGGGGGTCGGGGGACGTGGTAGTCGGCGCGGGCGACGGGTCGGTTCGCTGTTTCGACGCGACCGGGAAGCCGCAGTGGCGAGCCGGCCTTCGCGGATTCGCCGAAGGGGGCATAGCGGCCGGCCACGGCGGAGTGTTCGCGGTCTCGGCCGGGCGGTTGTACGGGCTGAACGCGGAGAGCGGGAATCACGCGTGGCGGACCGGAATCGGGAACGCCGTTCGACCGACGCCGCCGGCGCTCGTCGGTGACACGATATACGTCGGCGGAGAACGGCTCCACGGGGTCGGCGTCGGCGGAGGCGTCGGCGTCCGATCCGTCCGCGTCGGCGAGACGCGGTTCGAACGCGAGGTCGACGGCGGCGCCAGCTACGTCACGGCCGCCGACGGGAGGCTGTTCGCGACGGTGGCGGCGGAAAACGGTAGCGGGCAGTTAGTGGTTCTTTCCTGAGAGATACGCTCGAAGCAGGTCGCCGTCGTGTAGTCGGTCTGGGGTCCCGTCGAACCACCGCGCGGTGCGGATCTCGCCGGGATCGACCCCCAGCTCAGCGGCGTCGGGAATGCGACCCTCGGCGCGCGCCGCGTAGCTCACGGAGTCGGCCTCGAACGCGACCGCGTCGGCCGGGCGGTCGTCGGGCATCGGTTCGACCGTTGGTCGTCGTATCCGTATCAGTCGTTCGCCTGCCCAACCCTTAACAACGAAATCGCACGAACTCTACCGTAATGGCAAGCTCGACGGAAAACGGGCCGGATCACGAGGGCGAGATCCGGCTGTGGCGAGAGGACGACTGGTGGATCGCCCGGGACGTTGGGACGGGCGTCACGACACAGGGGGAGTCACGAGGCGACGCGCTGGAGAACCTCGACGAGGCCGTCGCGCTTCACAGGGGAGAGGTCGGCCGCGAACCGACCGACGAAGAGCTTCGGGAACTCGGGATCGATCCGGAGAGGAACGCGACCGGAGACGCGAAGCCGCCCGACGCGCTCGAATAGCGTGGCGAGGCGCACGTTCTCCGGACGGGAGATCGTGAAAGTGCTCGTCAACCGCGGCGGCTTCGAGTGGCGGCGGACCACCGGCGACCACGCACAGCTCTACTACGAGCACCCGACGAACGAGGCGGACGAAAGACACGTCACGGTCCCGTTGCACGAGGAAGTTCGAGAGGGAACGCCCAGGAACATCGCAGAAAGCGCGGGAGCACGCGACTTCGACGCCTTCTGCGCGTGGATCGATCGGAACTCGTGAAGATCGACCCGTTCGCGACTACGCGTCCCGAAACGTCAGCGCGTCGCGGAGGTCCCGTGCCCGCGCGAGCAGGGCGTCGCGGTCGTCCTCCGGGGCCGCGTCCGAGTCGTCCCCGTCATCTCCGGGAGTCGCCGTCAGGTGACCCATCTTCCGGAGCGGGCGCGCGTCGCCTTTCCCGTACCAGTGGAGGTCGGCGTCGGGCGCCGCGAGGACCTCCTCGACGCCCGACAGCGTCGCCTCCTGCGTCTCGTCTGTGTCGCCGAGCACGTTCACCGTGACCGCGGGCGCGACGAGATCGGTCGGCCCGAGCGGCCACCCGAGCACGGCCCGGACGTGGTTCTCGAACTGCGAGGTGCGCGCGCCCTCGATGGTCCAGTGGCCGGAGTTGTGCGGCCGGGGTGCGATCTCGTTGACTAACACGTCGCCCTCGCGGGTCTCGAACAGCTCGATCCCGTAGACGCCCCGGCCGTCGAGGACGTCGAGCACGTCGCGGGCGACCGACTCGGCCTCGGCGACGACCGCGTCGTCGGTCCGGGCCGGTGCGACGCTCTCGCGGAGGATCTCCTCGCGGTGGACCGTCTCCGTGACGGGATAAGTCCGCGTCTCGCCGTCGGCGCCCTTCAGGCCCATCACGGCGATCTCCCGCTCGAAGTCGAGGAGCTCCTCGGCCATCGCGGCGCCGCCGACCTCGTCGAGCGCGTCGGCGGCGTCCGCGGGGTCCCGGACCGGGACGTTCCCGCGGCCGTCGTACCCGCCCTCTCGGGCCTTCAGCATGACGCCGCCGAACTCCTCGGCGACCCGTTCGAGCCCCTCGGCGGTGGCGACCGCGGCGAACTCGGGGACGGGGATCCCGGCGTCGACCAGCGCCTCCTTCTGGACGAGCTTGTCCTGAATGGTGCGGAGCGTGTCCGGATCGGGGTGGACGGGCACGCCGTGTTCGGCGGCCGCCTCCGCCATGAGGTCCGGATCGGCTAACTCGATCTCGAAGGTCAGGGCGTCGACGCGGCTCGCCAGCTCGTCGATTCCCTCCGGGTCGTCGAAGCCGGCGACGATCTGGTCGCTGACGACGGGACTGGCCGGACAGTCGGGCGTCGGATCGAGGACGACGACCTCGACGCCGAGCCGCGCGACCGCCTCGCCGATCATCCGACCCAGTTGCCCCCCGCCGACGACGCCGAGCGTCGGTCCCGGTAGCGTGATCGTCATACGCGACGGTACCGGACGTTACTGCATAAATATTCCCACATCGGGTAGTATATTGACCACGATCGTGTTCAGACTTCGCCGCTCTGTTGAAATATCGTTCTGCAGACAGAGTGCAGTATACAGCAGCTGATCGCCGAAGCATCCTTTTTGCTCGATCACGGGAGTGGGTGAAGCAGATCGGTGGCAGAGATGCGGTATTTAAACGATCGTGAGCGACGGCGACGATCGCTTATAAAGAACGATGCGGTGGCGCGCCTGCGAGCGGTCGCCGGTGGCGGCCGCGAGCCAGCCCGCGAGGGACGCGGTGAGCGCTCGAAGAGCGCGAACCGCGAGGCTGGGGAGGTGTGAGGCGCGGGGCGGTTGCGGCGGGAGGGACTCAAAGGGGCAGCCGTGAGGCCGCAGTAGGCGACGTAAGCACCGCAGCGAGCAGCGCGAGCGAGGAGCGCAACGAGCGTACTGCGGCCTCACGGCTGGGGCTTCGGAGGCCGTCACCGCAGCGTCGTCGATCACTTATAAACAGCCGACAGCAACACCACTCGATCACTTATAAACAACCACCCAAACGATCTGCAATACGTACTCCCGCTATCGTTCACAGTCGGTTCCCGGCGCCTACAGCTCGACCGCCGCGAGGTCGCTTTCCAGCTCCGCGACGAACTCGTTGTACGCGTCGACGAACCCCCGGAACGAGTCGGCGTACTCGCGCACGTCGGCCGCCGACGGCGCCTCGTACTGCGAGAGGAGGTAGAGCCCGCCCGATCCGCCGACCCGGAGGTACGAGACGGTCCCTTCCTCCCACTTCAGCTCCCAGCGGTCGCCGTCGACGCGGGCGGTGAAGGTGCCGTAGTCGTCGCCCTCGTATCGGTAGATCTCGCCGGCCATGACCGAGCAGGTGTCGCGCACGCGGTCCAGCACCCGGTCGCGCTCGGCGACGACGCCGTCGGTCGAGGCCGTCTCTGGGAATTCGGCGCTCACGCCGTCGAGGACGCCCGAGAGCGATCGGACCCACTCGTTCCACGCGGCGACGAAGTTCGCGTAGTCGTCGAGCGCGGTCGCCAGGTCGGCGGGCTCCGGCGGTTGTTTCGTCGAGATCACGTACACGTCCGAGCCCGACTTCGGCGAGAACAGCAGGAACTCCAGCTCGCCGGCCTCGTGTTTGACGGTCCACGTCCCGCCCGGCGTCGACAGCTCCTGTCGCCCGTAGTCGCCGCCCTGCAGCTTCGCGAGCTGGTAGGCGATCGTTCCGGCGTGGTCCCGCACGGCGGCGACGAGCTCGTCGCGCCGGTCGGCGACCGCGCCCGCGTCGCGCACGTCGAGGTCGAGCCCGAGGTCGGCGTGGGTGGTCACGGGCGTACTGGGCGCCTCACCCGGTTAACGAGTTCGGGTCGGGAGCGGAACCACACCCACCCGAACTCACGCGATCGACTCCCGGATCTCGCGGACTCGAGCCGGCTCGTCGATCCCCGACCGCACCACCAGCGCGAACACCTCGTCGCCGCCCGGGACCGGGGCGTCGCCGCTCAGGATGGCGCCGGAGCCGGTCTCGTCTTCGAGCCACCGTCGCCCGTCCGCGATCGCCTCGCGGTTGAGCCACGCCGGCGGCCCGCCGACCACGAGCAGGGTCCGGTCGGCCCGCCCGTCCGGCACCTCGACGGTGTTCTTCCCGCGGGTCGCCTTCCGGATCGTCGTCTCGATCGCCGACACCGCCTCGCTCGTGTCGATCTCGGCGGGCTCCGAGGAGCCGAACAGCCCGAGTCCGAACCGCGACCCCGACTCGAGCGGTTCGACCGCCTGCGTCGCGTGGCCGACGGCGGCGACCTCCCCGTCGTCGCCGACCGCTCGGGCCACGTCGCTCGCGTCGAGGACCTGTTGGGGCGTCGAGTCCGCGCCGTCGGCCTCGCCGGCGCCGAACAGCGCCGCGACCCGCTCCGCGACGACCCCGTTCAGCCGGTCGCGGGCGTCGGCGACCGTCTCGCCGGGGCGGAGCCACTCGGCGTTGTCGAACGGGAAGACCGCCGCGCACCGGTCCGAGAGCGCCTCGAGGGTCCGCGCCGCGTTCTTCTCCGCGAGGGGGCGCTCCGGCGGGCGCTCCGCGGAGCCGTCGCCGGTCGCGCTCGAGCGGGGCGAGTCGGAGTCGCCGGGCCGGCCGGACCCGCCGGCCTCGGACTCGGCGGGCGTCGGGAGCAGCCCGACGGCGTAGACCGGCACGTCGTAGAGCCGCGTCAGCTCCTCGGCCAGCGCCGGCGCCACGCCCGCGCCCGCGCCGCCCCCGACCCCGACGACGAGGACGAACGCCTCCGCGAGCGAGGGCTGCTGGTCGTCCATCGCCCGGCCGAGCTCGCTGGCGTGGGCGTCGCCGAGCCGCCGGGCCGCGTGGAGGTCGCCGTCGAGCCCGCCGCCGCCGGCCGCGTCGCCGAAGCGGTACCGGCGGGGCTCGTCGATCGACCGGAGGGCGTCGAGCGCGGCCGCGTCGGTGTCGAACGCGTTGACGCCCCGCAGGAACCGGTCCCCGTCGCTGTCCGTCGCGAGCCGGTCGGCGACCCGGCCCCCGGCGCCCCCGAGACCGATGACGTGTACACGCATACGTCACCCCGGTCGTCGAGCGGGGGTTTATCTTTTCGGCTCGGAGATGTCCCTGCTCGAAACCCGCCGACTCGAACTCGCCGATCCGAACTCGTCGAGTTGCCGCTGTCCGCGCGGGATCTCCGGACCGACCTCGTCGGGGTCGCCGCCGAGCAGCCGTATCAGGGCGGTGTCGGCGAACGTGAGCGCCAACACGAGCACGATCGGCGCGAGGAACAGCCCGTGGAACCCGAACACGACCGGGCCGAAGATGTACGCCAGCATGAGCAGCCCGACGTGAGTGGTCTTCCCGCTGAAGTACGGCCGGAGCACGATGTCGGGGATCGTGTCGACGACGACCGCGGCGACGACGAGGAACCCGACGACGTACGCGAGCGTGGCGACCTCGTCGCCGAGGACCGGCGGGACCGCGGTCACCGCCGCGAGCGGGACGTACACGATCTTCATTCCGATCACGGGAATCAGGCTGGCGATTCCCGTGAGAGCGCCCGCGAGCGCCGGGTAGGGGACCTCGACGATCTCGGGCGCGACCACGTTGTAACCGGTGTAGGTCACGACGGCGATGATCGAGATGGCGATGACGTTGAGCAGGTTCCCGTACAGCACCGCCTCCAGCTCGGCGTCGGCCGTCTCCAAGTACTCGCGGACGACGGCGTCGTCGTCGAACGTGAGCAGCCACTCGTGGAACTTCGAGCCGTCGAGCAGCAGGTAGTACGTGACGACGATCGTGATGAGGAGGTTCAACGCGAGCGCCGAGAGCACGCCCGCCAACAGCCCCGCTTGCTCGGAGGCGAAGTCGATGAGCGGGTCGAGCTGGCCGGACTGGTACGCCTGCATGATCCCGTCGAACGTCGGGTTCGAGAGCGCGGCGAGGTCGCCGACCCACGAGTTCTCGGCGCCGACCGTCTCGGCGACCGGGTACTGCTCGATGAACCGACGCGCCTCGATCAAAAGGAGGAGCACGGTGTAGCCCAAGAGCCCGATGAGCGGGACGCCGATCAGCGACAGCGAGGCCACCGCTCTGACGCGAGCGGGGAGGTGGAAGCGTTCGAGCCGGTGGAAGAGGCGTCGAGTCGAGTAGTAGAGGAAGACGGCGACCGTGAGCGGCGCGACGAACCGGTAGGCGATGAACCCGACGAGCACCGCGATGACGAGTCCGAAGAGGGCGATGACGAACCGCTTTTCGTCCATAGCGGTTCCTCTTCGCGGTCCGTCATAAACCATGGGGCTCGGTCGGTTTGGAGGGCGGAGGGGGAGAGGAGAACCCGTCGCCTACCGGTCCGAGCCGTCGTCGATCGAACGCTCGTAGTGCGCCACCTGCTCGCGGTGGAGCGAGAGGATCATGTCGGCGAGGAATCCGAAGATCAGCAGCTGGATCCCCAAGATCGCGGCCCCGACGGCTCCCATCGTGATCACCTCGTGGGTGATCCCGTTGGCGAACCAGTCGTAGAGCACGTAGCCGGTCATGAGCGCCCCGGCGCTCGTCGAGATCGCGCCGAGACTGCCGAAGTAGAACAGGGGGTTGTTCGTCTTCGCCTTCCGGTACAGCTCGAGGAAGATCACGCCGCCGTCGCGGACGGGGTGGAGGTTGGTGGCGGAGCCGCCGGGGCGCTCCCGATAGGTGATCGGGACGACCGCGACCGACTGCCGGTTCTTCACGCACTCGACCGCCATCTCGGTCTCGATCCCGAACCCGTCGGCGGTGAGGTGGAGCCTGCTGAACGACTCGCGCGTGAACGCCCGGTAGCCGGAGAGGATGTCTCCGTAGTTCTCGCCGTGGATGACGCGGAACGCGAGGTTGATGAGCCGGTTGCCGATCCGGTTCAGCCGCGTCATCGCGCCCGGGCGCATGTCCGCGAACCGGTTCCCGATGACGTGGTCCGCCTCGCCGGACAGCAGGGGATCGAGCATCGCGTCGGCGTCGTCAGCGTCGTACGTCGCGTCCGCGTCGGCCATCACGACGTAGGACGCGTCGACGTGGTCGCGGACCGCCTCTCTCACGGCCTGACCCTTCCCCCGTCCGGACTGCTCGACGACGCGCGCGCCCGCCTCTCGGGCGGCCTCCCGCGTGCCGTCCGTCGATCCGCCGTCGATGACGAGGACCTCGTCGAGTCCGGCATCGCGGAACGACTCGACGACGCGCGCGACCGTCTCGACCTCGTCCATCGTCGGCAGCAGGACGCAGACGTCGTCGTACTCGCTCATTACGCGGTCGATATCGGGGGAGTCGCTAAACTCTGTCCTTCCGGGTCGGGACCGGTCCCCCGCAGACCGATGGACCCCCGGCCCGTCGGTTCTGCGAGCACCCATACGCTCATGTACCAGACGATCGATCGTGGTAGCATGACACATCCACCGGACGAGCGCGTCGAGGAGTTGCTCAGCGCCGCGCGGACCGCCACCGGCGACGAGCTGCGGAGCCTCACGTACTTCACCGAGGAGGACGTCGAGCAGCTCTACCTCCGCAGCGACCTGAGCCGGACGGCCGACCTCGTCGGCTTCGCGGAGAGCGAGCGACACGGGTTCCACGCGCAGTCGCTGTACGCCGACACCCAGCTCGGCGAGTACCGGTTCACGGTCCGCGTGTTCGAGAACGGCTACCTCACGCGAGTCATCAACGACGGGCACGGGATCTGGGTGACGACCGACTCGATGGACATCGACCGCTTCGAGGAGCTCGCGAGCGCGCTCGCGTCGATCCTACGGTCGTTCGATCCGGCGTGAGGGAGTCGGCCCGCCTCCGCCACGACCGCGAGCCGCTCACTCGAAGTGGCTCCGCATCTCGGGGACCAGCTCGTCGGCGTCGACGGGCTTCGTGACGTAGCCGTCCGCGCCGGCCTTCACCGCCTCCATCATCTTCTCCTGCTGGTCGACGCTCGTGCACATCACGATCACCGCGTCGGGCCAGCGGTCCTTGATCGCGGCGGTCGCCTCGATCCCGGTCATCTCCGGCATGACGACGTCCATCGACACCGCGTCCGGTTCGTACGCTTCGAACAGCTCCACCGCCTCCGCGCCGTTTTCCGCCTCGTCGACCACCTCGAAGGGCCCCTCCAGCGCGTCCCGGACGACGGTCCGCTGGAACGAGGAGTCGTCGACGACGAGCACCCGCTCGGTCATACCTGTCCGTCGACGGCTGAACGCCATAAGCGCGCGGATCGACCCGCAACCGGTGAAGGGCTCTCTCCTCCCTCGTCGACGATGCCGAAGAACACCTTGTATATTCGACGAAGCGTATAATGAACATAGGAACAAGGTTAAGGTGGATCCCGCGGTATTCTTGCGCATGGAAACGCGGAAAGTCCAGCGGTTGGGGCCGTCGACGCTGGCGATGACCCTCCCCGCGGAGTGGGCGAAGGAGCACGGCGTCAACAAGGGCGACGAGGTCTCGCTGCGGATGGGCGGCAAGGGAACGCTCACGGTCCTGCCGGAGTCGGTGAGCACGGAGGAGTCGGAGGCCGTGATCAACGCGGACGCGCTCGACGCGCGCTCGCTCGAGCGCGCCATCGTCGCGCAGTACGTCCTCGGGCGGCGCGTGATCCACGTCCGCAGCGAGGGGACACTCGACAGCGAGCACATCAACGCCGTCTACAAGGCCGAGACGCAGCTGATGGGGCTCGGCGTCATCGAGGAGACGCCCTCGGACATCTCGATCCGGTGTTCGGTCGACCCGGAGGACTTCACCCTCGACAACCTGCTCGAACGGCTGGAGAACACGGGTTCGACGATGCGCGGCGAGGCCGTCAAGGCGCTCGCGCACGGCAACCCCGACCTGGCCCAGCGCGCGCTCAATCGCGAGCGGCAGGCGAACAAGATCTTCGTGCTCCTGCTCCGGCTCATCTTCACGGCGTACCAGAACCCGAACCTCGCCCGCGCGGTCGGGTTAGAGGAGGGGTTCCCGCTGATCGGCTACCGCTCGGTCGCGAAGAACCTCGAGCTCACCGCCGACAACGCGGAGGACATCGCCGACATCGTGATGGAGGCGGAGGGCCACACGCTCGACGTCGACAGCGCGACGATGCGACAGATCCGGGAGTTCACCGATCAGGTGGACGAGCTGACCGCGCTGGCGGTGCGGGCGGTCGTCGAGCGCGACTACGACCTCACGGTCGAGTGCCGGGAGCTGTTCGCCCGGCTCGAGGACCGCGAACAGGAGATCCTCGGGGAGCTCCCGAGCGACCTCGACAACGACACGCTGTTAATGACCCGCGAGGTGCTCGTCAGCCTCCAGCACACCGCGGAGTACGCGATGCGGAACGCCGAGATCGCCGCGAACCTCGCGCTCAACGAGGAGTCGGAGCACGTCGAGATCATCTGACCGCTCGATCGGCACCCGACCGCTCGATCGGCACCCGACCGCCGTTTCGAGTCCGAGCCCCCGCTTCGCATGAACTAAGTAGCCGCCCGCAAAGCGACGGATATGAGCGAGGCATCCATCGAGTCTGACATGGACGTCGGCGTGGCACTGGCGTTGGGCGCGATCGCGGTCGTCGGCGCAGTGGTGCTGTTCGGCCACCCGTCGCAGATCGGGAAGGCGTGGGGCTTCGGAGCGGCGTTCCTCTTCGCCCTCTGTTCGGTCGTCGCCGTACAGGTCTACGACTAATCGCGGGCCGGACGAGTAACCGTTAAGGACGTTTGACGCCTACTTCGGCGTATGAGCGAGTACACCGAGGAGGAGCAGCGCATCCTCGCGTACCTCACGGACAGCGTCACCCGTGGCGAGCGGTACGTCCGCTCGAAGACGATCGCCGACGCGATCGGCCTCACCGCCAAGCAGGTCGGCTCGCGGCTCCCCCGGCTCGCCGAGAAGTCCGACGACGTGGACATCGAGAAGTGGGGCCGAGCGCGGTCGACGACGTGGCGCGTGACCCCGCAGGGCTGACGCGATCTCGCTTCCGCGCTCCCGACTCTTCCCCGCCCGTCCGACTCGCGTGCTTTTAACTCCCGCAGTCCCGAACGGGAGCGTATGACCGTCCGAGTCTCCCGGACGTTCGAGTTCGACGCCCCGCCCGAGGACGTGTGGGCGTTCATCTCGGACGCCGAGCAGCGCGCAGGGGCGATAAGCGTCGTCGACACCTTCGAGGTACACGGCGACGGGCGAGTGACGTGGCACGTCGCGCTCCCGATCCCGATGATCCGATCGACCATCTCCGTCGAGACGGAGGAGGTCGAGCGCGAGCCGCCGAGCCGAGTGAAGTTCGTCGGCAAGTCGAAGGCGTTCCGCGTCACCGGCGAGCACACGATCACCGAGACCGACGGCGGCTGCCGGCTGGCCAACGAGTTCGTGGTCGAGGGGAGGTTGCCGGGCGTCGAGTCGTTCTTCGAGCGCAACTTCGACGCGGAGCTCGACAACCTGGAGGACGCCCTGCGCGCGTCGTTCGGAACGACCGCATGAGGCTCGCCTGCGTCCAGCTCGGCGTCGAGGGCGGCGCCGTGGAGGACAACGTCGCGGCCGCGATCGAGGCGGTCCGCGAGGCCGCGGCCGACGGAGCGGACCTGGTCGTCCTCCCGGAGCTGTTCGACGTGGGGTACTTCGCGTTCGAGTCGTACGCCCGCGCGGCGGAGGGCCTCGGCGGCGACCGGCTGGGCCGGTTCGCCGCGGTCGCCGCCGCGGAAGGCGTCAACGTGCTGGCGGGGACCGTCGTCGAGGACCTCGCCGCGTCCGCGGCCGACGGGATCGACGCGCCGGCCGACGAGGGGCTCGCGAACACGGCGGTGCTGTTCGACCGGAGCGGGGAGCGCCGGCTCGTCTATCGGAAGCGCCACCTGTTCGGCTACGGCTCCGAGGAGACGAGCCGAATGGTCCCCGGCGAGCGGGAGCCGGTGGCGGAGATCGATGGCGTTCGCGTCGGCGTGACGACCTGCTACGACCTCCGGTTCCCCGAGCAGTTCCGCCGGATGGCCGAGGCGGGCGTCGACTGCGTGCTGGTGCCGAGCGCGTGGCCGTATCCGCGCGTGGAGCACTGGCGCACGCTCGGCCGGGCGCGGGCGATCGAGAACCTGGCGTACGTCGCGGCGGTCAACGGGAGCGGCGCGTTCGACGGCGACGCGCTCTGCGGCCGAACGACCGTCTACGACCCGTGGGGGACGACGCTGGCGTCGGCGGGCGAAGAGCCGACGGCCGTGACCGCCGAGATCGATCCGAATCGCGTGGCCGCGGTGCGCGAGGAGTTCCCCGCGCTGCGCGACCGGCGGTAACCCGTGCTGCGCGACCGGCGGTAGCTTCGGACCGTCTCATTTATACGGGAGAAGCGCCAAGGAGACATTGCCGAAGTCCGACGCTTTTCTCGTTGGAGTTCGGCGACAAAACCACGCGCCCGTCCCGACCACTTCGGGCGGCGACGCCGCTGACAGCCCGGGGGTCCGCTGTTCGGCCGCCGCCCGTCCGCCTCCCGTCCGTCTCCCACCGCTTGACCTTCCCGTCGCCTTTCGCCGCCGGTTCTCCGTTTGCCACTCGACTTCGCCTCTCGCCGCCTTCGCTTCTCTCCCCCTTTCCGAACCACTCACAGCCGCGGTCTCGCGTTCCGAGGATGCGCGTTCGTACTCGCGCTCGCATCCGCCGTCGACGACGACCGTTCGGACTTTTCAGGTATCAAAATGGATAATTCGGACGATAGCTACTTATCCCGGTCAGGGTAGCACGTAAACGCCGCGGACGAAACCGGCCGGCCCCACCCCGTCTACGGGCGGGCCGGTCGGAGACTCGCTTCCACCGTCCGTCGTCCGTCGGCTTTCGGGCTCGGGTCCACCCGCTCCCACACCGTACCCGAACCCGTTTCTCGGCACCGACTCGTGCTTCTGTAGCGTCGGATTCGGTTCCCCGACCGAGCCGAAGCGCAAGGACGAAACCCTCGGATCCCGAACCGACGGTCGAATGTTCCCCCGCGAGTACCGCGGCGTCGCCTTCGTCGTGGGCCTGTTCCTCGTCGTTCAGCTGGGCGCGCTGGCGCTGGTGCCGGAGTTCGCAGAGAGCGGCTATCAGGCGGTCGAGAACCCCGAGAACCCGACGAACAGCCTCGTGTACATCGCCGCGATCATCGCCATGACGGGGCTGATGCTCGCCGCGTTTCGCTACGACCTCGATCAGGGGATCCGGCTGCTGATCGTCGGCGTCTCCGCGTGGCTCTCGTGGTACGTCTTCTCCGCGGTGGTGTCGCCGCTCGCGGCCGCGGTGCCCGCCGTCGCGGTCGGCGTCGCCCTCCTCGCGTACCCCGAGTGGTACGTGATCGACACCGCCGGGGTGCTGATGGGCGCGGGCGCGGCGGGGCTGTTCGGCATCTCCTTCGGACTCCTGCCCGCGCTGTTGCTGTTGGCCTTCCTCGCGGTCTACGACGCGATCTCGGTGTACGGCACCGAGCACATGCTGTCGCTCGCGGAAGGCGTGATGGACCTGAACATCCCCGTGGTGCTCGTGATCCCGCTGTCGCTCTCGTACTCGCTTCTGGGGGAGGAACCCGAGTCGGACGCTGAGGGTAGCGACGGCGGTGAAGACGCCGACGACGATGACGCCGATGCCGATCCCGACGACCCGGCCGAGGAAGGCGCCGACGTCTCGGAGCCGACCGACATCGAGGACCGCGACGCGTTCTTCATCGGGCTCGGCGACGCCGTGATCCCGACGGTGCTCGTGGCGAGCGCGGCGACGTTCTCGCCGGCCGCGGCCCTCGACGTGCCGCTGATCGGGATCAACGTCCCCGCGCTGCTCGCGATGGTCGGCAGCCTCGCGGGGCTGATCGTGCTGATGAGCTGGGTCATCAAGGGGCGGCCGCACGCCGGGCTTCCGCTCTTAAACGGCGGGGCGATCGGGGGGTACCTGATCGGCTCCCTCGTCGCCGGCGTCCCGCTGATCGAGGCGGTCGGGCTCGGCGGATTCTTTTAAGTCGGCGTTGGTGTCGTTGTCGATCCCTTATAAGCGATCGGTGACTCTGCGGTGAACACCTCCAAAGCCCCAGCCGGGAGGACTCGCGCGGCTCGCTGTCGTTCGAAAGGCGCGAAGCGCCTTTCGTGATGACGAGAGAGCTTCGCTCTCTCGAACCACGCGCTTCAGTCGCTCGCTTCGCTCGCTCCTTGCAGTGCTTGCGTCGCCGTGCTTCGTCCTCCCGGCTGCCCCTTTGAGTCCCACCCGACGGCACCGCCCCGCACCTCACGCCTCCCCAGCCTCGTCGGCCGCCCTTCGCTTCGCTCGGGCGACCGACTCCCTCGCGCGTGCGAGTCGCGCCCACCGGGCGCTCCTCGGCACGCGCCACCGCACCGCCTTTATAAATTCCGCCGAGCGCTACTCGCTCGCGCCGTCGCGCTCGACGGTCATCCCGAGGTCGGCCATCGCGTCGAAGAAGTCCGGGAAGGAGACGTCGACGTGCTCGCCGCCGCGGATCGTCGTCGTGCCCTCGGCGACCAAGGCGGCCACCGCGAGCGACATCACGATCCGGTGGTCGGCCCGGCCGTCGACGCTCGCGCCGCGGAGGTCGCTCTCGGAGCCGTGGACCGTCAGCGTGTCCTGCTCCTCGGTCGTCTCGGCGCCCAGTTTCTCCAGTTCCTCGGCCATCGCGGCGACGCGGTCCGTCTCCTTGTACCGGACGTGCTCGCAGTTCGTAATCGTGGTGTCGCCGTCGGCGACCGCGCCGAGCGCGGCGATGGTGGGGAGGAGATCGGGCGTGTCGCCCACGTCGACCTCGACGCCAGACAGCTCGGAGCGCCGGACGGTGATCACTCCGGCCTCGCGGTCCCACTGAACGTCCGCTCCCATGCGCTCCGCGATCGCCACGATCGCGGAGTCGCCCTGCGCGCTCGGCACGGCGCCCTCGATCCGGACCGACTCGCCCGGTTCGGCGGCGACCGCGCCCGCGGCGACCAGGTACGAGATGGAGGAGAAGTCGCCGGGGACGGTGTAGCTCCCGCCCGCGGGCGCGTACGACTGCCCGCCGTCGACGACGAAGCCCGCCGCGCCGGCCGCGCCGTCGAGCGCGTCGCCGGCGTCGTCGACCGGGATGGCCTCGATCCCGAAGTCGTCGAGCAGTTCGAGCGTGATGTCGACGTACGGGGCCGACTTGAGCGGGGTCGTCAGGTCGACCTCGATCCCCGCCTCCGTGACCGCGCCGGCCATCAGCAGGGCGGTGACGTACTGCGAGGAGACGTCGCCGGGGATCGCGACCCTGCCACCCGCGAGCGGCCCGGCGATCACGAGGGGGGCCTGCCCGTTCCCGCGGGTCGACTCCGCTCGCACGCCCAGATCGCCGAGGGCTTCGAGGAGGGGTCCCTGCGGGCGCGAGCGGAGGGAGCCGTCACCGGTCAACACGGTGGTCCCGTCCGCGAGCGCGGCCGCGGCGGTGACGAGCCGCATCGTCGTCCCGGAGTTCGCGCAGTCGATCACGTCGTCGGGGACGGCGGGGCGGCCGCCGAACCCGTCGACGGCGAGCGCGTCGGCGTCGTCGGGGATGAGCGCGTCATCGTCGTCGACGGCGGTCTCGGACTCGGGGTCGGAGCCGGGTCCCGGCTCGACCGCGCCGCCGAAGGCGGTCACGGCGCGGGCGGTCGCCTTCGTGTCCGCGGAGACGAGGGGAGAGCGCACGGTCGCGCCGTCGCTGTAGCCCGCGGCCAGCAGCGCGCGGTGGGTGTAGCTCTTCGAGGGCGGCGCGCGGGTCGTCCCCCGCACGGTCGAGGTGGTGACGTGAACGTCCATACCTCCCCTGCCGCCCGCGGCGACAAGTGGGTACCGGCCGCGGCACGATTCTGCGGGGGATTCCGCGGCGTGGGGGGGTCGACTCAGCGACCGACGTCCGCGGCGTACCCTTTATACCACCGGGAGCGCTAGCGTCGCGTATGCCCCAGTGTGAGATGTGTGGCGCCGACGAGGCCTCGCTGACGACGACGAAGGTCGAAGGCGCCGAGCTGGAGCTGTGCAGCTCGTGTACGGACTTCGGCACCGAGGTCCGCGACGAGTCCACCGGCTCCGGCGGCAGCAAGTACTCCACGAGTTCGAGCACCGGGAAGTCCTCCGGCTCGTCCGGTTCCTCGGGCGGATCGTCCGGCTCGTCCGGTTCGTCGGGCGGCTCGACGCGCCCGCGCGACATGTTCGACGACATGGACGAGATCGCCACCGACTACGACGACCAGATCCGCAACGCCCGCGAGTCCCGCGGGCTCAGTCAGGAGGAGCTGGCGAACCAGCTCAACGAGAAGGCGAGCCTCATCCGGAAGCTGGAGCGCGGCGACACGCTCCCGACCGACGACATCCAGCGGAAGCTGGAAGGCGCGCTCGACATCTCGCTGGTCGAGGGCGACTCCGTCGACGACGCCGACTGGGACAGCGGCGACGCCGGGACGATGACGCTCGGCGACGTGGTCAAGCGGAAGGACTGACGGCCGGACTCGTCCGCGACCGCTCTCTCATTCTCCCGCCGATCACTCCCGTCCGCTCTGCGCCCACGTCCAGACGAGGAGGACCGCGAGCAGCCCGAACGCGACGAGCGAGAGGTTCGGGATCGAGAGCCCGAGAACCGGGCTCTCCCACTGAACGGCCGCGCACGGACCCCCCAGCGCGCACTCCGTCAGCGTCGCTTGGAGGTACGAGTGGTAGACGGCGAGGACTCCGCCGATCCCCACGAGCGGCAGCGCGGTTCGGACGACTTCCGGTCGCCTCTCGACGGTCGCGACGCCGAGCACGACGACGAGCGGGTACATGGCGATCCGCTGGTACCAGCACAGGTCGCAGGGCGTGAGCCCCAGCCCGAGGCCGAACCAGAGGCTCCCCGCGGTCGCGACCGTCGCGACGAGCGTCGCGGCCGACAGCCGGAGCGTCGTCTCCGAGGGCTTCCCGGTCACACTGCCTCTCCGCCGTCGTTCACCGCTCCCGAGCCGCCGTATCGCTCGGTCAGGTAGTCGATGATGTAGTCGACCGTCTCGGGGTCGTAGCTCCAGAATCCGTAGAACTCGCCCGGGGCGCGCTCCTCGGCGAGCAGCGCGCACTTGGCGTCGTCGTACCCGCCGCCGTCGTACGCGACGAACCACGTCTCCCGGATCTCGGCGGTCTCGCCGACGTGGACGGTGTAGTGTTCGACATCGGGCGCGTCGCCCTCGTCGGCGGCGTACGCGTGCACGTCGAGCCGCTCTTTCCCGCCGAGAAGGTCGTAGGTGTCCGCCTCGCCGGTGAGCACGTCGAGCGTCTGGAAGCCGGCGTGGAGCTCCCCGTCGCCGACCCGCCACGCGCGGTCCTCGATCTCGCGGGACGCGGCCACCATGTCCGCGCGCGAGTAGGAGGCGAACATCGTCTCGTCGAGGTGGTCCAACACCGGTCCACCGACGCGGCCGCCGCTCGGTTCGCCGGTTCCGGCCCCGCCGGCTCCCGGCTCGCTTTCGCCGCCTCCCGGCTCGCCTCGCCCCGGCAACAGCTCGTCGACGGTCACGGCCGCGACGAACTCGCCGTCGCGCGCGAGCACGGCGAACCCCTCCGGGCCGGCGGCGGTCTGTTCTTCGACGACCCGGATGTTGCGGTCGGCGAAGTGCTCCCGGAGCTCCTCTGCGATCCCCGGGTCGGCGTTGAAGACGGTCAGCGTGGCCTCGTGAGCTTCCACGCCGGCGATGAGCTCGATGAGGGACATCCCTTGCCGGACCCACAGGTGCGGGGTATAAGGTCGTTACTGCTTTCGAGGTCGCGTCGGGCACCGGTTTCGGGACCCGCGAGAAATCCGCAGCGGGAGCGTCGCCGGAGTATGAAGCTATTTGCGCCGCGGACCCCCAGTGCGGGTATGTTCATCCTGGTGAACCTCAAGGCGTACCCGTGCGATCCGATCGAAGTCGCGACCGCCGCCCGCGACGTCGCCGAGGCGTCCGGCGCGCGGATCGCGGTCTCGCCGCAGGCCGCCGACGTCGCCCGCGTCGCCGACACCGGCGTCGAGACGTGGGCCCAGCACGTCTCGCCGAACGCCCACGGATCTCACACCGGCTCGACGCTCGCCGAGGCCGTCGCCGACAACGGCGCGGAGGGGACGCTCGTCAACCACTCCGAGAACCGCCTGAAGCTCGCGGACGTCGACGGCTCCGTCCGCGCGGCCGAGCGCGCCGACCTGGAGACGATCGTCTGCGCGAACAACCCCGCGCAGGTGGGCGCGGCCGCCGCGCTCGGCCCCGACGCGGTCGCCGTCGAACCCCCGGAGCTCATCGGCGGCGACGTCTCCGTGTCGACGGCCGACCCCGGGATCGTCGAGGACGCGGTCGCGGCCGCCGAGGCCGTCGACGAGGACGTGGACGTGTTCTGCGGCGCCGGCGTCTCGACCGGCGAGGACGTGGCCGCCGCCGGCGACCTCGGCGCCGCCGGCGTCCTGCTCGCCTCTGGCGTGGCGAAGGCCGACGACCCGGAGGCGGTGCTGGAGGACCTCGTCAGCGGGATCTGAGCCCTCTTCGACGGCGATCGGTCCCGAACCTCCCTCCCCGGCGACCGGACCGAGTTGCTGCGCTTGCGGATCGGTATAAAGACATCGGTGAGACGCGTTCACACGATCACGGAAATCGCAAGACTGCGGCGGTTTCGACTGTTCGACGAGATCGCGCCGTCTAGTAACCTTTAACCGACACAAGCCGGTACATTTGACCAAGATGGCGAGCAACAAGATCCTCGGTATCGACCTCGGTACCACCAACTCCGCGTTCGCGGTGATGGAGGGCGACGAGCCCGAGATCATCGCCAACGCGGAAGGCGACCGGACCACTCCGTCGGTCGTCGCCTTCGCCGACGACGGCGAGCGCCTCGTCGGCAAGCCCGCGAAGAACCAGGCCGTCCAGAACCCCGACCGCACGATCCAGTCGATCAAGCGGCACATGGGCGAGGACGGCTACACCGTCGAGATCGGCGACGAGGAGTACACGCCCGAGCAGGTCTCGGCGATGATCCTCCAGAAGATCAAGCGCGACGCCGAGGAGTACCTCGGCGACGACGTCGAGAAGGCGGTCATCACCGTCCCCGCGTACTTCAACGACAAGCAGCGGCAGGCGACCAAGGACGCCGGCGAGATCGCCGGCTTCGAGGTCGAGCGCATCGTCAACGAGCCGACCGCCGCCTCCATGGCGTACGGCCTCGACGACGAGTCCGACCAGACGGTCCTCGTGTACGACCTCGGGGGCGGCACGTTCGACGTGTCGGTCCTCGATCTGGGCGGCGGCGTCTACGAGGTCGTCGCCACGAACGGGGACAACGACCTCGGCGGCGACGACTGGGACGAGGCGCTCATCGACCACCTCGCGGAGGAGTTCCAGAACAACCACGGGATCGACCTCCGCGACGACCGGCAGGCGCTCCAGCGGCTGAAGGACGCCGCCGAGGAGGCGAAGATCGAGCTGTCGAACAAGAAGGAGACCACCGTCAACCTCCCCTTCATCACCGCGACCGACAGCGGTCCGGTCCACCTCGAACAGTCCGTCACCCGCGCGACGTTCGAGAACCTCACCTCCGACCTCATCGAGCGCACCGTCGAGCCGACCGAGCAGGCGCTCTCGGACGCCGACTACTCCAAGTCCGACATCGACGAGGTCATCCTCGTCGGCGGCTCCACCCGGATGCCGCAGGTCCAGGAGAAGGTCGAGGAGCTCGTCGGGCAGGAGCCGAAGAAGAACGTCAACCCCGACGAGGCGGTCGCGCTCGGCGCGGCGGTCCAGGGCGGCGTGCTCTCCGGCGACGTCGACGACATCGTCCTGCTGGACGTGACCCCGCTCTCGCTCGGTATCGAGGTGAAGGGCGGTCTCTTCGAGCGGCTCATCGAGAAGAACACCACGATCCCGACCGAGGAGTCGAAGGTGTTCACCACGGCCGCGGACAACCAGACCTCCGTCAACGTCCGCGTCTTCCAGGGCGAACGCGAGATCGCCGACGAGAACGAGCTGCTCGGCGCGTTCCAGCTCTCCGGCATCCCGCCGGCGCCCGCCGGAACCCCCCAGATCGAGGTCTCGTTCAACATCGACGAGAACGGCATCGTCAACGTCGAGGCCGAAGACCAGGGCTCGGGTAACACCGAGTCGATCACCATCGAGGGGGGCGTCGGCCTCTCCGACGAGGAGATCGACCAGATGCAGGAGGAGGCCGAGAAGCACAAGGAGGAGGACGAGGCCCGCCGCGAGCGGATCGAGGCCCGCAACGAGGCCGAGACGTCGATCCAGCGCGCCGAGACCCTCTTAGAGGAGAACGAGGAGGAGCTCGACGACGACGAGCTCGTCGCCGACATCGAGGCGGCCATCGAGGACGTCGAGGAAGTCCTCGAAGACGAGGACGCCGAGACCGACGAGATCGAGTCCGCCACCGAGGCGCTCACCGAGGAGCTCCAGGAGATCGGCAAGCAGATGTACGAAGGGCAGGCCGCGCAGGCCGGTCCGGGCGGCGCGGGCGGTGCGGCCGGCGCCGGTCCCGGCGGCATGGGCGGGATGGGCGGCGCTGGCGGCCCCGGTGGTGCGGCAGGCCCGGGCGGTGCGGGCCCGGACGGCGACGACGAGGAGTACGTCGACGCCGACTTCGAAGACGTTGATGAGAACGACGACGAGGAGTAGCGCCGACCCTTTCGGTTCGCGGCGTCTTTCGGACGCGCCGCTTAACACGACCCAGCCACGAACGACACACCAACGAACGTAACGCATGAGCGAGAACTTCTACGACGTCCTCGGGGTATCGCGGGACGCCAGCGAGGAAGAGATCAAGAAGGCGTACCGCAAGCAGGCCGCCGAACACCACCCGGACGTCAGCGACGACGACGACGCCGAGGAGCGGTTCAAGAAGATCCAGAAGGCCAAGGAGGTGCTCACCGACGAGCAGAAACGCCAGCAGTACGACCAGCTGGGCCACGACCGCTTCACGGAGGCCGACAAGCGCGGCGCCACCGGCGGGGGCGGTCCGGGCGGCGCGGGCGGCCCCTTCGGCGGGGCGGGAGGCGCCGGCGGCGCCGGCGGCTTCGAGGACATCTTCAACCAGTTCTTCGGCGGCGGCGGGCGCGGCCGCGGCGGTGGCGGCGGCGGCGGCAACCGACCGCGTCAGGGACAGGACCTCCGTACCGGGCTCACGATCGATCTGGAGGAGGCGTTCGAGGGCGCGACCAAGGAGGTCACGCTCACGCGACCGACCGAGTGCGACACCTGCGACGGCGCGGGCCACCCGCCCGACGCCGACGTGGAGACCTGCTCGCAGTGTAACGGGCGCGGGCAGGTCCAGCAGGTCCAGCAGACGCCGCTCGGTCGCGTCCAACAGACCTCGACGTGTCCCCGGTGTGAGGGCGAGGGCGAGCTGTACAGCGAGGACTGCGCAGACTGCGGCGGCGACGGCGTCGTCCACGAGGAGGCGACGCTCTCGGTCGAAATTCCGGCGGGGATCCGCTCGGGACAGAGCCTCCGGATGGAGCGCGAGGGCGCGCCGGGCGAGAACGGCGGGCCGAAGGGCGACCTGCTGATCGAGGTCGACGTGGACGTCGGCGACCGGTTCGACCGCGACGGCGACGACCTCCGGGTGAACGAGGCCGTCTCCTTCCCGCAGGCCGTCTTCGGCGACACCGTCGAGATCGAGACCGTCGACGGCAGCGTCGAGATGGACGTGCCCGCCGGCACCCAGAGCGGCGAGACGTTCCGCCTCAAGGGGAAGGGGATGCCCCGCCTGCGTCGGCGCGGGCGCGGCGACCTCTACGTCCAGGTCGGGGTCGTGGTTCCCGACTCGCTGAACGAGGAGCAGCGCGAGGCGCTCGAGGCGTTCGCGGAGGCCGGCGGCGAGGACGTCGACGTGGGCGGCGGCTTCTTCGAGAAGCTGAAGAGCTCCTTTTAAACATCGCCTTCGCCGACCCGTACCTTTTCCGCAGTTCGGCTCCTTTCGCGGGTATGGGCTACGACGCGACCGCCTACGACGACGTCGAACCGCGCGCTCCCGGCATGTACTTCCTCCGCGACGCGCTCGACTGCGAGGCGCTCGGCGTCACGGTCGTCGAGGCCGACGAGGGCTGGGAGGGGATGGAACACGACCACGCCGAGGACGGTCAGGAGGAGGTGTACGTGCTGCTCCACGGCGAGGCGACGCTCACCGTCGACGGCGACCCCGTCGAGCTCGGCCCCGGCGACGCGGTCCGGGTCGACGCCGACTCCAGCCGCGATCTGGCCTTTTCCGCCGACGGCTCGAAGATGGTCATCGCCGGCGCGCCCTGAGCGTCCCTGCCGACCACCGGCTTCCGATCCCCGACGCGCGGCTCGCGCCGCCCGAGAGCGCCTCCGCGTTTTTAAGTCTCGCCCGCCCCGAGTTCCGCGTATGGACGTCGTCGGCGACTTGCTCGCCCGGGACCGACGGAGCCGCGAGACAGCGCTCGTCACGGCCGACGGGCGCGAGCGCACGTACCGCGACCTGATCACCAACGCGTACAAGGCCGCCAACGTGTTGCGGTACCTCGGCGCCCGCGAGGGGTCGACCGTCGCCGTCGAGCCGACGCCGGGGTTCCACACGACGCTCGCCTTCCTCGGCGCCGCGGGGCTGGGTGCTCCCGTCAGGTTCGATCCCCCGGCGGGAATCGAACGGGGCGACCGCGTGGTGCTCGTCGGCGTGGCCGACGAGTCGACGGTCGAACCGGCTCCCGGCACGAAGCTCGTCGCCTTCGGCGGCCCGCCGGACCGCCCCGAGACGACCCACTGGGAGCAGGAGCTGTGGAGCGAGAACCCCGCGATGCCGCCGAGCGACGTCGGTCCCGAAACCACCGCCGCCCTCGGGTCGACCCGCGAGTTCAGCCACCGCGACCTGTGTTCGCTGGCCGAGGTCGCCGTCGAGGCGACCGAGATGGACGAGGGGACGCGGGTGGTCCTCCGTCGACCGTTCTCCGATCCGCCGGCCCTCGCGGCCGGTCTCGTCGCCCCGCTCTCCGTCGGCGGAACCGCGGTACTCGCGCCGCCGAACACCGACCGCGACGCGGGTGACGGAGACGACGCGAGCGATGCGAGCGACGGGCCGCGCGGCGACCTGGCGGTGGCTCCGGCGGGCGTTGCGGTTCCGGAACCGCGGCGGCTCGACCCCGCGACGCTCGCGTCGAGAACCGAGTCGGGAACCGAGTGAGCCCCCCCGAACGGGAACGCGTCCGGATCAGTCGTCCGCGGGGTTCGGCTCCGCGGACGCCCGCCCTTCGTGCCGGAGACAGGCGGACTCGTGATCGGGGCCGTGAACCGTCCGCGCGGGCTCCGTCTGCGCGCACGGCGTCGTGATCGCGTTCGAGAGGATCTCTCCCGCCCGTTCGTCGTCGTCCTGCAACAGGAGTCCGATCGCCTCCGAGAGCGTCCGCTCGAGGTCGGGGTCGTCGACCGTCTCGCCGATGTCGAACTCCCGGCGGAGCTCGGCCCGAACCTCGGATTCCGCCGGAGCGGTCTCGCCGGCGGCGACGTTCTCGCGGACCTGTTCGACGTCGATCTCGCCGGCGACGACGCTGTCGCGGAAGTTCAACAGCCCCCGCCAGTCGTCCTGGTCGACGTCGACGCCCTCGGGCTGGATCACCTTGTGACACCGCGTGTGGAACCGACAGCCGCTCGGCGGGTTCGTCGGGCTCGGTACGGTTCCCTTCAGCTCGATTCCTCCGACGCTCGCACGCGGGTCCGGCGTCGGGATCGACGACAGCAGCGCCTCCGTGTAGGGGTGTTGCGGGTCGGAGAAGATTCCCTCGACCGGCCCGATCTCGACGATCTCGCCGAGGTACATCACGGCCACGCGGTCGCAGATCTGCCGTATCACGGACATGTCGTGGCTGATGAAAAGCAGCGAGAGCCCGAACTCCTCCTGTAAGTCGTCGATGAGCGAGAGGATCTCCGCTTGGATCGACACGTCGAGGGCGCTCACCGGCTCGTCGGCGATGATGAGGTCCGGGTTCAACACGAGCGCTCGGGCGAGCGCGATCCGCTGCTTCTGCCCGCCGGAGAACTCGTGGGGATACCGGTCGAAGTCGTTCGCCGAGAGCCCGACGCGTTCGAGCAGGTCCTCGACGATCGCGCGACGCCGGTGACGGTCGCTCATCCCGTGGACCTTCAGCAGTTCGCCGACCGCGTTCCCGACCGACATCCGCGGGTCGAAACTGGAGGAGGGGTCCTGGAAGATCATCTGCGCGCCCCGGCGGAACGCCTTCAGTTCGTCGTCGTCGAACCGCGTCACGTCGTTGGGATGCGTCCCGTCGGGGGTCCGCGCCGCCCCCTCGCGACCGTTCCCGTTGAAGACGACCTCGCCGGCGGTCGGCTCCTCCAGTCGGATGACGGAACTCGCCGCGGTCGACTTCCCGCAGCCGGACTCGCCGACGAGCCCCAGCGTCTCGCCCGGCGCGATGTCGAAGCTGATCCCGTCGACGGCGCGGGCGGCGCCGACCTGTCGGTTGAAGACCCCCTTCCGGATCGGGTAGTGCTTCTTCAGGTCGCGCACCGACAGCAGCGGCTCAGTCATCGGCGGGCCCCACTCCGCTCTCGCCGCCCGTCGGTCCGGTCTCGTCGCCGTTAGCGGGTCCGAACTCTTCACTTCGGACGACCGAGGGACTCCCGCCCGGCCCGTAGTGGACGCAGGAGACGCGCTGTCCCGGCGCGACCTCGATCTCCTCCGGCTGGCCGCCGGTGCGACACGCCTCCTCGGCGTACTCGCAGCGCGGCGCGAACCGACAGCCGTCCGGCGGGTCGTGCGGATCGGGGAGCGTGCCCGGGATGCCGCCGCCGGTCCCGCCGAACTCCGGTAAACACTCCAGCAGCTGCTGGGTGTAGGGGTGCGCCGGGTTGTCGAAGATGTCGAGCACGCCGCCGCGCTCCATCACCTTCCCGGCGTACATCACGACGATCCGGTCGGCGATCTGCGCGACGACGCCCAGGTCGTGGGTCACGAAGAGGATCCCCATGTCGAACTCGTCTTGGAGCTCGTCGAGCAGCTTCAGGATCTGCGCCTGCACCGTCACGTCGAGCGCGGTCGTCGGCTCGTCGGCGATCAGCAGGTCGGGGTCGCCGACGAGCGCCATCGCGATCATCACGCGCTGCTTCTGCCCCCCCGAGAACTCGTGGGGGTAGTCGTCGAACCGCGAGCTCGCGTTCGCGATCCCGACGCGGTCTAAGAGGTCGACCGCCTTCGCGCGGGCCGCCTCGTCGGAGACGTCCTGATGGATCTGGAGCGCCTCGGCGATCTGCCACCCGACGGTGTAGCAGTGGTTCATCGCCTCTTGCGGGTTCTGGAAGATGTGTGCGATCTCGTTGCCTCGGATCTCCCGGAGCTTCGGCTCGGGAAGCGACAGCAGATCGCGCCCCTCGTACCGGACGGACCCCTCGACGTGTCCCGGCGGGGTCTTGATGATCTTGGTGATCGACT
Source organism: Halorubrum sp. CSM-61 (assembly GCF_003781945.1). Taxonomy (GTDB): domain Archaea; phylum Halobacteriota; class Halobacteria; order Halobacteriales; family Haloferacaceae; genus Halorubrum. Next base: position 125,035 of record NZ_RJJW01000004.1, on the reverse strand, counting down.
CCGTCGCGACCGTCTTGCCGGACCCCGACTCGCCGACGATACAGACGGTCTCGCCGGTGTCGACGCTGAAGTCGACCCCGTCGACCGCGGTGAGCGTTCCGTCGTCGGTGCTGAACGTCGTCGTGAGGTCTTCGACCTCGAGTAGCGGTTGATCGCTGGACATTATCCGTTCTCCGCCTCCGCTTCGGGGTTCAACGCGTCCAACAGCGCGTCGCCGAGGAAGTTGAACGCGAGGATGGTCAGGAACAGCACGATACCGGGCGCCAACACGATCCACGGGGCGAAGGAGAGGTCGCTCCGACCCGCTGAGATGAGCTGCCCCCACGAGGGGACCGACGAGTCGCCGATCCCGAGGAACGCGAGCTGCGCCTCAGCGAGCAGGAAGCCGGGAATAAGCAGCGTGAGCTGCGTAATGATGCTGCTCGCCACGTTCGGCACGACGTGTCCGCGGATGACTCGATACGTGCTCGCGCCGCTGATGCGGCTCGCCTGGATGAACTCCTCCTCGGAGATCGACAGCGACTTGCTACGGACGTACCGCGCGGTGCCGCCCCAGCCCAGGATCGAGAACACGACGATGAACATCCCGAGTCCGGCCCCGTAGATGTACAGGATGAGCAGGAACATCAGGAACGTCGGGAACGAGAGGATGATGTCGACGAACCGCATCATGACCTCGTCGACCCAGCCGCCGGCGTACGCGCTCAGGGTCCCGAACGAGATGCCGATCGCGGCCACGATCGTCGTCGTGATGAAGGCGATCTGCATCGTCACCGTCATCCCGTAGATGATCATCGTGAACACGTCCTTCCCGCCCTGGGTCGTCCCGAACGGGTGCTGCCACGTCCCGTGACACCGCCCCTCGATCACCTCGCCGACGCACGTCGCCGGCGTCGTGTCGACCACGGAGGTGAACACCGGCGGCTGGTAGGCGACGAGGAGGTCCTGTTGCGGGGCGCTCACGAGGAGCGGGCCGAGGAGCCCGCCGACGAACACGATCCCGAGCCAGACGAGGCTCACGACCGCCGGCCGGTTCCGCTTGAACTCCTCCCAGTAGTACCGCGTCATCCGCGGGTTCTGTAACAGCGGCAAGACGAGGAACCAGACGAAAAGCAGCAGCGTGAACACGAAGAAGTAGTCGATCGTCTCGAGGTTCCGCTCGAGGCCGACGAACTCGAAGGTGGCGGTCCGCCTGCCGAGGAACTGCCACTCGTAGAGCCCCAACAGGACGAGCGGGATCGCGGTCGCCAACATGCCGAGCGCGTTGACCGACAGGTCGAACCGCCCGGACCGCGAGAGGTCGTTCCAGTCGACTTGATCGAATCGTTCCGGTTTTTCAGTTGCCATCGTTCTCCGTTGTGTTACCTGTCATCGTAGCTGATCCGCGGGTCCAACACGGTGAACACGATGTCCTCGAGGAGGTTCCCGATGACGGCGACGAACGTGAAGAACAGCGTCGTCCCCAACACGAGGTTCGTGTCCTGTGCGAGCAGTGCCTCGTAGGTCAGTCGGCCGAGCCCCGGTATCCCGAAGACGACCTCGACGAGCAGCGACGAACCGATGAACAGCGCGAGGAGCTGTCCGACGAGCGTCGTCGAGAGCGGCACGAGCGTCGGCCGCATGACGTGGTAGGCGTACGCGCGGAGGGGCGAGACCCCCTTCGCCTTCGCCGTCTTCATGAAGTCCGCGTTCTGGAACTCCGCGGACTCGTTCCGGGAGACCCGCATGACGGCGCCGATCGACCCGGTGACCAACACGAACACCGGAACCGCGAGCTGGATCGCGTTCTCGACGCTGAACACCGGAACGCCCGTGTCGTAGACGATCGGTATCACCTCCAGCCACACCCCGAAAACCAGCAGGAGAATGATCCCGAAGAAGAAGTTCGGGATGGCGTAGCCGAAGAAGGCGAACGCGGTCGCCGCGTGGTCCTTCCAGCTGTACATGTTCGCGGCGGAGTAGACCCCGACGAGCGGCCCCAAGATGATCGTGAGGATCGTCCAGGGAACCGAGTACTGCACGGTGTAGTACAGCGCCTGCGTGACCGCCTCCATCACGGGCTGGCTCCGGCTCTGCGACCAGCCCCAGTCGAGCGTGTACACGCTCTGGATGTAATCGAGGTATCGGACGTGGAGCGGCTGGTTGAGCCCGCGGAGCTCGCGCACCCGCTCGGCGGCCGCCGCCGGGTCGCCGCCCTGGAGCGCCGCCTGCGTCGCCGCCCGCTGGACGGCCGGGTTCGGGGCCGCCGCGAGCAGCAGGAACGTGACGGTGACGATGATGAGCGATACCACTGCGGCCCAGAGAACCCGAGCGGTGACGTACCTTCCAAATCCCATGTGGTGTCTGAAACGGTGAGGTGAGAACGGGGTGGTTCGCTGTTACTCGTCTCCCGGGTAGAACTCGGACCAGCGGGGCTGCCAGGTGAAGTGCGGCTCGGCGAGCCCGCGGTAGACCCCGTCGATGAGGTCCTGCTTGCTGATCGCCGCCGCCAGCGCCTGACGGAACGGGACCAGCTGGAAGAGGTTCCCCGGACCGGCGTTCCACCCGTTCGCGCGCTGGTTCACGGAGATGATCGTGTTGTACGGCGTGGGGACCTGCAGGACGTCGACGTTCTCGTCTTCGTCGTACGACTCGTACTGCTCGGGCGGGATCGCGGCCGAGTCGGCCTCGCCGGTCTCGAGCGCGCCGAGACGCGACGCCTGCTCCTGAACGACGCTGATCGAGGCCTCCTCGAAGAGCGGTCCCTCGGAGAACAGGTCGGGCCCCTCGTCGATGTCGCGGAGGTAGTACTCGTCGTTTCGGGTGTACTCCGTCCCGGATCCGCGGTTCCACTCGGTGAGCTCGAACGCGCCGAGGTTGCCGGCGAACTGGAGCTCCAGCAGCTCCTCGTCCTGTTCGAGTCCCTCGACGTCCTCCTCCTCGACGTACGGCTCCACGAGGTCGCGCGGGATCGGGTACAGGAGCGGGTCGTACGTCTGGGGCCACAGCAGGTTCGGCGACTCCAGCGTCGCCTCGAACTGGAACTCGCCCGTCTGTTCGACCTCCACGCCGTCCCAGCTGGTCGACGCGGCGGTGTTCGCCCACTCCGACTGGTGGAGCTCCTGAACGAGGTAGACGAAGTCCTCGGCGGTGACCTGCCCGTACGGCTCGCTGAACTGGAGGTTCTCCCGCACGTCGAACGTCCACACCTCGCCGTCCTCGGTGGACATGTCGTACAGCAGCGGGAAGTACTCCTGATTCTCGTCGAAGGTGTACCCGGGGTCGAGCGCGCGCTCGATCGCGGTCCCCGCGCCGTTTTCGGTGTTGTATAGCGGGTTCAGCGTGGTGAACCGCGCGGACGTGACGGTGTCGTACGAGCCGCTCACGCTCTCGTCGCCCTCGTACCACGCGGGCAGGTCCCAGCCGTTCGAGAAGTTCTCGGTCGGCCCCTCGAGGTCGGGGTTGTAGCCGACGAGGTCGTCGCTGAACAGCAGGGTGACGTACGGCTGCTCGCGGGCGAGGTTCTCGAAGATCTCGACGAACGACTCACGGAGTTCGTCTCGACTCGACGCCTGCCGCGCCTCTTCGAACAGCCCCTGCACGTCGAACTGCGGGTAGTAGCCGACCGGGTTGTAGAACGGGGTGGCGCCGTCGAAGAACACCTCGTTCGTGAGCGGGTTGAGCGGATAGGTGTTCAGACCGAACACGATCGACATGTCCCACGGCTCGTTGCTCGTGGCGGATCGGGGACCGGGATTCGTCGGTGCCGGGCTCTCCCACTCGACCTCCTCGCCGTTGACCGTGTCGGTCCCGCCCTGGGGGTCGGCGGTCCAGTACTCGTTGTTGAACCGCGTGCCGTCGATGGCCTCGACGACGACGTTGATCCCGAGGTTCTGACCGAGCTCCTGGGCGATGAAGTCGGCCGTCAGCTGCGAGGTCTCCTGTCCCGCGCTGTGGTAGATGTCGATCTCGACCTGGTCCCCGTCGGGATTGACCATCGTGTCCCCGTCGAAGCCGTAGTCGTACTCGGACTCCTCGAACGCGCGACGAGCCAGCGTCCGCGCGACGTCCGATCCGTAGAGATCGTCGACCCCGAACCGCGGGAAGTCGGGGATCTGGAGGTGCTGCCGTCGCTTCCGTCATTGCCGTCGCTTCCGTCGCTTCCGTCCCCGCCGTCGCCGCCTTGGTCGGAACAACCGGCGAGCGTCGCGACGCCGGCGATCCCGAGCGCGGAGAGCCATTGCCGCCGACCCATGTGGCGGCCGTCATCGTCGATTCCGTCTGTGTGTCGCCGTGACATACAACCATGCAACAAGTGAACATACAAAAACCTTCAGATAGTCGAACATGCGTCGTAACCCGGTCGACAAACGGATCCCAAAACCCCTAACCCATCGGAGCAAACGACGCGTATGACCGAAATTCACCCCGATCAGCGCGTCGCCGTGCTGGCCGACTCACAGAACCTGTATCACTCCGCACAGAGCGTGTACTCTCGAAATATCGATTACTCCGGACTGCTCGAAGCGGCGGTGAACGACCGATCGCTCGTGCGGGCCATCGCGTACGTCATCCGCGCCGACTCGCCGGAGGAGGAGAGCTTCTTCGAGGCGCTGCGCGACATCGGCTTCGAGACGAAGATCAAGGACATCAAGACGTTCGCCGACGGCTCGAAGAAGGCCGACTGGGACCTCGGGATGAGCCTCGACGCCGTCTCGCTCGCGAGCCACGTCGACACCGTCGTCCTCTGTACCGGCGACGGCGACTTCGCCCGGCTCTGCTCGCACCTCCGCCACGAGGGCGTGCGCGTCGAGGCGATGGGCTTCGGCAACTCCGCCGCCGACGAGCTGATCGAGGCCGCCGACGACTTCGTCGACCTCGCCGAAGAGGAGGAGACGTTCCTGCTGTAGCGGGCCGAGCGTCCCCAGCCGTCTCCCGCCGACGCTACGCGTCCCCGAGCAGCGCGTCGATCGCCCGTTCGACCGTCTCCGCGGCCGCCTCCACCTCGCGGACCCGGACGTACTCCCGCTCGGCGTGCGCCACCGCCCCGGCGTCGTCCGCGAGGTCGCCGGGACCGAACACGACCGTCGGCGCCGGCGCGAAGTAAGACGCCTCGGTCGCCGCGCCGAAGGGACGGACCGCGCCGCCGCGGTCCGCCGGCAGGCCCGTCGACTCGCCGGACGCCCGGGCGGCGTTCGCGACCGCTTCCACCAGTTCGTGGTCGGGATCCGTCGAGAACGCCTCGAAGAACGGCGACTCGCGGTCGGTCAGCGCGACCGCGACGCCGACGTCGTCGGGAACCCGCGCCCGCACCGCGTCCGCGAGCGACGACCGGAATCCCTCGGCCGTCTCCGGCGGGACGCTCCGCCGGTCGACGGTGATCTCGCAGTCGGCGGGCACCTGATTCGTCGCGCCGCCGCCCTCGATGACGGTGGGCGTGAGCTTCGGGGGGCCGAGCTGGGGGTGGTCGCCTGCGTCCTCGTCGAAGGTTCGGACCGCCGCGAGCGCGCCCTCGGCGGCCGCGACCGCGTTCGCCCCCGCGAACTCCGCGGCGTGGGCGGCGGTCCCCGACAGCTCGACGGTCCCCTGAAATCGCCCCTTCGCGGCGGTGCAGGCGTCGAGCCCCGTCGGTTCGCCGACCAGGAACAGGTCGCCGTCGAGCCGGTCGTCGGTCCCCGGCAGCTTCCCGGTCAGCGCCGCCGCGCCGAGCGACAGCGACTCCTCGTCCGGGGTGAGCGCCAGCGTGAGCCGCCCGCGCTCCGGGTCGGCGGCGAGGAATCCGGCGAGCAGCGCCGCGAGCGGCCCCTTCGCGTCGCAGGATCCGCGGCCGCGGATCACGGCTTCGGGAGCGCCACCGGCGTCTTCCGAACCGCCCCGCTCGTCATCGCGGGCGTCCCCGCGCTCGAACGGGACGTGCGGCGTCACCGTGTCGAGGTGGGTGTTCAACACGAGGTGAGGTCCCTCCTCGGGCGCGTCCGAGCGCTTCTCGGCGAGCACGCAGCCGCCGGCGACGACCTCGCACTCGATCCCGAACCGGTCGAGCGTCTCGACGACGAACGCGCGCGCCTCGTCGACCGACTCGCGGGAGGGTATCCGGACCGCCCGCTCCAAAAAGGAGACCGGGTCGAACGCCGCCTCGGTCATCGCGGGTCGGCGGGGAGCGTCCCCTCGTACTCGCGGGCGACGGGACCGGTCAGGGTCGCGTGGCCGCGGTCGGGGACCGTGATCTCGAGCTCGCCGCCCGGGGGACGGGCGACCGCGGAGTCGCCGTCGATCAGGCCGAGTCGGCGGGCGACCGCGACGGTCGCGACCGCGCCGGTGCCGCACGAGCGGGTCTCTCCCTCGACGCCGCGTTCGAAGGTGCGCTGGTCGACGACCGCGGGACCCTCGCCGGACCCGTCGTCGACGACGCTCGCGAGGTTCACGTTCGCGCCCTCGGGGAAGACGTCGGCGTGGCGGACCGGCGGCGCGACCGCGTCGAGGTCGACCGCATCGATTCCGTCGGGGTCGTCGCGGCCGCCGTCGACGAACGCCACCGCGTGCGGGACCCCGGTGTTGACGGCGGTGACGGTCAGTCCCTCGACCGGCTCGTCGATCAGGGGTTGCTCTCGGGCGAGCGGGACCCGCGCGGGGTCGAACGTCGGCTCGCCCATCTCGATGGTGGCCGCGGTCGCGTCCGCGTTCACGGAGGCGCGCCGGGTGCCGGCCTGCGTGTCGATCATGAACTCGCGGTCGCCCGTCCGGTCGTGTGCCCACAGCGCGACGACGCGGGCGCCGTTGCCGCACATCGTCGCGGTGGAGCCGTCGGGCTGGACCAGCGTCATCACGACGCGAGTGGGGTGAAAGCGCTCCTCGACGCTGAGAAAGAGGACGCCGTCGGCGCCGCGTCGCCCGGTGGATTCCCCGTCTCTCCCGGCGCCGGCGCCGAAGTCCGCCCCGTCGACGCCCGTCTCGCGGTCGCAGTGAGCGCGCGCGAAGGCCGCGCGGTCGCCGACGCCCTCGGCGTCCGCGTCGACGACGATGAAGTCGTTGCCCGTGCCGTGGTACTTCTCGAACGGAACGGCGTGAGTGCTCATCGGTCTCCCCCCGTCACCGTTCCCGTCCGCTCGACCGTCGTCAGATCGCCGAGCGTCTCTCGGCGGCGGACGACCGCCGCGGTCCCGTCGTCGAGCGCGACCTCCGCCGGCCGCGGTCGTGAGTTGTATTGGTTCGCCATCTCGTATCCGTACGCGCCCGCGATCCCGACCGCGAGGAGGTCCCCGCGAACCGGGTCGGCGAGCGCTCGGTCTCTACAGAGGGTATCGCCGGTCTCACAGATAGGTCCGGCGACCGTGACAGGGGTTGCCGACCGGTCGGCGGGGGCGGGGGCGTCGCTCCCGTCCACCCCCTCCGCCCCGCCGAGGTTTCGGATCGGGTGGTAGGCGTCGTACATCGCCGGGCGCAGCAGGTCGGTCATCCCGGCGTCGACGCCGACGACGCGCTCGTCCGGCGTCGGCTTCACCGTGTTCACGCGCGTGAGCAGCACGCCCGCGTCGGCGACGACGTATCGCCCGGGCTCGATCGCGAGGTCGACGCCCGCGGGGAGCGGGGCGACCGCCTCCCGCGTCGCCTCGGCGACCGCCGGCAGGTCGAGCGCCGGGGCGTCCTCCTCGTAGGGGACGCCGAAGCCGCCGCCGACGTCGACGTACTCGATGTCGAGGAGATCCGGGGGGCCGTCCCCGTCCGGGTCGCCGCCCGCGTCGCCGTCGTTCGGCTCCGCAAGTTCACGCGCCAGCTCGCCCATCCGCGCCACCAGCTCGCGGTGGCTGTCGAGCTGGTCCGAGTCGATTCCGGAGCCCGCGTGCGCGTGGATCCCGACCACGTCGAAGCGCTCGGCCGCGTCCCGCGTCGCCTCCGCGGCCCGGTCGTAGGGGATCCCGAACTTCGCCGCGCCGCCGGTCCGGACCTTCTCGTGGTGGCCCGCGCCGACGCCGGGGTTCACCCGGACGCAGACCCGCCCGTCGTAGCCGCGCTCGGCGAGGCGGTCGAGGGTGTCGACGGCGCCGACGGTAATGGTAAGATCGGGCTCCGCCTCGGCGACGCCGGCGACGTAGTCGAGGTCGCGGGCGGGCGGGTTGACCGCGGTGTAGTGGAGGCGGTCGCCGCCGAAGCCGGCCGCGAGCGCGCGGTCGACCTCTCCCGCCGAGGCGCACTCGGCGTCGAGGCCGGCCTCGCGGACCGCCTCCAGCACGGCCCGACCGGTGTGGGCCTTCACCGCGTACCGCACGTCGGCGTCCGGGAAGGCGTCGCGTAAGCGCTCGCAGTTCTCGCGGACGCGGTCGAGGTCCTGCACGTAGAGGGGGGTCCCGTGCTCGGCCGCGAGTTCGGCGAGCCGGTCGGCGCTCCAGTCGCTCACGCGCCGGACCGAGGGGTTGTCGTCGGCGGTCTCGCCGTCGGTGGGTCCGGCGGTCCCCGGCGTCTCCGCCGCGTCGCGGTCGCTCATTCGCGGAGCGCGTCCTCGCGCCGCGTCGCCTCCAGCGTCTCCTCCTCGACGTGGGTGGCGACGACCGCGGGCTTGTACGCGCCGCCCTCGAAGAGGTCGTGGTCGCCCACGGACGACTCCACCATCCGGGTGAACGCCCGGCGCTCGGCCGGGAGGCGGCCGTAGATCACGTCCTCCTCGACGAGGTCGTAGACGGGGATACGAGGCGTGAGCAGGGTGTTCTCGCCGACGATCGAGTTCTCGCCGACGCGGAAGCCCGAGGTGACCCGGCAGCCCGCGCCGAGCGAGACGCCGTCCTCGATAATGACGGGCGCGTCCTCGACGGGTTCGAGGACGCCGCCGATCAGCGTGTTGGCGCCGAGCTTGACGTTCTCGCCGAGCTGGGCGCAGGAGCCGACCGTGTCACACGAGTCGACGAGCGTCCCGTCGCCGACGTACGCCCCCATGTTGACGAACGAGGGGCTCATCATGATGCAGTCGTTCCCGAGGTACGCGCCCCGGCGGATCGCCGTACCGTCCGGCGTGTTGCGCGTGCCGCGCTCGCCGAGGTCGGCGGTATCACGCAGCGGGAGCACGTCGTGGTAGGTGACGCCGCCGTACTCGCGCGCCTCGGTCTCGCGCAGACCGAAGTTGAGCAGGATGCCGCGCTTGACCCACTCGTTGGCCTCCCACGAGGTCACGTCGTCGCCGGTCTTCTCGGCGGCGCGGACCTCGCCGGCCTCCAGGGCGGCGAGGAACTCGTCGATCACGGCGGCGTCCTCGTCCGTCGCGTCGGCGGCGGTCAGCCCGTCCTGGTAGCGGTCCCACAGATCGGATACGTCGGCTTCGAGCGTCATTGACTGGTGTATAGATGAGTGTCGGTATTTATGCGTCGATGTTCGTATGCGTATCAGGCATCCGCAGCCGCGTCCAACACGTCGCCGAACCCGTACCAGCCGGGCTCGCGGTCGGCGAGCCAGTCGGCGGCGTCGAGCGCCCCCTCGGCGAACACGCCGCGGTCGCCGGCGCGGTGGGTGAGCTCGATCGACTCGCGGTTCCCCGCGAACAGCACCTCGTGCTCGCCCGTCACGTCGCCCGCGCGCCGCGCGTGGACGCCGATCTCGTCCGACTCGCGCGGCGCGTCGCCCTCCCGCCCGTGGACGCGCCGATCGAGGTCGTCGCGGACCGACTCCACGTCGTCGAGGATCGACTTCGCGGTGCCGGAGGGCGCGTCCCGCTTGGCGTTGTGGTGCGTCTCCGTCAGCTCCACGTCGTAGCCGGGGAGCGCCGCGGCGGCCTCGCGGACCGCGCGCCGGAGCGCGGCGACGCCGCGCGCGAAGTTCGACGCCTTGAGGACCGGTACCGACTCGCTCGCGCCCCGGAGGCCGTCGACGTGCGCGTCCGCGAACCCGGTGGTTCCCGTCACCATCGGGACCCCCGCGTCCGCGCAGGCCTCGGCGTACGCGACCGCCGACTCGGGCCCGGTGAAGTCGACGAGCGCGTCCGGCTCCGCGGCCGCGAGCAGTTCGTCGAGGCGGTCGGCGTCCTCGACCGCGACGCCCGCGACCGGGTCGGTCGGCGTCCGGTTGACCGCGACCGCGACGGCGACGCCCTCGCGGTCGGCGGCGGCCTGTATCACCTCGCGGCCCATCCGACCGCCGGCGCCGGTGACTGCGAGTCGGAGGTCGGCGTCGGCCGAGTCGTCCGCGCCGCCGCTCATTCGGCGCCCCCCGTCGAGGGCTCGACGGTCTCCGGAGCGACGGCGCCGGGCGCGCCCTCCTCGTACTCGGCCAGCAGCTCGCGCAGGACCCCGCGCCGCTCCTCGGAGAGCCGCGAGAGCGGGGGGCGCACGGCGGGGCCGCCGCGCCCGCGGATGTGCATCGCCTCCTTCACCGGGATCGGGTTCGTCTCGGCGAACAGCTCGCGGACGAGCGGCGACAGCTCGTGGTGGATCGCTCGCGCGCGGTCGTAGTCGCCCGAGAGCGCGGCGCCGACCATCGCGCAGGAGCGCTCCGGCTCGACGTTGGCGACGACGCTGATGGTGCCGGTGCCGCCGATCGAGAGCACGGGGAGCGTGAGCCCGTCGTCGCCGGAGAGCACGGAGAACGCCTCCTCGCGGGTGCGCTCGATCACCTCGCTGATGAGGTTCAGGTCCCCGGAGGCGGCCTTGTACCCCTGGATGTTCGGGTGCTCGGCGAGCTCGACGGTCACGTCGACGGGGATCGACTGGCCCGTCCGGCTCGGGACGTTGTAGACGATCTGCGGGAGGTCCACCTCGTCGGCGATGGTGCGGTAGTGCTCGAGGAAGCCGGCGGGCTCGGGCTTGTTGTAGTACGGGGAGATGAGGAGGAGCCCGTCCGCGCCCGCGTCGGCGGCCCGTCGAGACAGCGAGAGCGCCTCGGCGGTGTTGTTCGAGCCGGTGCCGGCGACGACGGGGATGTCGTCGACGGCGTCACGGACCGTCTCGATCACGTCGACGTGCTCGTCGTGGGTCATCGTCGCCGACTCGCCGGTGGAGCCGACGGGGACGACCCCGTCGACGCCGGCGCGCTCGAGGTACCGAGCGTTGGCGGCGAGCTGCTCGTGGTCGACCTCGTCGCCGTCGGTGAACGGAGTCGTCATCGCCGGGTAGACGCCCTCGAAGGGCTCGTCGGTTCGGTCTCGCTCGCTCGCGTTTCGTGCGTCGTAGGGTGTCGTGGTGGTCGTGTCTGTCATGGGTGCTGCGGTGAGTGCGGATCGGTCAGCGGATCGGTGCGCGCGAGTCGGGGGTCGTCCGGGACGGGGTCGCCACTCCCGCCGGCGGACGGTTCACGCGCGTTTTTTCGAGAAGAGCCGCGTCGCTGCCGGCGTCGGCGAGCCGCGTTCGGACGCGGGTCGGGTCACACCACGGTATGCGCCTTTGGCTCGCTTATAGATTGCGCCTCGGACGGAAAATTGCGGTCCGCGCGACCGATCGGGCCTCCGTTTCCCGATCACTAACCACGAACACCCTTTTAAGAACTCGCCGCGTTTTCACCGATCTCATGAGCGATTCTCCCGACACCGACTCCCCCGACGGCGACGGCGACCCCGCCGGATCCGACCCGGTCGACGCCGAGGCCGACCCCGCCGACGCCCTCGACGACGACATGGACCCGGACGGCGACCCCGACGCCGATCGGCACGAGTACCACCCCGGACAAGCACACGCCTTCCCCGACGACCGGCTCAACGAGATGCTCGACCGGATCGACTCGAACACCGAGATCGCGGCGTACCTGGAGGCCCAGAACGTCAACCCCGTCGACCGGAAGGGGTACAACGACCACGGGACGAAACACGTCGAGATCGTGCGCGACCGCGCGCTCCGGCTGTACGACCTGCTGAAGGCCGGCGGCGTCGAGTTCAACGGCGCCCGCCAGCAGGGGCTCGACGAGGCCGACGAGCCGGTCATCATCGCGCTCGCGGCCACCCTCCACGACATCGGGCACGTCGTCCACCGCCACGACCACCCGTACTACTCGATCCCGCTCGCGGCCGACTTCCTCGACGACTTCCTCCCCTCCTTCTACGACGTTCCGGGTCAGGTCCGGGTCAAGGCCGAAGTGCTCCACGCCATCCTCTGTCACCACACCGAGGAGCAGCCGCTGACCCGGGAGGCCGGGGTCGTCCGGATCGCCGACGGCCTCGACATGGAGCGGGGTCGCTCGCGGGTCCCCTACGAGGAGGGCGGGCGCGGGATCAACACCGTCTCCTCGCAGGCGATCGAGCGCGTCTCGCTGCGCGAGGGCGACGACATCCCGGCGGAGGTCGAGATCCGCATGAACAACGCGGCCGGCGTCTACCAGGTCGACTCCCTACTCAAGGCGAAGATCGACGGCTCGCTGCTGGAAGACCAGATCCGGACGATCGCGATCAACACCCACCGCGACGACGACGGCAACGGGACGATCGTCGACCGGATCGAGCTGTAAGGTAGTTTGGCAACCGATCCAATCGGTTTCATTACGATTGGTACATCTATTTCATGTCTTCCAAGATCGAATGGCCAATCTCAATCGTATCTAAGACCGTTCGAATCCCATCACGATCATGAACAAGAGATCGATTGGCATGCATTACTTTATTTCTTACAGAGGATATTGTCGAAAGCAGGTCAACATCATCTTTTGAGTCAAACCCACAACTCTGTACAAAGTATTCATTTGAGTCAGAAGATTCTAAAACCCTCTCCATTTCTGTTAGATTCATACGTTCGGATATATGTAGATCAACCCCCCGAATCTGATCTTTCTTCCAGTCACCTACTGATCTATCATTTGCATATAAGAGTAAATCCTCTGAATTGGGAAATTCATTTTCTATTTTTGAAGAGATAGATGCAGCAATCTCGGCAAAAATCCGGTATAGCATCTCTTTCATCGGTCGTCTGTTGAGATCAGCGAGTGTCAGTCGATCACATCGGGTTTGAGTGAAAGTGTCTGCTTGGGAAGGGTGTGGAAGCTACCGAAGCAGACAGCGAGATAGAAGAAGAGCACCTCCTTAATTTTGTCGTCAACAGCCTCAACGAAGAGCTTGCGATAGATCTCGACGAGAACGTCAAGGTCACGACAGAGACGTTGTACGAGGTCCTCGCCGGCGCCAGCGCCGGCGGGACCTCGATCAATCACGTCTGCGAAACGACCGAGGACTCGCCACACGCCAACACCGTCCGAGGACATCTCACCGAGCAGTTCGAACTTGACTCCGTTGAGGCGGTTGGCGACACGCTACTTCAACGAGATACGCTTGAGACGCTTCCAGATCGACCGGTGGAGGTCTGTGCAGACCTCCACCTCGACCCCTACTACGGCGATGAAGACGAAACGGAAGCGCTGTACTCCTCACAGGCGAAACGGGGAACGACGACGTTTCACGCGTACGCGACGCTGTACGCGCGGGTACGCAACAAGCGGTACACGCTGGCGGTGCGCCAGCTTGTCGCTGGCGACACCACCAGCGACGTCCTTGGTGAGTTTCTCGAGCTCCTCGACGGCCTTGACCTCGGCGTCAAGGCCGTCTATCTCGATCGCGGATTCTACAACAGCACCTGTCTTGGGCTGTTGTCCACGCACAACTACGCCTACGTGATGCCGATCGTCAAGTGGGGTGAAACGATCCAAGACGAACTCAGTAGCGGCTGGAGCCGCGAGATCGAACACGATCTCGCCGGCAAGGTAACGTTCCCTGTGTTCATCGACTGCGTCTACCAACAGGGACGATACGACGAACACGGGGTGGCGCGTCACGGCTACGCCGCTGACGCGCCGTTTATCGACACCCCACGGGATGCCCGAGAACACTACAGCAAGCGCTTCGGCATCGAGTCGAGCTACCGATTAGCCAAGCAGAGCCTCGCATTCACCAGTTCTCAGGACGCTGGGCTACGGCTGGTGATGTTTGTGGTGAGCCTGCTGCTCCAGAACAGCTGGCGGTATCTTCACTGGAAGTACGTGGCGGCGCCCCGCCACGGGGGGCGCCGCCTCTGGCAGTGGTCGTTCACGGAGTTCTGTGAGATGGTGCTGCGGGCCGCTTGGACAGCGCTTGGTGTACGTAGGTCCATTCCAGCGAACCAGCCACTCGACAACCGGTTCTTCCGGTAGCTGTCCACCGATTTAGATAGCGGTCGTGAGTGGCGACACTGTCGCGTCGGCGGCAGTGCGCCGCCGACAGCGACGGTCCATCCTGAAGATCACACTCACCAGCGCTTCGAAGACGCTCCATGACCAGTTCCATCTGATTCATCGCCATCAGACGAGATTACGCAGCTGTCGATGTGATCGACTGAACTTGGACGCTGGAGAAATCTCTCCAGAAGATCGAGAGAAGATCGTCCGGTCCGACGTGAAGTTCCAGGAGCGAATCGTGCCAGAGTCACTCGAAGAAAACGCGACAAAATATCAAGATATCTCTGCATCTGAATACCAGCCGAAGGCAATCATTCCGTGGCACCATCGCATTCGATCTTCTGGAGATGTGGATATCAACACTCATATTATTGAAACTGCTCTGGACCAGACCTCTCTGAGTCTCAAACCCTGTATACAGACGACTAAAGGATTCATCACAAACCTATCCAACCAACAACAGGTTCTTGATATGCTTGTTGAGACCGGTGTGGATCAGTGCTTCATTTGGGTTGAAGGTCTGGACAAGCGAGATACGGGACAGGACACCTATGAGAAGATAACTCGATTCGTTAAGGCTGTTTCAGACGCTGGAATCGACCCGCATTTCTACTATGCAGATTACTTCGGTACGATGCTCCACCATGCTGGTCTGTCGGGTGTAACTTATGGCACGATGTGGGGCGAGGAGGGGGAGGAAACAGTAGAAGGAACGTCCGGTGGAGGTGCTCTCTCCCGCTACTACGTTCCGCAGATGAAAGACTTCCTCAAAATTCCTGCTACGGTAGAACTACAGCAACTCGCGGATGCCCCTATGTGCGACTGTAGGGTCTGCTCAAATCAGTTTGACTCTTGGATCGACCTAGCAGAAAGAGAGGAAGATGATGATGAGAATATACAGACCCCAATTAAGAAACACCATCTCGTTACGAGATACAAGCAGATCAGAGAAGTCGAGGATCAGGATCTAGGCGAGACTATAGACGAATGTCGTGAGGATTTCAATGAGTACGTCAGTCCGTTCAATGCGGCCAACCAGATTAGTCCCTCAAAGAAAGTCGACTATCTTCCAATTTGGGTCAATGCTATCGAGAATGAGCTCAACTAGCTGGTAGTAATTGACGTTCGGTGTGTGGTTAGATTTCTCTGTGAATTCCGGGAAAACCTCAAGAGACCACTTACGCAAGACCTGTCTATGAGCGAAGTTGTCTACGCAATCAGAATTTCTCACTTGGAGTATTCGGGCCTGAAGATCATGGACATCAAGATCGGCAAGTCCACGAACATCGACAACACCCTCAGACAGTACAGCAGAGGCAACAGGGACATCGAGCTGCTCGACATGTGGACACCGAATCCCGACAAGAACCTGTCCACAGCCGAGCGCGGCGTCCACGAGGTCGCTGAGAAGTACGCGTACGACAAGCAGAGCGAGAAGTTCGTCTTCCTCCAGGGCGCGTACCAGGACTTCGCGGAGACGATCAACAAGCTCCTGCAGAACACCACCCGAGAGGACCTCGCCGAAGAACCGGCGTCGAGCGACTCCACTGCGATCGACGACTACACCGGAACGACGCCCTCCGTGCTCAAGCTCTTCGGCGAGAGCTACGACGTCGACACCTGGGCGGACACGCTCACCACGGCGGTGACGCAGATCCTTCGCGACGCCGACGACCACGAGCCGATCACGGAGATCGAAGGCCGCAAGCGGCGCTACTTCGTCGAGGAGGGTCAGCAGTCAGAACTCGTCAAACCGCGACGGATTCCCGATACCGATCTGTACCTCGAAACCAACTTCTCCGCGAATACGGTTGTTCGGGTCATCGAGCAGGTGATGGCGAAATACGGGTACGACAGGGCCGAACTGGAGATATTCACTGAAGAGGCCTGAATACGCGATTCTGAGCGGATATCGGCGAGAGCAGCACGCGGAAGCAAACGGTAGTTTAAAACTAGACGCTCTGCCCTTCAACAGTACATGCAAACAACAGGTGGCGGTAGCGGGACCGCCAGCAGGAACACGACAGCGTGGTGTCGAACGTGAGCGAAGATCGGAAACAGCTCACCTCGACCCAACAGGCGATCCTCTACAAAAAAGACGAGAACCCTAACTGGTCGAACGCTGAGATCGCCGATGCAGTCGGCTGCTCGGATTCGCACGTCTCGAAGACACTACGCAAGTGGGATCCAGACGATATGGATGACGACGGAACGGTGTCCGTTCCGAGCTCGGAGTATCCCGACGCGATTCCCGCCGAAGAGGTCGATTCGGGAATGTATCCGGCGGCGATCGTCGGCGTCTCCATCGCGTGGATCGCCGGGTTTGCAGGTATCTTCGCGCAAGCGAGTTTCATAACGGTAATCGGTTCACTCGTAGCGTTCGGCACATGGATCGGGCTTCCAATCGTGATCGCTCTGGACACGATTTCACTGCATAAACAGAACGCACCGTTCCGTCCGAATCGGATAGTCTGGCCGGCAGTGAGCCTGGTGTTCGGCGTTGTCGGTGGTTTCGCGTATCTCGTTGCTCGGGTGTCGAACCTATAGATCCATATTGGATTGCCATCTATCAGTTGAGGTGTTCGTGAAATCTTCAAAAATTACGAACAGGAGTGACAACCGAAGACCCCTTTCAATCCAAGAACGCTGACATCGGTTCTTGCCATTCTCCTAATCACTCCTCCTCCGGATCGAAGTTCATCACCAGCCGCTCTTTCGCGTCCTTCGACGATCCCTGCTTTCCGTTGTTGATAAATCGCTTCTCGTCGCGATCGAGCACGAACACTTCCTCGAACAGTTCCGATTGCCACGATTACCAACGCAGATTTTGCTGTAAGACCAAAAAGACGACAGGGGTAGGATCGGTCTGCGATAGATATACCTATCCGCCGCTCCGATTCATACGTATCTACGATGGGACGGTTTGGTGGCATAAAAGGCGATGCTGGAGGCGAGTATCCGGGTCAGATAGACCTGAGTATGCCTCTCGCATTGGTTGTGCGGCAGATCGAAGTGGCCACCTCGATATCTATCGATGACCCGGAGGAGTTCTTTGAAGCCGTAGTCAACAACGTCTTAGATCAGCCACCGGAACACCGATTTACTGAATCAATCGAGGTTATCGAGAAACATGTGAACGAGGAGTTCGGTACTCTCGATGCGTTTGAGGCAGTACTCCCGTTCGACAACGAGATGGCCATCCAATTTCTCGAGAACCTACTGGAGATGGTAATGGACGACGTCATCGAGGATTCGCTCCATGCGGACAATCCGAGCGGACATCTGATCCTGTTATCCGCGTTCGAATTCCTGAACTCTTGTTTGGAATTCACCCATGACAGCGAACCTACCGAGGACGAACGGAAAATCCTCGCCTCCTCGTTTATTGCGGTATACGCTCGGATATACCGTGCTTGGCAGATTGACAGCGAGGAATCGTGGGTCGATCTAAGCCCACTCGCAAACGATCTCGTATGGGCTAGGAGCGCGTTACTAGGTAAGATTGCTCCGAACTCGAAGGACTATCCGGATCCATCCAATACGT
Source organism: Halorubrum sp. CSM-61 (assembly GCF_003781945.1). Lineage (GTDB taxonomy): Archaea > Halobacteriota > Halobacteria > Halobacteriales > Haloferacaceae > Halorubrum. The sequence continues at coordinate 107,406 of NZ_RJJW01000004.1, read as the reverse complement.
CGATGCATCAGTCGGTTGCGATGCAGCGCCAAGTAGGGGCTGTAGTGGTGTACGATACAGAGGATATTTCCGTGAATCGGGGAGCTGAACTGGCAGGGCTTACCCAAAACGATTTCGTCGAGGTTTTGAAGGCAGCCGAGGTCGAGGTCCGATACGGTCCTGAATCTGCTGAAGAGTTGTTTTCTGAGGATGGGTCGATCGATGAGTGAACAGGTATTCGTGCTCGACAACTCCGTTCTTTCCGCGTTTACCCGATCTGGGTGGTTCAAAAGCATCGAATTCTGGAGCGACACGCACAAAATCGTGACATCTGAACGGGTTTGGGAGACCGAGTACGTGCCCCATCACGAACGGACGGAGGTGCCCAGATGGCTGTCAGTCGAGGAAGCGAATCTAAATGAACTGGTGACCGAGCGCTCGGTTCGTCTCGGGGACGCTGATTACTCTCTGCTCCGTCTAACCGAAGAGCGGCCAAACGGTGTCCTCGTTACGAACGATAAGCGGGTATTGACAAAAGCGAAGGAGAACAATCTCGGTACGAGCTGGGGATCGAAGTTTCTGAAGGAAACGTTCGAGCAGTGTGGTATCTCCAAGGAAAGTTATCGAGGAAACCTTCCGAAGTACTTCAAGGATGTCCCGCTCAATTCCGAGGTTAGACGGGTTCTGCAAGATGCTGAGAAGCTATGATTAGAGACGTAGATTACTGATACAAGGGACAGCAGATGCTGCTCGCTGCAGTCACACCCTTTCCGGGTCGAAGTTCATCACCAACCGCTCTTTCGCGTCCTTCGACGATCCCTGCTTCCCGTTGTTGATGAACCGCTTCTCGTCTCGATCGAGCACGTACACGTCCTCGAAGCCCTCCGGCAGGTCCTCGTCCGAGCAGATCCAGTCGCCCTCCAACCCGGCGAGCCCGTCGACGAGCGCCTCGTGGTCGATCGTGTTCACGAGGTAGTAGTCCTCGTACCGACGTACGGCGGGTCGCAGTAGAACACGGTGTCTGCGCTGTCGTACTTCTCGAAGACCTCGGGCCAGTCGAGGTTTTCGAGGACCACGTCCTCGAGCCGGTCGGCGAACTCGTCGAGGCGATTGACCTTGTTCGCGTAGGGGCTGGCCTGACTCCGAACCTTCGAGGTCCCGGACCCGGCGCCGCTGTCGTACGTCTCGCCCCACTGCGTGTACCGGAGGTAGAAGAACTGCCCGGCGCGCTCGATCGGGTCGGCGGGCCGGTAGCCGTGGAAGAACTTGTGCGCCCACTCGTCGTAGATCTCCCGCGAGTACGGCGTCCGGTTGAGCCACTCGACCAGCTCCTCCGTGCGGTCGCGGAGAACCTCGAAGAACTACACGAGGTCGCCGTCGCGGTCGTTATACACCTCGACGTCGCTCGTGTCCGAGTCCTTGTTCGCGAGGACGCCGGCGGCGCCCCCGAACACTTCCACGAAGCAGGTGTGCTCGGGCGTCTGGTCGAGGATCCACGACGCGAAGCGGCTCTTCCCGCCGGGGAAGGGAAAGACGGCGTCCGCCATCACCGATCCCCTTCCAGGCGCTCGCCGACGACGCGGGCGACGCGCTCGACCCAGGCCGGCACGTCGACGTCGTGGACGGTGTCGCCCTCGCAGAAGGTGCGGACGATCTCGATCGAACCGGCGACGATCCGCACGTCGAGCTGCCAGTCGTACTGGTTCGCCGCCTCGATCTCGACGCGGAGCGTCCCGTTCGCGTCGAGGCTGACGACGGCGCGGGCGTGATCCGGACTGCGACCGCGAATCCTCTCGTCGACGAGGTCGATATCGAACTCCTTCGTCTGTGCGCTACTGCCGTGGACCGGTTGCTTCGAGGCCATACCGAGGGCTGGTCGTCGACTGCGGTTTAGCCTGACCCGGAGGGTTCCGAACGGTTCCGGACGGTCGGGATTCCGGTATCGTCTCCGAATTAGGCGCGTTCCGAACGGTGTTCCGGATGGTCGACACCGTAGACCACTCGTCCGGGGTGTGAAGGAGACTCACAGAACACGGACCGCGCCTCGATCACTCCGGTTGATACGGGTTGGTTGCGACGTCGAGGCGGTAGACGTCATCGGCGGCGTCGAAGTCGTCGTCGAACGCGTAGAGATAGCCGAGTCCCTCCATCTGCATGTACGCGACGATACAGGCGTCGACGAACGAGAACCGCTCGTGTTGCCGGAAGAGGCCCTTCGCCGTCGCGAACGCGTCCGCCGTCAACGATTCGACGTGGAATCGCGTGTTCTCCTCCACTCGGTCGAGGAAGTCGACGGCGGCGTCGTGGCCCGCGTGCGTCGTCAAGCCGTTGAGCGTTTCGGCGAGCGCGTACTCGAGAATCACCGCTTCCGGGAGGTCGGCGGTGTCGATCCCGCTGAGGATCGGGAGCGCGTCGTCGTGCGCGCTGTCGCGGCGGTACGCCGCCGCGAAGAGAACCGTCGTGTCGACGAGCGCACGGGGCACTACTCGGTGTCGACGCCCCAGGCGTCGTGTTCGCTCTCGGCGTCGGTCTCCCGGTCGCCGTCGTATCCGTCGAAGTCGCTGAACGTCCCGCTGCGCTGTTGGACGACCCGCACGCGGAGCGTGCCGTCGTCCTCGATCTGCCAGCGGAGCTTGTCGCCGTCGTCGATCTCCAGCTCTCGGCGGATGTGGGCGGGGATGTTCGCCTGGTTTCCCGAGACCTTACTCTCGGAATCAACGCTCTCGGTGCTCATACACTGGAGTACGGGGACACCGCCAATAAATATAGTGTGTCATCACACTACGCTTCGGAGCCGTGAACCTCCCTTTCGCGTTCACCGGGTCGTCCGTGTCCGCGAGACACCTGATGAGGGCTGTCCGGAAGCCGACGACTTCCACGCGCGGTGTGGGTGGATCGACGAGCATCGGTGAACCTCGTCGCACCACGTCTGATGAGTCGCCGCGTACACGGTCTTACGGCGATCCGGGTCCTTGAGGACGTACTGGACGCCCGCGCAGTGGGTGACCGGCTCCGGAGCGATACCGTCGTCGAGGCGGGGCCAGGAAACGAGCCGATCGACGCACCGGGCGTCGAGGGCGTGTCGACGCTCACGCACCGACACCTCCGGCTCTACGCACCGGGGGATAGCGTGGCGGTGCGCTTAGGGAACCGTTCGGGTTGCGATTTTGGACTCTCGTCTCAGGAGTGTTAGAATACCGAAATTGGGTGGCTGGGGAGTCCCAGCCCACCAATCCCGCACGGCCAGAGACCGTGCGCGCAGTAGGTGGGCCAACACGGATTTGAACCGTGGACCTCCCGGTTATCAGCCGAGCGCTCAACCTGACTGAGCTATTGGCCCAGGTGAGCGCATTCGTTCGTTGCGCTGGTAGGATTTTAAGGGTTTCCTTTCGCGAATCGCCCGCAGTCAGCCGATTTCGGATCGAGTCAGAACCACCTCACGCGGAGGGGAAAGCGCGTCTCGAACGGGTCGTCGAAAAGGGCCCGTCAGTCGGTCCGGTCCGGCTCCTCGTCTTCGACCGTGAAGTCCACGTCGACGACGTCGTCCGCGTGGTCCGGGTCGTCGAAGCGGTCGCCGTCGGCGGCGTCGCCGGCCCTGTCGGCGGTGGAGCGCTGGCCGTCGAACTCGTCGGTGCCGTCGGCGTCTCCCGCGTCGAAGCCAGTGCCGTCCTCGAAGTCGCCGTTCCCGAAGCTCCCGCCGCCGAACGACCCGCCCATCGTGAATCCGGTTCCGGCGCCGTCCCCGTCGCCGCCGGGGAACCCGCCGATGTAGACGTTGCCGGTGGTGAATCCGCCGGTCTCGCTGTCGAGGTACGGGATCACGACGTACTTCTTGAGGGCCATGCGGATCGGGACCCGCGAGAGGGGGAGCGCGAGCAGGAACCCGATCGCGTCGGTGACGAGCCCCGGCGTGAGCAGGAACGCGCCGGCGGCGATCAGGAGGCCACCGTCGAGCAGTTCGTCGGTCGGGGGCTGGCCGCGGGCCAGCTTGCGCTGGACCCGAGCGAGCGTCGCGCGCCCCTCGGCGCGGAGGAGGAGCATCCCGAGGATCGCCGTCAACACGACGAGCGCGACCGTGACGGGCCACCCGAGTCGCGTCGCGACGACGATCAGGAACAGCGCGTCCACGAGGGGGACGACGAGGAGCAGCGCGAACAGCGTTCGCGGGCGCATACCGTCGCCTTCCCGCCGGGGACCCATAGCCCTTTTCGTCCGGGGCGTCGGTTCCGCCGTCCGCGCCGCGGTCGTCAATCTCGCCAGTCCGCGGTCGTCCGGCCCGCCGTTCCGCGACCGCCACCGCTTTGACCGGCCGGGCCGAGCCGACCGTATGGACATCGTCGGCGCGCTTGGCCGCGATCCTCCGGACCGCGAGTCGCTGCCGCGGTGGCTCGCCCCGCTCCCGGAGGCGCTGGAGGACGTCGCCTTCCGGTTCGTCTGGGCCATCGTCGCTATCAACCTCCTCGGCACCGCGTTCGGTTTCTGGTACTACCGGTTCCAGTTCCGCGAGCTACCGATGGAGACGTGGCCCTTCATCCCCGACAGCCCCGGCGCGACGCTACTGATCGCGCTCGCGCTCGCGGCGTGGGCGCTCGGCCGGTCGAGCGACACGCTCGCGACGCTCGCATTCTTCGGGAACGTCAAGCTGGGGCTCTGGACCCCGTACGTGCTCGTCGTCTTCTACCCGGCGTTCCTCGCGAACTCCGGGCCCGCGATGTACGCGTTCCTGTTCGTGAGCCACCTCGGGATGGTCGTGCAGGCGTTCGTGCTCCACCGGATCACCGACTTCCCGGTGAAGGCGGTCGCGGTCGCGACCGCGTGGTACACGGTCGACCTGCTGATGGACTATTTCGTCCCCGTGACCGGCGGGGTGACCCACACGTCGATCCCCTACCCCGACGCCGAACCGTGGTTCACCACGACCGTGCTGCAGGTCGCGGCCGCCGGCGCCGTCGCGCTCACCGTGATCCCGCTGTTCTGGGCGCTCGCGACGCGGGTCGCCACGCTCCGGACCCGGATCCGCGCCGGCGGCGGCGCCTGACTCTGCGACGACGCCCGAATCGCGACCCGTTCGGCGGCGTCCCCCGTTTAAGTTCCCGCGGACCGTCGGGTACGCCATGAGCGCGTACGAGGAGATCGCGGACCTGTCGGTGACGATCGAGTCGGTAGAGCGCCGCCGGTACACAGGGAAAACGACGAGCGGATTCGAGCGGACGACCACCGAGTTTCGCCTCGCCGGTGACGGCGTGGTCGGGCGCGGCGAGGACGTGACCTACGAGACCGAGGACCACGACGCGCTCGTCGGGACCGATCCGATCGACGTCGAGGGCGAGTGGACGATAGACGGGCTGTCGGCCCGCCTCGACGAGATCGACCTGTTCGCCCACAAGCCGCCCGCACAGGAGTACTTCCGCAACTACCGCCGGTGGGCGGTCGAGAGCGCCGCGCTCGATCTGGCGCTCCGGCAGCGCGAGGAGTCGCTCGGCGAGTTCCTCGGTCGCGAGCCCGAGCCGGTCCGGTTCGTCGTCTCGACGCGGCTGGGAGAGCCGCCGACCACCGACCGCGTCGAGGAGCTGCTCGCGCTCGACGACGACCTGGAGTTCAAGCTCGACCCGACGCCCGACTGGCCCGACGAAGCGTTCGAGACGCTCAGAGAGACCGACGCCGTGCGGATCCTCGATCTGAAGGGCTGGTACGAGGGCACCGACGTCGACAGCGAGGCCGACCCCGAACTGTACCGCGACGTGTTCGCGGCGTTCCCGGCCGCGATCGTCGAGGACGCCGCGCTCACGCCCGAGACGCGCCCGCTCGTCGAGCCGCAGGCCGACCGGCTCTCCTTCGACTACCCGATCGACGGCGTCGAGAGCCTCGAGTCGCTCCCGGTCGAGCCGGGGTGGTGCAATATCAAACCCTCCCGGTTCGGCACGCTCCAGTCGCTGTTCGAGACGATCGCGTACTGTCGGGAGGAGGGGATCGAGCTGTACGGCGGCGGCCAGTTCGAGCTCGCGAGCGGCCGGACCGCGGTCCAGACGCTCGCCGCCCTGTTCTACCCGGATGGGCCGAACGACGTGGCTCCCCGGCCGTTCAACGACCCCGAGGCGTCGCCGCCGTACCCGATGAGCCCGCTCCGACCCGACCGCGACGCCGTCGGCTTCGAGTTCTAGGGAGAGAACCCCGTTGCAGTCCGCAGCGACGACCGGCTTCGGGAGTGGATAAAGCAGATCGGCGGCGGTAGTTCGGTATTTAAACGGCTGTGTGGACGGCGACGATCGCTTATAAATGACGAGTGCGGTGGCGCGTGCCGCCGAGCGCCCGCAGGGCGCGAGGTGCACGCGCGAGGGAGTCGCTGGCGGCTGCCGCCGCCAGCGACGAGGCTGGGGAGGCGTGAGGCTGCGGTGCGGTTGCGGGCGGGTGGGACTCAAAGGGGCAGCCGCTGTGGGCGGCGCAGGCGACTCAAGCACCGCAACGAGGGAGAGAACACCGTGAGCGACCGAGTGAGACGCGCAGCGAGCGTGCGCCGTCCACAGCGGCTGGGGCTTTGAACGCTTTTCCCGCAGCACCGTCGTACCCTTATAAACAGCCGCCAGCAACACCGCTCGATCACGTATAAACGACCGATCAACCACACTGACATACGCACTCCCGCCGTAGTTCAGCAGGACCGAACGTGGTGAGATCCCCGTCTACCGCTCGCGCTCGGTGATTCGGTCCGACGACTGCGACGCCGAGGAGTCGCGCTCCGTTGGGGAGCCGAACCGGGACGCCTCGTCGGCCTCGCGCTCGCGGATATCGGCGAACCGCTGAGCGGCGTCGGCGATCGAGTCGAGGACGGAGAGGGTCCGGTAGCTGAGGTACAGGCCGATCGGCAGCGCGACGCCGATCAGAAGGCCGAGGAGGACCTGTGCGACGATAACGACCGAGTACAAGAGCACGAACAAGGAGACGGCGGTGAGCACCGCCCCGATCGGCGTCAGGAGGGCCTCGGAGGGCGAGAGCGGGTCGTGCGCCATACGCGGCGCTACCGGCGCGAATCACTTAAAAATGAACGCGAACCGGCGCGGCCGTCGAGACGCGACCGCGATCAGTCGTCGGCGGGCGCCGCGGAGTCGCCGGCGGAGACGCCGGTGCCGGGGCCGACGTCGATCCCGAGCGCGTCGAGCTTCTCGTCGGGGACGACGCCGTCGATCCAGTCGCGGGTCTCGTAGTACTCGGCCTTCATTTCGTCGAGTTCGACCAGTTCGCCCTCGCTGGCGCCCGTGCCGGGGATGGCGTCCGGGTGCCCCTCGACGAAGCGGTTCGGCAGGGTGTCGTCCGCGCCGTCGAAGCCGGCGAGGTTGTTGAAGTACCGTTCGAGGTTGTACACGCGCTCGCCGGCCTCGAACAGCTCGTCCTCGGTGACGTCGCGGCCGGTCATGCCGTTGTACTGGAGCACGTACTCCTCGATCCCCTCCGCGAACGCGCTGAACTTGCAGATGTCGAAGGAGTCGGAGACGGCGTGTAAGTCCTGGAAGGTGGCGGTGAGTTCGCCCTTGCCCTCCCACTCGTACGGATCGACCTTCTCCGGGATGCCGAGGATCTCGGCGGCCGGGGTGTAGCCGCGCAGGTGGCAGGCGCCGCGGTTGGAGGTCGCGTAGGCGATCCCCATGCCCTTCATGCAGCGCGGGTCGTAGGCGGCCATCGTCTGGCCCTTCACGGAGAGCTTGTTGCCGTGGGCGTCCTTCGCGTCGGCGACGCGCTCGGGGCCCTCCGCGAGGAGGTCGCCCAGGTCCGAGGAGCGATGCCCGATCTCGTCGAGGAGATCGATCATCGTCTCGGAGTCGCCCCAGTCGAGGTGACCGACGCCGTCGAGTTTCCCCTCCTCGCTCATCTCCATCGCCATCGCCATCATGTTGCCGGCCTCGATGGTGTCGATGCCGAGGTCGTTACACCGCTCCAACATGAGGGCGATCTCGTCGCGGTCGGAGTGGCCCGAGTTCGGGCCGAGCGCCCACGCGGACTCGTACTCGTACGACTCCGTGCGGACGTTCATGTCCTGGCCCTTGTGGGTGACGTCGACGTCGACTTCCTTCTTGCACGCCACCGGACAGGAGTGACACGTCGGCTCGTCCACGAGGATGTTCTCGCGGACGTTCTCGCCGGAGACGCGCTCCGCCTCGATGTCGACGCCCTCCGCCTCGTTGTACGCCTCGGTCGAGGTGTACTTCGCGTTCTTCGACGGGAGGCCGTCCATCTCCTCCGTCGCGTTCATCAGGACGTTGGTGCCGTACATCGAGAGCCCGCCCTCGTTGGGCGCGGTCACGTCGGACTCCCGGATGACCTCCATCGCCTGCTGGTACCCCTCCTGGAACGTCTCGGGGTCGGCCGGCTTCGGCATGTCGGTGCCGCTCTTCACGACGACGGCCTTCACGTTCTTCGAGCCCATCACGGCGCCCGTGCCGCCGCGGCCCGAGGCGCGGTCGTCCTCGTTGATGACGCAGCCGTAGCGCACCTCGTTCTCGCCGCCCTGGCCGATCGCCATCACGGAGACGTTCCGACCGACCTTCCCGTCGACTTCCTCGCCGAGTTGGTCGATCGTGTCGCGGACGCCCTGTCCCCAGAGGTGGGAGGCGTCGCGTACCTCGACGTCGCCGTCCTCGACGAAGAGGTAAACGGGCTCGTCGCTCGCGCCGTCCAGCAGGAGGCCGTCGAGCCCGGCCCACTTGAGCCGCGCGCCGGACCAGCCGCCGTGGTGCGAGTCGGTGACCGTCCCCGTCAGCGGGGACTTCGTCACCAAGGCGATCCGACCGCTCATCACCGTCTGGGTCCCCGTGAGGGGGCCGGTCATGAACGCGAGGCGGTTGTCCGGCCCCAGCGGGTCGACGTCCGGGCCGGCGTCGAAGACGTACTTCACGCCGAGCCCCCGCGCGCCGATGTACTTCTCCGCGTCCTCCTCGTCGATCCCCCGGTAGTCGACCGCCCCGTCCCCGAGGTCGACCTGTGCAACTCGGTCTCTGTAGCCACCCATTTCAGTCATGTAATGCTCGTTCATTATAGAAGGACTGTAACGGGTTAGTTGTTCACCTCCCAGCGAAACGACAAACGGTTACGTCGGCGGTCGACTGCCGGCACCGTGATATATAACTGGTAAAACGGAGAAACGCGCCGAAAACCACCGACAGAAGCGCAGTTGCGTGTCGTTCGCACACCGGCTGCGGCGGCCGTACTGCCGAGCGGTTTCGGCGCGGGCGGCGCGGGCCGGCCGTGGAGGGAGCACGCCGTGCACAGGACCGCTCCGTGACCGCTAACTTCGCGCCCGGAGAACGAGGGTCCGTGAACGGCACCGACGGCGACGACGACAACGACGACAGCGGCCCCGCCGATCGCGAGAAGCGAACCGACCGGCGGTTCGGCGCCGTCGCGTTCGCGCTGGCGGTCCTCGGCGCGTCGGTGGTCCCGGTGTCGTGGGTCGCCCCCGGCGGGGCAGAGACCGGAGGCGACGCGAGCGGCGCCCTCCCGCTCGATATCGGCCTCACCGACCCCTTTCACCTCGTCGGCTACGCGGTCCTGACGATCCTCGCGAGCCGCGCGATCGGTCGGGGGCGGCGCGGGCTCCTCATCGCCGCCGGCGCGGCGGTCGCGTTCGGGTTCGGGATCGAACTCGTGCAGGCGCCGATCCCCTGGCGGTCGTTCGCGTGGCGCGACGCCGCCGTCAACGCGATCGGGGCGGGCCTCGGTCTCGTCGGGCTCGCCGCGGCCGACGCGATCGGCTCGGCCGCCGCGGCCCGGCGGCGGTGACAGCGACGCCGACCCCCGTCAGCGCGCCGCGAGGTTGTTCCCCCGGCCGCGGCCGCGACCGCGCCCCCGCTTCTCGATGACGGCCCGGACGGCGGCGTTCAGCCGCGAGCGCTCGAAGTACGGGTGGTCGAACTCGCTCGACTCGTACTCCGCGTAGAGCTCGAGCGGGACCTCGTCCCCGTCGTCGGCGTCCCCCAGCAGCTCCGCGAGGGCGCCGTCGTCGACGCGGACGACCAGCGTCCGGTCCTCCTCGTCGAAGACGGCCTTCTCGGCCGCGAGCTCGTCGCCGTCGGGCGACCACACGGAAACGGTGTCCTCGGCGACCGACTCGACGTCGTCGGGGGCGTCGAACCGGGCGACCGCCTTCCCGCGCCCGTCGACCGTAATCGACGCGTCGGACAGGTCGCGGTCGACCCGCTGCATCCGCCCCTCGACGACGGGCGCGACGACGTCCCGCTCGTCGAGGTACTCGATGACCGTCGTCGCGAGCAGCTCGCCCGTCTCCGCGAGCACGGGCTTGCCCTCGAGCGGGAAGCCGCTCCCGCCCTCGGCGATGAAGCTGTTGACGGCCACCTCGTAGGTCCCGTCGGGGTCGAGCGGCTCGCCGCCGACGCGCACGTCGCGAACCAGCTGGTCCGCGTCGTCGTGGGGGACCCACTCGAAGCGCACGCCGCTGACCTGTTGGGAGACCTCCTCGCCGAACTCCCGACCGGTCTCGCTCTCCAGCGTGACGATCTGGCTCTCCAGCGCCGCCACGAGCTCCTCGCCCGTGAGCTCCAGCTTGCGGAGCGTGTTGGCGAACGGGAGGGTGTTGAACACGTCCCCGCCGGTGATCTCACCGGGGCCGTACACCGAGTCCGACCGGATCCCGCCGGCGTTCGTGATCGCGACGTCCGCGTCGACGCGCTCGCGCATCGCGTCGGTGAGCAGGTTGCCGTAGTTGGTCTCGCGGTGGTAGTTCGACGAGAACGTGGCGTCGAGCGGCGTTTCCGTCTCCGCGACGACCGTGTCGAGCTTCGCCTCCGCGCGGTAGTCGTTGATGATCTGAGAGGCGTCTGGGTCCTTCTCCACGTCGTCCGTGACCTCGATCAGCTCGCCGTCCCACGAGGTGACCGCGCCGTCCTCGACCGTCAGTTCGATCTTTCCGAGATAGTTCGCCCGGGCCTGGGCTTCGGTGACGACCGTCCCGCTCGTCTCGGCGGGCGGATACACGAGCTCGTCGTCGCCGACGACGACCACGTCGATGTCGTCGTCCCCGTCGGCCTCGGCGAGCGCCTCGGCGTCCGGGACGCCCGTGTGCGCGAGCGCGACGACGACGTCCACGTCCTCCTCCTCTCTGAGCCGCTTCGCCTCGGCCGGACCCGTCTCGGTGAAGTCCTCGACGGTGAGCCCGCGATCCTCGAAGTCGATGTTCGTCTTACCGTACGTGGCCCCCTCGTCGATCAGACCGATGATGCCGACGCTGACGCCGCCTCGCTCGACGATTTTGGAAGACTCCGTCCCGTCGAACGCCTCGCCGGTGTCGCTGTCCACGAGGTTCGTGGCCAGCCACGGGAACCCGGAGTCGCCGGTGACGCCCGAGACGCCGTCGAGGCCGTAGTCGAACTCGTGGTTTCCGATCACGTCGGCGTCCGGCTCGACGCCGTTGAGCACCTCGACCGGCGCCCGCCACTGCGAGACGGCGCCGAGCGCGTGCGGCCCCACCTGGTCGCCGCCCCCGACCACGACGACCGGCCCGTCCGCGGCCGCCCGCTGCTCCTCGATGAGCGTCACCAGCCGCGGGAAGTTCCCGTCCTCCGCGGCCGCCGTCTGCACGTCGTTGTACGACAGCACCGTCAGCGTCGTCGACCCGTCGCCGTCGGCGCCCACCGCCGACCCGGAGAGGAGCGATCCGCCGAGAGCGATTCCACCCGCGCGAAGCACGTCACGCCGTCCGTAGTTTCGGTCCCGTGACATCGTTGTGTTCCTCCTAGTGACAGTTATAAAATCTTTCTATAGGTTGTAATATAGGTCTCACGAGCGCTCCCCCGCCGTCGGGTCATTTCCGAGAAGTCGCTCGCGGCGCGGCCGGCGCCCGGATCGGGGGTCCGCGATGACGACTCGGGATCCGCGATAGGGAGTCGGGGTCCGCGATGACGACACGGCTTTACGCGCTCGCCCGCTTCCTCCGGTAATGAGTAAGCCGAGCCCCGACGCGTACGAGCAGGGGCGCGGGATGGACGCGCACAACGCCGTGATGCGCGACATCCGCGCCGAGCGCTCGGAGACGTACGACCCGACCCAGCCCACCCGCGTGTGGATCGACGAGGACAACACGCCCGACGGGGTCGTGAACTCCCTCACGATCATCCTGAACACCGGCGGGTGCCGCTGGGCCCGCGCCGGCGGCTGCACCATGTGCGGCTACGTCGCGGAATCAGTGGAGGGCGGCAGCGTGAGGCACGAGGCCTTGATGAACCAGATCGAGGTGTGCCTCGACCACGAGCGCGAGGAGGCGGACGCCCCCGCCGAGCTGATCAAGATCTACACCTCCGGATCCTTCCTCGACGAGCGCGAGGTCCCCGCGGAGACCCGGCGGGCCATCGCCGAGACGTTCGCTGACCGCGACCGGATCGTCGTCGAGTCGCTGCCGGACTTCGTGAGCCGGGAGAAGATCGGCGACTTCGCGGACCACGGCATCGCGACCGACGTGGCGGTCGGGTTAGAGACCGCGACCGACCGCGTCCGCCACGACTGCGTGAACAAGTACTTCGACTTCGCCGACTTCGAGGACGCCTGTGCGGAGGCGGCCGCGGCCGACGAGGAGTTCGACGCCGACGTGGGGATCAAGGCGTACCTCCTGATGAAGCCGCCCTTCCTCGCGGAGCCGGAGGCCGCCGCCGACATGATCGACTCCATCCGGCGCTGCGCCGACGTGGACGGATGCCACACCGTCTCGATGAACCCGACGAACGTCCAGCGCTACACGATGGTCGACGAGCTGTTCTTCGAGGGGGGGTACCGCCCGCCGTGGCTCTGGTCGGTCGCGCACATCCTCGAGGAGACCGCCGACGTCGACGCCATCGTCGTCTCCGACCCGGTCGGGCACGGTTCCGACCGCGGCGCGCACAACTGCGGCGAGTGCGACGACCGCGTCCAGACCGCGATCAAGGACTTCGACAAGCGGCAGGACCCGAGCGTCTTCGAGCAGGTGTCCTGCGAGTGCGAGGCGACGTGGGAGCTCGTGATGGCGGAGGAGACGAGCTACAACATGCCACTTGCGCGGTAGCCCCGTCGTTCGGTTCTCGGTTCTCGTCTGCCGCTCGAGACCCCCGTCTTCCGTCCTTCACCCGGCGGCTTCCGTCTCTCCGTCCGAAACCGGAGCGATCGAGACCGGTTGCGATCAGGTAGATTCGATATTCTGAAACGTCTGATCTGTTTTGTGCGCATTTCTAAACGGTATTCGCGTGTGAACGCGGACCATACCGATCGATCAGGTCGAAAAAGACCCTTATAGCTCCGGATACTGAGAGTATGTATGAACGCAGACGCCAGCAGTTCCCAGTCAGACGCCAGCAGTTCCCGGCCCCTCCGCGGGAAGTCCGTTCTCTTCTGTGCGGAGTGCAACTTCGAGAGCCCCGTCTCCGAGGGGTGGCTCGTCGTCAGCGACGGCGACGAGCGCACCATCGTGTGCCCGGAGTGCGGTCACGTCGCCGACCACCGGACGGAGCGGTCGGCCCCGGCGCCGCGGGCGGACTGAGGACGGTATCGATCGGTCGAACGCCACTCGCCCTCACTCCCTCCACCTCGTCTCTCACACCTTCCAACCCGTCTCTCATCTCCGCGTCGCTCCTCACGTCCTTCCCGGCGCGCGCTCGGCCAACACCGGAATCGCGTCCAGTCGCTCGTCGTCGAGCGCGTCCCAGTCGATCCCCTCGGGGCGCGCGTGGGGCGTCTCGGTGCGGACCGTTCGCTCCGGAGTCACAACCAGATCCAGCGGCACGTCGTGCGCGTCGGGCGCCGGGAGTTCGGCGGGATCCGCGATCGGCGACTCGGTGCCGTCGAGGACCGACAGCTCGTGGACGGTGGTCGCGACTGTGGTCGCATCAGTGACCGCATCGAGCTCCCGGAGCGTCCCCCACTCCAAGTCGCTGTACCCTTCCCCTTTCCCGATCCGGGCGCCGTCGGTCGTGACGCCCACCGAGCCGGCGACGATCAGGTCGACGCGAGACACGTCCTCCGGCGCGGTCGGAACGCCGTACTCGGAGATGCCCGAGACCGTGGTGGCGTCGCCGATCTCTTCGGGAGCGATCTCGGCCGGGTCGAGCCGGAGGAACGGGTCCGGATCGCGGAGCCGCGGCTGCGCGACGTACACCGTCTTCCCGGCCCGGAGCGCGGCGCGTCGAACGGGGAGCTGCGGCGCGTCCGGGTTGCACTTCAGCGTCGCCGCCGCGTCCCACGCGTCGGTGTCGGTCAGCCGATCCGCCGCCTCGTCGGCGCCGGCGAAGTTCGGGATCCGGTCGTGGGGCGGGAACGGGAACCGGGCTTCGCCGCGCTCCTCGAAGGCGTCCCAGACGGCTTCGCGGACGGCCTGCTTGTCCATGGTCGAAAGAGGAAGCCCGGCGGCAAGTATCCCCCGTCCCCGGTCTCGATCCCGCCCACATACGACAATTGGTGAATTACCGGAGTGTTTATACATCAGATTCGTGTGAGGTAATCCATGCTCGAAGACGGACTCTCGTATCCGATTCGCGGCGACTGGATCGGTCGAATCATCATCGGTGGGATACTGGGATTCCTCTCGGTGCTCCTCCTCCCGGCGTTCGTCATCGTCGGGTACCTCGTTCGGGTGCTCGAACAGACGGTCGGCGGCGAGGACGTGCCGCCGGAGTTCACCGACTGGGGCGACCTCCTGATGAAGGGCGTTATCGGGACGGTCATCACGATCGCGTACACGGTGATCCCGGTGGTCCTGTACGCCGTCGTCGTCGCGGTCGTCGCCGGTACGAGCGGCGCGGTCGGGGGCGACGCGGGCGCGCTCATCGGCGTCGTCGGCGTGCTGTTGGCGCTGGCGTTCGTCCCGGTGCTGTTCCTCGTCTACTACGCCGTTCCGGCCGCGCTGTCGGCGTACGCGGCCCGCGGGGAGCTGAGCGCCGCCTTCGACGTCGGCCTGCTGAAGCCGGCGCTTCTCAGCACCGAGTACCTCGTCGCCGTGCTGATGCCCATCGTCGTGGCGGTGATCACGTGGGTCGTCACGGCGGTGCTCGCGGCGACGGTCGTCGGCCTCCTGCTCGTTCCCTTCGTCCAGTTCTACGGGCAGGTCGCGGTGTTCCGGATGTTCGGCTCCGCGTTCGCGAGCGTCAACGACCGGATCGACGCGGGTGGGATCGGCGGCGCCGGCGGCGTCGACGACCTCGGCGCGGCGGTCTGAACGGGCGTTCGAGACGGACCGGCGCCGAGCCGACCGTCGCTGCGACCGATTCACGACGTCTTTTGAACGATCAGTCGTCGCCGCTGACCGACCGTTTTCCGGCTCGAACCGTGCGGGTCGCCGCCACGCCCTTCCGGTTCGCGTCGAACTCCGAGAGCGCGTACACCAGACCGCCGAGCGTCGCCACGCCGATCGGGAGAAGCACCAGCGGCGTGATCCGGGTGGCGCCCCACACCGTCAACAGCAGGGCGGCGACGACCAGCACCGTCGTGGCGTAGTACATCTGGGTGCGGACGTGATCGATGTGGTCGGCGCCGGTGAACGTCGACGAGAGGATCGTCGTGTCGGAGATGGGCGAGCAGTGGTCCCCGAAGATGGCGCCGCTGAACACGGTCCCGATCGCGACGGGGAGCAGCGCCGGCGTCCCCCCGCCGACGCTCCACGCCAGCGGGACCGCGATCGGCGTGACGATTGCCATCGTCCCCCAGGAGGTGCCCGTCGAGAACGCGATGAGCGCGGACGCCGCCAGCACGACGACCGGGAGCAGCGTCGGCGACACGAAGGTCTCCGCGACGTTCGTGACGTAGATACCCGTGCCGAGCGCGGTGGTGACGGAGCCGATCGTCCACGCCATCACGAGGATCGTGAGCGCGGTCAGCACCATTCCGAAGCCGTCGATCACGGTGTCCATCGCCTCGTCGAGGCTGGCGAGACCGCTCCCGACGCCCATGACGAGCGCGACGGCGACCAGCGCGAACGCTCCCCACAGGAGCGCGTCGACGAACGCTGCGTTACCGGCGATGTCGAACGCCGACGCGCCGGGATCCGAGGCCTCGAGTCCCGTATAGGCCGCGCCGCCGACCACGACCGCCACCATCGAGAGGGTGGGAACGGCGAAGTACCGGAGCTTCGGCGAGTCGGTGAGCACCTCCCCGAGGCTGTCTTCGGCGCTCTGCATCGGGATCGCCCCGTCCCGCAGGAGCTTCCCCTCCGTCGCCGAGCGGTGCTCGGCGTCGAGCATCTCGCCGAAGTCGCGCCGGGAGAGCACGATGATCCCGACCATCACGACCGCGAGCAGGCAGTACATGTTAAACGGGATGCTCTTTGACATCCTCCCCGCGCTGAAGCGCGAGGATTCCCACGGCGCTGCACCGCTGGGTTGGGATATTGTGGTTTACGACGTTACCTGTTCTTGAGGCGCGAACGCGCCAGTTTCTGTGTCAAACAGGAACGTCGATGGCTGTGCCAACCAGCCGTTACTCCTATTCACCGAGAGATTCGGTGAACTCGGAGATACTTTCTGCCGAATGTTCTCAGCACCGTTCACATCCGCGTTCGCCGTCGTCCCGCACTCATCACACACATACAGCCCGCGTTCAACACGGTTCGCGTCACGCTTTCGACCACAGCACGAGCACGACTTYGASGTATCCCGCTCAGACACGTGTTCAACCGTGATACCTTCCATCTCCGCCTTGTACTCGAGGAGATCGGTGAAGCGGTCGAACGCCCACGAGTGCAGGTCGAGATTCCCGTGTCTACCCCAATCCTTTGACTCGCCGTTCTCCTCATCCTCACGGATGCCGGAGAGATCACCCACCACGATCGTTCCAACTTCTTCGTCAACACACCGCTGGACGATGTGTTTTGAGAGCGTGTGGAAGTAGTGAGTACGGCGAGCTGACTTCTTCTGGTTTAGCCGCGTGGCCTGCTCGGAGTTCGAATCGTCACACCGAGCGATTCGCTTGCTGAAGTAGTAGTCGTCCTGTTTCAAGCARTTCAGCGGGTATAGCTCGCTGTGACCGTCTTCATAAGCGAGCGCAGCGAAGTTGTTGATACCGAGATCAACACCCACGGTTTTCTCACCCGGGGCTTCATCTACGTCGATTTCGACCTTACAGACAAATTGTAGTTCCCACTCGTCGCCCGTCCAGACAATCTTGACTTGTTGAACGTTCTCCACGGTGGAAAGGTCAACGTCGGGGCGGGTCTGGTACTTACACAGGACGAAGTCCGACCAGTACTCCTTGAGGTTCGAGCCTTTTGAGAGTCGGACTCGGTCGTACTGAGTGTCRAGTTTGAATCCAGCGGTTTTGAACGTCACCGTCGAACGCGGGTGTTCGTCGCCGTGTTTGCGGTAGCCGGGCGGGTTCGCTTTCGTGTCTCCGTTGCGTCGCTTGCCGTACCAGCCGTTGAACGCCTCAGCGAGTTCTTGAAGGACTCGCTGACTTGACTGAGAATGGAGGTCATCGTAGCGTTCGTGTGACTTCAGGTACGTGGTGAGTTCGTTATGGTTCGGGATGTGGCCGATTTCATCCCAGATCCGACTACACGTCCACCGTCCAACGTTCCAGAGCTTACTGGCTGCGAACCCGAGCGAATCAAGGTCGTCCGACACCCGTGACTGATTCCGTATGGAAGCAGCGTAGGTGCGAGTAACGACCTGTTTCGCCATACGTAACCTATGTAGATAAAATTACTTGAAAGTACGTATTGGCGCAGCGTGGAATATCCAGCCGTGCCATCCGAACGGTGGACTGCGAAGGGTAGTGTCGGATTCATCCCCGCGCTAAAGCGCGAGGCTTTCTCCTCGATTCTCCGTAAGAACAGCGCGAACGCGGTGGGGACCTCGCCGCCCTCGGGGTCGACGCCGATGGCGCTGTACCCCTCTCGGATCATGCTCAGTTGGTACGCGACCCAACTCGAGATGCCGAACGTCGCGACGGGGGCGGCCGTCGAGTCGATGATGTACGCCAGTTTCTCGCGAGAGATCCGCACCTCGTCGGATATCTCTCGCATCGTCGTGCCGACGATCGCCGTGTTGGAGTAGTCGTCGAAGAACCACAGCATGCCGAAGAGCCACGTCGCCCCGCCGACCTTCCGTTGGGTGTCGAGGCTGGCGGTCACGGTGTCGGCGATGGCGTTCGCTCCGCCGAGCCGCCAGACGAGGGCGACGCCGGCGCCGAGGAACAACACGATCAGCATGATCTTCGCGTTGAACGCGCTCTCGCCGATCGAGGAGACGAGCCAGCTCAGCGTCTGTGCCACGCCGTGACTCGTCGTGAAGATCACGCCGCCGGACCAGATCCCGAGGAACAGCGAGAGGATCGGTTTCCGCGTCGCGATCGCGAGCACGATCGCCAGGAGCGGGGGAACCAGCGAGACGGCGCCGAACGTCTCGGCGCCCGTCATGCGTCTCCCCTCGAGTGGTCCGGGGCGTCGACACGTGGATTCGTCGGCCTCGGCCATCCGATTCGACCGTCACGAGCCCTCGTCGGGACAACCATGATACGATGACCCACACCCCACCATCGTATATAAATATGATGTTACTTTTGATATTTAATCGGATTTCTTGAGACATATAGTTAAAGAGTCATTTTCCGGCAGATACGCGTCTCGCTCGGCGGAACGGTCGAGAACGCGACGACGCGTCTTTTAAACCGTTCAACCGCCACGTACGGGTATGTTCGAAGACCGGCCGGACCGCGACGCCGAGGTCGTCCTCGTGGGGCGCTCGAACGTCGGCAAGTCCACGCTGATGCGCGAGCTGACGGGCCACGACTTCTCGACCGGCGGCAAGCCGGGCGTGACCCGCCAGCCGAACCACTTCGACTGGGCCAGCGAGAGTTTCATGTTCACGGACCTGCCCGGCTTCGGGTTCATGTCCGGCGTCGAGGAGGAGCACCGCGAGGCGATCAAGACGAACATCGTTCACTATCTGGAGGAGAACGCCGACTCGATCCTCGCGGGCGTCGTCGTGATGGACGGGAAGGCCGCCGTCGACATCATCGACCGCCACGCCGAGCGCGGGAACATTCCCCACGACGTGGAGATGTACGGCTTCCTGGAGGACGTGGGCGTCGAGCCCATCGTCGCCGTCAACAAGACCGACAAGATCGACGACCTCGACGAGCGGCTCGACGCGATCTGCGATCGGCTCGGCCTGTACCCGCCGTGGCAGCAGTGGTCCGACCGGATCGCTCCGATCTGCGCGAAGAAGGGTGACATCGAGGCGCTGGAGGAGTGCCTCCGGACGCGCTTCCACGAGCACAACCGCGACGACCTATTGAAGTTCGTCTCGTAAGCGACGTCGGCTCCTGAGAGGCCGCACGCCCTTTTAAGTCGGCACCCGTCGAGGTCACGCGCATGAACACTCGCCCCGTCGCGGCGCTCGGCGTCGGGCTGACGACGTTCCTCGTCGTCGCCGCGCTTCTCACCGAACTCCTCGCGGCGCAGATCGCCTTTTCGGCGCTCGTCGGACTCCCGGTCGGACTCGCCGCGGGCGCCGCGGCGGGACTCGCGACGTGGACCCGTCTCTGGCGTCTTCCGAGGGCTCGACCGCCCCTGCTCGGGATCGCCGCCTTCGGCTACGCCCTGCTCGTCGCGGCCGCCGTCTCGTACGCGGTGCCGCCGGCTCGCGGGTTCATCGGCGTCGACACGGCGGTCCCGTTCGCCGCGGTCTGTGCGGTCGCCGCGTTCCTGCTGGCTCGTCGACACGCCGACCGGACCGCGTGAGTCGACTGAGCGAACCTGAAAGAGCGGCTTTGGATACGGTTGCGCGGACGATGATCTACAGTCACACTGCCATCTAAGAAATCATAAACGCGGTCCGAATTTCTCAATGTTTGCGAATAATTATCATGAACTCCGTGGAACACACTGACATGGAGTTCCAGCTCACGGACGAACAGAAGCAGCTGCGGGAAGAGGTCCGCCGCTTCGCCGACGAGGAGATCCGGCCGGTCGCGACCGAGTACGACGTGGCGGAGGAGTACCCGCACGAGGTGATGGAGAAAGCCGCCGACATGGGGCTGCTCGCGCCGCACGTCCCGGTCGAGTACGGCGGCGTCGGCTACTCCTCGCTGGAGAACGCGATCCTCACCGAGGAGCTGTTCGCGGCCGACCCGGGCATCGGCCTCTGCGTCTCCAGCGCCGGCTTCGGCGCCGAGGCGCTGATGGAGTTCGGGACCGAAGCCCAGAAGGAGCGCGTCCTCCCCGAGGTGACCGCCGGCGACGCGGTGATGGGGTCGGCCATCTCGGAGCCGCAGGCGGGCTCGGACGTGACGTCGGTCGCCACCCGAGCTACCAAAGACGACGACGAGTGGGTGATCAACGGCTCGAAGATGTGGATCACGAACGGCACCGTCGCCGACTACTTCGTCGTCGTCTGCGAGACAGACCCGGAGATCGACGACCGCTACTCCGGCTACTCGCAGATCCTCGTCGAGGGCGACCGCGACGGGCTCACCCGCGACAAGATCACGGGTAAGCTGGGAATTCGCGCGAGCGACACCGCCGAGTTGCGATTCGACGACGTCAGAGTGCCCGAGGAGAACCTGATCGGCCAGCGCGGGATGGGGTTCCTCCAGCTCATGCAGTTCTTCGACGAGACCCGCACCGCGGTCGCCGCGCAGGGGGTCGGCATCGCCCGGGGCGCCGCCGAGCGCGCCTTGGAGTACGCCGAGGAGCGCGAGCAGTTCGACCGCCCGATCAGCGACTTCCAGGCGATCAAACACAAGCTCGCGGAGATGCACACCGACACCGAGGCCGCGCGCTGGCTCACCTACCGCTCCGCGTGGGCGGTCGACAACGAGGCCGGCGACCTCACCGCGCTCGCGTCGATGGCCAAGGAGTTCGCCTCGCGGGTCGCCGTCGACGTGGCCGACGAGGCGGTCCAGGTCCACGGCGGGGCCGGCTTCGTCAACGACCACGACGTCGAACGGCTCTACCGCGACGCGAAGATCACCCAGATCTACGAGGGGACCACGGAGATCCAGAAGAACATCGTCGCTCGCGAGCTGCTCGACGAGGGGATGTGACAGCGGGAGCCGTCGTCGGAGAGACTACTCCCCGTCGTACTCCATCGCGACCGAGTTGATACAGAACCGCTTGCCGGTGGGTTCGGGGCCGTCGTCGAACACGTGACCAAGGTGCGAGTCGCAGCTCGCACACCGGACCTCGGTGCGGGACATTCCGTGGCTCGTATCGACCGTCGTCGTCACGGAGTCCTCCTCGGCGGCGTAGAAGGCGGGCCAGCCGCAGCCGGACTCGTACTTCGTCTCGGCCTCGAAGAGGACGGTCCCGCAGGCCCGACAGCGGTACTCCCCGTCGTCTGGGTGATGGTCGACGTACTCGCCGGAGAACTTCGCCTCCGTGCCGCTCTCGCGGAGCACGCGGTACTCCTCCTCGGAGAGCCGCTCGCGCCACTCCTCGTCGGTCAGTTCTCGCGGATCGGCCGCGTCGTCCGCTCCGGTCTCGCTCATACCTCCGGTAGGCGCCCCACGGGCAAGGGGGTTGCGGCGGTCGGTCCGGCCGACGCAAGGGGTTTGGTCCTCGCGGCCGATCCGCGACCATGGCACGCGAGATCACGCACGAGGCGAACGGACCGGCGAAGCTCGACGAGTCGGACATGGGCGACGACGGGATGATCTACGTCTGTCGGTGCGGCCTGTCGGACACCAAGCCGCTCTGTGACGGCTCGCACAACGCGACGGCGGACGAGGAAGAGGGCGTCGTTTATAAATACCCAAACGACGACGCCGACGGCGAGCGCCGCGAGATCGAGTATAAAAACCGGTAGGAGGTCGGGACGGTCGCTTTTCGAAGCGTAGCACCGCAGTCGAATTCATACGAGCGACTCGTCTCTCCGCGAATCTTGGACGGTTGAGGCAGTACCGCGCAATCCAAAGGTAGTAACCGCACACCAGTTAGATAATAATCATGAACTCGGATGGCGTGAACTACGACGGTGACGGTCCTCATCTCAAACCTGTCCATCTCGCATTACTCGTCCCCGCATGGGTCGCGATAGCGGTTATCGTGCCGCTCGGCACCACGGTAAGCCTCATCGGGTTGTCTACCCTGATACTCAGTTACTTTCTCCTCCGCATCGTCTACGCGATCGAACACGTTCGCGCAGTCCTGGAACGGAGCGATTGACGCGGGCATCGACTCCCGCGAAGCGAGGCGAACGCGATCCCGTTATAACACGCCCATCGCGTCGAGCCGCTCGGGGAGGTACGTGTCCGTGACGAAGTCGAGCCCGCGGCTCGCGAGCGACTGCTGTTCGGACTTCTTGCCGATGTCGAGCTGGAGTTCGATCTGTTCCTCCCAGTAGTCGGTCTGGAACCGCGGGTCCTCCAGTTCGGATTCGAGGGCGTTCACGTCGGAGTCGGCGAGCGGGTCGGCCGGGAGGTCGTACTCGACGATGTCCTCCGGCTGGATCCCCACGAACCGCGCCTCCGGCGTCGCGAGGTACTTCGAGAGGTGCGCGGACTTGATCGACCCGTACGCCACGGAGCCGTAGATCCGGTAGGACCACGGGTCGCCGTCGGCGAAGACGGCGATGGGCACGTCGAGCTCGTCGTGAACGCGCTTGGTGATCCGGCGGGTCGCCCGCGCGGGCTGGCCCTTGAGGTGGATGACGAGGCAGTTGTACGCCTCGTCGAACCCGTTCTCGACGAGCCGGTCGCGCATCCCGCCGGTCTCGACGGCGAGCGCGAAGTCGATGTCGTCGTCGAGAAAGTCGATCATGTCCGGGTTGTTCGGGATCTGGTAGCCGCCCGCGCCCACGTCCTCCTGACAGTGGATCTCCCGCTCCCCGCGGCGGGTCTGCTCGCGGATGAGGAGGGGTCCCATCAGGGTCGCGCCCGACTCCTCCGGACGCATGTGGAAGTCCTCGCGGGTGACGCCCGTGACGATCTCCAAGTCCTCCACGAGGTCGTTCGACTCGTCTTGCGAGGAGAACTGCGCCTCGTCGTTGTCCCACGACTCCGAGAGGTAGTACAGCTCACGCAGGGTCGACGAGCGGTCCTCGTCGAGCTGGTCCGCGAGGAACTCGATCGTGTACGCCGCCTTCAGCAGCTTCCGCGCGCCCCGAACCGAGTTGGCGCTGCGCGTCGACGTGCGGTCGCCGTAGGTCCACACGCCGCTTTCGGTGTCGTACTCGATGTTGCTCTTCGTCCGCGTGGGAAGCGTCATCTCCGGGATGTCTCCGGCGGCGAACTGGTCGTAGAAGTCCGCCGCCAGGTCGATCAGCTCGTCTCGTGCGTCGCTTTCGGTCGTCATTTAAGCGTTCACCGTGAGTTTCTCGGTCTCGACGCCGCCGACGCTGACCTCGAAGTCGGCGTCGCCCTCGATCGCGTACGTCAGTTCCCGTTCATCACCCGAGGGGACTTCGGGCTTCCACTGGACGAACCACTCGCCGTCCATGTCCACCACCGTTCCGTCGGACAGGTCCGTCGGCTCCGTCGAGACGATGTCCGTGATCTCGAGCTGTTCGTTCACGTCCGAGTGGTTCTCGACGACGAGCGTCACCGTCTCGTCGGTCACCTCGCGTTCGACGCTGACGTTGTTCATGATCCGCGCCAGAGCCCCGTCGATGTCGGGGCGGGACCGGCCCGTAACCTCCGAGACCTTGTCGGCCATCTCCGGGAGGATCTTGCCGAGCACGTCCTGTTTCTCCCGGCGCTGCTGCATCGAGCGCCGCTTGTTGAGGTACGACTTCAGCTCGCGGGCCGCCTCCCGCACCGCGAGTTCGATCTCGTCTTCGATCGCGGGGACGTTCGCGAGCGCGTCCTTCGACTCGCTCGTGAACGGGACGTTCGTGGAGGCGACGTGGATGCTGATGACCGCCGGACCGTTGGGGAGCCCCGACCCGCCGGGCTGGTCGAGCCCGTAGTTGCGCCAGCCGATGTTCTTGATCACGTCCGTCGTCGCGCAGGCGCCGCGCTGGTACACCAGCGGGACGCGGTTCGCGAACCGGAGGAGCTCCACCGACCCCTCCGCCGGGATCTCGCCGCCGTAGGCGATGCCGGCCTCGACGATGAACGGGTCGCCGCCGTGGACCTCCGCGTCGCGGGTCGCCGCCGCGTAGAAGTCGGCGTCGTACTCCTTGCGCAGCCCGGCCTCGACCAGCTCGGCCGTGATCGGCGCGAGGCAGTCGGTCGGCGGCGCGAGGATGTCCGTCGTCCGCATCGCGTCGAGTAAGTCGGCCGCGGCGTCGCGGCTCCCCGCGATCGCCGTCACCTTCGGCGGGTCGTCCGGGACCGTGCGCGCCCGCGACCAGAACGCCTCGACGACGTTTTCGCGGGCGGTCTCGCCGAAGGTCGCGTCGCGCTGCTCGGCGACGAACGAGGCCGCGTCAGCGACGAGGCGGTCGAGGTCGTCGCGGGTGATCCGGAACGCGTCGCCGTCGATGTTCTCGAACCGGCGCGCGAGCGCCTCGGCCATCGCCCGCACCGCGGCGTCGTCCTTCCGGGTCGAGGTGGCGTCGTCGACGAGGGCGTAGGCGTCGGGGACGAGCGGCGACTCGATCGCGCCGCTCTCGCCGTCGTCGGAGTCTCCGCCGTCGCCCGCTCCGGCGGCTCCGTCGTCGCCGCCGGCACCGGTGATCGCCCGCCACGCGGCGTCGACCGCGTTCTCGCGGACGGTCCCGCCGAACGTCTTACCCGTGTCGCCCTCGACCGTCTCCGCGACGTTGTCGACGATCGTCGCGAGCTCGGACCGGGAGAGGCGGTCGTTGTTCGCGACCGTCTCGGCGACGCCCTCGGAGAAGGCGGTCGTCGCGTCTTTACCCTTGTTGGCGACCGCGTCGGCGACGGCGGCCGCGACGTCGCGGTCGTCGTGGGTCCGCGGGGGCGACCAGGCCAGCTCGCGGCCGTAGTACACGTCGCGGAAGTTGTCGATCACGCCGTCCGCGGTCTTCTTGCCGACCCGCGTGAACTCCTCCTGGAGGAACCCCGACACCGAGTATGACTCGGTCGCCTCCAGCATCTTGATCAGCGCGCCGAGCTCGACCCCGTGGGGGTGCGGGCGGATCTCCTTCGTCTCCGCCGGCAGCTCGTCGGTCGCGCGCTCGAACTTCATCGGCTCGTCGAGCCCCGGCTCGCGCAGTTCGAGCCGCGCGTGGGGGTTGACGACCGCGGTGTGTTTCACGTAGTCGTGGAGCTGGTTGCGGGCGCGCATGTTCGCCTCCATCTCCAGTTCGATGCGGGTGCCGTGGGGGCGGTCCCACGTCGTCTCCTCGTCGGCCTTGATCTCCGGCTCATTCGTGTCGGTGTCGATGATGAGCTCGAAGTACTGCGCCCGCGACTGCCCCTTCGGCCGCGAAGTGATCTTCGCGGGCTGACCGGAAGTCAACTGAGAGTACAGTACAGCCGCTGAGATGCCGATCCCCTGCTGACCGCGACTGTTTTTGACGCTCAGTGCGCCCTCGTTGGAGACGACGAAGTTCTCGTCTCCCCCGGACTCGCCAGGAACGGAGATGTCGTACACGTGTTCGGGCGGCTCGGTTTCGGTCACGCTCTTCACCGAGAGCAGACACATGTCCGTGTCCGTGATTCCGTGTAGGCTGGTGACCGTTTCCCAGAGCGATTCGAGCGAGTCTGTCGCGAAGCCGGCGTCATCGAGGAGCCCGTACTCCTGTAAGTTGTGTGCGTACCTCGTCTCGTCGATCTGCGCTCCGTCCAGAGCGCGTTCGATCAGTGAGGCGTAGGTCTCTGCGTGCTCGCGCTTCGATCCTACCCCGGCACCCATCAGCAACCCGGGAATCGTGTCTGGAACCGTCTCGGTGTCGGCGTCACTGACTCGAACCTCGTCAAGTAGCGCGGTCGGGACTCGCTTGTACTGCTGTGTCCGCGGTGATTCCGAGCTTTTGAGCGCGTCGACAGTATCGATGTCGGACCCGTACACCTTCGTCCGATACTTCGTGGAGACACCGTCACCGTACCCGTCGCTGTCTTCCGAAACCTCCGTACTCGCGAGAACGCCCTGCATGTTCCACAGCGTCGAGACCTGGCGAGCCAGCGTCTCGCTTCGCGTCGTGTGGGACAGCTCGTTGCTCGGGTGCGAATCGGACCCATCTCCCTCGTAGAGCGCTCCGATAAACCGACGCTGGAGGTCGGGATCGAGGTCGAATACGAAGCCCGGAACTCGCTTGTTCGCGGCGGCATCGCCGCAGACGGACTTCAAGAACAGCGCCAGTGGCGAACCGAACGCTTTCACGCGCGTCGAGTTGCGCTCTCGTTTGACCGTCGTCGTTTCGCCACCGATCGTCTGTACCGCCTGTTCCGTCGCTTCGATCAGGTCCGACTCGTGACTTCCGAACGTGAATCCGACCTGTCGCGGTCCCGCATGCCCCTCCGACACGTAGTACGCCAGCATCTCGACAAGTGACTCGTCGACCGGTAGCGACACCGGAAGCATCGTCTCGTCGCCACCGACACGGTACGTCTTGAACTCGCAATCGGCTGCCTTCTCTTCCCAACCGAGTTCCAAGACCGTCTCCGCTGGGAGGTACCCTTTCTGGAGGTAGTTCTGGTCGAGGCTGTCTTTCAGAATCTCGACACCGTCGTATCGGTAGTAACTCCGCTTTCGGTCGCTTTCGTCTGACGGCTTCCGGCGAACTATCTCATCGGTCTGGAGTTCCTTGAGCGTCTCTTGATCGAAACCGTAGACGTAGACACGCCGATCGGCAAACTCTCCGCGGTCGACGTGTTCAAGCAGATTAACCTCCTCGACGGTCCGATCGGTCGACGGTAGCGTGCGGGGCGTGAGGAGTGCATCTCCGGATTCAAGTTCACCGGCTTTCACCTCCTGTGTATTCCCGTTCGAATCGACGCTGAACACGCTGTGGTTTCCGGTGACCTCAACCGATCTCCCCTTATGTGTCTCTATCTCGTACGTACGTTCGTCTGTCTCGTGGCGAATCGCGTGAGTGATCGGCTGCCAGCTCATATCCTGCGTCTCGCGATTGAAGGACGGAACTTCGATCGCGTCGGGGATCGGGGCAGTCGAGTCACCGTCTTCCGGGAGGTACGCGTCACAGAGTACCCCGATCGGGATGTACTCGACGTTTCCGTCCCGTCTAACGAGCAGTTGTTGGTCCGGAGTCAGCGACTGCTCCCTGGCATGAAAACGACTCCCATACAGGAGTTTCCCGAAGACCTTCGGGAGCTGTTCTTTCGTGATGCCCGGCCCGTTGTCCTCGATGACGAGCCGGTAGTAGTCGCCCACCTCCTCGATCTCGATGTAGATGTCGGGGAGGACGCCGGCCTCCTCGGTCGCGTCGAGGGCGTTGTCGACCGCCTCCTTGACGGCGGTGACGAGCCCGCGGGCGCCCGAGTCGAACCCGAGCATGTGTTTGTTCTTCTCGAAGAACTCGGCGATGGAGATCTCGCGCTGGCCCTCGGCCAGCTCCTCCGCGATCCCCTCCTCGTCGCCGATCGTCGACTGGAAGGACGTCATTCGGTACCCTCCCCTTTCACCGAGGCACCTAAAAACGCACCGCCGGCGCGGTGAAAGTGTATCTCGGCGTCAGACGCCGTCTCGTCGCCCTGATCGAGAACGTGTCACACGAACGGGCAAGTCCGATCCCCCCGACAGCTTTCTCCCCGTGACGCCCCTCCGTTCGGGCATGACCGACTGGACCGCCGCGGACATGCCGCGACTGGACGGGAAGACGGTCGTCGTCACCGGCGCGAACAGCGGGCTGGGCTACGAGGGGACGCGCGCGTTCGCCGCGAAGGGCGCCACCGTGGTAATGGCGTGTCGCAGCGTCGAACGCGGGAAGGACGCGGTCGACCAAATTCGGGCCGAGGCGGACGGGGCGGTCGGCGGCGCCCTCGACGTGCGCGAGTGCGACCTCGCCTCGCTCGACTCGGTCGCGGCCTTCGCCGAGGGCCTGCGCGACGACTACGACGCGGTCGATATTCTGTGTAACAACGCCGGCGTCATGGCGATCCCACGCGGCGAGACCGAGGACGGCTTCGAGACGCAGTTCGGCGTCAACCACCTCGGCCACTTCGCGCTCACCGGACGCCTGTTCTCGCTTTTAAGAGACGGCGAAGGGATCGACGGCGACTCCAGAATCGTCACGCAGTCGTCGGGCGCCCACGAGAGCGGCGAGATGGACTTCTCCGATCTCAACTGGGAGGAGTCGTACGGCAAGTGGAAGGCGTACGGCCGGAGCAAGCTCGCGAACCTGCTTTTCGCGTACGAGCTCCAGCGCCGGATCGAGGCCGCGAACCGCGAGGACGACGAGGGGAACCTCGGGAACGAGTCCGCGATCGGCGTCCGTAGCGCCGCCTGCCACCCGGGCTACGCCGACACAAACCTCCAGCTCCGCACCGCCGCGGAGAGCGGCAACCCCCTCGTGAAGGTCGGGATGCGGCTGGCGAACGCGGTGCTCGGTCAGGACGCCGCCACCGGCGCGCTCCCGATGCTGTACGCGGCCACCGCCGACGTCGACGACGGCGCCTACGTCGAGCCCGGCGGGCTGATGAACATGCGCGGCGCGCCGACGATCGGTCGGTCCAACGACGCCTCCTACGACCGCGAGGACGCCCGGGAACTCTGGGAGTACTCCGAGGAGGCGACCGGCGTCGAGTTCCCGGTCTGACGCGCTCGGACAGGTGAGACGGCGCCGCCGCTGGCGGGTGTCATATACGCGAGACGCGTTTCGAGAGCTGTCCGACGTCGTCGGTAGCGGATGCCGCCGAACGATCTACAGCCGAGTGAGGTTCGTCGCGCGCGGACCCTTGTCCGCCTCCTCGATCTCGAACTCTACCTCCTGGCCTTCCTCGAGATCCGGGCCGCCGACGTCTTCCATGTGGAAGAACACGTCCTCGTCAGCGTCGTCTGTCTCGATGAATCCGTAGCCGCCGGTGTCGTTGAAGAAGTCGACCTTGCCTGTCGCCATCGCGTCTCGATCCACTCCCGACTGGGACATAAGTGTTGTGTGGCTCCGGAATCCGACGCGTATCCCGGACTCCGTGACTGACCGTCCGATTCAACCGTTTTCCGTCCGGACGGTCACCGCCCGGATTTCGCCATCTCCAGCGAGATGAAGAACCCGAAGTACGCGGGGATCCCGGCGAGCATGAACATGTACAGCACCCACCTCGGGGAGGCCGAGAACAGGAAGTCGTACAAAAGCGAGACGGTCGTCACCCACACCACCGCGAACGCGAGGTCGTAGAGCATCCCGCCCCGGTTCTCGCTGACGTGCGCTCGGAGGCGATCGACGGGGCTCTCGGGCTCCGAGTCTGTCGGCTCCGTGCCGTCGGTGTCAGTCATGGGTAAGCGTACGTGGCCGGATACGTCGGTGTTCCGGAAGCGAATCGGTCGCGGTCGGTCGAACGAGCTATTCCAGCGAAAGCGAGACCGAGGCGGAGCCGCGTCGCGTCAGTCCTCGTCGAGGTAGTCGACGACGAGCACGGGGACGTGCGTCGAGCGCAGCGTCCGTTCGGTGACGCTCCCGAGCAGCGCTCGCCGGACGCCGGCCCGACCGTGACTCCCCATCACGATGAGGTCGATGTCGTGGTTCTCGGCGTAGTCGCCGATCACCTTGTGCGGCCGACCGCCCGAGACGTGCTCGACGACCTCGACGGCGCGCGCCGCGCCCCGCTCGGCGACGGTGCCGGTCGCCTCGTCGGCTCGGTCTTTCAGCTCACCCATCTCGTCGAACCGACCCTGTTTGAGCCGGTCGACCTGTTCGGTCCCGAGACTGAAGTTCACGGAGTCGATGTCGACCACGTACAGCGCGTGGACCTCGGCGTCGTACTTCTCCGCGAGGTCGAGCGCGTGCTCGACTGCCGACTCTGCGACGTCGCTACCGTCCGTGGGTACGAGGATGCGTTCGTACATTATCGCTCCTCCGTGGTTTTATCGTCGTCAACTGCGCGGCCACCGTCGGTCCCCGCGTCGTCAACTGCGCGGCCACCGTCGGTCGCAACCTCTTCGCCACCGTCCGCAGCGACGACGTCTTCCGCCGTCTGCTGCTGGCGCATCGGCTCCGGACTGTGGCACTGCCGGACGATCCGCTTCGTCTCCATCGGCGGGTCGTCGGTCGCCATCGAGACGACGATGGTGACCGCGAAGACGATCGGCACGGCGATGAGCGCGGAGCCGATCGCGGGCAGCCACGTCGCGAGCCCCGCGTTGAGCGGCGCTTCGAGGCCGCCGATGTACGTCGGGACGACCTCGTTGACCATCGAGATCCCCCAGATTGTCAGTCCGGTCGTCATGCCGGCGAGCGCGCCCTCGCGGTTCGTGTTCTCCCACCACATGCCGAGGAAGAACATCGGGAACAGCACCGCCCCGGCCAGCGAGAACGCGTACGAGACGAGCGCGGCGATCGGCGCCGCGGGGTCGAGCGCGGCGAGCGTCGTCAACACGCCGAGCGCGACGATGCTCAGACGGCCGACGAGCACCTGCTGGCGCTGCGTCGCGTCGGGGTTGATGATGTTGGTGTAGATGTCGTGCGAGATCGCCGAGGAGCCGGCGATGAACAGCCCCGCGGTCGTCGCGATCGCCGCGGCGATACCGCCCGCCGCGACCAGCCCGACGAACCACTGGGGCAGGTTCGAGAGCTGCGCGGCCAACACGACGATCACGTCGGCCGCCTCGCTCGTCATGCCGGGGTCACCGTACACCGCGCCGATGTTCTGTCCGTACAGGTCGGTCCCGAACGCCGCGAACGCCGGCGCGCTGAAGTAGAGGATACAGATGAAGAACAGCCCCCAGACGGTGGACCAGCGGGCAGTCCGCTCGTTCTCGACGGTGTAGAACCGCACGAGAACGTGCGGGAGCCCGCAGGTCCCGACGATCAGCGAGAACGCCGTCGCGATCCACAGGTAGTAGCTCTGGTTGACGAACGGTTCCGAGAACTCGGCGCTCAGGGTGTTTATGAGCGCGCCGTACTCGATCTGCGGCAGGACCGTCGAGTAGCCGTTCGTGAATCCGACCGCGTACAGGCCGGCGACGAACGCGACGATGAGGATGACGTACTGGACGGCCATGTTCTTCGTCGCGCCCAGCATCCCGGAGAGCGTCAGGTAGCCGACCGTGATCGTCATCATGATCACGACCATCGCCTGGTAGCCGCTCAGTCCGAGGAAGCCGAGGTCACCGAAGATGTAGAGGCCGACGAGCCCCATCCCGCGCGCCTGTCCGATCGCGTAGACGAACCCGATGAGGAACGTCGTGACCGCGCCGATGGCGCGTGCGGTGTCGGAGTTGAAGCGGTCGCCGACGAAGTCCGGCGCCGTGTACTTCCCGAACCGGCGCAGCTGCGCCGCGAGGAAGATGAGCAGGATGAAGTATCCCGTCGTCCAGCCGACGACGAACGCGAGGCCGTACACGCCGGCCGTCGCGATCAACGCGGCCATTCCGAGGTACGACGCGGCGGACATCCAGTTCGCGCCGATCGCCATCCCGTTCTCCAGGTTGCCGATGGAACGACCGGCGACCCACATGTTCTCGGTGTCGGCCACGCGGAAGATGAAGCCGATCGCGAGGAAGATGAGCAGCATGCCGATAACGAGCACCGAGGGGAGCGCCTTGAACGAGACGTCGAGCCCCTCGGGGAGCAGCTCGCTCTGTAGCAGCGCCGCGGCGAGCGTCATGCGTCACCCCCCACGCTGTCGTGTTCGATTCCGTACTTGTCGTCGAGCTCGTCGCGTCGCCGCGCGTACCACGCGGACAAGATTAGCGCGCCGCCCGGCGCACCGATTGCGATGAGGAAGTAGTGGAGCGGGAAGCCGATGATCGGCATCGCCGTCGTCATGGCTCCGGGAGCCAGATAGGTGGCCGTCACCGGTCCGAAGACGATGACCGCCCAGATCGCGAACCCCGTCCAGACGATCCGGAGGTGCTCGCGCATGTACGGCGTGCTCGGGTTCAGGAGGTTTACCTCCGAGCCGAGGTAGTCGGTCTGCCGGTGCTTCTGTGCCGCTCCCGACGCGACCCCTCCGTCGGTGGCCACGTCGTCCGCTGCGCGACCACCGTCGGTGGCCACGTCGTCCGCTGCGTGACCACCGTCGGTGACCGTGTCGTCGGCTGCGTGTGTGCGATTATCTGTCATGTGTTGTGATGTGTATTGTTGTGGTGCGTTTGTGCGATTTTATCGTGATGTTTATTTCCGGTGTCGAGCGGGTCTGTTCGTCTGGCACCAGGAAAACGGAACCGCCGGCCGGCTACTCGCCTTCGGCCTTCCGCTGGATCTCTTCGACGATCTCCGGGTTCCGAAGCGTGCTGGTGTTACCCAGCTCCTTCCCGTCGGCGATGTTCTCGAGCAGGCGACGCATGATCTTTCCGGACCGGGTCTTCGGCAGGTCGGGCGTGAACACGACCTGCTCCGGCCGAGCGATCGGGCCGATGGCGTCTTCGACGCCCGCGACGATCGCGTCGCGGAGCTCGTCGTCGCCCTCGTAGCCGTCCTCGGTGGTCACGTACGCGTAGACGGCCTCGCCCTTGATGTCGTGGTCGCCGCCGACGACCGCGGCCTCGGCGACGCCCTCGACGCCGACGATGGCGGACTCGATCTCCATCGTCCCGAGCCGGTGGCCCGAGACGTTGAGCACGTCGTCGACGCGCCCGAGGACGCTGATGTAGCCGTCCTCGTCGATCTTCGCCCCGTCCTCCGGGAAGTACACCCAGTCGTCGGGGTCGTCGCTGTCGGTGTCAGAGTACTCGGCCCAGTACTCCTCGATGTAGCGCTCGTCGTTGTTGTACAGCGTCCGGAGCATGCCGGGCCACGGCTTCTGTACCGTGAGGTAGCCGGCCTTTCCGGGCTCGACCTCGTCGCCGAGCGTGTCGAGGATCTGTACGTCGAGCCCCGGAAGCGGCGGTCCGGCCGCCCCGGGCTTCATGTCCTTCACCCCGGGCAGCGTCGTCACCATCATCCCGCCGGTCTCGGTCTGCCACCACGTGTCGACGATCGGGCACTCCTCGTCCCCGATGTGCTGGTAGTACCACTTCCACGCGCGGGGGTTGATCGGCTCGCCGACCGTGCCGAGCAGCCGCAGCGAGGAGAGGTCGTGGCGGTCGGGGAACTTCGAGCCCCACTTCATGAACGCCCGGATCGCGGTGGGCGCCGTATACAGCTGGGTCGCGTCGTACTCGTCGACGATCTCCCAGAGGCGGTCGCGCTCCGGGTGATCGGGCGTCCCCTCGTACATCATCGTCGTCGTCCCGAGCGCGAGCGGCCCGTAGACGATGTAGGAGTGACCCGTGATCCAGCCGATGTCGGCCGAACAGAAGTACGTGTCATCCGGCTTGACGTCGAGGACCGCCTGCGAGGTCCACGACACCCACGAGAGGTATCCGCCGGTGGTGTGTTTCACGCCCTTCGGCTTCCCGGTCGTCCCCGAGGTGTACATCAGGAACAGCATGTCCTCGGCGTCGCGGGTGACCGGCTCGACCTCGGCACCCTCGTGGTCCGCGACGAGGTCGCCGTAGTCGATCTGGTCGTCGCCGAGGTCGTGGCCGAAGTCGTCGCCGTTCGGGCCGAGCCGATCGACGACCACCGTGGTCGTGTCGTGGTCGACGCCCGCGAGCCCCTCGTTGGCCTTGTCGAGGTGGTCGAGGGGGTCGCCGCGGCGGTAGTAGCCGTCGCAGGTGACGAGGTACTCCGAGTCCGCGGAGTTCATCCGCGTCGCGAGCGCGTCCGCCGAGAACCCGGCGAAGACGACGCTGTGGGGCGCGCCGATGCGGGCGCACGCCAGCATCGCGATCGGCAGCTCCGGGATCATCGGCATGTACATCGTCACCACGTCGTCCTCTTCGACGCCCTGCGCCCGGAGCGCGGCCGCGAACTCGTTCACCTCCCGGTGCAGTTCCTCGTAGGTGAACGATCGGTCGTCCTCGTCGACGGGCTCGCCGACCCACTCGATCGCGACCTCGTCGCCGCGCTCGTCGAGGTGTCGGTCGAGGCAGTTGGCCGACGCGTTCAGCTCGCCGCCCGTGAACCACTCGTAGAAGGGAGGGTTGCCGTCGTCCAGCACCTGGTCGTAGTCCGTCTCCCAGTCGAGCAGATCGGCGGCCGCCTCCCAGCACCCCGGCCAGTTCTCGTCGAACTCGTCGTAGACGCCGGGATCCGAGACGTTCGCCTGCTCGACGAACGACTCCGGCGGCTCGAACACCTCCTGCTCTGCCAGCCTCGCTTCCAGTTGACCGTCTCCCTCTGTCATGGTACGGGCGTAC
The DNA here is from genome assembly GCF_003781945.1 of Halorubrum sp. CSM-61. Taxonomy (GTDB): domain Archaea; phylum Halobacteriota; class Halobacteria; order Halobacteriales; family Haloferacaceae; genus Halorubrum. Next base: position 73,259 of record NZ_RJJW01000004.1, on the reverse strand, counting down.
CCAACCGATCTCATCATATAAACGCTGGCGCTAAATACGAAAAATCGTGAAGGATTCGGGGCGTGATTCGGAGCGTCTCGGCCGCTCGGCGCCGGTTCACTTTCGATCGGAACGACGGGGGCCTCGTCCGTCCTCGAAGAGCTCGTCGAGCAGCCCGCGCTGGGCCTTCCGGAGGTGGTTGTGGAACGTCGGCGAGGAGACGTCCATGGCGTCGGCGACCTCCTCGGCCGTGCTTCCCCGCGGCCAGTCGAAGTACCCGCCGTGGTACGCGGCCGACAGCGCGGCCCACTGGCGGTCGGTGAACCGGTCCGCGACCCCCTCGCGGAGCGAGTCCTCGCTTCGCGCCGACCGCACGACGGACTCCTTGCTCGCGAGCCGCGCGTCGGCGAACGCGGCCCGGAACCCGTCGGCGACGGGGCGGACGTCGGCGCCCTCCGGGAGGTCCGCGACGACCCGGACCCGTCCGTCCTCCGCGGTCGCGTCGCGGACGGTCGCGCCGTGTTCGGTGAGCGTCCGGACCGCGGACCCGCCCTCCACGCGCGCGGACACGTCGCAGCCGTCCTCGCGCGTCTCGATCACGCGGAGGTCCGAGACCCCGGGCGCGCCGTCGACCGCGTCGGCCAGCGCCTGCGGGCGCGCCCCCTCGACCGAGAGGTAGAACCGGGAGGCGTCGTCGTCGACCGCCACCGTCGAGGCCAGTTCGATCCGACAGCCGAGCGCCGCGCTCGCGCGGGCGAGGAACGCCCCCTCGTCGCCGGTGTGGAACTCCACCTCGGTCACCGCGTCGGAGTGGAGCAGGTCGCGCCAGCGCTCCGCCGTCACCGCCCACCCGAGACACCGGCCGAGCGTCGCGATCTCCCGACGCTCGATCGACGAGACGGACGGGACGGAAGCGACGGATGACTCTCCGCCGGCGACCACGCACAGCGCGCCGTGGGTCACGTCGCGGTACCGGAGAGGAACCGCGACCGCCGGCCGGCCGGCGGTCGCAGGCGACCCCTCGGTCGCGACCGGCTCGCCCTCCTCGACCGCCTCGCGCCACGGGCCGTCGCCCGCGACGCCCCGATCGACGAGCGTCTCCCGGTCGACGCCGGCCGCGCCCGCGATCTCGACGCGGCGGCGGTCCCCCGTCCCGCGGACGACCCACGCCTCGGCCCAGCGGTCGGACTCGACCACGCCGTCGGGGACCGCCGCGAGCGGGGCCGCCCGGTCGCCGCCGGCCGCGAGCGCCTCGAACCCGCCGAGGGCGGTGGACCCTGCGCCCGCGCCAGACCCGCCAGACGATCCCGCTCGGTCGCCGGCGATCGCCTCGGCTATCGCGTCCCCGTCGAGCGGCCCGAGGTAGTCGTCGAGCGTCGCCATCGTCTCCCAGCCGCCGGCCTCGCGGACCGCGTGCGGGTCGACGCCGCGGTCGACGAGGAGCCGCCGCGCGAAGGTCCGCCGCAGGTCTCGCGGCGTCACGTCCGGGTCGACGAGGCCGTCGGTCCGCCTCGCCGCGCGCTCCGCGGTCTCGCTCACGATCATCTGGACGCGGCGGGGAGACACGTCGACGAACGGCTCCGACTCGCCCAGGTCGGCGCTCTCGGCGTACCGCCGCAGCTCCGCCGCCAACGACGCCGGAACCGCCGTCTCGCGGTCGATCGCTGTCCCGTTCTCCGCCCCCGAGCCGTCGTCCGCCCCGCCTCCCCATTCGTCGTCCGCCGGCGGGACCGCGAGGAGGGAGAGGTCCGCACCGCTCTCCGTCTCCCGGAGGTGTCGCGGGGCGACGCGCGTGATCTCGCCGGTCCGCAGTCCGGCCTCGCCGGCGAGGCGGACGACAAGCGCGGCGCGGTACGTCTCCGCCGCGGTCACGAGCGCGTCGTACGCGTCGGCGTCAAGTCCCTCGACCATTCGTTTCGTGTTCACACAGATAAGCGAAGTAAACGTTTCCCTCGAAACCGCTCTAGGCCCGCGAATGACTCCGATTGGTTCTCCGCTCTCGTCTCTCGACCGCGAGCCGGACGAACGATCGCCGATTCGATTTCGTATCCGTAAACTAGAGCGAAACGTTAGCGGCGAGCGATCGTCTCGCGACGGTTCGATCTCGGGCTCACGCGTTCGCTCGTCGGTTCAGGCCGTCTCGGCGAATCCCCACGCTACGTGGTCCCACAGCCGCTCGTAACCGTAGTAGGTTATCGTCTTCACCACGTTGGCGACCAGTCCGATGTTCACGGCGTCACTGACGTCGCCGACGACGACCCACGCCACCAGAACGGTGATTGCCACCATGAGAACCCGGTAGCAGAGGGTCTTCGCGAGCGCCCGCTTCCGCGCGTGGAGCGCGGAGCGCGAGACGAGACTGCTCATAAAGCGTGAAACGGTCTACAGTACCAAGAAACCTATAGACGTTTCAAATATATCTAGATGTAGCTTTTTGTGGTTACATCTCGCGAACCGCCGACTCGATCTCCCCGACGACCTCGGGGTTGCGGAGGGCGCTCACGTCGCCGAACTCGTCGCCGCGAGCGATGTCCTCCAGCAGGCGACGCATGATCTTCCCGGACCGGGTCTTCGGCAGGTCCGGGGTGAACACGATCCGGTCGGCGCGCGCCACGTCGCCGACCGCCCGCGCCAGCCGCCCGCCGATCGCCTCGCGGAGTGACTCGTCGGGGTCGACGTCGCCCCGGGTCGTCACGTACGCGACGATCTTCCCGTCGCCGTCGCCGACGACCGCGGCCTCGGTGACCCCCTCGGCCCCGACGATAGCGGACTCCAGCTCCGCGGTGTTGAACCGGTGCGTCCGGACGTTGATCACGTCGTCGACGCGGCCGAGGATCGTCACGTAGCCGTCCTCGTCGACGGTGGCGCCGTCGCCCGTGCGGTACCGCCACCCGTCCTCGCCCTCCACCCAGTACTCCCGGCGGTACCGCTCGTCGCCCTCGCGGAGCCCGCGGAGCATCCCGGGCCACGGGGCGGCGATCGCGAGGTACCCCGGCTCGCCGGGGTCGACCGGCTCGCCGTCCTCGTCGACGACGCGCGCGTCGATCCCCGGCAGCGGCGGCCCGACCTTGCCGGGCTTCATCGGCGTGATTCCCGGCAGCGTCGCGAGGGAGATGGCGCCCGTCTCGGTCTGCCACCACGTGTCGACGATCGGGGCCTCGCCGCCGCCGACGTGCTCGCGGTACCAGCGCCACGCCTTCGGGGTGATCGACTCGCCGACGGTCCCCAGCAGGCGGATCGACGACAGGTCGTGGGCCTCCGGGTACTCCGCGCCCCACTTCATGAACGAGCGGATCGCGGTCGGCGAGGTGTAGAAGACGCTGACCGCGTTGCGCTCGATCAGGTCCCACACGCGGTCGCGGTCGGGGTAGTCGGGCGACCCCTCGTACAGCAGGGTCGTGGTCCCCACCGAGAGGGGACCGTACACGCCGTAGGAGTGGCCCGTGATCCAGCCGATGTCGGCCGCGCACCAGTAGGTGTCGTCGGGGCGCACGTCGAGCACGTTCCGGGTCGTCCACGCGACGTGCGAGAGGTACCCCCCGGTCGCGTGCTCGACGCCCTTCGGGCGCCCCGTGGTCCCGGAGGTGTACATCACGAAGAGGAGGTCAGTGGCGTCGCGCGCGACCGGCTCGACGGTCTCCCCGTCGTGCGCGTCCACGATCGCCTCGTACTCGTGTTCGTCGTCGCCGAGGGGCGCGTCGAGCGTGTCGCCGAGCCGGTCGACGACCACCGTCGCCGAGAGGTCGGCGTCGGCCCGGAGACGGGCGTTGTCCGCCTTCGACTTCTGGTTGAACGCGTCCTCTCGTCGGTAGTAGCCGTCGCAGGTGACGAGGTACGACGAGTCGGCGGCGTCGATCCGGGTCGCGAGCGCCTCGGCCGAAAGCCCCGCGAAGACGACGTTGTGGGGCGCGCCGATCCGGGCACAGGCCAGCATCGCGATCGGCAGCTCCGGGATCATCGGGAGGTACAGGGTCACCACGTCGTCCTCCTCGACGCCCAGATCCCGCAGTCCGGCCGCGACCGCGTTCACCTCGCGGTGGAGGTCCAGGTAGGTGTACGACCGGCGTTCCCCGCGCTTGCCGAACCAGCGGATCGCGAGCTGGTTCCGGCGCTCGTCGAGGTGGCGGTCGACGCAGTTGGCCGCGGCGTTGAGCCGCCCGTCCGGGAACCACTCGTAGAAGGGCGGGTCGCCGTCGTCCAGCACCGTCTCGTAGTCCGTCTCCCAGTCCAGCAGGTCGGCGGCGCGACGCCACGCCGCCGGTCCCTCCTCGGCGAAGGCCTCGTACAGCTCCGGATCGCTCGCGACGGCCCGGTCGCTGAACGCGGAGAGCGGCTCGACGACGTCCCCGTCCTCGCCGGCGGCGCTCCCGTCCGTCCGCCGGCCGTCGACTCCGGCGTAATCCATGATACTACCTCGCAATCGGAGGAATGTATACTTTGTCCGCGACCGCGACGCCGAACCCCTCGGGACCGACCGCCTACGTCGACTCCGCGGACGCCAGTTCGGCCGCCTTCGACCGGGCGCGCGCGACGATCGACGGCTTCGCCTCGAAGTCGAGCGTGACCTGATCGTCCGCGTACGTCTCCGCCTCGACGTGGCCGTGGTCGTGAACCCACGAGACGAGGCTCATCGCGTCGTCGGAGAGGGGGAGGACGAGCCGCTCGCGCTCCCAGTCCGGCAGTTCGTCCTCGACGCGGTCGCGGAGCTCCGCGACGCCCGCGCCCGTCTTCGCCGAGACGGCGACCGGGTCGGGCGCGACTCCCGAGAGCGCGCCGCGCTTGTCCGCCAGCTCGCCCGGAGCCAGCCGGTCGACCTTGTTGAACACGGTGACGATCGGGGCCTCGTTGCGCTCGTAAAGGGTGTCGTGGCTCGTGACGAGCTTCTCGCGCATCTCCTCGACCGACTCGCTGGCGTCGACGACGAGCAGCACGAGGTCGGCGCGGTACACCGAGTCGAGCGTCGACTCGAACGACTCCACCAGCCAGTGGGGCAGGTCCGCGATGAACCCGACCGTGTCGGTGAGGAGGACGTCCCGCTTCTCCATCTCGGCCCGGCGGGTGGTGGTGCCGAGGGTGGTAAAGAGCATGTCCTGCGACTCGGCGGTCCTGTCGAGGTCGGGGTGGCGCTCGGCGTTCTCGTCGACGTCGATCTCGGCCGCGAGCCGGCGCATCAGCGTCGATTTGCCGGCGTTCGTGTAGCCCGCGAGCGCGACCAGATCGAACCCGGAGTCGCGGCGCTGCTCGCGCCGGGACTCCTCCTTCTCCGCGATCGACTCGAGCTCGTCGCGGATCTCGGAGATCTGGCGTTTGATGTCGCGCTCGACGCTCTCGTCGTACTCGCCGAGCCCCATGAACCCCGGCCGCTCGTCGCGTTTCGCGAGGCTCGCCTTCGCCTCGGCGCGCGGGAGCTCGTACCGCAGCTCCGCCAGCTCGACCTGCAGCTGCGCCTTCCGGGTGTTCGCACGCTGGCCGAAGATCTCGAGGATGAGCGTGAACCGGTCGATCACCTCGACGCCCTCGGGGAGCTCGCCCCCGATGTTGAACGTCTGGTACGGCCCCACGTCGTTGTCGACGATCACGGCCGTCGCGTCGGTCCGGCGGACTAGGTCGCGAAGCTCGGCGACCTTCCCCTTCCCGAACATGAACGCGGCGTCCTCGGTGCGGGTCTGGGTGAGCTCGCCGACCACGTCGTAGCCCGCGGCGGCCGCGAGCTGCGTGATCTCCGTCAGGTCCGCCGATCCGGACTCGACGCGCTTGGCGACGACCGCGCGCCGCTCGGCGGCGGTCGGCTTCGTGTCGGTGGCCGCCCCCTGAGCGCTCCCGGTCATAACAGGAGGTCGCGGGCGGCGTACGCGGCGTGGTGTGCTGCCTGCACTGTTTCGCGTTCCCCTATGCTCTCGACGTATTTAAACTCGGGTTGGAAGCTCAGTCCCACCCGCTCGGCGGGCTCCTCGTAGAACTCGCCGCCCTCCGCGACGATCGGTCCCGCCGGCGGCTTCGGAAGGTTGCCGACCGCCTCGGCCGTGAGCGCGACGGTCGCGTCGAGCGTCGGTCCCTCGCGCACGGCGGAAAAGCCCATTCTCTCTATCGTCCGGATCCGCGTCGAGTCGACGCGCGCGTGGACCGCGGCCGCGACCATCAGGTACTCGCCGTCCTCCTCGTGGCGGCCGCTGATGTCGACGCCGACGACCTCAGGGACGGGCGCCCGTCACCTCGGTTCGATCGGCACGCGGCTCGGTCGCGGGGGCTGTCGGAACCATACGCCCCGATACGTCGCCCGACGAATTGAACGTTTCCGTGGTCGGAGCGGGGTGGTAAATAAAAGGAACCGCGCACGTCTATCGCGCTCGACTTCGCTTACGCCTCGTCAAACACCGATAGACTCGCTGCGCTCGTCTATCTGGCTCGACGAGTCGTTTTACTCCTCGTCGAACAGCGTCTCGCCCTCGACCATGTGCTCCTCGACGGTGTCCATGTCGAGCGTGAGGCCGATACCGGGCTTTTCCGGCACCTCGATGTAGCCGTCCTCGATGACGTCCTCCTCGACGAGGTCCTCCCACCAGCCGAGCTCGTAGGAGTGGTACTCGATCGCGAGCGAGTTCGGGACGGAGGTGCCGACGTGGGCCGCCGCCATCGTCGCGATCGGGGAGGCGACGTTGTGCATCGCGACCGGGACGTAGTACTGGTTCGCCACGTCCGCGACCTTGCGGGTCTCGCGCATCCCGCCGACCTTCGGCAGGTCCGGCGCGACGATGTCGACCGCCTGGTTCTCGATGAGGCGGCGCTGCTCGGTGACGCGGTAGCGGTTCTCGCCGACCGCGATCGGCGTGACGGTGTTCTTCGTCACTTCCTCCTGCACCTCGAGGTTCTCCGGCGGGACTGGGTCTTCGAGCCACCACACGTCGTACTCCTCGATGGCGTCCGCGAGGCGCTGCGCGGAGCCGCCAGAGAACGTCCAGTGGCAGTCGAAGGCCACGTCGGCCTTGTCCTTCACGCGCTCGGTGACCTTCTCGACGATCTCCGCCTTGTGGCGGATCTCGCCGGGGCGCAGGTGGCGGTTCGCGCGGTCCTTCTCGAAGCCGCTCGGCACGTCGAGGTCGAACTTCAGGGCGTCGTAGCCCAGCTCGTCGACGACGCGCTCGGCCTCGTCGGCGCACGCCTCGGGGTCGGCCTCCTCCTCGGTGTGGCAGTCGCAGTACACGCGCATCCGGTCGCGGTACTTGCCGCCGAGCAGCTGGTAGGCGGGCACGTCGAGGATCTTGCCGGCGGCGTCGTGGAGCGCGACCTCGATCCCGGAGATGGCGGTGACGGTGACGCCCTCGACGGAGCCCTCGCCCGACATCTTCTGGATGAGGTGCTCGTAGAGGCGGTCGATGTCGAGCGGATTCTCGCCGACGACGAACGGCTTCATGCGCTCGATAAGCTCCGGGACGCCCGCGCCCCAGTACGCCTCGCCGGTGCCCACGACGCCCGCGTCGGTGTACACGCGGACCAGCGTCCACGGGAAGTTCCCGTCGACCATGGTCGTCTGCACGTCGGTGATCTCGACGTCGCGCCCGCCGCCGCGCGAGCCCGTCGTCCCCATCGTCTCGGCGGAGAGCTCTCGCATCGTGTACTCCGCGTTCGGGTCGTGAAGCGACTCGTAGTTCCGGCTCATGGCTCCCGATTCATTCGGAACAGGGTAAACGTTTATGTTCCTCAGGGGAGGGTTCGTTCGGCGCGAACGCCTCCTTCGGTCTCTCACGTAAATAGGGAGTTTTTCATTGACGTGTCCGCAATGGTCGGCATGGTCGAACTCACGGATTCGCTGAAGTGTCTCTTTACCGGAACTGTCGAGGAGCGCGGCGACGATCACGTCGTCACGGTCCCCGCGACCGAGATCGAACACGGCACGATCGAGGCGGGCGCGTCGTACCGCGTAGCTCTGATCAAACGCGAGGGGGACGACGACCGGACGACCGTCGCGACCGACGGCGCCGCGGACCGGACCGTCGCAGGGAACGGCGCCGGGGGGAGTCCGGCGTCCACGACGACGCGACCGACGGACGACGGCGGCGCCTCCGGCCCGCCGGTCTCCGAGGGCGACGTGCGAGAGGTCACGATCGAGACGCTCGGCGACAAGGGCGACGGGATCGCCAAGATCGAACGCGGGTACGTCGTCATCGTCCCGGACTCCGAGCCGGGCGACGAGCCGACCGTCGAGATCACGAGCGTCCGCGAGAACGTCTCGTTCGCGGAAGTCGTCGAGGAGTAGAGTCGTCGAGGAGTAGTTCTCTCCGCGCCCGCGCCCCGACCGCGCCGGCTACCGCGGCGCGTCGTCGGGACCGCTCCGCGAGAACAGCTTCCTGAGGTGCGCCGGCGAGAAGAAGGAGCTCGGCCGGTCCATGTGGACGCCGATCTCGCCCGACAGCGCCCACAGCCCGGCCCGCTGAACCGGCTCCGGGAGCGAGTAACACCGCCGGATCGCCGAGCCGAGCCGGATCTCGGTGCCGATCGCGTCGCGCCACCCGGACTCGTAGTCGGCGAGCGTCGCCGGGTCCCGCGGGTCGATCGCGTCGGCGGCCGCGTCGGCCGCGGTCATCCCGTAGAGGATCCCCCCGCCGGTGAACGGCTTCGTCTGCGCGGCGGCGTCGCCGATGAGAAACGCTCGGTCGGTCGTCACGCGGTCCGGCGGTCCGACCGGGATCGCCCCGGAACAGAAGTGATCCGTCGTCACGTCGTAGGCGTCGGTGAGGCGGTCGAACATCGCGGACACGTCGTCGCTCGGCGGCGCGGCGAGCCCGTACTCCACGCCCGCGTCGCCGCGGGGGATCCGCCACGCGAAGAACGTCGGCGCGGTGAGGTGGACGTCGACGAGGTCGCCCGCGTCGGGCGCGTCGTCGAACGCGAGCACGCCGTGGAGCAGCTCGTCCGGCTCGGGGAGGCCGAGCGACCGGCGGACGCGCGAGGTCGGGCCGTCGCAGCCGGCGACCATCCGCGCCTCGACCTCCTCCACGTCGCCGGCGGGCGTCCGGACCTCGACGACGACCCGGTCGGGGCGCTCGTCGACGCCGACGACCGTGTGATTCTCCCGCACGTCGGCGCCGGCCTCGCGCGCGCAGTCGGCGAGGGTGCGGTCGAGCCCGATCCGGTCGATCACGTTCGAGACGGGCTCCGGCTTGTAGAACGGATACGCTTTGGAGCCGGGCCCGCCGACGTGGAAGCGCGCGCCGTACACCCGGTTCTGGAGGAGTTCGTCACGGGCGCCGCCCGGGACGTACTCCCACACGTCGTCTGAGACGTGCCCGGAGCAGGCCAGCGGCTCCCCGACCGTACCCTTCTCGAAGGCGACCACGTCGTGGCCGAGCTCGGCGGCGCGCCGGGCGAACCGCGACCCCGGCGGCCCCGCGCCCACGACGACGAAATCGTGCATGGACGGAGCGTGGTGACGGGGACATATAATTACGCCGCGGCTTACTCGAGGCGATCGAGCAGGTTGAGGACGTAGACGGTCCGGAGCATCGTCGCGGACTGGCCGCGCACGAACACCAGCTCGTCGCGGTCGAGCACGTGCGAGAGCACGTCCGCGGAGGCGTGCTCCGGGGCCGCCGCGATCCCCGCGTCGCGCTCGGCGGCCCACTCCATCACGCGGAGGTCGGACTTGCTGTCGCCCATCACGAGCGGGAACGGGTCCCGCACGTCGAGCACCTCGAGCGCCGCCTCGACGCCCGCGACCTTGTCGAGCTCCAGCGAGGTGATCTCCGCGGCGTCGGCGCGGTAGTAGCCGACGGCTATCCGGTCGAACAGCGACGCGACCGGCTCGGGTACGTCCTCGGCGGCGACCGAAGGGCGGCCGTCACCGTCGACCTCCGCCGCCTCGATCACCTCCCGGATCTCGGGGTCCGAGGCCGCGTAGTGAGCGCGCGCCCACGCGGCGCCGCGGTCGGCCGGATCGAGGTCGGTCGCGCCGAGTTCGGCGGCGTCGAGATCGCTCGCGTCCATATCGTCCGCGTCGAGATCGTCAGCGACCCGCTCGACGACGACCTCGCCGAGCAGGTCGATCAGGTGGACGAGCCCGTCGTCGATCACGGCCTCGGCGTCCGCGCCGCCGGTCTCGAAGTTCGGCTTCAGGGTGACGTTGAACTCGTTGCCCTGGAGGTGACAGCCGCGGCGGACGTTCTCGGGCGCGTCGGGCAGCGCGCGCGACCGCACCGCGTCGAAGACCTCCCGGACCGGGCCGTCGAGGTCCTCGTACAGCAGGCGCTTCGTGCGCGAGCCGTGGCCCGGCGTGAACACGCCGTTGCCGGACTCGTAGACGATCGAGAAGCGCCCGGAGTGGACCAGCTCGTTTCCGAGCCCCTGGATCATAAAGCCCTTCACGTTCTCCAGCGTCTGGCCGGTACAGATGACGATCGGCACGCCGGCGTCGTGCAGCTCCGTCAGCATGTGGAGCGTCTCGCGGGGGATCTCGTTGTCCGTGCCCCCCGCGGACCGGAGCGTCTCGTCGACGTCCAACACTAAGGCGTTGACGGCGCGGCCGTAACGCGCGTGGAGATCGAGCGCGGTGAACGCGGTCTCGCGGTCGGCGTAGGCCGCGATCTCGGCGTAGGTGGCCCCCGCGGGCAGGGACTCCCGGATCTCGCGTTTCAGCCGGTCGAGCTCCTCGCCGGCGTCCTCCCAGTGCTCCAACGCCACCCGCGAGTCGACCGGCGGGAAGAGGTCCACGAACGACTGGTGTTCCCGGAGCGTCTCCGCGTCGAACTCGTCGTACAGGCGATAGAGGAGGTCGTGCCGCTCCATGGTCGTCCCTCCGAATTCGGGTCGGTAAAGCGTGCCGTCTCCCTTCGGACCGGGAGTCGAGGAAGGGTCCGAAGTCCTACTCCGACCGCTCCCGCGCGGCCAGCCACTCCAGCGCCGCGTCGAGGTCCGTCTCCGGGGGCGAGCACGTGAGCCCCTCGCAGACGTAGGCGGTCGGCTCGCCGTCGATCGCGTCGCGGTCGACCCAGATCGGCGGCGCCTCGTCCATGCCGAGCCGGTCGATCCACGCCTCGAGGTCGTCTTCGGTCGGCGGGCGCGGGGCGACCAGCGCGCCCGGCAGGTAGCGCGTCCCGAGCGTCTCGCGCCACGCGTCCGGCATCGCGTCGGCGGCGACGGTAACCTCGATCCCGCCGGACGCGACGCGGTCGGCCGCGCGCACCAGCGAGACGTGCTCCAGCGGGCTCGCGCGGATCCGGTCCGCGTGGGTCGTCACGACCCGCTCTGCGATTTCCGCGAACTCGCGGTCGGTCCGGAAGCCGTCGAGGAGCGCGAGCGTCTCCGCCGCCACGCCCAGACTCGACGGCGTGGATCGATCGGTGAACTCCTGCGGGCGGGCGAAGAGGGTGTCGTCGCCGGTCGGGGATCCGCCGCCGCCGTCTTCGCCGGCGGCTCCGTCCGGGTCCCGCGTGAAGTAGATCGTGCCGTCCTCGTCGTCGTAGAAGTCCGAGACGATCGTCGCCGCCAGATCGAGCGCGAACCCGAGCGCGTCCGGGTCGCCGGTGGCGGAGTAGACGTCGAGCGCGCCCCGCGCGAGGAACGCGTGGTCGTCGAGGTAGCCCGGCCCGCGCACGTCGCCGTCGAGCCAGCGACGCGCGAGACCGCCGGTCTCCTCGTCGTACAGGCGCTCGCGGCAGAACGCGAGCGCGTCGCTCGCGATGTCGGCGTACGGTTCACCCAGGACTTGCCCGGCGGCGGCGAACGCGGAGATCGCCCGGCCGTTCCACGACGCGAGCACCTTCTCGTCGCGCGCGGGCCGCGGCCGCGACTCGCGCGCCTCGAACAGTGCGACGCGGGCCTCCGTCAGGCTCTCTCGGACCGTCTCCGCCGACATGTCGTGCTCGTCGGCGAGCTCCGCGACCGACGCCGCGATCGTCGGAACCGTGGTGCCGCGCTCGAAGTTCCCGCCCGACTCGATCCCGTACCGGTCCTTCGCGAGCGACGCCGCGGGCTCGTCGAGGACGGCGTCGACCTCGCTCGGCGTCCAGACGTAGAAGGCGCCCTCGACGTCGGCGTGGCCGCTCCCGTTGGCCCCCGCGTCACCGCGCCGGCTCTCGGGGGGTCTGCTCCGGGCGTCGAGCGTGCTGAAGAAGCCGCCGTCGTCGTGACGGAGCTCGCGGTCGATAAAGCCGAGCGTCTCGCTCGCGACGCGGGCGTACGAGGCGTCCCCCGTCAGACGGTGGGCGTCGAGGTACGCCATCGGGAGCTCCGCGTTGTCGTACAGCATCTTCTCGAAGTGCGGGACCGTCCACTGTCGGTCGACCGCGTACCGGTGGAACCCGCCGCCGATCTGGTCGTACATCCCGCCGCGGGCCATCCCGTCGAGGGTGCCCGTCGCGGCCGTGAGCGCGGCGTCGCGGCCGGTCTGCGCGTACGCCCGCATGAGCACGTCGATCCGGCCGGGCATCGGGAACTTCGCGCCGCCGCCCCCGAACCCGCCGTACTCGTCGTCGTAGCCGCGGACCGCCGCGGCCGCGGCCTCGTCGAGGAGGTCGGGGCCGGGCGCCCCCGCGTCGGCCGCGTCGGCCGCGTCCCCCGCCCCGCCCGCGTCGTCCGCCCCAGCTGCCGGACCCGACTCCGGCACCGACTCCAGCTCGTCGCGCGCGCTCGTCGTCCACTGGTCGGCGCGCCGCTTCATCTCCTCGCGCTGCTCCGGGTCCCCCCACGAGTCGGCGATGCGCTCGCAGAGATCGCGAAAGCCTGGCTGGTTCCGGCGCGGCTCCGGCGGGAAGTAGGTCCCCACGTAGAACGGCTCTCCCTCCGGCGTACACCACGCGGAGAGGGGCCATCCGCCCCCGCCGGTGACGAGCTGCGAGACGGTCATGAAGGTGCTGTCGACGTCGGGGCGCTCCTCGCGGTCGACCTTCACGGGGACGAACTCCTCGTTGAGCACGGCGGCGACCGACTCGTCCTCGAAGCTCTCCTCCGCCATCACGTGACACCAGTGACACGAGGAGTAGCCGATCGAGACGAACACCGGCACGTCGTGCTCGCGGGCGCGCTCGAAGGCCTCCTCGCCCCACGGCTGCCAGTTGACGGGGTTGTCCGCGTGCTGTTGGAGGTACGGACTCGCCTCCCCCTCGAGGCGATTCCGCTCGGTGGGCTGTGACATACGTCCGGTTCGGTCCCGCGCGGCAAAAACCCGTCACACGAGCGCGACCGAGAATATCACACCATGAACGTGTATATCCGAACGCAGATAGAGGGTAAAGCTTACACTACCGTGTAGTGATCGGTCGCATATGACGGAGACCGTACTCCTGGTGGGGGGCGGCGGGCGCGAACACGCGATCGCCCGCGCCGTCGCCGACGACTGCGCGCTGTACGCCTGCGCGAGCAACCGGAACCCGGGGATCCGGCGGCTCGCCGACGGGTTCGAGGCGATCGCGGAGACCGACGCCGAGGCGGTCGCCGACTACGCGACCGCGGTCGGCGCGGATATCGCCGTGATCGGCCCGGAGTCCGCGCTCGCGGCGGGCGTCGCCGACGCGCTCGACGAGGTCGGCGTGTACGCCTTCGGCCCTCAGGCCGAGGAGGCGCGGCTGGAGACGGACAAGGCGTACCAGCGTGAGTTCATGGACGAGGCCGACATCCCGGGCTGTCCGGACTACGAGGTGTTCGACGACGTCGAGGCCGCCTGCGAGTACATCGACGCGTACGACGGCGACCTCGCGGTGAAGCCGACCGGGCTCACCGGCGGCAAGGGCGTGAAGGTGATCGGCGATCAGGTGACGAGCGGGGAGGCGAAGGCGTACCTCCGCGACTCCGACTACGAGCGCGTCGTCCTCGAGGAGCGGCTCGTCGGCGAGGAGTTCACGGTACAGGCGTTCGTCGCGAACGGCGAGCTCCGCACGACCCCCGCGGTGCAGGACCACAAGCGCGCCTACGAGGGCGACGAGGGGCCGAACACCGGCGGCATGGGCTCGTACACCGACACCGGCCTCTCGCTGCCGTTCATGGCGGAGGGCGACTACGACGCCGCGGTCGACGTGCTGGAGGCGGTCGTCGACGCGCTCCCCGACTACAAGGGCGTCCTCTACGGCCAGTTCATGCTCACGGACGCGGGCCCGAAGGTCGTCGAGTTCAACGCGCGCTTCGGCGATCCCGAGGCGATGAACACGCTCCCCGTCTTGGAGACTCCCTTCCTCGACGTGCTCACGGCCGCACGGGACGATGACGCGCTCCCCGAGCTCTCCTTCTCCGGCGAGGCGACGGTCTGTAAGTACGCCGTGCCGGACGGCTACCCGACCGACCCCGACGCGGGCGCGAAGATCGCGGTCGACGAGGATAGCGTCGGCGACGCGCTCCTCTACTACGCCAGCGTCGACGAGCGCGACGACGGCCTGTACACCACCACCTCCCGGTCGTTCGCGGTCGTCGGCCGCGGCGATTCCATCGCGACTGCGGAAGCGCAGGCCGAGGACGCGCTCGCCGCCGCCGGCGACCGAGTCCGCATCCGCCACGACATCGGGACGGCCGACCTCGTCCAGCGGCGGATCGACCACATGGCCGAGCTCCGCGAGTAGCGCGCGCCGTCAGCGACCCTTTTATTCCCGCCGTCCGAACGGAGTAACGTGACACGCGACGACGCGGACGCGACGCCTGAGGACACCGACTCGCTCCGAAGCGACGGCCTCGACCGCTTCCCGACGCCGGGGCCCCGAAACTCCCTGTGGTCGTGGCCCGACGCGAAGTCGCCGCTCGCGGTCGTCCGCAACTACGTCGTGATCGTGCTCGCGCGGGTCTGCCCGAGCCTCCGACTGAAGAACTGGCTGTTGCGCCGGATCGGCGTGACGGTCGGCGCCGGCGTCTCGTGGGGGCTGGAGTCGACCCCGGACGTGTTCTGGCCGGAACGAATTACGGTCGGGAACGACGCCATCGTCGGCTACGACGCCACGCTGCTCTGTCACGAGTTCCTCCAGGACGAGTACCGCCTCGGCGACGTGGTCGTCGAGGACCGCGCGATGATCGGCGCGGGCGCGGTCGTCCTCCCGGGCGTCACGATCGGGGAGGACGCGCGGGTCGCCGCCAACTCGCTCGTCGCAGAGGACGTGCCGTCCGGGACGACCGTCGCCGGCGTGCCGGCCGAGGTCGTCTCGCGGGCAGATGCGGAGAGCGGAGAAGGCGGAGAAGGCGGAGAAGGCGGAGAAGGCGGAGAAGGCGGAGAAGGCGGAGAAGGCGGAGAAGGCGGAGAAGGCGGAGAAGGCGGAGAAGGCGGAGAAGGCGGAGAAGGCGGAGAAGGCGGAGAAGGCGGAGAGAGCGAAGCGGGCGGAGAGGGCGAAGCGGGCGGAGAAGGCGAAGCGGGCGGAGGGCCCGGACGAGAACCCTGATCGGGGCCTCGATCGGTTACGATTCCGTCTTCGACCGATCGAATCGACCGCTGTCGTGCGGGAATTGGCACGAGCGGACGGTCATCTCGCGGACAGAACCAATCCCGTCCCGACGACGACGAGTCCGATCGGAGAGAGGATCGCCGGAAGCGGGATGCTGCACTCGTTCACCCCGTCGTGCGTGTACAGGAGGTTCGAATCCTGCACACCGATGATGCCGATTCCCTGATCACGCCCCTCCGGAACGCCGACATCGGTGCAGCCGCCGAACAACATTTCGGGGAACGTCACCAGTTGCACGAGAGCGATCCCGAATCCGACAGCGAAAAGGACACCGCCGAGGAGGACGATTCGATTCATACCGATCTATGGACGGGACTGCTGTTAATATTGGCTCCGTTGATATACTGTTCTCCGGATGTCTCTAGTCACGAATCTCCGGTCGCTGGAGGACGTTTCTTGATCGATGGCGGGAGTAAGTATTGCAGATCGGTGGCGGCGAGAGAGTATTTAAACAGTCGCGAGCGACGCCGACGATCGCTTATAAATGGGATGCGGTGGCGCGCCCCGGTGAGCGGCCCTCTGGGCCGCGAACCGACGGTGCGAGGGAGTCGGCGGCGACCAACGGGAGCCGCCGACGAGGCTGGGGAGGCGTGAGGCGCGGTTGCGGTGCTGTGCGGGGTGGGACTCAAAGGGGCAGTCGCTGTGGGCGGCGCAGGCGACGTAAGCACCGCAACGAGGGAGCGAACACCGTGAGCGACCGAGTGAGGAGCGCAGCGAGCGTGCGCCGCCCACAGCGGCTGGGGCTTTGGAGGTCTTCACCGTCGATCCCAAGAGGTCGTCACCGTATCGACGCCGCTCACTTATAAACAGCCGACAGCAACACCACTCGATCACGTATAAACAACTACTCCACCATATCGATATACCCACTCCCGCAGTCTCTCACAACTGTGTCTGTACCAGCCGGAACCGCGTCCAAACGGCTTACGTCTCGGTGTCGTCGTTCGCGGACTCATCGTCTCCCGCTGCGTCATCGCTGTCTGCGCCGCCGCTTTCGGCGCCCTCGGCGTCGCCCTCCGGCCCGGAGATCTCCTCGGCGTCGGTGATGTGCGCCTCGGTGCTCACGCTCTCTAAGTCGACGCCGACCTCCTCGGCGACCGCGTCGAGGACGGCGCGCTGCTCGGCCATCTCGTTTTCGAGCCGCTGGATGCGCTCGGAGGTGTCGAGCACGGTCGTCTGGGTCTCCTCGACCTCGGCGCGGAGCTCGTTGATCTTCTGGTACGTGCGCTCTGCCTTGTCGGCGAGCGTCTGGATCTTCTTCGCCGTGTCCCCGAATCCCATACCGGTCGATCGACCCCGGGATACGTGGGCCTTTCCGTTCGGTACGGCGGGGTCCGCGGCCCGTCGCCACACCGCGGCCGCGCTCCGGTTCCTCCTCCGACGGTGGACTTTTGGCCGAACCGCCCGAGGTGATCCCATGAGCGTCGAACGCGTCCTCTTGACGAACGACGACGGGATCGACGCCGCGGGCCTCAGAGCGCTCTACGACGCGCTCGATGTCGACTACGACGTGGTGGCGGTCGCTCCGACCGACGATCAGTCGTCTACCGGGCGCACCCTCTCGGACGGCGTCGACGTCGCGGACCACGAGCTCGGGTACGCCGTCGACGGCACCCCGGTCGACTGCGTCGTCGCGGGGCTCGACGCCTTGGTCCCGGACGCCGACGTCGTGGTCGCGGGCTGTAACGAGGGGGCGAACCTCGGCGCGTACACCCTCGGGCGGTCGGGGACCGTCTCCGCCGCGGTCGAGGCCGCCTTCTTCGACGTGCCCGCGGTGGCGACCTCCATGTACGTCCCGGGCGGGGACGACTGGTGGAAGCGGGAGCTGGAGCCGGCGGAGTTCGCGAACGCGACGCGCGCGACCCGGTACCTCGTCGAAGAAGCGACCGCGGCCGGTGCCTTCGACCGCGTCGACTACCTCAACGTCAACGCCCCGATCGCGGATCCGGACGCGGGCGCGGACGGCGAGCGCGACGCCCCGGCCCCGATGCGGGTCACTTCGCCCTCCCCGTGGTACGGCATCGAGGCGGCCCGCGACGGGAACGGCCGCGTGACCTTCTCCGACCCGATCTGGGGGAGGATGAACGCGGGCGACGTCCCCGATCCGGTCGGCACCGACCGGCGGGCGGTCCTCGACGGCGAGGTGTCCGTCTCGCCGCTGTCGATCCCCCACGCCGCGGAGCCGGACGCGGGGCTCGACGAGCTGGCGGCCGCGTACGGGCGCGCGACCGAGAATGTCCGGTGACCGATATCCGGTGACCGGCTGTCCGAGACTACTCCTCGTCGGCGCTGACGGTGACCTTCGCCTCGCTGACCACGCGGTCGCCCATCTCGTAGCCGGGCTCGTACACCTCGTGGACGGTCCCGTCCGGCTGGGCGCTCTCGACCCGCAGCATCACTTGATGGCGGGCGGGGTCGACCTCCTCGCCGGGGTCGGGGTCGATGGGCTCGACGCCCTCGTCGGCGAGCACCTCGTCGAACTTCTCTAACGTCGACTCGACGCCGGGCCGGAGGTCGCTCCCCTCCTCCTGGTCGAGCGCGCGAAGGAGGTCGTTGCGGACCGGGGTGATACGCTCGACGAGCGCCTCCGAGGCGCGCTCGCGGATCTCCTCCTGCTTGCGCTTGGCGCGCTGTTTGTAGTTGCTGAAGTCGGCCTTGACGCGGGCGAGCTTGCTCGTCAGCTCCTCGACCTCCTCCTCGGCCTCGAGGAGCTCGTCGCGCGTCTCCGCGAGGTCCGCCTCCAGCGCCGCGACCTCCCGAGCGAGCGCCCGGTCGTGTTCCGCGACGGCGGCAGCCAGCGCCTCGGCGTCGGCGCGGGCGTCGCCGTTCGCTTCGGTCGACTCGCCGCTCGTTCCCTCGGTGCCGTTCGTTCTCGCCGCGTCGGCGGCGTCGGCCGCGGCGTCGGCCGCGGCGTCGTCGGAGGACTCGACCTCGACGTCGACGGCGTCGTCGTCGCTCATGTCCGATCGAAGTCGGTCAGCGTGCATAAGCGTTGCAGAACGGAGCGGCCTCGCGCGTGGTATCGACCCCCTCGCGGCGACCCCGAGGCGTTCGAGGAGGCCGAGCGCGAGCCTCCGGCGGACGCGCTCGCCCGCGGGTGGACCGCCGACGAGAGCGGCGGGAGCGACCCTCCGGTCCCGGCGCGACCGACTCGCGGGAGTATTTAAATCGCGACTCCCAAGCGATCGTAATGACCGCGCCGAACCGGAACACGCTGTGGGCGCGCGCCCTCGTCGACGAGCTCGTCGCCGCGGGCGTCGACGCCGTCGTGGCCTCGCCCGGAAGCCGCTCGACGCCGCTGACGATGGCCGCCGCTCGCAGCGACGACCTGCGGGTTTTCTCCCAGCTCGACGAGCGCTCGGCCGCCTACTTCGCGCTGGGTCGCGCGCGTCGGACCGGAACGGTGACGCCGCTCATCTGCACTTCCGGCACCGCCGCCGCCAACTACCATCCCGCCGTGATGGAGGCGAGCGAGGCCCGCGTCCCCCTGCTCGCGCTCACGGCCGACCGTCCGCCCGAACTCCGCGACTCGGGGGCGAACCAGACCGCCGACCAGGAGAAGCTGTACGGCGACGCCGTCCGGTTTTACAAGGACCTCCCGGAGCCCGCGCCGAACGACCGCGCGCTCCGGTCGCTCCGGACCACCGTCGCCCGCGCGGTGGGGACCGCCGAGGGCGCCGACCCCGGCCCGGTCCACCTCAACGTCCCGTTCAAGAAGCCGCTGGAGCCGACCCGCGTCCCCGACGACGTGCCCGCCGACCTCGATCCGGTCGCCGAGGCCGGCCGCGACGGCCCCTACGTCGACGTGACGCCCGGGTCGCCGGAGCCGGGCGACGACGAGCTCCGGCGGCTCGCCGACGAGCTCGCGACGACCGACCGCGGACTGATCGTCGCCGGCCCCGCGGACCCGCCGGGGCTCGACGCCGAGGCCGTCACGGCGCTGTCGCACGCCACCGGGTTCCCGATCCTCGCCGACCCGCTCTCCGGCGTTCGATTCGGCGGACACACCCGCGTCGCGCCCGTGATCGGCGCGTACGACGCGTACCTCTCGGCGGAAATCACCGGGGAGGGGGACGACGCCGCAGACGACGTGGGGAGTGCCGCCGACTGGACCGATCCCGACCTCGTCGTCCGGCTCGGCGCCTCGCCCACCTCCAAGCGCCTCCGCAAGTACCTCGCCGAGACGGGCGCCGACCAGTATCAGGTCGACCCAGCCGGCCGCTGGCGCGAGGCGGAGTTCGCCGCGACCGACCTCGTCGTCGCCGAGCCGAGCCGCCTCTGCGCCCGGCTCTCCCGGTCCGTCGCCGGGAGCGGCGGCGACCCCGACTGGCGCGCGCAGTGGGAGGACGCCGACGCAGCCGCCGGAGCGGTTCACGGCCGGGAGGAGGCCGCCGACACCCTCCCCGCTTCCGACGGCGACGACCCCCTCGCTGCCTCCGACGGCGACGACGCCCTCCCCTTCCACGAGGGCGACGCGCTCCGCGCGGTGGCCGACGTGCTCCCCGACCCCGCGACGCTGTTCGTCTCCAACTCGATGCCCGTCCGCGACCTCGACCGCTTCGTCGGGCCGACGACGACGAGCGTCACTTCCCTCGGCAACCGCGGCGTCTCCGGCATCGACGGGATCGTCTCCAGCGCGCTCGGCGCCGGCTCCGCGACGACCGACGACCTCACGCTCGTCGTCGGCGACCTGGCGCTGTACCACGACGCGAACGGCCTGCTCGCGCTCGACCGCTGCGACGTCGACGCGACGGTCGTGCTGATCAACAACGACGGCGGCGGGATATTCCACGAGCTCCCGATAGAGTCCTTCGAGCCGGAGTTCACGGAGTCGTTCAAGACCCCCCACGGCATCGCATTCGAGCCGATGGCCGACCTCCACGGGCTGGATTACGTGCGGATCGACGCGCGGCCGGACGCCGCGGAGTCCGCCGAGAACGTCGCCGAAGACCTCGGGGACGCGTACGCGCGGGCCCGCGACGCGGACGGCTCGCACCTGATCGAGGTACGGACGGACGCCGAGTCGAGCCACCGCACCCGCGAGCGCCTCGAAGCCGCGGTCGAGCGCGCGGTCCACGGCGAGCGCGTCGGCGACGGCGGCGACGCGGAGTAGCGGGACGCGACTCAGTCGACCTCGACGGTCGCGGTGGCGGTCAGATCGCACTCCTCCGCGGTCACCTCGCCGACGATCCGGTATTCTCCCGACGGCGGATCCCCCCACGTCGCCTCGTAAGCCGTCGACTCGCCCGACTCCAGCGTCTCGCTCCCGAGCACCTGCGTGAACAGCCGACCGGTGCCGTACCGCCAGACGGGGTCTGCGTCGCCGTCCGTTCCGTCCCTCTCGGCTTCCCCGTCGATCCGATACGCCGCGAAGTCGGCGCGCTGTCCGGTCCGGAACCGGAGCGTGACCGGATCGTCGCCCGCGTTCGTCACGGTGAGCGCGAGGTCGACCCCTCCGTCGCCCGCGGCGGTCGTCAACGCTGCATCGAGCATGCGATCGGATCGCACGCGGCGCGAGTTAAAACCGCGTCCGGTCTCTCCGGTCCGTGAGCGTCCGCGGATACCGTCTCCGCGGTCGTCTCTCAGCCGTGCGCTCAAGCGCTACGACCCACCGAGTTTCTCACCGGCCAGCGGGGCGGCGACCGTACTCCCGACGGCGACGGCGGAACCGAGGAACGCGATCGGCAGCGGCGGTTCGACGGCGTACAGGAGCGCGAAGAAGCCGCCCGCGAGTCCGAGGACGGCGAATCCGGCACCGACCTCTCGGCGGTTCGACGGGTGGGCCGGCGTCGAATCGGCGACGCCGCGCCACACGAGCCACGCGCCGACGGCGCTTCCGAGCGCGGCCACGCTCTCGAAGGAGGCCCCCTGAAACAGCCCCAACAGCCCGGCGACGACGGCGACGAGGAGGACCCGACTAGGGTCGGTGCCGCGGTCGGCGACGACGTAGAGCATCCCCAGCACCACCAGCCCGAGGCCGACCCCGGCCACGACGTCCACGAGGTAGTGGACCCCCAGGACGAGCCGCGCGACCGAGACGGTCACGACGACGGCGCCGGCGAATCCGATCCACGCACGCGACAGTTCGTCCTCCGCGACGGTGAGCGCGAACCCGCCCCACACCAGCGTGCTTCCGAAGGCGTGACCGCTCGGGAACCCCGGCCCGTCCGCCGTGCTGATGTCGGCGAGCACCCCGTCGAGGACGGACGGGATCCACTGGACGACGGGCGGGGCGCCCGCTCCGACCGGACGCGGAAACAGGAAGAATCCCTTGAGCACCCCGATGAGGGCGACGTACGTGAGCAGGAGGGCGAGGACGAACAGCCCGCGCCGCCGGTCGATCCCCCAGCGGGGGAGCTGGTCGCCGGCGACGTAGAGCACGCCCCCGAGCAGGAAGAGGAACCACACGTCACCGAGCTGCGTGAGCAGTGCGAAGCACACGAGAACCGAGTCCGGTACCGCCCCGTGGAGCGCCTCGGTGACCCCGACACTGCGGCCCTCTGGGAACATGTTCGTGCGGAGTTCGTCGGCTCCACGCCTGTTATAGCCTCGGCCTGTAGTGGCCAATCGTCCCGTCTGCCGAGGGTCTCGAGAGAGTCGTCCGCGGGAGGCTCGGACGGACGGGACTCGGCGCTACGATTCGTCGGACGACAGCCGCCGTCCGATCGTTCCGGCGACGACGCGCCTAAGTCCGGGCTCCCCCTACGGGAACGCGTGCAGGTCGTCGGCTACGAGTCGGGCGAAGGGCTCACGGTCGCCAGCGGCGGCGCGGTCGAATTCGTCGAGGCGACCCCCGGCACGGAGCTCGCCTTCGGGCTCGGCGACCGCCGGTGCGCGGGGACCGTCCACGACGGCGAACACGTCGCCTGCGACGCCGACGAGGCCCCCTACTGCGACGCGCACCGGCACGTCTGGGTGTGCGCCCGCTGTACGGGCGACTGTCTGAAAGACGAGATGGACTGTCACGAGGAGCACGCCGTGTACCTCGCGGCGTTCGCGCCCGACGTGTTGAAGGTGGGCGTCACGCGGCACTGGCGGCTGGAGACGCGGCTCCGAGAGCAGGGCGCCGACCGCGGGGCCCATATCCGGACGTACCCGGACGGGCGGATCGCGCGAGAGATCGAGGCCGAGTTGGCCGAGCGCGACGACCTCGTCGACCGGGTGCGCGTCCCGACGAAGCTCGCGGGGTTCGGTCGCGACGTGGACGCGGCGGCGTGGGAGTCGCTCTTGTCGGATTTCGACCCGATCGAGCGGTTCGCGTTCGACGACGGGCTCGACCTCGACGACCGCCCCGTCGCGGAGACGATGGCGGCCGGGACGGTCAGGGGGTGGAAGGGACGCGTGCTCGTGCTCGACCGCGGCGGGTCGACGTACGCGGTCGACGCCCGCGATCTCGTGGGGTACGAGCTCACCGAAGCGGTTCCGGACCGCGAGCTGCAGTCGAGTCTGGGCGCGTTCGGCGGGTAGCGCTCGGTGCGCCGAGCGCGGTCTGCGTTACTCGACGCGCTCGAACCGGTGTCGCACCACGTCGGCGTCGTCGTCCCAGTCGAAGCTCCCGCCGTGCGCGCGGACCATCCGCTCCTTGTACGCCGAAAGCGACGGCGACCCCTCCCGCTTCGCGTCCTCGTCCGTCATGTCGCCGAGGGTTCGCTCGGTCACCTCGGTGAGCTCGAAGGTCACGCCGTCGACCTCGAAGGTGTCGCCCTCCTCGCCGTACCGGTTCCCGCGGTGGAGCTGGGTCACGTCGCCGTCGAGCGCGCTCCGCTTCACGCGATCGTTCGGGAGCAGGTCGGCCGGGTCGTTTTCGGACTCGCCTGTCGGGTCGTTCTCGGACATACCCGTCCGTTGGGCGCGGATCGGTTTATAAGCGCGGCCGCTGGTCCGGGGGGACACGGGCCGCGGTGACGCCCCCGCATTCTGCGAATCTCGAAACGGTCGCTCGCGGCGATCCACACGGACGTGAACACCCTCGTCGGCGGCCGAGCCGAGGGATTCAAGATACTGCCGGCCCCCTTCTCCGACGATGCGTCAGGACCACCTCATCACCGCGACCCAGCTCTCGCGGGATGACATCGAGGCGGTGCTCGACCGGGCCCGCGAGGTCGCCGACGACCCCGCCGCCTACGCGGACCGGCACGCCGGGCGCGTGCTCGCGCTCTGCTTTTTCGAGCCGAGCACGCGCACCCGGATGAGCTTCGACAGCGCGGCCAAACGCCTCGGAATCGACACGGTCGACATGGGCGACGTCGACTCCTCGTCGGTCTCGAAGGGGGAGTCGCTCTCCGACACCGTCCGCGTCATCGAGGGGTACGCGGACGCCCTCGTGCTCCGCCACCCGAGCGAGGGCGCCGCGACGCTGGCCGCCGAGAACGTCTCCGTCCCCGTCGTCAACGCGGGCGACGGCGCCGGACAGCACCCCTCACAGACCCTCCTCGACCTCCACACGATCCGCGAGAACCACGGGCTCGACGACCTCACCGTGGGGATCATGGGCGACCTGAAGTACGGCCGCACCGTCCACTCGCTCGCGGCGGCGCTCACGGAGTTCGACGTCAACCAGCACTTCATCAGCCCGGAGTCGCTGCGGATCCCGCGCTCCGTGCGCTTCGACCTCCACGAGACCGGCGCGCAGATCCGCGAACACGAGGAGCTCGAGCCGGTCTTAGACGAGCTCGACGTGCTCTACGTCACCCGGATCCAGAAGGAGCGGTTCCCCGACGAGAACGAGTACCACCGCGTCGCGGGCGAGTACCGGATCGACGCCGAGACGCTCGAAGCCGCCGCCGACGATCTGACCGTGATGCACCCGCTCCCCCGGGTCGACGAGATCGCGCCCGACGTCGACGAGACCGACCACGCGACGTACTTCGAGCAGGCGCACAACGGGATCCCGGTGCGGATGGCGCTGCTCGACACCCTCCTTGAGAACGCCGAGGCCGACGAGGGGACGGAGGTGGACCGATGAGCGACCACGAGCTCCGCGTCTCGAAGATCCGCGACGGCACCGTGATCGACCACGTCGAGGGCGGGCAGGCGCTCAACGTGCTCGCGATCCTGGGCATCGACGGCTCCGAGGGACACGGCGTCTCGGTGGGGATGAACGTCCCCTCGGACCGGCTCGGCCGCAAGGACATCGTGAAGGTGGAGGAGCGGGAGCTCTCGCAGTCGGAGGTCGACGTGCTCTCGCTGATCGCGCCCGAGGCGACGATCAACATCGTCCGCGACTTCGAGGTCGTCGAGAAGAACCGCGTCACCCGTCCCGACAGCGTGACGGGCGTGCTCTCGTGTCCGAACCGCAACTGCATCACCAACGCCGACGAGCCGGTCGACACCCGGTTCGACGTGGTCGCCGACGGCGTCCGCTGCGACTACTGCTCGACGATCCTCCGCGCGGACATCGCCGAGCACATCGACGTGTGACGGGGGCGACTTCGCGGACGTACCCCCGAACCCTCCGGTAGATTTTAGCGCCCGCCTCCCGATGTTCATGACATGAGCAAGAAACTAAAGCTCGTCCTGGTCCTGTCGCTGGTCACGCTCGCGTACTTCCTGTTCGCCGGCGACAAGGAGCCGGTCGAAGTCCAATAATCGGCTCGACGCGCGCTTCTCTCCCGTATCGCTCACCGGCCATCTCCCGCGGGCGGATGCCCGCCGTTTTTACCCGTCAGTCTCGTAGCGGCGCGCATGTACGGGGTCGTCACGCGCAACGCCGACGAGGTCGAGATGGAGCCGTTCGACCTCGGCTTCTACGAGGTGAAAGACGTCACGGGGCGGGCGGCCGCACCCCTGCCGAACGCCGTGAACATGGTGTCGTGTTTCGGCGACAACGCCGCGGCGAGCGAGAACCCCGACCTCGTCCCGGTCGACGAGCGCGGCAAGCCGGCGACCCGCGACCGCGACTACTTCGACTGGGCGTACATCTGCCCGACCCACCCGGAGTACCGCGAGGGCCTCTTGGAGATCATCGAGGACTGCGCCGCCGAGAACGGTGACGTGCGCCTCGACGACGTGGGGTTCCCGCGGGAGGGGTTCTGTCGCTGCGACCGCTGCGAGCGACTGTTCGCGGAGAGCGCCCGCGACGACCGGAGCGACTGGCGCGCCGACGTGATCTCCGAGTTCGTCGCCGACGCCGCCGACCGGATTCCCGGTCGGGTGCTGCTCACGCTGTATCCGGACCCCTACCCCGGCCACCTGCGGGCGCGGGCCGGCCTCGACCTCGACCGGCTCGCCGAGCACGTCGACGAGTTCGTGGTCCCCGTATACGACACGGAATACGCGACGACGTACTGGCTGGAAACCATCGCGCGCGGGTTCCGATCGCGGTTCGGCGGGGACTACGACGTGCACGGCGCGCCGCCGGAGACGCCGTTCTCGCTGGAGCTGTACGCGGTCGAGGTCGACGTCGACGACCTGATCCACGCCGCGGAGGTCGCGGAGCGGTACGCGAAGGACGTGTTCTTCGGCTACGACGCCAACAACGCCGCCGCCGCGCTCCGTCGGAAGGACGCCGACGAGCGCGAGGGCGAGGTCCACCGGCCCGACTGATCCCGCTCCGATCGACGTCTCCGGAACCGCGCGAACGAGGGTTTAAGTACCGGAGCGACCGACGTTCACTCGACCGGCCGCCGGTGTGCGACACAACTGGTCGTCTCGCGTTCGCGTGGGGCGGTCACCTTTCAACGTCCGCACCGTAGCGGCGGTCGCCCTACAGTTCTGAGCCGGCGGCTCGTCGATCACTTATAAACAACCGATCAGCAACGTGTAATAGCCGCTCTCGCTATCGATCGTCACGGGACCGACATCATCGCAACCACCGTGGAACCGGTTGCGGAGAATCGAGGAGAAGGCCTCGCGCTTCAGCGCGGGGAGGACGTCATGAATCCTCGATCGCGGTCTGCACCCGTTCGTGGAACTCCCGGAGCGCGGCCGACTCGTCGTCCGCGAGCACCGCGTCCGAGTCGACGAGCGTCGCCAGCCCGAACGCGAGCGGGGTCGGGGAGTCGACGGTGCGGTCGACGACCGCGAGGTCCCCGTCGGCGATCCGCTCGGCTACCGCGCGGATCCGGGGCGCGTCGAGCCGGTCGTCCGACAGCTCGCGGTACGTCTCCTCTATCACCGCGAAGTCGTCGAGCCCCTCCGCGAGCGAGAGCAGCGTCTCGGCGGACACCTGCTGTTCGGCGGCCGACTTCTCGTACCCCTTGTACCGCTTCAGGATCATGAGCGAGCGCGTCGCGTTGATCCGGAAGTAGCGCTGGAGGAGGTCGGTCCCCCGCAGCGCCGCCCGGAGGTCCCCGCGGACCGTCTCGGGGTCCAACTCGCGGAGGATGCCCGCCACGTCGACCTTGCGGTTCAGCGGGAGCGCGAGGCTGAACCCCCGGTCCGCGACCGCGACGGTCGGCTCGGCGTCGGTGCGGGCCCGGCACTCGGCGGCGACCAGCCGCGAGAGCCCCTCGTTGAACCGCCGGCCGTAGGTCGAGTGGACGTGGAACCGGCGCTTGTACGCGTCGCGGTCGAGCACCTCCTCGACGGCGAGCCGCGACGGGGTCGACACGCTCTCCGCGCCCGCGTACGCGACCTGTTCGTCGTACGTGCGAGTGATCGCCCGCACCGAGTTGCCGTCGATCGGGAGCTTCCGGAGCCACGCGCGGACCGCGGGCGGACCGCCGCGCTCCAGCCGGTCGAGCAGGTCGCCCTGAAACGCGAGCACCTCGGCGGCGAGGTCGGCCGACAGCGGGAGCCGCTCCGCGTACCACGTGGGCACGGTCGGGCGCTCGTCGGTCCGGTCGGCGTACACCTTCGAGCCGCGGCGGTAGCGGAACGCGAACCGCTCGCCGCCGAGCGCGAACACGTCGCCGGGAGAGAGCGTGTCGAGGTAGTTCTCGTCGAGCGTTCCGACCGCGTCGCCGTCGCGGGTGACCACGTCGCAGCCGAACGAGTCGGGGATGGTCCCGACGTTGGTCATGTAGATGACCCGCGCGAGCCGGCCGCGCTTCCCGACCAGCGTCTCGCCGACCGGGTACTCCTCGTGGTGATGTTCGCCCTCCGGCGGGTCGTTCGCGTCGCGCCACACCTTCGGGTAGACGTTCCGCTCCGCCAGCCCCTCGTAGTCGCCGGTGAGGTACCGCATGAGCCGCTCGTACTCGCGGCTCCCGAAGTCGCGGTAGGGGTGGGCGCGCCGGAGGATATCGCGAACTTCCCGGTCCGGGCGGACCCGGTTGATCGCCATCCCGTAGACGTGTTGGGCGGCCACGTCGGCGGCGCCCTCGGGGAGCGACACGCGGTCGACGAACCCCGCCTCGGCGCGCGCGAGCATCGCCGCGCACTCGACCAGCTCGTCGCGGTCGAGCGCGAACACCCGTCCCTCGACGGTCTCGCCGGGGCTGTGGCCCGCACGGCCGACGCGCTGGAGCAGCGCTGCGACCGACTTCGGCGACCCCACCTGCACCACCAGGTCGAGGTGCGGCATGTCGATGCCGAGCTCGAGGCTCGTCGACGTGGTCACCACGTCCAGCGTGCCCGCCTTCAGCCCCTCCTCGATCCGGGAACGCTGGGCCTCGCCGAGGCTCCCGTGGTGACAGCCCGAATCGGACTCGTCGTAGTCGAACCGCTCGCGGAGCTCCCGGAGGGTTCGCTCGGCGCCCGACCGCGAGTTCGCGAACACCAGCGTGTTCTCGTGGTCGGCGATGAGGTCGTGGAGCGCGTCGTAAAAGCGGTCGGTGACGACCGCGTCGTCTGTGTGAATGAGGTCTGCGGCCGGCGTCCGGAGTTGCAGGTCGAACTCGCGGCCGAACCGGGCGTCCACGATCTCGCAGTCGCGGGGCGCGAACCCCGCCGTCTCGCCGACCTCGCCGGCGACGCGCTCGCGACCGACGAGGAAGTCGGCGACTTCCGCGAGGGGTTCGACCGTGGCGGAACAACCGATCCGGGTCGGGGAGCCGTCGGCGAGCTCCGTCAGCCGCTCCAGCGACACCGAGAGGTGGGTGCCGCGCTTGTTGTCCGCCAGCGCGTGGATCTCGTCGACGACGACGTACTCGACGGTGCGGAGCTTCTCCTTGAACTTCGGCGAGTTGAGCAGGATCGCCAGCGTCTCCGGCGTGGTGTTGAGCGCGTGCGGCGTCTCCTCCAGCATCGCCTGCCGCTCCGCCTTGCTCGTGTCGCCGTGCCGGATCGCCTGGCGGACGCCGGGATCGGGGTCGCCCTCCTCGTCTCCGTCGGGCTCTTCGTCTCCTTCGGCCCTCTCCGCGCCGCTCCTCGCCGCCATTTCCGCCGCGATCCCCTCGAGCGGCGCTTCGAGGTTGCGCTCGATGTCGTTCGCGAGGGACTTCAGCGGGGAGACGTACAGGCAGTAGACGGAGTTCTCCAGCTCGCCGGCCCGCTCGCGCTCGAAGAGGTCGTCGAGGACCGCGGTGAAGGCGGCGAGCGTCTTCCCGCTCCCCGTCGGCGCGGCGACGAGGCAGTTCTCCCCGTCGTCGACGCGAGGGATCGCCCCGCGTTGCGGCGGGGTGAACAGGCCCCCGTTCTCGCCGACGTACGCGGCGAACTGCGAGACCCACCAGCGGCGGACCGGAGGCGAGAGCCGGTCGAGCACGCCGGAATCGGGGATCGGGACCGTCTCCGGGTCGAACTCGACGGCCGGGGCGTCCGCACCGGAGAGGGCCTCGCGGAGGAGCTCCCGCGCGGGGGGCGACGCCTCGGAGTGCTCCGCGCCCTCGGCCGAACCGCCGTCCGTGAGTTCGCTCACGTCGAACGAGTGGGCCCGGCGCGGGAAAGCGGTTACGTCGGGATCGGCCCTCGTGCGTCCGAGTTCGCGCGAACCGGCCCGTTTATCCGGGATCCGTCCGTGGCGGCGCACGTATGAGTGGAACCTCGGGGTCGGCGGAACGGGAGATCGATCGGAACCTCTTCGTCACCGTCTCCGGCCCGCCGGGCTGCGGCGCGACGACGCTGGTGGAGGGGATCGCGGCCGCGCTCGACTGCGGCTACGTCTCCGGCGGCGAGCTGTTCCGCGAGATCGCCGCCGAGCGCGACATGAGCCTCTCGCAGCTGATCGCGAAGGCCGGCGAGTCCGAGGAGATCGACCGCGCGCTCGACGAGCGGCTCCGCCGGATCGCCGAGAAGTGGGGGACCGCGAACAAGGCGTTCGTCCTCGAGTCGCGGCTCGCCGGCTGGATCGCCGGCAACCGCGCCGACATCCGGATCTGGCTCGACGCGCCCGACGAGGTGCGCGCCGACCGCACCCTCGACCGCGAGGAGATGACCTCGGAGATGCAGGTCCGGGAAGTGATCGAGGAACAGCGCTACCAGTCGTACTACGGGATCGATCTGTCCGACCGCTCCATCTACGACCTGGCGATCAACACCGGGCGCTGGGACGCCGAGGCGACGCTGGACCTCGCGCTCACGGCGATCGAGGGGTACGACGTGGAGGCCGACGAGGGGGCGTTCGACACGCCCGACTTCGATATCTAGGCGGCCGCAAAATCCGGTCGAGTCGGCCGACCGTCCGAGTCAGAACGTGATGATCTCGTAGTCGTCGTCGACGAGCGAGCGGACGCTCGGGTGCCCGTCGTACTCGTCGAGGGTGACGAGCCCGGCGTCCGCGACCGCCTCGTCGACGCCGAAGGCGCCGGAACAGTAGTCACAGACCGCGGCGTCGTCGCGGACCGCCTGGTACAGCTCGTGGTAGTCGCTCTCCTCGTCTTCGAGCTCCGGGATCCACTGGGTCCCGGCGCCGTCGAAGATGAGTTCCAGCTCGTCGTCGTCGTTCTCGGCGAACTCCTTAGCGGCCTCGAGCCCGTTCGCGAGGCGACCGTAGTCGGCGTGCGATTCGTTGCCGGCGAGGATCACGATTGCCGCTTTTGCCATCGTGTTCGCTTATAAGCGTCACCCCTACAAAACCCACCCGCGGGTGTGTGTCCGGGACGCCGATTCGGTATGCGGTGACGTATCACGAGTGGTGGTTGTGATCGTGTCCGCCGCCGCCCCGCGAGAACTGACCCGAGAAGGCCCGATCGACCACTTCTGAGAGCGCGGGGTGGATGTGGACCGCGTCGCGAATGTCCGCGACGGTCCCCGAGCCCGCGGTCATCGCGACGACGACCTCCTCGATCAGGTTCGACGCCTCGGGACCGACGACGTGACAGCCCTCGATCTCGCCGTCCAGATCGATGAGCACCTTCACGAAGCCGTCGGCGTGCATCGCACTCCCGCGGGCCGTCTCGTCGTACGCGTAGGTGCGGGTGGCGTACTCGGCGTCGGCCTCTCGGAGGTCCCGCTCGCGCGCGCCGACCCCCGCTACCTCGGGCGAGGCGAACACCGCGAACGGCATCGCCGAGTAGTCGACCGGCTCCGGCTCGTCGCCGAGCAGGTTCCGGACCACGGCCTTCGCCTCGTGGTTCGCGCTGTGTTTCAGCAGGTACTCGCCGACCACGTCGCCGAGCGCCCACACGCCCTCCGCGTCGGTTCGCAGGTACTCGTCGGTCTCGACGAAGCCGTTCACGTCGGTCTCCACGCCCGTAGCGTCGAGGTTCAGCATATCCGTGTTCGGTCGGCGGCCCGTCGCGACGAGCAGTTCGTCGCCGGTGACGGTCACGTCCTCGGCCTCGTCGGGCGCACCGACCGTCTCCCCGCCCGCGCGGACCGAGTCGGCCTCGGGGTACGGCCGGGCCTCGACCGTCACCTCGCCGTCATCCTCGTCGGCCGCGACGGCCTCGTAGCCGGCGTACACGTCGAACCGGTCGGCGTACCGGTCGGTGAACGCCTCGCCGACCTCCGCGTCCGCCTCCGGGAGGAGGTGCTCGCGTCGGCCGACGATCGTCACGTCGCTGCCGAAGGTATCGAAGAAGTGGCCGAGTTCGGCCGCGATGTATCCGCCGCCGACGATCACGAGGCGGTCCGGCGGCTCCTCCAGCCGGAGCGCCTCCGTGCTCGTGAGGTGGTCCACCTCCTCGATCCCCTCTATCGGCGGGATCGAGGGACGCGTGCCGGTGGCGATCAGGACGGTGTCGGCCCGCAGCGCGGCGCCCTCGTCGTCGCCGTCGACGACCTCGACCGTGCGGTCGTCGACGAACTGCCCGGTTCCCGAGAACAGGTCGTGGGCGTCCGAGGACTCCAGCCCCCGCCGGATCGACTCGGAGCTCTCCGAGACGTCCTCGTTCACCTTCCGGACGATCTCCGCGAAGTCGACGTCGGTCACCTCGGCGTCGATCTCGAACTCCCCGGCCCGCTCGATCGTCTCCATCACGTCGGCGTGATAGAGGAGCCGCTTCGAGGGGATACAGCCGCGGTTGAGACACGTGCCGCCGAGCCGCCCCTCCTCGACGACCGCGACCGAGTTCCCCCGGCCGGCCATCGCGTTCGCCACGTCCAGTCCCGATCCCGAGCCGATGACGAGGAAGTCGTACTCCTGCATGCGTCTCCAAAGCACGCCCGGAGGCATGAAGCTCCGGCCGACGTGCGGGGC
Source organism: Halorubrum sp. CSM-61 (assembly GCF_003781945.1). Classification (GTDB taxonomy): domain Archaea; phylum Halobacteriota; class Halobacteria; order Halobacteriales; family Haloferacaceae; genus Halorubrum. Next base: position 41,411 of record NZ_RJJW01000004.1, on the reverse strand, counting down.
TCGCACCGAGCCGCGGGGACTCGCACCGAGCCGCGGGGACGCGGACGGTCTCAGAGCGTGGTCACGTGGTCGACGCCGACCTCGCCCAGCGCCTCGTAGAGGTCCGGGAAGCGGCCGACGGTCGCGCCCTCGACCGTGTCCGTCGCCTCGTAGCGGTCGCGGCCGTGCTCGTCGGTGACGGTCGGATCACCGCCCGTCGGACCGCGACCGATCAGACCACGACCGACCCGAACGGGTACGCCGGCGACTCCGCGGTCCAGACGGTCCCGGAGTCGACGTCGACGAGGGAGACGCGGTCGTCGTCGTAGTGCGAGACGGCGAGCCGCCCGTCTCCCGCTCCGCCGACGGGCGTCGCGACCAGTCCCGGCGCCGCCGTCTCGACGACCGCGCCGTCGAGCGACCGGAGGCGGGCGGCGGCCGCGTCGAGCACCCACCGCTCGCCGGCGACCTCGAAGACGTCGACGGGGCGCGAGAACCCTTCGTGGACCGCGATCGGCTCCAAGTCCCGGTCGAACTCGTGGACGACCCCGTCGCCGCGGCCGGGGACGAACACGCGGTCCGCGGTCGCGACGAGGTCGTACGGGTCGGCGCCGACCGCGGCCTCGCGGCGGATCGGTTCTCCGTCGGAGAGCGACCCGGCGTCTCCCCCGGGATCGAAGGCGACCACGCGGGCGCCCCGTTGGTCGACAGCGTACCCGCGCTCCCCGTTCGGCGAGACCGCGACGCCCTGCACGCGGGCGTCCGGCCCGGCGTCGATCGCGCCGATCCGCTCGCGGCTCTCGGTGTCCACCACGTCGACGACGCCCTCGCGGCGGCTCCCGGAGTAGAGCCGGTCGCCGTCGGGAGAGACGGCGATCTCGTGCGGCTCCGCGCCGACGGCGACGCGGTCGACGAGCGTCAGGCGCTCGGGATCGATGACCGCGAGGGCGTCGCCGGCGGAACAGGAGACGTACAGCTCCCCGTTCGCGGTCGCGAAGTGCGAGGGCCCCAACACGCCGGTCTCGACCCTCGTCACCTCTCCGCCCGAGCCGACCGCGGTGACGGCCCGCTCGCCCATGGTGGCGACGACGGTCCGCCCGCGGCACGTCGTCGCGTGGACCGGATGGCTCCCGACCGGGACCTCGCCGAGCCGGTCCCCCGTATCGAGCGCGAACAGGGCCAGCAGGTCGTCGCCCTCGCACGGAACCGCGAGGACGCGGTCGATGGACGAAGTCATCCAGTACAGGAGAAGTCGCCGCCGTCGCCGTCGCCGCCGACGCTCCCGTCCGTCTCGACCACGACGTTCGTCGCCGTCTCGACCGGGTACCGCCCGCGGTCGCCGTCGACGTTCGCCCACTCGCCGAAGCCGCCGTCGTACAGGCGCACGTCCTCGAAGCCGATCGCCTTCAGCGTCAGCCACGTCGAGGTCGGGTCCACGTTGTCGTCGCCGTAGACGACGACGGTCCCGCTCCGGTCCAGCTCGGCGTCGACCTCGTACAGCTGGACGAGCCGGCCGGGGTCGGTCATCCGCCGGCCGTCGACGTTCCCGACCCAGTGCACGTCGACCGCGCCGGGGAGGTGGCCGTGGCGGTCGTGGTCCTCGTTCAGAAGGTCGGAGCCTGCGGCGGCGAGGTACGCCTCCGGCACGCGCACGTCGACGAGCCCCGGACCGTCCGCGTTGAACGTGCCGACGCGGTCGGCGAGCCACTCGTGGGTGACCCACGCCGAGTCGTTCCGCTCCGGCTCGTAGTCGGTCGGCGAGACCCGGTCTCGCGACCCCGTTCCGAGGCGACCGTTCCAGGCCGAGAGTCCGCCGTTGAGGACGCGGATCGACCCCTCGTGGCCGACCGCGGCGAGCGCGAACGCGACGCGGGTGACCCGCGACCCGACGCTCGCGCCGTAGACGAGCACGTCGTCGTCCGGCGCCACGCCGATCTCGCCGAACGCGGACGCGATCGCGTCGGCGTCGGGAACGTCGCCCTCGTCGATCGACTCGCGGGCCGTGACCGCGTCGAACGGCACGCGTCGGGCGCGGTAGATGCGCTCCTCGCGGAATCGCTCCGCGTCGCGCGCGTCGAGGACGACGGTGTCCTCGCGGTTGTCGGCGAGCCAGCTCGGTCCGACGAAGTGGCCCACGTTCCCCGACACCTCGTTCTGCGCCGCCACGTCGGCGGGGGTCGTCACGCCGAGACAGCCGGCCGTGCTCGCCGCGCCCGCGACGGTCGCGCCCGCCGCCGCGCGCAGGAGGCCGCGGCGGGTGGCGTTCTCGGTGGAGTCGGCGTTCTCGGTGGAGTCGCCCTCGTCGCCGTCACCGTTCGAATGCTTTCCCGTCATCCGCAGTAGCAGTGGTCGTCCATACACCACGACGCCTCCATCTCGCCGAAGGTGATCCCGAGCGAGGCGAGCGACGCCTGTACCCGCGACACCGCGTCGCCCTCCGGGCGGACGGTGCCGGCGGCGGCTCCCGTGGGCGCCTCGCCGACGTCGATCGTCTCCGTGACCTCACGGCTCGCGTGCTCGACGACGGCGACCTGATTGGCGTCCTGCACGGGGACGTACAGCTTCTCGCGGTTCGGGCCCCACGACGCGGAGATGCTGCTTCCGCCCACGTCCAGCGTCGTCTCGTACTCGAAGCTCTCCAAGTCGATCACGCCGACGCCCTCGCCGGGGATGAGGAGGTAGGCGGCCTCGTTGTCCGGGGACACCTCGCTCGTGATCGGCGCGCCGGGAAGCCCGTCGTCGCGGGTGATCTTCCCGACCTCCTCGGGGTTCTCGGGGTCGGAGACGTCCCAGAGGCTCTCGGAGCCCTCGCGGGGCACCTCCGGCTCGCCGCCCAGCGTCCCTTCCCCGTTCTCGACGAGGACGTACTCCCCGTCGAACGCGGCGGTACACATGAAGGGGAGGACGTTCCCCTCGGTGACCGGCTCTCCCGAGCCGACGCGGGCGACGGTCTCGAACGGGTCGACGCTCAGCACGCGGATCGACTCGTCGGCCACGTCGACGACGAACGCGTAGTCGCCGTCGGGCCCGAGCGTCATGTCGCAGGGGCCGACGTAGCCGGTCTCTATCTCCGCGGTCACCTCGCCGAAGGTCTCGCTGTCGCGGTCGGCGTCGACGCGGAAGATGGCGTGGTTCTCGTCGCCCTCGGGCTCCATCCCGGTGGTTCCGCCCGAGGCGATCAGCAGGTGGTTCCCGTCGGGAGTGACGTTCGGGTAGTTCGGGCCGTAGCCGGTCTCGACGAAGGCGACCTCCTCAAGGGTTCGCTGGTCGATACCGCGGACGCCGCCGGAGACGTTGAGCCAGAGCACGTCGTGGTCGGCGTCGATCCCGGTCGAGTACTGGTTGGCCGGGAACGAGGCGGTCGTCCCGAGGAACGCGGAGGTGAGCAGCTCGTCCGACTCGGTGTCGATCACGCTGACGGTCCGGTCCCCGTTGTTGAACACGAACATCGTCGGTTCGGGGTCGGCGCCGTCCCCGCCGCCCCCGCCGGAACAGCCCGCCAGCGCGGTCGTCGCGCCGACGGTCCCGGACGCCTGGAGCAGGCGCCGCCGGTCGATCCCCTCCGCGAAGGGGTTCCGGCGGTCGTCGTTCGCCAGATCGCTCCCCTTCGCGGGACGGGGGTTCGCCTTCCCCTTCGCGGAGCCGGGATCCGCGTCGGCCCCCGAGGGACGCGAATCCGCGTCGGTCGTCCCGCAACAGCAGTCCTCGCTCATACCCACGGAACGCGTCTCACGGCTAAAGGCTCCTCGGCCTCCCCGTTCGTTGCCCCGTGTGTTACGTAGGGGCAAATGATGCGCCATTCTCCGACACGAGGGAGCCGTTACCGTCTCCAGCGACGCTTTACGTGCGGGAGCGTGAGATCCGGTAATGTTGCTGTCGCCCGTCGCCTACGTCGGCGTCTCTATCGCGGTCGGCTTGTCGTTCGGGGTCCTGTTACAGAAGGCGCGGTTCTGCTTCGTCAGCGCCTTCCGCGACTTCGTCGCGTTCAAGGACACCCGCGTGCTGAAGGGGCTGCTCGCCGGGCTCGCCGTGATGACGGTGTTCTGGAGCGTGCAGGCCACGTTCGGCTACTTCCGCGGGTTCTGGACGCCCGCGTGGGGGCTCGGCTCGCTGTTCGGCGGCTTCGTCTTCGGGCTCGGCATGACCCTCGCCGGCGGCTGCGCGTCCGGCACCCTCTACCGCGCCGGACAGGGGTACGTCCAGTTCTGGCTCGTACTCTTCTTCATGTTCGTCGGCTACGTCCTCTTCGCGTTCGCGTTCCCCGTCGCCGAGACGTACTACTTCCAGACGCTGAACCCGTTCCAGGGGCAGACGCTGTACCTCTCGCTCCCCTTCTCTCCGGCGCTCACCGGGGCCGGCGCCGTCGCGCTCGGCACCCTCGCGTACGCGTTCGTGAAGGGGCGGAGCCGGCTCCCCGACGACCCCTCGGGCGGAACCGGCGTGGAGGCCGACACCCGCGCGCAGGCGGCGATCGGCGCCTCCCGGACGCTCTCGGCCGTCTCGCTCGGACTGCGCGGCATCGCCGACGGGACCGTCGAATACGTCCGCGGGATTCGCGGCGACGACCGGCCCCTGAAAGTCCGGCTCCGCGACTCGTGGGACGCGCGGACCGCGGGCGTGGCGATGGCGCTCATCGCGAGCCTCTGGTTCTACGTGCACGGCCACTGGGCGATCACCGGCAGCGAGGCGCGCTGGGCGGGCTACCTGCTGGCCGGGGCCGGGTTCGACGTGGCGAGCGTCGAGTACTGGGGGTCGATCCTGTTCCGCGACGGGAACATCTCGCTGACCATCGACATGGTGATGATCGCGTCGCTGATCGTCGGCTCCTTCCTCGCCGCGTACGCCTCCGGCGACTTCCGCGTCCGGAAGCCCAAGCTGAACCGGGTCCCGAACTACGCGATCGGCGGCCTCCTGATGGGCGTCGGCTCGCGGCTCGCGGCCGGCTGCAACATCGCGAACCTCTTCTCGGGGATCGCGCTGCTGTCGGTGCACTCCTTCCTCGCCGGCGCGGGGATCATCCTCGGCGTCTACGCGATGACCCACTACATGTACCGCGAGGTCGGCTGCGCGATTTAAGGAGAACTGTCAGTCGGGTTCGTCGGTTGATACGCCGATCGGGTCTTTTCGTGGCTATGAGAGTCTTCGAAGCTCCAGCCACTCGCTTATAAATTGGTGCACTAGCGCGGAGAACATCTCCAGAGCTCCAGCCGCTCGGCTATGCGTCGTTGCAGCCGCTGTGACGGAGAACACCTTCAAAGCCCCAGCCGCCCGCTTATAAGTGGTTGCCGGTGACTCTGCGATGAAGACTCAGTACATCACAAAGCCGGTTAGTTGAGACGTCTGCTTGCTGAAGGTGTGTCTAATACCAAGCAAGCAGACGGTGAAATTCACGAGGACCAGCTTCTTAACTTCCTCGTCAACTCCCTTGACGAGGAAGTTGCCCTCACACTCGCTGAAAACGCTGAACTCGATGCTGAAGACATCTACGAGGTCCTCGTCGGCGCGTGCGCCGACGGGACCTCGGTCTCAACGCTCTGTGAGAAAAGCGAAGATGCTCCCCACGAAAATTCGGTTCTCTACCATCTCCGCACCAAGTTCGATCTTGAGACGCTCGAACAAGTCGGAAACGCGCTCCTTCAGAAGGACGTCCTCGACGTCCTTCCCCAGCAGGTGGAGGTCGTTTCAGACCTCCACCTGCGGCCCTACTACGGCGACGAAGATGGGACAGACGGCTTGTATCACTCACAAGCGAAGCGTGGAACGACTGCGTTCCACGCCTACGCCACACTCTACGCGCGTGTGAAGAACAAACGCTACACGCTGGCGGTGCGCCGTCTCGAAGACGGCGACACCGCCAGCAGTGTCCTCGCAGAGTTTCTCGGTATCCTCGACGGCCTTGACCTCGAGGTCAAGGCCGTCTTTCTTGACCGCGAATTCTACGACAGCAAGTGTTTGACGCTGCTTCAGGCACACAACCACGCCTACGTCATGCCGATCGTCCGCTGGGGACAGACGATCAAGCAAGAACTCTCGGAAGGCTGGAGTCGCGTGATTCAACACGACATGACGGCGAAACTCGACGGTCACAGCTGGACCGTCGAGTTTCCCGTCTACATCGACTGTACGTACCAAAACGGACGGTACGACGAACATGGAGTGGCGCGTCACGGCTACGCCGCTGACGCGCCGTTCATCAATTCACCACGAGACGCTCGATACCACTACGCGAAACGCTTTGGTATCGAGGCCAGCTACCGACTCTCCGAGCAAAGTATTGCGACGACCTCGACACAAAATCCGGTCGTACGGCTGCTGTACGTCGTGGTGAGCTTGTTGTTACAGAACGTCTGGCGGTATTTACACTGGGAGTACGTGGCGACGCCCCGCCGTGGAGGGCGTCGCCTCTGGAAGTGGTCGTTCAAGGAGTTCATCAACATGATTCAACGGGCAGCGTGGACGGCCCTCGCGACGCGTCGGGCCGTCCCCGCAAACCGACCACCAGACGACCGGTTTACTCGCTAATCTCCGACCGGGCTAGCCTCCGCCAGGAGTGGCGACGCTGTCGCGTCGGCGGCAGCCGCCGCCGACAGCGACAGCTCTCCGTCGGTTCGTCGACGATCTTCTCGTCAAGACCACCCAGCACAACCGCTCCACCACAGAACTCAGGCTTCAGAAACAGCTAGCTGAGGATGCTTTGTGAGGTACTGATGATACTCGTCACAGCGACCCCGATGCCAAATCCGGGCGTGGTTCCGCGGGTCGGTTCTGACGACACTGCACCGTCTGTGGTGGCGTTATTCGGCTCCCGGTCGTCTGTCGAAGTGTTATCCGATTCTTGGCTACGATCGGTCTCGTTCTCACCGACGCGAATCGTCGTCGTGGTCGTTTCGATACGACCCTTGTCATCTATCGCTCGCAGGGTAACAGCGTACTCACCGGGCCCGGTGAATTGATGCGTGATCGTCTCGCCAGCCGCGGTCTCCTCATCAGTAAGCTGCCACGTGTACGCGAGCACCTCTCCCACACCGAGTGCTGACGAACTCGCATCAAACGTGATTTCGTCGCCGGTCTCCGGCCGGTCGGGCGTGTACTCGAACGCCGGTCGGAGACCCAGTCGCTGACCGAACCCGCTAACGTCGTCTCCATCGAGGCTTCGCTGGTGGAACTCAACGATGTCTTCGAGCGCCATGCGGGGAGAGTGGCCAGCACCTTCGTACACTTTGAATTGGGCATCTACTCCAGCTTGCTCGTAGGCTCGCTGGCAGGTCGGGAAGCGGTCCGCAACCATCGCTTCCCCGTACACGTCCAGTGCGATTTCACGCATGCTGTCGCTCCATGCGTCGTCGTACGGGATCGTGTCATTCCCGTCGTCTTCGCCCATGTAGAGAAACTGGTTCGTTTCATTCAGCGCGTCCAGATCGACGGATTCCCCGATCAGCGCTTCAACATCAGCAATGCCGATATGAAAGTCGAGCGTGTGACCGTCGGCTTCTTCGAGGGGGAGGATCGCCGTTCCGTTGAGACCGCCGGCCGTGACGGAACGGACACGGTCGGGATGGAGGACCGTGAAGCGGTCGACGAAGTTGCCCGCGGCAGAGAATCCGTTCAGCATCACCTGATCGTCGACCGGATACGACCGCTCGCTGAGGCGCTGTCGGGCGTCGTCCGCCATCCGTAGCAGCTGACGATCGACGCGTTCTAGCGGACCATCCGATATCTGCATCGTTTGGCGGTCCAGCGCGTGGACGTAGTGTCGCCAGTCGACGGGATCGGACTCCGGTCGCGGCAAGACGGGGATCAGGAGCGGAACCGAAAGCCGATCGGCGACGGTCCGCGAGATACCACTCTCGATACGACGCCGGGCCGAGCGTCGCTGTACGTCGAAATCGTCTGTAGTTTGCCCGCTGTTGTTCGGCTGGACAAGAATCGAGGCCTGTTGTTCGTTTTCCCGCCGCGACGGCGCATAAAGGAAGTACGGATAATTGAACCCGGCATCTGAGTCCGACTCGATGAGAGTCGGCTCGATCCCGGATGCGAGGTTCGGGTCCCCGCTGATAGTGACGCGCGCGGCTTCCCGCGCGATTCCCTGTCCATCGTTGTCGTAGAGGTTTGCGGTGACTGTCTCGGTCTCGGTGAGCGGTGGCTGAAGGTCCACTTCGTACTCCCCGTGAACCGTCCCGGCGTCGAACGAGATCGGTCCAGCAAGGGTGGTTGATTCGGAATCCAGGATTCGGAACTGTGCATCAATATCCGTACTGATTTCAGCGACGGTTAGCCGGGTGCCGTCGGTAGTTTGGTCGTCGAAGGAAATCGAAACGTCCGACGAGGTTTGTGCTGAGACGCTAGTAGCGGTACCGAGCGTGGCAACTCCGAGTACCGATGCTCCGGCGCCTGATACCACGTCCCGGCGCTTCATCGACCCTCACCTGCCACGGGAGATGCAAACCGTGCGACCTCGCCTGCCACACTGTTCAGATCGTTGCGACTCCCGTTCAGCCCTCCCTCAATACTGACCGGCGCGTGGAGTCCGACTGGTTTTGTCATCTACCTCGATTTAGCGCGGGGTGTGTACTAAAACCACCCAATTTTCTTATATGTAGGTGGTTCGATTGCTGAGAAGAATTACAGAATCGTAACGGAGGTCGCCACGTTACGTGAATTTCTGCTCGACGTCGGACGACATCAAATACCTATGAAAAATTAAATTAATCCAGTAGAACTAATATCCCCGAACAGAATTCCGAATTATGAATTCGGAAACCAACATATCACTCGACGCGATCGGTCTCAAGCATCCGTATCGTCGCGCTCGACTGCTTCTGTCGGGCTTCGGATTCCTTACCGCGCTCTATTTTCTCGGATCAGCGCTCTTTTTGCTACCTGCGTTCTTCCTCGTGAGCGCGTACGGACCGGTCGGCTGGCTGCTGACGGTCCTTCTCGTTTCAGGGGTAATTGGCTGGATAGCGTACCGTGGATACACGAACCAACTCCGTCGGATACTGGGAAACGCCGAGCGCGTGACCGCGGAAACCCACCCGGAACTCGGGGACGCGGTAGCGTTCATCGATCGCGAGGCGGAAAAGAGAGGGATGAGCCCCCCAGAGCTCTATGTAACCGACCGGCCCGACGCCAACGCGTTAGCGCTCGGGCGCCGGAAGAACGGGTATATCGTCCTCCACGACGGCCTCTTTACGACACTCGATGACTCCGCTGAGCTGAACGCGGTTCTCGGCCACGAGATCGCGCACATCGCGAATCGAGACTCGGTCATGATGCAGCTCACGGTCGGAATCCAGGAAACCCTCGTCCGGTTCTGGACCTGGGTCGGGTACGCGCTCCGGACGTGGATGTATCAGCGTCGGGGCGTCGTACTCGGCCCGCGTGAGGAAGATGCCATCCTCCGGAAGGCAGAAAGACGATCGCGATACGTCTGTAGCCCGATCGGGCTGTTTACAAAGTCCCTCTCGCGGCATCGTGAATACATTGCGGACGCCGAAGGAGCGGAAGCAACCTCCCTCGCTGCGATGGTCGACGCGCTGGAATCGATTGAATCGAACGACCAGCAATCACGCGTCGCCGACGCCCCGCAGGCGCTCTGTATCTATGGTGAACCGACCGGGCTCCTGTCGCGACTGCGAGCGACGCACCCGCCGCTACGGAAGCGGCAGCAGAACCTACGGAAATCGTTCGACGATGATACAGCGTCACAGTCGTAGTTGACGCGTCACAGCAGCTACGAAAAGGAGAATCTCACTCGTGGCTATCGAATCCAGGCACTTCGAACAGCGAATCGGAGATCGCGTTCGTCTGCGGCTTGGTCGTCCGAGTCGGGAGCAGATCGAGTACCTGATCCTCTGAGAGCAGATACACGCTCGATTTCGCGCCGCTGCGCATTCGCCGGTGTGTGAGATAAAACACCCGCTCACCCGGACTCGGGTCCGCCGTCCAGACCGACGAGATCTCGCCGGGCGGTCGAATTCGTCCACCGCTCTCGTCGACGTCCTCGATATCGTATATCTTGTAGATACCGACGTTCGTGTACGCGTCTTTTTCGAGAGGACGCTCCGAGAGAACGATGTACCGATCGTCGTTCTCCACGCTCCAATGGATCGCAGGTCCCTTTGTGAGGTGGTTCGTCGCGACTGTCTCTCGGACTTGTTCGGGAAGTCGAATCATGCCGCCCGAATTCACGGTCGCCTGAATCAGGAAATCCCATCCACGAAATCCGTCCATACCCTCCGAGGGCCTCCGTAACAACCTAAGTGTTTGCGCTCGGACAGTCGCGAACTCCCCCGCGTCGAGAGCCAGCAGACGGCCGATCACAGCGGCGTAACAGGGAGTTAAGAACGGCGCCGAAAGAACGTTCGACAGCGCCGCTTCAGTCGTCGAGCGGATTGTCCACGTCGATCGCGCCCGAGTCGATCTCGGCTTCGACCTCTCGGGCCGCGGTGACCATGTTCTCGGTCTTCCCGTACGCGATCTCGCGCGGGAGGAGCTTCAGCCCGCAGTCGGGCGAGATCGTGAGCTTCTCCGGCGGGACGACGCGGAGGCCCTGCCGGATGTTCTCCTTGATCTCCTCGACCGGCTCGACCTCGGCGGTGTGGGCGTCGACGACGCCGAGCGCGAGGTCGGGCTCGAACTCGGGGTCGGTGAACGTCGGGATCTGCTCGAAGTCGCCGTTACACAGCTCCACGTCGAACTCGTCGATCGGGTAGTCGTTGATCTCGGGGTAGATCCGCGAGTAGTCGCCGTAACAGACGTGGAGGCCGATCCGGACCTCCTCGTCGATGCCCGAGACGATGCGTTCGAGGGCCTCGCCGACGATGGCGTGGTCCTCCGGCGTCGTCGCCAGCGCGGGCTCGTCGATCTGGATGTAGCGCGCGCCGGCCTCGACCAGCTTCTCGACCTCCTCGTTGACGAGGTCGGCGAGGTCGTACACGAGCTCCTCGGTCGAGGGGTACGCCTCGTTGAACGCCCAGAACCCGAGCGTGTACGGCCCCGTGATCGGGACCTTGACGGGGCGCTCGGACACGTTCGAGGTGAACTCGAACTCGTCGACCAGCCACGGCTCGTCGTACGCGACCTCCTCGACGACCGAGGGCTTGTCGAAGTAGTTGTGGCCCCACACCTTCACGGGCCCGTTGAACTCGTAGCCGTCGATGCGGTCGGCGAAGAACTCCACCATCTCGTTGCGACGCATCTCGCCGTCGACGACCGTGTCGAGCCCGGCGCGCTCGTGCTCGTGGGTGATCAGCCGGCAGGCGTCGTCGTGGGCCTCCTCCAGATCCGCTTCGTCGAACTTCGAGTCGGGGTCCTCGACGAGCTCGTCGGCGCGGTTGAGCCACTTCGGCTTCGGGTACGAGCCGACGACGGTCGTCAGCAGGAACGCGTCGTTCGGGTGGTCGTGCGGGCGGAACTGTTCGCGGTTTGCTTCGGGGGTTCGGACCATTACTCTAACACCTCCGCGGCGGCGGCGAGCGCGTTCAGCTTCGCGCGGTACTTGTTGGTCGGCAGGTAGAACAGCTCGGTGTTGGGCGTCAGGTAGGTCCGATCGAACCCCTCGGCGGGAATCTGCGACTCGAACCACTCGACGCGCTCCGCGACCGTCTCCGGCTCCTCGACGAGCGTGTTCTGCCCGTCGACGAGCCCGAGCGCGAGCGAGTCGGTCGCGCCGAACTCCTGGACGTTGTAGACGGTGTCGTCGCGGTCGCCGGCGACCAGGTCGAGCCCGAGCGCGTCCGCGCCCGCCTCGTCGACGAGGTGGGCGTACAGCTTCTCGCCCAGCGCGCCGTAGGAGGTCTGAACGACCACGTCGGCGTCGGTCGCGTCGGCGACCGTCGCGATCGCGTCGGTCGCGGCCGACTCCTCGCCCTCGGCGGGCGGGTTCGTCACCAGCGACGGTTCGAGGAGGAACAGCGTCTCGTGGGCGGGGAACGCCTCGACCTCGCCAGCGAGGAACTCGGCGATCGCCGCCTGGAACTCGGCCGCGTCGCCGTAGTGCTCGTCGGTGGCGAGGTCGGCGAGCGAGTACGGACCGGAGAGCGTCGCCGCGAGGGGCTCCTCGCCGTCGATCAGGTCCGTCGCCCGCTCGAGCTCGCGCGCCACGTCGCCGGAGAAGTCGAGATCGTCGACGACCCGCGGGTCGCGGTAGAAGTTGTTGTTGTCGTAGTACCGCACGATCCCGCCGGTCTCGACGCCGTCGTGGACCGTCAGCGGGTGCGCGATCATGTCGTCCCAGCGCCCCTGTCCCTCGACGACGCGGTCGAGGCCCGCGTCGAGCTGGTCGTCGACGTACTCGGCGCGCACCTCCGCGTACTCCTCGACGATCGCCTCGCTCTCGTCGCCGCTCAGGAGGTCGCCCTTCTGGTGCCCCTTGAGGTCGGAGAGCGTCTCTTTCGCCCAGTCCGGGAGCGGATACAACCCCGGCGTGGCCGCGACTCGTTCAGTCATCACCGTTGGTTCGATATGCCGCCGTATAATATTTGCTAATGTTATTTATGCTCTGAAGTAATTAACCGGTGATCGGCGTCGCTGGCGGACGGGCACCGCCTCACTCCCGCCGGAGCGCCAGCACCGTCAGCGTCTCGAACGGGAACGACTCCTCGACGACCGGCTCGGCCGCGAACCCGGCGTCCTCCGCGAGGGCGAGCACCTCGTCGTACCCCGTCAGCGACGAGACCAGGAGCAGGACCACGCCGCCGGGCGCGAGGACGCGCCCCACGTCGTCGAGGAACGGCTCGATGAGCTCGCGGCCCGACTCGCCGCCCGAGAGGGCGTGTTCCATCCAGTCGTCCCACTCGTTGTCCGGGTCGGTCGGGAGGTACGGCGGGTTGAAACACACCGTGTCGAACGCGTCCGCCCGGAACGGCGAGAGGAGGTCGGCGACGACCCCCTCGACGCCGCGATCGCGGGCCTGCCGCGCCGCGTGCGGGTTGAGGTCGCTGCCGACGGCGTCGAGCCCTCGCTCCTCGGCGATCCGTTGAGCCACCCAACCCGAGCCCGTGCCGACCTCCAGCACCCGCCCGTGCGCCTCCTCGACCGCCGCCTCCGCGAGCAGCCCGGAGTCCTCGGCCGGCTGGTAGACGACGGCGTCGTCGAGCCCGCGCCGCTCCGCGAGACCGGAGTCGGGACCGTCTTCGGTCATCGGTCCGCCCCCTTCGAGCCGGTTCCGTCGGTGCCATCGTCGTCGGTACCGCTCTCGGACGCCTCGTCACCGTCGGCGTCGGATCGAGATCCGCTACGCGTCGCCGCCCGGTCCTCGACCGACGCGTCCAACTGCGGGCCGGAAGCGCCCGCGTCCCGCGCGGAGAGCGTCTGCTGCGGGAAGGGGATCACGATACCCTCGTCTTCGAGCGACGCCTTGATCGCGTTCATCGCGGCGGTCTGGGTGCGCCAGCGCTTGCGCATGCTCGGGTTTCGGATCCAGTAGCGGAGCCCGAGCACGACCGCCGAGTCGGCGAACCGCTTCGTCACGGCGTTCGGCTCGGGCATCCCCGCCACGTCCTCGATCTCGGCGACGGTCTCCTCGATCACCGCCGCCGCGCGCTCGACGTCGGCGTCGTAGTCGACGCCGACCTCGATCTCGATCCGCAGCCGGTTCCGCCGCGATCGGTCGATTATCGACCCCGAGCGCACGTCGTCGTTCGGGAGCGTGATCACTTCGCCGTCGAACGACCGGAGGCGGGTGCTCATGATCGAGATCTCGGTGACCGTCCCCTCGTGGTCGCCGACCTCCACCCAGTCGCCGACCTCGAACGGGCGGGAGAACATGAGCACGAAGCCGGCGAGGATCGCCCCGAGCGTCTGGCGGGCGGCCATCCCGACCACGATCCCGAGGAACCCGGCCCCGACGAGGAGGCCGCCGACGTTGTCGGTGAACAGCCCGACGACGACGAGCAGCGCGGCCGTGTACACCGAGAGCTGCGTGATCCTGAGGATCACCTCCTGCTGGTGGTCCGAGATCGACGCGCTTTCGGCCGAGATCTCGCGGATGACGCCTCCGAGAAAGTCCGTGACCGCGTAGGCGCTCGCTAAGAGCACCACCGCGAGCACGAGGTTCGACAGCTGGTCCGCGATCGCCGCCGACTCGTAGGCGTCGATGAGCGCGCCGCTCCGGTCCCACACCGCGAGCAGCGAGAGGGCGCCGACCGCGGTGGCCCCGGCGACCGCTACCGACAGCAGGAGCCGCCGCTTCGAGGACAGCTCCCCGTTCCGCCGCTTCACCCACCCGGTGAGCAGCCGGACGCCGAGCACGACGGCGACGATCAGCGCGGAGAGCGCGAGGCGCCGGGCGTTCCCCGTCAGGAGCCCGTAAAAGTCGCCGAAGGTATCGGGGAGGGCGGTCGCGTTCTGCGCGAGGACGGCCGAGATCACGACTCCCCTCCGTCGGCCGCGGTGTCACTCTCGTCCGCCTCCTCCCCCGCGGCGTCACCCGACGCCTCCTCTGCGGTCTCCTCTTCAGCCGCGCCGTCGACCGGCTGGGCCGGGACCCCCGGCCGGTTCGACAGCTCGCGCTGCGGGAAGGGGATCCGAATCCCCTCGCGCTCGAACGCCGCCTTGACGGCCTCGACCACGGCGTTTTGCGCGTTCCACTTGCGCTGGATCGTCGGCGGCTGGATCCAGTACCGGAGCCGGAGCACGACCGCGGAGTCGCCGAACTGCCGCCGGATCACGTCCGGCGAGGGCGCGTCGTTCACGGCGTCGCACTCCTCCATGGCCTCGGTCGCGACGCGCGCGGCGGCCGCCACGTCGGCGTCGTAGTCGATCCCCACGTCGGTCGTCAGCCGGAGCGAGTCGCTTCGCGTGAAGTTGGTCACCTCGCTGCCGGTCACCTCGTCGTTCGGGACGAGGACGTGCTCCTCGTCGAACGTCCGGATCTGGGTGTTATAGAGGGTGATGTCGGTGACGATCCCCTCCCGGTCCGAGACGGCGATCCAGTCGCCCACCTCGAAGGGGCGCGCGAATAGGATGATGAACCCGGAGAACGCCCCGGAGAGCGTCTTCCGGGCCGCGAAGCCGACGACGACGCCGAGCGCGCCCGCGCCGAGGAACAGGCTCTGAACGGGGATCCCCCACAGCGTGACGACGAAGGCGATCGCGGGGACGAACATGACGATCTGGACCACGTGGTGAGCGATCTCCTGCTGGTGTTTCGAGACCACACCGTGTCCGGTCCCGTACGCGATCGTCCGGCGCGTGAGCAACGTGGCCGTGTACGCGCCCGCGAGGACGATGACGGTCACGAGCGCGCGGATCAGGTCGGAGGGGCCGATCACGATGAACTCGAAGGCGGACTCGACCTCGCCGGTCAGCCGCCAGACGCCGACGAGGAAGCCGGTGAACGCGAACGTCGCCGCCGTGACGACGGTCCACTGGACGGTCCGGACGACGTCGGTCTCGACCAGCTCTCTCTCTCTCGCCCACCGCCCGCCGGCGACCAGCGCGGCCGAGATGGCCACCATCGTGACGATCGCCCCGGCCGTCGCGGCGTACTGATCGGTCGGGGTCTGGAACCGCTCTCGGATCCTGATCGCCCACCGCCAGTACCACGGAAGCTGGACCGTGAGCGGTCCCATCGACCACGTCATCGCTCAGACCCCCGTCGGCGATCCGCGCTCGCGCGCCAGCTCGGCCAGCGCCGCGAACGCCGACGGCTCCAAGTCCCCCGGCCGACGGCGGAGCAGGTCCTCGTCGGCGGCGTCGACGACCGCGTCCGGGTCGTCCAGTCCGGAGATGTGGCCGGTGTTCCGGACCGCGTTCCGGACCGTCTTGCGCCGCTGGGTGAACAGCGCCTTCACGAACCGGAGGAAGAACGCCTCGTCGCCCACCTCGTAGTCGGGGTCGCGGGGGGTACACCGGACGACGGCGCTCTCGACCGCGGGCTGGGGGTCGAACGCCTCCTTCGGGACCCGCTCGACGATCTCCACGTCCGCGTAGTGCTGGGCCGACACCGAGAGGCGGCCGTACTCGGACTCGCCGGCCGACGCCACCATGCGGTCGGCGAACTCCGCCTGGAACATCAACACGAGCGGCTTCTTCGCGGGGAGCAGCCGGAAGGCGATTTCAGAGGAGACGCCGTACGGGAGGTTCGCGACGCAGGCGGTGAACTCCGGGAGGTCGACGTCGAGCGCGTCGCCCTCGATCACGCCGAGGAGGCCGTCGTCGATCGCGGTCGCGAACTCCTCGCGGAGGAAGTCGGCGAAGGCGCCGTCTCGCTCGATCACGGAGAGGCGGCTGGGGGAGGCGTCGGAGCCGGAGTCGGCGGAACCGTCGCCGGCCACCACCGCCAGCAGCCGATCGGTGAGCGCCCCCGCGCCCCCGCCGATCTCCAGGAGATGGCTCGCGTCGGCGTCGTCGGGGAGGTACGCGGGGATCCGATCGAGCACGCGGTCGTCGACGAGGAAGTGTTGGTCGCGGTCGGGGTTCGCGCGCTCCCCGGCCCGCCGGGCGAGCGCGTCGGGGTCGCGGTCCCCGTACGCCGCGCCAGCGCCCGTCGATGAATCGGTCATGGCCGCGTTACTCCGCGGCTCCGGGTAAAAGTCCCGTTTCGGGTCGTCGCGGGCCGTCCCGACTGTCCGCCGCGAGGACATGTCTGATCACCCACAGACGTAGCGGGATCGATGACGAGAGTGAGTATTGCAGATCGTCGGTTGCGATGGCGTATTTAAACCGACCGTGATCGACGGCGACGATTGCTTATAAAGAACAGTGCGGTGGCGCCGCCGGCGGCTCCGCCGCCGGCTGCAAGAGGCGCGTCGCGCCTCCCTGCGTGCCTGCGAGCGGTCGCCGGCGCTACGCGCCGGCTGTCACCGGGCGAAGCCCGGTTGCCCGAGGGACTCCGTCCCTCGCTGCCAGAGGGACCTTCGGTCCCTCGCTGGAGTCGGCTCGGCGCTTATAAGCGCCGAGCCGACGAGGCTGGGGAGGCGTGAGGCGCGGTTGCGGTGCGGGTGGGACTCAAAGGGGCAGTCGCGAGTCCCGCGAGCATCGCGAGCGGGACCACGAACGTCGCAGCCCGCGCAGCGAAGCGAGCAGGAACGACGTTCGGTGGTCCTCGCGGCTGGGGCTTTGCAGGTCTCCACCGTCGATCCGTTGACCGCTTATAAATAACCGTCAGCAACATCACTCGATCACGTATAAACCCCCGATCGAACCGATTTGCGAGACGTACTCCCGTCATCGATCACGGGGCACGCGCGTCACCGAACCCACCGGACATCTGGCACAAAATCCACCGGACATCTGGCACAAAGTACTCGCTCGCGACCGCTGCTGTACCCCCCACCGAAACGCTCCCCGCCTCACTCCTCGTACCCGACGAAGCGGCGGTACTTGAGGTCCTCCTCGCGGATCTCTTCGACGATCCGCTCGACGATCACCTCCTTCGGGCGATGGAGGCCGGTGACCCGCTCGGATATCTCCTCGAAGCTCTCGAAGGGGCGGCGCTTCCGCTCGTCGAGCACCTTGTTCCGGAGCTGCTTGCCGATCCCCGGCAGGAGGTTGAGCTGGTGGAGCCGCAGCGTGATCGGTCCGGCCTCGTTGTAGAAGTCGACGAACCGCTCCTCGTCTCCCTCCACGATGGCCTCGGCCGCGTACTCGATCTCGGCGGCCGCGTTCCGGGTGAGGTCGTCGAACGACACCTCGTGATACCGGCCGACCGCGGGGCCGTCAAGCGCGATCCGGTCGCTCACGGAGACGTCCGCCCCCTCCTCGAGCGCGAGCTCGTACAGCCCGAACGCGTCCGTTCCGAGCCCGTACGCGACCGGCGACTTCCGGTACTGCGGGCGGTCGTCGTCCGGCCGCCCGTTGGGCATCACGTCCAACAGGACGACCGCGGGACCGTCGTCCGCGTCGGGCGCGTCGGATTCGGGATCGCTCATACGCGTTTCGAGGGTCCGAGCGGTGAAAAAACCGCGGGCGCGCGGAGCCGACGGCGACCGATTCCGGATCCCTAGCGACCGGCGAAAGCCAAAAGCCCGTCTGTCCCCCACGAACGGTATGAACGAGCCCGGCACCGAGGGCGTGCTGTTGGATCAGGAGACGCTCCACGATCGGCTCGACGGCGCGCCCGGCTGGCTGCAGGAGCATTACCGTACCTTCCGCGAGTCGATGCTCGGCGAGCGTGACGGCTCCCCGTTCCCCTGCTACTTCGGCATCGAGGTCGAGCGCGAGGGCGACCTGCTGTACGCCGCCTGCGAGTCGACCACCGACCCCGTGGCCCTGCTCCGGTTCCGCGACGCGCTCCGGGAGTACCTCGACGCGTACGCGGACCACGCCGACCGCGCCCCGCTGGCGGTGTTCTTCCGGCCGCCGGAGGGCGACCCCGGCGAGGCGCACTACCACGAGCGGCTCTGGCACGTCCTCGAGTTCCTCCACGTCCACGACCCCGAGCCGTGGCCCGACGACATCCCGACCGACCCCGACACGCCCCGATTCGAGTTCTGCTTCGGCGGCGAGCCGCTGTTCCCGACCTCGCGGGCGCCGTTTTACGACGAGCGCAACAGCCGGTACTCGCCGGTCGGCCTCGAGATAACCTTCCAGCCGCGAGCCGTCTTCGACGGGCTCACAGCCGACACGGAGGCGGGCGAGCGCGCCCGAGAGGCGATCCGCGACCGCATGGGCGAGTACGACGGAGTCTGCCCCCACGCCGATCTGGGCGACTGGGGTGTCGAGGGCGACCGCGAGTGGAAGCAGTACCTGTTCCGCGAGGACGACGACGCGAGCCCTGACGCCTGTCCCCTGAACCCGACCCGCGACCACCCGAAGGCGCCCGAGGCGCTGCTGGAACGAGGCGCGTGGCGCCGGCTCGCCGAATCGCCCCCGCCCGGCGACGACGCCGCGACGCTGACCGCGGGGCTCGGCGATGACTGACACGTCGAAGTCCGAGGGCTCCGCCGCGGACCGCGGCGGCGACGCCCCCGTGATCGCCGACGACGCCGTCCTCCTCCTGATCGACTTCCAGACCGGCTTCGACGAGCCGGGGTGGGGCGAGCGCAACAACCCCGACGCGGAGTCGGTCGCGGCCGCGCTCCTCGAGCGGTGGCGCGAGGCGGACCGCCCGGTCGCGCACGTGCGCCACGCCTCGACGGAGCCCGACTCACCCCTGCGCCCGGACGCGCCGGGGTTCGCGTGGAAGCCGGAGACCGCGCCCGCGGCGGGCGAGCCGACCTTCGAGAAGTCGATCAACGGCGCGCTCCTCGACTCCGGGCTCGACGAGTGGCTCCGAGAGGCGGGCCACGAGTCGCTCGTCGTCTGCGGGCTCACCACCGACCACTGCGTCTCGACGACCGTCCGGACCGCCGAGAACCGGGGGTACGACGTCTCCGTCGTCGCCGACGCGACCGCGACTCACGCCCGGACGACCCGCGACGGCGACCGGATCGATCCGGAAACCTCCCACCGCGTCGCCCTCGCGCACCTCGACGGCGAGTTCGCGACGGTCGTCGAGAGCGGCGATCTCCTTCGCAGTTGACCGAAAGCCCATATGTCCACCCGGGGAACCGTCGACCGTGTTCCGCGGGACCCCGAACTGCCCGGAGTGCGGGAGTCGATTCCTCGTCACCTCCATCCGGATGAACGGCGGGTACGTCCCGCCGCCGGACATGTCCGTCTACCGCTGTTACCGGTGTTTCGCGAAGTTCACCGACGAGGACGTGGCGGAGGCCGAGGACGGTGCCGGCGTCGACGACGGTGAAACCTCGGAGACGGGCCCCCCGGTCCGCGTCGCCGACGTCGACGTCGCGGTCTCGCGGACCGGTGAGAAGCGCGCGGTCGACCGGTTCGACCTCGTCCTCCGCAACGACGGCACCGAACCGGTCCGGGTGGCGCGGACCACGCTCGCGTTCCCCGACGGGGAGGAGTCGGTCGTGCCGGTCGATCCCGTCGTCCTCGACCCCGACGAGACGGCGACCGTCGCGGTCCCCCGCGACTGGCTCCATGCCGGACAGGACGCGGTGACGGTCCGGCTCGTCGGTGACGGCGACGTAGTCGGGTCGGTCCGCGTCGCCGACCTCGACTGAGCCCGCCGTCCGCGGTCGCCCCCCGGCGAGGTCAGTCGTCGTCGGCCACCTCCGCGGCGCCCCCGGCTCCGTCCCCGCCGTTCGCGCGGTCGGCCGCGTTCGCGAACATCCCCCGTCGCGTCGTGTACGCGAAGTACGCGCCCAGTCCGAGGAAGCCGACGACGTTCGAGGCGGCGACCGCCCAGAAGACGGCCTCGACCCCCCAGCCGAGCCCGGGCGCGACCGCGACGCCGAACGCGCCGAACGTCGCGGTCGCGGGCACCGCGGCGACCGCGATGGGGAACCGGATCGCCCAGTACTTGACCAGGTCCGCGACGAAGGAGGTCCGAGTGCGAGAGGCGCCGTTGAAGCCGGCCAGCAGGGTGTATGTCCCGCCGAGCGCCCAGTAGGAGGCGCCGAGGATCCGGAGGTACGTGACCGCGAGGTCCCGGCCCGTCGCGGTGAGGTCGGGGGCGAGCAGGTCGGCGATCGCCCCGGCGAACAGGAACTGGGCGGCGCCGAGCGCGAGGAAGCCGACGACGACCATCCCGGTGCCGACGGTCGTCGTCCGCCGGGCGCGGCGCGGGGCGGCCGCGCCGAGGTTCTGGCCGATCATCGACTGGGCCGCCTGCTGTACCCCGAGCGCGGGGACGACCGCGAGCGTGGCCACGCGCGCGCCGACCGTGTACGCCGCGACGCCGGCCGCGCCGCCGGCGAGCGCGACCAGCCCCACGACGAGCACGCGCACCAGCTCGCTCACCCCGCGCTGGCCGCCGAGCGGGGCCCCGACCGCGACGACCTCGCGCACCGCAGCACGGTCGACGGCGAACGCGTCGCGGGTGAGCCGGAACGTGTCCCGTCCGATCCCGGCCGCGTACGCGGTCACGTGGACCAGTCCGACCACGCCCGCGACGACCGTCCCGAGGGCCGCGCCCGCGACCCCGAGCGCCGGGACCGGACCGACGCCGAAGATGAGCACGGGCGCCGCGACGAGGTTGGCGAGGACGCCGGCGACGCTCACCTGGAGGACGGCCCGCGTGTCGCCGTAGGCGGTGAAGCAGTTCTCCACGGTGTCGCCGACCGCGCCGAGCGGGAGGACGGCGACGACGATCGCGAGGTACGTCGCCGTGGTGCCGGCCAAGGCGGGGTCCGCGCCGAGGAGCCGCACCAGATCCTCGGCGTAGACGACGACGGGGACCGCGATCGCGCCGGTGACCGCGAGCGCGACGAGCGCGCCGTTGACCGCGACGCGCCGCGCCCCGGAATCGTCCCCGTCGCCGACGCGCTGGGCGACGAGGATCTGCGTTCCGACCGCGGCGACGACCACCGCCGCGCCGAGGAACGACTGGACCGGGAGGCTGAGCCCGACCGCGGCGACCGCGTCCTCGCTCACCCGGCCGAGCCAGAACGTGTCGACGAGCGCGTTGGCGACGTACACGAGGTTCTGGGCGACCAGCGGGGCCGCGAGCAGTACGAGCACTCGTCCCACCGGCCCGTCGGTGATCGCCTCGCGGTCGACGTCGAACATCGAATAGTTACGTATCGAACAGGTATAATAAAAATATATTGGTGTTAGATAGTATACTCTTCTCGGGGCGTGCGGTCGGTCAGGTCCGGGCGATGGAGGTCCGGCCGATGCCGATCGGATCCTCACGTTTTTGCACTCGGCCGCCGTGGCCCCGGTATGCAACGCGGCCGTCGGAAGCCGGACTGGCTGAAGTCGCGTCCCCCGTCCGGTTCCCGGTTCACGGAGATCAAGGAGCGCCTCCGCGAGCGCGACCTCCACACGGTCTGCGAGGAGGCGAACTGCCCGAACATGGGCGAGTGTTGGTCCGGCCGGGACGGCCCGGGGACGGCGACGTTCATGCTCATGGGCGACCGCTGCTCGCGCGGGTGTAACTTCTGTGACGTGGAGACGGGCGGGATGGAGCCGCTCGACCCGGACGAGCCCGCGAATGTCGCGGACGCGGTCGCCGAGATCGGGCTCGACTACGTCGTGCTCACGTCGGTCGACCGCGACGACCTCGCGGACGGCGGGTCGGCGCACTTCGCCGAGACGATCCGCGAGATCAAGCGGCGTGACCCGGAGAT
This sequence comes from Halorubrum sp. CSM-61, assembly GCF_003781945.1. Classification (GTDB taxonomy): domain Archaea; phylum Halobacteriota; class Halobacteria; order Halobacteriales; family Haloferacaceae; genus Halorubrum. Next base: position 19,347 of record NZ_RJJW01000004.1, on the reverse strand, counting down.
CCTCGTCGAGACCCTCATTCCCGACTTCCAGGGCGACCCCGAGGCGATCGACCGGATCGTCGACGCCGGCCCGGACGTGATCGCCCACAACGTCGAGACGGTCGAGCGCCTCCAGTGGCCGGTCCGGGACCGGCGGGCGAACTACGAGCAGTCGCTCGCGGTGCTCGATCGGGTGGACCGAGAGTCCGACGTCCACACCAAGACGAGCCTCATGCTCGGCGTCGGCGAGTACGACCACGAGGTGTACCGCACCCTCGGCGACCTCCGCGAGGTCGGGGTCGACGTGGTCACCTTCGGTCAGTACCTCCAACCCTCTCGCTCGCACCTCGACGTGTTCGAGTACGTCCACCCCGACGTCTTCGAGACGTGGCGTGCCGTCGCCGAAACCGAGTTCGACTTCCTCTACTGCGCGTCCGGGCCGATGGTCCGCTCCTCGTACAAGGCCGGCGAGCTGTTCGTCGAGGCGCTGCTCCGGGAGGGGCGTTCGCCGGAGGACGCCCGGCGTCACGCGCGGGCCGCGGGCGGCGACTGACGCAGGTCGAGGAAATACCTCGTTCTGACAGCTGTCTTGCGTTTTCGAGGTATCGACTTTTGTCGGAACAGCGAGTTATTTACCTCTCCACGACTCACCCTGCGTCAGTGAGACGCACACATGGGAACAACTGATTCGTCGATCGTCGACTCGGCGCGGGCCCGGCCGGGGCTTCTCCTCGTCGCTCTCCTCGGCGGCCTGCTCCTCGTCGACCTCGCCGCGAAGCTCGCCGGGGTCTCTCTCGGTCCGGTCGGCGGGGCGCTCTCGGCCGATCGGCTCGGGTCGAACCTCTGGAGCGGGGTCGTGATCGGGCTCGTAATCGGGCTCGCCGGAATCGGACTCTCGATGACGTACAGCATCCTCTCGTTCGCGAACTTCTCGCACGGCGATCTCTTAAGCACCGGGGCGTTCACCGGTTGGGGCGTCGCGTTCCTGATCGCCGGGGTCGGCGACGTGCCGCTCCGAGCGCTGTTGACCGTTCGCGACGCCGGGAGTGCGACATCGGGCGACATCGGCGCGCACATCCTCTCGACGCCGATCGCGATACTCCTCGGACTGCTCGCGGCGTTCGCGGCCACCGCCGTCGTCGCGCTGGCGCTCGACCGGGCGTTCTACAAGCCGATGCGGGATCGCGACGGGATCTCGATCCTCATCGCGTCGATCGGCGCCGCGCTGATCGTCCGCTACGTGATCCAGTTCGTCTACGGCTCCGACCGGCGGGGCGTCACGGCGAGCGTCGAGGCCTCGAACCTGGCGTTCGCCCCGCTCGGGCTCTCCGTCAACGCCCACGACCTGACCATCGCCGTCGCCGCGATCGGGCTCATGCTCGCGATGCACTTCATGCTCCAGCGCACGAAGCTCGGCACCGCGATGCGGGCGATGGCCGACAACAAGGACCTGGCCCTCGTCACCGGCATCCCGGCCGAGCGCGTCGTCACCGCGACGTGGATCATCGGCGGCGGGCTCGCGGGCGCCTCGGGGTACCTCTACGTCCTGCTGCGCGGGACGATCCAGTTCGACTTCGGCTGGCTGCTGCTCCTGTTGATCTTCGCGGCCGTGATCCTCGGCGGGATCGGGTCGGTGTACGGCGCGATCGCCGGCGGGCTCGTCATCGGGATCGTCTTCACCACGTCCACGATCTGGATCCCCTCCGACTTCAACGAGGCCGCCGCCTTCGCCGTGATGATCACCATGCTCCTGTTGCGCCCCGAGGGGCTCTTCGGAGGTGTTACGACCGCATGAGCGACGCTTCGCCGCCGTCGAGCGACGGGGACGCGCCGGCCGACGGATCGGCCCCGGAGAGCGCGACCGCCGCCCTGATCGACGCCGCCAGACGGAGCGACCTCGGGCTCGTGCTCGGGACGCTCCTCTTAGTCTACCTTGCCGCGACCGTTCTCACCTTCACCGACGGGCTCAACAGCGTCGTCGGGCTGATGCGGACGCTGACGTTCCTCGGGCTCGTGTACGCGCTCGCCGCGCTCGCGTTGAACCTCCAGTGGGGGTACGCCGGGCTGTTCAACATCGGCGTCGCCGGGTTCATGGCGCTCGGCGTCTACACGATGGGGATCGTCGTTCGATCCCCGGACCCGGCGTTCGGGCCGCCCGGATTCGGCCTCCCGCTCCCGGTCGGCATCGCCGCCGGCATGCTGGTGGCCGCCGTCGTGGGGCTGCTCGCGGCGCTCCCGGCGCTCCGGCTCAAGGCCGACTACCTCGCGATCGTCACGCTCGGCATCTCGGAGATCATCCGGCTGTTCCTCCAGTCGAGCGCGTTCGACACGTTCCTCAGGGACGCGCTCGGCGTCGGCACCGGCGGCGGCCGGGGGATGGGAATGCCGCGGAACCCCGTCCGAGACCTGTTCCTCGTCGACGGACAGGCCGGGACGCCGACGGCCCTCGGCGACCTCGTCTTCGGCGTCTTCGGCGAGAGCGGGCTCGGCATCTCCAACACGATCCTGATCGACTGGGGGTACATCGCCGTGCTCGCCGCCTTCGTGATCGGCTTTTACGTCCTGCTCGAACGGCTCGGCCGGTCGCCGTTCGGTCGGACGCTCAAGGCGATCCGGGAGGACGAGCTCGTCGCCGACTCGCTCGGGAAGAACGTGGACCTGATCAAGATCAAGGTGTTCGTCATCGGCTGCGCGCTGATGGGGCTCGCGGGGATCCTCTGGTTCGGCAGCCAGGGCAACGTCTCGCCGACGCCGCAGTTCATGCCCCTCTTGACCTTCTACGTCTTCATCGCCGTCATCATCGGCGGGTCCGGGTCGAACACCGGCGCGGTCCTCGGCGGCATCGTCTTCGCGACCGTGCTCTTCGAGGGGCCGCGCCGCATCGGGGCGGCGCTCCGCGACGTCATCGACGCCCAGACGCCGCCGTCGTTCGGGGACGCGCTGGTCTCGCTGGACCCGACAGCGTTCCTCGCGTACGCGACGGACAACATCGCGCCGCTGCAGTTCGTCTTCCTCGGGCTCATCCTGGTGTTCATCATGCACCGGCGGCCCGACGGGCTACTCGGCGACCGGATCGAGACGGCCGCGGCCGTCGACCTCTCGGAGCGACCCGGCGGGGGTGAGACCGATGAGTAGCGACGTCCCGGACGCGTCCGACATCGCCGACGCGGCGGACGAGGTCGACGCGGCCGACGCGATCACCGACGAGCCCGAGGCGAACGACAGCGCCGTCGAGGAGGCGGCGAAGCACATCCCGTCCGGCGGGACGTCGCCGCTCCGCGTCGAGGGGCTCGTCAAGCGGTTCGGCGGCGTCACGGCGGTCGACGGCGCCACCTTCGAAGTCGAACAGGGGTCGCTGACCGGGCTTATCGGCCCCAACGGGGCCGGCAAGTCGACCACGTTCAACTGCATCACCGGCGTCCACGAGCCGACGGCGGGGTCGGTGTACTTCAAGGGCGAGAACGTCACCGGGCTCGAACCGTACCGGATGGCGCGGAAGGGGCTCGTGCGAACGTTCCAGATCGCCCGCGAGCTCTCGGAGATGACCGTGCTGGAGAACCTGATGCTCGCGCCGAAGGGCCAGATCGGCGAGTCGGCGATCCGGGCGGTCACCCCCGGGCTCCGCGGCGAGGTGATCGAACAGGAGGAGGAGATCCGCGAGCGCGCCTGGGAGACGCTCGACTTCTTCGAGATCGACCACCTCGCGACCGAACACGCCGGCAACCTCTCCGGGGGACAACGGAAGCTGCTGGAGATGGCGCGCGCGCTCATGACCGATCCTGAAGTGGTCCTGCTCGACGAGCCGCTCGCGGGGGTCAACCCCACGCTAGAGGAGAAGCTCCTCGACCGGATCCACCAGCTGCGCGAGGACGGCTACACCTTCCTCCTCGTCGAACACGACATGGACGTCATCATGAACAACTGCGAACACGTCATCGTCATGCACCAGGGAAGCGTTCTCGCCGAGGGGACCGGCGACGAGATACGGAACGACGAACGAGTCATCGAGGCGTACCTGGGGGAGGACATATGAGCGTCGAAGAGAGCGACTCGGGCGACGACACAGCGGCCTCCGCCGAAGCCGACGTCGAGGCGGGAACGACGCACACGCTCGACGGCGACGCGATCCTCCGGCTCCGGGACCTCGACGCCGGCTACGGCGACCTCCAGATCCTCTCCGACGTCGACCTCGACGTCGCCGACGGGGAGTACGTTACCATCGTCGGTCCCAACGGGGCCGGCAAGTCGACGGTGATGAAGACCGTCTTCGGGCTCACGACCTACATGGACGGCATCGTCGAGTTCGAGGGCGAATCGATCCACGGGCTCGCGCCCGAGCAGATCATCCGCGAGGGGATCGGGTTCGTCCCGCAGACGGACAACGTGTTCCCGGGGCTGAGCGTGCGCGAGAATCTGGAGATGGGCGCGTACATCCTCGACGAGGTCCCCGAAGACCGGATCGAGGAGATCTACGACCGCTTCCCGATCCTCCGGGAGCGGAAAGCGCAGAAGGCCGGGACGCTCTCGGGCGGCCAGCGGCAGATGGTCGCGATGGGGCGGGCGCTCATGCTCGACCCCGACCTGCTACTGCTCGACGAGCCCTCCGCGGGGCTCGCGCCCGACCTCGTCGCCGACATGTTCGACCGGATCGACCGGATCAACGACTCGGGGACGGCGGTCCTGATGGTCGAGCAGAACGCCAAGGAGGCGCTGCGGCGCTGCGACCGCGGCTACGTCCTCGTGAACGGGGAGAACCGGTACACCGACCGCGGGGAGGTGCTGCTCGGCGACGAGGACGTGCGGAAGGACTTCCTCGGCGGGTAGCTCGATCGCCCGCACTTCGATCAGCGGGAAGTTCGTTCGGCGAAGTGCCGAGCGGGTTATCGAACTCCCAGTCGGCGACACGTGCCGACCCGAGTGAGATAATACAGACCCAGTGGCGATTGATGCCGAGAGTGGGTGAATCATTGTGGTGGAGTAGTTGTTTATAAGTCGGATTGAGGTGTTGCTGTCGGCTGTTTATACGTCGTCGACGCGGTGACGACCTCCAAAGCCCCAGCCGCTGCGGACGGCGCACGCTCGTTGCGGTCCTCGGTCACTCGCTTCGCTCGTTCCCTGTGGTCCTTACGTCGCCTGCGCCGTCCGCAGCGGCTGCCCCTTTGAGTCCCACCCGACCGCACCGCCCCGCACCTCACGCCCCCCCAACCTCGCCGCGGCCGCCTCCGGCGGCCGCGGGCTCCCTCGCACGCGCTCCTCGTGGCCTGTCGGCCACTCGGAGGCGCGCGCCACCGCACTCGTCGTTTATAAGCGATCGCCACTGTCGCTCATCACCGTTTAAATACCCTCCCCGCCGCCGATCTGCTTCACCCACTCCCGCTATCACTCAAAACCGTCTATCAGCGGCCAGTTCCGCCGGACGACCCGCTATCCGACGACGAAAGCGGAGTTCACGAGAAAAACGGAAATATCGACGGACCGACCGTCGCTACGGGACGCCTACTGGTTCAGCACGCTCGACCACTGGCTGGTGTACGTCGCCTGTGCGGGCTCGAAGGAGACGCGCTCTCCGATGGTCCCGCCGCTCTCCTCGAAGGAGGACACGTACTCCTCCTCGAGCGACTGCCCGTAGGCGTCGTTGAGGTACAGCGTCCCCGAGGACTCGGCGCCGATCGTGTCGCCGCGCGCGAGTTCGGCCATCGCCGGGCCCTGCAGGAGGTCGGACGGCGCGGTCCGGAAGACGTAGTCGTTGTCGTCCAGGTCGGTCACGTCCGGGCTCGTCGAGGACGGCGAGATCCCGACGACGCCGTTGGGGATGTACACCTGGTCGGCCACCTGGAGGTTCACGTTCGAGGCGGCCGGGCCGACGACGGCGCCGTAGCCGGCGTCGACGAGCGCGTTCGCGCCCGAGATCCCCGCCTGCGGGTCCGTCTGCGTGTCCTCGACCCGGGTGTCGACCGTGACGTTCAGGTCGGCGTCGTTGACCTGAATCGCGGCGAGCAGCGCGCCGTCGCGGATCGGACCGCCGAGCGACCCGAGGTCGCCGGTCTCGGGCATCAGCACGCCGATCTTCGCCTCGAACTCCCCGTCGATTCCGACGGGGTCGGCCGCCGGCGCGTTCAGGTCCTCGTCCGAGAGCTCGTTGCCGAACTCGAGGGTGTCGAGCGTGACGATCTCGCCGTCCTGGAAGTCCCGCACGTCGTACGCCGCGGTGGCGATGTCGCCGTTGACGTCGAAGTCGACGCTCGACGACGCCCCGACGTAGTGGACGGGATCGCCGGCGGCGACGGTTTCGACCGCCTCGGGGAGGTTCTCCGGACCGAACTCATCGCCGCCGGGGTTCGCGACGGTCCGGATCCGGTCGCGGATGGCCTCGCCGTCGTTCTCGCCCGCGGCGGTCGCCGCGAGGATCTCGACCGCCATCGCGTCGTAGGCCTGCGCGGTGAACACGCCCGGCGCGGTGTCGTACTCCTCCTCGTAGGAACTGGTGAAAAAGTCCGCGCCCGGACCGCCCGCGGACGGCGCGGTCCCGATGACGTTGTTCATGTCGTTGTCGACCTCGCCGGGGAGGTCGCTGTCGATCAGCCCGTCCGGCACGATGATGTCGAGGTCCGGCACGTCGCTGGCGAAATCGGAGTAGAAGTCGCGGAACAGCTGGATGCCCGACTCCGGGAAGCCGACGACCATCACGGCGTCCGGCGCGTCGCCGCCGGATCCGCCGTCGGAACCGTCGCTTCCGTCGGAGCCGTCGGACCCGTCGCTTCCGTCGGAGCCGTCGCCTCCGTCCGAGGTGTCGCCTCCGTCGCTGCCGTCGCCGCTCTCGGTCGAGCAACCGGCGAGTGCCGCGATGCCGGCCACTCCGGCGCCCTTGAGTACGTCGCGTCGCTGTATCCTTCGCGTCATTCTGTTACGCCATACCATACGTGAGCTTATAAGAGTATCCACGCCCACAAATACCACAGCAGCCCGATCCGTTCCGACGATGGGGGGTGTGACGCGTTCGAGACGCCGGCTCTCGGGCGTCCGCGTCATTCGCCGATCGCGGCGAAACCCCCGTTAGTTATAGATATCAATCATGTCTCGCCGGGGCGTCCCAGTTCGGTCCGCCGCGAGGGCGCGGTCGACGACGGCGAGCGGGTCGGGGTCAGTACCCCTGCGCGTTCCCGTCCTTGCGCGGCTCGGTCGCCGCCGAGAGGACGCCGTCCCGACACCGCGCGATCTGGGCGCCGCCGAACATGACCGGCGGGAGCGTCGAGACGTCGTGGTCCTTCCGGGCCAGCTTCGCGGCGGTCCCCCCGTCGACGTGGGGTTCGAGCGCTAACTCGCCGCTCTCCCGGTAGCGCCACCGCGGCTCGTCGAGCGCCCGCTGGAGCGGCATCCCGTAGTCGACGACGTTCGAGACCACCTGCACGTGCCCCTGCGGCTGCATGTACCCGCCCATCACGCCGAAGGCGGCCCAGTCGTCCTCGTCGAACCGGATCAGTCCGGGGATCAGGGTGTGGAACGGCCGCTTCCCCGGTTCGAGGCGGTTCGGGTGGTCCGGGTCGAGCGAGAACGACGCGCCGCGGTTCTGGAGGGCGATCCCCGTCTCGCCCGCGACGAGCCCGGAGCCGAACCCGGCGAACCGCGAGTTGATGTAGGAGACGACGTTTCCCGCCTCGTCGGCGACCGTCAGCAGGACGGTGTCGGCGTCCTCCGCGTTGGCGTCGGGGACGCCGAAGCTCACGTCGCGGTTGGCCGTCTCGCCGACCTCGCTCGCCCTGCGCTCCGCCCAGTCCGCGGACGCGAGCGGGGGGATCTCCTCGTAGCTCGGGTCGGTGATGTACCGATGGCCGTCGTGGAACGCCACCTTCAGCGCCTCTGCGAAGTAGTGGACGCGCTCCGGGCTGTCGTAGTCGTACTCGCCGGCGCCCAGCTCGGCCGCGACGTTGAGCGCCTCCAGCGCGATGAGCCCCTGGTTGTTCGGCGGGAGCTCGTACACCTCCGCGCCGTTGTACGTCGTCGAGACCGGGTCCGGCCATTCCACCTCGAAGTCCGCGAGGTCGTCGACCGTCATGAACCCGCCCGCCGCCTGCACCTCCGCGGCGATGGCCTCGGCGATCTCGCCCTCGTAGACGGCGTCGGCCCCCTCCTCGGCGATCAGCTCCAACGACTCGCCGAGCCGGGGGAGCGTCACCCGTTCCCCGACCGCGGGCGACTCCCCGCCGAAGAGGTACGCCTCGCGGGCGTGGTCGCTCTCGAAGAGGTCCTCCCCGTGGCTCCACGCGTCCGCGATCACCTCGCTGACCGGGTACCCCTCCGTCGCGTAGCGGATCGCCGGCTGCAGGAGGCGATCAAGGCCGAATTCGCCGAACCGCTCGGCGGTCGCCTCCCACCCGCGGGCGGTCCCCGGAACCGTCACCGTCTGCGCCCCCGTCATCGGCATCTCGACCGCGCTCGGATCGTCCTCGTCAACGTCGTCGTCGGCCGCGAGCGCCGCTCTGGCGTTCTCGATCGTCGCGTCGGCGGGCGCGCCGCCGCAGGCGCGCATGGCGCCGACCTCGCCGTCGGCGGTGCGGTACAGCGCGAACACGTCGCCGCCCAGCCCCGTCGACGTGGGCTCGACGACGTTGAGCGCGGCGGCGGTCGCCACCGCGGCGTCGAACGCGTTCCCGCCGTCCCGGAGCACCTCGATCCCCGCCTCGCTCGCGAGCGGTTGGCTCGTGGCGACCACGCCTCGCTGTCCGTACACCGTCGAGCGCCGAGAGCCGAACCGGTCCACGTCTGGGTCCATGAACACACCTTCACCGGCGCCCTGTTAAACGTCCGCCCGGACAGTTCCGGTGTGGGCCCGTTCAGTGCTCGCCGGCGAGCCGACCCCGAGTCGTCGCCTCGTCGCGTGCGATCGGAGAATAATCCGGCCTTACTCGTTTTCAGGCCGTATAACTAATCGAACGGCACCACCATTCAGGGTATGGACAGTACAACCATACCGTCGGTCGATCAACTGCTCCAGTCGGGAATAGAGCTCTCGATGCCGCTACAGTTCTCGGGCGACTTCCTCGAGCTCGCGGTGTTGTTCTTCATCATCGCGATCGTCGCGGCGGTCCTCGGCGCGCGCGGCGTCGCCGGCCTCTCGATGACCGTCGCGAAGTGGCTCGTCATCGTCTTCCTCGTGCTGGCCGTGATCTCGCTCCTGCTCTGACCTCCCCGGCGGCCGGTCCCGGGGCCCCCCGCGGCGCGTGAGATCGCGGTGGCTGGGGGATAACGGGGGCGCCTTCCGCGCGTCTTGAGTGGCTTCACGTCGGAAGGGCCCGCGCTCGCACCGAGAAACGGCATCGACGCGGTTGGGGCGTTTCGTTTTATCCGAGACGCGAGCGGCTAAAAGCCCTTTCAGATGCTAGCAGTGAGTTCACGCTCTGAGCGGTCACCTAGCTAGATCCCGCGTGGGTAACCCTCGGAGTTCACAATGGTAGAGATAGGATTCACGCTGTCGAGCGAGGAGCATCACCCGAGCGAACTGGTCGAGTACGCGGAGCGGGCGGAGGAGGCCGGGTTCGACTTCCTCTCCGTCTCGGACCACTTCCATCCGTGGGTCAGCGAGCAGGGCCACTCCCCGTTCGTGTGGTCGACGCTGGGCGGGGTCGCGGCGGCGACCGACGAGATCGACGTGGGCGTGGGCGTCTCGGCGCCGATCATCCGCTTTCATCCGGCGATCTACGCGCAGGCCGCCGGCACCGCCGCCGCGATGTTCGACGGCCGCGAGTTCTACGCGGGCGTCGGGACCGGCGAGAACCTGAACGAACACGTGCTGGGCGATCGCTGGCCGGCCCACGCCGTTCGGCTGGAGATGCTCGAGGAGGCCGTCGACGTGATCCGGAAGCTCTGGACCGGTCGAGAGGTCAGCCACTACGGGGAGCATTACACCGTCGAGAACGCGAAGCTGTTCACCCTCCCCGAGGAGACCCCGCCGATCTGCGTCTCCGCGTACGGCGAGCGGACCGCCCGCGCCGCGGCCGGGTTCGGCGACGGGTTCTGGTCGGTCGGCCCGCAGGAGGTCGTCGACGTCTGGGAGGAGGAGGGCGGGGAGGGCCCCCGCTTCTGTCAGCTCCAGGCGTGCGTCGGCGACAGCGAGGAGAAGGCCGTCGCGACCGCCTACGAGAAGTGGCCGAACAGCGAGCTCCCGGGCGAGCTGAGCACCGAGCTGGCGACGCCGTCGCTCTTCGAACAGGCGGTCGAGTCGCTCTCGGCGGACGACGTCGCCGAGGGGAGCATCATCACGGACCCCGACCCGCAGGCCCACATCGACAGCATTCAGACGGCGATCGACGCCGGCTACGACCACGTCTACACCATGCAGATCGGCGACGATCAGGCGGCACTGATCGACATGTACCGGGAGGAGGTCCTCCCGTCGTTCTCCTGACTGGCTCCGCGGGCCGGCTCTCGTCCCGCAGAACCTGCGGTAGCCGGCGGGGTTCGTCGCCGGAGCCCCGCATTATTCCTCCGGTCGACACGATCCCTTGCAGTTGCAGCCACACCGCTCAATCCGGTCGCTCCCCACCTACGGGGTGTCGTATCGGACTGCGTGCGCGACGGACGCGACGACCGAAACGAGGACCCCTTCAAATGACCACAGAACAGCGGAACGAGAGGCGCGATCGATCGATCGAGCCCCAACGGTCGTCCCCGTCGCCGGAGACGGGAGTCGCCGGCGACCGAGCGAAGCGGGCGGCCTCCCTCGGCGTCGGTGCGATGCTCCTCCTCCGGGGGATCCGGCGGCGGTCCGCCCGGGGGCTCGTACTGGCACTCGTCGGCGTCGGCGTCCTCGCCCGGACGCTGTTGGGCGGCGTCGGTCTCGATCGGACGGGTATCGCTCGGCACCTGAATCGGCTGCCCAAGGTCGATCGGGCCGAAACGGCGGCTTTCAGCCGCTCGGTGACGATCGGCGAGTCCCCGGACGAACTCTACGACGCCTGGCGCGATCCGGACGTGTTGTCTCAGGTGATGGGCCACTTCGCGGAGGTCACGCCGATCGACGAGGACCGTCACCGCTGGACGGTTTCCGGCCCGGCCGACGCAGAGTTCTCCTGGGAGACTCGGATCGTCGAGGCGGAGCCGGGAGCGCTCGTCCGCTGGGAGACGACGGGCGACGCGTCGGCGTCGAACGGCGGCTCGGTCCGGTTCCGACCGGCGCCCGGCGGCCGCGGTACGGTCGTCTCCCTGTCGCTCACGTTCGAGCCGCCGGGCGAGACGCTCGGAGCCGCGACGCTAGAGCGACTGGACGTCGTCCCCGAGACGCTCGCCGGCCACGCGTTGGGTCGGTTCAAGAGCCTCGTCGAGAGCGGGGAGATCGCGACGCTCGAGGGGAACCCCTCGGGCCGCGGTGCGGGAGATCTGCTATGAGGAGGATCCACCAATGAGAGCACTCACCTGGCACGGGAAGGAGGACGTACGAGTCGAGAACGTCCCGCGGCCCGAGATCGTCAATCCGAACGACGCGATAATCGAGATCACGGCCACCGCGATCTGCGGGTCGGACCTCCACCTCTACAACGGGAAGATGCCCTCGATGCGAGAGGGCGACGTGATCGGTCACGAGCCCATGGGCGAGGTGGTCGAGGTCGGCAGCGACGTCGAGACCCTCGAAGAGGGCGACCGAGTCGTCGTCCCCTTCACGATCAGCTGCGGGTCGTGCTGGTTCTGCGAGAGCGATCTCTACTCGCTGTGTGACAACTCCAACCCGAACGCGGAGATGGCCCGGAAGATGATGGGCCAGTCGCCCGCGGGCCTGTACGGCTACTCGCACCTCACGGGCGGATACGCGGGCGCGCAGGCGGAGTACCTCCGGGTCCCCTACGCCGACGTGGGGCCGATCACGGTCGATTCGGGGCTCTCCGACGAGGAGGTCCTGTTCCTCTCGGACGTCTTCCCGACCGGCTACATGGCCGCGGAGAACGCCGACATCGAGGAGAACGACACCGTCGCCGTCTGGGGGTGCGGACCGGTCGGACAGTTCGCCGTCCAGAGCGCCCGAATGCTCGGCGCCGAGCGCGTCGTGGCGATCGACCGGGTCCCCGAGCGCCTCGAGATGGCCCGCGAACACGGCGACGCGGAGACGATCCACTTCGAGGAGGAGGACGTGTACGACCGGCTGATGGAGATGACCGGCGACCGCGGGCCGGACGGGTGCATCGACGCGGTCGGCACCGAGGCGCACGGGACCGGCCTGAGCGGGGTTTCCGACCGCGTCAAGCAGCGAGCGCACCTCGAGGACGACAGCCCCCACGTGCTCCGGCAGGCGATAAAGTCCTGCAGGAAGGGCGGAACGGTCTCGGTTCCGGGCGTGTACGTCGGTCGCGTCGACAACCTCCCGTTCGGCTCGGTGATGAACAAGGCCCTGACGATCAAGTCGGGGCAGACGCACGTCCAGCGCTACCTCGACCCGCTCTTAGCGCGGATCGAGGACGGCGACATCGACCCCTCCTTCATCGTCACGGACCGGGCTCCGCTGGAGAAAGGCCCGGAGCTGTACGACAAGTTCGATCGGAAGGACGACGGCTGTATCAAGGTCGTTCTGGAGCCGTAGGGAGGGGGTGATCCGAGGCCGCCGACGCTCTCGGACGCGCGGTGCCGGTGGCCGTCCCGCCGTTCGATCGCTGATGCGAGCGGCTCTGTCAAAATCCCGTTCTTCAGGTATAAACCGGGCTGAAACGCCCGGTCGCTGAAGAGTGCTTGTTGATCGAGTACGGGAGTACGTATCGCACATTTATCGAGTGGTTGTTTATAAGGGATCGAGTGGTGTTGCTGGCGGCTGTTTATAAGCCCACGGCGGCTTTGCGGTGAACACCTCCAAAGCCCCAGCCGCTGAGGGCGGCTCACGCTCGCTGCGCGCCTCACTCGGTCGCGTTGCTCCCTCGTTACGGTGCTTGCGTCGCCTGAGCCGTCCTCAGCGGCTGCCCCTTTGAGTCCCCTACCGCTCCGCACCGCTGGAAGACGGCCGCCTCGCTGCGCTCGGCGCTGCGACTTCCATGCTCCCGCTCGCTCCGCTCGCGGGACCGCAGCCTCACGCCTCCCCAGCCTCGTCGCTGGCGGCTGTCGCCGCCAGCGACTCCCTCGCGGGCTGGCTCGCGGCCGCCGGTGGCGGCCGCTCGCAGGCGCGCCGACTGCATCGCACTTTATAAGAGATGTCGTTGTCGCTCCCAGTTGTTTAAATACTTACTCGCCGGCACCGATCTGCAATACCCACTCCCGAAATCGCTCGTCGCTGTGTCTGTATTGACCGCGACCGGGTCAGAGACATCAATTGCCGCGGGTTTCAACGGAGCGAGGTGAGTGGGTCACGGCGACGACGGATCACAGTCCGGCGGCTCTCGAACCGACTCGATCGGACAAAAAACGCCGCGCGCTCGAAGTCTGCCGAGAGGCTCCGCGACCGCCGTCAGTCCGCCGCGGTCTCGGTGACCTTCTCGTAGTCGTAGTCGTCGACGAACCCGGAGAGCTTGTCGAGCGCCTCTTTCTCTTCCTCCAGGTTCTCGTGAAGCAGGTCGCCGACGTCGTCCATGCCGAGGCGTTCGGCGAGCAGCGCCAGGTTCCCGTAGGCGGCGATCTCGTAGTGTTCGGTCTTCTGCCCCGCGATCAGGTTGTGCAGGGTGAGCACGTCCCCGCTGGGGTCCTCCTCCTCGACGAAGGTCTCGTGTTCTTTGATCAGGCCCTCGATGCCGTCGCACTCCTCGGTATCGGGCACCATGTCGAGCGTCTCGAAGACCTTGTCGAGGCGCTCGATCTGGCCCTGCGTCTCCTCGCGGTGCTCGGCGAACGCCTGAGCGATCTCGCTCTCCTCGGTCTGGTCTTCGAGGGTCTGAAGCGCGTCGAGCAGCTCCCCTTCGGCGTAGTAGATGTCTTCGAGGCCGTGAACGAACAGGTCTCGGAGGTTGGATACTGTCATGGGTTCCACCTCGAAGGAGGGGCGGCGCGAAAATAGCGTGAGAGCCTGCAAACGCAAGGCAACGGTGCTCGGTACCGGCGATCGCGGTCTAATCGGAATTGCAGTATCTCGGTATACCCCCCGTTCAGGCGTCGAAGAGGGGCTATACGGTAGCACGTCGCCTGCGCAGTGAACGACTCGCGGACCCGTCGACGCGTGGTTATTAGCCGCGTGCGCACGTCGTCTGCGGCGTGGACACGCTCACCCCCGACGAGACCTCCCTCTCGATCCGAAGCGTCACCACCGGGATCGTCGCGGCGTCGCTGTCCGCGGTCCTGGTCGCTCCGGCCCTCGTCGTCCCCGCGTACGGTCGGGTTCTCATCACCGTCCTCCTCGCGGGGTGCACCGCCGCGGGCGGTCGGCTCCTCGCCGCGACGGCGGTGGCGGCCGGGCGACGCGATCCCCCCGCGGCACCGCCGCGAGAGGAGTGGCCCTCGGTCAGCCTCGTCGTCACCGCGTACAACGAGGCCGACGTTCTCGGCGAGACGATCGACGCCTGCACCGGCGTCGACTACCCCGCGGACCGACTGGAGGTGATCGTCGGCTACGAGTCGGCCTCGACCGACGGGACGGCGGCGGTCGCGGAGGCGGCGGCCGAGGCCGATCCGCGGGTGACCGCCGTCGAGCGCACCGCCCCGCCGGGCGGGAAAGCGAGCGCGACGAACGACGCGATGGCGGCGGCCACCGGTGAGGTGGTCGCGGTGTTGGACGCCGACCAGCGCTTGGAACCCGGCGCGGTCGCCCGCGCGGTCCGGTGGTTCGCCGGCGACGAGTCGGTGTGGTGCGTGAAGGGTCGGTGCCGGGGAACGAACCCCCGCGAGTCGCTCGTCGCGCTCGTCGCCACCGTCGAGCGGAACCTGGTCGAGCGGACCGAGTTCGTCGCCCGCGACCGCCTGGGCGGGTTCGCCATCTTCACCGGCGGACAGGCGTTCGTCCGGCGCGCCGCGCTCGACGCGGTGGGACGGTTCGACGAGTCGGTCCTCCTCGAGGACCTCGACATGGCCTACCGCCTCCAGCGCGCCGGCGGCACGGTCAGGGTCGATCCCGGCGTCGTGACCGCGGAGCGCAACCCCGTCGGCGTCTCCGCCTGGTGGCACCAGCGCAAGCGGTGGGCCCGCGGCGGCATGCAGGTCGCCCGCCGGTACCTCGGGACCGACCTCCTCTCCGGGCCGCCCGGGATCGCCGCTCGCGTCGACTTCGCCGCCACGCTCGGGGCGCTCCTGACGATCCCGCTGTTGGTCCTCGCCGCACCAGTGGGGGCACTCGTCGGGTGGAACGGGTACGCGCCCCCGGCGCTCGCCGGCCGGCTCTGGGCCTTCGTGTTCCTCGCGCCGCTGGCGGCGTCGTACGCCACGCTCGCCGTCGACGCGCGGGAGGGGCAACGGCGCGACGCGGTGGAGTACGCGGGTCCTCTCCTCCTGTGGCCGTACGTCTTCGTGCAGACGCAGGCCATCGTCGCCTCGTTCCTCGGCGAGTTCGTCCTCCGGCGACCGACGCGCTACGTGACGAGTGCGAGCGACGACACCGAGGGGTGATCGAACGACGACGCGGGGCGGTGACCGAGCGACGACGCCGAGTAACACCGCGTTAACGCCGAACCGATCGCGAAACGGTGTCGGTAGTTAACTGATGATCTCCCCAACGCTGCGTCCATGTCCGACGACACCGATCGCGCCGCGTGGCAGGTGACGACAGACCGCGAGCGGATACGGGAGTGGGGCGAGGAGCACGAGACGGTTCCGGTACTCGCGGAAGGGGCGGACGGCGCCGACCTACGGCTGCTCGCCGACCCCGACGACGAGCGCGGCGAAGAGCTCTCGTGGGACCGGTTCTTCGAGCGCTTCGAGTCCGAATCGCTGGCCCTCCGGTACCGGGAGACCGCGACTCGGGGGGACGGTCAGCCGGCCTACGAGTTCGTCGACAGGGACGAGATCGCCGACCCGAACGACGGCGGAGCGGAGAACCCGGACGCCCCCGATGCACGCACGGGCGAGAACGACGACGACGACGAAAAACAGTCGACGCCCCCGGGGACGGACGGGACCGGCGTCACGCAGGCCGACAGCGAGACGGCCGTCCGCACCGACGAGGCCGCCCAGGAGAGCGAGACGCCGACCGCGGACGCGGAACCGGACGACCCGGAGGAGCGGGACACCGCGATGTCGGAGTCGTCGCGCGCCGTCGAGACGGGCGCGTTCGTCCTCAACGAGATCCACGAGTCGCGGGGGCTCGGAGACGACGTCGAGGACGAGTACGTGACGTTCCGGAACACGGGCGAGGAGGCGCTGGACCTCTCGGGCTGGGTCGTCGAGAACGAGGCGGGCGAGCGGTTCGCCTTCCCCGACGGGTTCACCCTCGACGCCGGTCAGAGCGTCACGCTGCACAGCGGTCGCGGCTCCGACACCGAGACCGACGTCCACTGGGGCGCCGCGAGCGGGGTCTGGGACGACGACGGCGACACGATCACCGTCCGGACCGCGGACGGGCGAGAGGTGCTTCGAGAGCCGTATCTGAAGTGACTCCGACCCTCGACGCCCAACGGACGACGGCCGGCGGCGGGAGTTCGACCGCTAGTCGACTTCCTCCACCGCGAACTCGTCGGCGAAGGCGTCCACAGTCACTTTGAGCATGCCGATGACGACGGGGCCATAGAAGATGCCCATGAAACCGATGACGTAGATACCGCCGAGGACGCCGATGATAATGACGCTCGGGTTGATTTTCGCGTACCGATCGACGACGATCGGTCGGAGGTAATCGTCGGAAAAGCCGACAACGATTGCCCCCCATGCGAAGAGGCCGACGGCCAGCGTAAGCTGGCCGTTCAGGAAGAGGTAGACGGCAGCCGGCCCCCACACGAGGAACGAGCCGACGATCGGCAGCAGCGAGAGGACGGTCATCACAGCCGTCCAGAACGTGGCGTTCGGGATGCCGACCACTATCAGGCCGAGGCCGGCGAGCAGACCCTGTACCAACGCGACGAGGACGTGGCCGAACAGGACCGCTTTCAGGATGCGATCGAGCTCGTCGTAGTACTCGCTCTGTGTGTCGTCGGGCAGCGGCATCCGGGCGCGGAGCCACTCGAAGAACTCCTCGCGGTCCTTTAGGAAGTAGAACAAAAGGAACAGCGTCAGCCCCACACCGATGGAGGTGTGGGTGATCGCTCCCACCACGTTCACCACACTGTCGACCTGAACGTCACTGGCCGCCGATTGCAGCGAACTGGTGAGGTCGACGTTTCTCCCAGCGAGATCCTGGATACGCTCCTCCAGAGGAGCGAGAGTGACGTTCCCCTCGCTAATGTCTCGAAGGAGGCCGATAGCGTCCGACGCGGTCTGACGGACGACGTACACGAACGGCAGGACGACCGTGACCGACGACACGAGTACGATGGCCATGGCCGATTTGCCCGCACCCATCCGGTCCTCCAAGCGTTTCTGAACGGGCAAGAAGAGGACCGTTAGTAACACCGCAAGGAGGAAGAAGTTGAGGAACGGCAACACGTGCGCTACCGTCAGCGCGAGGAGAACGATAAAGGTGAACAGGAAGACGCTTTTCGATGGGCGCATATCAGTTCGGGACTGCGCAGGCGGAAAAGTAGTCGCCCGATGTCGCATACGGATTTTTCGGCTACCGCGGTTACGAGCGTCGTAACGTCAGTTCGTGGCGAGTGCGGGGACGAGAATTTTCCTCAGAACCGTGGCGGAACGCCGGCCTCGGCACTCGAACCAGTAAATATTACCGACCTACGAGCTACTCTGCCAAATTCGATTTCAAAAACAGGGCTTACGCATGAAAGGTTTCTCGCATTTTAATAAGGTAGTTCATCGTCCCTCATTCACCTTCTGCTTCTAGCCACAATCAGGGCACTCTCGCCATACCAAGCGGTTCTATTTGACATAAAACTAATGAAAAATTATTTATGTAGATCTCTACCTTGTGATTTACCCATACCCGTCAAGACCATTTCATCTTGGTCTTCTGCCACTCATAGTTGGCTACAATGTGTTTTTCAAGTATGAACGATAAACACGTTTTTCAATCACAATTTGGAGGAAGGACGAGTGCACCCCTGTTTCGGGAACACTACTAGCAACCCGGAATACTCTCCCAAAAACTATTTTCAGACTCGAACTTATAATTCAATTAGAGGTGTTACTCAGTAGGTCTCCGTGTTAAAACGGAACCCTTGCCTTCCTAATAGGCAGTCGGGTCAAATTTTACTTGAACACCATATTTTTCAGCAAGTATTTCACCAGCACCCGAATCTAAATTTGTAATTCTCCTAATAATTGAAACACCTGCTTGTTCTGACTCTTCTGTTGACGGGATAGGCAGCGATGAAGTGCGAAGGACCCCTGCTAGGTATGCTTCAAGAAAGTCAACCTCATCCCCTGCACCATGTGCTCTACCTTTAACAATCTCAGTTCTTCTCGCATTGATATAGTCTACCAACCTTTCGGCGGATAGAACCTCGACAATCGATTCTAAATCATATACTGAGCACACATATGGCAATTCGTTGTCGGAATATCCTGTTAGCAACTTCGGGAATTCCCTGGTTGCCAGCTGGTCATAATGCGTGGCTGTAATTATGACAGGTTCATAGTTTTCAATTCCATTTGGATCCAAAGAAAATGGAGTTTCTGTCTCAATTTCTGTTCCCGACCCAACTTGCTTTAACGCAGTAATTGCTTTTGTGACCTGTTCTGTTGCTTTTCCAACTCCGGCTTCGCTATCAATTGTGTCTGACCGAATAGCTCATCCGTCTTTAGTTAAGTCTCACACCTCGGTTGTGTAGCGGTAGCGAGCGTCTCTTGTAAGATTGGTCGTTGCTGGTGGATCTTTTGAGCGTCTTCGATCAGCCGGTCGAGCAGCTGCGGCGGTGAGTAGCCGAGGAACTCACCGAGTTCGTGGAGAATGAGCTGGGCGTGCGACCGGAAGGTCGCCGCCCAGCGCTCTGTCGGAAACACAAGCTCATCATCCGCCTGCTCAGTGACTAGATCCAACAGATCGCGGCTTACAAGCAGCGACAGCAGCGCTGCGTACAATAAGATCCTCACCACGTGTTCGTCACTCGTGTCGAACTCGTCCAATTCGTACTGCGTCTTCAGCTCCCGGAACAGCAACTCAACTTCCCACCGACAGCGGTAGATCTCCGCTAAATCCGCCGGAAAGAACTCCTCCCTAGCTAAATTCGTCATGTACAGGTGGTAGTCGTCGGCGTCCTCGTTGCGGACGCCGACGACGCGAAATCGCTTCGTATCCAGCGACTGTGTCCCATTGTACGGCCCCCGTTTGAATTCGACTTCGACCTCCACATCGATGTATTTCCGGTCAAGGTCATCGAGAACAGCTCGGAGCTGCTTGCCCTCTAAGGGAATGGCGCGGCCGCGCCATTCCCG
>NZ_RJJW01000013.1 GCF_003781945.1 Halorubrum sp. CSM-61 | reverse complement strand
GTTCGACACGAGTGACGAACACGTGGTGAGGATCTTATTGTACGCAGCGCTGCTGTCGCTGCTTGTAAGCCGCGATCTGTTGGATCTAGTCACTGAGCAGGCGGATGATGAGCTTGTGTTTCCGACAGAGCGCTGGGCGGCGACCTTCCGGTCGCACGCCCAGCTCATTCTCCACGAACTCGGTGAGTTCCTCGGCTACTCACCGCCGCCGCTGCTCGACCGGCTGATCGAAGACGCTCAAAAGATCCACCAGCAACGACCAATCTTACAAGAGACGCTCGCTACCGCTACACAACCGAGGTGTGAGACTTAACTAAAGACGGATGCTCCGACGCGCACCGACACGTCCACGTCCCCGTGTTCGACTGCGTTCCTGAATAGGTTCTCTAAGATCTGCTGGAGGCGGCTCACGTCCGCTTCGATCCGCCGCGAGTCCGCCACCTCGAGGGACACGGCGTCCTGCCGGATCATCGTCCATGCGTCCGCCGCAACGCGTTCCAACTCGACGGCGTCGTATTCGGTCTTGTCGATCAAGTCGCCGCTCTGTGCGAGTTCCAAGACGTCCGTAATCAGACTCCCCATCCGGTTGAGCGCCAAGCGTGTCGTCTCGTAGTGGTCTCTCTCACCCGTTTCGTACAGCATGTCCAATCGCCCCTTCGCAACCGAGAGCGGATTCCGAAGGTCGTGAGAGATGATCTCCGCGAAGTGTTCGAGGCGCTCGTTGTGCCGCTCGATCTGTTGCTCGTACCGTTTACGCTCGGAGATGTCTCGACCGAGTCCGATTCGGCCGATCACGGTCCCTCGATCGTTCACCACGCGTTTCGAAATCAACTCGTACGGTACCGGCTCACCGTCCTCGCGCTGTAGGCTGACTTCGACCCGCGCTTGTCCCGTCTCACGGGTCGTCCGTACGTACTCGGTTATCTTCTCCCTGTCTTCCTCGGAGACGAAATCCTGCGGAGTTCGAGAAGTGAGTTCGTCCGTGTCGCAGCCGATCACTGTCTCGACCCGTTCGTTCCAGAACTCCAGCGTTCCGTCCTCGTCGAAGAAGAACATCAAATCGTCTAACGCGTTGAAGACGTCGGCTAACAAGGTATTCTTGTCGATGTCTTCGGAGACAGTCCGAACGTTACAGACCATCAACCCCGCCTGCGTGTACGAAAGGGCGTGGTCGGCGACGATCTCGGTTCCGTCTGCTGTGACCATCTGTGATTCTATTCGATAGGTCTCATCCTCCGGAATGTTCGGGAGAACCTCCTCAGTGACGTGTGGTACGTCGCCGTCGTGATACAGAGTTTCCCAGTGTTTGCCGAGCAGCTCCTCGATCTCGTAGCCGAAGGTGTCGGCATACACCTGATTGACGTAGACGAAGCGCCCGTCCTCGTTGAGCAGGCTAATTCCCTCGCGAGCGGTTTCGATGGCGCTGAGTAACTGTTCGATGTTCCGATCGGCGTGCGTCTTTTCGACCGCGTTCTCGATGCGATTCGCCAGCACGGTGTACTGATCGGAGCCACCTCTCTTTTGTAGATAATCGGTCAGACCGGCAGAGATCGCTCGGCTTGCTACCTCCTCGGACCCTTTCCCGGTAAACAGAATGAACGGAAGTCTCGGAGATCGTTCACGAACCGCCTTGAGAAATTCGATGCCGTCCATACCGGG
Organism: Halorubrum sp. CSM-61; assembly: GCF_003781945.1. Classification (GTDB taxonomy): domain Archaea; phylum Halobacteriota; class Halobacteria; order Halobacteriales; family Haloferacaceae; genus Halorubrum. The sequence goes on along the minus strand of NZ_RJJW01000013.1, from coordinate 75,144 downwards.
CATCTCGTAGTCGCTAACGACACAGTCGATCGACTCCGATTTATCCGTGATCCGATCGAGGGCCGTCGCCGCATCCGTTTCCGTCAGTACCTCGAACTCAGCGCTCTCGCGTTCGAGGAACGTCGCCGTCAACTCGGCAAAATCGGACTGATCGTCGACGTGAAGTATCCTGATCGGGCCGGAGGTAACGAGCGACGCGATCTCGATATCCTGAAGAGGAATTTCAAATCCTGTCGATACTGCCACTACCCGGTGTAATACCGTCTCCGGGGAAAGTCGGTATACCCCTATAGAACGGTGTGAAACGACCTATCACGATAGGTGATAACACGCAGTTACTCGTCTCGTCCGGCGGGCAGATAGTGAGTCGAGTTGCCGTTAAAGAGGGCTGCGAGCAACTTCCGGAGCGCCGAGTGAAGGTGTTGGCCGTAAGTCGACGGCGAGATGTCCATCTTTGCGGCGAGAGCCGCTTGCGTGGTTTCCCGTGGGCGCTCGAAATAGCCGTACTCGAACGCGAGGTGTACCGCGTCCAGTTGTTGTCCGGTAAGTTGTTCGTCCACGAGGGATTGGAACGCCGTCTGTGTCAGGAACGGTGCCGCAATTATCCGCTTTTGTTTACGGACGAGAGACACGCGGGGATGGCGGGTTTTCACCGCTGACACGATCCGCGCCGGCGAGTAGTTCGGCGGGACCGTGGTGACGAACCGCGCAGTTCCGTCCGACACGACGAGCGATTGAAGCGGAATCTGGAGATCCGAGAGCGTCTCAAAGACGCTCCGTCGAAGAACGAACTTCAGGATACACTCGTCATCGAACCGTTCGACGACCGTGATCTCGTTTTCGTAGTGCGATTTGCGTGCTTCTTCGATCACGCGTTGAGGAGTTCCGTGTTCGACGTGGAAGAACGCGGCAGCTAGGTCGTTGTCGATACGGATGGCGTCGAGGAGGTCGAGGCGGCAGTCGAGCTCCCGTGAGATTCGGACGGCCGGATAGTCGTCGTCGTCAGACGAGAACTCCAGTTCGACGAACGCCGCGTTCCCTCCATTGTCCATACACTAAACTGGGTTATCGATTGACGGGGAAAGATGTATACCTTTGGGAGACATATACACATTAAGCGCGTTTCAGCGACGGAGTTCACATTCCTGTAGTCAAGCCGTGATCTGTGTTTTTCCGACGTACTGGATTGCGCACAGTAATACGATGACACAGATACACCTTCCCGAGCCGATCGACGAGCAGGCATTCGTCGACGGGCTCACCGAGCTTCTCCGGATCGCGAAACGACACGACATTTCCGCCGAGCGAGCCTGGAAGTGTTGTGTGGACAGTGACAACGGGTGGGAGGTAGAGATCGTTCCCTTGGAGACGCAGTAGAACTCCTCACTGTCGACCAACCGTTTCGTGAGGCCGTCGGTGACGGCCAGAACGACTTGCCGGGTCTGGCTGGCCGGCGAAACGAACGGCAGAGGCGTTCGTGCGGTCACGCCTCCAGTGAAGCGGTTCCGTAAAATTCGTCATCAAGCCCGTCTGGGAGTACGGCAGGTCCACCTATCGATCAATACAGACACAGCCGTGATCGATAGCGGGAGTAAGTATTGCAGATCGGTGGCGGCGAGAGAGTATTTAAACGACCGAGAGCGACGGCGACGATCGGTTATAAAGAACAACGCGGTGGCGCGCCCCGGTGAGCGGCCCGTAGGGCCGCGAACCGACGGTGTGAGGGAGTCGCTGGCGGCGACAGCCGCCAGCGACGAGGCTGGGGAGGCGTGAGGCTGTGCGGTCGGGTGGGACTCAAAGGGGCAGCCGCTGTGGGCGGCGCAGGCGTTCACGAGAGCGGAGCTCTCGTGAGCCAATCAGAACGCAAAGCGTTCTGATGACGACGTAAGCACCGCAACGAGGGAGCGAAGCGACTGAGTGAGGAGCGCAACGAGCGTGCGCCGCCCACAGCGGCTGGGGCTTTGGAGGTCGTCACCGCAGTGTCGCCGCTCACTTATAAACAGCCGACAGCAACGCCACTCGATCACTTATAAACAACCACTCCACCATATCGATATACCAACTCCCGCTATTGATCGATCGTTGTCGCCCCGAACTCGCCCGAGCCCCTCGCCTGTCACCCCTCGGCGTCGGAGAACGGCACCTCGATCAGGTCCCCGTCGTCGGGGAGGAGGCACTCGCCGTCGAACGCCTCCCGCGCCTCCCGGCGGATCGGCGAGGCGTCGGCCGCGTACCGCGAGGAGACGTGCACTAACGCGAGCCGCTTCGCGTTCGCGCGCTCGGCGATCGATCCGGCCTCTCGGCCGGTCGAGTGGGCCGTGTCGCGGGCGCGGTCGGCCATGTCGTCGGCGAAGGTGGCGTCGTGGACGAGCAGGTCGGCGTCTTCCGCGACCTCGACCGTTCTCTCCCGCGGGCGGGTGTCGGCGGTGTAGACGAACTTTCGACCGGGGCGCGGCGGCCCCACAACCCGATCGGGCTCGACGATCGAGCCGTCCTCGGCCTCGACCGGCTCGCCCGCGTGGAGCCGGCCGAACTTCGGGCCGACGGGGACGCCCAGCTCCTCGGCCTTCGGGCGGTCGAACCGGCCGGGGCGGTCGTCTTCCTCCAGCACGTACCCCTGCGATTTCGTCCGGTGGACCGTCTCGAACGCGCGGACCTCGTACCCGTCGGCGTCGAGCGCGACCTCGCCGGGCGCGACCTCGTCGATCCGAATCGGGAACGCGGGGTCGTGGCCCACCGCGTGCACCAGGTCGTGGAGGTCGCCTCCGGTCCCCGGCGGGCAGTGGATCGTCAGGGGCTCCGTCCGGTCGTTGAACCCGAGCGTCTGGACCAGCCCCGGGATCCCGAGGACGTGGTCGCCGTGGAGGTGCGAGACGAACAGGCGGTCGATCCCGAACCCGGTGCCGTGCCGCATCATGCCGCGCTGGGTGCCCTCTCCGCAGTCGAACAGCAGGCGGTCGCCCTCGCGGTTGACGAACAGTGCGCTCGGCGCGCGCTCGGTGGTGGGGACGGCGCCGCCCGTTCCGAGGAACGTGACGCGAAGGGACATACCCGCCCTGCGGCCGGCGGCGATAAACTCCTTTCGAGGTCGAAGCCCACATGTGTCCGCCGCTCCCATCGAGACCGTGCACGACTCGATCGCAGCGCTGGTCGGTCAGGAGGGGTGGCGCGCCGAGGGGGACGCCGCCCGCGTCCACTACGACGGCGGGGGAGACCGGTTCGCGGTGGAGTTCTACGCCGAGGCGGAGCGGGTCCTCTACTGGACGGTTCCCGCCGCCGGCTCGGACGGGGACGCGGCCGCCGACCGGGGCGCGGGTACCGCCGCGGCCGCCCCCGTTCCCCGCGAGCGGATTCCGGATCCCCTCCGCCGGCGGATCCGCGAGGACCTCGACGCCGCCGGCGTCGACCCCGACGCGGAGCGTCGCGCGGTCTGAACCGGCGCCGGGCTCGCGACCCGGTTCGCTCCCTTCGCTCCCCGTTCCGATCTCCGATCGCCCGTTCTGGCGCCCGATACCGGAGATTTCCGCCGATATGTTTCGGTTCGAAGGAAACGTATTTGCCGCGCGATACGATATGTGTCGGTAATGAGTAGCGTCGAGTGGGAGGAGGACGACCCCTTCGAGGAACAGCGGGAGAAGATCGAGAACCCGATGAAACGGCTGTTCCTCGCGTACGGTCGCGACTACCTCCCCCAGGTCTCCGTCGGCATCCTCGCCAGCGTCTTCGCGCGGCTCCTCGACCTCCTCCCGCCGCTCATGCTCGGGATCGCCATCGACGCGATCTTCCGTGAGGAGGCCGCGTTCGACGAACAGATCCCGTTGGTCCTGCTGCCGGACGCGTGGCTCCCGACCGCGCAGACCGAGCAGTTCTGGTTCACGATCGCCGTCCTCACCGGTGCGTTCGCCTTCGGCGCGGCGTTCCACTGGATCCGCAACTGGGGGTTCAACGCGTTCGCGCAGAACATCCAACACGACGTCCGGACCGACACCTACGACAAGATGCAGCGGCTCAACATGGACTTCTTCTCGGACAAGCAGACCGGGGAGATGATGTCGATCCTCTCGAACGACGTGAACCGGCTCGAGCGATTCTTGAACGACGGGATGAACTCCGTGTTCCGCCTGTCCGTGATGGTCGTCGGGATCAGCGTCCTGCTGTTGTGGATCAACTGGCAGCTCGCCCTGGTCGCGCTGTTGCCCGTGCCGGCCATCGCCGGGTTCACCTACCTGTTCATCAAGATCATCCAGCCCAAGTACGCCGAAGTGCGGTCGACCGTCGGCAAGATGAACTCCCGGCTGGAGAACAACCTCGGCGGCATCCAGGTGATCAAGGCCGCCAACACCGAGTCCTACGAGTCCGACCGCGTCGACGACGTCTCGTTCGACTACTTCGACGCCAACTGGGACGCCATCGAGACCCGGATCAAGTTCTTCCCGGCGCTCCGCGTGCTCGCGGGCATCGGCTTCGTGCTCACGTTCGTCGTCGGCGGCCTCTGGGTGTTCCAGGGACCGCCCGGGCCGTTCACGGGCGAGCTCTCCGAGGGGATGTTCATCGTGTTCATCCTCTACACGCAGCGGTTCATCTGGCCGATGGCCCAGTTCGGGCAGATAATCAACATGTACCAGCGCGCCCGCGCCTCCTCCGCGCGGATCTTCGGGCTGATGGACGAGCCCTCGAAGCTGGCGGAGGACCGGGACGCCGAGGAGCTGGTCGTCGGGGACGGCGACGTGGTCTACGACGACGTCACGTTCGGCTACGACGAGGAGACCATCGTCTCCGACATCGACTTCGAGGTCGAGGGCGGCGAGACGCTCGCCTTGGTGGGGCCGACCGGCGCCGGGAAGTCCACCGTCCTGAAGCTCCTGCTCCGGATGTACGACGTCGACGAGGGGGCCATCGAGATCGACGGGCAGGACGTGCGCGACGTGACGCTCACGTCGCTCCGCCGGTCGATCGGCTACGTCGGGCAGTCGTCGTACCTGTTCTACGGCACCGTCCGCGAGAACATCACCTACGGCACCTTCGACGCGACCGACGAGGAGGTCCGGGAGGCCGCGAAGGCCGCCGAGGCCCACGAGTTCATCGAGAACCTCCCCGACGGCTACGACACGATGGTCGGCGAGCGCGGCGTGAAGCTCTCCGGCGGCCAGCGCCAGCGCGTCACCATCGCGCGGGCGGTGTTGAAAGACCCCGACCTCCTCGTCCTCGACGAGGCGACCTCGGACGTGGACACCGAGACGGAGATGCTGATCCAGCGCTCGCTCGACCGGCTCACCGCCGACCGCACTACCTTCGCGATCGCGCACCGCCTCTCGACGATCAAGGACGCGGACACCATCCTCGTGTTGGAGGGCGGCGAGATCGTCGAGCGCGGCACCCACGACGAGCTGTTGGACGACGGCGGGCTCTACGCGCACCTCTGGGGCGTGCAGGCCGGCGAGATCGACGAGCTCCCGCAGGAGTTCATTGACCGCGCGCAGGAGCGCACCGCGCGCCTGATCGAGAACGCCGAGAGCGACGACGACTGAGGGACGCCGAGAGCGACGACGACTGAGGGACCGAGCGCGACCGACTACTCCGACCGCCGGCTCCAGTCGCCCGCTCGGCTGATCTCCGACGCGTCGCGGTCGTCCCGCTCCGCCGGCTCTTCCGCTCCCGACTCGCCGTGATACCCGACCACCGCGTCGTCGTCGAGTCCGTCGAGGATCGCGTCCCGAACCTCCCACGGCTCCGCGAACGTCGTCGTCTCGCACTCCTCTAGCGCCGACTCCACCCGCCGCTCGCCCGCCGCTGTCTCCAGCTCGAACCCTCCGTACTGCTCGATCAGCTCGCCGGTCGACACCGGGTACTGATGCTCGCGGAGCGCTCGTTTCAGCGGTCCGAACGTGACTCCGTACGCCCGAGATTGGTCCCCGTTGTCGTTGTTCATGGAGAGACTCTCATCGCGCGTCGGATTAATTCCCCCGCTCGGCTCAACGCGGACCGTCGCCTATACGGCGCGTCCCGTCGAGGTGACGGTATGCGACTCGCGGACGCCACCTGGACCGACGTGCGCGACGCCGACGTCGACGTCGCGTTCGTTCCCGTCGGCAGCACCGAACAGCACGGCCCCCACGCCCCGCTCGGGACCGACACGCTCGACGCGGTCGCGGTCGCGGAGGCGGGCGCGGCGGCCTACGAGGCGGCGGAGCGAGGAGAGGGAGGGGCCGCCGAGGTCGCCGTCGCCCCGCCGATCCCCGTCGGCGTCGCCGAGGAACACCGGGCGTTCGACGGGACGATGTGGGTCTCCCCCGATACGTTCCGGGCGTACGTCCGCGAGGCGGCCGAGTCCCTTCCGAGCCACGGGATCGATCGGGTTGTGTTCGTGAACGGACACGGCGGCAACGTGGAGGCGCTCGCGGAGGTCGCCCGTCGGTTCTCGCGGGACGACGCCCACGAGGGCTACGCGGTCGCGTTCACCTGGTTCCAGGCGGTCGGCGAGCACGCGGGCGACATGGGCCACGCCGGCCCGCTGGAGACGGCGCTGCTGCGCGCGACGAACCCGGAGCTCGTGCGAGAAGACCGGATCGAGGCCGCCCGCGAGGGCGCCGCGGACCGCTGGGGCGAGTGGGTCTCCGGGGTGAACCTCGCGCACGACTCGGACGAGTTCACCGACAACGGCGTGGTGGGCGACCCCGCCGCGGGCGACGCCGAGCGCGGCGAGGTCCTGCTCGACCTCGCGAGCGACGCGCTCGCGGAGCTGACGGCGGCGGTCGTCGACCGGGAATCGGTTTAAAAGGATTGAGCCGGCGAGGCGTCGCTACTCCTCGTCTTCCTCGCTCTCGTCCTCTTCGTCGGCCTCGCCCGCCTCCGCCGCGTCCTGCAGCGCGCCGCGGATCGCGGGGACGGTGCCGGTGAGCGAGCCGACCTCCTCGGCGGCGGCCTCGATGTCGCCGACGAGCGACTCCAGCTCCTCGATCTCCGCTTTCAGGTCCTCTGCGTCCTCGAAGGCGTCGGCGCGCTCGCCGAGCACGTACGCCTTCTTCGCCGAGCGGACGGAATCGACCGCGTCGCCGACGTCGAGCGCCGACTTCAGCCCGTTGAGGACGCCGAGCACGTTGTCCGCGTCCGTTTCCCACACCGCGTCGGCGTCGGGAAGCTCGGCGCGAGCGGCCCGCAGGTGTTCGCGGACCTCGGCACGGGTCTCCTCGGCCGCCTCGCCGAACAGGTCGTCGTCGTCGAACGTGGACTGGCTCATACCCGAGTCGTCGTGCCGACGCCTTTTAAAAACGCGCCCGAAAGCGAAAGTGAAACCCGAGCCGACGCGGCGTCTGCGGTCCGGTTCGGTGCGGTCGCGCGTTCAGTTTCGCTCGGGAGGGAGTCCGGACCCGCAGTCGATCACAGCCGACCGACGAGCTCGAGCGTAAACAGCCCGACCAACAGACCGAGCACGCCGGCCAAGAGCGCCAGCGTTCGGAGCCACCGTCCCACCCGCTCGGCGCTCGGCGTCGCGGCCAGCAGCGCGGGTCGCCCGGGGGAATTGGTCTTGGCGTCGGTCACGAATACGGGATCGGTAGCAAACCACGTAAAATCGACTATGAGGTCCGTATAGGGGCTCGTACGGGCGCATACGACTATATAGTGTCGAGAGGTCAGCGCCGGATCACGCTCGGTCCCGCGACGGGTTCACACCCGATTCCACGGCGCCTCCTCGAAGTCGACGATCCGCTCGCCGCGGTCGAGCGCGTCGATCCGGGCGATCTCGTCGTCGGTCAGGTCGATCTCGCGGGCCGCCCAGTTGTCCTCGACGTGACCGAAGTCGGCCGCCTTCGGGATCGGAGCGACCCGGTCTTTCGAGAGCAGCCACGCGAGGCTCACCTGCGCGGGGGTCGCGTCGTGGTCCGCGGCGATCGCTCGGAGCGCGTCCACGTCGGCGACGCGGTTGCGCGCGATCGGCGAGTAGGCGACGAGCCAGTGGTCGTGCTCGGCGGCGCGCTCGCGCAGTTCCCCCTGCTGGAGCAGCGGGTGACACTCCACCTGATGCGCGAACACGTCGTGGTCGAGTCGGTCTATCGCCTCGTCGAGCTGGTCGGGTCGGAAGTTCGAGAGCCCGATCCGGTCGATTACCCCCTCGTCGACGAGGTCGTCGAGGGCCGGCAGCGTCTCCTCGGGGTCGTAGGTGTTGATCGGCCAGTGGACGTACAGCAGGTCGATCGAGTCGACGCCGAGCCGGTCGCGGCTCACCCGCGCGGTCGCGGTCGCGTCGTCGTACGAGAGGTTGTCCGTCGAGAGCTTCGTCGCGACGAACAGGTCCTCGCGGTCGACGTCGGTGTCGTCGATCCCCGCCGACACCGACGCCTCGTTGTCGTACCCCTGCGCGGTGTCGACGTGCCGATATCCCGTCTCGATCGCGTGGGCGACGCCGGAGACGCACTCCTCGCCGTCGGCCAGCCTGTACGTCCCGTACCCGAGCCTGTCGAAGGCGTTCGCCATGTCCCCCACGCGGACGGCACCTCCCTCAACGTACCGGTTCCGAGCGGATCGCACCGCCTGAGAAGGCTGATCCATTTTTAACCCTTCTCCGAGAGTCAGGGACGTATGTCATCCCAAGAAGTCGCGCTGCGAAGCACGATCGGCGGCGTCTCGGTCGAAGGGAAGCTCCACACCCTCAGCGTCTGGTTCATCCTGGCGCTGCGGCTGATGATCGGAATCGCGTTCTTCCAGAGCGGTCTCGACAAGGTTCTCAGCGGCGAGTTCGACGCGGCGGGGTACCTCCAGAACGCCCCCGCCTCGAACGGCAGCCCGGCCGCCGGCCTGTTCGCCGCGATGGGCGAGAACGCGCTGTTCGTCGACTTCGTCAACGTCGCTGTCCCGTGGGGAGAGGTCCTCATCGGGCTCGGCGTGATCGTCGGCCTGCTCACGCGGCTCGCCGCGTTCTGGGGCGCGCTCATGATGCTCCTGTTCTATCTCGGGAACTGGGACATCTCGCACGGCTACATCAACGGCGACTTCGCGTACATGCTCGTGTTCCTCTCGGTCGCCGCCTTCGGCGCCGGCCGGATCCTCGGGCTCGACTCGATCGTCGAGGAGTACGAGGTCGGCGGTCGGCCCCTCGTCGAGCGGTACCCGTGGGCGCGGTACTTCCTCGGATGACGCCGGAGTCAGCGCCGAACACCGTTATCAGTCCCAATATTCGGGTGGCAGTTATTATGCCGGTACGATCCCTGCCAACCAATACACTATGCAAGAGGGATCGTCCTCCGGAATCCGGTCCAGTTACGGCGCGAAGCTCGCGCTGTCGCTGATCGGGGTCATGGGGGTCTCTGTCTCATACGGGGTCATCGTCTACCTCCGCGCGGAGGAGGCCGGGGCCGCCGGCGCGGCGGTGCGCTCCGGGCTCGTCGGGATGACGCTGTTGACGGTGATCGGGCTCGCGCTCATCGGCGTCACCGTCGGATCGAACACGGTCATCTCCCTGCGACAGCTCACGGCCAAGGCCGAGCGGATGGCCGAGGGGGACCTCGACGTGCGGCTGGAGACGGGACGCACCGACGAGATCGGGCGGCTGTTCCGGGCGTTCGACGCCATGCGGACCTCGCTTCGATCCGAGATCGACGACGCCGAGGACGCCCGCGAGGAGGCGGAGCGGGCGCGTCGAGAGGCGACGGAACGCGCCGAGACGGTCGAGCGCAAGGCGACCGAGTACGAGTCGGCGATGCGCGCGTTCGCCGACGGCGACCTGACCCAGCGCGTCGACCCCGACAGCGACAACGAGGCGATGGCTCGGGTCGGCGCCGCGTTCAACGAGATGGCCGACGAGCTGGAGGGGACGGTCGCCTCCGTCGCGACCGTCGCCGAGGACACCGCCGACGTGGCGGGCACCGTCGACGACCGCACGGAGGACCTGCGGGCGACGACCGGCACCGTGAGCGACGCGGTCGAGGAGATCGCCCAGGGGGCGCGCACCCAGCGCGACGACCTGCAGGCGGCGACCGACGAGGCCGAGAACCTCGCGTCCTCGGCCGAGGAGGTCGCCTCCACGGTGACCGACGTGGCGGAGACCGCGGAGCACGCCGCTGCGGTCGGCGAGGAGGGGCGCGAGGCCGCCGAGGAGGCGCTCGCGGAGATGGACGCGGTCGAGGAGACGACCGCGGAGACGACCGCGGAGGTCGAGGCGCTCGCCGAGGAGGTCGAGGAGATCGGCGAGGTCGTCGACACCATCTCGGAGATCGCCGAGCAGACGAACCTGCTCGCGCTGAACGCCTCCATCGAGGCGGCCCGGTCCGGCGCCGACGGCGCCGGCTTCGCGGTCGTCGCCGAGGAGGTGAAGGCGCTGGCCGAGGAGACGCAGGAGTCGGCGAGCGAGATCGAGGCCCGGATCCACTCCGTGCAGGAGCGCGCGGAGACGGGCGCCGACGCGATGGCGCGCACCGAACAGCGGATCTCCGCCGGCGTCGAGACCGTCGAGACGTCGATCGACGCCTTGGAACGCCTCGCGGAGGCCTCCGAGCGGACCGACACGAGCATGACCGAGATCACCCGGGCGACCGAGACGCAGGCCGACTCCGTCGACGCGGTGGTCGGGCACGTCGAGGACGTCTCCGCGATCAGCGCACAGACCGCGAGCGCGGCCGGCGACGTGACCGGCGCGGTCGACGAACAGGAACGGACCCTCGGCGCGGTCGAGACTGCCGCCGGATCGCTCTCCGACCGCGCGCTCGCGCTGCGCGACGCGGTCGACGACTTCGAGTTCGCGGCCGACGACGGTCTCGGCGCCGCGCCCGACCCCGCGAACGACGGGGACGGTCGCAACTCCGGCAACGCCGGCAACGCCGGCAACGCCACCACCGCCGTCTCGGACGGGGGGACCGACGGCGAGCCCGACGGAAGGGACGCAAACGGCTCCTTCGACTTCCCGGACGGTGACGGCTCCGGCGACGCCGCCGGAGAGGGGGTGAACTGAGATGCTCGTCGACACGACCGTCTGGGCGTGGATCGGGGTGCTCGCGATGGTCGCCGGAACGATCCCGCCGCTGTGGGCGTGGTACTCCCGGTCCTCGGCGACCGGCGAGTCGCACGCCGTCTACTACGCGACCCTCGCCGGCGTCACCGGCGTCGCGGCGCTGGCGTACCTCGCGATGGCGCTCGGGGTCGGGACGCTGTCGATCGCGACCGGCGAGCTCGAAGTGGTCCGGTACGTCGACTGGCTCGTGACGACGCCGCTTCTGCTCCTCTATCTCGGGCTGCTCGCCCGCCCGTCGCGAGGCGTTCTCGCCGGGCTGATCGGGATCGACGTGGTGATCATCGCCGGCGGGATCGCCGCCGCCGCGACCGCCGGAACGGTCTCGTGGGTCGCCTTCGGCGTCGCCGGGGTCGCGTACCTCGGACTCGTCTACGGCCTGCTCGTCTCGCTCCCGCGGTCGGCCTCGGCGGAGGGCGACCGGGTCCGCGCCGTCTTCGGCACGCTCCGGAACATCACGGTGGTGCTGTGGACGCTGTATCCGGTCGTGTGGCTGCTCGCGCCCACCGGCTTCGGCCTGCTGACGCCGGCGACTGAGATGCTCGTGTTCGTCTACCTCGACGTCGTCTCGAAGGTCGGCTTCGTCGTCGTCGCGGTCGCGGGCGCCGACGCGCTCGACCGTCTCGGCGCCGAGCGCGGGCTCGACGCGGGCTCCGACGGCATAGACTTCGACGTCGACCCCGACGCCGAGGAGCACACGACCGTCCTCGGCGACGACTGAGACGAGTTCCGTTTCCGTTCCCCTCTTCCTCCCCTTTCTCTTCTACTCCCCGTCCGCGACCAGATCCTCGTACCGCGCGCCGGTCTGTTTCAGCGTCTCCGTCGAGTAGAGCCGCTCGTGAGAGAAGGGGAGGTGATCGGCCGCCAGCTCGTCGATCTTCGCGTCGACGGCCTCGGCCTCGCGCCCGTGGATCATCGTGAACAGGTTGTACTCCCAGCCCTGCTCGCTCCGGCGCGGCCGGTGGTAACACAGCGTGACGTACGGGAGGCTCCCGACCGCCTCGCCGCGCTCGTCCAGCTCGTCGTCGGGCACGTCCCAGACCACCATGCAGTTGTTCGTAAAGCCGGTGACGACGTGGTTGACGACGCAGCCGATCCGCTTGATGCAGCCGTCGGCGAGCAGGCGCTCGACCGCCGCGAGCACGTCTTCGCGGGAGGCGTCGATCTCGCTCGCCACGTCGGCGTAGGGTGTCGGAGACAGCGGGAAGCCGTCCTGGATCGCTAAGAGGAGGTCGCCTTCGAGGGGCGTGAGATCGCCGCGGGCGCTCTCGGAGATGCGGGTGGCGGAGACCGCGGTCTCTTCCAGTGATTCTCGCGCAAAACGGTCGCCGTTGACGACGGGGAACTCCAGGTCGATGTAGTAGTCCGTGAGCATCGGAAGGTTCAGCACCTCGCAGCCCGTCCGCTCCTCGATCTCGGCGAGGATCGCGTCGCGCGTCTCCCGCGAGCCCGCCGTGACGACGAACCACTGGTTCCACTCGTGGTCGCGGCGGTAGTTGTGATTCACCTGCCGGTAGCCGTTGATGACCCCGGCGATCTCGTCGAACCGGTCCTCGGGCGCGCGCACCGCCGCGAGCGTCGAGGAGCCGATGACCGGGGGGTTGAGCACCGCCCCGAACCGCCGGAACACGCCGCGCTCTCGGAGGTCGCGGACGCGGTCGAGGACCGCCTCGCCGTCGACGTCGACGTCCGTCTCGACCGCGATTTCGCCGGCGACCCGATCGAAGGGGCGCGGCTCGACGGGGAAGCCGCTCTGGTACTCGTCGATGAGGGCCGCGTCGACCGCGTCGAGATCGGCCCGCCAGTCGGCGTCCAGACTCATTACACCGGTTAGGGGTCGCGCCTACGTACCGGTTTCGGAGACGGTCCGGCGGGTCGGGGATCCGGACCGATCGGTCGTCAGCGGGGGCGATGGGGTGAGTCGTCGCCGGGAACGGTCAGTCGTCGACGGGAGCCTCGCTCGGCGTCGGCGCGAACGCGCGGGCGCTCTCCTCGAGCTGCGCCGTCGAGCAGCCGCCGACGGTCGCGGCCTGTTCGAGCGTCAGCGTGCGGGCGCGGTACAGCGTGAGCGCGGTGGCGACGGATTTGGACGTCATCGGGAACAACAGTTCTCTAGGTGGACGAACATATAACTCTAACGCTGATAGAGGCGCGTTACAAAATGTAAAGGACTCAGATCTGTACGAACACGATGTATCTTGCGATAAAAGAAGACGTTCGTCCCGTTATAGTGTGTCACCGTGTGACACAGAACCGGTGCGAGCCGCCGGCTCGCCGGTGTCCGTCGCTCGCTCGCGCCGGGAACGGGGACGGCGGTCAGTCGCCTCGCTCGTAGCGCGCCACGTGAACTTGGTCCTCGTCGTCGCGGAGATAGTGTGTCAGGGTGAAATCGCGGACCGCGAACTCGAACTCGATCTCGCCCTCGTACGCGACGGCCGCGGGACCGTCACAGCCCGCTTCGGTCTCCGCGGCCGTGATCTCCACGAGAGCGACGCCCTCGTCGGGTCTCGAGGTGAACACGCTCGCGTCGAGGGCGACGCAGTCGACCGGCGCGGCGAACCGCCCCTCGATCCGCGCGGTCCGATCGGCCACCTCGACGGTCGCGTCGTGTTCGGGGTCGTCGACCCGCTCGGTCGACCGCGCCGACACGGTCGCCGCCGGGAGATCGTCGCGGGACGCCCGGCCGAGACAGCCGGAGACGCCGCCGACCGCGAGCGCGGAGCCGGCGAGGACCGCCCGCCTCGTCGCTCGGTATCGGCGTTCGACCGCAGGGCTTCGACCCGGGGCGCTCGGGGCTCGATCGGTCACGATCCGTCCCGCGGCGGGGCGGAATAAATATCTTCTGCGCCCGCACCCGGTCCGGCCCGGCCCGATCCGGTTCGGTCCGGTCCGTCCCCTTCCCAGCGGTCGGGAGCCGAGCGAGGGACTTTTCGCCGGAGGCCCCGAACGACGCGTATGGCTCAGGCGACCCAGGAGTTCGGCGACTGGCCCCTCAAACGGCTGATGACCGAGGTCTGCGGCTCCGGCCACAAGTCGGCCGACGACCTCACGCGCGCGCAGGCGACCGAGGCGTTCGAGCGCATCCTCGCGGACGAGCCCGACCCGACCACGCTCGGGGCGTTCTGGCTCGCGAACCGCTGGAAGCGGAACACGCCCGAGGAGCTCGGCGCGTACGTCGACGCCATGTGCGAGCGCGTCGAGTACGCCGAGCCCGACGCCGACCCCGTCGACTGCGGCGCCAACTACGACGGGAAGGGCAGGACCGCGATCCTCGGCGTCGCGGCCGGCGTCGTCGCGGCCGCCGCGGGCACCCCCGTCGTGGTCCACTCGGGCGACCGGGTCCCCACGCAGAAGCAGGACGCGTACAAGCACGTCCTCGATGAGCTGGGCGTCCACACCGAGCTGACGCCCGCCGACTCCGCCGACATGGTCGACGAGACCGGCTTCGGCTTCTACTACCAGCCCGCGTTCAACCCCGCGATCGACGACCTGTTCGACCGCCGCGACCAGATGGGCGTCCGCACGTTCGTCAACACGATCGAGACGCTCGCGAACCCCGCCGGGGCGTCGGTCCACCTCGGCTCCTTCTACCACCTCGCGTTCGCGAAGAAGGTGGTCGACACGTTCGTCGAGAGCGAGTTCCACGACCTCGACCGCGTCCTGATGTTCCAGGGGATGGAGGGGTACGACGACGTGCGCCCCGGCTACACCAAGGTCGCCGAGTGGGACGCGGACGGGGGCGACGCGGACGGCGCCGCGGCGGGATCCGAGGCCGCCTCCTTCACCGACTTCGAGATCGAGACCGCCGAGTACGGCATGGACCTCGAGGAGGAGGACCTCGCGGTCGACGACGTCGCGGCCGAGTCCGCCGAAATCACCGAGGCGGTGCTGACCGGCGAGCGCGACGGCCCCTTCGCCGACGCGGTCGCGGTCAACGCCGCGCTCCGCATCTACGCCCGCGAAGACGTCGACTCGATCGAGGCGGGCCTCGACGCGGCCCGAGAGGTCATCGACGACGGCTCCGCGCACGACGTGCTCGAAGCGCTCCGCGAGTTCTGAGCGCAGGCGACTCGCTTTCGGTCGTTTCCGGCTCTCGGACTTTGTTGAAATCCTTAGTAGTCGATAATTTCTCACACTTATTCGCTCAGTACAAACGTAACGATGATCAATAGCGGGAGTGGGTATAGCACATTGGTTGATCGGTTGTTTATAAGCGATCGAGTGGTGTTGCTGGCGGCTGTTTATAAGTGATCGACGGTATTGCGGTGAAGACCTGCAAAGCCCCAGCCGTGAGGGCGGCGCACGCTCGCCGCGCTCCTCACTCGGTCGCGTTGCTCCCTCGTTGTGGTGCTCGCGTCGCCTGCGCCGCCCTCACGGCTGCCCCTTTGAATCCCACCCGCACAACGCCGCAACCGCGCCTCACACCTCCCCAGCCTCGCCGCGGCCGCGGGCTCCCTCGCGCGTGCTCCTTGCGGCCTGTCGGCCGCTCGGAGGCACGCGCCACCGCACGTCATTTATAAGCGATCGTCGCCGTCGCTCTCGGTCGTTTTAATACTCTCTCGCCGCCACCGATCTGCAATACCCACTCCCGATATCCCTCAGGACCGCCTGAGACGCCGATTACGACTCTGTAACCCGGTCGACGAGGTCGCTCGCGGCGTCCGCGGCCCGCTCTCGAACCGCGTCGACGTCGAGCGTCAGAACCTCGCGGTCGCGCATCAGCACCTCGCCGTCACAGACCGTGTGGCGCACGTCGCTCCCCCGCGCCGCGTACGCGAGGTGCGAGACGGGGTCGTGGACCGGCGTGAGGTGGGGGGCGTCGAGGTCGACGACCGCGAAGTCGGCGGCCGCGCCCGGCTCGATCCGGCCGCCGGGGAAGCCGAGGGCGTCGGCCCCGCCGGCGGTCGCCATCTCCACGACGGCTTCGGCGGGGACCGCGCTCGCGTCGTCCGCGGCGAGCTTCCCGAGCATGGCGGCGTCGCGCATCTCGTCGAACACGTCCAGATCGTTGTTCGAGGCCGCTCCGTCGGTGCCGAGCGCGACGGTCACGCCCGCCTCGCGGAGGCGCTGGACCGGGGCCATCCCGCTGGCGAGCTTCATGTTCGAGGCCGGGCAGTGGACGATCGCGGTCCCGGCGTCGGCGAGCCGGTCGATCTCCGAGCCGTCGAGGTGGACGCCGTGCGCGAAGAAGTCGTCCGGGCCGAGCGCCCCCAAATCCTCGGCGTACGCGATCGGTCGCTCCCCGCGCTCGTCGACGATCGGGGCGACCTCGTCGGTCGTCTCGTTGGCGTGGAGGTGGACCGGAACGTCCGCCTCTCGGGCCTCGGCGACGCCCTCGCGGAGGTACTCCTCGCCCACCGTCGTCAGCGAGTGGGGCATGAACGCGGTCCGGATCCGACCGTTCGCGGCGCCGTCCAGTTCCTTGGCGACCGCCAGGCTCTCCTCCACGTCGGCGCGCGCGTCCGCGTCGTCTTTGCCAACGGTGACGACGCCGTGGCCAAGTCGCGCCCGCACTCCCGCCCGATCCACCACGTCCGCGACGCGGTCCATGGCGAAGTACATGTCCGCGAAGGCGGTCGTCCCGGATCGAATCATTTCCAGAACGCCGAGTTCGGCGCCTACCTCGATGTCGTCCGGCGTGAGCTCGGCCTCGGCCGGCCAGATGTCCTCGCGCAGCCACGGGTCGAGCGGCTTGTCGTCGGCGTACCCGCGGAGGAGCGTCATCGCGACGTGGGTGTGGGCGTTGACGAGCCCCGGGATCACGAGCCCGCCGTCGGCGTCGAGGGTCTCGTCGTCGGCCGGATCGCTGCTTATCGTCTCATCGCCTCCCGTCTCCTCCCCCACCGCGACGATCGTCCCGGCGTCGCGGTCGACCAGCACGTCCGACTCGGTCACCCGGCCGTCGGGCCGGAGCACCCGTCCGTCCGTCACGCGAAGCGCGTTCATGCCACCCGCTTCCGCCCGGCGGACCTAACGCCTTCCGTTCGGGAGCGGCGCGGCCGGCGCGCGGCGCAGTCTCCCTCGGTGCTCCCCTCCGAACGTTCTTTCCCCGCCGCCGCCGGAGTCCCGCTCATGGCAACCGACGCCCAGCAGGCGTGTTTCGAGGCCGGGATCAAGTTCGGCTCGCTGTATCACCAGTTCGCGGGGACGCCCGTCAGCCCGGCGAGCGCCCGAAGCTTGGAGGCGGCGATGGCCGAGGCGATCGAGAACCAGCCGTTCTGCGAGTCGGTGACCGTCGAGATCCGCGACGACCGCGTCGCGGACGCGATCGACCACGAGAACGGCTACACGGAGCTCACGGGCTCGCTGATGGACGTCGAGATGCGGATCGCCTACGAGGGCGTGACCGTCCGCACCCGGATGGCGATGCGCGACGGCTACCCCCTGATGGAGTTGGTCGCGGTCGAGGGTGAGTCGGAGGGTACCGACGGAAGTGGTACAACTAATTAACTGTTTACTCAAGTTGCAATTCCTCCCGGGATTATAAGGAACTTTGAGGAAGACTTTAGTATAACCTACCAAAACCGGTATTACATGCCCGATCCAGCAAATGGAGAGGCAGTTGAGAGCACGAAGCGACGACGGCTACTCGGCCTCCTCGGCGGCGGGGCGGCGGTAAGCATCGCCGGCTGTTCCGATCAGGAGCCCTCCGACGGTAGCGACGGTAACGACACCGACGGCGAAGACGGGACGGACGGTGAAGACGGCGAGGACGATTCCGGGCCCACCAACGCCGACAAGGCGCAGACCGCTTGGGAGCGCGCCGTCAACAACCCACTTCCGGAGGACGAGGAACTCCGACAGGAGGCGTACATCGAGATGGAGGAGGCGGTCCGCGACGACGCCGCTGTCATCCCGCTGTATCACAGCCTCACGGAGCGGTTCTGGTACGACTACGTCGACGTTCCGCTGACCGGTGCGCTCGGTTCCCACTGGCAGCAGCTCAACACGACGACCGTCGAGGGCGACTCCGAGCTCAACCTCATCGCCAGTACGTTCGACGAACTCGACCCGATCATGTCGACGGACACGGAGTCCTCTCGGGTCATCACGCAGATCTACGAGAACCTCACGGCGTTCCCCAACGGGGTCCCGGAGATCGAAAACCAGCTCTTAGACGAGTACGAGGTCTCCGAGGACGGGACCACGTGGACGCTGACGCTGCGCGACGACGTCCAGTTCCACGACGGCACCGATCTGACGGCCCAGGACGTGAAGTACTCCTGGCGCCGCACCGTCGAGTCGGAGTTCTCCGAGCGCGCCGGCTTCACCCTCAACCAGCCGGTCGGACTCGGCATCGACGCCGAGACGGACGACGACGGAAACGTCGTCCCCGACTCGCTGGCGGTCGAAGTCGTCGACGACTACACCATCGAGATCCAGCTCGTCGGACCGAACCCCGACGTGCTCGACGTCATCGCGTACTCCAGCTTCGCGGTCCTCCCCGAGGGGTACGTCGGCGACATCGAGGGGTACGACGGCGAGGTCACCCACCAGGAGTTCTCGACCGAGGTCGCCAACGGGACCGGACCGTTCGAACTCGGCGAGTTCAACGTCGACGAGGACGTCACCGTCCTCCGCAACGACGACTACTACGGCGAGGTCGCGAGCGTCGAGTCCGTCCACTGGGAGATCATCGAGGACAGCCAGGCGCGGTGGACCTACGCCCTCGAGCAGAACGCCGACATCTTCGAGATGCCGACGTTCGCGTACGAGGCGAGCGCCGTCAACGCCGAGGCCGACGACCGCGGCCGCCAGGTCGGGACGTACGGTCCGGCGGGCGAGCTGGACGAAGAGGTCAACTACGTCGGCGTCTCCGAGATCAGCACGTTCTACTTCGCGTTCAACGTCGCGAACACGGAGCGCGCGGTCCGGCAGGCGATCGCGTACGTGATGAACAAAGAGCAGATCGTCCAAGAGGTGTTCGCCGGCCGCGGCACGCCGGCATACAGCTTCCTCCCCCCGGCGATCTGGCCGACCGGCAACGACGGTTACAACGACTTCCTCGACCAGTACCCCTACAGCCGCGGCGAGAGCGACCCGCAGGGCGCGCAGTCGGCCCTCGAAGAGGCCGGCATCTCGTCCGACGACCCGGTCGACATGACGCTCACCACCTACGAGAGCGAGGTGTTCCAGACGGCCGGCGAGCTCGTCCGCGACCTGATCTCCGGGACCGGCGTCAACCTGTCGCTGGAGACGGCGCAGTTCTCCGTCCTGCAGAGCCGCGGGGAGGACGGCGACCTGGAGATGTACAGCCTCGGGTGGATCTGGAGCTGGCCCGCCGTTCCGTACGGGATGTTCCAGCTCGAACCGCGTAACACGGACACGTCGACGATGCCCACTCAGACGAACGGGTTCTACCTCGACTGGCAGACCGAACTCAACGAAGAGGCCGAGTAGAACCCCTCGTCCTCCCGTTATCGAAGCATTTAGTTACTGCAGGAGTTACCCTCCGATATTGAGTCGATCCATGCCCACCACGACCCTAAGAGACCGTAAGACGCCATGAGCCGCTGGGAGTACTTCGTCAAGCGGCTGCTACTCACCGTCCCGGTGTTGTTCTCCGTGCTGACGTTCCTGTTCATCATGCTCCGGGCGGGACCGATCGATCCGGTGGCCGCTCGGCTCGGTCCCCAAGCGGGCGCGGCGGACAGGGCGCAGCTCCGGGAGCGCCTCGGTCTCAACGATCCCCTCTGGGAACAGTACGTCGACTTCATCACCGACTTCATCACCTTCAACTTCGGCCAGTCGTGGGTGGTCCAGGCCGAGCGAGACATCCTCGACATCGCCGTGAACGCCGCGCCGGCGACGCTCTGGCTCGGCTTCTGGGCGATCCTGCTGCCGCTTTTCATCGGGATCCCCCTCGGCTTCTACGCCGGGCTCAACCCCAACACGCTCGGCGACTACACGGCCTCCCTCGGCGGCATCGTCTGGCAGGCCCTGCCGAACTTCTGGCTGTGCGTGATCGCGCTGGCGGTGCTCCGGCGAACCCGGAACGGCGGCGGACCCTTCGGGTTCGACTGGTACGCGTTCGGTCCGGACTTCGCGTCTCGGAACATCAGCATCACCGGGACACCGAACCTCGAGTGGTTCTCGACCACCGATATCCTCATGTTCCCGGTGCCGTACGTCAGCGACTGGACGGCGCTGGCGATCGACGTCAAGCTCATCCTCCCGCCGGCGATCATTCTCGGGTCGGCGTCGATGGCGGCGGAGCTGCGCATCGGACGGACCGCGATGCTGGAGACGGTCAACTCGAAGTTCGTCGAGACCGCGAAGGCGAAGGGGGTCACCGACCGGGTGATCGTCTGGAAACACATCTTCCGGAACGCCCTGATCCCGCTGTTGCCGGTCATCACGAGCGAGGCGTTCCTCCTCATCGGCGGCTCCGTGATCGTCGAACAGATCTTCAACATCAACGGGCTCGGGCGGATCTTCTTCCAGGCGCTCACGCAGGGTGACCTGCCGATGGCCGGGGCCCTGCTGTTCCTCTTCACGCTGATCATCTTGGGACTCAACATCCTCCAGGACTTCCTGTACACCGTCATCGATCCCCGGGTGGGGTACGAACAATGAGTACGACACAGAGCGATTCCACGGACGGACTCGAGGAACCGGACGACGACAAGCTGTTCCGAGACCGCGTCCGGGAGAACCCGCGGCCGGCGATGGCGTGGCTCGCCGGGCTCGCGTTCCTGCTCTTGCTCGAGATCGGTCGCGTGTTCGCCGGCGTCGGGCAGGCGTTCGGGATCGTCGGATTCACCGTCGAGCTCCTCGCGAGCGTTCCGACCTCCGTGGGCGACAACGTGGCGGGGACGCTCGGCTCCGCGGCCGGGTTCGTCGCGACCGCGGTTACGGCCGTCCTGATGGCCTTCGCGGTCACGGTTCCCGTCGCCGGAAGCGTGCCCGACGGCGCCGTCGACGTCCTCGGACTCGACCTCTCGCGACGGGGCCGCCGCTGGGCGAAGCGCGCCGAGCTGACGTTCGTCCTCGTCGCCGCAGCCGGACTCGTCGCGTACACGCCGGTCGGCGGCGCGTTCTCCGCGCTCATCGGCGCGATCACGGGCGGCGTCGACGCGCTCGCCGCCTCCCTCCCCTCGATCACCAGCCGCGATCTGATCCCGAACACGGGACACCGGCTGCCCGAGGGGGGCTGGGAGGGGACGTTCCTCGGCCTCTCGCCCGCGACCGCGTGGGCGATCCGGACGGGGCTCGTGTTCGCGTACGCGACGACGGCCCTCGTCTGGCTGTGGCGGGGCTTCGACGTCTACCGGACCCACTACCGGCTCGCGGACTGGACGCCGCGAGACGACACGGTCCGCCGGTTCCGGAACAACTACTGGGGGCTGTTCGGCTTCGCGATCGTCTTCCTGTTCGTCGTGATGGCGCTGTGGGCGCCGGCGGTGAGTCCGGTCGAGGCGCAGCACAACATCTACGAGCCGAACTCCCACGAGTTCCAGTACCTCTCCGAGGACGGCGAGGTCACCTCGACCACGCACGTGTTCGCGAACCTCCAGAGCCGCTCCGACGGCCAGAACACGATCGGACCGATGAGCTACGACGACTACGACAGGTGGGCACCGCTGGGGACGACGAACCGAGGCCAGGACATGATGACGCATCTCTCGTACGGCGCCCGGACCTCGCTCGTCATCGGGTTGACGGCGATCGGGCTCGGCGCGCTCATCGCGGTCGTCCTCTCGCTCCTCTCCTCGTACTACAAGGGAGTCACCGACATCGTGACGGTGATGGCGAGCGACACCATTCAGGCCGTCCCGGCGCTGCTCCTCATCATGCTCGTCTCGGTCGTCTTCCAAGAGGCGAACCACCCGATCGCGCAACCCCTCGACGGCGGACTCCTGTTGGCGCTCATCTTCGCGTTCGCCTACTGGCCGGGGATGTGGCGTTCCATCCGCGGCCCCTCGTTACAGGTGTCCGAACAGGAGTGGGTCGACGCCGCGAAGAGCTACGGACAGACGCCCTTACAGACGATGCGAAAACACATGGCACCCTACATCGCCGGCTACATCCTGATCTACGGATCGCTTCTGATCGGCGCCGTGATCATCTCGACCGCGGCGCTGACCTTCCTCGGACTGGGAATCAACCCGCCGACCCCCGAGTGGGGGCGGCTCATCGACGGCGGGCAGTCGTACGTCGCCACCGACTCTTGGCACGTCGCGACCATTCCCGGCATCGCGATCGTCTTAGTGGTCATCGCGTTCAACGCGCTCGGTGACGCGATCCGCGACGCGATCGATCCGGAGGCCGACGTGGACGAGAGCGAGGCCGCCGCCACCGGAGGTGGTGCGTGATGGCCGCCGAGGAGCGGTCCGCGTCCGCGACCGGGACGGCCGACGGGGCTCGGGACGACGACCCGCTCATCGACGTCCGGAACCTCCAGACCGCCTTCTTCACCGACAAGGAGACGATCCGCGCCGTCGACGGGATCGACTTTTCGATCGACTCCGGCCAGACGGTCGGCATCGTCGGCGAGAGCGGGAGCGGAAAGAGCGTCACGGCCCGCTCGCTGATGGGGCTGATCGAGTCGCCCGGGCGCGTGCTCCGGGGGAGCAGCGTCCGCTACCGCGACCTCGACGCGGTCCGCGAGTTCGCCCGCACGTTCTCGAAGCGGACGGTCGCGGTCGAGGCGCTCGACGCGAGGTACGACCCCGCCGAGGTGTTCGGTGAGACCGACGCGACCCCCGAGGAGTTCGGCTACGCGGAGCCCGGCGACGTGCCGGTGGTCGACGTGGCCGCGGCCGGGTACACCGACGAGGTCGGGATCACGGACGGCGACGAGTGCGTCTTCGTCCTCGACGGCGACGCCGGCTCGCCGGAGTCGATCCGCGACGGGTTCGTCGAGATCACCCGCCTCTCCGGCGAGGCCCAGCGCAAGATGCGCGGCGGCCGGATCGCGATGGTGTTCCAGGACCCGCTGACCAGCCTCAACCCCGTCTACACGGTCGGCAACCAGATCGAGGAGGCGCTGGAGCTCCACCAGGGGCTCTCCGGGAAGGCGGCCACGCAGGAGGCCGCGGAGCTGCTCGAAGCGGTCGGGATCCCGGACGCCCGCCGGCGGGTCAACGAGTACCCGCACCAGTTCTCGGGCGGGATGCGCCAGCGCGCCGTCATCGCGATGGCGCTGGCGTGCGAGCCCGACATGCTGATCTGCGACGAGCCGACCACCGCGCTCGACGTGACGATACAGGCCCAGATCCTGGACCTGCTCTCGGAGATCCAGGAGTCGCGGGACGTGGCGGTGATGTTCATCACCCACGACATGGGCGTGATCGCCGACGTCTCCGACCGGGTCAACGTGATGTACGCCGGCGAGATAGTCGAGTCCGCCGACGTGGAACCGCTGTTCGCGGACCCGAAACACCCGTACACGAACGGGCTCCTCAGCTCGATCCCGGGCGGGCAGCTCGGCGAGCGGCTGTCGACGATCGACGGCAGCGTTCCGACGCCGAACGAGCCGGCGACGTACTGTCGGTTCGCGCCTCGGTGCCCGAAGGCGTTCGACGAGTGCGATTCGGTCCATCCGGTCCCGACGCCGGTCGACGAGGAGACGGACGACCACACGGCCGCGTGCCTGCTGTACCCCGAAGGCGTCCCGACGGAGGAGGCCGTCGCGCGTCATCGGGAGCGGAACCGACGAGGTGATCGAGAATGAGTCGACACACAGCTCCGACGACGCCGGGCGACGAGGGGAGACCCGCGCCCGACACGATGGTGAAGGTGCGGGACCTGAAGACGTACTACGAGGGGGGCGGCCTGTTGGACGACCGTCCGGTCAAGGCGGTCGACGGCGTCAGCTTCGACATCCGGCGGGGAGAGACCCTCGGGCTCGTCGGAGAGTCCGGCTGCGGGAAGACCACCCTCGGTCGGACGCTCATCCGGCTCGAAGAGGCGACCGACGGCGAGGTGCTGTTCGACGGCACCGACATCACGTCGCTGCGCGGCGACCAGCTCTACGAGTGGCGTCGGAACGCACAGATGGTGTTTCAGGACCCGGACTCCAGCCTGAACGACCGGATGACGATCGGCGAGATCGTCCGAGAGCCGCTCGACGTCCACGACTGGAAGACGCCCGCCGACCGCCGGGAGCGCGTCAAGTCCCTGCTGGACGAGGTCGGGCTCTCGCCCGAGCACTACTACCGGTACCCGCACCAGTTCTCGGGCGGGCAGCGCCAGCGGATCGGCATCGCGCGGACGCTCGCGTTGAACCCCGAGTTCATCGTGCTCGACGAGCCGGTGAGCGCGCTCGACGTCTCGGTGCAGGCCGAGATCATCAACCTCCTGGAGGACCTCCAGGAGGAGTTCGATCTCACGTACCTGTTCATCGCGCACGACCTCTCCGTCGTCCGGCACATCTGCGACCGGGTCGCGGTGATGTACCTCGGCAACATCATGGAGATCGGTCCGACCGAGGAGCTGTTCACCGACCCCGCGAACCCGTACACCCACGCGCTCCTCTCGGCGATCCCGAAGCCGGACCCCACCGCGAGCCGCGACCGGATCACGCTCCACGGGACGCCGCCGAACCCGCGGTACCCGCCGACGGGCTGTCCGTTCAGCACGCGCTGTCCGGTCCGCATCCGCCCCGACGAGCACGAGAACCTCGACGACGAGGTCTGGGAGGGGATCAACGGGCTCCGCGAGATCATCCGCGAGCGCATGCGCGCCGACCGGTCGATCCGGGAGCGCGTCCGCGAGCGGTTCGGTCTGGAGACCCGGTTCGCCACGATCGACGAGACGTACGACGAGCTGTTCGGCGACCTCGCGGTGCCGGACGAGGTCGATCGCGTCCTCTCCGAGATCACCGACGCCGCGGGCGACCACGAGGAGCGGGAGGCGCTCGACCGGCTCAACGCCGAGTTCGGGAGCGTCTGTGACGGCGTCGACCCGGACGGCGGCGACGAGCCCGTCGAACCCGAGTACTACGAGGTGAGCGACAGCGGCCGCCTGAGCTACTGTCACCGCCACGACGAGCGGTACCGGGAGACGGCGACCGTGATCGACGACCGCAGCTAGCCATGGACGTTCCCCGGCGGCTCTCGAAGCGCGCTCGCGCGTGGGCCGACGCGTTCGCGTACGCGTTGGCGCTCGCGAGCGTCGTGACCCTCGGCGCGCTGGCGCTCGGGCTCGCGACCGGCGGTGGATTCGTCCGGGGGAAGATGTTGGCGTTCGTCGCCGGCTGGCTCCTCGTCGGCTACGCCACGGTACGGCTGTGGCCCGCTTCCGTCGACGACCTCGACGGGCCGGCGGTGAGTGCGCGCGGCACGCGCCTCGAGGGGCTCGTCCGCGCGGTCCCGCCGCTCCGGTGGATCCGGCTTCCGGCCCCGCCGGAGCGGGTCCGGGTCGCCGGGAAGGTGTTCCTCGCCGGCGTCGCGACGCTCGCGGGATCGCTGCTGATGGAGACGGCGTTCGGCGTCGCCTGAACGGGTCGAAAAGAGTTATCCTTCTCCCGCGACCAGTCGCAGACAACAATGGACCCCGAGGAAGACGCCTTCGCCCGTCAGCGACAGCGGTACGGCGAGGAACACATCGCCGCGTGGGAGCAGACGCTCGAAGAGACCGACATGCTCGCCGAGGACCGCCGCGAGGACGGCTGGGAGGCGACCGTCGTCATGGTCCCCCACACAGACACGGTAAGCAGGGACATGAAAGAGCACGACCGGTTCGGGCTGATGCACGTGGTCCCGAACAACTACGCCGACGCGTTCGTCGAGGCGTACGACGAGGAGGCGTACACCGAGTACCTCGTGTACGGTGACGCCATCGACGGGGTGATGTACGTCGCCATCGAGCTCATCGACCCGGAGGAGGAGCGGTCGATCTTCGTTCCGTGTAAGTACGACATGACGACGTCGGAGGGGATGACGCAGTCCGCCCTCGACGAGGGCGCGCTGTACAGTCACTTCAAGACCATCTCCGGGGAGATCCTCGGCCGCTTCCGGTACGAGGAGTTCGAGCCGCTCGTCGCGCCCCCGAACGAGGACGCCGCCACGAGCACGGTCACCGTCGGCGACGGTACCGACGACGGCGACGCCTGACCGGCCGCGTCACTCCGTGCGATCGTCGGTCCCGTCGCCCTCATCGTTCGCTTCTCCGTCGACCTCCCCGATCGCCCGCACGGTTCCGACCCCCTTGCTCGACCCCTCTCGGAAGACGAACCGCTGGCCCTCCTCGATCAGGTACGGGCGGAACTTGAACCGGACCGTCGTCCGCCCGGTGTCTCCGGGGAGGAGCCGCCCGCCCTCGGGCGAGAAGACGGCCGCCTCCGAGACGGTCTCGACGTGGACGACCGGCTCGTACCCCTCCCGTATCCGCGTCGGGTGGTTCAGCACCATCACCTCGGCCTCGAACTCCCGGACCGGTCGGGGGTCGCTCCCGCGGGGGACCAGCGCCATCCCGCGCTCGATCTCCGCCTCGTCGACGCCCTTCAGCGCGATACCGACGATCCGGCCGGCGGTCGCCTTGTCGACCCGGTGGTAGTGCATCTCGATCGACCTGACCTCCACCTCGCGGAAGGAGCCGTCGGCCATCGGTCCCAAGAGGAGCTCGTCGCCGGCCTCCACGGTACCGGAGTTGACCGTGCCGGACGCGACCGCGCCGACGCCGGTCACCTTGTAGCTCCGGTCGACGTACATCCGGAACTCCGCGCGCTCCGGCGTCGCCCGCTTCGGGAGCGTCTCGAAGAGCCTGTCGAGCGAGTCGATCCCCTCCTTCGCCACCGCGCTGGTGCGGAGCAGGGGAACGACGCCGTCGCCGGCCTCCGCGACCGCCGTGTCGATCCCGTGGCGGTCGACGAGGAGGGGGGTCTGGCCGACGTCCCGGAGCATCGACTCGACCTCGCGCTCGGCCTCGGCGAGCCGCTCGTCGCTCACGGCGTCCGCCTTCGTGATCGCGACGACCGTCGGGAGCTCGGTCGCCAGCAGGATGCCGAGGTGCTCGCGGGTCGTCTTCGTCGGCCCGTCGTCGGCGGCGACGACGAGGAGCCCGTAGTCGAGCTTCTGGCCGACGAGCCCGCGGATCGTCGTCCGGAGCCACGGCTCGTGGCCGACGGTGTCGACGAACGAGACCAGCCGGTCCGCCTCCTCGACGATCCGCGCGCGGTCGGACTTGCGGTGCGGGTTGTCCATCCGGACCGGCTCGTCGCCGTCCTCGTCGAAGCCGTAGACGGCGTACGACAGGTCGGCGGAGAGCCCGCGTTCGACCTCGTGGGGCTGCACGTCGAGGAAGCCGCGCGTGCCGCCCTGCCCGTCGTCGGCCCGGCCGGTGACGAGGGTGCCGACGAGCGTCGACTTCCCGTGGTCGACGTGGCCGGCCGTGCCGATAACGAGGTGGTCGTCGTCGGTCTCGAACATCCCGCCGTCGCGGAGGGTAGCGAGGCCGACGAGCCCTCCCGTACTCCCGTCGCCGTCACCGGACTCCGTTCGGTCGCTCGCGACGCCGGGCGACGCGCCGGCGGAGCCGGCGCTCCACGTCTCCACGTCGGCGATGTGGGCGTCCGCCTCGTCGGCCAGAAGCGAGAGCACGTCCATCGTCTCGGAGAAGGCGTCGGGGGCGATTCCGGCCAGCCCGCCGTCGTCGGTGACGCCGAGGACGTAGGTGGCCTCGCCGTCGCCGGAGAGCACGCGGTGGCGGAGCTGGGCCACGAGCGACTCCATCCGGCCCTCCGCCAGGTGGACCTCGCGAGTCAGGCGCTCCTTGAACTCGATTTCTCCGCCGTCCCGTTCGCCGCGCTCGATGGCCCGCCGGAGGGCGGACCGGTCAGCGCTCATGTCCGCTCGTAGGCGACAGCCGGGCTTAACGGTTTTCGTGCGATGGGTCCCCATGCCACGTGATCGGTATCGAGGGCTCGGAAGCGGTCCGGAGTCGTCGCCGCCCCCGACCGACGACCTCGACGCACCTTTTAAGCGATCGCCGGATGGAACGGACGTATGGACACATCGGTCCCCAGCGTCGCCGAACGGCGCGATCGATAGACCGATAGCTCGCGCTTTCGGCGGATCTCGACTCGCGGCACAGAAGACGACTGTCCCTTCGATCACTTCGCAGTCGGGGCTCCGTCCCGGCTCACTCGGCGGTCAGGTCCACGTACGTTCTCCGGACGGTCACGGGCGTCACGTCGGCGACGTCGGCGGCCTCCCGCTGGGTGCACTCGGCGTCCAGCTCGCGGGCCGCGGTGTACAGGCAGGCGGCGGCGACGCCGACCGGGTTGCGGCCGTTCGCGATCCCCTCCTCGACGGCGCGCTCGGCCAGTTCGCCGGCGCGGCGCTCCACGTCGGCGCCGCAGCCGAGGTCGCTCGCGAACCGCGGGAGGTACTCGGCCGGGCCGGTCGGCGCGATCGGCAGCCCGAGCTCGCGGTTCATCGCGTCGAAGGCCGCTTGATGCTCCTCTTCCGTCGCCTTCGCCTCGGCGCAGATCTCGCCGACGGTGCGGGCCACGTCCGCGGTGCGGCAGGCGACGTACAGGCAGGCGGCCGCGAACCCCTCCAGCGACCGGCCGCGGAGCAGGCTCTCGTCCTGCGCCGAGTCGAACAGCGTGCAGGCGGTGTCGCGGACGCTGTCGGGGAGCTCCAGGACGCCGGTCAGCCGCCGGATCTCGGTGTACGCGTACACCTTGTTGCGGTCGCGCTTCGTCGAGATCTGCGCGCGGTTGTGCTGGGTGCGCATCCGGGCGAGCCGCCGCCGCTTGCGCCCCTTGACCTTCGTCGACCGGCCGATCTCGGTCGAGAGTCCGCGGTCGTGTCGCGAGCGCGTCAACGGGGCGCCGGTGCGCTTGGGGTTCGTGTCGTCGTCGTCGAACGACCGCCACTCGGGGCCGTGGTCGATCCGGTCGGACTCGACGACGAGCCCGCAGTCGGCACAGACGCGCTCCGCGGCGTCGACGCGCGTCCGACCGCCGCATTCGGGGCAGGTCTCGCGGGCGGCGGTCTCGCCGGCGTCCGCGGTTTCGTCCGCGCCGGTCGTCGCGGCGCGGTCGGTCTCGTCAGCGCCGGTCGTCGCGGCGCGGTCGGCGGTGGCAGTCTCGCCGGTGTCGACGGTCGCGGCGCGGTCAGTGGTGCCGGCGCGGCTCGCGGTCGCGGCGTCGTCGGTCTCGGTGCGGGGCGAACGGGTCTGGGTCGAGCGTGCCTCACTCATCACACGTCGAACTCGGGCCCGATGCCTTACTTAAACCCGGGAGAATTCGGGGCGGATCGGCCGGAACGGCGCGCTCGAACCGACCGGTAACCGATCGGTGATATCCCGACTTACCCCGCCGCAGTACGGTGGTTTTAACCCTCCGAGCGAACCATCGGTTCGCATGACGCTGTCGGAGATCGCGGACGGCCTCGAAGTGACCGCGAGCCAGCGCGACCGGGGTGTCGCCGTCGCGGACGACACGGAGACCCCGCTCGTCGATCGGCTCGCGGAGCACGCGGACGACCTCCCGTGCACGCCGGAGGCGACGGCGACGCTCGTCGACGCCTACACCGCCGGACGGAGCGTCGGCGACGCCGCCCGCGAGGCCGGCGTGACGCCGATGACGGGCGCGAAGGCCCTCCACCGCTGCGGCGTCGAGGGCGTCTGTCCGCTCGCGCCGACTCGCCGAGAGGTGGTCCGCGACTGGCTGGACGGCCGGATCGCGCGCAGCGAGGCCGTCGCGCTCGCGGGCGGAGACGAGGCGGACTTCGCGCTGGCGACGTACGTCGAGACCCACGACCCGCCGTCGGAGATCGTCGAGGCGGTCGACGCCCACGTGGCCGGTTCCGCCCCGCTCGGCGGCGGCTCCGCGGGATCGGCCGGACCCGCCGGAAGCGACGGCGACGCGCTCGGCGGCGCGCTCGGGTCGCCCGACGGTCTCCGCTGAGCGCCGGGCGCGCTCTCCGCTCGCTTCGCCCTCTCTCCACTTCTCGCCTCTCCTCGCCTCCACTCAGGGCGTCAGCCGATCGACTAGCCCGGGCTCCTCGAACTCGATATCGACGGTCGCGTCGAAGGCGTCTTCGAACGCCGCCGCGACGGCACGCGCGTATTCTCCGTCCCTCGTCGCCGCCGTCGGCGCGCTCGCGACCGCGGGATCGGTCGGCGGGAGGCGAACGTCGGCGTCGCCCTCCGCGTCGCCTCCGACGGTCCCGTCCGCTCCGACGCCCCGCGCCACCGCGATCGACCGGTCCACCCCGCCCCCTACGTCGGCGACGCGGCCGCGGAGCCGCTGGAGGGCGTCGCGCCCGTGCGTCGTCGCCGGGTACACCGCCGCCGTCCGGTCCGCGGCGGTGACCCCCGCGACCGCCTCGTTCGAGCCGACCGGCGCGGCGTCGACGATCACGGCGTCGTAGCCCGTCGCGGCCTCGTCGATCCGCCGTTCGAGCTTCCGGGCCGCCTCCGCGGTCTTCGCCCGCGCGGCGCGCTCGAAGGGGGCGCGGGCCGGGAGCGCGTCGGCGCGGCCCGGGAGGTCCGGGGCATCGCCGTCTCTTCCGCCGGGGTCCCCGGCGTTCCCGACGTTCCCGGCGCGTCCGCCTCCCGCGACGATCGGGTACGTCGCCGCCGACAGCGACGCGCCGGTCTCGTCGGTTATCAGGGTCGTGAGGTCGGTTCCGATCCGGCCGGTGACGTACTCGGAGAGCCCCTGCGTCGTGAACGCGGCGTCGACGACCGCCACGTCGCGACCGTCGCGCGCGCCGAGCGCCGCCAGTTCGACCGCGGTTCGCGTCGTCCCCGCACCGCCGGTCGCCCCGACGAGCGCGAGCGTTCTGGTGTGCATGGCTCCGCTCACTGGAGTCGATTGTTAAGCGTCGCGGATCGCTTCAGCGCTCGACACAATATTTATATCATATTTATTAATAACGGATTGATACATGGCCGCTATCGCAGACGGAAAGTGGCGCGCGCTCGCGCTCGTCGGCGTCGCGGAGCTGTTCGCGATGACGCTCTGGTTCAGCGGCACGGCCGTCGGGCCGGAGTTGGCCGCGGCGTGGGGACTCTCCGCGGCCGAGACGGCCTGGCTGACCAACGCGGTCCAGCTCGGCTTCGTCGCGGGAGCCCTCGCGTCGGCGTCGCTGACGATCGCCGACGTGGTTCCGCCGCGGTACCTGTTCGCCGGCTCCGCCCTGCTCGGCGCGGCGGGGACGGCGGCCATCGCGGCGCTCGTCGCCAGCGGTCCGCCCGCGATCGCCCTGCGATTCCTGACGGGCGTCGCGCTCGCGGGGGTGTATCCCACCGGCATGAAGATGATGGCGTCGTGGTTCGACGGGGGCCGAGGGCTCGCCATCGGCGTTCTGGTCGGCGCGCTGACGGTCGGATCGGCCTCGCCGCACCTCCTCCGGGCGGTCGGCTGGATCGGTCGCCCCGACGCGGTCCTGTACGGCACGGCCGCGCTGGCGGCGCTCGGCGGCGCGCTCGTCCTCGCGTACGAGGACGGGCCACACCAGCCGGAGACGGCGCCGTTCGATCCCGGCGCGATCCGGCGGATCGTCACCGACCGCGGCGTCGTCCTCGCGAACACCGGCTACTTCGGTCACATGTGGGAGCTGTACGCGGTCTGGACGTGGATCCCGTTCTATATCGCCGCGAGCTTCGAGGTCGGCGGGATGGCCGACGCCGACGGCCGCGCCGCGCTGCTGGCGTTCGCGACCATCGCTATCGGCGGCGTCGGCGCGTGGCTGGCCGGATCCGCGGCCGACCGCTGGGGTCGGTCCGCCGTCACCAGCCTGTCCATGGGCGTCTCGGGGACCGCCTGTCTGCTCGCGGGCGTCGTCTTCGGTTCGCCGCCGCTCGTGGTCGTCCCGTTCGTCCTCGTCTGGGGATTCTTCATCGTGGCCGACTCCGCGCAGTTCTCCGCCGCCGTCTCCGAACTCGCCGACGAGAGCTACGTCGGCTCCGCGCTGACCCTGCAGACCGCCGTCGGCTTCCTCATCACCATCGCTTCGATCCAGCTGGTCCCCCTCGTGCGGGACGCCGCCGGCTGGCGGTGGGCCTTCGCCCCGCTCGTCGTCGGCCCGCTCGTGGGAACCGGCGCGATGCTGTGGCTCCGCACGCTTCCGGAGGCCGACCGACTGGCCGGGGGACGGGGGTGACGGACCGGCGGGCGTTCGACCGCCGGTCGGCGCCGTGAGCGACCGCTCGGATCGACCGCCCGGATCGACCGCTCACTCGGCGATCGCCTTGGCCACCGCGTCCAGCTCGTCGTCGGAGAGCTCGGGCCGCTCGCCGCCGACGGCGTGGAGGGGCGCGCCGCCGTCCCCCTCGAACCGCGGGATGATGTGGACGTGGACGTGCGGGACCTCCTGGCCGGCCGCCTCGCCGTCGTTGATGCCGACGTTCGCGCCGTCGGCGCCGACGGTCGACTGGACGCGCGGCGCGAGCTCCGTCACGGCCGCGAAGAGGTCGCTCGCGAGGTCGTCGTCGAGGTCCCCGACGTGTTGGGCGTGCGACTTCGGGATCACGAGCGTGTGCCCGCGCGCGAGCGGGTTGGCGTCGAGGAACGCCAGCACGTCGTCGGTCTCGTGGACGGTTCGAGCCGGGATGTCGCCGTCGACGATCGAACAGAAGACGCAGTCTTCGGACATACGCGAGAGGTCGTCGCCGCGACCCATCAAGGTTTCCCGGGGCGCTACTCCGGTTTCCCCTCGCCCTCGCGGACGGTCCCGCCGACGACGATCGCCGCCCCGATAATGACGAGGTTCTTGATGATGTACTGCCCCTCGACGGTCAGCTCGTGGGGGAACGTGACGAACACGACCTCCGGCAGCAACACGATCGGGAGGAACGTCCCCGGCATCTGGAGGAACAGGAGCAGGATACCGACCCGGATCAGCGGTCGGTACAGCAGACACAGCCCGATGAGCACCTCCCAGACACCCAAAATCGGGACGAACAGCTCCGCCGGCACCACGTACACCGTCGCCGCGACGAGGTCCGCGGCCGGGCTCCCGCCGATCACCTTCAGGCCGCCGAACCAGACGAAGACGATCCCGAGCGCGACCCGTAGCGCCGGGATCCCGAGTCGGTTCATCTGCCGCGTTATCTCGCGAT
The DNA here is from genome assembly GCF_003781945.1 of Halorubrum sp. CSM-61. Classification (GTDB taxonomy): domain Archaea; phylum Halobacteriota; class Halobacteria; order Halobacteriales; family Haloferacaceae; genus Halorubrum. Next base: position 42,122 of record NZ_RJJW01000013.1, on the reverse strand, counting down.
CGACGCGGTCGAACCGCTCTCGGGCCGTACGGAACCTGTCCGTCTCTGTCGAGTCGCCGTCGGCTGTCTGGGGTGTTTCCATAATCGCTCGTGTCTTCTTGGCGCTAGAGATGCAAAAACCTAGATAGAGCGGATCAACTACCCCACCCTACTTCGCTCACCCTGACGGGTTCGCTCGTGGAGGGTGTCGCCAGAACTCTTCGAGTTCTGGCTGCTAACCAGAAGTCACAGACTTCTGGTGATGGGGCTTGTCCATGAACTCGGCCTCAAACCCTTCCGGGTGGGCGTTGAGTTCCACTCCGCACAGCACCTCACACCTCCCCAGCCTCGCGGTTCGCGCTCTCCGAGCGCTCACCGCGTCCAGCGAGGGACGGAGTCCCTCGAGTAACCGCTCGATCCGGCAAAACAGCCGAACGGTCGATTCAGGACCGGAAACCCGGATACAATCCGATTTAAACCGGCTTAACGGAGTTCCCTTTTTATAGGGTAACGGTGCCAGGGCCCGAGTGGACATGAGCAAACGCACGATTGGTCTGCTGTTGATCGCGGTCGTCGCGCTCGGCGCGATGACCGGCGTCGCGGCCGCCGACGGACACCTCGGCGTGGCCGTCGACAAAGACGCGGACGGGACATCGACGGTCACGGTGACCGAGAACGACACCGCGGTCGAGAACGCCACCGTCGACGTGAGCGTCGTCGACTCCGCCAACGAGTCGTACGCGGGGTCGGACGAGTACGTGACGGACGCGAACGGAACCGTCGACCTCCCCGCCCCCGAGGAGGACGTGACGGTGAACCTGACCGTTGAGTACGAGAACGACACCGTCACTCAGACGGCCGACCTCGAGGCCCCTGACGGCCTCGAGCTCGACGTGTCGAACACCGACGGCGAGCCGGTCGTGACGGTGACGGACAACGACACCGCGGTCGAGAACGCCTCGGTGAACGTCACCGCGGCCGACAGCCAGAACGACACCTACGTCGGCGCGGGCGACTACGAGACCGACGAGAACGGCACCGTCACCCTCGACGCGGCCGAGGAGGACGTGACGGTCGACGTGACCGCGGAGTACGACAACGACTCCGTCTCGACGACGGTGGACCTCGTGGCCCCCGCGGGGCTCGCGATCGATGTCGAGAACGCCAGCGGGGAGCCCGTCGTGACCGTCACCGACGACGGTGAGGCCGCGGAGAACGCCTCGGTGGACGTGACGACCGCCGACGGACAGAACGCCACCTACGCCGGCGAGGGCAGCTACGAGACCGACGAGAACGGCACTGTCACCCTCCCCGCAGCCGAGGATAACGTCACGGTCGACGTGACGGCGACCGACGAGAACGACTCCGTCTCGACGACGGTCGATCTGGGTGAAGAGGACGGTGAGGCCGAGGACCAGCCCTTCGGCCAGCTCGTGCAGGACTTCATCGACCGCCTCGAGGACCGCGAGGGCGGTATCGGTGCCGCCGTCTCGGACTTCGTGACGGAGAACAACCCCGGGAACGCCCCCGACCACGCGGGCGGCCCCGGCGGCCCGGACGACGCGGGTAACGGAAGCGACGCGGGCAACGCCAGCGACGGTCCCGGGAACGCCCCCGACCACGCGGGCAACGGGAACGGCAGCGAGCAGGGCCCGCCGGACCACGCCGGACCGAACGGTGACGACGGTGACGACGCGAACGAGAGCGACGACGACACCCGCGGACCGCCGAGCGACGCCGGTCCGGACGGTGACGACTCCGACGACGCGGCGGAGGACGACGCCGACGAAAACGACGAAGATGACGATGACGACGATGACGACGATGACGACGATGACGACGACGGCAACGCCGGGAACGGCCCGGGTAACGGACAGGGCAACGGCCCCAACAACTGACGGCGCGTCCCGCGTCGGTCCGATGCGCGATCGCTGACGGCTCTTTTTCCGGACTCACTCGGTGTCGGCAGGGTTTAGTGCGCCGTGAGCGAACCGCATCGTATGAGCGAGACTTCGTATCCGCCGGTGTCACAGCACCTCTCGGACCTCGAAACGGCCCGCGAGGAGGGACGCCGGAAGATGGACTGGGCGCTCCAGCACATGCCGATTCTGAACGCCCTCCGCGAGGAGTTCGTCGACGAGCAGCCGCTCGCCGGCGAGACGATCGCGATGGCGATGCACGTCGAGGCGAAGACGGCGAACCTCGTCGAACTGCTCGCCGAGGGCGGCGCCGAGGTCGCGATCACCGGGTGTAACCCGCTTTCGACCCACGACGACGTGTCAGCCGCCTTAGACACCCACGAGTCGATCACCTCCTACGCGGTCCGGGGCGTCGACGACGAGGGGTACTACGACGCGATGCACGCCTGTATCGCCCACGGGCCGACCATCACCGTCGACGACGGGATGGACATGGTGAAGCTCGTCCACGAGGAGTACCCCGACCTGATCGACTCCATCGTCGGCGGCGCCGAGGAGACGACCACCGGCGTCGACCGCCTGCGCGCGATGGACGCCGACGGCGAGCTCCACTACCCCGTCTTCGCCGTGAACGACACGCCGATGAAGCAGCTGTTCGACAACGTCCACGGCACGGGCGAGTCGTCGCTCGCGACCATCGCGATGACGACGAACCTCTCGTGGGCCGGCAAGAACGTCGTCGTCGGCGGGTACGGCCAGTGCGGGAAGGGCGTCGCCAAGAAGGCCTCGGGCCAGAACGCGAACGTCATCGTCTGCGAGGTCGACCCCCGGAAGGCCCTCGAAGCGCACATGGAGGGGTACGAGGTGCTGCCGATGGTCGAGGCCGCGAAGAAGGGCGACGTGTTCATTACGACGACCGGCAACCGCGACGTGATCACCCGCGAGCACTTCGAGGAGATGGGGGACGGCGTGCTCCTCGCGAACGCCGGCCACTTCGACGTCGAAGTGAACCTCGACGACCTCGACGAGCTGGCCGTGGACCGCTACGAGGTCCGCGACGGCGTCGAGGGCTTCGAGATGGCCGACGGCCGCGTCCTGAACGTGATCGCCGAGGGGCGGCTCGTCAACCTCGCCGCCCCCATCGCCCTCGGCCACCCGGTCGAAGTGATGGACCAGAGCTTCGGCGTGCAGGCGGTCGTCGTGCGCGAACTCGCCGAAAACGGCGAGAGCTACGAGCCCGGCGTCCACGACGTGCCCGACGAGCTCGACCGCGAGGTCGCGGACATCAAGCTCACCGCCGAGGGCGTCGCGTACGACGACCTCAGCGACGAGCAGCGCGAGTACATGGACAGCTGGGAGCACGGGACATAAAGCGGGTCAGCGACGACCCCTGAGAAAGGCCTTTGTGAGTCTGCATACAACCGTATGCACATGTCGAAGAGCATCCGCCTCTCCGAGGAGGCATACGATCGGCTCGCGGCTCACAAGCGGGACGATGAGACGTTCTCCGACGTCGTTCTCCGGCTCGCCGGCGAGCGATCGCTGCTGGAACTCGCGGGGGTTCTGAGCGACGACGAAGCCGACGCGCTCCGCGAAGCTGTCGAGGAACGACGTGATCGACGCGCCGCTGAGCTAGAGGACACCGCCGACCGGCTTCGAGAGGCGTAGCGTGCTGCTTGACACCTCGTTCCTCATCGATTTGATGAACGGAGACGAGGACGCCGTCAAAAAGGCTCGGGAGTTGGAGACGGAACTCGTCCAGCAGCGCATCTCCTCGATGACGCTGTTCGAACTGTACTACGGTATCGCCCGAGCGACCGAGTCAGAGAGCGAGCGTCAAACGGTCGAAGACATCCTCGCCTCGAAGCCGATCCATCCGGCCGACACCGCCGTCATGCGGAAGGCCGGGCGGCTCGCGGGTGAGCTACAGAACGAAGGGACGCCTGTGGGCGACGGCGACGTGATCATCGCCGCCACTGCCGAAGTCGTCGACGAACCGGTACTGACCCGAAACGTCGAGGACTTCGAACGACTGGACGTCGAGATTGAGAGCTATTGAGTATAAATGGCGCGCCCCGGCGAGCGGTCCTCTGGGCCGCGAGCCGCGAGGGACCGAAGGTCCCTCTGGCAGCCGGCGGCGAAGCCGCCGGCGACGCCGGTGCGAGGGAGTCGGTCGCCGCAGGCGACCGACGAGGCTGGGGAGGCGTGAGGTGCTGTGCAGTTGCGGGTGGGACTCAAAGGGGCAGTCGTTGAGGCGGGCGCAGGGGACGCAAGGACCGCAAGGAGGGAGCGGTAGCGACCGACTGAGGACCGCAGCGAGCGTGCGCCCGCCTCAACGACTGGGGCTTTGGAAGTGTCCGCCGTCGATCCGTCGGTAGCCATTTATAAGCGATCGACAGAGACGCCGATTTCGTACAGCGCGCCATCGCCAACGACGACTTACGACCGACCACCCTCACAAACCTCTCCCTCGCGCCCTTTTTGAGCCGCAACCCCCTACACGCAGTAGTGACAGTCACTAGCGTCCACGACCCGAGCCACCGCGAGGCCCTCTGGGAGCTGGAGGACGCCTTCGAGCGCGGCGACCTGATAAGCGTCTTCGGTCGCTGTACCGTCAGCTACGAGGGCCGCGCCGCCTCCGACCTCGGCGACGGCGACCGACTGCTCGTGTTGAAGCCCGACGGCGCCGCCCTCGTCCACACCGACGAGGGGCGTCAGCCCGTCAACTGGCAGCCCCCGGGGTCCGAACACCGCGCCGCGGTACGCGGGGGACGGCTTCGCGTGCGCTCGACACGAACCAACCCCGACGAGACGCTGACGGTCCGCTTTTCGGACGTGCACCACCTCTCCGCGATGTCGGTCACGGGCGGGCGCGACCTCACGCTCCACGGGAGCGAGGAGGATCTCCGGACCCGGATCCTAGAACGGCCCGAACTCGTCGAGCCGGGGTTCGAACCCCGCGAGGTCGAGCGTCCCTCCAGCGCCGGACCGATGGACGTGTTCGGCGTCGACGCCGACGGCACCCCGGTCGTCGTCGAACTGAAACGGCGGCGGGTCGGCCCGGACGCGGTCGGCCAGCTCGCCCGGTACGTGCGGGCGCTCAGAGAGGAGTTGGGGGTGGAGGAGCGCGACGGCGACGACTCCGCCGCGGACCGCGACGACACCTCCACCGTTCGCGGCGTCCTCGTCGCGCCCTCGATCACCGACCGGGCCGCCGAGCGGCTCGCGGAGCGCGGGTTCGACCACGTCGCGCTCGAACCGACGCCGGGGGAGTGATCGAGCGGCGCGACCCGGTCCGAGGGCGCGATACGGGGGCATGTCAACACGCGCCGCGATCCGGTTGCGGGCCCGCACAGGTCTCGAAGCATCCGACGGTGACGCCTCGCTATCGAAGGCTTTATCGCCGCTGCACCGGCTACATCGGACAAGTAGCCATGTCTGATAAACCCGCCTCTATGTATCGGACGATCGATAAGCCGTCGTACACCCGCCGCGAATACATCACGGGTATCCCCGGATCGAAGATCGCCCAGCACAACATGGGCGACCTCTCCGCGGAGCCGGACGACTACCCCGTCCAGATCAGCCTCCGCGTCGAGGAGGAGCTCCAGATCCGACACGGCTCGCTCGAGAGCGCGCGCCTCTCGGCGAATCGCCACCTCATCAAGGAGCTCGGCGAGGGCAACTACAAGATGACCCTCCGCAAGTTCCCCCACCAGGTCATCCGGGAGAACAAGCAGGCGACCGGCGCCGGCGCGGACCGCGTCTCCGACGGGATGCGACAGGCGTTCGGCAAGCCGGTCGGGACCGCCGCGCGGCTCGACAAGGACGACGTCGTCTTCACGGCGTACTGCGACGTCGACCAGGCGCCCGTCGTGAAGGAGGCGTTCCGCCGCGCGTACAACAAGCTCTCGCCGCCGTGCCGGATCACGGTCGACCGCGGCGAGACGCTGCTCGTCTCGTAGAGACGATCGGTTTCCCGTCCGTTCGAGGCGGGTTCTTTTTCCGCGCGATCGCGACGCGTAGCCGCGGCGACGCGCGCACGGCACCGGTTTCGAGTCCCGAGCCGAACACCTGAAATACCTCGCTCGCGTACCGAACCGCAGTGTCACAGCAGTTGGCCGAGGTCGAGACGCTGTTCCTCCACGAGGCGCGGAGCGACTACACCGTCGTCGCGAACCGCGACGGCAACCGCGTGCTCCGCGGGCGGCTCGAACTCAAGGAGACCTCCGCGGGCCCGCGACCGGGCAAGTTCCGGGTGATCCGCGACGGCGAGGACCAGCCCCGTCAACCCGACGAGTTCGTCGACCTCGCCCGCGCGGCCGGCCGGATCCGGATCTCCGAGCAGACCTCGCCGGAGAACCGGACGCGGCTGAAGGCAATGCTCGACGGCTACCAGTTGGAGGCGACGGCGGTCCGGACCTGCCGGCGCTGCGCGAGCGACGGGCGGTACGGTCCCATCACGAGCGAGAGCGCGATCGAGCACAACGGCGAGCTGATCTGCCGGGACTGCGCCCGCCGGGAGTTAGAGCGGGAGCTGTCGTACAAAGGCGAGTTCACGGGCGCCGCCGAGGAGCGCCTCGAAGAACTGCTCTACGAGTCGGGCGACTTAGACCGGATCGTCAACCTCCTGCAGGGCGGGCTCGACCCCGACCTCACGAAGTACGACGAGGTCTCCGCGAACGTCGACGACATCTCGCCGGTCCGGACCGAGGACCTGGACCTCCACCCCGATCTGTCCGCGCACCTCCAGGGCCGCTTCGAGGAGCTGCTCCCGGTCCAGAGCCTCTCGGTGCGGAACGGCCTGCTCGAGGGGAACGACCAGCTCGTCGTGAGCGCGACCGCGACCGGGAAGACCCTCGTCGGCGAGCTGACGGGGATCGACCGGGCGCTGAAGGGGGACGGCAAGCTCCTCTTCTTGGTCCCGCTCGTCGCGCTCGCCAACCAGAAGCACGAGGACTTCGAGGACCGCTACGGCGACCTGCTGAACGTCTCGATCCGGGTCGGCTCCTCGCGGGTGAACGACGACGGCAACCGCTTCGACCCGAACGCGGACGTGATCGTCGGCACCTACGAGGGGATCGACCACGCGCTCCGGACCGGCAAGGACCTGGGCGACGTGGGGACGGTGGTCATCGACGAGGTCCACACCCTGAAGGAGGGCGAGCGCGGCCACCGGCTCGACGGGCTCATCTCCCGACTGAAGTACTACAGCGAAGAGCGGATGGCGACCCACGAGGGCTACGACGGCACGCAGTTCGTCTACCTCTCCGCGACCGTCGGGAACCCCGAGTGGCTCGCCGAGAAGCTCCGGGCGACGCTGATCGAGTACGAGGAGCGTCCCGTCCCCATCGAACGCCACGTCACCTTCGCGGACAGCCGCGAGAAGGCCCAGATAGCCGACAAGCTCGTCAAACGCGAGTTCGACACGAAGTCCTCGAAGGGGTACCGCGGGCAGACGATCATCTTCACGAACTCCCGGCGGCGCTGCCACGAGATCAGCCGGAAGCTCCGGTACGACTCCGCGCCGTACCACGCCGGCCTCGACTACAAGCGCCGGAAGACGGTCGAACGCCAGTTCGGGAACCAGGACCTCTCGGCGGTCGTCACGACCGCGGCGCTCGCGGCCGGCGTCGACTTCCCCGCCTCGCAGGTGATCTTCGACTCGCTGGCGATGGGGATCGAGTGGCTCTCCGTCCAGGAGTTCTCCCAGATGCTCGGCCGGGCCGGCCGGCCGGACTACCACGACCGCGGCCGGGTGTACCTCCTCGTCGAGCCCGACGGCGTCTACCACAACTCCATGGACCGCACCGAAGACGAGGTCGCCTTTACGCTGCTCAAAGGCGAGATGGAGGACGTGGCGACCCACTACGACGAGACCGCCGCGGTCGAGGAGACGCTGGCAAACGTCGTCGTCTCGGGTAAGAAGGCCAAGCGACTCAACGACCGGATGATCGGCGAGGTACCGACGAAACACGCGATCGGGAAGCTGCTGGAGTGGGAGTTCATCGACGGCTTCGATCCGACGCCCCTCGGTCGGGGGATCACGAGACACTTCCTCGCGCCCGACGAGGCGTTCTTCATGCTCGACGCGATCCGGAAGGGGACCGACCCCTACCAGATCGTCGCCGACCTCGAACTGCGCGACGACGAGGAGTGAGGCGCGGACGGGAAACCGGAGGGGTCCCGCGTCCGCGCAACGAAACGCTTTACCGGACGATGCGGGTACGTATGGGTGCGGGGCCGTGGGGTAGTGGTATCCTCGCTGCCTTGGGTGCAGTGGACCTGAGTTCGACTCTCAGCGGCCCCATCCGTTATTCTTGCCCGGTACAGACGATCTGTTCCAGTTCTGCATGAAGATCCGGGTGGTGTTGTCTGAGAACCTCTACGTCAGTTTGGAGTTCTTCGTGAATCCGGTTTCGGATTCGTGACACGGCCTGATACTGGTCCGAACCAGTGGTCTCCGATCGGAGGTGTTCACGCTCGGTCTCGGTAAGCAGAGCACGTGTTCGTGCCATAGCCCGTGTACACTCCTGTCTGGTAACTGTTTGACGCTGTTCGATCAAAAGATTTGTAAATATACAAATGTAAGTGTCATGACTCCCAAACCGGATACCGAATCACGACAGATATGGAGTCACACAGGCGAGGCGATCTCACCGAGCAAATTGTCATCACGGAGTTAAAGAAACGAGATATTAGCGTATCAACACCGGTAGGCGACAACGAACGATACGATCTCGTCTTGGAAACACCGGACGGCGGGCTGTTGCGTGCACAGGTCAAAACGGGGCGATTGAAAGAGGGGGTCGTCCGATTCAAGGGAGTAAGTCAGCATACGAACTCGTCTGGCCACGTCTACAAGCAGTACGGTGACGATGTCGACTGTTTCCTCGTACACTGCGACGAGACAGGAGAGACTTATCTTGTCGATTCGGGGGAGGTTGGCACCTCGATGCACTTGCGTGTCGATCCGCCCACCCAGAAAACTAACCAGATCAATTGGGCCGGGGACTATCGTCTCGACCAGCAGTGGCCACCAAGTAACCACAACAGACGTGAGGCAGCGGTCTCCGCGGCTATCGGCGCGCTTGAGAGTGTAGGGGGCTCCGTATACGTCGATCCGACCAAAGAGGACAGCCGGAATCTATTGTTTGTGGACACAGACGGTGAAACACATCAGATTGGAGTCGAGACCGGATGGATCGTGAACGGTCGAGTCAGGTTCACGCCGAGCGAATCCGCGGAGTACCATCTCATATATTGTGAGGACTTAGGTGATCTACTGTCCGTACATTCTGACGAATTTAATGAATCGATCTCGTTCCGGGTAGACAACAAAGGTACCCGAAACACAAGATCGAATCCGGCCGGTGAGTACACGTTTGAGAACAACTGGCCCCCAGAAGTTGTCGGGAGTTCACCGACAGATCAAACGCCGGAGCTGACACAGTTCATCAGTAGACTGGAAGAAGGCCAAATGGCGTACGACCGAGTAGAATGCGACGGGGAAAAGACGGCAACGGTGTATTGTGAGGAGTCGACTTTTCGAGTCCGCGTCGAACCGGCGTGGATTGAGGAAGGGCTACTCCGGTTCAATGCAAACGGCAACGATGCCGAGTACTACTCGTTCAAGAATCATGAAAAAGAGGAGTGGTATCTCGTGTCAGATGATTCGTTTGAGAGCTCCATCTCGCTTCGGATAGAGCCGCCCGAAAAAGAGGATAGCCGGATTAATTTTTCAGAGAATTACCTATTAGAAAATTTGAGGCCAATATAAATGGACATGCCGTCTCGGCTATTTTCCAAAGAATCAGCACCGAAAAAGGACCTTACCGCTCTAGCACCGTCCCGCTGGCGCCGACGACGTAGTCGCGGTCGCCGTCGAACGCCGCGACGGCGCGGAGGTTCTGGCCAGAGGGCGTGTCGACGACGCTCCAGTCCCCGCCCTCGCGCTCGACGACGGTGCCGCTCCCACCGACGGCGACGCCGCCGGCGTCGCCCGTGATCACGTCCTTGAGGCCGGCCTCGGCGATCCGGTCGGACCGCCACTCGACGCCGTCGTAGGCGTAGAGCGAGCCGCCGCCGACCACGGTCACGTCGTCGGGGGCGTCGGCGTCGAGTCCGGCGAAGGTGGTGTCCGCGTCCTCGACGCCGAACGGCTCCCACGTGGTGCCGTCGTCGGTAGCGAACACCGTCCCGTTCGTGTCGATCAGGGTCCCCGCGCGGGCGCCGTGGAAGTCGACGGCGGGGATGCCGGCGCCGGAGCCGGGCGTGAGGTAGTTCCAGGTGCCCTCCTCGCCGTTCTCGAAGCTGTAGTACACCAGTCCGGAGTCGTCGACCACGTACACGTCCGCGTCGCCCGCGGGGCCGGTGACCGCGACGGAGTTGAACTGGTTGGAGGCGTCGTCCGGCTGCGACCGGTCGACCAGGTTCCCGGTCGTCACGTCGTACTCACCGACGGCGCCGCTGTTGCCGACCATCCAGAGGCGCTCGCCGTCGTCGGTGACCCCGGCGCCGCGGAGGCCGTTTCCGTTGCCGGAGACGCCGCCGCGGAACGCGGTCTCCCAGCCGGCCGCCGTCCGCTCGATCAGCACGCCGCCCGCGCCGACAGCGTGCGGGTTCGTGGCGGTGTACCGGACGTCGTGGAGGCTCTCGTCGACCGGGGTCTTCGCGACGGTCCAGTCCGAGGCCGACTCCTCGTCCGCCGACGCGACGCCGGGGACCGCGGCGGCCGCGACCGATGCGCCTGCGAGCTTCACGACCGAACGTCGAGTGTGTCGGGTCATCGCATCCGGTCGATGTGGCGGAAGGGTAGTAAAAACCGGAAACCGTGGCGTTGAATTGAACCGATTTCGGGCGACTTGAACGGAGTTGATCGGATCAACGGCCGTTGCTTTCAAGTAAGCGATCGAAACGAACAGTGCTTTGAAGTGGAAAAGCGGATTCGGGGGGCGGTGGCGACCTCGATCGGGTTCGAGGCGGGGCGAGCGGAACCGGCGCGCGGACGACCGCGAGGCCGACGCGACTCGCCGATCGGTCCGCCGCCTTTCGAAATCCTTTTGTCTCGAATCGGCGTTGGTCCGAGTGCGAGCCGCCTTAGCTCAGACTGGGAGAGCACTCGACTGAAGATCGAGCTGTCCCCCGTTCAAATCGGGGAGGCGGCATATTTCGAGACGGTGAGCGTAGCGAACCGTCGAGAAAACGACGCCGAGTCGATTTGAGCAGGCGAGTCGCAGCGCGCGAACGGAGTGAGCGCGATCGTCTTCCGGAGTTCAAATCGAGGAGGCGGCATATTCTGAACACCTGAGCGGCGCGAGGGCGATCGGAGAGAGCCCTCGACGGGGAACGGCGAAGCCGTGAGCAGCGAACGGTTGAACCGCTCCCGGCCGATGCGAGCAGGAGTCGGTCCCAATTTCACAATCGGGGGTCGTCGCCGGGAGGGCCGACACGGGACTCGTTCTCTGCCAGACGGATTCAGTGAGACCTAACGACGCCGTACGGGGGCATAACAATACGCGAACGCGGTCAACGTGTGGCCGATGAGAGACCAGATTACGAGCGTAACGCTATCCGAATCGCGGTTCACGGTGGCGCGACCGTGCTCGAACGCAACCGAACGCGGTACCACTCGATCACGATGAAACGCTCACTCAAAGACCAGTTGATGAGGAAACGGTCGGAGCTCGAAGACCGCCTCGAAGAGGACGAGTCCGAGGAAGGCGATCCGGTGACGGAAGCGATCGCTGACGCCCTCTCGTCGAACGACAGGATCATCGAGATCAGGCCCGCGAAACGGTCGGGAGGGATGAGACTGAAAAAGCTCTTGCTGTTGGGAGCGGGGGCGCTCGGGTTCGCCTACTGGTCCCGGAACTCCAAGAAGCCGGACGAGGTCGTCAGGGGCGTCAAAGACATGACGGCCAACCGGATCCACCAGGCCGCAGAGAGCATCGAAGCGGGGAGCGAGGCCGCCTCCGAACGGATCGAGGAGGGCTCGGAGCGGGCCAGCGAAGCGGTCCAAGAGGCCGGCGAGAAGGCGGCGGATCGGGCGGAGGAAGCGGGCGGGAAGGCGTCTGACAAGGCCGAAGAGACCGGGAAGAAGGCGTCCGACAAGGCCGAAGAGGCCGGTGAAAAAGCATCGGAGAAGACTGAAGAAGCCGGTGAGAAGGCGTCCGACAAGACTGAAGAATCAGGCGAGGAGGTAGTAGAGGAGATGGTGGAAGGCGACGAGAAGGCGGCGGACGAAACCGACGGCGCCAGTAGTTCCTCGGAAGCCTAATCGCTCTGGGCACGGACCACTCCCGATCAGGACGCCGTCCGGTACGCCCCCGCTTCGCTCTCTTCGGTGGGAACGGGAGGAACCGATAAGCGACGATTACCGGGCGATAGCGTCAGGGAGAGGGGTGGAGGGAACGCGCGGTAACCGCCGTGTTCGGCGTGGCGACCCCGCGAACGGGGACGTGAGTTCGCGAGGACCGCCTCGCGTTCGGCTCGCTAAGTGGTTTGTAACCTTAGCGAGAGGCCGATACCGATAGTGAACGATGACTCCACGACCCGTCGCGTCTGGTTCGGCCTCCCGTCGAGCGGTGCTGAAATCGGGCGTAGCGGTTGCCGGCGGTAGCCTCTGTGTGACGGGCGGCGTGGCCGCTCGTTCACCCGAGACTGTGAGCGTGCTGACCCAGAACCTCTTTCTGGGAGCGGCGCTCGCGCCGGCACTGGAAGCGGAGACGGAGGCCGAGTTCGAGAGGACGACCGAACGCATCTACCGAAACGCCCTCGAGAGCCGTTTCGACCTGCGTGCCGGGGCGTTGGCGGATCGGGTCGCCGACGTCGAGCCGGACGCGATCGGGCTTCAGGAGGTCGCCCGTTTCGAGGAACGGGGCGGCGAGGCGACGACGCGCGATTATCTGCAGACCTTCCTGGAGGAACTCGAGTCGAAGGGGCTGTCGTACGGCGAGCGCGCCGCCGTCGAGACGTTCGACGCCGAGTTTTCGGTCGCGGACGACTCGCCGCTCGATCGGGTTCGGTTCTCGAACCGCGACGTGATCCTCGCCCGCGAGGGAGTGGAAACGAGCGGGGCCGACGCGGGGGCGTACTACACGGGAGGCAGGGAGTTCGGCATCGGGCGCGGGTACTGTTCGACGACCGTGGAGGGCGCGTTCACGTTCGTCAACACCCACCTGTCTCCGCCCGGCGTCCCCGTTCTCCAACGCGTTCAAGCGGCGGAGCTGGCGGCGCGGTTTCGGGACCCGCCGACCGTCCTCGTCGGGGACTTCAACAGCGGCCCGAACACGCCCACCGCCCGGGCGTACGACGTGTTGACGCGGCGCTACACCGACGCGTACGCCGCGGCGAATCCGGACGAGAGCGGCCACACGTGCTGTCAGCGACCGTCGCTCACCAACGAGGAATCGACGCTGAACCGGCGGATCGATCACGTGTTCACGCGGGGCGATGTGAAAGCGCTCGGGGCCGAACGCATCGGGAACGATCGGACCGCTCGCGTCGAGGGGCGGTGGCCGTCCGACCACGCGGGAGTCACGGCGGAGCTTGAGCTGCCCTGATCGCGGCGGTGTTCGATCGAAGGGGTAGGGGGATCGCCGTCGGGTCATGCGCTCGGGGGAACGCTCAATAGCCGTGCGCGGCTACCGTCGCGGATGAGCGACGAGACGGAGTCAGACGGCGACCCGGTCGGACCGCTCGCCGGTCGGAAACGCCCGCTTCGCTACGCGATGAGCGCGGCCTACGTGATCGCGGGGATCGCGCACTTCCTCGCGCCGAAGGCGTTCGCGCGGGTCGTCCCGCCCGGGCTCCCGAGACCGCGCGCCCTCGTGTACCTCTCCGGGATCGCGGAGGTCGGGTTGGGCCTCGGGGTCGCCTGCGATCGGACGCGACGCGGGTCGGCGTGGGGGATCATGGCGCTGCTCGGCGCCGTCTTCCCCGCGAACGTGTACATGGCGACCGACGGCGTGGCGGCAGAGCTCGCTCCCGACCGCCTCTCGGGGGTCGCCCGGGCGGCGGCGTGGGCGCGGCTCCCGTTGCAGGGCGTGTTGCTGCTGTGGGCGTGGTGGTACACGTGCCCGGAGTCCGAATTCGGATCCGGAAGCGACGACGCCCAGACGGGGTGATCAGACGAGTCGCGAGCTCGAGGGGAGCGAGGAATCGGTTTTAAACCGGACGATTATGAAGGACTAGTCTCTCTGCGAACGAGGCCGTAGCAAACGGTGTATGCTCGATATTGTACTCCACACGGGCCTCGAACACCCGGATATTTGGTGGATCGTCGTGCCGAGCCTGTTGACTTTCCTCGCGGGGGTCGGTATCGGATCGGCGGGCCGAAACGAGACGAGCGCGCGAGTCACCGACGGGATCGACGACAGCTGACCGCGGAGCGGCGAGCGGTCGCGCGCGGGAGTATTGGCCTCGAACGACGTGTTACACACCACAACGATGGCCACATCCGAAGACGACGAACCGACGACACCAGAACTGCCCGAGGAGCGCCTCGAAGAGAGCCAGCCGCAGTGCCCGTTCGGCGTCGGTGGGAGCTGTTGTCGCATCTGTTATATGGGCCCGTGCCGCGTCAGCGACGGGGCACACGGCATGGAGCGCGGCGTCTGCGGAGCGACGCCGGGGACCGTAGCGGCACGGAACGTCTACCGGGAGATCGCGTCCGGGGCGGCGAGCCACGCGGATCACGCCCGAGAGATCGCGACGGTACTCGCGGAGATCGCCGACGGCGAGCTGTCGGCGTACGACATCGCCGACCCCGAGAAGCTTCGGACGATCGCGGCGGATCTCGGTCTCGACGCGGAGGGGGACGTCAGCGCGGTCGCCGAGCAGGTCGCCGAGGCGGCGATCGAGGACTTTCAGGAGGGTGGAGAGACGCTGAATTGGCTCGACCGGATGCCGGACGAGCAGCGCGAGTACCTCGCCAAGCAGGGGATCGAGCCGCTCCCGAGCGCGGACAAGGAGGTCGCGCGGGCCATGCATCGGACGACACAGGGGAACGACGCGGACCCGAAACACCTCTTGACCGGTGCGGTCGAGGCGGGTCTCACCGACGGATACGCCGGGCTGACGATGGGAACCGACCTGCAGGACGTCGTGTTCGGAACGCCACAGCCGGTCCAGACGGAGGCCGACCTCGGGACGTTGAGAGAGGACGCCGTCAACATCGCCGTCCACGGCCACTCACCGGTCCTCAGCGAGATGGTGGTCAAGCACGCGAACGAGCTTGAAGACGAGGCGATCGAGGCCGGCGCAGACGGGATCAACATCGTGGGGATCTGCTGTACGGGCAACGAGCTGGCCGAGCGACAGAAGGTACCGTTGGCCGCCCACAGCAGTCAGGCGGAACTCGCGGTCACGACGGGGGCGCTCGACGCGATGGTCGCGGACATCCAGTGTATCTGGCCGGGGATCGGCGACGTCGTCGAGTGTCATCACACGCGGCTCATCACGACCGTCGACTACGTCCGGATCCCGGGAGCCGAACACGTCTCCTTCGATCCGGAGACCGCGGCGGAGGACGCAGAGGAGATCGTCCGTCGGGGCATCGCGGCGTTCGGCGACCGCCACAGCCGACAGGACTACACCGTCGAGATTCCGGACCGGACGACGGACGCGATGGTCGGGGTCTCGGACGATTTCGTGTTGAACGTGCTCGAGTCGGCGAATCCCGAGAACCCGTCGCGCCCGCTCGTCGACGCGATGGAGGCCGGTGACCTCAACGGAATCGTGGGGATCGTCGGTTGTCCGAACCCCAAGATGCGCACCGCGGACATGACCGAGATCCTGATCGAGGAGCTGCTCGCCGAGAACGTGCTTCCGGTGGTGACCGGTTGTATCGGCCACATTACGGCCCAGAACGGGTATCTCGATCCGGCGATGACCGACGAACTCGCGGGCGACGGACTGGCGGCGGTCCTGAACGACCTTGGCGAAGCGGCCGGACTCGACGGACCGCTGCCGCCGGTCTGGCACATGGGATCGTGCGTCGACAACTCCCGGATCGGGAACGTCGTCCGCGCGATCTCGGAAGACGCCGGAGTGCCGACCCGGGAACTCCCGGTCGTCGCGAGCGCTCCAGAGCTTATCGCCGAAAAGGCGGTCAGCATCGGCACGTGGGCGCTCGCGCTGGGGTTACCGCTGCACACCGCACCCACGCTCCACATGGACCACAGCGAGGAAGTCACGCGGATCATGACCGAGGATTTAAAAGACATCACCGGAGGGTTCGCGATCCAAGAGGAGGACCCGAAGGCGGCCGCCGACGCTATCGCGAGCGCGCTCGACGACCGCCGGACGGCCCTGTTCGAGGAGGCCTGATCCGCCATGTGCGACGCGTGCGGACGCCACGGAGACGGGAACAGCCACGACGGATCGAACGGTAGCCACGGTCAGGACCACCGAGAAGACCACGAGCATACTCACGGTCACGACCACCGAAAAGACCATGACGGCCGAGTCACCGAGCCGGATGCGACCGTCGACACGGACGGAACGGTTCGGATCGCGATCACGGGGAAAGGCGGCGTCGGAAAATCGACGGTGGCGGCCGCAGTCGCCCAACGGCTGGCTAACGGGCACGAAACCACGGCCATCGACGCCGACCCGGACATGAACCTCGCGACATCGCTGGGCGTCGAGGAGCCGAGTCCGGTGACGGACGAACGCGATCTCATCGAGGATCGGGCGGGAACCGGTGGTGGTCTCATTCGGCTGACACCGGACGTGAAAGACGTACTGGAGACGCACTCGGCGGAGTTCGGACCGGAAGGGCGGCTGCTGACGATCGGAGCGCCGGCCGCGGGGAACACCGGTTGCATGTGTCCCGAGAACAGTTTCGTGCGATCGCTCGTGTCGAGTGCGCTCGCCGAAGAGTACGTGGTGATGGACATGCCCGCCGGGATCGAACATCTCGGGCGCGGTACCGCCGAGGCGGTGGACGCGTTCGTCGTCGTCGTCGAACCGTCTCGAACCTCGATCGACACGGCCGAGCGCATCACGGAACTCGCGGCCGATCTCGGCGTCGACACGGTCAGAGCGGTCGTCAACAAGACGCGAGGGAACGCCGAGACGGTCGCCGACAAGCTCGACGTACCGGTGATCGCGACGCTACCGTACGACGAGGAGATCGCGGCCGCCGGACTCGGCGGCGACTCCCCGGTTCGAGCGAGCGCGCGCCTACGTGACGCCGCCACCGAGGTCGTCGGCGCGTTTCGGACGACATCGGGCGACCACGACGAGGCTGAGGGAGGGGCGAAACCCGCGAACTAGGCGCCGGGAGGGAGCGGCGCCGCGCATCGGCGGCAGTAGCTGAAGCCCGGCTCGTTGTCCGCCCCGCAGTGAGGGCACGTCGCGGCCGGATCGTTCGAGCCGTCCGATTCGCCCCGCTCCCGTTCCTCCCCGCGATCGTCCCTGGAGTCCGCCGGCGGTTCTCCTCCGAACTCCTCGTCTTCCGTGTACTTCTCTATCTCCCCGGCCCGCCGACGGCGCTGCCGGTCACGCCCGTCGCGGACGATTCCGCGGAGCACGCGGAACCCCAACCCCAGCGCGACGAGCAGCAGCGCTCCCGCGACCGCGAGGTAGACCGGCCCGAGGTCGATCATGCGGATCCTACGGGCCGGAGGCTTAGGTATTGTGTGGCGATCGCATGCAACATACTCGATCACGACACCGAGGCCTCAGTACCGCAGCGTCGCGTCGAGGATGCCGGCCGTCTGCCCGGCGGCGACGAGCCACGCCGCCGGCACGAGCAGCGCCGGCCCGTTCTCGCGGAGCGACCGGAACACGGCGGATCGATCGCGGTGGCCGAAGATAAACGTCTCCCCGGTGGCGGTCGCGCTCTCGAACTCGAAGGAACCGACAGGTCGGTCGTCGTGACGAGCCGGAGGCGAATGTACGGCCACCGATAGTCTCGGTAACCACACATTTCGACGACAAACGTCCGGCGACACCCGTGGTAACTGTACACTCGCAATCCTTATCTCCCGAGGGGGCGTCCGTTAGGATGCAATGGCGACCGGAAAGGTTGATTTCTTCAACGACACTGGCGGCTACGGATTTATTGAGACTGACGACGCTGACGACGACGTGTTCTTCCACATGGAAGACGTCGAAGGGCCGGACCTCGAAGAGGGCCAGGAGCTCGAGTTCGACATCGAGTCCTCGCCCAAGGGGCCGCGCGCGTCCAACGTCGTTCGGCAGTAAGCCGATCCGATACGGTGGGTCGGTCCGGCTGACGCCGAACGCGACTCTGACACGCGACAACGAGACTTCTGCCCGCCCCCGGATTCACGTCCGACGCGGGTTCTTATTACGACACCGAGCGTCGCCGCCGCCGATCGAGGCGGCCCGCGACGACGAGCGATCGCTCAGACGTGCTGACCGAAGAACCCGCGCCCCTTCGTCACCTCGACGTCGCCCTCGACGCGGACCTGACACGCGAGGCGCACGTCGTGGCTCGGGTGGTGCGGCGGGGCCCACAGGCGGGCCTTCTCCTTCTTACCGGGCTCGCTGACCTCGCCCTCGACCTGCACGGCGCAGGTACCGCACGACCCCATTCCGCGGCAGTTGAGCTGCTCGGCCCGGCCGTTGTACACCGAGAGCCCGGCCTCCTTGAGCACGTCGCGGAGATTGTCCCCCTCTTCGCACTCGATCTCTTCGCCTTGGTAGGATACGGTCGGCATGGACGATCGAGAGGTACGTGACCGAATCACAAAGAATCGTCGGGGGCGGCAGCTCGGTCCCCGGCGTCGCGACCGGTTCGTCGGACGACGCGACGCCGAGCGGCTCGCGGGCGGCGCCGGAGCGGGAGCGCCCCGACGCGAATCTCGTCTGCCGGGCGTCGGACGCCGGACGGGGCGTTTTTTACCCTCGGCACCGCAGGATGGGCATAATGGGACTCAGGTGTCTGCTCGGGCACGACTTCAACGAGCCCGAACTACAGCGCGAGCGCGAGGAGGACGGGAACGAGGTCGTCACCACCGTCACCGAGGTGAAGACCTGCGCTCGCTGCGGCGAGACGCAGGTGGTCAGCGAGAACACCGAGGTCACGACGATGGAGCAGCTGACCGACGAGGCCACCGCCGCGGGCGACGAGCCGACGGGGCCCGACGCCGGTTCGGAGCGCGAGACGCCCGGCACCCGCGTCGACGAGGGCGTCGAAGTCGGGACCGACGCGGGGACCGCGGCCGCGGTCGGGGTCGATGACGACGGCGACGTCGGCAGCGATGACGCCGTGATCCTCGACGACGACATCGGGAGCGCCGACGGCGCGGCCGACGGCTCCGACCACGGCGCGGCCGACGCCGGGTCCGCGGAGGCGGAGCCGGGCAAGCCCGGCGAGTCGGCGACGGACGCGCCCGCCGAGAGCGACGGCGCGGAGCTGATCGACGACGGGCCGTCGGGCGCGGGCGGCGAGGGGGACCGCGGGAGCGACCTCGACGACGACACCCTCGGACGCGACGAGGGCGAGTACGCGGCGTATCCCGAGGCGGAGACGAACGACGCGCCCGCCGACGAGGAGCGCGCCGAGACCGACGACGGCGTGATCCTCGACGAGGATGGCGAGCCCGACGACGACCGCGAGCGCGGCGCGTGGCCCGACGTGGACGAGTCCGAGGACGGCGACGGCGAGGCGACGCCGTGGCCCGAACACGGGGGGGAGGACGAGGGGTTCAGCGCCGAGGTCGGCGAGGGCGGCACGGGCGAGGTGGAGTTCGGCGGGGGGCTCACGCCCGAGGCCGCCGACTCGCCGACCGACGACGAGGACGCGGAGTACGTCGAGGCGCCGGCGCGATCGACGGGCGAGGCGGACGGCGCGGCCGGGACCGGCGGCGCGGTCGACGAGGGCGCCGGGATCACCCGCGGCGAGAGCCCCGACCTCGAGACGTCGGGCTCCGACGTGACGACGGAGTACTACTGCCCCGAGTGCGAGATGACCCGCGCCGCCGACGGCAACTCCATGCGCGCGGGCGACATCTGTCCCGAGTGCAAGCGCGGGTACGTCGACGAACGACCGGTCTAGCGCCGACCCGTCGCGAGACACTCTTCTCCCGAGCGCTCTCCCGTCCCGGAATCTCCGCCCGCCGACGAACCGGGCGAAGACCCCGTGACGAAACTGGTTTACGGCCCCCTGTCGAACGAACGCGGCATGAAGGAGTACAAGATGCGCCGCGGCGAGCATCTGGACGACCGCATGCCCGACCTGAAAGGCTCCGTCGAGGAGTACTTCGGCGAGGTCACCGACACGGAGGAGTGGCAGGGTCACGAGCTGTACGTCGTCGAGGACCCCGACAACCCCGTGTTCGACCGTATCGTGGCCGGTGCGGCCGAGTACGGCAGCAAGAAAGACAAGCTCGCGGTCCACTTCGAGGAGCGCCCCGCCGAGGACGTGATCGCGGAGGGGAACGCCGACGCCGCCGCCGACGCGGTCGACGCCAAGAACGACTTCCTCCTGGAGGCGACCGGACGCGACGCGAAGTCCCGGCGCGACTCGCTGAAGCGCGAAGTCGAGGACGACGCGCCCGACTACTGAACGGTCAGTTCGCCTTCTGTGGTTCCGCTTTTCGACGATTTCTGCGTGTCGCCAGCGGCGGTACCATCGATCCGATGACTGTCAGGATCGATCGGTGTAAAAGTTTATTCGATATTGAGTTAATCTTCGGTGACTTTAAGCCATCGGGGGACGAAGGGGAAGTATGAGCATCGAGACAGTCATGCTAGCGGTCGGAACGGAAGACGAGGAAGAGGCCGAACAGCTCGCCGAGGAGGCTATCGCGATGGCCGAGCCCGCCGGCGCCGAGATCGTGTTGACCCACGTGTTCACCGACGAGGAGTTCGACGAGGTCAGGTCGCGGCTGGGCGTCGACGGATCGAGCGAGGGGTCGACCCCCGACGCCGTCGCCGAGCGACACACGACCACGCGGGCGCTCTCGAAGGCGCTCACCGAGGCCGGCGTGTCGCACTCGGTCCGCGGCGCCGTCGGCGACCACGCCGACGAGGTCGTCGAGGCGGCGGCGGCGGTCGACGCCGACCGCGTCGTCGTCGGCGGACGCCGTCGGTCGCCGACCGGGAAGGCCGTCTTCGGGAGCGTCGCGCAGGAGGTCATCCTCTCGTCGCCGTGTCCGGTGACGTTCGTGCGCTCGGCATCGTAATCTCTCAGTCCGCGTTTTACGGCCGTTAGGCGCCGAATATACACGGAATAAAGGGCGACACGCACCGGCGCGTGTCCCCTGAAGCGTCCCGCTTAAGTGATATCGGTTCGCTGTTTTATCCGATGTACTACGTGGGCGTCGACCTCGGCGCGACCAACGTCCGAGCGGTCGTCGGCGACGAGACCGCGACGGTCCTCGGATCCGACTCGCGAGGGACCCCGCGCGGGCCGAACGGGATCGCGGTCACCGAGGCCGTCCTCGGCGTGGTCCGCGGCGCGTGCGACGACGCCGGTATCGACCCGACCGCGGTCGTCGCGGCCGGGATCGGCTCGATCGGGCCCCTCGATCTGGCCGCCGGCGTCGTGCAGGGACCGGCGAACCTCCCGGACACCGTCGAGCGGATCCCCCTCGTCGGACCGGTCTCGCAGCTCTTAGACACCGACGAGGTCCACCTCCACAACGACACCATCGCCGGCGTCATCGGCGAGCGGTTCCACTCCGAGCGCAACCCCGACGACATGGTGTACCTCACCATCTCCTCGGGGATCGGCGCCGGCGTCGCCGTCGACGGCAACGTGCTCTCGGGGTGGGACGGCAACGCGGGCGAGGTCGGTCACATGACGGTCGACCCGCACGGCTTCATGACCTGCGGGTGCGGGCTCGACGGCCACTGGGAGGGGTACTGCTCGGGCAACAACATCCCGAAGTACGCGCGCGAGCTCCACGAGGAGGACCCTATCGAGACCTCGCTTCCGATCGAGGACCCCGACTTCTCCGCGATCGACGTGTTCGAGGCGGCCGGCGAGGACACCTTCGCCGACCACGTGATCGAGCAGGTCGCCCACTGGAACGCGATGGGGGTCGCCAACGTCATCCACGCGTACGCCCCGCTGGTCGTGAGCGTCGGCGGCGCGGTCGCGCTCAACAACCCCGAGCGGGTGCTCGACCCGATCCGCGAGAAGCTCGCCGAGATGGTGTTCATCAACGTCCCCGAGGTGCGGATCACCGAGCTCGGCGACGAGGTGGTGGTGAAGGGGGCGCTCGCGAGCGCGCTCACCGGGGGCACGGGCGACCGGTCCCGGGTGGAGTCCCCGCCGGGGTGAGGTCGAGTCGCCGCCGGGACGAGGACGAGCGGAACGCCGCCCCAGCGACGGGCCCGGTCAATCTTCGAACTCGGTCATCTCGGGCTGGACGTCCGGATCGACCGCGTCCCGCGTCTCGAGGTACGCGTCCCGGTACCGGCGGAGCTTCCGCAAGAGGACGTACCCGAACGCGCCCTGGAATACGATCACGAAGACGAACAGGGAGACGAGCTGCGGGAGCCCGGTCGCCAGCGAGAGCACCGTCGTCACCGGCCCCACGAGCGAGTTGTACAGCGCGTGGATCACGGCGGCGATGACGAGCCCCTTCACGACGATCGGCCCGCGGTTCTCGGGGTTGAACTTGGCGAGCCCGAGGTAGTACCCCGCGAACGCGGAGTAGATGACGTGTCCCGGGCCGGCGAGCGCGCGCAGCGCGGCGATCCCGTCGCCGGCGCCGAGCGTGGCGAGACCGAGCGACAGTTCCCCCAGATCGACGGTCTGCGCGATGTACACCAGGTTCTCGATGACGGCGAACCCGAGCCCGGCGATGGCGCCGTACACCGCGCCGTCGATCACCGCGTCGAACCGGTCGTCGGTGTACGCGTACAGCCGGACCGCGAGCAGCTTCACCGTCTCCTCGACCGGACCGACGATCACGAAGAAGAAGAGGACGAGCCCGGGGAACCCCAGCGGCCGGAAGTACGGCTGCGCGAGGTCGTTGAGGACCGCCGCGAACGTCGCGGTCAGGATCGACAGCAGGAACGTCGCCACGAGCAGCGAGAGCGGTTCCCCGGTGGTCACGTCGGAGACGTACACGTACGCGGCGAGCCCGAGCGCCGGGACCGCGGAGAGCCCGACGAGCATCGCGACCGCCGGGTCGAAGACGAGCCCCAGCCCGAAGGAGCCGAGGATCGCGAGGAGCCCGAGGAGCGCGACGAAGACGACGAACGCCTTCGCCGACCGGGTGATGAGCCAGTGTAACGCGACCGAGAGCCCGTCGAGGGAGGTGCGCTCCTCCCACGTGGCGATGTCGTAGAGGTCGCGGTCGTCGTCGGCGCGCGACTCGACCGGATCTGACCGTGATGGCATGGCACCGATTTCGGGCCGGGGCGACTTAAGCCCGGCCAGAATTCGGGATCGAGCCGTCACCGAGGCCGACGCGACGACCCGACAGTATTGAAACCGCCGCGACCGAAGGGGCGGTATGCACTTCGACGCACGGACCCAGCGGGCCCTCCGCGAGGCGGGACTGGGCACGGACGCGATCGCGACGGCGTCCGACCGGGTCGCCGAGCTGGTCGACGAGGACGCCGACCGCCTCCGGGAGTTCTTCGCGCCGGACGGCCCCTACCACTCCGACATGGAGATGGCCCACAGCGCGGCCGAGATCCAGGAACACGCGACGGCGGACGTGGACCTGTTCACCCACGGGAGCGACCTCCGCGGCTACCTCTCGCTCGACGGCTGGGGCGTCCCGGTCGAGGGCGGGCGGGTGTTGCGGACGGCGGAGGCGGGGGGAGATACCCCAGAAGGAGACGAGACCCCCGTCCTCGTCGAGCTCTCGCTCGGCGCGACCGTCCACGACCGCGTCCGGTTCGCGCGCGACGCCGACGAGTTATGAAGGCCCGCGTGCGCGGCATCTACGCGACGGCGCTCACGTGGGTCCTGCTCGAGGCGGGCCACGACGTCGTCGACGCCTCCCCGCCGATCCGGCGGCGCTTCGACGCCGAGTTCGAGAGCGCGCCGCCCGACGCCCGGATCGCGACGACGGCGGACAGACAGGGCGTCGGCGCGCACGGCGACCCGGACGCGGTGGGGTCGCTCCGCGACCTCCTGACCGACGCGGGACTCGACGCGCTGGCGTGGGCCGATCCGACCCCTCCCGGAACCGTCCTCGACGGGGAGGTGACCGAGACGCTCGGCGGGGGTGCGGTGGTGCGGCTTCGCGTCGGCGGAGACGAGAGCGCCGCCGGCGACAGCGCCGAAGGCTCCGCGAGGACCGCCGAGGGGTACCTCCCGTACGGGAGCGTCGACGACCGGATCGAGACGGGCGATCCGGTCCGGGTGCAGGTGCGCGAGTCCGCGGCGCCGTGGACCGACCGCCGCCCGGATCTGGACGGGTCGTTGCGGGCGGGCGGCGGGCTCGTCGCGCTCGAACCCGGCTCCGGCACCCGCGTC
The DNA here is from genome assembly GCF_003781945.1 of Halorubrum sp. CSM-61. GTDB lineage: Archaea > Halobacteriota > Halobacteria > Halobacteriales > Haloferacaceae > Halorubrum. The sequence continues at coordinate 17,801 of NZ_RJJW01000013.1, read as the reverse complement.
GACGTACGGAACGACGAGGCCGCCCGGGAGCTGTCGGGGATGCTCGACCTGCTCGGGTTAGAGCCGCCGGAGGGGTGGCGCGCCGTCTGGAAGCCGCCCGCCGTCGACGCGGACACGGAGGAGCTCGAGGCCGGACTCGACCGGGCGGTCGCGGCCGCGGAGGGGCTCGACGCCGCCGTCGACGCGGCGGGCGGCGTCGGCGTCCTCGACGGGTCCGACCTCGTCCGCGAGGAGCCGCTGGCGACACCGAACGCCGGCGTCTGGGCGTGGTTCGGCCGCGAGAGCCGGTTCGGACTCGACGACCGCCGCCGCGAGGCGACCGCGACGATGCCGGGCCACCACCGCGTGAAGGCGGGGTCGGCTGACGCGTCCGCGGGGGTCGACCTCGCGGAGGCGCTCTGCGAGCCCGACGCGGACGCCGCGTTCCCGTTCGGGGTCGTGACCGACGCGTTCGGGCCGGCCGAGGGCGACGCGCTCCGGCTCGAACACGGCAAGCCCGACGGGCGGCTGATCACGCTGGGCGAGGCGACGGTGACCGCGGTGGACGCCGACGGCTCGGTGACGGTCGAGCGGGAGATGACCGGCGGCGGGACCTACGACGGGCTGGGCGTGCCCCGCGAGGCCGGCGACGTCGCCGAGACGAGCCTGAAGGAGGGCCGGTGGTGGTACCCGACCACGTACCGGGGGCGCGACGGGACGGTGCGCGGGACCTACGTCAACGTCTGTACCCCGGTCGAGCTGTTCCCGGACGCCGCGCGCTACGTGGACCTCCACGTCGACGTGGTGAAGCTCCCCGACGGGACCGTCGAACGCCTCGACGACGACGAGCTGCGGGAGGCGGAGGCCGCCGGGGAGGTGCCGGAGCCGCTGGCGGAGAAGGCGCGGAGCGTGGCGTCGGCGCTGGAAAAGGCGCTGTGAGGCGGCGACGACGGCGACGCGCTCGCGTCGGCCAGTTCGCGCCGTAGCCGCCGGATCGGTTTAAAAGTGGTTCGCGGACTCGGTCTCGTGTTTCAGCTCGCCGCCGCGGCCGCCCTCGACGGTGGAGGCGCCCTGATCGCCGGAGGAGGCGGTTCGCACCGTCACGTTCTCCACCTCGTCGAAGTCCATGATCAGGTCGCGGCGGATGTTGTCGGCGGTGATGTTCGAGATGCCGCAGCCGGAGCAGGTGCCGCCGAGCTCGACAACGACCTCGCCGGTCTCGGCGTTCGCCTCGCGCACGACGCTCGTGCCGCCGTGCATCTGGATGATCGGCATCTGTCCGACCATCCACTCCTCGACCCGGTCCGCGAGGCTCTCGTCACTCATTGCCACGTCTTGGCGGCCGAGCCTATGGAAGCTTGCGGTTTGCGAGCACGGCGAGAACGAGAAAGGAACTGTATCACCGTCGATCCTTCGGGAGAGAGTCAGATCACTCCTCGGGACGGTCTCGGTCGTCCCCGTCGTTGGGGAGCCGGGTCGGGTCCGCGGGGTCGTCGCCGTGCATGGAGTCGTCGCGTTCGAGGAGGTAAAGGAGCGGCCCGAGCGCCGCGATCACGAGCACGCCAGGGAGCGGCGCGTCGGGGACGAGGAGGACGGTGACCGCGGCGACGCCGGACGTGACGAGGACGAAGGCGGCCCACAGGCGCGGCGACCCGAGGTCGACGCCGACCCGCTCGGCGTCGCGGTAGACGAGCGCGGTCGCGACCGCGGCGAAGAGCGCGGCGATGCCGGCGCCGAGGACCGTGATGAGGGACATAGCGATCGTTCGGTCGAGAGGCGAAAAAGGGTGTCGCGAACGGGCGACGGACGGAACGGAGCGAGAGGGAGAGCGGGGGAATCTACGGGACGCCTACGGCGCCTCGCCGGTCTCGATGGAGAACGAATCGCGGGGGTACGCGACGCAGGTCAGGGTGTAGCCGTCGTCGATCTCGGCCTCCTCTAACATCTGCTGGTTGTCGTGCTCGACGAAGTCCTCGCTCGGCCCGTCGGCGATCCGGCCGGCACAGGAGACGCACTGGCCCTGCCGGCAGGCGTACGGGAGGTCCCACCCCTCGTCTTCGCCCTGATCGAGGATGGGCTCGTCGTTGGAGAGCTCGACGGTCTCGCCCTGCTTGACGAACTCGACCTCGAAGTACTCGACCTCGTCTTCGGGGATGTCGCCGGGGCCGGAGCCGCCGGACTCGCCGTCCTCCAGCTCGCCTCCCTCGCCGTCCGCGCCGCCCGCGGGAATCGCACCGCCGCCACCGCCGCCGCCGACGGCGCGGTTTCCGGGCTCGGGGAACTCGGTCTCGGGGACCGTGGCGGCGCGGCGTTCGAGAACCTCATCCGAGATGTCCGTCGCGGGCTCCCAGCCCGTCCCCTTCAGCGAGCTGACGAAGACGACGAGCAGCGTCGCGAGCGCCCCGAGAGCGATCGCGGGGACGTTCGCGATGTTCGCGATGAGCGGATTGAGCATACGAACGGATATGGAGAGGTGGCATAAGGCCGTTTTGATCGGTCCAATCGGGTGAGAGCCCCGACGCTGCCGGTACCTCGATCGCCAACCACCGACGGAGCGGTCCATTTATCGGCCGAGCGGTCGACTGGACCCGCATGGAAGTGAAATCGCGGCACCACCTCCGGAGCGACGACATCGCGGCGATCCGCGAGGCGGTCGCCGACCACCTCGGCGTCGACATCGACGGGGACACCTTCGAGTTCGTCGAGTTCGTGGACGCGGACTACGAGCTCGTCCTCGTCGACGGCGAGCCGGCGGTGTTCTACGTCGACGACGACGAGCCGTTCCTCACCGTGCGGGGCGCGAACGACTACGAGCCGGAGACGGGGATCGTCACGGTCGACGCGGGCGCCATCTCGTTCGTCTCCGACGGCGCCGACGTGATGCGCCCCGGCATCGTCGAGGCCGACCCGGAGATCCGCGAGGGCGACCTCGTCGTGGTCGCCGAGGAGACCCACGAGAAGGTGCTCGCGGTCGGCCGCGCGATGGTCGACGGCGACGAGATGGCCGGCGACAGCGGAAAGGTCGTCGAGTCGATCCACCACGTCGGCGATGAGCTGTACGAGTTCTCGGCGTAGACGGGCGCGAGCGGGATTTTGCTTATAAACGACGACAGCGATCGCCACGGCTATTTATAAATGAACGAGGCGGTGGCGCGTGCCTCCGAGCGGCCGGCAGGCCGCGAGGAGCACGCGCGAGGGAGTCGGTGGTCCGGAGCGAAGCGGAGGACCACCGACGAGGCTGGGGAGGTGAGAGGTGCTGTGCGGTGCGGGTGGGACTCAAAGGGGCAGCCGGGAGGCCGGCGCAGGCGACGTAAGCACTGCAGGGAGCGAGCACCGCGAGCGACCGAAGCGCGTGGTTCGAGAGAGCGAAGCTCTCTCGTCATCACGAAAGGCGCTCCGCGCCTTTCGAACGACAGCGAGCGTACGTCGGCCTCCCGGCTGGGGCTTTGGAGGTAGTCATCGCGGAGGAGCCGATCACGTACTGCCGACCGGCTGGGGCTTTGAAGGTGTTCACCGTCGATCTACCAGCAACCGCTTATAAACGGTCGACCGAGTCGACCACACCGCAACGGCCGAAACTGTATCACACGTATTCGCGATCGCTCCGCGTCTTTTAATCACCTCGCCTGCGAGTCCCACGGTAATGACCGCGATTCGGGTGCTGAGCTACAACGTCCGCTACGCCAACCGCGGGGACCACCACGACGCCTGGCACGATCGCCGGGACGCCGTCGGTCGGCTCGTCCGCTTCCACCGCCCGGACGTCGCCGCCTTCCAGGAGCCGCTGCCCGACCAGCGCCGCGACCTGCGAGAGCGACTTCCGAGCTACGAGTTCGTCGGTCGGGGCCGCAAGGCCGACGGTGAGGGGGAAGGGTGCCCGATCGCGGTCCGAACGGACCGCTGGACGGTCGTCGACCGCGACACGTTCTGGCTCTCCGAGACGCCGGGCGAGCCGTCGACCGGCTGGAACGCGGACTACCCGCGGATCGCGACGTGGGCGCGGGTCCGCGCGGTCGACGGCGACGCCGCGCTCCTCGTCGTCAACACGCACTTCGACCACGTCAGCGCGCGGGCGCGCCGCGAATCGGCGCGGTTGCTTCGCGAGCGGCTCCCGGAGATCGCGGGAGACGCGGCGAGAGGAGAGGAAGCCGAAACCGACGGGACGCCCCCCGTCGCCCTCGTCGGCGACTTCAACTGCACGCCGGGGTCCGATCCGCATCGGATCCTCGTCGGCGACGGTCCGGCGGGTGAGTCCGACACGGCGCCGACCGACGGCGACCGACTCCGCCTCCGCGACGCGGCCGCGGCCGCCGACCTCCGACACGGCCCGGAGACCAGCCTCACCGACTTCGCGCGCCTGATCGACGGGCGGCGGATCGACCACGCGCTCGTCTCGTCCGAGGTGGGCGTCGAGGCGTTCGCGACCCTCGCGGACCGCGACGACCGGGGGCGGTACCCCTCCGATCACCTGCCGATCATCGCGCGGCTGGACCTCTAAAAGGACCCGCGCCGACCTACTCCTCGTCGTCCGCGTACTTCGCTACCACCGTCTCGTAGCCGCGCTTGGCCGTCTCGTACGTCTCGCGGAGGTCGGCCACCGGCGTCTCGCTCGCGTCGACGCGGAGGTCGTTGTAGTACGGGTCGTCGGCCTCCTCCTCGGTGTTCGTCACGAGCAGCGCCGCGGACTGGACCGCCAGGTCCTCCCGCTTGTCGCCGCCGGCCTCGTGGCCCGCCGCGAGCGCGTCGATCAGCCGCTCGGCCAACGGGGCGTCGCCGTGGGCGGCCGACTCGTAGGCGGCCGCGGTGTCGTCGATCACGTCCTCGCCCGTCAGCAGGTTGCCCGCGACGGTGTAGTTCTCGCCGACGACGTGGCCGTACCAGTCGTTGCACTCCTCGCCGGAGAACGCGAAGGTCCCGTCGGCGTCGACGCCGTGGAGCTGGCGCTGGGGTTTCCCCTCGTCGGCGTTTAAGAGGGCCTCCAAGGCGTCGTCGACCGCGAGCCCGTCGGCGAGGTACTCGATTCCCTTCCGCCCCAGCTCGACGTTGACGAGCGACTGGGTCGCCACCGCGCCGTCCGCCGACGCGAACGGACACAGCGTCCCGACCCCCGGTAGGCGCGTGGTTACCGCCACGCCGTACCGGATCCGGTCGCCGCCGTCGTCGTCCGTGTACCGCTCGCGAACGCAGATGCTGAACGTCACACCGGTCGTGGGACGGCGACCGGCAAAAGACTGCGCTCCGGGGGCGGCGTTTCCGGTTCCGTCCGCGATCGGGGATCCGAACGAGCGGAGGTTCGAACGAGCAGAGATCCGAACGAGTGGGGATCTGGAACGATGGAGAACCGAGGGAATGGGGATCCGGGCCGGGCGAAACGCCGAAACGGGAGTTTCACGGCCGCTAAGGGGAGTCAAACCGCGTCACCGAAGACGGTCGAAGTAGTACGAGAGATGCCAACGGGCGACACACTTATGCGTGCGAATCCCTCCCATACATATAGCCTCGGTTACGGGCGAACGGCGATCCGTCCCGGGTCGTCCTCGACGACAGCGGCGTTCGCGGCTCGATGAGCCGTCGTTTCAGGCACGCAGAGCCGTGCGGCCGCGCGTCGAGGGGCCCGCGGCGAGTCGCCGCCCGACCGAGCAATCAGAGACCAGATACAATGCCAGACCGACACACGCTCGAACGGCTCAGCGAGGAGTACCGGACGAACGTCCCGGACGACCTCCGGGAACCCCGCTCGTTCGACTGGTACCTCGACGCGCTGTACGAGGAGCCGCGGATCGCGCGGAACGCCCACCAGCGCGTCGCGGACATGTTCGACCGCTACGGCACCCGATACGACGAGGAACGCGGCGTCGTCGAGTACGGGCTCGCCGCGGACGACCCCCTTCACGACGGCGAGAACGTCTTCTACGGCCGCGAGGTCCACGAGGCGATCCACGAGTTCGTCAACAAGGTGAAATCCGGCGCCCGCGGCCTCGGACCCGAAAAGCGGATCAAGCTCCTGTTGGGCCCCGTCGGCTCCGGCAAGTCGCACTTCGACTGGCTGGTCCGCCGGTACTTCGAGGCGTACACCCGCGAGGAGGCCGGCCGGATGTACACCTTCCGCTGGGTCGACCTGTGTTCCGTGATCGAGGACCAGGACCCCGGCGACGACGCGGTGCGCTCGCCGATGAATCAGGACCCGCTCGTGCTCGTCCCGTGCGAGCAGCGCGAGGGCGTGATCGACGAGATCAACGAGCGGCTCGACGCCCCTTACACCCTCAGGAACGACCAGCACCCGGACCCGGCCTCGGAGTTCTACCTGAACGAGCTGCTCGCGCACTACGACGACGACCTGGAGCGCGTCTTAGAAGAGCACGTCGAGGTCGTCCGGCTCGTCGCCGACGAGAACCGCCGGGAGTGCATCGAGACGTTCGAGCCGAAGGACAAGAAGAACCAGGACGAGACGGAGCTCACCGGCGACGTCAACTACGCGAAGCTCGCGGTGTACGGCGAGTCCGACCCGCGCGCGTTCGACTACGCCGGCGCGTTCTGTAACGCGAACCGCGGGCTGTTCTCCGGCGAGGAACTGCTCAAACTCCAGCGGGAGTTCCTCTACGACTTCCTCCACGCCTCCCAAGAGTCGACGATCAAGCCGAAGAACAACCCCCGGATCGACATCGATCAGGTGATCGTCGGCCGGACGAACATGCCGGAGTACCGCGAGAAGACCGGCGACGAGAAGATGGAGGCGTTCAACGACCGCACCAAGCGGATCGACTACCCCTACGTGTTAGAGTACGACAGCGAGGCGGAGATCTACCGCAAGATGCTCGACAACGCCGACGTGCCCAACGTCCACGTCGAGCCCCACGCCCTGGAGATGGCCGGGCTCTTCGGCGTGCTCACCCGGTTAGAGGAGCCGACCGACGAGACGGTGGGCCTGTTGGACAAGGCGAAGGTGTACAACGGCGAGCTGGAAGACGAGGAGATCGATCGGCGGAAGCTCCGGGAGGACGCCGCCGAGTCCGCCGACGTGGGCGAGGGGATGGACGGCATCTCCGCCCGGTTCGTCGGCGACGAGATCGCCGAGGCGATCATGGACGCCACCCACCGCGACCGCAACTACCTCTCGCCGCTGTCCGTCTTCGACCACTTCGAGGCGAACCTCGGCGGCCACGGATCGATCGCGGAGTCGGACCTCGACCGCTACGAGCGCCTCCTGGAGACCGTGCGCGAGGAGTACCGCGAACGCGCCATCGAGGACGTGCGACACGCGTTGGCGTACGACGTGGACGAGCTCCGCCGGCAGGGCGAGAAGTACATGGACCACGTGATGGCGTACATCGACGACGACACCGTCGACGACGAGCTGACGGGGAGGGAGACCGAGCCGGACGAGACGTTCCTGCGCGCGGTCGAAGAGCAGCTCGACGTGCCCTCGGACCGCAAGGACGACTTCCGGCAGGAGGTGTCGAACTGGGTCTCGCGGCGCGCCCGCGAGGGGCGCGGCTTCGACCCGCGGGAGAACGACCGGCTCCGGCGCGCCTTGGAGCGCAAGCTCTGGGAGGACAAGAAGCACAACATCAACTTCTCGGCGCTGGTCTCCGCGACCGACCTCGACGACGAGGAGCGGAGCGCGTGGGTCGACGCCCTCGTCGACCGCGGCTACTCCGAGGACGGCGCCGCCGAGGTGCTGGAGTACGCGGGCGCGGCCGTCGCCCGCTCGGAGATCGAAGACGGCGGGGACTGAGATGACCGAACGCGACACGCCGGACGGGGACGCGTTCGTCCGCGACGCCGACGAGACGCTCCGGGGGGCGTACGACCCGCCGATGAGCCTCGAGGAGTACGTCGACCGGGTGTTGGAGAACCCGACCGCGGCCGCCTCCGGCGCGCGGTACCTGCTCGCGGCCGTCGAGTCGCGGGGGACGCGCGAGGTCCGCGAGCGCGGCGAGCGACTGGAGCGCTACCGGTTCTTCGACGACCCGTTCAACGACGGGGAACACGCCGTGCTGGGCAACACCGCGGCGCTCAACGCGTTCGTCGACGATCTCCGGGCCGCCGCCGCGGGGCGCGGCAACGACGAGACGATCGTGTGGATCGACGGCCCCACGGCCACCGGGAAGTCGGAGTTCAAGCGCTGTCTGGTGAACGGCCTCCGCGAGTTCTCGAAGACCGAGGCCGGGCGGCGCTACACCGTCGAGTGGAACGTCACCGGCGCCGGTGGCGGGATCGGCGGCGGGGGCGGGGGAGGCGCCGCGTCGCTCTCGTACGGGGACGGCGGCGACGCCGGGGCGTGGTACCGGAGCCCCGTCCAGACGCACCCCCTCTCGGTGTTCCCGGAGGCGGTCCGGGAGTCGATCGCCGAGGCGGTCGACGACGACGACTACCCGATCGCGGCCGACGTGGACCTAGACCCGTTCAGCCGCGAGGCGTACGACCACCTGGAGTCCGCGTACCGCGACGAGGGGCGCCGGGACCTGTTCTCGGCGATCACCGACCGCGACCACCTGCGCGTGACGAGCTACGTCGTCGACGTGGGCGAGGGGATCGGCGTGCTCCACGCCGAGGACGACGGGAGCCCGAAGGAGCGGCTCGTCGGCTCGTGGATGGGCGGGATGCTCCGCGAGCTCGACTCGCGCGGGCGGAAGAACCCGCAGGCGTTCAGCTACGACGGCGTGCTCTCGCAGGGGAACGGGGTCGCGACCGTCGTCGAGGACGCCAGCCAGCACGCCGACCTCCTCCGCCGGCTCCTCAACGTCCCCGACGAGCGGCGCGTGAAGCTCGACAAGGGGATCGGGATGGACGTAGACACCCAGCTCGTCGTCATCTCGAACCCCGACCTCGACGCCGAGCTCAACCGCCACGCCGAGCGCGAGGGGGCGGACCCGCTGAAGGCGCTGAAGCGTCGCCTCACCCGCCACGAGTTCCGCTACCTCACGAACCGGCGGCTGGAGGCGGAGCTCCTGCGGCGCGAGGTCGGCGGACCGCGGGGCGTGCCGACGGTCGACGGGGTCGAACGCGACGAGGGCGTCGAGTCCGCCCCGCACGACCCGGCCGAGCGCGACGGCGACCCGGCCCGGGACCCCGCGAGCGAGCCCGGCGCGGCGGCGCTCACGATCGGCGTCCGCGACGGCGACGGCGGGGTCACGGAGCGCGAGCTCGCGCCCCACGCGGTCGGGGCGGCCGCGCTGTACGCGGTCGTCACGCGGCTCGACACCGACGACCTCCCGGCGGGGATCGACCTCGTCGAGAAGGCGGAGCTGTACGAGGCCGGCGAGATCCGGCGCGAGCGGGGCGGCGAGGAGGAGCGGATCGCCGTCGACGACGTCGAGTTCGGCGACGGCGACGGCCGGAACGGACTCCCGGTCACCTACGTCCGCGACGTGGTCGCGGAGCTCCTGGGGGCGGACGCCGACCGCAGCCACCCGGAGCTGCCGGTCGAGCGGGTGATCACGCCGACGGACGTGCTCGACGCGATGGCCGAGGGGCTCTCCGACGCGCCGGTGTTCTCGCGGTCGGAGGTCGCGGAGTTCGAGAGCCGGCGGTCGCCCGTGGCCGAGCGCGTGCGCGAGCGCCAGCGGGCGGACGTGGTCGACGCGGTCCTCGCCGAGGAGACCGTGCCGGAGGCGACCGTGGCCGAGTACGTCGAGCACGTGTACGCGTGGGACGCCGACGAGCCGGTCGAGACCGAGCGCGGCCCGGAGGAGCCGGACGCGCTCGCGATGAAGGTGTTCGAGACGGAGACGCTCGGCCGGTTCGACGAGAGCGACTACCGCGGGACGGACCCGAGCGAGTCTGTCGCGAGGTTCCGGCGCGAGCGGGTGATCCGCGCGCTCACCCGGTACGCGTGGCGGAACCGCGGCGACGCGTTCAGCGTCGACGACGTCGAGCTCGCCGAGATCCCGGAGCTGAAGGCGGTGCTGGAGTCGAACGACCTCGCCGGCGTGAAGCGGCGGTTCCCGGACTTAGACCCCGCCGAGTGGGCCGACCCGCCGGCCGACACCGAGACGGGGCGCGTGAAGGCGGCCGCGATCGACCGGCTCGTCGACCGCGGGTACAGCCCCGCGTCGGCCGAGCTGGCGAGCCGCGCCGTGATGCGGCGCGTCCGCGACGAGTGGGCGGGACTGGCCGCCGACGGCGACGCGCCCGACGCGGACGCCTCGGACGGGCCGAGGGACGACCGCGGCGGCCGGAAGGGGGGTGGTCGGACGTGGGACTGACCGAGGACCGCGAGCGCTTCCGCGAGGTGGGCGAGGAGCGCCGCGAGGACCTCTCGGAGTTCATCAGCCACGGCGACCTGGGCGGCTCCGGCCCCGACCGGGTCCGGATCCCCGTCAAGATCGTCGACCTCCCCGAGTTCGAGTACGACCGGCGGGAGGCCGGCGGCGTCGGGCAGGGACAGGGCGGGCAGTCGCAGCCCGGCCAGCCGGTCGAACCCGAGCCCGGCGACGAGGAGGGCGACCCCGGCGAGGAGGGCGGCAAGCACGAGTACTACGAGATGGACCCCGAGGAGTTCGCGCGCGAGCTCGACGAGGAGCTCGGGCTCGACCTCGAACCGAAGGGGAAGCGGGTCGTCGAGGAGACGGAGGGCGACTTCACCGACACCGCCCGCTCCGGCCCGCGCGGCACCCTCGACGTGGACGAGTTCTTCAAGCGCGGGCTGAAGCGCCACCTCGCGACCGACTTCGACGAGGCGTACGTCCGGGAGGGACTCCGCGTCGCCGGCGCCGACGTGGACGACGCCTTCGCGTGGGCGCGTGATCAGGGGATTCCCGTCTCGCGGGCGTGGATCGCCGACGCGGCCGCCACCGCAGTCGACGAGCACGGCGGGCCCGTCGAGGCGCTGGATCGGTGGGAGAGCTTCGACGAACTCGACGAGGAGGTCGACCGCGAGCCCGCCACGCACCGGATCCGGCGGGAGGGGCTCGACAGCGTCCCCTTCCGCCGGGAGGACGAGCGGTTCCGCCACCCGGAGGTGATCGAGAAGCGCGAGCGCAACGTCGTCGTCGTCAACGTCCGAGACGCCTCCGGCTCGATGCGCGAGACGAAACGCGAGCTTGTCGAGCGCGTGTTCACCCCGATGGACTGGTACCTGACCGGGAAGTACGACGCCGCGGAGTTCCGGTACGTCGTCCACGACGCTGAGGCGTGGGAGGTCGACCGCGAGGAGTTCTTCGGGATCCAGTCGGGCGGGGGGACGAAGATCTCCAGCGCCTACGAGCTGGTCGCGGAGATCCTCGAAGCGTACCCCTACGACGAGTGGAACCGCTACGTGTTCGCGGCCGGCGACTCCGAGAACGCCGGCAGGGACACGACCGAATCGGTGATCCCGCTGATGGAGTCGATCGACGCCAACCTCCACGCGTACGTGGAGACCCAGCCGGGCGGCGCCGCGGCGAACGCGCGCCACGCCGACGAGGTCGAGGACGCGCTCGGCGACGCCGACGACGTCGCCGTCGCGCGGGTGTCGGAGCCCGACGACGTGACCGACGCCATCTACGAGATCCTCAGCACCGAGGCCGAGGGCGGCGGCGCGACCGCCGGCGAGGCGGCGCGCGAGCGGACCGACGGGGGTGAGCGCCGATGAGAGACGAGCGCGTCGAGGCGAAACGCGAGGCGGCGTCGCTCGACGAGCCCGCGACGGAGGCCCGCGACCTCGCCGAACGGCTCGGGCTGGAGCCGTACCCGGTGCGGTACTGGGTCGTCGACCACGACGAGATGAACGAGCTGATCGCGTACGGCGGCTTCCAGCGGCGGTACCCCCACTGGCGCTGGGGGATGAACTACGAGCGGCAGCGGAAGAAGGACCGCCACGGCCTCGGGAAGGCGTTCGAGATCGTCAACAACGACGACCCGAGCCACGCGTTCCTCCAGGAGTCGAACGCGCCCGCCGACCAGAAGGCCGTGATCACCCACGTCGAGGCGCACGCCGACTTCTTCGCGAACAACCGGTGGTTCGGGCTGTACGCCGACCGCGGCGAGGGGGGACCGAACGCGGCGGCGCGACTGGAGCGCAACGCCGACCGGATCGCCGCGATCGCCGACCGCTCGGGGGTCGACCGAGACGTGGTCGAACGCCTGATCGACGCCGTGAGCGCGTTAGAGGACACGATCGACCAGCACAGCCCCGTCGACGCGGCCCGGTCGGTCGAGGGGCCGGGGATCGCCGAGGACGTGAGCGACGCCGACGGCGACGCGCTCGCCGCGATCGAAGACCGGATCGCGGATCTGGACCTCACCGAGGAGGTGCGCCGCGACGTGTTCGACGACGAGTGGCTCGAGGCCAGAGGGGAGGGCGTCGAGCCGGAGGAGCCGCGCCCGGACGTGCTCGCGTTCCTCCGCGACCACGGGAAGCGGTACGACCCCGACAGCGGGAAGGCGGTCGACCGCGAGCCGTGGGAGACGACCGTCATCGACGCGCTCCGCGAGGAGGCGTACTACTTCGCGGGACAGAAGCAGACGAAGGTGCTCAATGAGGGATGGGCAACATATTGGGAATCTGTTATGATGGGCGGCGAGGGGTTCGCCGGCCCCGACGAGTTCCTCACGTACGCGGACCACATGTCCCGCGTGCTCGGGTCGCCCGGACTTAACCCCTACAAGCTCGGGTTCGAGCTGTGGACCCACGTCGAGCTGCGGGCCGCCCGGCGCGACGTGATCGACAGGCTGCTCCGCGTCGAGGGGGTGACGCCCGAGAACTTCCACTCCGAAATCGACCTCGACGAGGTCGCCAACGCGCTCGAGCCCCATCCGGCGATCGCCGGGGCGGGGCCGGCGACGCTGGACGAGCTCGTCGACCTCGCCGCCGACGGCGACCCGCGCGTCGACGCCGAGGCGGTCGATCGGGCGCTCTCCGCGCGGGACGGGGAGCGGCCGGCGACCGACGGCGACGGCGAGACCGCTCCCGACGCCGGCCCGGACGTCGAGCGCTACCCGTGGAAGCTGCTCACGCGCGAGGGGCTCGCCGAGCGCCACTACGTCCTGTCGCGGCCGGAACACCGGAGCGCCCTCCGGAACGTCTCGCGGGAGACGCTGGCCGAGCGGGCGCGGTACATGTTCGACGTCGACCGGTACGCGACCGTCGAGGAGGCGCTCGACGACGTCAATCGTGCGGCCGGCTGGGACCGAATGCTCGAGGTCCGCGAGAGCCACAACGACGTGACGTTCATCGACGCGTTCCTCACCGACGAGTTCGTGCGCGAGGGGAACTACTTCACCTACGAGTACAGCCGGGCGACCGAACAGCACCGCGTCGCCAGCGTCGACGCCGACGACGTGCGGAAGAAGCTCCTGTTGCGGTTCACGAACTTCGGGAAGCCGACGGTCGTCGTGCTCGACGGCAACTTCCGGAACCGGGGGGAGCTCCTCTTGGGCCACCGGTATAACGGGGTCGCCCTCGACGAGGCGGCGGCGAAGGAGACCCTGAAGCGCGTCTTCGAGCTGTGGGGCCGTCCGGTGAACCTCGCGACGGTCCGCGTCGAGTACTCCGAGGAGGCGCTCCGACGCGCCAAGCGGCGGGGCACCGAGCCGGAGGGCGAGGAGGTCGGCGTTCGCTTCCAGTACGACGGCGGCGAGGTGACCGAACACGACCTCGACCCGGAGATCCGCGAGCGGATCGCGGCCGACGAGATCGACTACGACACGAAGCCCGACGACTGGCTGGCGTGACGAGCGGACGGAAACGGTCCGACGGGCCGGGTCGGTACCGGCCTACGCCAGGTCCGCGACCAGCGCGGCGACGGCGTCCGTCTCCTCCTCGTTGATCCCGTGACCCATCCCCTCGTAGATCCGCTCGTCAACGTCCGCGCCGAGCGCCTCCAGCACCTCGGCGGTCTCGTGGACCCGCTCCTCGGGGATGTGCGGGTCGACGTCGCTGCAGCCGAGGAACGCCGGCGTTCCCGCGAGCGCGTCGGCGGCGTCTCCGTCGGTCTCGGCCGCGGCGTGGGAGACGTAGTCGTCGAGGTCGATCGACTCGCCGATGAGCCCGCCGCTCAGGACCGCGAGCCCGCCGTACCGCGTCGGGTTCCGCGCGACGAACTCGCTCGCGAGACAGGCGCCCTGCGAGAAGCCACCGATAAGGACGCGCTCGGCGGGAATCCCCGCGTCCGTCGCGGTCGCGACCGCTCGGCCGACCGCCCGCAGTCCGGAACTCCGGCCGGGCTCGTTGTCCGCGACGGGGGCGAGGAAGGAGTTCGGGTACCAGGTGTTGGCGGCCGCCTGCGGGGCGAGTAGTGAGAGACCGGAGGTCTCTCTGGCAGCCGGCGGCGAAGCCGCCGGCGACAGCCCGACGTCGCCGTCGCCCGCGATCTGCTCCCCGAACTCGACGATACTTCGCGCGGTCGCGCCGCGACCGTGGACGAGGACGACGGCCGCGTCCGCCGAGTCGACCGGGGTTCCGGCCGTCACCAGCGGCTCGCCCGCGTGCGGGTCGTCGCCCGCGTGCGGCGATCCCCGGCTCATACGCCGACGCCCGCGTCCGCGTCGGGGAGGTCGTACTTGTTCACCGGCAGTCCGAGCTCCTCCAAGGCGGCCTCCATGTGGCGGTCCTGCGCGAAGTCGGCCCCGTCCTCCTCGCGGATGCGCTGGGCGGTCGCGAGCACCTCGCCCTTGCGGTCGTCCGGGATCTCGTACTTGTCCGAGGAGAGCTCAATGACGAGGCCGTTGTTGTCCTGGGTGTAGATCGAGTGGAATATCCCGCGGTCGAACACGTTGTACCCCTTGCCGGCCTCCTCGAGAGCCGCCATGATGTCCTCGTACTCGTCGGGGTCGACGCTGAAACAGAGGTGGTGAACGGCGCCGGTGCCGGCGCGCTGACCGCGGGCCGAGGGGCGGTCGTCGCTCACGAAGAACGTCAGGATGCGCCCGTCGCCGGTGTCGAAGAACAGGTGCGTCTGCGAGGGGTCGTCGAGGTTCGGCTGACGGAGGACGAGCGGCATGCCGAGCAGGTCGCGGTAGAACGCGATCGTGTCGGCCTCGTTGCTCCCCCAGACGGTGATGTGATCGGTGCCGGTGGTGTGGAACGGTGCGTCCGGACGCTCCGGCGTGACCGGAGCCGGGATATCGTCGCTCATACCACTGCCAACGAGTCGAACACGTATAAAAGCGAAAGGGACCGCCGGGCCACCCGCTGACATCGGTGTTATCCGGCCGAACGTCGGAGCCCGCTGGGACCTCGACGGAGTGCGAACACCGCCACCGAAACGGCGTCGCCGCCGAAGCGAACTTCTTAATCCGGACAGCGCGAACCGAAGGACATGGAGATCCTGCTACACTCCGGACTCGAACACCCGAACACCCTGTGGATCGCGGTCGCCGCGGTCGTCTCGTTCGTCCTCGGCGCCGTTTCGGCCACGTACGGCCGGCGGCTCGCCGCCCCGTTCCGGAACTCCGCCGAGGAGTGATCGCGACGAACCGGGGCGGGACGCGGTTGGTCGAGCCGAGGACTTAGGACCGTTCCCAGACCGGGGGGGCGACTCCGAGCGCTCGAACGACGACCGGATAGCCGAACGCGACGAGGAACACGAGGAGCATCGACGGGAGGAACGAGAGCGACCCGACGACGCGCTCGGCGATCGCCAACACGACGAACATCACGACGAACATCACACCCCAGTGGGGGGCGAGCTGACGGACTTTCTCCGCGGTATCGGTCTCGGTCATACGCCTCGTAACGGGTCCGAACGGTATAGCTTGCCGGTCGCTGACGAGGCCGTCGATCGAGCGCGACGAGACGACGGAAGGGAACCGGGACAAGAACGGCGACCGAACGGAAACCGTGAAAAAAAGAGAGAAGCGACCGCAGCGAGAGAGTCAGTACCGCGAGGGGACGAACGCCGCCGCGAGTAGGAGCACGACCGAGAACAGCGAGAGAATCAGCACGCGCGTCAGTCCCGAGTTGTACTGCTCGAACTGATTGATCCCCGCGACCTGCGCCTCGTACTCATCCATGTCCGACGACAGCGTCAGCGTCGAGGTACCGTCGGGGAAGTTCGCGACGAAGTCCGTTTCACCGAGGGTTACCGTGGACTCGTCTTCGACCTCGATCGTTTCGTTCCCCTGTTCGATCGTCGCCACGACCGAGGTCTCGGCGCTCCCACCGTGGCCGCCTCCTCCCTCCTCGACTTCGGAGATCTCGGCGACAACGTACTCCGTGCCGTCCACTTCGAACGTGTCACCGGAGGACAGTTCGTGGTCGGGGTTCTCGAACGCGACCTCCGGACTCTCAGCCGTCACAGTGAGCACACCCGCCACGCCCGCGACGAGAAGGAAGAGCGCGGCGTACACGGCCACAGCGCGTCGTTGCATAGTTCCAGCATGGGTCACCCGGTGTATAACGGTTACTAAGCCGTGCTCTCGAACCGCGAAGCCGAGGCGGAGTAAAGCCCCCGACAACGCGGTTCCGACGGTAGACGGTCGCCAACGGTTGACGGTGCGTTCCCGATCGAGCGCAAGTAGGTCCGAACACGAGACAACCAAAACAGATCGAATACAAGTAAATATTCACTAACGTCGTAGAGTCTCCCGTAGAATCCGCTTGGCGGATAGACTCTGCAACAGTACTTTAATTGTGCACCACCGATCCCCAACAATGACGGATCCCGAGAGGGCGACGCCACCGGAAGTTCTCGACAGCAAGCGCGACGCGACCCGGTACCAAGTCCTCGTGGAAATCGCCGCCCGGCAACCCGCAGTGAGCCAAACTGAGATCGCCGACGCGATCGGCGTGACGTCGCAGGCCGTCAGCGACTACGTCAGAGATCTCGTGAAGCACGGCTACGTCGAGAAGGAAGGGCGCGGACGATACGGAGTGACGAAGGAGGGCGTCGACTGGCTGATCTCCCGAACCGACAGCCTAGAGACGTACCTCGACCGCGTCAACTCGGACGTCCTGGGGAGCGTCGACGTCGACGCCGCGATCGCGATGGACGACGTCTCCGAGGGGAGCGACGTCGGTCTCGTCATGCGCGACGGAGTCCTCCACGCGAATCCCGCGGGCGGGACGGCGACGGCGGTCACCGTCACCGCCGCCGCGACGGGCGACGCCGTCGGCGTCGCGGACTTCGAAGGCGTCGTCGACTACGACACCGGCTACGTCACGGTCCTCCCCGTTCCGGCCGTCACGGACGCCGCGTCGGTTGCCTCCGAGATACTCTCGGATATCCGCCCGTCGGAGGGCCTCCTCGCCGTCGCCGGCACCGAGGCGTACGCGCTCGCGACGCAGGCGGACGCGAACCCGGACATCCGGTTCGGGACGGCCGACGCCGTCGCCGAAGCCGCGGTGCGAGGGCTGGACGTGCTGTTGGTGGTCACGACCGATCAACTACCGAAACACACCGCGCGGCTCCGCGACGAGAACATCCCGCACGAAGTGCTCGACGCCGGCGACTTCTGAGACGCAGTCGAAACGGAGTTCAAAAAAGCCAAGGGCCGGATTTGAACCGGCGTTGGGCGGCTCTGCAGGCCGCTGCGTCTGACCAGACTCTGCCACCTTGGCGCTATCGAACGTACCGCAGTCGAGCGTTTAAGCCTAGCGGTCGCGTGTGGAGGGCGCTACCGCTCGCTACACATGAAAACAGCCCACGGACGCTGCGTCCGTGGGCTGAAAGCGGGAGTATTCTCCCGAATGATTGGGCAGGCGGCGAACCGCGGTTCCCAGAGGATCGCTCACTCCAGTACTTCCCGGTACGCTGGTGGGCTTAACTTCCGTGTTCGGAATGGGTACGGGTGTTTCCCCACCGCTGTGGCCGCCTTTATGCCGACTCTCGGTCTCGAACCGAGACTCCCTCACTCCGAGAGAGACGCCTGTGTCGGTGGTTCTGCCGACCGTGTATACG
>NZ_RJJW01000011.1 GCF_003781945.1 Halorubrum sp. CSM-61 | reverse complement strand
CTGTCGCGTCGGCGGCAGCCGCCGCCGACAGCGACAGCTCTCCGTCGGTTCGTCGACGATCTTCTCGTCAAGACCACCCAGCACAACCGCTCCACCACAGAACTCAGGCTTCAGAAACAGCTAGCTGAGGATGCTTTGTGAGGTACTGATACTTGATCTGACGCCTGTATTCGGGACAAGATGAGGGAGTCGTGTCTATGACAAAGATGTGGGATTTTCAGCAAGCGAGCCACTGTCGACCACATTTCCAACACTACCCCTTTCCGACCCGAAAGAGAACGAACAGCCATGCCCAGCGATTCCGACTCGAACGGTGTCCGCGTCTGGCTCGTCGAGCGGACGTACTCCGACGACGAGCAGAACCTCATCATCCTGACCTACGCGACCCCAGACGGTGAACGATACTTCCGGAAAGAACGGGCGCTCACTTCCTTCACCGACGTCCGCGACACGACGGCCGCCGTCGACGCCGACCCGGACAATCTCGGCTCGGTCGACGATGCCGATCTGCAGGAGCAGTACGCCGCCGAGGCCCAGCGAATGCAGGAGGAACACGACCCCGACGACGTGATCTGACTCCAGTCGACACGATGGCAGCACCGAGCCCACGTGTTATATCCAGCCGCCCTCTACGCGTGGGTATGCGCGAACTCGTCTTCGCCCTCGAATACGAGCCGGGGTGCAACCGGGTGGCGGACGCCCTCGCCGACCACCCCGACGCCCGCGTCCGCTCGCTCTCGCTGCACGCCACTGCGGAGCAGCTCTGGCGAGTCGACCACGCGACCGGCACTCCGGACGCACTCGACGCCATCGAGGACGCCTTTCTCACCAGCGACTACTACGCCGACTGTCTGGCTACCGAGGACTGCGGCGCCACACAGACCACCCGCGTCCTCGACCGCACGGACGACGCGCTCATCCTCTACTCAGATTGGGAGCGCACTCCGACCTGCGCCTCAGTCCCCCACATCGCTAGCGACCACCTCGGCGACGGCGTGCTGTTCGAGACCCGTCACGAGGGCCGCCACTACACGTGGCGACTCATCCACTCCGGAGAGGGCGACGTGGCCGCGTTCTTCGACGCCCTCGAAGTCGCCGTCGGGGACTGCGCCCGGATGGAGATGCTCCGAACCGCGGACACGACTTCGTCGGTGGGGGGAAGCGACGAGACGCAAAGTGGTCTGTCGCCGGAGCAGGAGGCCGCACTCCGGGCAGCCGTCGAACACGGGTACTACGAGTCCCCACGCGAAGTCGACGTCGGCGAACTGGCCGAGCATCTCGACGTGCCGCGGTCGACGCTCACCTACCGACTCCGCCGGGCGGAGGAACACTTGGCGAAGCAGCACATCGCCGACGAACGGTTGCCCGAAGATCCCCCGCCAACACGCTGACCCTCGGTTTGGAATATTCCAACAAAGGCTTATCGAACTGACGCCCCTACTGTGAGGTGATGACAGAGAATCCGGACGCAGCGGGGGAGACGAGCGGGGGCGGGCAGCGACGGGAGCTGACCGCCCGCCTCGTCGTCCCCGAGATGGACTGTCCGTCCTGCGCCCAGAAAGTCGACAAGAGCCTCCAGCGCGTCGACGGCGTCGTTGACGCCACGCTCCAGCCGACCACCGGTACGGCCAACGTCACGTACGACTCAGACCGCATCAGCGAGGCCGATGTGGTCGACGCAATCGAAGGCGCCGGCTACGAGGTCGTCAGAGAGTCGGATTCCGACCACGATGAGTCAGAGGATGCGGCCGGTGGCGCCGACATCGCGCCACCGTCGGAGGTCTGGACGAGTCCTCGCGCGAAGAAGACGTGGCTCGGCGCGGCGTTCGTCACGCTCGGCCTCCTCTTCGAGTTCCTCCTCACCGGGCAGAACGTCACGGTGGCGAGCGTCCTCGAGTACCCGCTCCACATCGCCGACGTCCTGTTCCTCGGCGCTGTCGCCGCCAGCGGCATCCCCGTCGTCCGCAGCGGGTACTACTCCGCGAAGAACCGAAGCCTCGACATCGACCTGCTGATGGGGACGGCGATCATCGCGGCGACCGGTATCGGCTACTTCGTCGAGGCGGCGACGCTGGCCGTCCTG
Organism: Halorubrum sp. CSM-61; assembly: GCF_003781945.1. Taxonomy (GTDB): domain Archaea; phylum Halobacteriota; class Halobacteria; order Halobacteriales; family Haloferacaceae; genus Halorubrum. Next base: position 123,891 of record NZ_RJJW01000011.1, on the reverse strand, counting down.
TTCAGCATCGCCGAGCTGCTCGAGGATTACGCGATGGACAGGGCGCGGGACTCCCTGCGCGAGCTGATGGAGCTGTCGCCCGACGAGGCCACCGTCGTGCGCGACGGCGAGGAAGTCACGGTGCCCGCCGACGAAGTGGAGGTGGGTGAGACCGTGGTCGTTCGTCCCGGTGACAAGATTCCGTTGGACGGCACGGTCGTCGAGGGCGAGAGCGCGGTCGACCAGTCGCCGATTACCGGCGAGAGCGTCCCCGTCGACAAGACCGCCGGCGACGAGGTGTACGCGGGCGCGATCAACGAGGAGGGCTACCTCGAAGTCGAAGTCACGTCGACGGCGGGCGACTCGACGCTCTCGCGCATCATCGAGATGGTGCAGGGCGCACAGGCGAAGAAGACCGACACCGAGCAGTTCGTCGACCGCTTCTCGGGCTACTACACGCCGGTCGTGGTCGTGTTGGCAATCCTGACCGCCGCCATTCCACCGTTGGTCATCGCCGACCCCGTCTCGGTGGACGTGGCCGGGTACGGGTTCACCTTCGCCGGCGACTGGCAGACGTGGTTCATCCGCGGACTCACCCTGCTGGTGATTGCCTGCCCGTGCGCGTTCGTCATCTCGACGCCCGTCTCCGTGGTGTCGGGGATCACCAGCGCCGCGAAGAACGGCGTGCTGATCAAGGGCGGCAACTACCTCGAAGCGATGGGCGAAGTCGATGCCGTCGCGCTCGACAAGACGGGGACGCTCACGAAGGGCGAACTCGCCGTCACCGACGTCGTCCCGGTCGGCGACACCACTGAGGACGATCTGCTCCGTCGCGCCGCCGGGCTGGAGCGGCGCAGTGAGCATCCCATCGCCGCAGCGATTCTCGCCCGTGCCGACGAGGCGGGCGTGGGCAACCTGCCCGACCCGACTGGCTTCGAGAGCCTCACCGGGAAGGGCATCCGCGGGGAGATCGACGGCGAGACGTACTACGCGGGCAAGCCCGCACTCTTCGAGGAGTTGGGCTTCGACCTCGCTCGGGCACGCCGCGAGACGGACGGCGGCGTCGTGGCGGAAGAGGCGGCCGAGTCCGACGACGGGCCGTTCGCCGAGGACGCGCTCGCCGCGCTGGAGCGGGAGGGCAAGACGGTCGTTATCGTCGGAACGGAGTCGGAGTTGCTGGGTGCCATCGCCATCGCCGACGAGGTGCGCCCGGCCTCGAAGCGGGCCGTCCAGCACCTGCAGGAGCTTGGTGTCGAGCGCGTCGTGATGCTGACGGGCGACAACGAGGGCACCGCCCGCGCCATCGCCGAGCAGGTCGGCGTCGACGAGTACCGCGCCGAACTCTTGCCGGAGGAGAAGGTCGACGCCGTCGAGGAGTTGCAGGCGGAGTACGGCGAGGTGGCGATGGTCGGCGATGGCATCAACGACGCGCCCGCGCTCGCCACCGCGGAGGTCGGTATTGCGATGGGAGCCGCCGGCACCGACACCGCGCTCGAGACCGCCGACATCGCGCTGATGGGCGACGACGTCGGGAAGCTGCCGTACCTCTACGAACTGTCGCACACGGCCAACGGCGTCATCCGGCAGAACATCTGGACGAGCCTCGGCGTGAAGGCGCTGCTTGCCGTCGGCGTGCCGATTGGGCTCGTCAGCGTCGCCGTCGCTGTCGTCGTCGGCGACATGGGGATGAGTCTCGGCGTCACCGGGAACGCGATGCGGCTGTCACGGATCGAGCCCGACCGGTTCTCCGACACCTGACGGCCTCCTTCACTCTCCAAGTCTGCTGTACTCCCGGAGCTGTTCCCGGAGGCCGTCTTCCTCGACTGGAGGATCGAACTCTCCCTCGTTCTCTCGTGCCCACTCCGTCAGCTCCCCGACGTCTTCGTCGAAGTGCCGGCGTAACGCTTTGATCGTGCGGTACCGCTCCGTGAGACCTGTGTGGTCGAGGTAGAGGCGGAGCTTTGCGCCCGCCTCGGTCAGGCGGTATGCGTGGGAGGTGCCGCGCCCCTCGATTTCTCGGCGCTCGTACAGTCCGAGTTCCTCGCCCTCCCGCAGGCGGGTCGAGACCGTCGACCGGCTGACCGTCGATTCCTCCACTAACCGTGTGAACTGGCTCCCGTTTGGTTCGATTTCACAGAGCAGTTCGACCGCGCCCTTGGCCTCGAGGTAGGCCGACAGGGGTGCGTCCGAGCCGTCTTCACCACTCATGGCACCAATAGTACAGTACATACTATACTAATACTTGGGGATTGTGCCGCCGCTGAACGGTACAGAGCGGATAGAATACCGACATGCGTTTACGCGTCCCGCCACTTCACAGGCATCAGTCACCGACGGGGTCTGCTTCCCGGAAACACGGAAACGACACGCCCTCAGTTTAGTACAAATCATACCATTGATCGGCAAAATGATGCTCGCGAACGCGGCGGACGCGGCGACAGCCGACCCGAGGAGACACCGAGTCGTCACCGTCTCGAACCCTCCATAGATGCCGCTGGACGACTCCCTCCGAGACGCCGTGAACGACGTGCGGCTGCAGGCGGAGGAACTCTTCCCCGAACACGGCAATCTCACGTACGTCATCGGAAAGATCGTCCTCCCGACCCACCTCCTCGCGGACGGACACGACCACCAGACCAACACCCCCTTCGACTTCGAGGGGATGCTCAAACTGGCCATCTACAGGCACGTGACCGGGATGAGTCAGGAGGCCATCTCCGACCAGCTCGAAAGCTGGCCCTACCTCCAGCAGCGGTTCGGCTTGGACGGTGCCCCGTCGCAGGAGACCATCTCCTACACGAAGCGACACCGGTTCGAGGATCTGGACACGCGCCATTTCCTGCGGGCGGTCGCCGACGAGTTTGCCGAGTTGACCGAGGAACACGACTCCACGTACAGCCCCGACCAACCGCCAGACAGCGATCCGTCACCGGAGGAGGTCGCGGCGAGCGGCGAGCCGATTCACCACTACGTGGATCGGCACGCCAAGCACGTCATCACCGGGGCGCAAAACGAGGTCTGGCCGGTGCTTGACACCGGCCGCGCCGACAACACCAAGCACGCCGACAGGCGGGTGTGGGAACACCAGACCGCGATGAGCCTCTCGAAACGCGCGGGGACGCACAGCGCGTTCCGGACGTTCAACAAGTTCCGCCGGGACGCACTCCACCACGACACCCACCTGTACGCAGTCCAGATGCTCGGCCTCCCCGACGATCACGACTACGACCTCTCCGAGTACCCCGGAGCCCGCCTCCCCACGCCCGACTGGCGAGACGTCGCCTCCTCTGTCACGAACCAGTTCAACGCCGCCGTCGACAGGCAGATGGCCAACATCGCGCCGACCGCGCTGTTCACAGAGCCGGTGGTGGCCGCCCTCGACACGACCCACGACCCGTTCAACGTCTCCCCGTGGAAGGACGAAGAGGACATCGAGCCGGAGGACGACCGGATCGCGGTCGGCAGAGACACGGGAAGGACGAAGGTGCCAAAGGACGACTACCCCGAGATGGTGAACGGCGGCGAGGACAGCCACACCTACCAGTACGAGTACGCGACGCTCACAGTCGTCGGTCGGAACGCACCCATCGTGCTGGCGGTCGAACCCGTCCGTCACGACTCGACGTGGGAAGGGGAGGAGGGGGAGACCGTCAGCTGGGCCGAAGTGGTCGACCGCTTGCTCACACAGGCGCGGAAGCACGTCGACATCCAGCTCGTGATGGCCGACCGGGCGTTCGACGGACACGCCGTCGGCCACGTCATCGACCAGTACCACGGCGTGAACTACCTGATTCCCAAAAAGAAGAACGCGACCGTCGGGGGCGAGAACGTCGCCGACAAGTTGGGCGACGTGAAGGAAGACATGACGCTGCGGAGTCGCGTCGAACGGGACGCGTCCCTGTACCTGACCTCGGACACCCCGTACGTGGACGTGGCGGACGACCCGACCGTGGGCGAGGACGGCTACAGCCACGACGCGAGCTTTCTGTACGTGCCGGCGGAGGACGAGGACTGGGCCGTGGACGAGGACAACGAGTACGCCGTGTTCGTGACGAACGCGGACGACGTGTCGCCGATGGAGGCCATCGGGCTCTCTGACGAGTACTCCAAGCGGTGGGACATCGAAATCGAGTACAAGATGGTCAAGCCGCTGCTGCCGTCGATCCGGTCGACGGACTACCGGATGCGGTTCTTCACGTTCGCGTACAGCCTGCTGCTGTACAATCTGTGGCGGATGGTGGATCACTCGCTGAAGACGTTGGTGTCGGAGGTGTACGACGAGTACGGCCGGGGGCCGCACGAGGAGCGGTTGGATCCGTTGCTGACGCTGGCCGACCTCCACATGACCGTGGTGGCGTTGATGCTGTTGCCGGACGGGGTCGACCCGCCGTTCTGACGGGGGCGTCTTTCTGGTAATTGTTCTGACTGATTAGCGAATCGTGGGTCTGCCACGCCCCGTTTTCGCCGGTATTTCTCGGAAGGAGTATGTTTTCGTCGGTGGTGGCCGGAGCAAGTCCCGACTGACCTCCCAAATACCGATTCACCCCCGATAATCGGTTGATTCGGTTGGTAGCTACCCCTACTTTCCGAAACTATGACATCCGCACGAGCGCGATCTCGTCCCTGGAATTCCGCGAAATGCTGCTGAAAGCCACCGTCTACAACCTTCGCCGGGGCGTCCGATATCCGTGAAATCCGCCGCCGTGTACCGAAACCACAGAGCCAAAAAGATAAACAGGTTTGGGCATACATTTCGGTAGATGACATTAGTGTCTCCCGAGAACCCCCTCCCAATCTCACCAGCTGAATATCAGAGCCAGCTACATGATTTCATCGAGTACGAGGCTGATGTTGAGAGGAAGAACAACTGGGAGACACTCACTTCAAACAGCCCACAGACCCTCCAACGGATGGATGTGGGATTTCTGCCATATGCACAACCGCTTGGTGGCATACGTAGAATACAGATGCGCGTACAGCCTGCTGTCGAAAATCCTGATGACGTAGACATACGTGATGACTATGGGTTGTTTGAGGACTACGAGGTTCTCGTCCAGTGTTGCCAATACGAGGAAGGTGAGCAGAACGATGAATACGAAGTCGTCGAAACTATCACAGGGACAATAGGACGGATTGACAACGGGTATATCACTGTCGGATTCCCGGAATTAGCCGTCTCTCAGGACCGAATTGATGAGGCCAACCAGACCGTTTCCGAGTGCGACTTCGTTCATATCGGCGAATTACTCAACCCAACTGTCTTCGACAGAGAGGAAAATGCAGTTAGGGGACTAAACGAGGAGGTATTGGCATACTTTAGCGGGACCCGTGACATAGAATTCGCGGAGAACTCGCGTGCCCTTCGAGAAAGCGAACGCAAAGACGACGAACTGTACGAGAACAGGAACCAAGCTAAGGCGATTAGTCGGGCGCTCACTGCGGAGGGTCTAGCCTGCATTCAGGGGCCACCGGGGACTGGGAAGACAAGGGTGATTGTTGAGTTGGTCCGGCGATGTGTTGAAGCCGACCTGACAGTACTGGTCACCGCAGAGTCCCATCAGGCAGTCGGGAATATCCTCGTTGGAGATAGTAGTGATGAGGATATTGACGAACACTCTCTCCACTACCACAAACGGATTAACGGCTTCCCTCTTGTGCGAGTCAACCCGAAGCATGACAAGATGAGCCCGTTCGAGCGGAAACACTACGGCTCAGAACAACCCTCGGTCTCATCCCCACAATCTAAGGGTGGTATAGTCTACGTCTCGACGAACAACAGCGCCGCTCGGTTAGGCAGTGCCGACAGCAATCCATTCGACGTGGCAATTGTCGATGAAGCCACCCAATCGCGTCAGTCATCGACCTGTATCCCGATTTCACGGGCTGAGAAGACGGTTCTAGTTGGAGACCACAAACAGCTCGGGCCAAAGCGCCCGTTCACCCCAGAAGACGCTGATGAGCCACCGGAGTTAGATTTCGATGCCGAAGAATCGCTGTTCACCCATCTCTACGGAGAAGAAGATGGAGTCTATGGAAACGAAATTGGTGTTATGTTTGACCAACAGTATCGGATGCACCCTAAGATCGCTGGCTTCCCCTCCGAAGAATTCTATAACGGCGATCTTGATACAGCAGTTGATAGGACGCGTCTCAATAACCTCCAGCCGATTCTTGCCCAACACGTGGAAAACAGAGACTCAAGAGATACCGAGAGCAATCAAGCGGAAGCAGAGGCCATTTCCAACTATCTCTCGAGGCTAGTTAGCGTCAGCGGGGTCTCGACCGACAACATTGGTGTCGCCACTGCATATCGTGACCAGGTTCCAGTCCTCCAAACAGCGATGGAACAACGCGACTTCAACCATAAACCCATTCTCGTACAGACCTTCGACGCTTTCCAAGGGAGTGAGCGTGGAGTGATGCTCCTCTCGTTTGTGCGATCAAACCGTCACGGAAACATTGGATTCCTTGGTGGCGAAACTGGAGAACGACGACTCAACGTAGCTATGACGAGAGCAAAACACCACTGCGCGATGTTCGGAGACTGGGACACACTGGCGCAGGGAAGCGGTCTATATGCCCGCCTCAAAGACTACATCCAGCAAACTGGTGTACTCATTGAATAGCAGTTTGATATCAGAAGCGCGTGTCACATCACAGGAGCACCCCTGAGAATTCGAACGCTGATTAACTCCGGATCTCATCCATATCAGAAAGGATTCAGTTAGCGCTCCAAAACGAACTCTCGCCCCCTCTCAAGTAACACCACTGTCTTAGCCGACAACACATTCGAAGCACGCCCATCGGTAATCCTTCGAATACCGCGCATCCTCCATCGGCTTCTTCAACGCTCCACAATGCGGACACTCCTCAAACTCACTCTCCGGCAATACCGTTTCTAACTCGTCTATACACTTCTCAAGTGCGAAGCGAGTGTAGTGATTTCGGAACCACTCATTCCGATTCAGAATCCGCTTGTCGCGGTCCTCTGCCTCAGCTCGCCACTGACCTAGGACAGCAAGTACCTCTTCCAGCTCATTACAGTCTTCAAGATCGTCGAGGCATCGTTCGACAGTTTTCTTCTTGAGTTCTGGTGCGGCACGTTCTCGGATCGCTGGCATATCCGCCTTCACCATCGGATCCTGCCGCTCCTCAATCGCCTCACCCTCAGATTCTAACTCTTCAATTCGTTCTCGCCATTCCTCCCGCAGTGAGTCTAGTTCTACGGACATAGTCCGTCATATGTGAGTGATTGAATTAGTATTCAGGGTGGCTCATGTCGTTTGCTGTGGCGGCGTGCATCGGTATTCGCTTCTCTCGATACCGGGTTAAGGAAATTTAATGTGGTGGTGGCCGTACTACGACTCGTTGCCTCAGCACCCGCCTGCTTCCGGGGATGCGAAGCTCTCACCGGAAGTCCCAGAAGACAGCCTGTTCACCATCGAGGAGTACCTCGAGATGTACAAGGTCGCCGCATCAGAACCCGCATTCAGCATTCTGTGCACGTTGAGCGAGGAAGACAAGCTTAGCGCCAGCAAATTGGGGATGATGCTCGACCGCGAAGACAACGACCTGCACTACTACCTCCGGAAACTCAAGCGCTCAGCGCTCATTCGGAATCGTCGTGACCCGAACACCGGTACGGAAGAGACGTATTCTTATTACGAGCTCACGGATCTCGGGCACGTCATCCTCACCGAGGGGATGGCGACTGGAATCCAGGAACTGGTCAAAGAGGAAGCCACTATCAGTAAACAGGACGGCAAATAGTCCGAACGGTCAGGGCGACTAGTCCAAGGGACTACTGGTTTGTCTTGGCCGGTCACACGGATCGTCTGAGCAACGCTAAATCCGACTTGGAGAGGTTCGCAGACTAAGGCGAGTGAAGAAGGGCTTACGCAAGGCGTGGTTACAACTCAGACGACAATGGCGGGCTATCGGTCCTCCCGGTGTACTAGGATCTCTTCGGGCGGAATGGAGTAGATACATTTCAATTCAGGGAGGTCTAGTGCCTTTGCGGTGAGCGAACGGTGGATGCCGTCAGACGTGACATAGTATTCGTTACCGATTTTCTGTAATCGTGGTGGCGCAGGGTCATCTCGCCTGAATTCGCCGTTGTGAAATCGTGCAAGGTGGCTTTTGATGCGACCAGGATTGAATCGGTTGATGTTTGATTCAAAGGTTCCTGTAATGTTTGAGGGGTTGATGAACTCGGTTTTCTCAGGGTACGGAAGAAAGTCCGAGTCGGAGTCAAGCATCGGGTCCGTTATTCGGGATGGGGTCTTCCATTCGTTGACAAGTTCGGTTGGGGTACTAATCTTACCGTCGTCAACTTTGTGATAGAGGTCTCTGGCGCGGTCGCGCTGGGGGTCAGTTAGTGTGTACGTTTCCATTGAAATTTAGTATTCAGATATGTGCTTTAACGTTCAACCGTGGACTACCTGAACTCGTCCAATCGATCTAATCATTTGAACTTGACCGACTTGATATTGGTCGTGCCGTTGATTAGTAATTGAGGTCCCTCAGTTCGTCTAGGATAGCCAAGACTTCGTCGCTAGTCAGGTCAAAGAGACCTGCTCGAATCGGTGCCCAAGTCTCCTGTTGCTCTTCTACCGCCTCTTCTATCCGATTTAACGCCTCGTCCCAGTATGTCGCTCAGAATTTTCGGTGTGATGTGAAATCAGAACCGCATTATAGTTCCCCTTTCACAGTCCCTTTGGACGAACAGAAGGCACGCATCAAATCCATCCTCCGAGGTTGTGACGACCGGGGGATGGTAGAAATAAGACTGCAGGCTACTTCCGTCTCGCTCCGGGGGGACCGGGTAAAAAGGCGAGTCCGGCCGAGGTGCGACCGTCTTCTCTGCCCGTCACGTCGGTCGCGTCCGGCGCGGCCTTCGAGGGTCACTCACCGGACAGCACCATCTGGACCGGACCGAGGGAATCGTACCGCTCCTTTTCAAGGGTCATCTCCACCGCTTCCTCGAAGGCTCCCAGTCCGGGCCGCTCGTGAGTGACGAACTCGTCGATCGATACCCGGCCGTCGGCGACGAGCGAGGCGACGTACTCGCCGGTCGTCGTGTTCGGCGTCAGAGCGGTCACGCCGGTGACCGGATTTATCCAATCGACGCTCTTCGATCGGAGCTGACGCGGCGTGAGCGAGATGTCCCCGATGACGTACCCGACCTGCACGACGCTGCCCCCCGGGCGAACGACGTCGAACGCCTGCGCGACGGGATCGGTCCCGCCCGTCGCGTCGGACTGGTCGCCGCCGACGGCCTCGAAGGCGACGTCGACGCCGATCCCGTCCGTGAGCGCGTCGATCTCCTCGACGGGGTCGGTCGCCGTCGCGTCGAGGGCCGTCAGTCCGCGGTCCCGAGCGATGGCGAGCTTCTCCTCGTCGATGTCGATCACGATCACGCGCTCCGCGCCTTGGAGGAGCGCCAGCTGAGCGCACTGATAACCCATGACGCCCGTCCCGAACACGGCGACGACGTCGCCGGCGGCGATGTCGGCCTCCTCGACGCACAGGAACGCACTCGCGAGGGGTTGCAGCGCGGCGGCTTCGGCGTCCGAGACGCCGTCCGGGACCTTACAGAGCGCTTCGGCCGGTAGCGCGGTGTACTCCGCCAGGGCGCCGGGAGTGTCGTACCCGATGTAGGTCTTGTTCGGACAGTAGAGTTCGAACCCGGTCTGGCACTGTCGGCACTCGTGGCAGGGAACCTTTCCGGGCGCGTAGACGCGGTCCCCCTCGCTGAAGCCCTGGACGTCGGCGCCGCTCCCGCGGACGATACCGCAGAACTCGTGCCCGAAGAGCCGGGCGTCCCCCCGTGCGAGTCGATCCCTGACCGTCTCGTAGTGCGCGATCTCGTTCCCCCGATACAGATTACACTCGGTGACGCTGAGCTGGACCCGCTGGACCTCTATGAGGAGCTCCTCCGGGCCGGGCGTCGGCTCGGGAACGTCCTGTACTGACGACTCTCCGAAATCGTGGCAAACGATGGCATCCATCGTTAGCACGTCTTGACGAGGAATAATAAACATTCGTCATCGGTACCACTGCAACCGGATCCGAAAAATACGCTATCGGTTTCGACGTGATCGACGCTCTCGGACGGGAAGTCGCCGATTGACACGCTATCCGGGCGTCTTCGGATTCGGAGCCTCGGTGCGACGCTCGGCGGGATCGCACTCACGCACGGGGACACCACCGCCTTCTTCGCCCCCTTCGGCGGCGTCGCCGCGGTGACCGTCATTCTCGGGGCGTATCTGTATTCCCGGGAGACGACGAGCACGTCCGACTGACGGCTCAGCGGTCGCCGTACAGTCGGATCCCCGCGAGCGATTTCGCGAGGAATAAGACGCCGACCCCGAGACAGAGCGGCCCGTACACGCTGTCGGCGAAGGCGAACCGAATCGCGGCGCCGGAGCCGATCAGAAAGAGGCCGACGGTGAGATTGATCCGAATCCTCCGTGCCTCGTTTTCGTCCATCGGTCACCGTGACGAGGCGATCGGTAATGAATGTACCCGTCGGGTCTGCCGAGCGAACCCAGCGGATCGGGGTCCGTCGAGCGATCCACGCGATCGCGGTCCGATCGGCGAGTGCGGGGCGACCGGAAGGACGCCCGCCGGAGGGACTCAGAACAGGTCCGTCCGGCTTTCGAGGACGCCTCGAATGACCGTGAACACGGGCTGGCTGATGAGGACGAACACGACGCCGATCCAGAGGATGATCGCGATCGTACTCTCGAAGAAGTACATCGGATCGTTGCTGCTGATGAGCATGCTCCGGAGGAACGCGCCCTCGATGATCGGACCGAGGATGACGCCGAGGATCAGCGGGATCAGCGAGAAGTCGTTCTCCCGCATCACGAACCCGATCATCCCGAACAGGAACATGAACCAGACGTCGAACATGCTCCCCCGCATCGCATACGACCCGATTACCGTCAACACCAGGATCGCCGGGACGATCATGAAGGTCGGGAGCGTCACGATCCGCACGAGGTACTTCGAGATCCCGAGCGCGAAGATCAGCAGGGCGACGTTCCCCACCAGGAGCGAGAGGATGATGATGTTCGCCTCCAGCGTGAAGTCCTGCATGAGGTTCGGCCCGGGTCGGATCCCGTGAAGCAACAGCGCGGCGAGCATCACCGCGGTCGTTCCGCTGCCGGGGATGCCGAGCGCCAGCGTCGGCACGAGCGACCCGGCGGTGACGGCGCTGTTGGACCCTTCCGAGGCGATGACCCCGTCTGGGTTCCCCTCGCCGAAGCTGTCCGGATCGTTCGACATGGTCTTCGCGATCGCCCAGCTCACGAAGTTCGCGACGGACGTGCCCGCCCCCGGCATCGATCCGATGACCAGTCCCAGCGTCGACGCTCGGAGGAGAGAGAGCGGTCGCGACAGCACGTATCGGAACCCGCCGAGGATGTCGCGGTAGGTCGTCTTGACGTCGGTGTCCGAGCTGATCGCCCGCTTGTCGATGAGGTAGAACAGCTCGGAGATCGCGAACAGGCCGACGACGACGGGAACGAACGGCACCGCGTCGTACAGCCCGAAGAACCCGAAGTCGAGGCGGCGCTGTCCCGTCGTCGGGTCGACGGGCATGGCCGCGATCAGCAGTCCGATGAACCCCGACACGAGCCCTTTCCGGACGTTGTCGCCGATCGCCGCGGCGACGGCCGCGAGCCCGAACAGCCCGAGGACGAATATCTCCCGATTGGTGAAGAGGAACGCGATCTCGCCGATCGGGCCGAGCAGGAACAGGATGACCAGCGCGGCGAGGAACCCGCCGATGACGCTCGCGAGGATCGAGATCCCGAGGGCCTTCGACGCGTCGCCCTGCTGTGACATGGGGTACGCGTCGAGGACGGTCGCCGTCGCCCCGGCGGTCCCGGGAGTGTTGATCAGGACCGCGGGGATCGCTCCGCCGTAGTTCGCGCCGATGTAGATCGCCGACATGAACACCAACGCGATCTCGGGCCGCATGGCCAGCGTGAACGGCAGCGCGATGGCGACCGTGTTCGTCCCGGTGAATCCGGGGATCGATCCGGCGATCATTCCGAAGACGACCCCGATACAGATGAACATGACGTTCTGCGGGGTGAGCAGGAGGCCCAACGCCTCCGGGATCAGCGCTATCGCCACGCGTCACCTCCTCGGCGAGCGCGGACCTCCTCTGGGCGAGCGCGGACCGCCGGTACCGATAGCAGATCGGTTCGCGCTCGCGTCATATGAACATCCCCTCCGGGGGCTGTAACCCCATCAGGCGGACGAACAGGAGGTAGACGAGCGCCAGTACTAGCAGCGTCACGCCGACGATCTGCTTGGCGTCTCGGGACCCGCCGACGAGCATCAGCGCGATCATCGCCAGCGCCGAGGACGAGAAGAACCCGACCAGATCGATGATGAAGAGGTAGACGGTTCCGATCAACACGAGGCCGATCGGCCGCTTCCACTTCTCGAGAGTGACTTTCATCGACTCGGTGAAGTCGAGATCCGGCGATCGGCCGAACAGCCCGTATATCTCTTCGATGTAGACGGTCACTCCGAACAGGAGGAGCATCGAGATCACGAAGTACGGGTAGTACAGGTTGTTCAGCCGAATTCGGCCGTAGGTGCTCTCCAGGTACAACCCCGCGAGGACGAAGCCGGCCGTGATGAACGACAGTCGGACGACTGCCACGTACGCGGTCGATTTCGTCGGAGCGTTTTCGCCCTCCTCGTCGTTTTGCATTGACATTCTGTGTATCTCTCAAAAAATTCAACGAGCCGATCAGTTCTGAACGTACTCTTCGAACAGCGGGACGAATTCCTGGTAGGTCTCGTAGGAACTCTGAAGGATCTCCTCCGTCTCGTCGGGGCTGTTCCAGACTAACTTCCCCAGCTCGCCGATTTCTTCGAGGTCCGCACGGTATTCCTCGTCCTCGTGTGCGCTCTGGAAGGCCTGTTGGACGTGGTCGTACCGGTCGGGGTACTCCTCGGCGGCGGCCGCCGACACGAAGTAGAACTGCGTCCCCGCGGTCGGGGCGTAGTTGATGTCCGTTCCGAGCTCTTCGTTGATCGGCGGCGCGTCGTTCGTGAGGTCCGGTTCGGGGTTCTCCTCGGCGTAGACGCACAGGCAGTGCGACTCGTCGGCGATGCTCGCGCTGTTGTACACGCTCCGTGCCGCGACGTCGATCTCGCCCTGGAGGAGCGCGGTCTGCGTCGGTCCGCCGCCCTCGAACGGGACCAGCGTGAGATCGATGCCCGTCTCCTCCATCAGCATGATGATGGAGAGCATGTTCCGGTTCGTCGGTGCGGACGCCCCGACGGTCAGCTCTCCGGGGTTCTCGTCGGCGTAGTCGACCAGCTCCTGAATCGTTCGGAACCTGTCTTCGTCCTCACGAACGCGGATGATCGCCGCCTCGCTCGAGAGCGTTCCGAGCGGGCGGAGGTCGTCCAGCGTGAACTCGGGCTCGGTGTCGTCCTGCGCCTCGTCGAACGCGATCGTGGCCGGCGTCGCCGGCGAGAGCGTTCCGCCGATTCGCATCAGCTCCTCGTCCTGGGCGACGGTGTTCGCCGCGACTCGCGTCCCGGCGCCGGAGCGGTACTCGATGTTGAAGTTCGCGTCCAGGTAGTCCTCGAAGTACGTCTGGATCTGGCGGAAGTTGGTGTCGACGCCGCCGCCTTCCGAGTACGCGTTGACGAAGGTCAGCGACGACGGCGGGTAGTCGTCTCCGCCGTTGCCCCCGTCGCTGCCGTCGCTCCCGTCAGAGCCGTCGCCTCCGTCTCCACCGTTTCCGGAACAGCCCGCGAGGGAGACGGCCACGGCGCCTGCTCCTGCAGTCTTTACAAATCTCCTTCTGGTATGATCTACCATGATACAGGTCGATGAATGGGGTGGTATTATATATAATTATTGAATAAGGAGATTTACATTTTCCGAACGGCGGACGCGGGTCCGGAGTTCTCGCACTGTGAGCGTGAGAAACCTCGGTTTGGGGAACGACGGACAAAGCGTGTGCCGCGACGTCGAGTCGGAGGGAATCCGACTCGAACTGAGGGTCGATTCGGTTCTGTGGGACCCGATCAGTCGACCCGGTACTCCTCGAACACCTCCTCGTCGATCGTCACTCCGAGGCCCGGCTCGGTCGGGGGATCGATGCGCCCGCCGTCTTCGACGTGTATCGCGTCGCGGTTCTCGATGTAGGGGCCCGCGATGTACTCGCCCGGATCGTCGATGTCGTCGTCGAGAACGGCGAATTCGATGAGCTCACACTGCCGGCTCGCCGCCGCAACGTGCAGACTCGCGGCGTAGTTGATCGCCGGGCCGAGCGCGTGTGGCACCATCTCCTTGTTGAACGACTCGACGAGCGCCGCGACGCGGGTCGCACCGGTGATTCCCCCGACGTAGTCGAGCGACGGTTGATAGATGTCGAGCGCCTCCGCCTTCAGATGGTCGAGAGCGGGGTAGTGCGGCGTGTGCGTCTGGTAGCCGGAGATCGGCACGTCGACGTCCTTGTTGAGCTGGGCCTGCCCCTGAATGTCGGTGTGGGCGATCGGCTCTTCGAACCACTCGACGCCGTGTTCGCTGGCGATCTCGGCGACCTTGTGGGCGTCGGTGTAGGTGTACGAGGTGTTCGCGTCGATCGCGAGCCCGAAGTCGTCCGGGATCGCGTTTGTGATCGTCTCGATCCGGTTGCGGTCCTCGGCGACGCCGAAGCCGGCCCCGATCTTCATCGCCTCGAACCCCTTCTCGTGGAGCCAGTTGGCGTACTCGACCAGCTCGTCGGCCGTCTTGTCCGCCGGGAACGTCGCGTAGGCGTTTACCTCTCCGACCTGTCCACCGAGGAGCTGGTACACCGGTTTCCCGGCGTCTTTCCCCTTGATGTCCCAGAGCGCCTCGTCGATCGCGCTCAGTGCGCCGTACGCACCGGCCCGCTTGACGTGGAGGTACAGCTCGTGCCAGATGTCCTTGACGTTCTCCGGGTCCTTGCCGATGACGTGGGTTCCCATCGATTCGATCGAGCGGGCGAGGAACTGGTTGTTCTCCTCCGACCGGTAGAACGATTCGCCGTATCCCGTGATTCCCTCGTCGGTGTGGATCCGAACCACGACCGAACTGATGTCGAGTTCGCGGTCTCCGACCTGTGCTGGAAGCGACGCCGCCTCGACAGCGCTACCGAGCACTGCCGTTTCTATGTCTGTGACTTGCATCCTACTTCGACAGGTCGCTACATCAGTATAAATAGATAGTGATAGATGCAGCAATTCTCCGGTTCTTCCGGCGCGACCGTGGGTTCAGAGAACGTGCCGGCTCCAGCCGCCGTCGACGCTGAGCACCTCTCCGGTGACGAAGCTCGCTCTGGGTGAGGCGAGATAGGCGACCGCGTCGGCGAACTCCGCGGGGTCGCCGGCCCGGTTCATCGAGACCTCGTCGACCCGGCTCTGCATCGCCTCGTCGAACGACATGTCCCGCTGTTCGGCGCGTCGCTCGACCTTGTACTTGATCCGATCGGTCATGATGAAACGCGGGGTGACGGCGTTCGACCGGACCGACGGGGCGTACTCGCGGGAGATCGACTTCACCAACCCGTACAGGCCGAGCCGGAAGACGTTGGAGATGGCGTGCCCTTTTGGCGGCTCTCTCGCCGAGGCGCTCGTGACCGTCACGAGCGACCCGATCTCGCTCTCCTGAAGGTGCGGAAGGACGGCCTCCGTCATCCACCGCGTGCTGGAGACCACGCGGTGGTAGCTCTCGTCCCACTGCTCGTTCGTCGCCTCTTCGAACGTCACCGCCGGCGGGCCGCCGTGGTTGTTGACGTGGACGTCGATCGCTCCGAACGCCTCGACGGTCTCGGAGACGAGCCGCTCGATGTCGCTCCGGTCGGTGACGTCACACCGGATTGGGAGGACCCGATCGTCGTCCACGCCGACGTCCTCGCAGAGCTGTTCGGCCGCGTCGCGCACCTTCTCCTCGGTCCGCGAGCAGATCGCGACGTTCGCTCCCTCCTCGAGTAACCGTCTCGCCGCCGCGTTCCCGATCCCGTCGCTCGACGCCGCGACGATCGCGGTTCGGTCCTGTAGTCGTAAATCCATCGTCGCCTACAGGTGTGTAGAGGAGTGACAAAGCAGTTACGGGATCTGCTGTTTTCCAAACAATAAGGTTCCCTGCCACCGTGGGTAGCGCCAATGAACCTCCCCACGGATCGAGTGACGGGAACCTTACGCACGTACGATCTGGTGATTCTCGTCTCCCTGCTCTGGTTTATGGTCCAGTTTCTCAGATTCGTGTTTCCACCGCTGTTCGAGACGTTTCAGGGGCTCTACGGAGTTACGAACACGCAGACCGGGATCCTCTTTACCGCGATGATGCTCGCGTACGCGTCCGTCCAGTTCCCCGCGGGCGTTCTCGGCGATCGGATCGGTCGGCCCGTCGTCATTCTCGGGGGGGCGGTGGTGTTCTCCGGCGCGGCGCTCCTTGCGGCATTCAGCCCCGGCTTTCTGGTCGTGCTCGTCGCCGCGGTCCTCATCGGCCTGGCGACCGGCCCGCACAAGGCGGTCGCTATCCCCCTGTTGTCGAACCAGTACCCGGACCGCACCGGACGGGCGCTCGGAGCGATGGACACGATCGGCCAGTTCGGCGGGATGACCGCCCCGCTCGTCGTCGTCGCCTTTCTCGGTATCGCGTTCTGGCAGGGCGTGTTCATCCTCGGCGCCGCCCTCTCGCTCGCGTTCTCGTTCCTGTTCTACCTCCGCATTCGAGGCGACGAGTCCCTGCAGGTCCGGGGGGCTCCGACGGAGACGGACGCCGACGACGACGGGGGCGAGGCGAGTTACGTCTCGGTGTTCGCCGACCGGGACCTGTTGGTGTTCATGCTCGTCACCATGCTGTTCACCTTCGCCTGGAACGGGCTCTCGTCGTTTTTCCCGCTTTTTCTCGCCACCGAGAAGGGCGTCTCGAGCGGGAACGCCGGGGCCCTCTATAGCCTCCTGTTCGCCGTCAGTATCAGCCAGGCGGTCACCGGCGACCTCAGCGATCGGGTCGGTCGTCTCAGCGTCGGCGTCCTGCTGTTCGGCGCCATGTTCGTCGGCGTCGTGAGCCTGCTGTTCGTCGGATCGCTCCCCGCGCTGGCCGCCATTACCGTCCTGATCGGCGTGGGTTTCCACGGGTTCCGTCCGGTGCGTGACTCGTACCTGGTGGACGTGATCCCCGACGACATCGGCGGCGGAACCCTCGGAGTCGTCCGGACGGGGATGACGACGATCGGCGCGCTCGCCCCGGCGATCATCGGATATCTCTCGGACACCGCCGGGTTCGAGACGGCGTTCGCCGTCATCGGTGCCGCGGCGGCCGGCGCCGGCGTCCTCGTGTACTCGCTTCGGTAGATCGGTCGCATACGCGTCGAACGCGGCGAAGAGTTGAAGTGCTGTCACGCGTTTGGTTCGGTATGGCCGAACAATCGCGCTCCGTCAAGTCGATCGAAACGACGTTTCGGATCGTCGACGCCCTCATCGAACACGACGGGGCTCGCATCACTGAGCTGTCGGACGAGCTCGACCTCGCGAAGAGCACCGTTCATCAGCAGCTCGCCACGCTGTGCTCGCTCGGGTACGCGGTGAAAGAGGACGGCGAGTACCACGTCGGGTTGAAGTTCTTCTCGATCGGTGAGCACGCGCGGAACCGGAAGGAGAGCGCTCAACTCGCCAAGCCGATGGTCGAACAGCTCGCGGCGGAGACGGAAGAGCGAGTGCAGTTCTTCGTCGAAGAGCACGGACACGCGATTTACCTGTACGTCCAGGAGGGGGAACACGGCGTGAAGGTGGGTCGTCATCCCGGGAAGATCCGACACCTGCACTCCAGCGCCGGCGGCAAGGCGATCCTCGCTCAGATGCCCCGCGAACGCGTCCTCGAGGTTATCGACCGGTGGGGGCTCCCGGCGGAGACCGAGCACACGATCACGGACGAGGCGGAGCTCTTCGAGGAACTGGAACGGATCCGCGAGCGGGGCTACTCGACGAACAAGGAGGAATCGATCGAGGGGCTCTGGGCGCTCGGCGTCCCGGTTATCGCGAACGACGAGGTGGTCGGGGCCTTCAGCGTCTCGGGGCCCCGCCATCGCCTCAACACGGAGCGGTTCCGAACGGAGCTCCCCGACGTACTGCTCGGGGCCGCGAACGAACTCGAGCTCAAGCTCGAGTATCTGTGACTCGACAAAACAGTTATCAATCTCGGGTCGGAGTTTGGTATCGATGGTAATCGTATCAGCCGTCGACGGTGCGGAGGATCGGCGCGTCGTGGAAGAGGGCGTCTCGCTCGCGGAGGCGTTCGGCGAGGAGCTCCACGTGCTCCACGTCGCGAGCCGGGAGGACATCGAGAGGCCGGAGGGGGGCGGCAGCGAAACCGTGCTGGAGCGCGCCGAAAACCGCGCCGCGGATGTCGGGGCCGACGTCGCAGACGACTTCGTCGCCGTGGGGCGGATCGGCCGACCCGCACAGGAGATCGACGACTACGTCTCGTCGACCGAAACGCGGTACCTCGTGGTCGGCGGCCGCAAGCGAACCCCTATCGGAAAGGCGCTGTTCGGGAGTATCACCCAATCGGTGCTGCTCTCCGTGGACTGCCCGGTCGTTGCCGTTCGCGAACGGGACGAATAGCCCCGGTCGTTCGTGAGAAACGAACACATTGCGCTAAAGATCGTTTTTACTGGACTCCCGCGTCGATCCGACTGTACCGGCCGGATCTACGGGAACACCACATTGATCATAAACATTCGTTTAGATAACGTAGGTGACGAATACCCATCGTCCATTGTGGGCCGCGTAGCCATTACAGTAGTACAGTTGTAATTATATCGCTCGATACGCTTCTGGTGAACCCGCGGCTATTCCGCAGTTCGCCATCTGTTCGTCAACAACGAACATCGATCGGAGCGCGCCACTGTGGGGGGACCACCGAACCGCGCGAATACTCTCGGCCTCGACCCGTCTCGGAATCTGCCGACCGAGTTCTCCCGGTGGTCATCGGGGTTGCCCCAGACGAAACACTCATGTATTATTATCCGAATCTAAGTCTATGGGCGAAACCGCCACACTAGCGGAGTTTGTAGAGTCCACCACGCTCGACGAGGTCGACGCCGACGCCGTGAGTCACGCGAAGACGGCTATTCGCGACTACGTGGGCGTGGCCCTGTTCGGGTCCCATCACGAGGTCGGCGACCACGTCTACGACTACCTCGACGCGTACGGGGGATCCGGGTCGGCGACGGTGTTCCAGCGAGAGCCGAAGTCGCCGCCGGCCGCCGCGCTGGCCAACGGCGCGTTCGGTCACGCCGTCGACTACGACGACACGTTCGAGTCCATCGTCATCCACCCGACCTCACCGGTGTTCGCCGCGGCGCTCGCCGCCGCCGACGACGTCGACGCGTCCGGAGAGGAGCTGCTCACCGGCTACGTCGTCGGCTGCGAGGTCGCGTATCGCGTCGGTCACAGCACGTACCCGGAGCACTACCAGAACGGATGGCACAGCACCGGCACGGCGGGGTCGTTCGGAGCCGCGGCGGCCGCCGCCTCGGTGCTCGGCCTCGACGCCGAGACGATCCGGCGGGCGTTCGGCGTCGTCGCATCCTCGTCGTCGTCGCTGAAGAAGAACTTCGGCACGATGACGAAACCGCTTCACGCGGGACACGCGGGACAGATGGGCGTACGCGCCGCGCTCCTCGCCCGTGAGGGTTTCACCGCGGATCCGGACATCTTCGAGGGAGACATCGGCTACAACACGGTCATGACGATCGACGGCGCGTACGACCCGGAGGAGATCACCGACGGGCTCTCCGAGGAGTGGGCCGTCCTCGACGTCGGCTTCAAGCCGTACCCGTCCGGCGTCATCACCCACGCGGCGATGGACGCGATGCGGAACCTCGTCGACGAGCACGACCTGACGCCGGAGAACGTCGACGAGGTCGTGGTCACGCTCGAGGACGCCGCCTCGGAGATGCTCCACCACGAGAACCCCTCGAACGAGCTGGAAGCGAAGTTCTCGATCGAGTTCTGCCTCGGTGCGATCCTCCGCGAGGGTGACGCCGGCATCCACGAGTTCACCGACGAGTACGTCTCGGAGGAGGCGACGAAAGCGGCGATCGGCAAGGTCTCGCGGGCGTTCGAGGAGGACCTCTTCGGCGACGACTTCGCCGGGTACGGCGCCATCGTCCGGGTGACGACGACCGACGGCGAGGAGCTCCGAGAGGAGATCCGTCACGCGCCCGGGAGCCCGAACAACCCGGTGAGCGACGAGCGGCTCGAGGCGAAGTTCGCCGAGTGTACCGAGACCCGCCTGAGCGCCGAGGAGGCCGACGCGCTCGCCGACGCGATCGACGACCTCGAGCGCGTCGACGTCGACGAGCTCCGTCGGTACCTCGCACCGACCGCGGTCGGATCGGCGGACTAGTAACCGCTTCTCACGGACACCGGCGGCGAACCCGGCTACTCCAGCGCGTCCGGGTTCGCCACGTACTGCCGATCCACCGCGTCGCCGTCGAGGATCGCGGCCAAGTTCTCCGCGGTGGCGTTGAGCATCCGCCGTCTGGTCTCCGTCGTCGCTCCCGCGAGATGGGGGGTCGCGAGGACGTCCTCGCGCCCGACGAGCGGCCCGTCCGGGTCCGGGGGTTCCTCGTGGAAGACGTCGAGCACCGCCCCGCCGAGCGTCCCGGCGTCGAGGGCCGCCGCGACGGCGTCGTAATCGACGACCGCTCCGCGCGACGTGTTCACGAGGACCGCGCCGTCTTTCATCAGGTCGACGCCGCGCTGGTCGATGAGTCCCTCCGTCTCCGGGGTCAGTCGAACGTGAACGGACACGACGTCGGAGCGGGTCAACAGGCCGTCCAGCTCCGCCCGCTCCGCGCCGACCTCCTCGAGCCGCTCGTCGTCGACGTACGGGTCGTAGACGAGGATCTCCTCGCAGAACGGTCGGAACCGCTTGGCGGTCTCGCTCCCCGCCGCTCCGAGTCCGACGATGCCGATCGTCTTGCCGCGGAGTTCGCCGCCCCACCAGTCGGGCGAGCGCCATCCGCCCGCCTCGAGGTGGTCCTGCGCCGCCGGAATCCCCCGGAGGTGCGAGAGGGTCGCGCCGACCGTGAACTCCGCCACGGCGACGGCGTTCATCCCCGGCGTGTGCAACACGACGACGCCCGCCTCAGTCGCCGCGTCGATGTCGATGTTGTCGATGCCGGACCCGGGTTTCGCTATCGCCTCCAGGTTCGGCGCGTTCTCGATAACGGTCGCGTCGAAGTCGTTCTCCGAGTGGACGAACAGCCCGCGCGCGTCGCCCACGATCTCGCTCAGTTCGTCCGCGTCGTATCGCTTCTTTTCTACGACCTCCGTCTCGACGTCGTCGAACGCGTCGTCCACCCACGCGATGGACCGCGTACTAACTATTTCGGGGCTCACGTTCCCCTCCTGTGGCCACCGAATAATAACCGTTGCTGAACCAGTAGTCTCTCGTAACCCAGAGAGGCGGACCCGTAGTGCCCCGCCTCACTCCCCGTGTAGCGGCTGTCCCCAGTCGCGGTCGAGCCCCGAGCGGTAGTCGTCCAAGAGCGCGTCCCAGTCGTCGGGGAGGTCGATCCGCACCGTCGTCGGTCCCCCCTCCATCGGACCCAGCACGGCGTTCCACGCCCCCTCCCCGCCGGCGACGACGACCTCGATCTCTTCCGGCGAGTCGTGGACGCGCCGTCGAACGTCGTTCAGCGCTTCCGGGTCCGGCGTTCGCCGTCGCTTGCCCGGGCTACTGAAGCTCTCTCCGGGAACGACCGCGTTCTCGTAGATGTACTCCTTGACCTCCCGCTTGGAAACGTCTCGCAGCTCGTGAGCGTTGGCGGGCGAGATGACGTACACCGCGCCCTTTCGGAAGCCCAGCTGCGACGGGGTGTTGTACACCAACCGCGAGAGGATCCCCGTCTTGGTCTTGTTCCGCCCGTAGTTCGAGCTCTGGACGAAACAGTTGACGTTCGTGACCGTGATCGTGTTTTCGTCGTCGTCGTATCCCCGCTCGACGTGGAACGGCTCCCACGGGGTCTTCCGCTCGTTCTCGCCGGTGACGAGCGTGTTTTTGAACGGGTTTCCGATCACGCCCATCGCCTGCTCACCGGGATGGTGACCGGCGGTGTTCTGCAAGATCAGTCCCAATGCCCGGCCGATCGTCTGGTTGGATCGGAATCCGGGCCCGAACGCGCCCGTGTCGGAGTTGACGTCGAGTACCTCCCGTATCGGCCCGTTGAGCAGGAACAGGTGCGCCGACGAGTCGGTCCCGACCGAGGCTTCGATCATCTCGGAGCCCGGGGCGACCTGTGCCCGCGCCCCGGCGATCAACACCGGCATATGGATGGGGAGACACCCGGCCATGACGCCGTTGACCGCGACGGTTTCGACGGTGAGCCGTCCCTGTCTGTTCCCGAGGCGCCCGATCTCCATTTCGGGCGCGAGATCCGTCCCCTCGAGCATTCTGTCGACGCGCCGGTCGGTCGGCGGTATCACCGGGAGTCCGTCCGTCGAACCCGACTCGTAGTACGCCTCGTACACCTCGTCGATCGAGTCGTCCGGCATCGAACTAGTCCTCCGCCGTGCCGCGCTCCTCGTCGGTCAGCGGCTCCGTCAGCGCGGTCTCGATCGCATCGAGCAGGGTCTCGTCGACGGCCTCACGGATCAGATCGAGGTCGGTCGTCTCCGATCGGATCGGAACCTCTCGGTGTCGGAGCCGTCGCCCCTCGTTACGGGCGTTCGTCTCGAAGCTCAGACCGAACTCGTCGGCGACCAGCCCGACCGCCGGAACGCCGGCCGCCTCGACGGCGTTCGTGGCCCTCGCGATCGCTCGGGTACAGCCGCCGCAGTCCCCGATTATCGCCAGACAGACGTCGGTCTCCGACGCGGCCCACTCGCCGATCTGTCGGAGGCTCTCCTCGTCCCGCGCCGGAACGTGAAACCGTTCGAAGGTCGCGTTGGGATACCGCTCCGCGAGCAGCGACTGTAACACGTCCGTGACCGGCTCGGCCGCGGGCTTCGCGTTGTTATAAAAGCCGATCCGAAGGCCGTCGAGCGCCTCCACCCGGTCGTTCAACGGTTGAAGCGTCTCGTCCGCGGTACTCTCCGCTACTGGGTCTCTCATGTGTGAGTTGGTATCAAGCTACAAATAATATAAACATATCGGTCGGGGTGGAATCGGACGATCTGAGGGGTGAGACGGTACATTCGAGTCGTCGTCCGGAGTCGCGAACGGAGACCGAGTGGATTCGCTGGTGCAGTACTCTCCATCGCGGCGCGGATCCGTCAGCGAACTCGTCGCAAACGCTACCTCGGTCTGAGACACAACTATCTGATAATCTATAAATTAGGTAATTTATCAAAATATAAATATACAAATAAAGACACGGGTGCGTTAGCAACGGCGGAGCAGAATTCCCCACCGAGTGAATCAGCACCGAAGCTCGGCTGAAGACGGTTTCTCGGTGATTTCCGGATCGGCACGTCAAGACCGTCACTATTGTCGCATCGTATGGGTCGTGTCAGAACACATCCGCAGCGGATCGATCGAATAGCCAAGTAACCGCTTCTCCCCGAGAAAAATAGGGTTCAGAATAATCGCTTTTCCGCTGGACATCGACGCCAAGCTACGACCGGTATTTCAGATCGTCGACCCGGATCACGAATCCGCCAACTCCGGCGTAGTTCGGTCTATTCGATAGGTTAGCGGCGATTTCTGGGCTCCGTAAGGAACGCTAGAGATCTGTCGTCAGAAAAACTAATCGGAAATATATTTATTAGTTATGTTTGATAGGTATGCACAGAGGCCGGTCACGAACTCGATCCGGTCGCCAGAGAGACGGTACAACCGGTGAGACGCGATACGAATTGAGTACGCCGATCGGCGGTCTGGCTTTCTCGCGACCGAAGGACCGACCGGGCCATCGCGTTCACGGAGAAGACTGTGACACCGCATCGACGGAGATCTGTACTGGATTCGTTCCTATATACCATGTTGGAGAATATTATTGAATATTGATATTTGATCCTACTTCTCCCGATCGGTCGTTTCTGATAGAGACGGATCTACAGCCGGCGTCGGGTCCGAACTCGAACCTGGAGGCGGTCGCGTCGACCGCGTCTCGGATCGGCGATGGCAGTACGGTCGGTGAACGTCACCGATCCAGAATCGAACTCTCTGTTAAATCGGACGTTAGACGGGACGAAACCGACTGTATTCACGAATCGATCTCCCCGAACTTCCGAGACGTAGGCGGCGTGGACGCCGCGATCGGTCCGGTGTCTCCCGGCACGATCGGTCGACGTCCCCGTCGGGTGGTCGCTGAAACCGCGATCTCGATCTCCGTGGGTGACCGATGAGAGACCGGGGCGCATTTAGATATGAGATCTTAGGTAAATCAAGAAAAGACATGTTCGTTATATAAATACAGGTGGCGCGGAATCGGCCACTGTGAAGGCCGACCGCTCCATGTTCGTTCCGAGCGACCGGTGATTGGCCGATCGTGGGCCGTGGTCGCACCGATCGTGGGCCGTGGTCGCACCGATCGTCGGATCGTCCGCCGCGATCGCATCGACGGGGACCGATCGCTCTCAGTAGAGGGATGCGGTGATGGGCGACGACGGAAGAGAGTAGAGCGGCCTACAGCGACTCGTACAGCTCGCGGTACCGCTCTGCGATCGCGTCGAGCGAGAACGACTCGCTACGCTTCTCGGCGTTCGACCCGAGGCGCTCCCGGAGCTCGGGGTCGGAGAGCCGGCGGATCGCGTCGGCGAACGCTCCGATTTCGTCGGCCGCGGCGGCGGGGTCGACCTTCAGGCAGTCCTCGCCGTCGTCGAGCCACGAGAACGTCTCGATGTCGCGGACGACCACGGCCTTGCCAGCGGTCATCGCCTCCAGAAGCGCGATCCCCTCGTTCTCCTCGTGGGTCGGGAACAGGAACACGTCGCCCGCGGCGAACGCCCCTCGGATGTCGTCGACGAAACCCGTGAACGTGCAGTTGTCCGGCGACTCCTCGATGAGCCGAGTGGTCTCGCGGCCCTTTAAGGAGAGGTCGAGCGGTCCGAACCACGCGAAGTCGACGTCGGGCAGTTCGCGGGCCAGGTCGACGAACGTTGCTAACCCCTTCCGTTTGATCACGTGGCCGACGAGGAAGACGGTCGGCGGGGACAGGTCGTAGCGCTCGCGGTACTCGGCCTCCAGCGACTCGAAGCCGGCGAGCTTCTCGCGGTCGACGCCGTTCGAGACGACGGTCGTGGGTCGGTCGGCGTACCCCTCGATCACCCCGCGGTTGTACTCGGAGGGGCAGACCAACGCGTCGGCGAGCCCGTACGCTCGACTGAGGTACGGCTTGAGCGGCTTCGCCAAGGCGTTGGTGAAGCGGAAGCTGTCGCCGAAGTCCTCCGCGGTGACGTGGGTGTGCGCGACCACGGGGACCCCGCGGTCGCTCGCGCGCTTCGCGTACCAGACGGAGCGCGGTCCCATCAAGTTGCAGTGGAGCACGTCGGCGTCGAGGGTCGGCTCGGTGGTGTACGCGATCCCCTCGCGGTCGAGCATCTTCCGCTGGTGGACGACCGACTCGCGGATGCCGCCGGTGACGTGCTCCTCGAACTCGAAGTAGTGGGAGACCTTCATCGCGGGGTCGTTGCGGAAGTCGTCGCGGAGTCGCGGTTCGGGCCGAACGCGCTCACTCCACTTCCAGCCACGGGACCTCCATCAGCGGTGGGATGTACGTCTCGATGTGGTGTTCCCACACGCCCTCCTCGCCGAACGCCTCGCCGTGGTCGGCGGTGACGACGACGTCGCCGTCGAGCTCCTCGACGAGCTCGGCGACGGACTCGAGGGCGATCCGGAGGTTCTCCTCGTAGAGCTTGAGCGCGGTCACGCGGGTGCCGTCTTTCACGAGGTCCTTGGGATCGAGTTCGAGCCACAGCCCCGCCTTCTGGGCGAACTCGCTGTCGTCGAGCCGGCTCTCGATCTTCGGGCGGACCGAGTCGCTGAGCGAGGAGAGGAGGCCGCCGTCGTCGGTGTTTCCGTCCCCCCCTTCCTCCTCCTCCTGCCGTTTGATCCCCTTCTGGATCTGCTTGAGCTTCTGGCCCTTCCCGCGCGAGAGGTACGGCGCGTGCGGCTGCATGTAGTGGAGCACGGTCCGGTCGGCGCGCTCGACGGCGTCGCGGTTGTTCCGGTACGCCTCGGCGAGCCCCTCCGGCGGGACCGTTCCCAGGTCGTCGTCCCAGCCGCTCTTCCACACGTCGTGGATGTCGCTGATGTGCTCGGAGGCGGTCCACTCGTAGTCGCAGCTCGCGCCCCACTTCAGCTCGTTCAGCGGGATCCCCAGGTCGTTGATGAAGGGGTTCCCCGAGAAGTAGGCGATGTCGTGGTCGCCGGTGAACGTCCGGTAGGCCCACTCCGGCGTCGACGACCCGACGCTCCGGCGCTTCTCCAAGTCGCCGTCGAGGTACTCGTCGTACACGTCCTCGAACACGTCGTAGCGGCACGCGTCCAACACCAGGCAGTAGTCCCACTCCGATTCGAGGAACCGCTGATCGTCCATGAGTACGCCCCCGTTCCCCGTCGACGGTTGTATTCTTGTTGGTCCGTTCTCCGGGTCGAATCCGGTATTTC
The DNA here is from genome assembly GCF_003781945.1 of Halorubrum sp. CSM-61. Taxonomy (GTDB): domain Archaea; phylum Halobacteriota; class Halobacteria; order Halobacteriales; family Haloferacaceae; genus Halorubrum. Next base: position 97,274 of record NZ_RJJW01000011.1, on the reverse strand, counting down.
ATCGGTCCTAACGCCGTTTTCGACGTCTCGTTTCTTTCGACCGGCCGAGATGGCAACCGCGGTAGAAGCGGAGAGCGAGGACCGATCAGACGTTTCAAGTCCGCCAGCGCGCCATACCCTCCATGGACGGGAGCCAGCGACGGGGACTGGTCGTCGGCGGGATCGCCGCGGTCGCGATCCTCGCCGTCCTCTTCGTCGTCGTCGGGGCGGACCGCGTGATCGAGACGATGCTTTCGGCGGACCCGCTCTTGGTCGCGGCCACGTTCGGGTTCGCGCTCTGCTGGCTGGTCGCGTGGAGCCTCATGCTCCGGACCGTGCTCGGCTCGCTCGACGTCGATCTCCCGATCACCACATCGTTCCTCGTGTACTCCGGGGCCGTCTTCGCTAACAACGTCACCCCGTTCGGACAGGCCGGCGGCGAACCGGTGGCGGCCGCGCTCATCTCGCGGGTCTCCGGGTCGCGCTACGAGACGGGGCTGGTCGGGATCGCCAGCGTCGACGTGCTCAACGTCGTCCCCTCGATCTCGCTCGTGTTCCTCGGCGTGGGCTACTACGCGACGACCGCCGCGATCGGCGAGCGCCTGGAGGTCGCCGTCGCGGTCGCCGTCGCGTTGATCGCGGCGATCGTCGCGGGGGTCGCCCTCGGCTGGCGGTACCGGCGGGTCGTCGTCGACCGGCTCCCGAGCGCGATCGGCGGGCTGGCCGGGCGAGTGAACCGGTTCGACGCCGAGGCCGTCGAGGCCGGAATCGCCGACCGACTGCGGAACTTCTTCGAGGACATCGAGCGCGTCGGCGCGAGCCCCGGGCGACTCGCGGCCGCTGTCGGACTCTCGCTCTCCGGGTGGCTGTTCCAGGCGGCCGCGCTCACGGTCGCGTTCGCCGCGGTCGGCCATCAGGTCTCGCCGGTGGTCCCGCTGTTCGCCGTGCCGCTCGCGTACGTCGCCGGCGCGACGCCCCTCCCCGGCGGGCTCGGCGGGATCGAGGCGGCGTTCGTCGCGCTGCTCGTCCCGACGACCGGCGTCCCGGCGTCCGCGGTCACCGCCGCCGTCCTCGTGTTCCGCGGCGGCGTCTACTGGATGCCGACGGCGATCGGCGGCGCGTCGGCGTCGGTGCTCGGCGTTCGCACTGTTCGGTAGGGCGACGCGTTCCCAACACCGCCATTTTTATCAGTGGGGTCGGGACCCAGACGGTATCCATGGGCGAGGCTCTCAGCGCGATGGAGGCCCGGGGCGGCTCTACGAGGCGATGGACCGCGACCTGGCGTTCGAGGAGAAAGCGACGCTGGCGCTCTCTATCGGAGAGGCGCTTCTCGGCGTGGAGAACGGACACCTGACCCGGATCGACCCCGAGAGCGACTACTGGAAGGCGATCGCGAGCACGGACTCGGCGGACGGGCGGTTCCCGATCGGCCTCCAGTTGGACCTCCGGACCCCGCTGAACGTCGCGCAGGGGCGCGTCGACCTCGAACGCTCGGCCCGGGACAGCGACCACTTGGAGATCGCCGCGCGGTCGCTTGACCGGATGGAGGACCTGATCGCCGACGTGCTCACGATGGCCCGGCAGGGACACGAGATCGAGGAGACGGAGCTCGTCTCGCTCGACGCGACCGCCGCGGAGTGCTGGGACGGGGTGCGGACCGAGAGCGCGACCCTGACCGTCGCGGAGGATCTGCGGTTCAAGGCGGACCCCGGTCGCGCCCGCCACCTCTTCGAGAACCTGTTTCGAAATTCGATCGAACACGGCGGGTCCGACGACGGCGGGTCCGACGTGTCGGTCCGGGTCGGCCCCCTCGACGACGGAAACGGGTTCTACGTCGAAGACGACGGCCCCGGAATCCCGGCGGCCGATCGGGACCGGGTCTTCGAAACGGGGTTCACGACCGGAACCGAGAGACTCGGCCTCGGTCTCGCGATCGTCGAGGGGGTCGTCGACGCCCACGGGTGGGCGATCGCGACCGGGGAAAGCGCCGAGGGGGGCGTGCGGTTCGAGGTGTCCGGCGTTGTCGTTCCGTAGCGATGAGGCGTCTCGAGTCAGAGATGGCTACTGATTGATCGCGGGAGTGAGTCTCTCAGATTGGTTTATCATGTCTTTATTAGTGATCGAGTGGTGTTGCTGTCGGCTGTTTATAAGCGATCGAAGACTCTGCGGTGAAGAGCTCCAAAGCCCCAGCCGTGAGAGCAGCGCACGCTCGCCGCGCTCCTCGGTCGTTCGCGTTGCTCACTCTCTGCGGTGCTCGCGTCGCCTGCGCTGCTCTCACGGCTGCCCCTTTGAGTCCCACCCGACCGCACAGCCTCACGCCTCCCCAGCCTCGTCGCTGGCGGCTGTCGCCGCCAGCGACTCCCTCGCACCGTCGGTTCGCGGCCGCCGATGGCGGCCGCTCACTGGGGCGCGCCACCGCGTTGTTCTTTATAAGCGATCGTCGCCGCCGCTCACGGATCCTTTAAATACTGATTCGCCACCACCGATCTGCAATACCCACTCCCGCTATCGCTCATCGGAGTTACAGTCGGATCGAAGGCGTATCCGAGAACATCACTTGCGGTGAGTGTAACAGACTCGCGGACTCACCGACGACTTCTTGTCGTGCCGGAAAGCTACGACGCACATCGGCACTCTCGAGGGACACTCGTGACACGAACAACGATCGACACGCGGGCGACGCTCAGCTACACCGGGAGCATCGTGAAGCTCCTCTCGGCGTCCATGGCCGTTCCGCTCGTCGTGGCGCTGATATATGGGGAGGACGCGATCGCGTTCGCGGCGTCGATGACGATCGCCGTCGCGATCGGTGCGGGAATGGAACGGCTCGACGACGACCCCGACCTCGGCCCGCGCGACGCGCTGGCGGTCGTCTCGCTCGCGTGGCTCATGGCCGCGGTCATCGGGGCGATACCGTACGTCATCGCCGGGTACGGCACCGGGTCCGCGCTCGGGCACCCGATAAACGCGCTGTTCGAGTCGATGAGCGGGTTCACCACGACCGGCGCAACGGTGACTGCGGAGATCAGCTTCGAACAGCACTCGCACGCCGTGTTGATGTGGCGTCAGCTCACCCAGTGGCTCGGCGGGATGGGGATCATCGTGCTGATGGTCGCGATCCTCCCCCAGCTCGCGGTCAACGGCGCGGAGCTGATGAAGTCCGAGGCCCCCGGACCGGGACTCCAGAAGCTCACGCCGCGGATCGTCGAGACGGCGCGGGCGCTCTGGCTCATCTACCTCGCGTTCACCGTGGTCCTGATCGCGATTCTGACCCTCCTCGGGGTAACCGGGCTCGCGCCGAACATGGACCTGTACAACGCGATCGCGCACGGCTTCTCGACGCTCCCGACCGGCGGATTCTCGCCGGAGGCCGAGAGCATCGCGGCGTTCTCGCCGGTCGCTCAGTGGGTGTTCGTCCCGTTCATGGTGATCGCCGGGGTGAACTTCGCGCTGTTCTGGTTCGTGCTCCGCGACGACCCGTCGCGGATGTTCGAGAACACCGAGTTCCGCATGTACCTCGGCCTGGTGACCGGGCTCGCGGCGGTGCTCGCGGCCGGCCTGTTCTACGGCGGGGCGCCCGCGACGGCGATCGGCGGGGCCACCGAGGGCGTCACGGAGAACGCGCTCAGACAGGGCGCGTTCCAGGTCGCGTCGCTGATGAACTCGACCGGGTTCGCGACCGCGGACTTCGCGGAGTGGGACACCCAGACCAAGTTCTTCCTGCTGTTCGTGATGTTCATCGGCGGCTCGGCGGGATCGACCGGCGGGGGGATCAAGGTGATCCGCTGGCTCATCCTGCTGAAAACCCTCCGTCGGGAGCTGTACACGACGGCGAACCCCGACGTGGTCCGGCCGGTGCGGCTCGGCGGCGAGATCGTCGACGAGGACGTGATCCGCGGCATCCTCGTGTTCACGCTGCTGTACTTCCTCCTGTTCGCGCTCTCGGCCGTCTTCATCGAGATCGACACGAGCCGCGTCGCGGGGGTGTCGCTCACGGGGACGGAGGCGTTGGCGGCCTCGCTCGCGACGATCGGAAACATCGGTCCGGGGCTCGGGCCGCTCGGCCCCTTCGGAACCTACGAGCTGCTTCCGAACACGACGAAGCTGCTGATGATCGGACTGATGTGGATCGGCCGGCTGGAGATCGTCCCGGTGCTCGCCCTGTTCGTCGCCGGGTTCGACGACCGGTGAGGCCGCGCGCGTGTTCCGGAGCTCGGGCGCGGGAGGCACCTTCTTAAACGGCGGCGGGCGTAGTAGCACCCATGGTTGGAACAGACGAGACCACCGACACCGACGGGCAGGACCTACTCGGCCACGTGCTCCTCCCGGTCGCCAACGAGGGGGACGCGCTGGAGACGGCGATGGCGCTCGAACCCTACGACCCCGAGCGCGTGACCGCGCTGCACGTCGTCGAGAAGGGCGGTGGCGTCCCGGACAAGACGCCGGTCGAGCAGTCCGAGGAGCTGGCCGACGAGTCGTACGCGGCGGTCCGAACCGTGTTCCCCGACGTCCACGAACACACCGCGTACGCCCGGAACGTCGTCGATGCGATCCTCGACGCCGCCGACGAGGTCGACGCGAGCGCGATCGTCTATCGGTCTCGCGGCGGGAACCGCCTCATGCAGTTCCTGTCGGGCGACCTGTCGGCGAAGCTGGTGACGAAGGCGACCGTCCCCGTGATCGCGCTGCCGCGGGAGGAGGAAGCGGCGGAGTAACTGCCGATCGTCGATGAGGACCGAATCGGTCCGAAACCGCTCTCGCGACGGCGAGAGCCTGCGTCTCGCCCGCCCCTCTTAAAATATAATGAATATTTATACGCAATCGGCGGGTAGCTGCCGGTATGTACGACGACGAGGAGCTCTCCGAGATCCGCGAGGCCAAGGCGTCGTGGGAGGCGGAGACGCTGGATCCGACCCTCGACCGGCACGGCGAGCGGCGAGACCGGTTCGCGACGGTGTCGAACCGCGAGGTCGATCGCTTATATACCCCCGCAGACGTGGCCGACGTCGACTACGAGGAGGACCTGGGCTTCCCGGGCGAGGAGCCGTACACGCGCGGCGTCTACCCGACGATGCACCGCGGGCGGACGTGGACGATGCGGCAGTTCGCCGGGTTCGGCACCGCGGAGGAGACGAACGAGCGGTTCCACTACCTGATCGACGAGGGCCAGACCGGCCTGTCGACCGCCTTCGATATGCCCTCGCTGATGGGGCTCGACTCCGACGACCCGATGTCGCTCGGCGAGGTCGGCAAGGAGGGCGTCGCCGTCGACACCCTGCGGGACATGGAGGTGCTGTTCGACGGCATCGACGTTGGCGAGGTGTCCACCTCCTTCACCATCAACCCGAGCGCGCCCGTGATCTACGCGATGTACGTCGCGGTCGCGGACCAGCAGGGCGTCCCGCGCGAGGAGCTCCGCGGGACCCTCCAGAACGACATGCTCAAGGAGTTCATCGCGCAGAAGGAGTGGGTGATCCCCCCGGAACCCTCCCTCGATCTCGTGACGGACACGATCGAGTTCGCGGTCGACGAGACGCCCAAGTTCAAGCCCGTCTCGGTGTCCGGCTACCACATCCGCGAGGCCGGCTCGACCGCCGCACAGGAGCTCGCGTTCACCCTCGCCGACGGGTTCGCATACGTCGAGGACTGCCTCGATCGCGGGCTCGACGTCGACGAGTTCGCCCCGCAGCTCTCCTTCTTCTTCAACTCGCACAACTCGGTCTTCGAGGAGGTCGCGAAGTTCCGCGCCGCCCGCCGGATCTACGCGCGGATCATGGGCGAGCGGTACGGCGCGGAGGCCGACGCCTCGAAGCGACTCAAGTTCCACACGCAGACCGCGGGCCAGTCGCTGACGGCCCAACAGCCCCTCAACAACGTCGTCCGCGTCACCCTCCAGGCGCTGGCGGGCGTGCTCGGCGGCACCCAGAGCCTCCACACCAACTCCTTCGACGAGGCGCTGGCGCTGCCCTCCGAACGCGCCGTGCGGGTGGCGCTCCGCACCCAGCAGATCATCGCCGAGGAGTCGGGCGCGGCCGACATCGTCGACCCGCTCGGCGGCTCGTTCGCGGTGGAGGCGCTGACCGACGAGACCGAAGCGGAGGCCGTGGCGTACATCGAGGAGATCCGGGAGATGGGCGACGGCTCCGTCCGCGACGGGGTGCTCCGCGGGATCGAGGAGGGGTACTTCCACCGCGAGATCCAGGAGGCCTCCTACGAGTACCAGGAGCGGGTCGATTCGGGCGAGGAGACCGTCGTCGGCGTCAACGCCTACCGAGTCGAGGAGGACGCGGAGACCGACCTGCTCCGCGTCGACGAGACGACTCGCGAGCGCCAGCTCGCCCGGCTGGAGTCGGTGAAGGCGGAGCGCGACGACGGCGCGGTCGAGTCGGCGCTCGACGACCTCCGCGAGGCGGTCGAATCCGGGGAGAACGCCATGCCCGCGATCGTCGCGGCGGTGAAAGAGTACGCCACGATGGGCGAGATCATGGCGGTGTTCGAGGCGGAACACGGGACCTATCGCGAGCGAGTCGGAGTCGCTTAAAAGGGAGAGGAGTTCGCGGGGACCGCAGACCCGGACGGAGCCGGCCGGGAACTCAGACCGGATCGACCGCGCGGGCGGACTCCGCGCACCACGCGTTGCCTCGGCGACCCGCCCGGCGGAGGTCGAGCTCGACGACCGACCCGGCGTCGAGCTCCGCCAGTTCGTCTTCCACGTCGGGATCGTCGTACTCGACGACGTACAGCGTCCCGTTGCGCGGATACTCACGGAGCGTGATCGCTCCGTGGTCGTTGCACGCCTTCACGACAGTGTACTTGCCGGTTCGATTCATCACGGCTGATGGTATTCGCTCCGGTGTCTTAGTTATAAGCTCCAGTCGCTCGGTTAGCTCGCCCTTACCGGCGGACGAGACCGGGTCGACGGTGCGTCGAACTCGATTCCGGGTGGCTGAGGAACCGGGAGCCGAGGGCCGATCGCGAACGGTCCACTTTAATCGACGCGTCGCCTCGCTCGGGTATGACGGAGACGGAGATCCCCGAGGACCACCCGCGCTACGCGTCGCTCGTGACGCGCCACCGGATCGAGGCTGGCGTCGAGAAGGGGATCACCTCGAAACAGGGGCTCATCGCGCAGGGTCGCGGCGAGGCGTTCGACTACCTCCTCGGCGAGCGGACGCTCCCGAGCGCGGACCGCGCCGCTCGCGCGGCCGCCGCCGCCCTCCTGCTCGCCGATCGCCCGGTACTGTCGGTGAACGGCAACGTCGCGGCGCTCGCCCCCGCGGAGACGGTCGAGCTCGCGGAGGCCGTCGACGCCGACGTCGAGGTGAACCTCTTCAACCACACCGACGAGCGCGTCCGGCGGATCGCCGACCACCTCCGCGAGCACGGGGCCGACGAGGTGAAGGGGCTCGCGGGCGACGGCGAGATCCCCGGGTTAGACCACGCCCGCGGTACCGTCGACGCCGACGGGATCGGGGCGGCCGACGCGGTCGTCGTCCCCCTGGAGGACGGCGACCGCGCCGAAGCGCTCGACGCGATGGGGAAGACGGAGATAGTGATCGACTTGAACCCCGGCAGCCGGTCGCCGCGCACCGCGGACATCCCGATCATCGACAACCTGATCCGGGCGGTGCCGAACGTGACGGCCCACGCGCGCGACCTCGCCGACGCCTCCCCCGCGGCCCGCCGCGAGGCGGTCGACTCGTTCGACGCCGCCGAGGCGCTCGCCGAGGCGGAGGCGGCCATCCGCGAGGGCTCCTTCGAGACGCCGGACGCCTAATTCCGGACCCCGAGAGGACCGACGACACGTCCGATCGTTGACGTATCTGTGGCCGTCCGCGTCGGAAGTGCAAAGGTCGCTGGCAACGTATGGCACGCATGGAACTCGACGAGACGGACCGCGCGATCCTCCGGATCTTACAGGAGGACGCCCGGACGCCGTTCTCGGAGGTCGCGCGCCGCATCGACATGTCCAGCGCGACCGTCCACGACCGGGTGAACCGCATGGAGGAGGCGGGCGTCATCGAGGGGTACCACGCGTCGATCGACCCGAAGACGGTGGGTTACGGCGTCAGCGCATTCGTCGGTCTCCGGGTCGAACAGGGACGCGAGGAGGACGCCTTAGAGCGGCTCCGCGAGATCGACGGCGTCTGCGAGATCCACCTGACCACCGGCGAGTGGGACGTGATCCTCAAGGTCGTCGCGGCCGACACGGACAGCCTCCGCGCGCTGATGTTCGAGGAGGTGGCGGAGATGGAGGGGTTCTCGCGGTCACAGACGATGATCATCCTCGGCACCGACTACGAGTCGGACGGGCCGCCGGTCTGAGAGCCCCCTCGAACCCCGACGCGACGGCGCGGGACCGGAACCCTCAATTCGGAGACTCCCTCAACGGAGCACATGAGCACACGGGTCGAGGAGCGGTTCGGGCTGTCGCCGGAACGCGCGTGGGCGGCGGTCGTCGGCGCCGTCGCGGCGCTTCTCGCGGTGGGATCCGTCGTCTTCCCGCGGATCGTGTACGACCGGTTCCTCTGGCGGTACTTCTGGGGGCCGGTCGCGGCCGACGGGCAGGGCGCGCAGTGCGCCGTCCGCGACGCGAGCGGGACCGAGCTGCTCGGGAGCTCGTCGGCGTGTTCGGCGGCCGTCGAGGCCGGCGAGGTCGTCGCCGAGCCGGGGTACACCACGGTCTCGACCGTGAGCTACGTCGTCATCCTGCTGGCGATGCTGATCGGCGTGGTCTTTCTCCTCCGCCGGCTGGAGATCGGCACCGAGCTCCGCTTCTTCTACGCGCTGTTCCCGTTCATGCTGCTCGGCGGGGCGCTCCGCACCGTCGAGGACGCGGGAATCGCCGCGATGCGAGCCGACGTGGAGCCACTGATCCCCTTCCCGGCGAGCGCGCTACTGATCAGCCCGTTCATCTACTTCACGGTCTTCGGCGTGACGCTCGCGTGCGTCCTCGCGGCGTACGCGCTCGCGGACCGGGGCGTCGCCGACGACTACGCCCGCCCCCTGTTCGCGATGGGCGCCGTCGCGCTCGCTATCGCGTTCGGTTACCTCTCGTACCTCTCGGCGGCGACCGACTACGTCCAGTTCTACCCGATCGTCCTCGCGCTGACGCTGGGGATCGCGACCGCGGCGACCGCGGTCACGTGGAAGCTCGCGACCGCGTACGTCCCCGAGGTCCGGCAGGGGACCGGCGTCGCGGGGATCGTCATCATCTGGGGGCACGCGATCGACGGCGTCGCCAACGTGATCGGGCTCAACTGGATGCCGGCGCTGACGGGGACGGCGAACCTCGTCCCGAAACACGTCGTCAACGCGCTGATCGTCGACTGGACGGCGCGGCTGCTGCCGGAGTCGATCCTCTCGGTCACCGGCGACGCGTGGCCGTTCCTGCTGGTGAAGCTCGCGGCGGCGACGTTCGTCGTCTGGGTGTTCAACGGCGAGATGTTCGACGAGTCGCCGCGCTACACGCTATTGCTTCTCATCACGGTGCTCGCCGTCGGCCTCGGTCCCGGGAGCCGGGACATGCTCCGGGCGACCTTCGGGATCTGAGGGCGAGCGCCGAGAGTCACGCCCCCGAATTCACATTCCCATGTCGGCAGCGGCCTCGGGGATCGGGAGGTCGGCGACGGCGACCCCGAGCAGCTCTGCGGCGTGATCGAGCGCCATGTCGAACCCGTAGTACCGCTCTAGCTCGTCGCCGGTCGGGCCCGGCCGGACCTTCAACATTGCGTAGCCGTCGACGTTCTGGGCGACGGTCGCTTCCGTCCCGTCGACTGAAAAGGTGAGGCGTCGCTCGCCGTCGGTCTCCTCGTAGCACGCGTCGATCGGGTTCGCCTCACCCTTCCCGTCCGCGTCGACCCCCTCGTCTCCGGCCGTATCGCTCATACGCGCGGTACGCGCCGACCCCTGTCGTATCTGTCGGTCGCGGGAGCGCGGTCGGTCGGTGGGCTCCCGTCGCCTACCGCGGGAGCCACCTCCGCCCTACCGCGGGTCCCACCCGTGGAACTCGGTCCCCGGCTCCAGTTCGAGGTCGAAGGCGTCGATGATTCCGCCGAGGGCCTCGTACCCGCTCGCGGCCGCGGCGATACCGACGAGCGTCTCCTCGTCGTACCGGGCGGCGGCCTCGTCGTGGACGACCGCGTCGACCTCGCCGCGGACGACCGCGAGCGCGTACTCGACGAGGGCCGTCTCGTCGCCGTCGAGGGGACCGCGGTCCTCCGCGCCGAGCGCGGCGATGACCTCGTCGTCGATCCCGACCCCGCGGGCGATGTTGACGTGCTGGTGCCACTCGTAGCGGTTCGTCGTCTCGCGGGCGACCGCGAGGATCACCAGCTCCCGCTCGCGGTCCGAGAGCCCGCTGTCGGTCCACAGCGAGCCGAGGAACGAGCGCAGCCCCGCGAGCACCTCGGGGTTGTTGCCGATCGACTGGTAGACGTGCAGGGGATTTCCCTGCAGCGACGACTCCAGTAACTCCTCGTACTCGTCCGGCACGTCCGACGCCTCGACGTAGGGAACGCGAGCCATGGACGGGACTCTCCGCCCGCGGCCATAGGCTTGTGTGACTCGGTAGCGTTCGCCGGGAACGATGCCACGAACGGTTCGTTGCGGCACCGCGTCGCTTCCCCGATGGTAAGCTTAAGGGACGGCACGGCCCTACCGACGACAATGAGTATCGACGTGTCGCGGCGGCGGGCGTGGGTGATCGCCGCGCGGCCGCAGACGCTCCCCGCGGCGGCGGCGCCGGTGATCGTCGGCGTCGGGCTCGCGGTTCGAGAGGGGGTGTTCGCCCCGCTGCCCGCGCTCGCGGCGTTCGTCGGCGCGGCGCTGATCCAGATCGGGACCAACTTCGCGAACGACTACTACGACGCGATCCAGGGCGCGGACACAGACGACCGCGAGGGGTTCACCCGCGTCGTCGCCAGCGGCCTCATCGAACCCGGAGAGGTGAAGCGGGCGATGTGGCTCACCTTCGCGGCCGCGATCCTCGTCGGGACCTCCCTCGTGTACGTCGGCGGCGTCCCGATCCTCGCGATCGGGCTCGCCTCGGTCGCGGCCGGGATCGCGTACACGGGCGGCCCCTATCCCCTCGGCTACCACGGGCTCGGGGACCTGTTCGTGTTCGTCTTCTTCGGCGTGATCGCCGTCACTGGCACCTACTACGTCCAGGCCGCCGCGCTCGCGGCCGGGGCGTTCCCGCTTTGGATCCCGGAGGGGACGGTCACCCTCGCGGCCGTCGTCGCGAGCCTCCCGATCGCCGCGCTGTCGACGAACATCCTCGTCGTCAACAACGTCCGCGACTTAGCGGAGGACGCGGAGACGGGCAAGCGCACCCTCGCGGTCCGGTTCGGCTACCGCTTCTCGCGGGGCCAGTTCCTCGCGCTGCTCGCGCTCGCGTACCTCACCCCCCTCTGGTTCCTCGCGGAAGGGTACGGGCTCGCCGTGCTCCTCCCGCTCGCGACCCTCCCGCTCGCGGCCGGCGTCGCCCGCACCGTGGTGACCGAGACCGCCGGCGACGCGCTCAATCCGGCCCTCGAATCGACCGGGAAACTGCTCGCGGCGTACGCGGTCGCGTTCGCCGTCGGCCTCGCGGTCTGACCCGTGCGGCTCCGCCCCTTCTCGCTCGGACTGACGGCCCCTCTCCAGACCGCACGCGGCGCCGTCGATCGGCGCAAGGGGTTCCTCGTCGCCGTCGATCCCGAGGCCGACGGCGGGTCGGTCCCCGCGCTCGGCCTCGGCGAGGCGACGCCCCTCCCCGGCTGGACCGAGTCGCTGTCGGCGTGCGAAGCGGCGCTTCGCGGGGTCGGCGGCGGGAACGAAAAAAGGGAACTTCCGGCCGACGCGGTCTCCCGGCTCGATCCCGTCGAGACGCCCGCCGCGCGCCACGGCCTCGCGCTCGCGCTCGCTGACGCGACCGCCCGAGACGCCCGCCGCTCCCTCTCCGAGCACCTCGCAGAGAACGAGGATTTCCCCGCGCCCGCCGAGACGGTCCCGGTCAACGCGACGATCGGCGACGGCGACTCGGAAGCCGCCGTCGACGAGGCCGAGGCGGCGGTCGAGCGGGGGTTCGACTGCCTGAAGGTGAAGGTCGGCGCGCGCGATCTCGATGCCGACGTCGACCGCCTCCGAGCCGTCCGGCGGGCGGTCGGCGAGGGCGTCTCCCTCCGGGCCGACGCCAACGGTGCGTGGGACCGAGCGACCGCCAGAGAAGCGGTCGAGCGCCTCGCCCCGCTCGGTCTGGCGTACCTCGAACAACCGCTGCCGGCCGACGACCTCGACGGGGCGGCCGCGCTCCGGGACCGTCAGAAGGACGTCCCGATCGCCCTCGACGAGTCGCTCGCGAGCCGGGGACTCGACGCGGTCCTCGACGCCGGCGCGGCCGACGCCGTCGTCCTGAAGCCGATGGCGCTCGGGGGACCGGACCGGGCCTTGGCGGTGGCGAAGCGCGCGCGAGAAGCCGGCGTCGAACCCGTCGTCACCACCACGATAGACGCGGTCGTCGCGCGCACAGCGGCGGTCCACGTCGCCGCCGCGATCCCCGACGTGGCCCCCTGCGGGCTCGCCACCGGCTCGCTTCTCGACGACGACCTCGCTCCGGACCCCTGCCCGGTCGCGGACGGCGAGATACCGGTGCCGAGCGGTCCCGGCCTCGCGGGCGACGCGTTCGACGGTCTGCGGTAACCCGACGGCCTGCGGTAACCCGACGGCGGGAGGCCGCGGCGGTGGAGACCTCCACCCGACTCACTCCACGACCTCGATCCGCCCCTCCATCCCGCGCGTCTGGTGCGGCGTGCAGACGTACTCGAAGACGCCCGCCTCCCCGAATGCGTGCTCGAAGACGTGTCCCTCCTCGCCGGTGAGTTCGGACTCGAAGGCGCCGCCCCTGTCGACCACGTTGTGCGCGCCGCCCGCGCCCGTCCACTCCCAGACGACCGTCGTTCCGGCGTCGACGACGAGGTTCGCGGGCGCGAAGGCGAACCCCGCATCGGCGCCGACGGCGACCGTCACTCGCTCCTCGCCCGTCCGGTCGGTCGGCTCCGGATTGTCTTCCTCGCCGCCCGGGATGACGGCGTCGGCACAGCCCGCGAGCGACGCGGCGGCGAGTGCCGTCGCCGCCGCGAGCGCCTCTCGACGCGTTCGGTCGGTCATACCGGATCGACGCGGTGGGCGGTATAAATGCCGATCGTAGACGAGGGAAGGGGCTTTTACCGCCACCGCCGAAGGAGGGCGTATGAGCGAATGGACCGACGCGATCGTCGGCGAGCGCATGACCGTCGACAACCAGTTCAACGACCGGGTGTCGGCCTCGCGGTTCTCCAGCCAGGAGTGGGGGCTGATCATGACCGCGACCGAGTTCGAGATCGAGGACGCCGACGACCCCGAGGACGCCCGGATCGTCGCCGACACCTCCAGCCTCCCGGCGATCATGCCGGAACTCGAGAACGTCCGGTCGCAGGTCGCGGCGATGGGCGGTGCCCCCGGCGGCGACGCCGGCGGGAGCGGGGGGTCCGGCGGCGGGCTCGTCGACTCGATCAAGGGCGCGCTCGGGTTCGGCGGCGGGAGCGGGAACGACGGCCCCTCCGACGAGGAGATGGAGGCGGCCGAGCGACTCGTCCAAGAGTACGCCGACGAGCTACAGGCGCACCTCGAAGAGGTCGGCAAGTGGGAGCAGGTGCGGGTCGCGTATCAGGAGTAGGGTGCGGACGGGTGGGGCGACGGCGTCGACGCGGGAGTCGCTCCCGCGCCCTAATCGTAGTCGCTCCCGCGGAACAGCGTCAGCTCCTCGGCCTCGTAGATATTGATGAGCTCGCTGACGATCTCGTCGTACTCCTCGTCGTCGATCCGGAGCGCGTCCAGCCGCTCGACCGTCTCCTCGTCGAGGTGGATCTGGGGCATGAGTAGGCGTTGGTCGGGAAGGGAAATAAAACTCCGCGGTGAACCGAAAGGTGTTCGGCGCGGCTTCGTCACTCGGAGCGACGGTCGAGCGTGTATTCCGGCGACTCGTCGCCTTCGGAAAGGTGCTGGCGAGCCATCCGTTCGATGTCGGCCTCCTCCTCGACGTCTTCCGGTAACAGGAGGCGACCGTTGAGTCGAACGACCGCGTCGCCCTGTTCGAGCAGCTTGAGGAGTTCCGAGGTGTCGAGCGTAGAACCGCCTCTGCTCACCTTTCCACTCAGTTCGGCCTTCGGTTGGAACGACTCGAATAACTGCTTTTGTTCGATTCCGATGCGTGCCGACAACGAGAGTGAGGATCCGTGCTCGATACGATGACACGTCGGGCTCTCCGACCACGCTCGGGATATCTGCATGATCAAATAGCTGTGAGAGGCGATTTCGGCTCCCGGATCGCCGACGATCCGCACTCGGGGCGCGGCTCCGATCCCACACGAAGAAACGCTCGCCGCCGTCGAAACGCCGAACGACAGAAGACCGGTCAGTGACCGGAATACATCGGGATCGAGAGCGTCCTCAGTGACGATCGAGGACAGCCCGCCGCTTTCGACCATCGAAACACCAAACGCGGGATCGCCGAGTCCCTCGAATACGGCGAGCGCTGGCGCCGACCCGAGATCTCCGACTGAAACGGTTCCGTTCGCGGCGACGATCCGACCGTCTTGGGTCGGCAAACCGCAGTACGCGATGTCGATGTCAGAGTCCGAGAGGACCGACGCAACGGTGTCCGCATCGGGACCGGCTATCACCTCCCACGACCCGATCGCACCCGGTACCTCCGGATCGCAGAGCGCGTGACGGAACCTCTCCGCCCGCTCCGCCGAATCGATTAGGGAAACAACTCGGATGTCACCGCGGGCCGTCATCGTTCGATTCAATCGGTTTTCGTAGCTGGACGGGGTCAGAACCGCCGTTCCCGACGGAGAGGGGACGTCGTCCGGCGAGGGGGTCATATCTAGTTCTGCGTCCCGTTCCTCGCGGTTCATCCACGGAGACGTCGCGAGCGCGACGGGTGTGTCTGCGGTCGGATCTCTCGATCCCCGGGTACGGACCGGAGCGAGCACGTGCGCAAGATGCGGGAGGAGCTCCGCGGACTCGGGGACCGGTCGGAGCACTGCCTCGGTGGGCCACGCCGGTACGTACGGGGCCACGGTCTCGGGATCGACCTCTAAGTATTCCATCAGTCGCTCGCTCATCGATCTGTCGGCCAAGCTTGGCGGGTAAAAGGGAAGCTCCGAACCGACCTGTTCGTACTCGTATCGGTCGGATTTGACGTACCCCTCCGTCCGCGCGAGGGTGTCGAGGAAGAACCACGTCCGGAGTAGCTCCTCGACGCGCTCTTCGAGCGCGACCCCGTCGGTGGGTAACGGCTCCACGTATCCGTTTTCGAGCCGGACCGCCGGCGCGTCGCCGACGACCACCCTCGCACCGAGGTAGTACGCCAGCGTGGAGAGCCGATACACGTCGGCGTAGGTGGGCCGCACGACCATCTCGATCCCGGTGTCGGGTTCGACGAGCGGACTCGGAATGTCGAGCTCGTCGCCGAGCCGGATCCGGGGAGGATACCCGCGGAGCGTCGGCCACGAGCGTTCCGGGGAAAATTCCTTGATCGACGAGCCGAGTACGGACACCGCCTCGGCGAGCGCGGTCGGGTCGTCCGGGACGGTGATCGTCGCCTCCGGGCGGGTGTGGAGCGATCGCGCCCCGACCGTAACGGTGGTCGGGGAGTCGAAGGTCAGTTCGATCGACTCCAACTCAGTCGCCCCAGTCGCGGAGATCGAGACGTCCGGTATCCGAACGAACGCCTTCGTCACGCCGGTGATGTCGAGGATGTACGTCGCTCGCGGGAAGTCCATCGCGTCGTCGAGTTGCGCGATGAGCTCCCCGTCGGCGTCGCGGAGAATGACGGACGAGTAGGCGGGGATAGAAACCGACTCGGCCTCGAAGCTGACGGCTCGATCCACGGGAACGGGAAACAGCTCGGGCAGCGCCGGCCGGGGCTGCGGCTCCCGATCGAACCGAAGCGGGAACGTCTCTCCCTCCAAGCCGTCGCGGATGTGCAGCGTCCGTCCCTCCGTCTCGAACCCGACCCGCCCGTCGACCTCGTCGTCAGTCACGGCCTTCTGATAGTCCGACAACAGTTATGAGGCTGTCGGTCATTCCCGAGATTCGCCGATTCTGGAGCTATATAACCGCATTTTACCGCCTCGTGTTAACAAGCGTGACAGCATCTTTAACATCCGGTGCGCGTGACACGCGGGCATGGACGAGCGGGTCGAAACCGCCCTCGGCGAGGCGTTCCCGGACCGGTCCGTCGACCGGACGTTCGGAGTCGGTCCCTCGTGGAACGGCGCCAACGAGACGGTCGGCGTCGCCTTCGCCGACGGGGCGCGCGCCTTCTGTAAGGTCGCCGTCGACGACGACGGCACACGAATCGCCCGCGAGCTGGCCGTGCTCCGGTACCTCGACGCGGAGCGGTCGGTCGCGGGTCCCGCGGTGCTCGCCGGCGACCCGAACGCGTCGGTGCCGTACCTCGTCACCGCGCCCGCACCGGGTCGCGAGCTGCTCGGGGTTTGGGATAACTCCGATGAAATACGCCGAGAGGCACTCCTCCACCGCGTCGGCGCGACGCTCGCGGCTCTCCACGCGGAGCGGTTCGAGGCCCACGGGGAGATCGTCGGGAGCGACGCGCGTGGCGGACTCGACCTCGACCGGGCACCGTGGCCGGACGTACTCTTAAAAACGATCGAGCGGACTTGCGAGATCGGCACCTCGGAGCGACTGGCGGACCACTACGACGCCGTGTTCGACTGCGTCGAGGCGAACCGCGACCGGCTTGGCGGCGCCCCGGCCGCGCTGCTCCACGGCGACGTGGCGAAGCCGAACCTGTTCGTGGTCGACGGGGACGGGGCAGGGGGCGGCACCGGATCGGACACCGACGCCGGTCCCGACGGGGTCGTCCCGATCGACTGGGAGCTCGCGCACGTCGGCGATCCGGCCCGCGATCTGGTCCGCGCGGAGGACCAGCTCCTCAACGGGTTCGACAGCGAGGGTCCGGAGCGGTACGCGGAGGCCCTGTATCGGGGGTACCGCGACCGCGCCGGCGGGCTTCCGCCGGGGTTCGCCGAGCGGCGTCCGGTGTACGAGGTCGTCCGGATGCTGGGGCGCTCGGGCTTTATCGACCAGTGGGTACCGTACCTCGACGAACCGCTGGAGTCGCTCGTCGAGCGGGCGGACGCGGAGCTTCGGGCGCGTCTGGACGCGGTCTGACGGATTACGGCGGGGCGATCACCGGTTCCACGCCGCGTCGTCGGGATCGATCCGACGCTCGCCCTGCTCCAGCGCATCGATCGCGTCGAGGGCGGCCGCGGGGACCTCGGCGTCGACCGTGCGCAGGTTCTCGGTCACGTGGTCGCCGGTCGCCTTCGGGATCGGCGTCACGTCGCGGGCGAGCGCCCATCCGAGCGCGAGGACCGCCGGCGAGAGGTCGTGGCGGTCGGCGATCCGCTTGAACTCGTCGTCGTCGAACAGGTCCCCGCGGGCCAGCGGGGAGTAGCCGACGAGCCGGTGGTCGGACTCGGCCGCGAGCTCGCGGAGCTCCGGCTGCCGGAACCGGGGGTGACACTCCACCTGGTGGGCCGCGATCGGCGCGTCGAGGATCCGGTCGGCCTCCCGCAGCAGCGCCGGCGTGAAGTTCGAGACGCCGACGTGGTCGGTGAGCCCGTCCTCCCTGAGCGCGTCGAACGCCGGGAGGGTCGCCTCCGGGTCGTACGCGCCCATCGGCCAGTGGACGTACAGCAGGTCGACGCGGTCGAGCCCCAGCCGGTCGAGGCTCTCGCGAGCGGTCTCGCGGACGTCTCCGGGGGCGAGGTTGTCGGGGTGGACCTTCGTGGCCACGACCACGTCGTCGCGGTCCGCGTCGGCCGCGGCGATCCCCTCGCCCACGGCGGCCTCGTTGTCGTACATCTGCGCGGTGTCGACGTGGCGGTACCCCGCTTCGAGGGCGGCGGTCACGGTGGCGCGGCACTCGTCCGGATCGTCGAGTCCGGACGTGCCGAGGCCGAGGAGGAGTTCGAGCGGCGGCATGGCTCCCGGTTCTCCCCGGGACGACAAAAGGGCGCGCCAACCGGAACGGGTCGCGGGGGGAACCGCCCCGGAAGCGGTGTCGACTCCGTGGAAGCGTTTTCACCGAGCTGGAAACCTCTCGTCGTTATATGGCCCGTCGAGTCCCTACACGGAGACATGACCAACGGGATCCACGTCGAACTCGCCGTCTCCGCCTGTGAGGGCTGTCCCGTGGCCGCGCTCTCGTCCGACACGTCGGTCGAGGAGTTCCGCGTCGACGCCGACGACGCTCGCGTCGAGTTCGTCACTCCCGATCCACCCGAGGACCCGCCGAGCGGCCTCGACCTCGTCGAGTTCGCCGGAGAGGCGCACGGCCGCTACGAGATCACCTGCGAGCGCCCCGCGACCGACGGGGGCGTCGCGATCGGCCCGGTGGAGACCGAAACGGGCGCCGACGGTCCCGCCGGTCCGGCCTCGCACTCGACCGTCGAAAGCGTCTGCGAGGGCTGCTCGTGCGCCGGGCTCCCGTCGGCGTTCGCGAGCTTCCCGGTGTCGCCGCGCCGGACCGAGATGGTGGACGGCGAGCTGCTCGTCTCGTTCGTGCTGACGGGTCACGAGGAGCTGCAGGCGATCGTCGACGAGTGCGAGGCCGCCGGGCTCGGGGTGGAGCTGCGCCGGCTGTGCGTCGATCGCGGCGACCGAAGCGCGGAAGACGACTCCTGTCGCGACGTCGTTCCGATCGACCTCGCGGGCGTGACCGACCGACAGGCCGAGATCGCTACCGTCGCCGCCGAGAAGGGATACTTCGACGGCGACGGCGCATCCGCCGCGGAGATCGCCGCGGACCTCGACCTCGCGAAGTCCACGGTCTCGGAGCACCTCCGGACCGTGACTGACACGCTCTTCTCGCAGGCGTTCGGAGACGGTACTTAAACCCCCGAACAGTTCGCCGCCAGCTATCCGGGGGCTTCGACCGTAGTGATCAGTAGCGGGGTCGAACTCGTCTGTTCGGCTCCGGTCACCCATGACCCAGTGGACACAGCTCGGACCGCGGGAACGCGAGCTCCTCGCCGTCCTGCGGCGCGCCGACGACACCCTCACGGCCCGCGACATGCTCGACGCGGTCGAGGGCCGCGGCGACGACGTCGCGTACACGACGGTCAAGCGGACCGTCGACCGGCTCGTCGAGAAGGGGTTCGTCGAGCGCGAGCCGGAGCGGTACCGCGGCGGAACGCGGCACCGCTACCGGTTCGACGTCGAGGCGGCCCGCGAGCGGCTGATCCCGGAGTTCGTCGACGAGCTCCGGACGGTGCTCGGCGAGCCGGCGGTCGAGCGGCTCGCTCGAACGGTCCGAACGGAACGCGACGGCGGCGACGAAGCCGACGCAGCCACCCAACAATGACTACAGATCCGAACGCGAGCGACGAGCGAACGGCACGAACCGACGAACACACCGACGAGCGGTCGGCGGACGAGACCGCGGGCGGCGCGGAGACGGCGAGCCCGGCCGGCGAGGGCTCGGGATCGGCGGACGACGAGCCGGAGATCGTCGACGGGCGGACGATCGAACACCTGCTGACCGACCACGAGCGCGACATCGCCTCGACCGCGGAGGGGACCGACGCGACCGCGGCGAAGCGGCCGACCCTCGATCTCCCGCGGCTGGAGCTGGGGCGGCGCGACTTCATGAAGGCCGGCGCCGCCGTCGGGGCCATGAGCGGCCTCGCCGGCTGTACGAGCATCCTCGCGGACGAGGAGAGCGACGACTCCGGGAACGCGGCCGCGAGCGGGGAGCACAAGGTCGCGCCCGGCGAGCACGACGAGTACTACGGGTTCCTCTCCGGCGGTCACACCGGCGAGATCCGCGTCGTCGGGATCCCGTCGATGCGGGAGCTGATGCGGATCCCCGTCTTCCAGGCGGAGAGCGCGCGCGGCTTCGGCCACGACGCGAAGACGAGCCGGATGCTCGAAGAGGAGGGCGACGGCCACACGTGGGGCGACACCCACCACCCGCGCGTCTCCCAGACCGACAACGACTACGACGGGCGCTGGCTGTTCGT
Organism: Halorubrum sp. CSM-61; assembly: GCF_003781945.1. Taxonomy (GTDB): domain Archaea; phylum Halobacteriota; class Halobacteria; order Halobacteriales; family Haloferacaceae; genus Halorubrum. The sequence continues at coordinate 77,217 of NZ_RJJW01000011.1, read as the reverse complement.
CAACGACAAGGCGAACGGCCGGATGGCCCGCGTCGACTTGGAGTACTTCGAGACCGACGCGATCACGAACGTCCCGAACTGCCAGGGCGTCCACGGCGCCTGTATGCAGCTGCCCGACACCCAGCTCGTCTTCGGCGTCGGCGAGTTCCGCGTGCCGATGCCGAACGACGGGCGAGACGTGGACAGCCCCGACGAGTACGGCTCCGTCCTCACCGCCATCGACCCCGAGACGATGGACGTCGAGTGGCAGGTCGAGGTCGACGGCAACATGGACAACGGGGACGGCGGCAAGGAGGGCCGCTGGTTCTTCGCGACCGGCTACAACAGCGAGGAGGGCGTCACGGAGTCCGAGATGGCGCAGTCGGACCGCGACTACGTAAAGGCGTTCGACATCCCCGCCATCTGGGACGCCGTCGAGAACGGCGAGTACGAGGAGATCAGCGGCGTGCCGGTCGTCGACGGGACGATGGACAGCTCGCTGAACGAGGGCGACCGCCCGATCGTCCGGTACGTGGCGACGCCGAAGAGCCCGCACGGGGTCAGCGTGACCCCGAACGGGGACTACGCCATCGCCTCCGGGAAGCTCGACCCGAGCTGTACGGTGATCGACGTCGAGGCGATAGCCGAGGTCGACGACCCGCAGGAGGCCATCGTCGGGCAGCCCCGGATCGGGATGGGGCCGCTCCACACCGCCTACGACGGGCGGGGCCACGCGTACACGACCACGTTCATCGACAGCGAGGTCGTCAAGTGGGACTACGAGGCCGCCGTCGAGGCCGAGGCCGGCTCCGAGGAGCCGGTCGTCGACCGCCACGACGTGCACTACAACCCCGGCCACCTCATCGCCGCGGAGTCGTACACGGCGTCGCCGCAGGGCGACTACCTCGTCTCGCTGAACAAGCTCTCGAAGGACCGGTTCCTCCCGGTCGGGCCGATCCACCCAGAGAACGACCAGCTGTTCCACATCGGCGACGACGACGCCGGGTTAGAGCTGATCAAGGACAAGCCGTCGTATCCCGAGCCGCACGACGCCAGCATCGTCCACAAGGACAAGATCGAGCCGGCGAAGACGTGGGACACCGACGACTACGACATCGATTACGTCGCCGAGGGCGAGGAGTCCTTCGAGCGGGTCGACGACGGCACCGTCGAGATCGAGATGTGGGCGCGCCGCAACGAGTACGCCTTCCCCGAAGTGACGCTACAGGAGGGCGACGAGGTGACGCTCCGGATCTCCAACGTCGAGACCACGAGCGACGTGATCCACTCGATCGCGATCCCGGAGTACGACATCAACCTCGCGCTGGCGCCGCAGGACACCCGCGAGGTGACGTTCACCGCGGACGAGCCCGGCGTGTTCTGGGCGTACTGCGCGTACTTCTGTAGCGCGCTCCACCTGGAGATGCGCTCGCGGATCCTCGTCGAGCCGGACGAGTAAGAACCGGATCGCCGCGCAACCGCAACTCGACCCACACGCCAACCCACCCATCCCCACTTCACCCCCATCCACGCCATGACGGCCTCACTCGACCGACTGACGGAGCTCAGGCGGGCGCTTCCGATAACGGCGGCGGCGACGTTCGTCGTCGCCCTGCTGGTGCCCGTCTGGAAGATCGCGTTCGAAGCGCCCCAGTACCCCGACGGACTGCTCGTCGAGCTGTACGCGTACCCGCGGCTCGGCGGCGACTACGCCGAGGTGCAGGCGCTGAACCACTACGTCGGGTTCTACTACCCGGACCCGGTGTTCGTCGACCCGAACTACGCGGTCCACGCCGACGCGATCGCCGCGCCCGAGTGGGTCCTCGGGCCGGTCGTGTTCCTCGCGGTGGCGGCCGCGGGCGTGTTCGTCGCGCTCGCGCCGACCGACCGGAAGCTCCGCCTGGGGCTGCTCGGACAGCTGATCGGGGCGACGGTGGCGTTCGTGGGGACCTTCGCGATCGTGCAGTACCGCCTGTATCAGGCGGGCCACGCGCTCGGCGAGGACGCCCCTGTCGTCGGCGTCGAGGAGTTCACGCCGCCGCTTCTGGGCGCCTACGAGATCGCCAACATCAGCGGGGTGGCGTGGTTCGGTCCCGGCGGCTACCTCGCGGGGATCGGCTTCCTCCTCCTCGTCGTCGCGTTCCTGCTCCGCGGCTCGCGGGTCACGATCGGGGAGGTTCCCGGAGCGGTCCGCGACCGGCTTGCCGGAGGCGCCGACGAATCACCGACGGACGAACCGGCTCGAACCGCTGACGGATCGGGACGACCCACCGACGGGACGCACACGGAGGTGAACTGATGTCCCGGCTCCCGTCGATCGGCGGGCTCGTCTCGGCGCGCGCGGCCGTCGTCGCCGCCGCCGTCGTGGTCGCGGTCGTCCTCGGCGGCGTCGTCGCGGCTGCCGGCGCGGGGGTCGCCGGGAGCGACGCGGCCGACGCCGAGAACGACAGCGAGCCGGTCGTCGACCCGCCGACGTACGACCCGGACCGGCCGACCGACGCGGGGACCGCGACGGTCCTGCGTGACGGCGAAGAGGTCGGAACGTACGACGACCTGTCCGCCGCGGTCGACACCGCGGGTCCGGGCGACACGGTCGAGATTTCGGGCGCCTTCGAGCCCGAGGGCCCGATCGTCGTCGACGAGCCGGGGGTGACGATCCGCGCGGCGTCGACCCACCGCGCCCTGATCGACGGGGGCGGCGAGGACACGACTATCAGCGTGCGCGCGCCGAACGCGACGGTAGAGGGCGTCTGGATCGACGACACCGGCGAGGACCTCGAGTCGCGCGACGCCGCGGTGTACGTCACCGAGACCGCCTCGGGGACGACCCTCTCGGAGCTGTACCTCACCGACGCCGCGTTCGGCGTCTGGGTCAACGGCGCCGACCGAGTGACGATCGAGGACTCGCGGATCGAGGGGACGCGGGCCCCGCGGTTCGCGAACCGCGGCAACGGGATCAACCTCTGGGAGACGAACGGCACCGAGGTCCGCGACACCGAGATCACCGACGTGCGCGACGGGATCTACTACTCGTGGGCCTCGAACGTCGAGGCGACGGGGAACACGATGTGGGACCTGCGGTACGGCGTCCACTACATGTACTCCGACGACAACCGCCTCGCCGACAACGTCGCCTTCGAGAACGACGTGGGGTACGCGCTGATGGTCAGCGAGTCGATCGAGTTGGTCAACAACACCGCGGTCGCGAATCGCGGCGAGAGCGGCCACGGCATCCTGCTCAAGGAGATCGACCACACCGAGGTCCGCGACAACGACCTCGTCGCCAACGACAACGGCGTCTACCTCTACAACGCGCAGGACAACGAGGTTCGCGGGAACCTCCTGTACGCGAACGGCGTGGGGATCCATCACTCCGCGGGCACGGAGGGGACCGCGGTCGTCGGCAACGACTTCGTGAACAACGACGAGCAGGTGCTGACGACGACCCGCGAGCTCGTGGCGTGGAACGGCACCGACCGCGGGAACTACTGGTCCGACGCCCGCGTCGCCGACACCGACGACGACGGCGTGAGCGACGCCCGGCACCGCCCCGCCGGTGCGGCCGAGCGGCTGGTCCAGGAGCACCCGGCCGCGGCCGTGTTCGCCGACAGCCCCGCGTTCGACGCGATCCGGCTGGTCGAGAGCCGGTTCCCGGCCGTCGAGAGCGCCGGGATCGTCGACCACCGTCCGCTCGCGAGCCCCGCCCACGACGTGGAGCCGTATCGCCCGTACGCGGCGGCCGTCGACGCGGCGGCCGAGTACGACGACGAGCCCGGAGACGACCACCACCACCAGTGACCATGCGCATCGACATCACCGACGTTCACAGACGGTACGGCGACGTGGCGGCGCTCGACGGGGTCGACTTCACGGTCGAGTCCGGCGACGCGTACGGCCTCGTGGGAACCAACGGCGCCGGCAAGTCCACGCTGTTCGGACTGATCGCGGGCCACGACCGCCCCGACGAGGGGGGGATCACGGTCGGCGACCGCGACGTGCGGGAGCTGGGGTGGCGCATCCGCGAGGCGATCGGCGTCCTCCCGGAGGACCCCGGCTTCCCGCCGGGCGAGACGGGCCGCGAGACGCTGGAGTTCCACGCCGACGTGCGCGGGATCGGCGCGAGCCCCGAGGACGCGTCCGAGCGGATCGCGGGCGCCGCGGCGACCGTCGGGCTCGCCGACGCGATCGACCGCCCCATCGACGGGTACTCGAAGGGGATGCGCCGCCGGCTGGGACTCGCGGCGGCGCTGCTAGCCGACCCCGCCGTCCTCCTGCTCGACGAGCCGACCGCCGGGCTCGACCCGAACGGGGTCGCCGCGCTCCGGGACGTGTTGACCCGCGTCCGCGAGGAGACGGGCGTGACGGTCCTGATGGCGACCCACGCGCTCCGGGAGGCCGAGCGCGTCTGCGACCGCGTCGGCGTCCTCGACGACGGCCGACTGGTCGCCGAGGGGACGCCCGACGAGCTGGGCGCGGACCACGAGGACGGGCTCGAAGGGGCGTTCGTCTCGCTCACCGGAGGTGGTCGGGATGCCTGACGGCGGAGTCGGCGAGCGTAGCGAGCGCGCCGCCGAGGAGACGACGACCGAACCCACCACCGACGGCGGGGTCGCCCTCGACGGGGCGGTCGCGGCGAGCGGAACGGGCGAGTCGACCCCAGACGAGTCCGCTTCGGTCGGCGCGGCCGACGAGTCCGAAACCGGCCGCGCGACCGACTCCGACACCGTCTCGATCCCGCTCCCACGGCCCGGGACCGTCGCGCGGATCGCGCGGCGGGAGACGCGGCTGACGACCCGCCGCGGCTGGACGGTCGGCCTGACGGTCGTCTTCGCGGCGTTCGGACTCCTTTTGGCGACGTTCAGCGGCTCCGGCGTCGCGCCGGCCGGCTACGAGCCGGTGGTCGCGAGCTACGTCGAGCTGGCGACGTTCCTCGTCCCGCTGGCGGCGCTGGCGTTCGGCCACGGCGCGGTCGTCGGCGCGGCCGAGCGCGGGCGGCTCGGCGTCGTCCTGACGCTCCCCGTCTCGCGCGCCGAGACCGCGATCGGGGTGTTCGCCGGGCGCGCGGCCGTCCTCGGCTCCGCGGTCGCGCTGGGCTTCGGCGTCCCCGGCCTGCTGCTGCTCCGCGAGTACGGGCTCGCCGGCTGGCCGACGTTCGCGTGGTTCCTGTTCGCGACCGTCGCCCTCGCCGTCGCGCTGCTCGGGATCGGGGTGGCGCTCTCCGCGCTCGCGCCGACCTCGACGACGGCGCTGGCGGGCGCGCTCCTCGTGTGGGCGTGGGTCGCCTTAGTCCACGACCTGCTCGCGATGGGCGTGCTCGCCGCGATCGACGGCGCGGGCGGGTTCGTCGCCGCCGCGGTCGCGGCCAACCCCGTCTCGACCTACCGGCTGCTCGCGCTCGCCCCGACCGACGCCGGCGGCGCCGGGCTCGCGGCCGCGCTCGACGGCGGGCTCTCGGTCGGCGTGCTCGTCGGCGTCCTGCTCGGCTGGGTCGCGCTCGGCGTCGTCGTCGCCGCCGCCGCGATGCGCGTAAAGCGGATCTGAGCGCGCCGTCCGAACCGTCGCGGTCCTTTCAGTCGCGGGGCTCGGGCTCCGAGTACGTCTCCGCCGCCGGAAGCGTGAACGAGAACGTCGACCCCTCACCCGGTTCCGACTCGACCCAGATATCGCCGCCGTGACGCTGGACGATGCGCTCGCACAGCGCGAGACCGATCCCCGAGCCGTCGGCCTCGTCGCGGGACTGCAGCCGCTGGAACACCTCGAAGGCGCGCTCCTGCTGGTCCGGCTCGATCCCGATCCCCTCGTCTCGAACCGAGATCTCCCACGCCGAACCGCGTCGCTCGGCGGATATCTCCACCCGCGGGGGCTCGTCCCCGCTGTACGCGATCGCGTTGGTCAGGAGGTTCTGAAACACCTGCCGCAACTGGTGTTCGTCTCCGACCACGCGGGGCAGCTCCCCGACCCGTATATCCGCGTCGCTCCGGGCTATCCGGACGTCGAGATCGGTTCGCACGTCCGCGACCACGTCGTCGAGGTCGACCGGTTCGAGCGCCCGTCCCCGGGTTTCCACGCGCGAGTATGCCAGAAGTCCCTCGATCATGTCGCGCATCCGGTCGGCCCCGTCCACGGCGAACTCGAGGAACTCCCGGGTCTCCTCGGTCAGCTCGTCGTCGGCCCGGCTCTCGATCAGTCGCAGGTAGCTCGACACCATCCGAAGCGGCTCCTGGAGGTCGTGCGAGGCGGCGTAGGCGAACTGCTCGAGCCGCTCGTTCGACTCCTCGAGGTCGGCCACCAACTGTTCGAGCTCCGCCTGGTACCGGTGGCGCTCGATGGCCTCCGCGAGCACGTTGGCGACGCTCTGGACGAAGGTAACGTCCTCGTCGGTGAACGTTCGGGCCTCCGTGTCGTGGGTGCCCAGTATCCCCCACGGCTCGTCGAACGGACCGATGACGGTGCTGACGCCGCTCCGGACGTCGTGAGTCCGCAACAGGTCGGGACCGCCGAACCGGGTCTCCGTTTCGAGGTCCTCGACGACGATGGGATGGTCGTTCTCCAGCGTGTACGCCGCCTGCGAGTCGTTCTCGACGGCGGACACCGCGGCCTCCCCGACGAGACCGTCGTCCCAGCCGACGCCCTGTCTGAGCAGCAGTTCGTCGCCGTTCGCGTCGAGGTCGAGCACCTTGCAGTACTCGCTGTCGAGGACGTCCGCCACCAGACGGGACGCCTCGAGCATGAGGTCGTCGAGGTCGTCGGCCTCGAGCGCGGACTGTCCCAGCTCCGCCACCGCCCGCTGCTGTCGAGCGCGTCGCTCGAGCTGCCGTTCGCGCTCGATCCGGTCCGTCACGTCGCGCGCGATGCCCGCCAAGACGGCGTCCCCGGTCGCGTCCTCGAGCCGGGACCCGACGAACTCGAAGGGGGCCGTCTCGCCGCCCTTGGTCCGGAGGTCGAGTTCGATCTCCACCGAACCGGTCTCGAACCCGTCGCGGATCGCGGCCGCGACCGACTCCCGGTCCTCCTCCCGGAAGAAGTCGGTCGCGGCCATCGCCGCGATCTCCTCGTCCGAGTAGCCGGTGACGTTCGGGAGGCTGTCGTTCCACCGCTTGAGAACCCCGTTTTCGTCGACGACGTAGAACACGTCATCGAGCGCGTCGAGGACGTCGTCGGTGTACTGTCGCTGCCGCTCGATCCGCTCGTTCGAGGCCTCCAGCCGGTCGATCGTCTCCTGGAGCTCGTGCCGCCGCGTCTCGGCACGGGCGTCGTACGTCCCGGCGCCGAAGCCCGCGAAGCTGCCGAGCGCCGTGAGCAGGAGCGAGTTCCCGACGAAATTCCCGTCGTCACTGACGAGCAGTATCAGGACCGCGATGGACAACCCGAGCGCGACACCGCGGACGCACCACTTGCCGACGGTCGGATAGAGCTCGGGACGGACGTCGGTCCGCGGTAACCGATACCCCCCGTACAACAGGCCCAGACCGGGGCCGCCGACGAGGACACCGAGCACGAGCCATAGGCCGGGCGAGACGTCGCCCACGGTGGGGAGGAACGGATAGACGACCGCGGACGCGACGAACGTCCCGCCGAGAGCGACGATGAGCGTCCGCCAGTCGAAGCCGAGACGACTCCGCTCCCTGAGTGACATGGCCCCTACTCCGGCGAGACCACACTTAAGCGTTCCATCGGATCCGGTCGAGCGTCGAGGACGACCCGGAGAGCGACTCCGACGCGTCGGTTCTGGAGGGTGTCTGCCGAACCGTCCTGGCAACACTCTTGTTGCTTCGGCGAGGATTCGACCCGTATGGTGTTAGCCCAGGCGCTGTCGTACACGGCGCTCGCGGTCGTCGCCGGCTTGCTCGGCGGCGTGATCGCCGTCTATCGTCCTCCCGGCCCGCAGATGGAGAGCAACGTTCAACACTTCGCGGCCGGGGTGGTCACCGCCGCGGTCGCCGCCGAGTTGCTGCCGGACGTGCACGAACGAGCGCCGCTGATAGTCGTCCTCGGGTTCGCCATCGGGGTCGCGACGATGCTCGGGATCCACCGGCTGAGCAAGACCATCGACAAGCGAAACATCGGCGGCAAGTACGCGAGCGCGGCCGGGCTCCTCATCATCGTCGGTATCGACATGACGATCGACGGGGTCCTGATCGGGGTCTCGTTCCTCGACAACCCCGGCACCGGAATCATCATCGCCGTGGCGCTGGCGATCGAGGTGCTCTTCCTTGGCGTTGCCGGCGTCGTCGCGCTCCCGAAGGACATGGGCGTGGCTCGGAAGCTCGCGGTCCCGGCGGTGTTCGGACTGCTCCTCGCGTCGGGGGTGACGGTCAGCGTGCTCGCGCTGGGCGGCGTGACGGGCGCCCCGATCGCGCTCATCCTCGCCTTCGGGTCCGCCGCGCTGCTGTATCTCGTCACCGAGGAACTCCTCGTCAAGGCCGGGAAGGTCCCCGAGACGCCGGTGTCGACGACGCTGTTTTTCGTCGGGTTCCTCGCGATATTCCTCCTCGACATGTTCCACTGAGGCCCTGCGAACCGCATCGGACGATCCTCTTCGGAACCGTTAGAGCCGGTCGATCGCGCGCTCGTACGCCTCGTCCGCCCGCACTCGATCGAGGTGTCGCTTATAAACGAGAGCGATCTCCCGTTTCTCCTCGTCGTACCACTCTCGGGGCTCGCGCTCGACGCGCTCGCCGTCGACGGTTCCGTACTTTTCACCGCCGGGGTACTTGGCGTAGCGCATCGCCCGGGTCCACCCCATCTGGAGGTACTTGCGGGCCATGTCCATCCCGACGGCGTCGGCGCTCTCGCGGTACTCGCGGTACCGCTCGTGGATCGCCTCGGCGCCCTCCTCCCCGTCGGACAGGGTGGCGATCCCCCACAGCGGAAGGAGTTCTCCCTTGTACGGATCGATCTTGAACGCGCCGCGCTCGTCGGGCGTGTGTCGGTACCGATCGGGGTGCTCCCGGAAGTCGAGGTCGTACTCCGGGCCGTCCTCGACCTCCGGAACCTCGCCGCGCACGGGGTCGGCCATCGTCGGTCGTTCGGGCCGGTTCCGGATGGGCGTTTCGGCGGGGAGAACCGCAAGGAAGTCGGCGTCGGCCGCGTTCACCGCTCCGAGGCGTCCGACGGTTCCGAGGCCTCTGCCGTCGATCCCAACGCCGGCCCCGACTCCGAACCGGGCCCGGACTTCCGGAGCATCTCGGAGCCGCCGTGTCGGATCACGGTGCCGATCATGTTGCCGGCGAACAGCGGGTGCGCGACCGCGATCCCGCCGAGGCCCGGACCCGTTCCCGCCGCCCCCGCGGCGCGGAGGAGCGCGAGCGCTCCGCCGGCGACGAGGAACGCCAACGCGACGAGGAAGTGACGAAGCGGGATCGCGGTCGGCGGGCACGTTCACCGGGGCGACGACTACCCCGAACACGTTCGGAACAAACTACGCGGGGACGGGGACCCGATCGACGCGTATGGAGCTGGAAACGACCGCGATCGAACGCACGGACGCGCCGGCGGACCGCCCCGTCGAGACGCTCGACGTCCGGGAACTCGGGCCGCCGGAGCCGCTCCGGCAAACGCTGGAACTGCTCGCCGACCTCCCCGACGAGACCGTGCTCGTCCAGCGCAACGACCGCGCGCCGCAGTTCCTCTACCCGAAGCTCGACGACCGCGGCTACGCCCGCGAGACGGTCGAGACCGACGACGCGGTCGTCACGGCGATCTGGAGGGCGGAGGGCGATGCCGCCGAGAGCGACGAGACCGCCGAGGGAGGCGACCGATGAGCTTCCTCGGCGGCTCCGAGCCCCAGTTCGACCCGGCCGACGCGTTCGTCCCCGAGAACGTCCCCGAGCCCGGCGCCTTCCTCCCGGACCACGACGTGCTCGACGGGCGCGACCACGTCGCGCTCCACCGGACCGCGGCGGACGCCTTCGAGGAGCACGGCGTGTACGACGCCACGTTCGGCTACAACCTCGCGCGGCTCGACCGCCTTCTGCCCGCAGGCCGAGCCGCTCGCGGTGGGGGCGTTCCGCGCGTTCGACGCGGTCGACACCCACGGCTACGAACTGGTCCGCCTCCGCGTCGACGCCTCGCTCGACGGGAGCGACGCCGTCAACGAGCGGCTCGCGAAGCTGGAGACCGGCGAGATCGAACCGGAGCCGTCGGGAGGACACGGCCTCGCGGGCGGGGGCGTCGCTCCGAGCGACCGCGGCGGCCCCGCGAGCGACGACGACTCGGCCTCCGATTCGCCGGCTCCGTTCTGATCGAGTCGCCTCCGGTCGAACATGTTCCCGCCAACGGCCATGCGGAGAGCGGTCGTACGGGCGAACCGATGACACAGACCGACACCGTCCTCGACGTGCGGGACCGAGACGACCCGCCCTTCCCGGTCATCAGCGACGCGCTCGACGACCTCGGTCCGGACGAGTCCCTGCTCCTCGTCAACGGCTTCGAGCCGGAACCGCTCTACGACGTGCTGGCCGACCGCGGGTTCGACTACGAGACCGAGCGAGTCGACGACGGTGAGTGGCACGTCACGATCGAGCGGGAGTGAAGACGAGGAGGCGGAGGCGAACGCGGCGCGACCGCCGCCGTCCCTTTTATACTTCGAGCCGAACAGTTCGGTTCGCGCCCCTACGATCCGGGAATCCCCGCCGAAGGTATTCCCCCTACTCCCCTACGTCGAGTTGCAATGACCCGACGCACACTCGACCGGCGGACGTTCGTTCAGACGACTGCTGCCGTCGGCGCCACCGTCGCGCTGGCCGGCTGTGGCGGCGGAAGCGGCGGCGACGGCTCGGACGGCTCGGACGGTTCGGACGGCTCGGACGGCTCGGACGGCTCGGACGGTTCGGACGGTTCCGACGGCGGCAGCGGCGGGGGCGAGACCCTCGACGAGGAGCCGAACTACGACGGGTTCCTCGACGACGTGAGCAACTACGACGGCACCGTCGACATGCGGGACGCCGACGAGGTGACCGTCGAGGTCGGCGCCAACGACGGACTCACCTTCGCCCCGGCCGCGGTGGCGGTCTCGTCCGGCACGACCGTCGTCTGGGAGTGGACCGGACAGGGCGGCGACCACAACGTCGCGGCCGAGGACGGTTCCTTCGAGAGCGACACCGTCGGCGAGGAGGGTCACACCTTCGAGCACACCTTCGAGGAGGCCGGCACCTACACCTACGTCTGCACGCCCCACGAGGCGGTCGGCATGAAGGGCGCCGTCTACGTGGAGTAACGCGAACGCTCCGACGAAGCCGATCGGCTCGAACCCGTACCGACCGCACACCGATGACGACCCCCGACCCCACCCACTGATCACCCATGCCACAGGCACGCCTCCTGGTCGACCTGCCCGACGGACCGTGGATAGCCGACGTGTCGCGCGATTTCCCGGACGCCGGGTTCCGCGTGCTCACCGCAGTACCGGACGAGGGCGCCGGCTTCGCGCTCATCAGACTGACGGCCCGCGACGTCGACGCGGTCCTCGCGGCGATGCGCGACCACGTGGCGCTCTCGAAGGTGTCGGTGATGGCGCGGGGCGAGGGGGTCGCGACGGTCCGGATCGAGACGAGCGCCCCGCTGCTTCTGGTCGCCGCGAAGCGCTCGGGGCTCCCGATCGAGATGCCGCTCGACATCGAGAACGGCGTGGCTGAGGTCGACGTCACCGGCGAGCACGAGCGCGTCGCCGCCCTCGGGGAGCGGTTCGACGAGCTCGGACTCGACTACGAGGTCGAGCGCGTCCGGCAGCGCGTCGACCCGGTCCGGCTGCTGACGGACCGCCAGCAGGAGCTCCTGCTCGCGGCCGTGGAGCTGGGGTACTACGACGTGCCGCGTCGGTCCACGCTGACCGAGGTCGCCGACCACGTCGGGATCGCGAAATCGACGTGCAGCGAGACGCTCCAGCGGGTCCAGCGGACCGTGGTGCGCGAGTTCGTCGACGACCTCCCGAACCGCCCGCTCGAGGACGAAGCGAACGGGGCCGGCGACGCGGCGGCCGAGACGGACGCCGGCGACGAGGCCGACGCAGACGCGGAATCCGACCCGAACACCGACGCCGAGGCCGACGCGGAACCGGCTCCGAGCCGTCCGACGTACCACTCATGAGCGAAACAGACCACCACGACCACGACGAGACCGCCGAACCGATCACCGACGAGGTCCACGACAACTCCTGGTCGGCGAACCTCGAGAAGCCGAAGTACGCGGACGACCCGGAGCTGGCGGTCCGCGACGCGCTGGTCGCCATCGACCACACGACGCCGGGCAACCACGTCAACCTGGTCACGCACGGGGACCTCGGCCACCCCGAGGAGTTCCTCTACGACCCGATCGAGCGGGAGTACGGCCTCGACCCCGAGTACGTCGAGCAGTGCGGCTGCGGCGGCCACGTCACCCGCGTACGGGTGGCCTGACCGCGAGGTAAGGCCGACCGACCGCCGGCGGCTTCCGCCGGTTGTCACCACGCTTATTTCGCCCGCGCCGGTGACTCCGTGCAGTGACGACTCCCTCGTCTCCGACCCCCCCGCTGGCGGACGGGGAGGCCTCGATCGGATCGCTCGCGGACCCGATCGTCGTCGATCCCGACCCGGCGCTTCTGGCGGCGCTCGTCGCGGCCTACCGCGACGCCGCGCCCGCCGCGGTCGACCCGGATCTCGACGCGTTGCGTTCGGTTGCGAGCGCTGAGCGCGACCCGCTCTCGTCCGCCGCCGACCTCCCGACGCTCGCGGTGCTGGCGAGGGACGGGGCGGTCGCCGCGCTCACCGACCGGTTCCGCCCGGCCAGCCGGCTCGCGGCGCTCGCGGAAGCGGGCGTCTGGGACCTCCGGACGCTCGCGGAGCGCCAGCCGAACGCCGTGATCGCGGGGCGGTCTGACGGCTACGTGCTCGTGGCGGCGGACGGCCGCGACGATGGGGAGGACCGGTGGTGCCGAATCGGTAGCGACCCGACGCTCCGCGAGCGCTACGACGCCCTCGTCGCCGACGCGGAAGCGGTGCGGCTCCGCACGCCGAGCCGCCACCGGCTGTACGGGGCGCTCCGGGAGCGGTGCGGAGGTGAGGTCGCGGACGAGGCCGTGCGGCTGCTCGACGCCGCCGACGAGGACGGATCGCCGGCCTCCAAGCCCCTCGACCGCGCCGGGGCGCGTCTTCGGACGTACGCCGCCGGCGCGCGCCGCGGCGCGCTCGACCGCGACCTGCGGCGCGCCTGCGAGGACGCGGGCCTCGGGAGCTCGGCGACGTTCACGCGGGTCAAACGGGAGCTCGCCGAGGCCGACCTCCTCGAGACGGAGTCGGTCTCGCAGCCGGTGGGACGCCCCCGAAAGCGGATCGTCGCGAGCGGCGAGCTGACGGCGGCGGCGTCGCCGGCCGCGGCGCTCGAGGTCCTCGAAGCGTTTCGGAAAAGAGATTAGAAGCCGGCCGCGGCGGCTAGTCGTCCTTCGTCTTGATGTCCGCGGAGAGCCCCTGCGCCATCTCGATCTCCTTCGAGTTGTTCAGGGTCCACGCGGTGCGGTCGGTGACCGCCTCGATGGCCTCGCGGGCCGAGGGGTAGCCGTTCCCGGACTTCTTGACGCCCCCGAACGGGAGCTGGACCTCCGCGCCGATACAGGGGAGGTTGCCGTACGCCAGCCCGAGCTCGGCGCGGTCGCGGTAGTAGTTGATCTGCCGGTAGTCCTCCGAGACGACGGCGCCGGCGAGCCCGTAGTCGGTGTCGTTCTGGATCTCGACCGCGCGCTCGATGTCGCCGTCGTATTCGAGCAGGGCGACGTGCGGCCCGAACACCTCCTCGTGGGTACACCGAAGGTCCTCGTCGGGGTCGGCCTCGTAGACGAACGGGCCGATCCAGTGGCCGTCCTCGTGGCCGTCGGGGACCTCGTCGTCGTCGAGCTCGGTCCGGTCGACGAGCACGTTCACGCCCTCGTCGCGGGCGAGCCGGTTGTACTCCGAGACCTTCTCGAAGTGCTCGCCCTCGATGAGCGGACCCATGAACGTGTCCTCTCGGAGGGGGTCGCCGACGGCGACGTCCTCGGCGACCTCGACGAACCGCTCTTTGAACTCGTCGTACACGTCGGTGTGAACGATCAGGCGCTCGGAGGAGACGCAGCGCTGGCCGGTCGTCTTGAAGGAGGACATCACGGCGGAGTGGACCGCGGTGTCGAGGTCGGCCTCCTCGGTGACGACGACCGCGTTCTTGCCGCCCATCTCGCAGGCGACGCGCTTGCCGGGGACGCCGCCGAGCTTCTCCTGGATGTGGTGGCCGACCTCGGCGGAGCCGGTGAAGAGGACCGTCTCCACGTCCTCGTGCTCGACGATCGCGTTGCCGGCGTCGCCGAACCCCTGAACCATGTTGAACACGCCGTCGGGGATGCCGGCGTCGTCGAACATCTCCGCGATGATCTGGGCGCACCACGGGGTCTGCTCGGCCGGCTTGAACACGACGGTGTTGCCCTCGACCAGCGCGATGGCCATGTGCCAGTAGGGGATCGCGACCGGGAAGTTCCACGGGGTGATACAGCCGGTGACGCCGCGCGGCTTCCGGCGCATGTACGCGTCCTTCGCCGGGATCTCCGAGGGGACGATGTCGCCCTTCGGGTGGCGGGCGTCGCCGGCGGCCCACTCGACCATGTGCGCCGCCTCGACCACGTCGGCCTTCCCCTCCGAGATCTCCTTGCCGCACTCCTTCGTCACGATCTCGCCGAGCTCGTCGGTTCGCTCCCGGAGCTCGTGGTACACGTCCCAGAGGTACTCCGCGCGCTGGATCCGGGAGAGCTCGCGCCACTCCTCGAACGCCTCGTCGGCGGCCTCGACCGCCGACTCGGCGTCTTCGGGCGTTCCCTGTCGAAACTCGCCGAGGGTCTCGCCGGTCGCCGGGTTCTCGCTCTCGAAGGTCTCCGAGCCCGCGCCCGAGACCCACTCGCCGTCGATGTAGTGTTGATACGGGTCCGACATGGGCGGAGATTACCGCCGCCACGCCCAAATATCCCACCCGACCATGGTCGGCAGAGTCTTTGTGATGCAGTGCCACAGATACCGTATCGATGGCTATCTCCGACCCGAGCGGGACCGAGGAGTGGTCCGGCACGCGGCTCACGCTCGACCTGTGGCACCCGAACTGCTGGGCGATCGAGGCGACGAGACGCACCGGCGGCGGCGTCCTCGCCCACGCGATCTACAACTCCCCGAAGGCGACCGGCGACGCGCCCAATTCGGTGAACGGGCTGTTCACCGCCTTCGCGGACACGAACGAGGAGGTCGAGGAACTGCTCGACGCGATCCGGGAGTCGGACCGCGCGGGCGAGCTCCTCGAACTGCAGGAGCGCTTCGGCCGCGCTCGGGACGCCCCCGGCAACGTCGTCCGCGAGTTCTTCTTGGAGTACGACCCTGCCGACATGATGTGTCCGACGCTGTTAGAACACGGCTTCGTCCACAGCGCGCCGGTCAGGATCGAAAACGGCCGCGAGGAGTGGCAGGTGTGTTTCGTCGGCGAGCGCACGGAGATCCGGGAGTCGCTCGACGCGGTCCAGGAGGACGCGGGCGCGGAGGTGACCGTGCAGTCGATGTCGTCGTCGGGGGACCCGGGACGCTCGCCCCGCGAGCAGCGACTCGATACGCTCACCACGACACAGCGACAAGTGTACGAACACGCCCGCGAAGCGGGATACTACGAGTGGCCGAGAGAGGCGTCGACGCGGGAGCTGGCCGACGACCTCGACGTCTCGAAGACGACGCTGCTCGAACACCTCCGGAAGGCGGAATCGAAGCTGTTGGACCCGTGATCGCCGAGCGGTAACCGGCGCTCTCCGGTCGCGGTCCGGGAGTTGAAGGAGTCTCGGAGTGTCCTCGCCACCGACGATACCTTGCTCGGTCAGCCTCTCCCCAGCTGAAGCGAGGGCACTCTTCTCGGTCTTCCGTGGCACGAGTACGCGGAGCGCAGTGACAACGGATTAAGGTCATTGTACCGGATGAGTGTGGTGTATTTTAGCAAACATAATCATATACATGAAAACGGTATGAACGGATGTGATGAGCGATTCCACTACCAAAACCACGGGAACGAAACGGGCTTTCTTTCCCTCATGAACCGACATTCATACGAATTCTTCGGCGACCTATCAGTGACTATTCTCGGTGACGACGGGCGAACGAGTCGACAGTACCGTCGAATGTACGATCAGTTCGCGACCGACACACCGATCGACGACCCCGACCTCGTCATCGAGGAGACGACGGCTGACGTGGAGGCCGAGATCGTTCTCGGTGACCCCGACGACAATTACGGGTGGACGGGCGAGGAGTTCGTCATCCAGACCGAGTCGAACTTCATGGCCGTCGAACCGGGCTGGGAGCACCTCAGAGTGACGCCCGGATTCGAGCCGTTCTACGCGATCTACCCGATGGAGTTCCGTATCCGCCAGGAGCGAGCCGAAAGGGGACAGGCGCTGATACACGCCTCCGGCGTCCGGCACGAGGGACAGACCACGCTGTTCCCGGCCTGGCGCGGAGCCGGCAAGACCAACACCCTGCTCTCGCTGCTGCGTGAGGGAGCAGACATCCTGTCCGACGATCGGCTCTGGGTCGGCGGCGACGGGACGGCCGTGGGCTATCCGCTCGGTGTGAA
Organism: Halorubrum sp. CSM-61; assembly: GCF_003781945.1. GTDB lineage: Archaea > Halobacteriota > Halobacteria > Halobacteriales > Haloferacaceae > Halorubrum. Next base: position 60,642 of record NZ_RJJW01000011.1, on the reverse strand, counting down.
CCTCCAGCGGTACAACATCGGATCCTTCTCAGAGATCGAACCCAAGTACGAGACCGCCACGGAGCGCCTGCGCGGCGAGGTCTACGACTTCATCGACGAGCGGTTCGACAGAAGCGGGTCACTCCCGGAGAAGGCCGTGGACTTCCTGAACGAGGCGTACCTCGACAGCGGTCGAGAGTTCGTCAACATCCCCGAGCTGTATCCGCAGTCGGCGTATCTCGAAGAATCGAGCGTCGACAACGTCGTCTTCCTCGAGGCCGCGCCGGGGACGGACACGCTCTCCCTCGAGCGAATCTCCACGGAAACCGCGATGTCGACCACCAGCGCCATCTGTAACTTCGAGTGGGACGGCCGACTCAGGGAGTACTTCCACGCCTACGACTCGCTCGTGAGCGACGGGTCGATGGTCGCGGCGCTCGATGCGGTCATCGAGCGGGAACGGGCGGCCTTCCGGACCCTGTTCGACGACGTGGCGACCTACCGCGCGGACGTCCCCCGCGAGCGCGACTGGGGCGAACAGGGCCTCGACGCCGCTATCGCGGAGACCATCACATCGCTGGACGCTCCACGCGCGGTCGAGTCGATGGACTGAAGCGGGTTTTTTCGGACAGTTCGGATCGGTTCGAAAATACTCTCTGCTCGACAGCTACGGTTGACCGGAGCCGAAAGAAAGGCCATAATTGCATTAACAGATCTGTAACTATCCGGTGTCCGGCGAAGTAGAATATGTTCGAATAATCACCAATGCGGTTGTCACAAAACAATGCCGGCAGCCGGCGGCAGCCCCATCGACGCCGGCCGACGGGGGAAGAGAGGAGTCGCGTATCGGCGCGTCAGGGGGGCGGAGCATCCCCGTGAGTAGTACTGACCCCGCAGAGCGTGCGATGACCACGACCCGACGTCGGTTGCTGGGATCCGTCGGCGCCGGCGTCGGAGTCGCGACGCTCGGGACGACCGAGGGCACCGCTCAGGAGTCGGGCGACTACTGGACGGTCGTCGCGCTTCCGGACACCCAGAACTACGCCGAAGTCCAGTCGTCCTACGCCACGGACCAGACGCGGTGGATCGCTGATAACGTTGACGCTGAAAACATCGTGTTTGCCAGCCACGAGGGCGACGTCGTCGAAAACGGCGACGTCGAAGCGGAGTGGCAGTACATGGACGAGGCCATGTCGACGCTCGACGGCGTCGTCCCCTATTCGACCGTCACGGGCAATCACGACTACGCGACGCTGTGGGACCGCGAGTCCTCGATCGCGAAGTACAAGGAGCGGTTCGGTCCCTCCCGCTACGCCGGACGGGACTGGTTCGGCGGTGCCGGGCCGACCACCGGCGACGAGAACCGGGACGACCTCAACAGCTACCAGCTGTTCTCCGCCGGCGGCTACGACTTCCTGCACCTCGCGCTGGAGTGGGAGCCGCCGGGGTCGGTCGACGACCCGTCGACGCCGCTGGGGTGGGCCCAGAGCGTCTTCGATGACCACCCAGACCGGGCGACGATCGTGACCACGCACTCGTATCTCCGTGACGCGCCGGAACAGCGCGCACAGGACCTGCAGGAAGCGAACGACATCGGCAACGCGGGCCAGGCGGTCTGGGAGGAGCTCATCTCGCCGAACGACCAAGTGTTCATGGTCCTCTGTGGCCACTGGCACGAAGACGACGGCGAGGCCCACCGGGTGTCCACGAACGACGCCGGCTCGGAGGTGTACGAACTGCTCGCGAACTACCAGTTCGGCATCCCCAACGGCGGGGACGGCTTCATGCGTCGTGTCGAGTTCCGACCGGGGGCAGGCTCGGACGCGCCCGACCGGATTCGGGTCCGGACGTTCTCACCGAGTACGGGTGGAACGATGACCGACGGCGACTCGGAGTTCGGATTCGACCTCGACTTCGACGCGCGGTTCGGGTCGTCGCCCGGACCGCCACCGGAACCCGAGGGCCCCTCCGCCACGTTCCAGCAGGGGACGGACGGCTACGAAGGGGCGGCAGACACGGTGATACGCGCCGCCGATCCCGAGTCGAGTTACGACACCGCGGAAACGCTGTCGGTCGACGGCGACGATCCCGAGGGGTCGGGAAGCGCCACGCAGGTCCTCCTCCGGTTCGACGGGATCATCGGACTCGACGATACCCAGATTCCGCCCGGATCCACCGTCAACGAGGCCACGCTCTGGCTGCAGAGCTCGGACGCCGGCGACGGCGCCGCGATTCACCGACTGCGGACGGACTGGAGTTCCGACGCGACGTGGGTGTCGGTCGGCGGCGGCATCGACGCCGATGGCGCCGACGCCGTCTCGGAACCGGTCGCAGAGACCGGCGCGGTCGAGACCGGCGAGACGGCGATCGACGTGACGGCGAGCGTGCAGGCCTGGGTCGACGGCGCACGGAACAGGGGGTGGGTGTTCCGTCCGCCGGGGCCGGACGGTTGGGATATCGAAAGCGTCGAAAGCGCCACCCCGCCGGCGCTGATCGTCAGCTACGAACCCGGGGACGCCGCAGTCGGGGACGTCGACGGCGACGGTGACATTGACGGCGACGACGTGAACCGCATCCAGCGGTGGATAGCCGGCGAGGACGTGGAGATCGACCGAGCGGCCGCGGACGTCGACGGCGACGGTGACGTCGACATCAGCGACGCCGTCGCGGTCGACAACTTCGCGGGAGGAGACCGATGAGAACCGGTCGCGCGGTCGTCGTCGCGGCCGCGCTCGTCGTCGTGCTCGGCGCGCTTCCGATGACGGTCGCCGCGTTCGGCACCGCACCGGCGGACGTGGTTTCGGCCGGCGACACCGTCACTGGGTCCCCCGACGGCACCATCGATGCGGCGCCCGGTGACACGGTCACCGTGCGGGTCTGGGCCAACGCGACGGCAGTGCGCGGCTACCAGACCAACCTCACGTTCGACCCCGGTGCCGTGACCGTCGACGGCGTCTCCGGTAGCGACGACTTCGAAGACCCCGTCGCGAACGTGAACAACGACGGCGGCTGGGTCGCGTTCAATCAGCTCCGATCCGCGGAGACAGACGATCCCGTCCTCGCCGAGGTGACGCTCACAGTCTCCGAAAACGCCACCGGCGCCACGCAGCTCACGTTCGACGAGTCCGACACGAAACTCTCCGACGGCGACGGGGAAGAGGCCTCGCCGGAATCGTTCGACGACGTCGAACTGGCGATCGGAAACGGCTCGTCGAGCCAGCCACCAGCGGACAACGAAGACGACGACAGCGACAACAACGACGACAGCGACGACAGCGACAACAACGACGACGATAGCAGCGATAACGACAATAGCAACGGCAACGACGATAACGACGATAACGGCAACAGCGGGGGGAGCGGTTCTACTGGCGGTGGCGGCGGTGCTATCGCACCGTCCGAACCGTCGTTTTCCATCGTCGAATCCTCGCTCAACCGGACGTCGGTCGCGCCCGGCGACCCGGTCGTCGTCTCGGCCACCGTCGAGAACGACGGCGACGAGGACGGGACCTTCGAGGGGATCGTGTACGGCAACGGAACGGCGATGGGTGCGAACACGACCGTAGCGGTTCCCGAGCGTGAAGACCGTCGGGTGAACGTCACCGTCCGGTTCGACTCGCCCGGCGTCTACGCCGTGTCGCTCAATTCGACGGCCGTGGGTAACGTGAGCGTTCGCGCGGCCAACGACACCGACGACGCGACCGCCAACGACACCGACGACACGACCGCCAACGACACCGACGACACGACCGCCAACGACACCGACGACGCGACCGCCAACGACACCGACGACGCGACCGCCAACGACACCGCGGCGACCGACGACTCCAGTCCCGGATTCGGGGCCGCGAGTGTCGCTGTCTCGCTGTCGCTGCTGCTCGGGTGGCTCGGCTACCGACGCCGGACGGATAACGTCTGAAACCGCGTTTCGGATCCTCCCGGTCGACAGCGGACGAGCCCGCTCAGCGCCCGACGACCGCCCGCAGCGCGAACAGCGCGTTCGACTTGCGCTCCCGGACTCGCCGGTAGAAGTACGAGAACCACTTGGAGCCGTACGGGATGTACTGGTACACCTCGGCGTCGACGTCGGGGTCGGCCGCGAGGTCGAACTGCTCTCGCTCGCGGACGCCCATCAGCATCTGGACCTCGTAGGGCGTCCCGTGCTCGGCGTACAGCTCCGTCGCGTACTCGATCATCGCGGGGTCGTGGCTCCCGACCGCGACCCCGTCGTCGAACGCCTCGAACATGTACGCGAGGCAGTCGCGGTACGCCTCGTCGACGCGGGCCTTCTTCTTGTGCGCCAGTTCGGCGGGCTCGTCGTACGCCCCCTTCACGAGCCGGACCTTGCCGGGGAGGTCGGCGAGCCGTTCGAGGTCCTCGCGCGTGCGCTTCAGGTTCGCCTGCACGCAGACGCCGACGTTGCCGTCGGTCGCGGTCGCGTGGCGCTCGAAGGCGTCGAGCGTCACGTCCGTGGTCTCGTGGTCCTCCATGTCGATCCACACGAAGGTGCCCGAGGGGTCCGGAGCGTCCGAGCCGTCCGAGCCGGGACCGCCCGACCCCGCGTCGTCGGCCGCCGCCACGATCCGCGCGAGGTTCTCCCGGAAGGCGTCGTCGCCGACGTCGAGACCGATCTGGCTCGGCTTGACGGAGACGCAGGCGTCGAGGTCCCGGTCGGCGATCGACTCGACGAGGTCGACGTACGCGTCGGCGTCGGCGTCGGCGGCGGGACGCTCCTCGTAGTGCTCGCCGAGGAGGTTCAGGATGCCGGCCACGCCCCGGTCGTTGAGGGTTTCGACGTGCGCGAGGGCCGCCTCCGGCGTCTCGCCGGCGACGAAGTTGCTCGCGATGGGCGGTATCATACGATCACCGGGACTCCCGACGGGGATATAAGGGCACCCGACCAATTATTTCAAGGTATATTCGGGAATAAAACCGTCATGGAAAAATTGCGCCGTGTGAGAGGAGATATACGTCTCAGCCGACCATGGACGGGTAGGGTTTCAGATACCCGTACACCCACGGGAACTACAGGAAACAATGTCACGAAATAGCACGGACCTGACCGACCGGAGAACGCTGCTGAAACTGACGGGCGGAGCGGGGGTCGCCGCGCTCTCGGGCTGTCTCAGCACGACCGACGACGGCGGGGACGGGTCCGACGGGAGCGACGGAGGTGACGGGACCGACGGAAGTGACGGGACCGACGAAGAGAACGGGACCGACGACGACGGAAGCGACGGCGGCGACACCGACGCCTACGAGATCGGGATGGTCGACTCGCTGACCGGGTCACTGTCGGCGTTCGGGGAGCGGAACCAGCGCGGCGTCGAGCTCGCCTTACGGCAGGTCAACGAGGTCGGGATCGACGGGCGCGAGCTCGACCTGATCGTCGAGGATTCCGAGAGCGAGAACCAGGGCGGGATCGCGGCCGCCCAGAAGCTCGTCAACCAGGACGGGGTCCCGTTCCTCATCGGCGCGGTCGGCTCCGGCGTCTCGCTCGCGATCTATGAGAGCGTCGTACAGGACACCGACGTGGTCCAGCTGAGCCAGAACTCCACGGGGCTCAACCTCACGGAGTTCCCCGGGCTGCTCCGGATGTCGCCGTCGGGGCGGAGTCAGTCGATCGCGCTCGCGGACATCATCGCCGACGACGGCTACGACGAGGTGGCGATCACCTACGTCAACAACGACTACGGCCAGAGCCTCACCGACGCCTTCGTGGACGCGTGGGACGGCGACGTCGCGTACAACAACCCGCACGACCAGGAACAGCAGTCCTACTCGGGCGTCGTCTCCGAGATGGACGGCTCCGGCGCCGACGCGTGGCTGTTCATCACCTACCAGGCGGAGTTCGCGACGATGGTCAACGAGGTGTACTCGTCCGGCTACGAGGCGCAGTTCTACGGCGCCGACTCCGTCTCCGGGGACAACGTGATCGAGAACACGCCGGAGGGGAGCATGGAGGGGATGAAGATCGTCGTCCCCTCCGCCCCGGTCGAGGAGGAGAACTACCAGACGTTCGCGGACGAGTTCGAGGCGGAGTACGACCAGCAGCCCACGTCGTGGGCGGCGTACGCCTACGACTGCGTGATGAACGCCGCGCTCGCGATTCAGGCCGCCGACGAGTTCTCCGGCTCGGCGCTGCAGGACACCGTCAGGCGCGTCTCCGGGCCCGAGGGCGAGGAGGCGACCTCCTTCGAGGCCGCCAGTCAGATCCTCGCGGACGGCGGCGGCCCGGACGACGTCGACTACCAGGGGGTCAGCGGTCCGATCGACTTCGACGAGAACGGCGACCCCGTCGGGTTCCTTCAGGTCCTCGAAGTGCAGGACCACGACTACGAAGGCGTCGACTTCGTCGAAGGCTAATCCCGACCGATGACCGTCCTCGGATACCTGGCTAACGGGCTGGTCTTCAGCAGCATCATCGTCCTCGGCAGCATCGGGCTGTCGCTGGTGTACAGCATCGCCGACTTCGCGAACTTCGCGCACGGCGACACGATGACCGTCGGCGCGTACTCGGCGCTCGTGACCTTCGGCGCCGTCGGCGGGCTCGGCGGTGCGGTGTTGGGGCTCCCGTACGGCTTCTTCCTCGCCTTGGTCGCCGGGATCGCCGTCGCGGCGGTCGTCGCGGTCGGCACGGAGAAGCTCGTCTACGAGCCGCTCGACGTCGACTCGATCGGCCTGCTGATCACGTCGATCGGGATCGCCTTCATCTACCGGGCGGTGATCCAGATCCGGTTCGGCTCCGATTTCACCCGGTTCGGGATCCAGCCGCTGCGCCCGATCGAGGCGCTCGTGCCGTACGGCGTCCGCGTGACGCTGCACGACGTGGCGATCGTCGGCTCGGCGGTCGTCCTCGTCGGGGGGTTACACGTCCTGCTGCAGTACACCGACCTCGGTCGGAAGATGCGCGCGATGGCCGACAACCCCGACCTCGCCCGGGTCAGCGGTATCCGGACGAAGCGCGTCAAGCTGTGGACGTGGGTCATTGGCGCCGGCCTCGCCGGCGCGGGCGGCGTGTTCCTCGGGCTCTTCAACCAGCTCTCGCCGCGGATGGGATTCAACCTCCTCCTGGTCATCTTCGCGGCCGTGATCCTCGGCGGGATCGGATCCGTCTACGGCGCGATGGCGGGCGGCTTCCTCATCGGCATGATCAACCAGCTAACGCCGTTCTTCTCCAACGTTGTCGAGGCGCTACCGATCTGGCCGGGGTGGCTCGCCGCCCTGCTCGAGAGCCTCATCAGCATCGAGTACGCGAACGCGATCGCGTTCGTGATCATGGTCGCCGTGCTGTTGGTCCGGCCCAACGGGATCGCCGGGGAGGGGGCGACGTGAGCCTCCTCTCCGATCCGAAGGCGGCGGTCGACGACCTGAGTCGCCCCGAGGCGTGGGTCCTCGGCGTCAGCGTCGCGTTCGCGCTGTTCCTGCTCGGGGCGCTGCTCACCGGCGCGCTCGGCCCGACGTACTTCCTGTTCCTCGTCGGGCTCGCCGGGATGTACGCGCTCCTCTCCTTCGGACTGAACGCCCAGTGGGGATTCACCGGCCTGATCAACTTCAGCGTCGCCGCCTTCTTCGGGATCGGCGCGTACGGCTCCGCGCTGATGACCGCCGACAGCTCGCCGATCGCGGGCGGGTTCAACCCGCTCGTCGGTCTCGCCGTCGCGCTCGTCGTCGCGTTCGTGCTGGCGCTGCTCATCGGTATCCCGACGCTCCGACTGCGGGCCGACTACCTCGCCATCGCCTCGCTCGGGCTGGCCGAGGTCGTCCGGCTGATCGTCCTCAACGAGCGCTGGCTGACCAACGGGAGCGCGGGCGTGCGCGGCATCCCGAGCTTCTTCGAGGGGTGGCCGGTGTTCTCGACGCTCCCGGAGACGATGCCGGGGCTCCGGCTCGTGGTGATCCCCGGATCGCCGATACTCCTCGGAACGTCGTTCTGGCGGGCGTCGCTGAACGTCCTGCTCGTGCTCGCGTTCGCGGGCGCGACCTTCTTCGTCCTGCGGCGGGCGCACCGGTCGCCGTGGGGCCGGGTGCTGCGCACGATCCGCTCCGACGAAGACCTCGCGCGGGCGCTGGGCAAGAACACCTACTCGTACAAGATGCAGTCGTTCGTACTCGGCAGCCTGATCATGGCGCTGGCGGGCGTGTTCTACACCCACCTGAACCTCTACGTCGGACCGGGTGATCTGGACCCGATCACGACGTTCTACGCGTGGGTCGCGGTGATCTTGGGCGGCAGCGGCTCCAACCGGGGGGCGCTGTTCGGCGGCATCGTCATCGTCACCATCCGCGAGGGGACGCGCTTCCTCAACGACGTGGCGCTGCCGATCGACCCCGCGCCGCTGCGGCTGCTGTTGATCGGGGTCGTGATCGTCGCGGTCATGCGCTACCGGCCGCAGGGAATCCTCCCGCCGCAGCGGGAGCTGATCTGGCCGAGCGCGGTCGACGACCGGGACCCGCCCGATCCGCCCTCCTCCGGCGTCCGCGAACAGAAGGGAGGTGGCGGCGATGAGTGAGGGCGCGCTCCCGAAGGACGACGCCGTCCTCCGCGTCGACGACCTCCAGAAGTCGTTCGGCGGCCTCGCCGCGACCGACCACGCCACCTTCGCGGTCGAGCGCGGCACGATCACGGGGCTCATCGGGCCGAACGGGGCCGGGAAGTCGACCCTGTTCAACCTCATCTCCGGCTTCTACGAGCCGGATGGCGGCACCGTCGAGGTGAACGGGACCGACGTGACCGGCATGGAGCCGTATCAGGTGGCCGACCACGGCCTCATCCGGACGTTCCAGACCCCGCGCAAGCTGGAGGGGATGACCGTCCGCGAGGCGATGCTGGTCGGGCCGCGGAACCAGCCCGGCGAGTCCTTCGTCAACCTGTTCGCTCGGCCCGGGACCGTCGGCGAGAGCGAGTCGACGAACCTCGCCGAGGCGGAGCGGATCTTGGAGGAGTTCGAGATCGACCACCTCGCGACCCAGCCCGCGACCGACATCTCCGGCGGGCAGATGAAGCTCGTCGAGCTCGCGCGGGCGATGCTCGCCGAGCCGGAGGTGCTGCTCCTCGACGAGCCGGTCGCGGGGGTGAACCCGACGCTGGCGAAGAAGCTGAAAGACCAGATCCGACGACTCAACGAGCAGGGGACGACGTTCCTGCTGATCGAACACGACATGGAGTTCGTGATGGACCTGGCCGACCCGATCGTCGTCTTGGATCAGGGGAGCGTCCTGACGGAGGGCACCCCGGAGGAGGTGCAAGGGGACGATCGCGTCATCGACGCGTACCTCGGAGGCGGCACATGAGCGACGACACCACCCGGCCCGCAGGGGCCGCCGACGGTACCGACGGAGTCGACCCCGTGCTCTCGCTGTCGAACGTCGACAGCGGGTACGGCGAGGTGCAGGTGCTCGACGATCTCTCGATCCGGCTCGATCCGGGCGAGATCGTCTGTCTCGTCGGCCCGAACGGGGCCGGGAAGTCGACCGTCCTCAAGACGGCGTTCGGAATGCTGACGCCGTGGACGGGGACGGTCGAGTACCACGGCCGCGACATCGGCGGGATGGCGCCGGAGGAGATCGTCCGCGAGGGGATCGGCTACGTCCCCCAGACCGACAACGTGTTCGGCTCGCTGACGATCGACGAGAACCTCAGGATGGGCGGCGTCGCCCGCGACGGCGGCCTCGAAGACGTGATCGAGACGCTGTACGACCGGTTCCCGATCATCGACCGGAAGCGGACGGCCAAGGCGAAGACGCTCTCCGGCGGCCAGCGACAGGTGCTGGCGTTCGCCCGGGCCCTCGTGATGGAGCCCGACGTGCTCCTCATCGACGAGCCGTCCGCGGGGCTCGCGCCCAACACCGCAGACGACGTGTTCGAGGACGTGCAGGAGGTCAACGACATGGACACGGCGATCCTGATGGTCGAACAGAACGTGACGAAGGGGCTCGGCATCTCCGATCGGGGATACGTCCTCGATCAGGGGACCGTCAGGTTCGAGGGCACCCCGGAGGAACTGCTCAACGACGAGGAGGTCTCCCAGCTGTACCTCGGCGGCTGAGTCCTCGCCCTTCACCAACCCGACCGAAATTGCATGGCACTCGCTATCGGCCGATACGCGTACGCGCTCGCTCCCCTCCTAGCCGCGGCGCTGTGGGGCGGCATGTACGTCGTCAGCAAGTGGGGGTTCGCGCTGATCCCGCCGGTGACGCTCGGCTTCCTCCGGGTCGCGGTCGGCGGCGTCGCGCTCTGGCTCGTCGTCGCCGGACGGGGCGGACCCACGCCCTCGCGCGACGAGTGGCCGGCGTTCGTCGCGTTAGGCGGGTGGGTGACGCTGACGATCGCGACCCAGTTCCTCGGCACGGAGCTGACCAACGCCAGCCAGGGGTCGCTTCTGACCGTCCTCACGCCCGTGTTCACGGTGGTGCTCGGCGCGGCCGTGCTCGGCGAGCGCGTCACGGCGACGAAGGCCGGCGGGATGACCGTCGCCGGCGTCGGGACCGCCGTCGTCATCGCCGGACAGTACGACCTCGGATCGATGGCCGCGGGCAACGCCGTCGGCGTGGCGCTGCTCTTGGTCGGCAGCGCGGCGTGGGCCGGTTACACGGTCTGGGGGCTGCCCGCGGTCAGGCGTCACGGCGCGCTGCGCGCGGCGACGTACTCCTCGCTGGCGAGCGTGCCGATGCTCGCGGTCCTCGCCGCCGGCGAGCTGTGGTACCTCGGCCTCTCTCCAACGGATATCCCCCTAACTGCCGAGTCGATCGCCGCCGTACTGTACCTCGGGCTGGCGTCGACGGCGGCCGCGTGGTACCTCTGGTACAAGGGGTTAGAGTACGTGCCCGCGGGGACGGTCGCCGTCTTCTTCTTCGCGCAGCCCGCGGTCGGGGCGGCGCTCGGTGCCGCGCTGCTCGGCGAGGCGCTCGGGCCGGGGTACCTCGTCGGCGGCGCCCTGATGACCACCGGGATCTGGGCCGTGAGCCGGGAGCGCGCGGGGACGACGGAGGAGACGCCGGACGCGGCCGCGGAGTGACCTGCGGGCGACCGCACGGCCCCCGCTCTCTCCGTTGTCCGTCCACCTACGTCGCCCGCTTCTCCAGTTCGCCGTTGAGTTCGGCGGCGTCGAACTCGTGATCGGGCCGGATCGCGACGAAGTCGAGGAACCGCCGAGCGGCCAGTATCTCGTCGGTCGAGTAGCTACCGAGCGCGGCGGCGACGGCGTCGGCCGCGCCGATCAGAGGTTCCAGCGCGGCGAGGGCGCTCGCGAGGTCGTACGACCGCGCCGACTCGCGGCCCTCCTCGCTCACGCTCGTCGCGTCGATGACGTAGAGGTCGCCGTCGCGCACGAGGACGTTCTCGGCGCGGAGGTCGCCGTGGGCGAGCCCGGCGTCGTGGATCGTCCGGAGCGTGGCGAAGAGCGCCGGGGCGAGCGCGGCCACGTCCTCGGCGTCGAGCTCGTCGAGGGCCCGGAACTCGGGGAGGTACTCCAACACGACGACGCCGAGGTCGCCGACCTCCAGCGCCTCGATCGGCTCCGGGGCGTTGACGCCGATCTCGCGGACCTTCCGGGTCGCCTCCAGCTCGTGGCGCGCCATCTCGTAAGGGGTCTCGTAGCGCTCGAAGAAGCCCTCGGTGCCCGCGGAGAAGGCCCCGAGGTTCCGACCGGTGGTGAACAGCGCGTGGACCAGCGTGTTCTGGCGGGTGATCACCTTCACGAACAGGTCGTCGTCGACCACCATCGGGGTCGACAGCCAGTTGTCGGCGTCGAGGAACCGCACCCGCATCCCGTCGCGGTCGTACCGGTCCGCCAGCTCGCGGACGACCCGCTCGATGTCGGGCCAGTCCACGCGACCGCGCACGATCCGACGGAGCTCCATGGACGGGCCGAGGCGACGGCGACTGATAAATGGTCACGTCGGAGGGGAGGAAATCGGAGCGAGGCGAAGACGGCGGCGTGCCGTCCCGGAGATCGTTAACGGTCGTTCGTATCGTTTATGCCGCCGCGTCGCAATTCTTGCCCCATGGACTTCGAGCTGCCCGCGGAACACCGGATGATCCGCGACACCGTCCGCGAGTTCTGCGAGGAGGAGATCCGGCCGATCGCCCAGGAGATCGAGGACGAACACCGGTTCCCCGACGAGGTGTTCGCCGACCTGAACGACCTCGATATGATGGGCGTGCCGGTCTCGGAGGAGTACGGCGGGCTCGGCGGCGACCAGCTCATGTACGCGCTGGTCACCGAGGAGCTCGGCCGCGTCTCCGGCGGGATCGGGCTCTCGTACGCCGCCCACACCTCGCTCGGTGCGAAGCCGATCGAGCTGTTCGGCACGCCGGCACAGAAGGAGGAGTGGCTCCGACCCCTCGCCGAGGGCGGCGAACTGGGGGCGTGGGCGCTCACGGAGCCCGGCAGCGGTTCCGACGCCTCGAACATGGACACGACCGCCGAGTACGACGCCGACGCCGGCGAGTACGTGCTGGACGGGACGAAGCAGTTCATCACGAACGCGAACGTCGCGAACTCGGTGTTGGTGAAGGCCGTCACCGACCCCGACGCGGGCTACGACGGCATCTCGACGTTCATCGTCTCTCCCGACGACGACGGGTTCGAGGTCACGACGGTGTGGGACAAGATGGGGCTCAACTGCTCGCCCACCTGCGAGATCTCGCTGGACGACGTGCGGATCCCGGAGGACCGGCTGCTCGGCGAGGAGGGCGAGGGGTGGACCCAGACGATGAAGACGCTCGACGGCGGGCGGATCTCCATCGCCGCGCTCTCGGTGGGGCTCGCGCAGGGCGCCTACGAGGCCGCCAAGGAGTACGCCGGCGAGCGCGAGCAGTTCGGCAAGCCGATCGCGAAGTTCGACGCGATCCGCGACAAGGTGGTCCACATGCACCGGCAGACGGAGCGCGCCCGCCTGCTCACGCACAAGGCGGCGACGACGTACGACGCCGGCGAGGAAGTGACGCGGGAGTCCGCGCTGGCGAAGCTCGACGCCAGCGAGGCCGCCCGCGAGGTGGCCGAGGAGGCGGTCCAGACGCTCGGCGGCTACGGCTACACCACCGACTTCGCGCCGCAGCGCTTCTACCGCGACGCCAAGCTGATGGAGATCGGCGAGGGAACGAGCGAGATCCAACACGTCGTGTTGGGACGCGAGCTCGGGTTGTAAACGCTGATCGGGCGCTCGCGCTTCGTCGTCCCTCTCGATCGATAGCGGGAGTACGTGTATCAGAACGAGTGAGTAGTCATTGATAAGCGATCGAGTGGCGTTGCTGTCGGCTGTTTATAAGTCGTCGACGGCGCTGCGGTGAACACCGCCGAAGCCCCAGCCGCTCGGCTGTACGTGATCGGTGACTCGACGGCGAACACCGCCAAAGCCCCAGCCGCTCGGCTGTACGTGATCGGTGACTCGACGGCGAACACCGCCAAAGCCCCAGCCGCGACGACTCGCGCGGCTTGTTGCGCTCCTCGCTCAGTCGCTGACGCTCCTTCGCTGCGGTGCTTACTGCGCCGAGCGTCGTCCTCGCGGCTGCCCCTTTGAGTCCCACCCCGCACAGCACCGCCCCGCACCTCACGCCTCCCCAGCCTCGCGGCTCACGGCTCGCGGCTTCGCCGCTCGCGTTCGCCGCGTCCCTCGCGCGTGCTGTCTCGCGGTCGCCCGTGGCGACCGCTCGCAGGCACGCGCCACCGCTACCGGTTTATAAGCGATCGTCGCCGTCGCTCACGGCTGTTTAAATACTCTCCCGTCGCCACCGATCTGCAATACCCAGTCCCGTTGTCACGCGGCGCTCCACCGAGTACCCGCTACCGCGCTCCGCCGCCGACTGCGCGGTCGGCGCCTCACCTACAGATTTCGCTCGATGTAGCGGTTCACCGACCGCACTCGGTCGGGTTCGAACGTCCAGACTCCGCGCCAAACGCGCGGTTCGGTCTCGACCGCGAGCAGTCCCACGCCGCCCTCGATCCCGCGCTTGAGGTCGCTTCCCAGGTCGACGTCGATCGAGTGGGGCCCCTCCGGCGGGCGGTACACCACGAACCAGCTGTCGGTGAAGTCCCGCGTGTCGCCGCCGTGGATCACGGCGTCGAGGTCGCGCGGGAGGTCGTCCGGGATCCCGTAGAGGTGTGTGTCGACGCCGGCCGCGGAGACGCGCTCGTACACCCGCCGCGTCCCGACCTCGTCGTCGAGGCGGGAGAGGCGCTGGAACGACGACCGGAGCGTCCCGTCGCCGGCCATCCACGCGGCCCGCTCGATGAACCGAGAGATGGTGATCAAGAGGAGCTTCTGTCGGTTCGACTCGGGGTAGCCGCGCAGCGTGAACGCCGTGTCGGCGAGCCCGCCGATCACCGAGGGGAGGTCGACGTCGTCGAGCGTCCGGCTCCCGGTGATGTACAGGTCCGAGTTCACGAACAACACCGCGTTGCCGAGCTCGCCGAGCGTCGACCCCGCGACCACCTCGTCGCCCTCGACGAGGAGCGCGAGGTTCTCCAAGTCCTCGGGGTCGTCGCCGTCGAAGGGCACGTCGTCGTGGCGTCGTAGGGCGCCGACGTCGATCACCGGGCCGGGATCGCCCGGCTCCGGGGTCACGGACCCGTCGGGCCCGAGCGCCTCGCCGTTCCCGTCGACGATCCGGTCCGTCGTGAACTCTCGAGTGGTGAGTCCGCCGCGGGAGTCCCGGCGGCTCGGGTCGCCGCCGTGGCTGGCGTCGCCGCCGCGGTCCCCGTCGCTCTGGGGTCGCTCGCTCGCCTCGACCGTCCCGTCGATCACGTCCACCGCGTCCTCCCCGAACGTGTCCACGAGCATGTTCAACACCGGGTCGGGGTCGGTGCGGTTGACGACGACGATGGACCGATCGGCGCCGTCGAATCGGTCGAGGAACTCTGCGAGCGTCACGATCACAGACTCGCCGCGTTGCGCTGATAAACGTTCCCTCGCGGTTATCTCGTCTGAAAAACGGGGCCTGTGAGTTCGTTCTTCGCCCCGCGGTCCCAGGGTTCTACGCGCCGACCGCGTCCTCGAGCAGCTGGAGCGGGTGTTCGACCTCGTAGCCGGTGCCGTGTTCCATCTGCATCGCGCAGGTCGGGCACTCGGTCATCCCCACGTCGCCCTTGGCGTCCTCCATGTGCTCGAACATCTCCTCGCCAATCTCCATCGACGTCTCGTACTTCTCCGCCTTCCACCCGTAGGTGCCGGAGATGCCCGAACAGGAGTCGCCGACGTCCTCCATGGTCACGCCGTCGACGTCGCGGAACGTCTCGACGGCCTGCCGAGAGAGGCCCTGATTGCGGGCGTGACACGGCGCGTGGTAGGCGAACGCCTGCTCGTCGGCGAGCTCGGTCCCGGCCAGTTCGCCCTCCAGGTCCTCGTTGATCCGGAGGTACTCCAGCGCCTCGTAAGTGTGCTCGGAGACGTCCTCGATCCCGTGGATGTCGAACAGCTCGGGATACTCCTGCCGGAGCGACAGCGAACAGGAGGTACAGGAGGCGATCACGTCCGCGCCCTCGCCGATGGCCTCGACGAGGTTCTCCACGTTCGTCTCCGCGTGCCGGCGCGCGTCCTTCAGCATCCCGTTCGCGAACATCGGCGTCCCCGAGCACTTCTGCGGGGGCACCATCACCTCGTAGCCGAAGTGCTCGTACACGCGCACCATCGCCTTGCCGACCTCCGGCGTGTTGTAGTTGGAGTAGCAGCCGTGGAAGTAGGCGACGCGCTTGTCGGGGTCGGTCACCTGCGCGCCGCCGCGGTCCTTCCACCACTCGCGGAACGTCTGGGTGGCGAAGTCGGGGAACTCGCGGTCGCCCGCGATTCCGAGCACCTTCTCACCGAGCTTCATCGCGCCCGGGATCTTCGTCGCGGCGTTCGCCAGCCGCGGCACCTTGCTCGCGATGGACGCGAAAAAGCGGTAGTTCGAGAGGATGCGGTTGCGGACGTACTCCCGCGAGAGCTTCTCCATCTGCGACTCGACGAACTGCCCGCGCGCCTCGTTGTGCATCTGCGAGAGGGGCACCGAGGAGGGGCAGGCGTCGTCACAGCGCATGCAGTTCGAACAGGAGGTGATCGACTCGTCGATGTCGTGGTCCCCCTTGCGCTTGAGCCGCCACTGCTCGGGACCCTGGAACTTCGGTCCCGGGAACTCCTCGTCGACCTCGGCGACCGGACAGGAGGTGTCACAGCTCGTGCACTTGTAACAGGAGTCGGCGCCCTCCCGGAGGTCCAGATCGCCGCCCGGGAACACGTCGACCGGGTCGTACGCGTCCGGGTCGAGGTCGGCCGAGTCGCTCCCGCCGGTCGCGCTCTCGACGCCCCCGTCGGTGGCCGGGCGTTCGGGGGGAGTCTCGTCCGATACCTCCCCGTCGTCGGGGACGAAGATCGACGGCTGCTCGTCGCGTCCCGCCTCGGGGACGCCGGGGGCGGGCGTCGACCGGTCCGTGTCGGCCGCCGGCCCGTCGCCGCGCTCTCCGTCCGGTCCGTTCCCTCCCTCCGCGTCTCCGTCTCCGTCGTCCGTGTGTCGTGTCATTGAGTTGCCTCCGTCGCCGCCTGCCGCCCCGCCACGATGCCGGTCGCGAGCGACACCCCGCTCGCGGACTTCTCGCGCGCCGCGTCCGCGCCGCCGACGACCCCGCCGGCCGCGAAGACGTTGTCGTACTCCGGTACCCCGTCCGCGTCCAGCACGCGCCCGTCCCCGTCGATCCGCACGCCGAAGCGCGCGTACGGCTGGTCGCCGAACGCGTCGTCGACGAACCACTCGTAGCGGTCCGCCGGCTGCTCGACGCGGAGCCCGAACGCGCGCTCGCGGACCCCGTCGCGGTCCGAGTCGAGCCCCTTGCCGACGAGCCCGCCGGTCGCGAGCACGAACGCGTCGGCGCCGTAGGGCGTCTCGCGGCCCTTCCGGTCGACCGCGACGGTCTCGACGCTCCCGTTCGCCGCGGTCTCGATCCCGACGACCGGGTTGCCGGTCTCGAATCGGACGCCCTCGGCATCGAGCGCGTCGTACAGCCGGTCCTCTAGCCTGAGCCCCGGGAGGCTCGGCGGTCCCATCGGGATCTCGAAGACGTCGGCGCCGAGCCGGTCGGAAAGCTCGGCGCGCACCTCGTCGCCGCGGTCGTCGCCGAGGAGCGCCGGGAAGCCGACGCGCTCGACGCGGTCGACGCCGCCCGCCTCGTCGACCACGTCGTGGAGGTGCGGCCCGACGGCCTTCGCCAGCGCCTCGCGGGCGGGGACCCCGTCGATCGCCTCGTCGTGGTCGAGCGCCTTCGCGAACCGGGTGACCTTCGTGTCCGCCCGGAACGCCTCGGCGAACTCCACCTCCGCGCCGGCGACGTCGAAGGGGACGCCCGCGGCTTCCAACCGCCCGGCGAAGGCGCGCGCGTCGTACTCCGTGATCGAGCGAAACCCGATAATCAGCGTCGGCCGGTCGTCGCTCGCCAGGCCCGCCTCGGCGGCGGCCGGGTAGCGCGCGGTCGGCTTCACGCTCCCGCCGTACGTCGGGAGGAGCGCGTTGCGGTCGGTGTGACCCCCGCGGTACGCGTCGCCCGCGAGGTCGTCGAACAGCTCTAGCCCCTCGCGGAGCGCGTCGGCGCCGAGAACACGGTACGGGTGCGTCTCGGGGAGCCGGTCGATCGCCTCGAAGGGGTCGGCGAGGGGGCCCTCCGGGTCGGGCCACTCGTCGCGGTCGAGCTTGCGGCCCGCGGTCGGCGGCCCCTCGCGGAGCGGCTTCGCGGGCTCGGTGGCCGGCACGTATCCGAGCGCGTCGATCAGCCCGGAGGCCTGCCGGAGCGTGCTCGACTTGTGGGCGACGAGGCGCACGTCGGCGCCCTCGCGGGCCGCCGCGACCGCCGAGGTGATCGCCGCCAGCCCGCCGCCGACGACGAGCACGTCGCTATCGATCGCCATCGGTCCCTCCGTCTGCGGTCGCGGTACCAGCGTTCCCTCCCTCGTTCGGTCCGGCCGGCTCGGAGTCCGCCCCCGCGTCGAACGCCCCGAAGTCGACCTCGCTATCGAGGTTCGCCGGGTCGCCGTCGCGGTTCATCGTCGTCGCGTGCAGCAGGTGGTTCAGCATCGCCTGCGAGAGCTGGCGCCCCCACAGCGCGTGGCGCTGGCCCTTCCAGCGCTCCTGGTACAGCTCGTCTTCCGCGTCGCGGACGACCGGCTCGGGGTACTCCTGTGCCAGCTCGGCGGCGATCCGGTGTGTGCAGAACCCGCCCTGACAGTTCCCCATCGAGGCGCGGGTTCGGAGGCGGACCGCGTTGAGGTCGCTGCCGGCCTCGCCGATCGCGTCCCGCACCTCGGCGCGAGTGACGCCCTCGCACTGGCAGATCACGGGGTTCGGGTCGCAGTCGTCGAGCACGTCGTCGGCGCGCGAGCCGAGCCGCTGGCCGGACCGGCGGGCCACCGGGGACCGGAGCCCGAACTCGTCCATCAGCTCCGCCATGCGCGCCTCGCTCTCCGACCCCGGCAGCGGCGCGTCGGCGGTGTCGCAGGTCGCGTCGTGGCCGAGCGCGTCGCAGACGTGGTCGCTGATCGACTCGGCCATCATGCGGTAGGTGGTGAGCTTCCCGCCGACGATGGTGGTCATCCCCGGGAGGTCGTCGCGGTCGCCGTGGTCCAAGAGGAAGTAGTCGCGCGTGATGTCGGTCGGGTCCTCGGTGCCGGTGCCGGGGGGCTCGTAGAGGGGCCTGACGCCCCAGAACGAGCGGAGCGTCCGGGCGTCCTTCAGCGCGGGCACGAGCTCAGAGAGCGTCTCGATCATCAGGTCGACCTCCCACTCCTCCTCGGGGTAGTCCTCCGGGTCGTCGACCTCCTCGTCGGTCGTGCCGAGGATGCAGGCGGTCTCGTGGGGAACGATGATGTCGGCGTCGCCCTTCGGCCGACAGCGGTTGATCACGGTGTCGACCTGTCGGGTGTTCATCACCGTCATCACGCCCTTCGAGGGGCGCACCTCCACGTCGACGCCGGCCATCTCGCCGAGGTTGCCCGCCCACGCGCCGGTGGCGTTGACGACGTGGCGCGCGCGGATCTCCTCGGTCGTCCCCGGCTCGCGGTGGACCCGCTCGCCGGGACCGGTCTCGTGTTCGACCTCGACGCCGACGACCTCGCCGCCCTCGACGAGCACGTCGGTCACCGGCGCGTGGGTCTCGATCCGCGCGCCGTGCTCGCGGGCGTCGGCCGCGTTGGCGACGCAGAGCCGGAAGGGATCGACCGCGCCGTCCGGCAGCGCGATCGCCTTCTCCACGTCGCGCGCGAGGTACGGCTCGCGGCGCCGGGCCTCCTCGCCGTCGATCACCTCGACCGGGATGTCGCAGGCGCGGCACCCCTCCAGCTTCTCCTGAAAGTACTCCTCGGAGTCCTCCGGACGCTTGACGAACAGCCCGCCGGTCTCCTCGACGCAGTGGCCCGCGATGTCGCGGAGCACCCTGTTCTCCTCGATGCACTCGCGCGCGCTCTTCTGGTCGGAGACCGCGTACCGACCCCCGCTGTGTAAGAGCCCGTGCATTCGCCCCGTCGTCCCGTGCGTCAGGTTCCCCTTCTCGACGAGCACCGCGTCGAGCCCCCGCCGCGCGAGGTCCCTGACGACGCCGCACCCCGTCGACCCTCCGCCGACGACGACGACGTCCACCTGTTGGTCCATATCGATCCGGTCGGACCCCGTTCACTTTACTTTACCTCCTGAGGGGAGGCATCAATAACGATTAGGGACGTTCAAGTATTTTAGGCGTCGCCGGATCCGAGTCATTTATATACTCATTTTTTCGATCACCGAGAATCCCGGATTTTAACAGGAAGATTATTATGGTAGTACATTATGTTCACGAGTGGCGTGGTAGCTTCCGTGAAGATATGTCGCGGCGGCGGCGACACCGGCTCATCGGTCGAGACGCGGACGGTGGCTCGACCGGCGACGGGGCGGACGCGGCGTCGCGGTCGACGGCCCGAGGGACGAGCCGTACCCTCGGTCGACGCTCGCAGGGCGATCGGCGTCGGCGCCGGCGTCGGCGCCGCGAACGGACCAGCGCCACAGGAGGGATCCAACACATGACACAGTATGTCGGTGCGATAGACCAGGGGACGACCGGCACCCGATTCATGGTCTTCGACCATGCGGGCCAGGTCGTCGCGAACGCGTACGAACAGCACGAACAGATCTACCCCAACCCGGGCTGGGTCGAGCACGACCCCATCGAGATCTGGGAGAACACCAAACAGGTCGTCCTCGACGGCCTCGCCGACGCGGGACTGGAGGCGGACCAGCTCGAGGCGATCGGGATCACGAACCAGCGCGAGACGACGATCGTCTGGGACAGAGACTCCGGGCGGCCGGTCCACAACGCCCTCGTGTGGCAGGACCGCCGGACCACGGACCGCGTCGAGGAGCTGCAGGAGGCCGACAAGGTCGAGGAGATCCGCGAGAAGACCGGCCTCGAGGCCGACGCGTACTTCTCCGCGACCAAGACCGAGTGGATCCTCGACAACGCCGAGCCGCTCAAGATGCAGAGCTCTCGCGGCGGCGACCTCCGCGACCGCGCCCGCGACGGCGAGCTCGTCATGGGGACGATCGACTCGTGGCTCATCTACAACCTGACGGGCAACCACATCACCGACGTCACCAACGCCTCCCGGACGATGCTGTACAACATCCGGGACCTGGAGTGGGACGACGGGCTCTTAGCGGAGTTCGGCGTGCCGAGGGAGATGGTGCCCGAGGTACGACCCTCCTCCGACGAGGAGTACTACGGCCACACGGACGCCGACGGCTTCCTCGGCGAGGCGGTCCCGGTCGCCGGCGCCTTAGGCGACCAGCAGGCGGCGCTGTTCGGACAGACCTGCTTCGACGAGGGCGACGCGAAGAACACCTACGGCACCGGCTCCTTTTACCTGATGAACACGGGCAACGAGGCCGTCGAGTCCGACCACGGACTCTTAACCACCATCGGGTTCCAGATGTCCGGCGAGCCCGTCCAGTACGCCTTGGAGGGCTCGATCTTCATCACCGGCGCCGCGATCGAGTGGCTCGAAGACGTCGACCTGATCAACAACGCGGCCCAGACCGCGGAGCTGGCGCGCTCGGTCGACTCGACCGACGGCGTCTACATGGTCCCGGCGTTCACCGGGCTCGGCGCCCCGCACTGGGACGGCCGCGCTCGCGGGACCATCGTCGGGATGACCCGCGGCACGAGCAAGGAGCACATCGTGCGTGCCACCCTCGAGAGCATCGCCTATCAGACCCGCGACGTTGCGGAGGCGATGGAGGCCGACTCCGGGGTCGAGACGACCAGCCTCCGCGTCGACGGCGGGGCGGTCAAGAACAACTTCCTCTGTCAGCTCCAGTCGGACATCATCCAGACGGAGATCGCCCGGCCCGAGGTCGACGAGACCACGGCGCTCGGCTCGGCGTACGCCGCCGGCCTCGCGGTGGGCTACTGGGACACCGTCGACGAGCTCCGCGACAACTGGCAGGTCGACCGCGAGTTCACGCCCGAGAAGGACCAGGCGGAGGTCGACAAGCTGTACAGCCGCTGGGACGACGCGGTCGATCGCTCCCGGAACTGGGCGCAGGACGACGGGGAGGACGAGTAGATGAGCGTCGAGGCGACGGCGTTGCCCGCGTCGGGCGACCTGCTCGCGCAGTCGAGCGGAGTGCTCGCGCAGTGGAACGCGGGCTCGATCGGCGCGGTGCTCGACATCCTGCTCGACCCGACGATCTGGCTCGGCGCGGCGGCCGGCGGGGCGTTCGGCGCCGCGCTCGGTGCGCTCCCGGCGTTCATCTTCACCGGCTTCCTCGTCATCGCCGGCGTGTGGGGCGGTGACGCCGCAATGGGGTCGGGCGTCGGCGTCGGCTTCGGTCCCGTCTTCGGGCCGCACATCTCCTTCGCGGGCGGCGCGGCGGCGGCGGCCTACGCGGCGAAGAACGGAGCGATGGAGTCCGGCTTCGACTATCACAACGCGAAGGACATCGGCTTCGCGCTGGGGAGCCGCCCGGACATCCTCGCTGTCGGTGCGGCGTTCGGCGTCTTCGGCATCGTCTTGGAACAGACGCTCCGGAACTTAGCGATCCCGACGGACCCGATCGCGTTCACGGTCGTGGCCAGCGCGCTGGTCCACCGGGCGGTGTTCGGGTACTCGGTGATCGGCAACGTCAGCAGCAAGGCGAGCGGGTTCATGGACATGGGACCGTTCGAGCGCGAGGAGACCCGCGATCCCGGCGAGGTCCCGGGCGACGGCGACAAGTCCGGCGAGGACCGGCTCGCCGTCGAGCCGTGGCTGCCGAACATGTACAAGTGGTCGCACGTCGCGGCGATCGGCGCGGCCTCCGGGGTGGCGGCGGCGTACGCCGCGATCCAGACCGGGAACGTGTTCCTCGGGTTCGGCATCAGCGCGGCGACGCTGCTGTTCCTGAACCTCGGCGTCGACCGGATCCCGGTCACGCACCACATGACGCTCCCGGGCGCGACGGCGTGGGCCGCGTTCACCGGCGCGGGCTTCAGCGGCACGGTCGGACTGATCGCCGGGGCCGGGTTCGGACTCCTCGGCGCCGTGATCGGCGAGGCCTTCCAGCGCGTGTTCTACGCGCACGGGGACACCCACGTCGACCCGCCGGCGGCGGCGATCTTCATCACGGCCTCGATCCTCGCCGTGCTGTCGATCCTCGGCATCCTGGGATCGATCTGGGTGCCGGGGACCTGAACCGACGGCTCGGTTTTTTATTGAGCCGGAAGCACCGAGGCGAGCATCACATAGGAGACGACACCAGCGATGATCCCGACACCAACGGAGGTAGCGAACCCGTGAGTGACCGCGAACGCGACGACTGCGACGACGGACAGAATCACGAGCCCGATCCCGGCGGCGCCGTGGTGGTACGCACCCGCCGTCGGGTGCTCGCTGAGCGACGTCCGATCCGATTCCGGAACGCGGACGTTCGCGTGGTACGGAATGTACAGCCGAGTTCCGATCCCGGCGGTCGCCGCGGCGATCGAGGCGAACTGGACGTCGCCGACGAGCTCGCGGATGAGGAGGAACGCGGTGATCGCGACGATCAGCGCGATCACCTTGCTCCGCTTGTCGGCCCTGACGACCGACTCGTCGAACTCTGGTTCGGACATACCTCCCGAGAGGCGGGGGGTCGGGTTAAGATTGTGGAGATCGGGACGACCGGGGGGGATTTAACGCCGCTCGACGCGAGGTCCGGGTATGGACACGAACGCACTGAGACTCGAACGGCGCGACGGCCGAAACCTGCTCGTCGTCGCGGGGATCGTCGCTCTCGTCGTGTCGGTGACCGCGGAGGGGCCGATAGGTGCGCGGATCGTTGCCGCGGCGATCATGGGCCTCGTCACCGGAGCGGTGTTCGTGGTGGTGACGCTCCTCATAAACCGATACAAGCCGGACCACTGGTAACGAAACGTCCGAGGGAGACGCGCGGCCCGATCGGGGGATCGCTCGTTCACCTCGAGTCGAGGCCGTTTTGTCGCGTCACGCCGGAGGTGGCGGCGTGAACATCGACGACCGGATCGAGCGGCGGCTCGGCTACGACGTGGGGGCCGGCGTCATCGTGGACCTCGACGCCGTCTCGCCGGTGTCACACACCGGGTCTCCGGTCGGTCGAGGGCCGGCGATCGAGCGGCTCCTCGACGTGTTCGAGTCGGCCTTCGCCGGATCGCTCCCGCCGAGCGCCTACGTTCACGGACCGAAGGGGAGCGGGAAGTCGGCGATCGTCTCCGCGCTGTTCGAGCGGCTCGCGTCCCACAGCGGCCCGCGCCGGGCGATCCAGACGTCGACTCGGGCGGTCGAACCGACGCTTCCCGGGTTCGTCTACGTCGACGCGCGGCGCGCGCCGACGCGGTTCCGGCTCTGTCACGCCGCGCTCGACGCGGTCAGCGACGACGACGTCCCCGAGCACGGGATCGGCACGGAGGAGCTGGCCGAATCGCTGCGGGACGCCGTGGACACCGGCCCGGACCTGATCGTCGCGGTCGACCACGTCAACGAGCCCGAAACGCCGAACGCGTCGACGGTCGTCGAGTGGCTCTCCGACGTCAGCGACCGGGTCGCCCCGGTGTGTCTCGGCCGCGAGGAGCCGGCGGCGATCGAGTGGGACCCGGACGAGGCGGTGGCGTTCGAGCCGTACCGCCGCCACGTGCTCGTCGAGCTGCTGACGAGCCGGTGTTCCACCGGGCTCGGGCGCGACGCGCTCACCCACGACCAGATCCGCGAGGTCAGCGAGTGGGCCGACGGCGACGCGCACGACGCCCTCGCCGCGATCGTCGGCGCGGCCGTCACCGCGGAGCGCGCGAGCGCCTCGACGGTGCGACCGATGGACCTCGACGCGGGGATCGAGGCGGTCCCGACCCCGGGCGTCGCGCTCGGTCGGGTCCTCGCGCTCTCGGAGAGCCGACGTCGGCTCCTCTACGAGCTCGTGAGCCTGCCCGACGACGATCGGGCGTCGGTGAGCGCCGCGACCGAGACGATCGCCTCGCGCGAGGCGGTCGACCTGTCGCCCTCGACGGTGCGGCGCGTCCTCTACGAGCTCGCGGACGCGGGCCTGCTCGACCGGGTGACGGCCCGCCGGAGCGACGGGAAGGGGCGGCCGCCGAGCCGGCTCGTCCCGAGATTCCCGACGCTCGTGTTCCGCGAGCTGTTCGATCGGCCCTCGTGGTCGGCCTGACCGGCCCGTCGTTTCCCCTCCTCGCGTTCCCTCTCCGGTCGTTCGCGAACGCAAGACAGTTGCGCGCCGTCGACTCACGTCCGGTATGGTTCCGCCCCTCGCGTTAGACATCGACGGGACGCTGACGACGGCGAGCGGCCGGATCGACGCGCGCGCCTTCGAGCTGTTGCCGGACTGGGAGGCTCCGGTGGTGCTCGCGACCGGGAAGGCGTTCCCGTACCCGGTCGCGCTGTCGCACTTCCTCGGGCGCGCCGAGACCGTCATCGCCGAGAACGGCGGCGTCGTCCACGTCGACGGCGAGACGACGGTCCTCGGCGAGCCCGAGGCGCCGCGGGCCGTCGTCGAGGCGTTCCGCGAGCGCGGCGGCGACCCCGGCTGGGACGCCCGCGCCACGGTGAACCGGTGGCGCGAGACCGAGGTGGCGCTGTCGCTCGACGCCGACGAGGCGCTGCTGCGCGAGGTCGCCGCGGCCGCCGGCGGCGACGTGGAGGTCGTCGACACCGGCTACGCGTACCACGTCAAGTCGACGGGCGTGAGCAAGGGGCAGGGGCTCGAACGCGTCTGCGACGCGCTGGGGATCGACCCCGGCGAGTTCGTCGCGGTCGGCGACAGCGAGAACGACGTGTCGACCTTCGCGGTCGCCGGCGAGTCGTACGCGGTCGCCAACGCCGACGTCGCCGCCCGGAACGCGGCCGATATCGTCCTGGAGGACTCGTACATGGACGGCACCGCGGCCGTGCTCGCCGATCTCCGAGCGCGAGACGAATGACGCGAAAGGGGGCCGTTCACGTCCCGAAGCGATGACGTGGCTCAGACGTAAAAATCGTCTGCATATGCGGTTCTAGTGGTGAATTATGAATGACGGACAGGCGGGGTTGCCCGGCGTTCCGGCGCGGGGTATCCCGGTTGCCTTCTCCACCCCGCGACCCGACGAGCGACGGGCGTCCGGCGGTGGGCTGCTCGCTTCCGCGCCTGACCCAGTGTCGCCGACGAACCGCGACGGACCGCTCCTGCGAGCGGGCGCCGCGGACCGCTGTCCCCGGCGGACGAGGCTTCCACGTTGGCTCTCGGGGCCCGCACCGGTCTGACCGGACGCGCCCGCTGTTCGGTCCCCGCTAAAGACTACCTCACGGGTGACGAGCGGGGCCTAACCGCCCGACCTAGTCCACTTCGGAGTAGACGGCACCACCTTAAGGGCCTTTCGTTCGGCGGAGGGCCGGGCGGGCCCCGGGCCCGCCGCTACGCCGGATCCCGGCCTACCGGACGCCGGGTTCCCGATGCGCCGCTACGCCAGCA
Organism: Halorubrum sp. CSM-61; assembly: GCF_003781945.1. Classification (GTDB taxonomy): domain Archaea; phylum Halobacteriota; class Halobacteria; order Halobacteriales; family Haloferacaceae; genus Halorubrum. The sequence goes on along the minus strand of NZ_RJJW01000011.1, from coordinate 34,724 downwards.
GCTGCCGGGCGTACGCAGCGGCGGACGCCGGAACGAGAACGGATATCGCGACGACCGCGCGGGGGTGCCACACCAGCCAGAGGTTGTCGCGGAACATCGGGCTCGGCTCGATCGCGGCCGCCCACAGCGCCGCGCTCAGGGTCGTCGCGACGCCGAGCACGACCGCGGCGCCGGCGAGGGATCCGGGGTCGAGGTTGCCGCGCTCGACGGAGGCGATGACGACCGCGCTGAGCAGCGCGAACAGCGCGATACCGCCGGCGCCGACGACGCCCGACGCGTAGTAGTCGGCGAGCTGTGACGCGTACGTCCCTCCCGACAGGACCGCGTACGGCGCGGCGAGCGCGAGGACGGTGACGACGCCGGCGGCGATCCCGGTCCGACGCGAGACGGCGCGGAGGTTCATGCGAACCCGTCGGATCGGCAGCGCGGTAAAAGGTCCGGATCGGTATCGGCGGTCGGCGCGACGCCCGCCGCCGCGCTCCCGTAGCGTTTTGGGCCGTCGGCGCGGAGACGGGCACATGAGCCTCGACGTCGACCCGCCGGAGCCGCCCGAACTCGCCGCCGTCGACCCCAACGAGTACGAGGACGCGGAGGTCGCCGGCGGCGAGTACCGCCGCGACGATCTGGAGGCACTCCTTCACGAGGGCGCGTGGGAGGACGCGTTCTCCGAGTGGGCCGACACCACCGACATGGACGAGGCGGACTGGGCGATCGCCGTCGACCTCGAGTTGGTCTCCCGGTTCGACTTCTTCTGGGACGACTTCGCCGACCGGGTGGGCTACCACGCGCCCGGGCTCCCCGAGGACTGGAAGGAGCGCGACCTCCACTCGGAGTTGGACTCGTGGGGCACCGTCTCCGCGATCAACGCGGGGCTTACGGAGCTCGGACAGATCGTCTGTGAAACGCTGAAAGAGGAGTACATCGACTGGGAGGCCGATTTCGAGGCGCCCGACGACCTGCCCGACTTCGACGCGTAGCGGGCGTTGCGGTCGCCACTCGCTCGGTCTTCCGGCCCCCCTCAGTGACCCCAGAGGTTCCCGTCCGGGTCGTACCGCGCGTCCATGATCCGATCCCACTGCGCGTCGGAGAGCGCGAGGTCGGTCGCGGCGACGTTCTCGGCCAGCTGGTCGGTCGTGCGCGCGCCGACGATGGGGACGCAGGTGAACTCGTCCCACTCGGTGAGCCACGCGAGCGCGACCTGCGCCGGCGTCGCGTCGAGTTCGTCGGCGACCTCGCGGACCGCGTCGAGCACCTTCCAGCCGCGCTCGGAGAGGTAGAAGCGCTCGAACCGGTCGTCGAAGCTCGCGCGCGAGCCGTCCGGCGCGATCACCTCCTCGGGGTCGTCGGGATCGGCGCGCTCGTACTTCCCGGTGAGGAATCCGCCCGCGAGCGGGGAGTACGGACAGACCGCCAGGTCCTGATCGGCGCACACGTCGAGGTACTCGCTCACGTCCTCGTAGTAGCCGGCGTGGTGGAGCGGCTGGACCACGTCGAAGTCGGCGTAGTCGTTGACGTCGGCGGTCCACAGCGCCTTCGTCAGGCGCCACGCCGCCATCGTCGACGCGCCGAGGTAGTGGACCTTCCCCTCCGAGACGAGCTCGTCGAGGACGCGCATCGTCTCCTCGATGGGCGTCTCCTCGTCCCAGCGGTGGATGTAGTAGACGTCGAGATAGTCGGTGTCGAGCCGGTCGAGGGTGCCCTCGACCTGCGCCCGAATGTGCTTGCGTCCGAGCCCCGAGTCGTTGGGGCCGGGCTCGCCGCGCCCGTCGAACGGGAAGTACACCTTCGAGGCGATCACGTAGTCCTCGCGGTCGCGCTCCGCGAGCCACTCGCCGACGTACTTCTCGCTCGTCCCGTGCGGCGACCCGTACACGTTCGCGGTGTCGATGAAGTTGATCCCGTGATCCGCCGCCGCGTCGAGGAGCTCGTGGGCCTCCTCCCGTCCCGTCTCGACGACGCCGTTCGTCTCCCGCCCGAAGCGCCACGTCCCGAAGCAGAGCTCGGAGACGCTGAGTCCCGTGTTGCCGAGCCGTCGGTAGTCCATGTTCGCACGTCTCGACGCCGATTTATAAAGAGTGACGGCAGCGGTCGGAGACGCGGAGACGGTCTCCGCCTCCGCCGGCGCCCGTTCAAATGGGTAGTTCCGCGTCCGCCCCGACGACCCGATCGACCTCCTCGGGCGCGCGCCAGTCGGTCGTTCGCTCCAAGAGCTGCACGACCATCCCGCCGGTCGCGCCCCAGACGGTGTAGCCGTCGACGTGGAAGAAGTGGACGCGGTGGTCGCCGTACTCCGGGTGGCCGACGCGCCGCTCCGTCTCGTAGTTCGCGGGGTCGGTCAGCCCGCTGACGGGGAGCACCGCGACCTCCGCGACCTCCGACTCGTCGGGGATGTACTCCCGGTCGGGCGCGACGCCGACGAACGGGCGGATCCGGTAGGCGGAGGAGGTCCGCGTGTCGTCGAGCCGGCCGACGACGTCGACCTCGTCGGGCCGCATGCCGACCTCCTCGTGAGCCTCGCGGAGCGCGGTGTCGGTCAGGGTGCGGTCGATCGGCTCGCGGCCGCCGCCGGGGAAGCTCATCTGCCCGGGGTGTCTCCCGAGGTGGGCCGCGCGCTTGGTGAACAGCAGGTAGGCCTCGCCGCTCCGCTCGATGACGGGCGCCAACACGGCGGCCTCGCGGCGCGCCCGGGTCACCTCCTTGGGCGTGTGCCGGTGCAGCCCCGTCAGGTCCATACCAGGGGTAGGCGCCCGGATCGGGTTAACGTTTCTCCGCGTTCCGGCGGGCTGAAACGACCCGGCGGCCGGCCGACGAGCCGGGGAGGCGGCGTCGAGATCGCGACGCGGCCGCACGGCTTCGGACGTTTTAAGCCCGCGACCCACCCTTCACTGGACAATGAGCGACGACGACCAGGAGCTCGGTATCACCGAGTCCAAGTCACACAACACCGGCGAGTGGTACGCCGAGGTCGTACAGAAGGCGGGGCTGGCGGACTACGGCCCCGAGGGGATGAGCGGGTTCATCGTCACCCGCCCCCGCGCGTACGCGGTGTGGGAGCGACTGCAGGGGTTCCTCGACGCGAAGTTCAAGGACACCGGCGTCCAGAACGCCTACTTCCCCCTCTTCATCCCCGAGTCGTACCTCGAACGCGAGAAGGACATCGTCGAGGGGTTCGATCCCGAGGTCGCGTGGGTGACCGAGGCGGGCAACGAGGAGCTCGAAGAGCGGCTCGCGGTCCGGCCCACCTCCGAGTCGATCATCACGCCGTACATCAGCCAGTGGGTCCGGAGCCACCGCGACCTCCCGCTGCGCGTGAACCAGTGGTGCTCGGTCGTGCGCTGGGAGGCGACCGAGACGAAGCCGTTCTTCCGCACGAAGGAGTTCCTCTGGCAGGAGGGCCACACCGCCCACGCCACCGCGGAGGACGCGTGGGACGAGACGATGACGCGGCTCGACCAGTACGCCTCCGTCTACGAGGACCTGCTGGCGATGCCCGTGCTGAAGGGGCAAAAGCCCGACCACGACACGTTCCCCGGCGCGGAGACGACCACGACCGTCGAGGCGCTGATGCCGGACGGCAAGTCGGTGCAGGCGGGCACCTCCCACCACCTCGGGCAGTCGTTCGCGGAGGCGTTCGACATCACCTTCTCCGACGAGGACGAGGAGGAGCGGCTCGCGCACACCACCTCGTGGGGGCTCTCGTGGCGCGCGCTCGGCGCGCTGATCATGACCCACTCCGACGAGCAGGGGCTCGTGCTCCCGCCCGGCGTCGCCCCCGAGCAGGTCGTCGTCGTCCCGATCTGGCAGGAGGACACGAAAGACGACGTGTTGGAGTACGCCGAGGGCGTCGCCGACGACCTCGACGACGCGGGGATCCGCGTCGAGCTCGACGACCGCGACGGGCGCAACCCCGGGTTCAAGTTCAACGAACACGAGCTCAACGGCGTCCCGCTCCGGATCGAGATCGGCCCCCACGAGGTCGAGGACGACGAGCTCACCCTCGTCCACCGACCCGACGGCGAGAGCGTCGTCGAGGACCGGGACGGGGTCGTCGAGACGGTCCGCGACCACTTCGACGAGGTGTACGCGAAGCTGTACGCCGCCGCCGAGGAGACCCTCGACGGCGAGGTCCGCGAGGCCGACGACCGCGCCGACATCCTCGGCACGCTCGGCCAGCACGGCGGCTACGTGAAGGCCCCGTGGTGCGGCGACGAGGACTGCGAGGAGCCGATCAAGGAGCCGATGGCCGCCGAGATCGTGATGGTCCCGTTCGACGACGAGGACCCTCTCGCCGGCGGGGACGGCGACGAGACCTGCGCGATCTGCGACGACGACGCCGAGCGGACGGCGTACTTCGCGAAGTCGTACTGAGTCGTTCGCTTCGAATTCACCCCGCTGCGGTCCCGCGTTTAATCCGGCTTGATCCGGCTTAACGGAGATCGGTATATATAGGGATACGTCGCGTACCGGCAGGTAATGAGACGAGGGATCGCGCTCATCGCCGTCGCGGTCGTGCTGGTCGGCGTCGCCGGGATCGCAGCGGCCGGCCCCGTCGGGACGGCCGTCGCGCAGGACGACCCGGTGGCGGCGAACGAGACGGGCGAGGGCAACGAGACGGAGACGAGTGACGGAACCGACATCAGCCCCGGCGAACGCCTCTCGGGCGTGATCGGGGTCCAGCGCGCCGAGATCTCCGGCGAGGTCGAGTCGCGGTCGTTCGAGGTCGCGCTCAACCGCACCGAGACGCCCGAGGAGCGGGCCGACCTAGTCGCCGAGCGGCTGAACGGGACCGAGGAGCGGCTGGCCGCGATCGAAGGGCGCCAGCGGGAGCTCCGCGAGCGCCGCGACGCCGGCGAGCTGACGCAGGGCGCGTTCGCCGCTCGCATGGCGGAGACGAGCGCCCGGGCCGAGGCGGTCAAACGCGAGGCCAACCGGAGCGCCGACGTCGCTCGCGAGCTCCCGGCGGAGGCGAGGGCGAACCGCGGGCTCGACGACGAGCGGCTCACCGGGCTCCGCGACCGCGCGAGCGAGGCCAGCGGCCCCGAGGTCGCGGCCATCGCTCGCGGCGTCGCCGGCGACGACGTGGGCGGCCCGCTGGCGTCCGAGCGGCGCGGTCCGCCGGAGGGCGTCGGCGCCGGCGGGGGCCCCGAACGCGGAAACGGATCGGACGCCGGGGACGGGCCGGGAGCGAGTGACGGCCCCGGAGCGGGTGACGGTCCCGGTGCCGGCGACGGCCGGCCGGACCGCGGTAACGAAACGGACGCCGGCGACAACGCGACGAACGCGGTCGGAAACTCGGTCGACGACGGGGGAACCGGTATGAACGCGAGCGGCGGCGCCGATCGAGGGACCGGGGCCGACGAGGGGAACGCGACGTCCCCGCGCGACGACCCGTCGCCGTCTGGCGACGGCAGCGACGGCGACGACCGACCGGGCGCCGACAACGGGAGCGGAGCCGACGCCGACAACGACAACGGGAACGGCGTCGGCGCCGACACCGCGAACGCGGTCGGCGCGGTCGCGGAGCGCGTCGCGGGACCGGTGGCCGACGGAGCCGACTTCGTTCGGGGAGTCGTCGTCGATATCGATGGATAAGACGTGGTTAACCCGCCCGCGACGTGGAACGCTTGCAAGCGTCCGGACCGGTGCGCACGTCCGGAACGGTCGACACGTGCGGACGACGTCCGCTCCGATCGCGGTCCGTCCTCACTCGTGAGATGGGAAGCGATTTATCCGAGCCTCGTAACTGTCCGTCCGTGCAGCGAACGGTGCTCCTTCTGGTCGCCGTCGCGGTCGTCGCCAGCGCCGGCCTCGCGTCGGGCGGGGCCGCACAGAGCGGCGCCGGCCTCCCGGCCGGCGGCTTCGCTCAGATGGACGTCGACCCGGACGACGTCCTGATCGAGGTCTCCGTGGAACCCGACGGCGACGCGGTCTGGGAGACGCAGTACCGGGTCCGGCTCGCGAACGACGACGAGGAGCAGGCCTTCGAGGACCTCCGCGCGGACGTGGAGTCGGACCCGGACGCCTACACGGGCCGGTTCGGCGAGCGCATGCGCGCGACGGCCGCCGTCGCCGAGAACGCGACGGGCCGCGAGATGAACGTCACGAACGTCTCGGTGACGGCCGAGCGGCGCGAGCTCCCGCAGTCGTACGGCGTCATCACCTACCGGTTCGAGTGGAGCAACTTCGCGGCCGTCGAGGACGACCGGCTCGTGGTCGGGGACGCGATCGACGCGCTGTTCCTCGACGAGGCCTCGTCGCTCATCGTCTCGTGGGAGGACGGCTACCGGCTCGGCGACGCGTCGCCCTCACCGACCGAAACCCGCGAGAGCGCGGTCGTCTGGCGGGGCCCGGCCGACTTCACGGAGGGCCAGCCCCGAGTGACGATCGAGCCCGAGGGACGCTCCGCCGGGCCGATCTTGGCCGTCGCGGTCGGGCTGCTCGTGGCGTTCGTCGCCGCGGTCGGCTACCGGCGTCGCCCGTGGGGGAGTTCGCGTTCCGGCCAGTCGTCGGGGGGGCCGGTCGCGACCGGCTCGGGCGAGTCGGCGGCCGACGCGGGCGACACCGACGACGGACCGGACGGTCCCGGCGAGGAATCCGAGAGCGGTGAGGACGAGACGGGAGGCGACGCCGACGGCGGGGATGACGCTCACGACGACGGCGGTTCCGAGTCGGCCCCGCCGATCGACGCCGACCTGTTGAGCAACGAGGAGCAGGTGCTCCGGCTCGTCGAGGCCAACGGCGGGCGGGTGAAACAGAAGCGGGTCGCCGAGGAGCTCGACTGGACCGCCGCCAAGACGAGTCAGGTCGTGACGGGGCTCCGCGACGAGGGCGACCTCGACGGGTTCCGGCTCGGCCGCGAGAACGTCCTCTCGCTGCCGGACTACGACGCGACGGGAGGCGAAGATGGGGGGGACGACGACAGCGGCGGTGCGGACGAGGGCGGCAACGGCGACGGGAAATGAGCCCCCGCCGCCGCTACAGGTCTCGCGACCGCCCGAGGTGTTGAAGCTCGCCGCCGCACTCGCAGGTGCCGCCCGTCTCGGTGCGCGCACCGCACTCGAAACATTCGTACAGTTCTCGTCCGCCGATCTCTGTTTCTGGTCGCATATGAAGGTCATTTGGTACCGAATGACATAGCCTCGCCCCTATTATTCTTTATAGAATACGGTACTCCACTCGCGATCGGCCGGACGAACGATCACGAGAGGCGACGCAGCCGCCGCCTCCGACGCGCCGCTTCTGCGTGCTCGGGAAGTGATTGCGGCAGCGACTCGGCCGACGGGTCACGGTCCGCCCAGCCTGACTCGCGGTCGACGCGACGGGCCGCCGCGAGAGGGTTACGGGCGGCGCCGCCGGAACTCGCTGGGGCTCGTGCCGCCGGTGCCACCGACTCCGCCGGTAAGGCGCTCCTAACTAACCATCGCCGTCGGCTCGTAGAAGCGATGAGAGGCACACACGGTCACGTCACACGGCACGTTCCGTCCCGGCACGGAGGGGTCGAATGAGTTCCGCACCTGACGGATCCGACGGACAGTACGAGATCGGCGTCCAGAGCTTCACGTACCGCGAGTTCGACGTCTCCGAGATCTGCTCGGAGCTCTCGGGCACGGGCGTCTCCGCCATCGAACTGTGCGACGTGCACGTCGCACCCGACGCCGCCGCCGAGGTGGTCGAGCGCGTTCGCGACCGGCTCGCCGACAGCGGTATCGAGGTCTGTGGCTACGGCGTCGTCCCCTTCGAGGACGACGACGAGGAACGGATCCGAGCGACCTTCGAACTGGTCGATCGGCTGGGTGGAGAGTACTGCTCGCTGGAGTTCCCGCCGAACGACGATGGGCTCCGGGACCGGCTCCTCTCGGTCGCCGACGAGTTCGATCTGGACTTGGCGATCCACAACCACGGGCCCGGTGCGACGTACTCGCGGGTCGAAGAGGTAACGAGAGTGCTCGAGTCGGCGGACTCCCCGCGTCTCGGTGCCTGCGTCGACACCGGTCACTTCTTCCGGTCGGGAGAGGCGCCCGCCGACGTGATCCGGCGCCTCGGCGACCGGGTACTGGCGTTACACCTCAAGGACTTCGACGACGAGGGGAACGAGGTCGTCCCGGGAACCGGTCGGCTCGACGTGTCGGAGCTTCTGGACCTCCTCGAGACGGAGACGGCGTTCGACCAGCCGCTCGTGATCGAATACGAGGCCGACGCCGAGAATCCGACGCCAGCCGTCGAGCAGACGGTCGCGGCCGTCCGCGACGCAGCGGAGTGACGGGCGGGCGAGACTACTCCCCGACGGGAGCGGTCGGGGAGAGCTGGCCGTCGTCGACCATCGACTCGAGGGGGTTGTCCTCGATCTCCAGCGGGAGGTCGACGCGACCGCGCCGGCGCGCGGACTCGTAGCCGGCGAAGATGATCTCGGTGGCGTTGAGCGCGTTCTCCGCGGCGAGCTCCGTGGGCTGACCCGTCGCGGCCGCCCGCGCGACGTCGGCGATGGCGAGGTCGATACAGGTCTCCTCGCCCGTCGCCATCTCCTCGAAGGCGAGTTTCTCGCAGTCGTCGGGGTCCGTGCTGTACACCTCCACGGCCAGCTTGTCCGTCAGGTGCACGTCCATGTACCCGTCGGTGCCCGAGAGCCGCCAGTCGGCGTCGGTGACCGCCTCGGCCGGCCCCGTCGCGGCCATGCCGTAGACGCCGTTCTCGTACTCCCAGCAGGCCAGCACCTGGTTCTCGTTGTGCGTGCCGAAGCGGACGTCCTCCTCCGTGTAGTCCAGCTGGCCGATGACCCACTCCGCGGACTGCTCGCCGTTGAAGTAGTTGCACATGTCGACCGCGTGCGTCCCGTTGTCGTAGAAGTTGCCCCAGCTGTACTCGATGCGGCGGAGCTCGCCGATGGCGCCCTCGTCGAGCTTGCGCTTCGCGACCCGGAACGGCTCGCCGAAGCGGCGCATGTGGTTGAAGGTCAGCTGGACGCCTTCCTCCTCGCAGACGCGGGCCATGCGCTTCGCGCCGCCCCACGTCAGCGCCATGGGCTTCTCGCAGTGGATCGCGTCGACGACGCCGCTTTCGGCGGCGCCGACGACGAGGTCTGAGTGCGTGGCCGGCGGCGTGCAGATGCTCACGATGTCGGGCTCGACCGCCGCCAGCATCGCCTCGTAGTCCTCGAAGACGCCGTCGTCGTCGATGCCGTACTCCTCGGCGAACGCCTCGGCGTTCTCGCGGACGATGTCCGCACAGCCGACCAGGTTGCAGTGATCCAGCTTGCCGTAGGCCGCGGCGTGCTGGTACGCCATCGCAAACCCTTCGACCGACGGCTCGTCGGGGTTCGCCCCAGTCCCGATGAACGCGACGTCGAGTTCGGGGAGCGTCATCGGTTATCCCCTCGAACGGCGTCGATCGCGTGAGTAAAGCACTCGTTACCCCTCGTCTTCGGTTCGGTTACGAACTTCATACCAGGGGTAACTTTGTCTTTACTTATATTCTTTACTACGTGAAAATAAGCTCGAATATTCCTATATCTTCTCTTATAAATCCCCTGAACCGTGCTTTCAGCCCCGCTATACTGCATTAATTCCAAAATAACGACGAAAGCGGGTCGGTTCCCGAACGTCCTATCCGTGTACTTCCTCAGCGGGCCGCGAGATCGAGTACCGCTCAAGACGAATGATCACCCGAAGTGTTCCTGTCCAGTAGCCATGCGGGCGTGAGACGGTGCTACGATCTCCGAAGGGGATCTCGACTTCGGTAGGTACCCCCAAAAGTTCGCAAATTGAGCGTCACCATTAACGCCCTTCGGTGCTGTCGAGATAGGATTTCGCTCGGTCATCGGAAACCTGCTCGAACGACTCGTAGAACTGGCCCACCGCTCTAAAGTGCGGTGGGGATTCGACACAGATTACGGAGAATCAAGGAGAAAGCCTCGCGCTTCAGCGCGGGGATGAATCCGACAATTCTCTCCAGCAACCACGAACTTCTGGTCGGGTGTTTTAACTGAGTGATCGTTGTATTAATAGTTATCCGAGGCGGTCTATCCGCCCACTTAATCGGACAATATCGGGATTCCCGACCACACACAGAAAGCACCCTTTCTGTTGTAGTGTTCGGGTACAGTAAGAAGTACCTCTGAATCCCATACCGGGATAGGAGTACCGGCTGATTGGCACAGCCAGTGGCGGTCACCGGGACAGCTACAAACCGTAAACACCCCAAACCAGCGGTTCGGGGCCGTGGGAATCTTCGCCCTTCAGGGCGGAGAGGATGTCAATTCATCAGCTTCTGACTGGAGTTTTTCAATCGTATCCGGGGGGGCGACCGGGATGGCGAGAATCACGCGCTCGGCACCTGCGTTCTTGATCTGTCTAATGCATGCGATGGTTGTCGCGCCCGTTGCAACACCGTCGTCGACGATAAGTACCGTTTTTCCGCTGTACTCTACTGGCGGTCGATCTCCACGGTATCGCTTTATCTTGTCGAGGGCGGCTTGGCGCTGGTGTTCGATCTGGTCTTCCAGGTACGTGTCCTCGAGCTCCAGCTCGTCGATCAGCGATTCATTCAGCCACACCGTCCCGTCACTAGCGACGGCACCAACGGCGAGTTCCGAATTCTGCGGCGCTCCGATTTTTCGAGCAGACACGATATCGAACGGGACGTCAAGGCTATCCGCAACGATCCGCCCAATCGGGAGTCCTCCGCGAGGGATCGCCAGCACAATGTCTGCCTCGGTATCGTGATCGTCGAGAATATCAGCGAGCTGCTGGCCGGCCTCGGATCGATTTTTAAACATAGTCTCTGTGTTCGGGGCGTTCCCAGTGAATTCCTTGGCTGGGCAGCTAAGTCAACTATTCGACGGTCCGGACTGCCTGCGATCGTATGTCATCAGGAGGAGTACGCCGAGTTCGAGTTTCTCCTACAACGTCGCTTGGACGTCCGACTCGACAACTCCATGGAAGTCTTTGTCGACTTGCTTGTTCAGGGCATCTCCCATACTATACATACTACGTCTCTGGTAGCGACTGGTTCGAGGTTGCTGGCTTGGGGTAGCAAAGCGCCTCTCATCGACGTCTGGTGAGCTGGCTACTCGGCTGTTTCCCGACCGACGACGGCCTCCATCCCAAGCTCATAGAGGGAGAATCCCACGCCCTCGACCGCTTCGTCGAACAGTCGAAACGGCTGAAACCACTCATTGAGTGTGGTCTCATCGACGTTACCTTTCCATCTCTGGATCGGTCCTCGAACGTGGACACTCCACGACTCGTCCGTTGACGCCTCGTAACACACGAACGTGGCGGTCTCGGTCGTCTTGAGGAATCTGCCCTTCTCGCTATCGTCGTCGTGCTCGCTCACTCGAAGAAGGAACCGGTCGCCGTCGTAGTGATAGCTCAGTGGAATCGCGTACGCTTCGTTGTCCGCCGCCAATCCGAGGACACCGTGTTCGCCTGCTCGAAGGCGGTCATCAATATCGGACTCGGTCATTCCGCTAGTGTATACGTATTCGACGTGCTCCATAGGGAGCTGTACGTGAGGGATAGTCAAATAGACACCTCGGCCGTGAGCTTCGGCTGGAGCGTTGACCCGCTTCGGCCCCGATATGGATCAACCGCACACCGTGGGTTGGTCGCTTAGTTCCTTCCCCGCCACTCCGCACCTAACTCTTCTCGCGGGGAGGTCGTGTACTCACCGTTGTGGAAGCGGGTCACACGGCCCGTTTCTCCACTGAGGGTGATTGTCGTCACGACCTCTTCTCGGAGGGACGTTTCCAGGGCGCTCATGTGGCGGGCTCCCATCCAGTCGCCGTATGTGATCTTTCTGCTTCCGTCTGCGAAACAGCGCTTCTCTTCGGGGAGATCTTTGAGTCGTACCATCTGCTCGTGGATGGTGCCATCGGCCGTGACCACGACGGCCCCGTCGCGGTCGAGGGCGAGGGTACTTCGCCGCGAACACGCTGTCGGCGGTCGGTGGGACGATAGTTCCGACGACCGAGGGATCGGAGACGATGACGGTCAGTTCCCGAACATCCAGGAACCGTTCCACTACGGGATTGTAAAGGAAACAGTGTAAGCCGGAGGAGGGATTTGAACCCTCGACCTATTCCTTACGAAGGAATCGCTCTGCCAGCTGAGCTACCCCGGCACGCGTATTACCATTTCCGAACGGAAAAATAAGGGTTCCGAAACGGTCCGCGAGATCACGCGACATCGGTCGCCTCCGTTTCTCGATCTCGGCGACGAAGCTATTCACGTCTGTTTCGAAATATGAATAATATCGTCTGAATCAGTGCAGGTTCTCACCGATCGTCACAAGTATATAAGGAAAAAGCATATATACGTGTTCGAACTTCGATTGAGACGTGATCGCACCGATCGCGTGCCGCGACGGCGGGGATCGACTCCCCCGACGGTGCCTGCCCGGTCGGAGCCCGTACCGGGCGTCGCTCGTCTCGTCGGTCGCGACCCCCACCGCGACCCGGCGCGGCAGTCACCCCTGAAAGCGATCCGATACGGTCCGCGTGTAGCTCACGTCTCCGACGTGCCAAGCGCGAAATCGCCTCTGGCCCCGACCGCCTCGCGGCCGTGGACTCTTGTCATGTGACGGGCCCGCAGCCGTCCCGACCCGTCGACGTTCCGGGCGGGACGGCGGTCACGCTGTGGTTATCTCCCGCCGAGGAGCGCATTCACCGCTAGAAACCGTATCTCACGCCCGCGTGAGTCGAACGTCCAGACAGACGTTGTACTCGTGTGGCGCGTACGACCGGACGACGCGCTCGGTCTCGACGGTCGCGTCGTACGCGTCGCCTGCGGCCTCGCGGATCGCCCGCGTTCCCGGACCGAACGGGTCGTCCTCGTGTTGGATGTCGTAGTAGTGAACGACGCAGTCGTCGCCCGCCAGCCGAACGGCCGTGTCGAGGAACTCGCCCGCGGAGTGCGGGAGGTTCATCACGAGCCGGTCGGCGGTGTCGGCGTGCTCGTCGGCGATCTCCCGCGCGTCGCCGGCGATCGCGGTCACGCGGTCGGCGACGCCGTTGCGCTCGGCGTTCTCCCGGAGGTACTCGATCGCGCGGTCGTTGAGATCGCAGGCGACGACGTCGGCGCCACGGGTCGCCATCGGGACCGCGTAGGGGCCGACGCCGGCGAACATGTCGATCGCGGTCTCGCCCGCGTCGGCCTGCTCGATCACGCGGTGACGCTCGGTGGCGAGCCGCGGGGAGAAGTACACCTCGGCCACGTCAAGCAGGAACTCGTGGCCGTACTCGCGGTGGACCGTCTCGGTGCCGGTCCCCGCCAGCACGTCCCAGCGGCGGACGCGAAGCTCGCCCTCGATCGGCGAGGCCCGGTTGAGCACCGTCTCGCAGGGCACGTCGGAGGCCATCACGGCGTCGGCGATCTCGCGGGCGCGCTCGTCGTCGTCCTCGTCGACGATGACGATGTCGCCGAGCCGCTCCAGCGAGGGCTCGTAGCCGAGGATCGCGGCCGGGGTCCGCGGTCGGTCGCGCTCGTCGGCGTCGCGCTCGACGATCGTCGCCGCGAGGTCACCGGGGACCGCCTCGGGGTCAACGACGGGAATGTAGATCGTGTCGCCGTCGACCGAGATCTCGTGGTCGCCGTCGAGGGCGTCGGCGTCGGCGAGCCGCTCGCGGACGGCCTCGCCGCGCTCGCGCTCGACCGCGACGCAGGGGACGCTCATTGTCGCGAGGAGGCGGGGCGAGCCATAAACGCTGACGCTTTCGCGGTCCGTTGCAGTGGGGGAGGGCCGCGGTCGGTCACTCGAAGGGGTACCGCGCGGTCGACCCGCACTCGCGACACCGCACGACCACTCGTCCGGGTCGGAGCCGGACGCGGCTCGTCTTCCCCGGGCGGAGGTAGACGCCGCAGTCGCCGCAGGTCTTCCGCGAGAACTCGGCGGGGACGCCGCAGCGGTTCCGCTCCGCGATCCGACGAGCGAGCGCGACGTACTCCCGCGCGCGGTCGTACTCGTCGTCGACGACGGCCTCGCGGGCGAGCGCGAACAGCCGGTCGATCCGTTCCGACGGGATCCCCATACCTCGTCGGGCGTGACGAATCGGCAAAGTCGTTGCCATCGAGCGTGAACCGCTGGACGGTCCGGAAGTCCCCGTCCCGCCGCGCCCGCCAACCCGCACGCTTTTTTATCGGTCCGCGCGAACGACGCGGCATGAAGGAATCCCTGATGGACGTCGTCTGCTGCCCGCTCGACAAGGCCGACCTGGACCTCGACGTCGACGAGCGAGACGACGAAGAGATCCTCGCGGGGACGCTCACCTGCACCGAGTGCGGCGAGACCTACCCGATCGAGGACGGCATCCCGAATCTCCTCCCGCCGGACATGCGCGAGGAGGCGGCGGCGTAGGACGCGCGCTCTCCTCTCTCACCACTTCGTCCCGCGCGGAACGCACCCCGTTCCGTACTGCATCTTTTTTTAGTGTGAGTACGTCGACCCGAACGTGTCGACACTCTCCGTCGAACTGAACGGGGACGCGGTCCACTCGATCGGGGCGCCCGCTCGGTTCGAGACCACGGGTCCGTTCGCCGTCGCGCTCGAGAACGAGGGCCGTTCCACGCACGTCCACCTGCACTTCGACGACGACCTCGACCGGGTCGTCTCGGTCGACGAGACGAACCACTTCGTCGACGACGAGGCCACGAGACACGTCCACGTCTCCGTCGGCGACGTGACGGAGCCGGTCCGCGGGAAGCTGAAGATCGTCACCGGCTACGGCTCCGAGACCCGGTACGTCGACGTCCGGATCGAGCCGCCCGAGGACGCCGTCTCCGAGGAGGTCGCGGTCGACGAGGCGTTCGCGAAGCCGCCGGAGCGCCCGCCGGAGGTCCCGCCGTCTCAGCGCGCGGCGAACGCGGTCGAGCGGCTGATCGAGCGGGGCGGCGTCCCCGGGGCGATCGCCGCGTTCCTCGCGCTCGCCGCCGGGGTCGCCCTCGCGCTCGCGCTCGACAGCGCCGTCGTCACGGCCGCCGTCGTCGTCGTCTTGACTGTGTCGCTCGGGGCGGCGATTCTGGCGGCGTGGTGAGGGGATCGAGCATCGGCGTCTCACTCCCCGCCGACGTCGCCCCCGATCACCGCGAATCCGGGCGCTTTTAAGCGTGCCAGCGGAAGGATGACGCATGAGCTTCGAGAAGGAAGACGAGGTCGTTCTCCACGACAAACACAGCGAGTACGACGGCGAGACGGGCACGATCACGCAGGTCATGGAGACGATGTTCGGTGACGCGACCTACACGGTCAGCTTCGAGGACGGGCAGGAGACCGGCGTCCCCGAGGACGCCCTCGACGCCGTCGAGAGCGAGGAGTAACCGACCCCCTTCCCGACCCGCATGGCCAAAGTCCCCTTCCACTACGTCGACCTCCGGGCGTTCGCGTACGCCACCGAGGACGAGAAGCGGGTCGCCGACGCCCTCCGCACGTTCCTCCCCGAGGACGCCGAGCTGGACCGCGTCGAGAACGTCGGCCACCACGGCGACCGGATCGTCGTGCTCTCGGCCCGCGTCGAGAACGCCGACGGGATGCGACACGTCCTCGACCGGCTCTCCGGGCTCGACGAGGTCGACCGCGTGATCGACGAGCTCGACCAGCGGGTCGACGACAACTGCGCGCTGTTCCTCCGCGTCGACAAGCAGGCCGCGTTCCGCGGCGAGGTCCGGCTCGGTCCCGGGATCACCGTCCGCGCGAAGGTCGAGGCGTACCCCGCGAAGAAGGAGGCCGCCGTCGAGAACGCCCGGGAGACGCTGTCGCGACTGCGGGACGACGGCGACGACGAGACGTAGCCGGCCCCTCTCAGGCGTAGCCGACTCCCCGTTCCGTCGGCGCGCGCGCGTCGCACCCCCGGCGTGGATTTTTACCACCCCTTGCCGTCGATCCGTCCATGAGCGACCCGTTCGTCGTCGTCGGTGCGGACGCCGCCGGGCTGAGCGCGGCCAGCAAGTTCCGCCGCGAGGCGCCCGACCGCGAAGTCGTCGTCTTCGAGAAGGGCCGGTGGATCTCCTACGCCTACTGCGGGATGCCGTACTTCATCGAGGGGCGCGTCGAGCGCATGTCGGACCTCCTCTCGCTGTCGCCGAGCGAGGTCGCCGAGCGCGGGATCGACCTCCGGCGCGGCTGCGAGGTCGTCGGCGTCGACCCGGACGCGAAGACCGTCGCCGTCGAGACGGCCGAGGGCGAGCGGCTCGAACAGGACTACGACGACCTGTTGGTCGCCACGGGCGGCCGCGCCGACCCCGGCCCCTTCGACGTGCGCGGGCCGGACGGCGCCTTCACCCTCCACGACATGGACGCCGCGGCCGCGATCGACGCGTACATCGCCGAGCCGAACGCGTACGACCCCGACCGCGCCGACGTGGACGCGGTCGACCGCGGGCGCGTCGAGCGCAACGCCGCGATGCCGGCCCCAGAGACGGCGGCGATCGTCGGCGGCGGCTACGTCGGCGTCGAGATGGCCGAGGCGCTCGTCGGGCGCGGGCTCGACGTGCACCTGTTCCACCGATCGGGTCACCTCCTCTCTGACTTCGGCGAGGCAGTCGGCGAGCGCGTCGAGGCCGAGCTGGACGCGAAGGGCGTGACGGTCCGCACGAACGCCCCCGTCGAGGAGCTCGTCGGCGACGACCGGATCGAGGGGATCGCGTTCGACGCCGGCGACGGCCCCGAGACGCTCCCCGTCGACCTCGCGGTCGTCGGTGTCGGGATCCGACCGAACACCGAACTCCTCGACGGCACCGAGATCGAGACGGGCGAGGGCGGCGCGATCCGCACGGACGAGTACGGTGAGACGAGCCTGCGGAACGTCTACGCCGCGGGCGACTGCGCGACCGCGACCCACGCCGTCACCGGCGAGGAGACGTGGGTGCCGCTCGGGCTCACCGCGAACCGGGCCGGACGGGCGGTCGGCGCCACCGTCGCCGGCGACCCCTCGCGCGCGGGCGACATCGCGGGCACCGCGGTCGTGAAGGCGTTCGACATGGAGGCCGGTCGCGTCGGACTGATCGAGGAGGAGGCGGCCCGCGAGGCGGGGTTCGACCCGGTCCGCGAGACGGTGACCGCCGGCTCGCGGTCGGGCTACTACCCGGGCGCGGCCGAGACCGACGTGACGCTCGTCGCCGACCGCGACACCGGGCGGCTCATCGGGGGGAGCATCGTCGGGCCCGACCGCGCCGCGATCCGGATCGACACGCTCGCGACCGCGCTGGAGGCGGACATGACCGTTCCGGAAGTCGAGCGCCTGGACCTCGCGTACGCGCCGCCCTTCTCGCCGGTGTGGGACCCGATACTCGTCGCCGCGAAGGTGCTCAACGGGACGCTCGACGAGGAGTAGCGGACCGTCAGTCGCCCGCGCCTTCGCCTTCTCTCCCCTCCGTGTCGGCGCCGTCCTCCCCCTCCGCCGGGGCTTCGCCGTCTTCTCCCCCACCACCGCCGATTCCGGCGACGACGCGCCCGACCGCGTAGCCGGCGACGCCGACGGCGACCGCGGCCGCGACGGCGACGCCGAGCGGTTCGGCCAGCGCGGCGAGGGAGGGAACGGGATCGGAGAAGGGGACCGTGTACGGCTCCGGTCCCGCAGTCCGCAGGAGAATCGCCGCGAAGGGGCCGTAGGCGAGGACGGTCGCGGGGAGCACGCCGCCGCCGACCGCGGCGAAGGCGACGACGCCGACCGCGGTCAGGACCGCGAGCGCCGCGGCGACGGGGGCGGCGAGGCTCTGCGGGATCCCCGTCGCTCCGAGCGAGGCCGCCGCGTCGGCCGCCATCCCGACCGCGTCGAAGGCGACGTACGAGAGCGCGAAGCCGACCGCGCCCCAGACGGCGGCGCGCTCGAACCCGGTCTCGCCGAGCCCGACGCGAGCGAGGGCGGCGAGGCGTCCGGAGTCGGCGGCGTCGTTCCCCGTCATTCCGGGCGGGTCGCCCCCCGCCCCTCCCGGCCGGGGGTGAGGTTGCCGTGTTCGTCGATCTCGCCGGCGACGATGCGGGTCGAGGAGATGCGCTCGCCGTCCTCGGCCGAGACGTGGTCGACCACGACCAGTTCGAGGGGGTCGTGGCCGCGCTCGCGGCGGATCTCGTTGATCCGCTTGCCGCCGTCCCTCGTCTCCGGGGAGACGATCAGGGCGTCGAACTCGGGTTCGACGGCGATGCCGGTCGGGTCCGTTAGCTCGCGAACTTCGAACTCGCGGCCGTGCCCGTCGGCGAGGCCGGCCAGCTCGGCCTCGAGGTCGCGCTTTCGGCGGTCGTACGGGCGGACGTACCGTTCGACGTGTCGGGTCTTCGGCGCGAGCTCGTCCGACGTGAGCCCGACGGTCACGTCACCCAGCTCGAACGCCCGTTCGAACAGCTTCCGGTGGCCGTCGTGAACGGGATCGAACGTACCACCCAGCGCGACGTTCATGCACGACCGTTGCGCGGACGGGACTTAAAACGTCTCGAAGCCAGAGCGGTCGAGGGCGGCTCAGCGGTCGTCGTCCTCGCCGTCGTCTCCCTCGTAGTCGAACGCGTCGTCGGTCTCGTCAGCTCCGTACTCGTCCTCGTTGTCCTCGCCGTCACCGTCGACCGAGATCTGGACCGGCTCCGCGTCCCCGTCCGGCGACTCGCCGCCGAGCCGGCGGTCGAGGTTGAACACGGCGTTGAGCTCCCGCTGCACGTCGCCGACGACGCCCTGGACCAGCTCGCTCGGCGCGATCGCCTCGTACTCGTAGGGGTTGTTGCCGGCGCCGCTCGCCTCCCGCTTGTCGCGCTCGACGGTGCCCTCGTCGTGGAGCTCCGCGAGCGCCTCGCGGACCGTGCTCGGGTAGAGGCCGGTGCCGTCGGCGACCTCGTCGCTGGTGCTGTTCGGGTTGTCGCGGAGGAAGACGTAGATCCGCGCGCGGGTCTCGGTGTCGAGCAGCCACGAGAGGAGGTCGACGACGTTGTCGTCGAACCCCTTGACGGCCTTGTCCGCGCCCTCGCCGAGCCGTTCCTTGGTCTTCCGGATCTCCTCGCGGGTCCGCTCGGTAGGCGAGTCGTCGTCGGAGGCGTCGTCGAAATCGTCGGCACCGCCGGCGGAATCGTCCGTGGTCATACCGGAAATGCGGTCCGCGCGCCCAAAAGCGTTTCTCGTCGTTTCGCTTCCGACGGAACGGGCGGCTCAGGGCGCGCCGCGGCTCCCGACTACGGCGACAACACGAGGTCCTCACAGAGCGCGTCGAGGCCGCTCTCCTCGCGGAGCCGGCGCTGGCGTTCCGCCCCGCTCTCGGCCTCGTACACGTCCCGGATCCCGGAGATTCCGAGGCGGTCGCACTCGTCGGCGACGACCTCGCCCAGCGGGACCGTCTCCTCCCCGTCGCGGGCGACGAAGGAGGCGTCGTGGCCGTGGCGGATCGCACGCCACTTGTTCTCGTCCAACAGCTCTCGGCGGAGGGTCGGCGCCGACTCCCCGTCCGCGTAGCGCTCGGCGTAGTCGACGACGAGGGCGTGGACGTACTCGACCATCGCGAGGGTGACCGCCGGGTCGCGCTGGGCGTCGGGCGCGCGCACCTCGACCGTGCCGTGGCCGGTGTGCGGGCGCACGTCGAACCAGAGCTCGCCGCGGTCGGAGATGGAGTCCGTCTCGACCATCCGGCGCTCGAAAGCGTTGAAGGCGTCGAAGTCGTCGAACGCCGACGGAACACCGGTGTTCGGAAGGTTCTCGAAGATCTTCGCGCGGGCCGACGCGAGTCCGGTGTCGAACCCGTTCCAGAACGGGGAGTTCGCCGACAGCGCGAGCAGGATCGGACAGTGCCATCGGAGCCGGTTGGCGATCCAGACGGCCTTGTCCGCGTCGTCGACGCCGACGTGGACGTGGAGTCCCGCCGTGGTGTTGCGGTGTTGCGGGTACTGAATCCGGTCCAACTGCGCGCGATACCGCGGCTTCTCGGCGTGTTCGAGCTCGCGCCACTTCGCGGCCGGGTGGAGGCCCGCGGCCGCGATCCGGTAGCCGTCGGCGGCGGCGTGGTCGACGAGCGCCTCGCGGACCGTCGAGAGGGCGTCGGCCGCGTTCGACGGGTCCTCGATCAGCTCCGTCTGCGCCTCGATGGTGCACTTGAACAGCTCGTGGTCGAACCCCTCCGGGACCTCCGCCGGGGGGTCGCGACCGTAGACGAGATCGTCGATCCCCGAGGTCGGGCGGCCGTCGGCATCGACGACGTAGAACTCCTCCTCGATGCCCAGGGTCCCCATCCGGGCGAACGCGTCCCGCGAACCGAGTTCCATTACCGCTCCGTATCGGCCGCGCGGTCTTATAACGAGTGGAACCCGAAACGGACCGCCGGTGTCGACGTCGGAGCCGCGCCGCGGCGGACGAGATCGGCCCCCGAGAAGATTTATAAAATTCCGAGAGAACGGTGACCTATGCCGCTCCTTCCGTTACAGGTCCCCGGCGGTCCCGAGCTGCTGATCCTCCTCCTGATCCTGTTCGTCGTCTTCGGTTTGGTCGGTCGGTGGGTCTACCGAGACGCGAAGTCCCGCGGGAGCGACTGGGCGTGGCAGTGGGGTGTCGGCATCGCGCTGCTCTTCCTCGCCGGTCTGGTTCCCGGCTTACTCGGGATTCTCATTTACGTTACGGTGCGGGGAGACCGCGTCGAAACGATGTCGTGAGCGCCACGCGACGAGGCGTCTTACCAGCCGGTCGACGTGGCCAAGTAATCGAAAACGAGCCGGCGGCGCGCGTTCCGTTCACGCGCCCGATTCTCCCGCGCTACTCCGTCCCCGCTCAGCCGAGGACGTACCGCAGCTTGGGGAACTTCTCGACGAGCGCCTGCCCGCCGACCTCCAGTTGCTCGATGTAGGCGTCGAGGCCGAGGACGCGGCCCGCGCCGAACGCGGCGACCGTGAGGAACACGATCGCGTACACCAGCGTCGAGTCGAACAGCGCGAGCGCGTCGCCGCTCCACCCGCCGAGGTAGAACAGCGCCATCTGCACGGCGCCGCCGAGCGCGGCCAGCCGGACGAACGCCCCGGCGATGAGCGCCGCGCCGATGAGCAGCTGCGTGACCGGAACGACGACGTTGACGACCTCCATCAGCGCCGCGTTCGACGCCATCGCGGCGAACAGCCCGCTGACCGGGCTCGCGGGGTCGACGTTCGCGAGGTACCCCGCGGCGTCGAACGGCCACTCCGAGACCTTCCCGAGGCCGGCGAACAGGATCATTCCGCCGATGGTCGCCCGAAGCAGGACGATGAACAGCGCCGACAGCGAGTGCGCCTTCCCCAGGAGCGTGACGCCGCCGATCTCTCCGCCGAACTCGTTCGTGGTTTTCGTGGACATAGTGTCTCTCCTCACTTACGGATACGCCGGGTGGATGGATAAACCCGGAAGCGAGTTCTCCTTTTCGTGGAACGGATCGGCGATCTCCCCCGATCGTTTGGGTCTTTAAGTACTACGCCCCGAACACGTTCCTCGGATACTCTACCACGCCTCGCCGCTCGCCAGGTCCACGCCGCCGTCGCCCTTCTCGGAGGGACACACGTCCGCGAGCACGCACTCACTGCAGTCCGGGTTGATCGCGGTACACGTCGCGCGGCCGTGGTCGATCATGAGGTGCGTGAACTGCTGCCAGTCTCTCTCGGGAACCACGTCGAGGAGGTCCCGTTCGATCTTCTGGGGGCTCTCCTCTTCCGTGATCGCGAGCCGGCGGGTGAGCCGCTGGACGTGGGTGTCGACGACGATCCCCTCCACCACGTCGTGGCCGTGCTGGAGGACGACGTTGGCGGTCTTGCGGCCGACGCCCGCCAGGTCGGTCAGCTCCGACATCGTGTCGGGGACCTCCCCGCCGTGTTTCTCGGCGATGTCGGCGCAGGCCGACCGGATGTACGACGCTTTGTTGTTGTAGTAGGTGATCGAGTCGATCGCCTCCGCGAGCTCCTCTTGGGGCGCGTTCGCGTACTCTTCGGGCGTCTCGTAGGTCTCGAAGAGGTCGGCACAGACCTTGTTCACGCGCTCGTCGGTGCACTGCGCGGAGAGGATCACGGCGATGAGCAGCTCCAGCCGGTTCGAGTAGTTGAGCGAGATCGTCGAGTCGGGGTACTCCTCGTAGAGGCGATCGAGGACCTCCTCGACCTGCTCTGCCCGCGGCTCCAGTGGCGTTCCCATACCGGTCCCTCCGCGCGGGCGCCATTGAACGATCCGGAAGCGGCGCGTTCTCCTCCCGTCGCTCGGGATCCGAACGGTCGCCGGCCCGAACCGGCAGATTCACGTCGCCTCTTCGACACGTCTGGGCGTGTCCCGGTCCCGAGATCGACGGCGACGACGCCCGGCCTACCGCCGGCGGCCACAGGAGTTCTACTGGCTGTGGATCGCCGCGACCGCGACGTACGGGGTCGGCGACATCGTCTCGACGATCGCCTTTCTGGAGTACGTCCCGACGATCGACGAGGCGAACCCGGTCGTCGCGGTCGCGCTCGACGCGTTCGGGCTCGGCGGGCTGGTCGCCCTGAAGATCGCCGTGTACCTGGTGATGCTCTGGATCAGCGTCCACGGCGCCCGCGAGGGCGACGGGTTCCTCTACTACTTCCCGCCGGTCCTGTTGACCCTCGTCGGCATCTACCTCACCGCGAGCAACGTCCGGTTGCTGTTGATCGCCTGAGGCGCCGCAAGCGGTTGTCCCCGACCGACACCGGTTTGCGCCGCCGCGACCGATCTCCCGCCATGCTCTCGGACACCCCAGGCCTCCACCACGTGACGGGGATCGTCGGCGACGCCGGCGCGCACGCCGCGTTCTACGCGGAGACCCTCGGGCTCCGGCTCCTGCGCCGGACCGTGAACTACGAGGACCTCCACCAGTACCACCTCTACTTCGGCGACGCGACGGGCTCGCCCGGCTCCGTGTTCACCGTCTTCTCGGACCCCCACGGGGACCCCGGCCGCGCCGGGAGGCCCGGGTACGCCGCCGTCGCCTTCGCGGTCCCGCTCGGCTCGCTCGACTACTGGCGCGAGCGGCTCGCCGATCGGGGGGTCGCGGTCGAGGACGCCCCCACGTCCGACGGACCCGCCGCCGCTGACCGGTTCGGCGACCGGGCGCTCTCCGTTTCCGACCCCTCCGGCACCCGGATCGAACTGGTCGAGAGCGACGTCGACGGCGACCCGTGGATCGGGGGTGTCACCGACACTGACTCGGTCCCCGAGTCGGCCGCGATCCGCGGGCTGTACGGCGTCACCGCGCTCCCCGCGGACCCCTACGGGACCGCCAGCGTGCTCGACACGCTCGGTTTCGAGTACGAGGCGGAGACCGGCGACCGGATTCGGTACCGCGCCCCGGGCGACCGCGCTCGCGTCGTCGACCTCCTCGACCGGGACGCGCCGTACCTCCGCGAGGGGCCCGGCACGCTCCACCACGCCGCCGTGCGCGTCCCCGACCGCGAGGCGCTGCTGGAGTGGCACGACCTCTTCCGCGACCGCGGCTACGACGTGTCGCGGGTGAAGGACCGCCACTTCTTCCACTCGCTGTACGTGCGCGGCCCCGGCGGACTCCTCGTCGAGCTCGCGACGGAGGCCCCGACGCCCGACGGCCCGCAGGCCCCCGGCCTCGCGGACCCCGACGCCTCCGGTCACGCGACCGAGCTGTACCTCCCGCCGCGGTTCGAGGAGGACCGCGAGCTGATCGAGAGCCAGCTCCCCGACTTCGAGCTCGGGAGCGGGGGAGACGCGAGCGATCGAGCGGGCGCCGACCGATGACCCGTCGACTCACGGGCGCCGAGGGCCCGCACGCCGACGCCGCGCTGGAGACCGGCGGCGCCCCGGCCGCGGCCGCGGCGGTCGCGGTCGTGCTCGTCCACGGCCGCGGCGGGACGGCCGAGGGGCTGCTCCGCCTCGCCGACGAGTTCTACCGGCCGGGCGCGGCGCTTTTCGCCCCGCAGGCGGTCCGCTCCAACTGGTTCCCGGCGGGCCACGACGCGCCGATCGCCGCCAACGAGCCGGCGCTAACCTCGGCTGTCGACTGCGTCGCGGCGACCCTCGACGCCGCCGGCGAGATCGGGATTCCGACCGAGCGCGTCGTCCTCGTCGGCGTCTCGCAGGGGGGCGCGGTCGTGAGCGAGTTCCTCCGGCGTCGCCCGCGGCGGTACGGCGGCGCGTTCGTCGTCTCCGCGGCGCTCCCGGGCGAGCGCCCGGGGGAGCGATCGGTCGATTCCGGTGGGGAGAGCGAAGGCCTCTCCGGCACGCCGGTCGCGCTCGACAGCAGCGAGGGCGACCCGTACGTCCCGGTCAAGCGCGTGCGCGCGACTGCGGCGGCGTTCCGACGGGGCGGCGCGGCGGTCGACCTCCGGATCGACGCGGGGGACGGCCACGGCCTCTCGGACGCGACGATGGCGCGGATCGGCGACCGGATCGCGACGCTGCTCGGCGGCGAGGAACATGCCGACGACGATCGCGGCGACGCCGAGTGAGACGGGTTCGCATAGACGAACGTGTTCGCGACACGGCCCATCCCCTTCCGGAAGCGAGTACCGACCGATGACCGAACTCGACGTCAGACAGATCCCGCCGAGCGAGCGACACGACCGAATTCACGACGCGTTCGCCGAACTGGACCCCGGCGAGACGCTCACGATCGTCAACGACCACGAGCCGACGCCGCTCTACCACGAGATGGCGGCGGAGGTGCCCGCGTTCGACGCGGACGGCTACGCCGTCGAGCGCGAGGAGGCCTCCCGGTTCGTCGCCGAGTTCCCGAAGGTCGAGGTCGAGTCGGGCGTAGAGACGGTCCGGCTCGCCGACCTCGACGGCGAGCCGCACGCGGCGGCGTTCCCGGGGCACGAGCCGAAGACGGTCCGGCTGTCGCTCGACGCCGGACAGAGCGTCCCCGAGCACACCCACCCGGACCGGACCGTGCTGTTCCACGCGCTGTCCGGGGCGTTCGCGGTCCGGCTCGACGGCGAGGAGCACGCGGTCGAGGCGGGCGAGATCGTCCGGTTCGACGGCGAGACGGCGGTCGAGCCGACCGCGACCGAGGACGCCACCGCGCTGGTGGTGCTGGCGCCGAAGCCGGACGAGTGAGACGGAGGCGATGAGTGAGACGGAGGTGGTGAGTGAGACGGAGGCGGTGATCGAAACCGCTCTCGCCGTCGGCGTTTTGTACGTCGCCGCCGAATCTCGGCCATGGAGACCACCCGTCAGCGCATCGCCGACACGCTCCGCGAGGGGCCGGCGACCGCGAGCGACCTCGGAGAGACGCTGTCGCTGCCGACGCCCGTCGTGTACGACCACGTGGAGCACGTCTCGCGGTCGGTCGCGGACGACGGCGCCGACGAGGAGCTTCTGGTCGCGCCGCCGGAGTGCCGCGACTGCGGCTTCGACGGCTTCGACGACCCGATAAACCGGCCCTCGCGGTGCCCGGAGTGTAAGAGCGAGCGAATCGAAGAGCCGGCGTTCGTGATCCGGTAGGAGCCCCGTTTAAAAGGCTGCAGTGAGACGTGCGAACCATGACGACCGCCCTCCCGGACCCGCTCGTCGACGACCTCCGACTCTTCGTGTTCGCGAATGTCGTCGTCTGGGTCGTGATCGGGGTGATTGTCGGCGCCGTCTCGTTCGATCAGGGGGTCCTCCGATCGGCGATTCCGGCTACCGTCGGCGGCGTCACGTCGGGTGTCGTTCTTCACTCGTCGCTGGTCGACGACTGAAGAATGCCATTGAAATCTGCTTCCTCAAACGAATTCGTAGCCGAATCAGCCGCAAGATCGCGCTTGCTTCTTGCTTGAGAGCGGGAGTACGTGTATCAGAACGAGTGAGTAGTCATTTATAAGCGATCGAGCGGTATTGCTGTCGGTTGTTTATAAGTCACCGACGGCGCTGCGGTGAACACCTCTCRGGGATCGACGGTGAACACCTCCAAAGCTCCAGCCGCTGTGGGCGGCGCACGCTCGCTGCGCGCCTCAGTCGCTCGTTTCACTCGCTCCCTGCGGTGCTTACATCGCCTGCGCCGCCCACAGCGACTGCCCCTTTGAGTCCCACCCCGCCCGCAACCGCACAGCGCCTCACGCCTCCCCAGCCTCAGTACCTCACAAAGCATCCTCAGCTAGCTGTTTCTGAAGCCTGAGTTCTGTGGTGGAGCGGTTGTGCTGGGTGGTCTTGACGAGAAGATCGTCGACGAACCGACGGAGAGCTGTCGCTGTCGGCGGCGGCTGCCGCCGACGCGACAGCGTCGCCACTCCTGGCGGAGGCTAGCCCGGTCGGAGATTAGCGAGTAAACCGGTCGTCTGGTGGTCGGTTTGCGGGGACGGCCCGACGCGTCGCGAGGGCCGTCCMCGCTGCCCGTTGAATCATGTTGATGAACTCCTTGAACGACCACTTCCAGAGGCGACGCCCTCCACGGCGGGGCGTCGCCACGTACTCCCAGTGTAAATACCGCCAGACGTTCTGTAACAACAAGCTCACCACGACGTACAGCAGCCGTACGACCGGATTTTGTGTCGAGGTCGTCGCAATACTTTGCTCGGAGAGTCGGTAGCTGGCCTCGATACCAAAGCGTTTCGCGTAGTGGTATCGAGCGTCTCGTGGTGAATTGATGAACGGCGCGTCAGCGGCGTAGCCGTGACGCGCCACTCCATGTTCGTCGTACCGTCCGTTTTGGTACGTACAGTCGATGTAGACGGGAAACTCGACGGTCCAGCTGTGACCGTCGAGTTTCGCCGTCATGTCGTGTTGAATCACGCGACTCCAGCCTTCCGAGAGTTCTTGCTTGATCGTCTGTCCCCAGCGGACGATCGGCATGACGTAGGCGTGGTTGTGTGCCTGAAGCAGCGTCAAACACTTGCTGTCGTAGAATTCGCGGTCAAGAAAGACGGCCTTGACCTCGAGGTCAAGGCCGTCGAGGATACCGAGAAACTCTGCGAGGACACTGCTGGCGGTGTCGCCGTCTTCGAGACGGCGCACCGCCAGCGTGTAGCGTTTGTTCTTCACACGCGCGTAGAGTGTGGCGTAGGCGTGGAACGCAGTCGTTCCACGCTTCGCTTGTGAGTGATACAAGCCGTCTGTCCCATCTTCGTCGCCGTAGTAGGGCCGCAGGTGGAGGTCTGAAACGACCTCCACCTGCTGGGGAAGGACGTCGAGGACGTCCTTCTGAAGGAGCGCGTTTCCGACTTGTTCGAGCGTCTCAAGATCGAACTTGGTGCGGAGATGGTAGAGAACCGAATTTTCGTGGGGAGCATCTTCGCTTTTCTCACAGAGCGTTGAGACCGAGGTCCCGTCGGCGCACGCGCCGACGAGGACCTCGTAGATGTCTTCAGCATCGAGTTCAGCGTTTTCAGCGAGTGTGAGGGCAACTTCCTCGTCAAGGGAGTTGACGAGGAAGTTAAGAAGCTGGTCCTCGTGAATTTCACCGTCTGCTTGCTTGGTATTAGACACACCTTCAGCAAGCAGACGTCTCAACTAACCGGCTTTGTGATGTACTGAGTATGAAAAGCGCCGAACAGCGACGAGAGGATGGATTCGAGCCAATAGAGGTAGAAACCAAGAGATTGGTAGCGTTCTACTTTCCGAACCTGTGCGGATGTCACAGTTTCGGAGTTTGGGATCTGATGCGCGCCTTCTATTCATTAGATATATTTGTAATAATATTTCCCGGCCGATTTCTATGCTACTCCCAACAAGAGATCACCGATTTCCTGATGACGCCTCTGAGCGTGCCTACGCGAATGACTGGGAGACTGTGACCTGTAGTCTTCAGCAATATATTTCACTTATCTCGATCTCTCAATGTCTCCTGTTCAAGAGAGTGGCTGAGGTTCTTGGTTAAACAAAAAGGTGAAAATTCGCAATACGCGGACGGTATCAAGTGTTGCGGACGATATTTATGAGAGACTCCACGAAAAATAGGCATGCCTACTCCTGCGTCGTTGGATATCGATTATCAGTCCCATGAACGTGTGAAGAAGCTGATTGACATACTCAAGTTCTGTATCGAGGATATTGGTTTGGCATTCGAGTCTTGGGATGAACCGTATGTCACTGGTCCGGGACTCTATTTTGCCATCGTTTCGGGACACACAGTGAGAAATCACGCAGATCCGATGGGAGCGAATAGATGGCCCGTATCTACATCCAGGGATGTCCTTGATGACGTCGATAGTTTCTATGAAGCAACGACTGAGGTCGCTCGCGAGCGTGACGGAGCTGTCGTTATCAGTGTGGACGGGATTGTCCAGGAGCAAATGGTTCGATTCCATGATTATTCGTCTGATCCGAATCAGTCGACCGAGTCCTCCATTCAGTATGCGGATTGGATGGGATCACGGCATATGAGTGCCGCCGACACGTCTGCGCGGCCTGATGTCGTTACGACGATGACCCTTAGCGCTGAAACAGGGCGCGTAACGGTATTCGACGATGGAGAGTACTCTACGACGCCTCGTGATGAACTCTTTCAAGCGTGGCAGTAATCGGAGTTTTTCGTTCCAAATTGGGTTGTTGAAGGTCAGAGAATACGTATACCCCTTCGAGATTAGTTATAGAAATTTAGACGATGTTATGGGCCGGGAGAGGGGTTCACCTCGAGGATGTCCGGATCGTCAGCCATCGAGCGGGCGCAGCTCTGACACAGATACGTAATAATCTTCGCTTCGCTCTGGAATCGGATTTCCATACGAACCCCGTCTCCTGAGTCACAACGGTTACACTCCATATGTGAGAGACGGATTGACCGCCATTAATGAGTTCGGAGAATCGCGGGGACGGACGCTGAACGAGGGGGTCTATTTAGTTGTTTGATTCATCTCTGGACAGTTCTGCCCCCTCCTCATCGTATGTTCGTTCTACAGGCTGTTGTGGAGTGACGTCTTGTTTCGAATCGAGGAAACTGATTTCCCGCTGTGGGAAGGGGATCACGATATCTGCCTCGTCGAACTCGTCATACACGAGTCGATTGATCTGATCGATCGCCCTGAGCTCGCTAAATGGATGGGCAACGAAGGCCCACAGTTCGAAGACGAGTGCAGAGTCACCGAATTCCCGGAACATCACCCGAGGTGAGGGCGATTCGAGGAGGAGCGGAATCTCGTCACAAACGCCCAGTAGAATCTCCTCCACTTTTTGATAGTCCGTCCCGTATGCTACCGTAATCGGCACTCGAATTCGCTTGCGACGCTGGGGAGCGGACTCGTTGACAACAGAAGCGGAGTTCAACACAGCGTTCGGAACGGTAATCAAGATATTGTCCCGCGTGAGAACGGTCGTACTCCGAATACCGATATCAGTCACGGTCCCTCGCTGACCGTCCTCCAAGATTATCACGTCCCCTGTTTTGTACGTATCGTCGAAATACAGCGATACGCCTCCGATCAAATTGCCGATGGCTTCCTGTGCGGCCAACCCGAGGATGATCCCGATAATCCCCGCCGAAGCGAGAAACGGTGTAACGTTGATTTCCCAGATAATGAGGAGGCTGATAACGGTCCCAATCAGGAGAAGGATGGTCCAGAAGTTCTTGAATATCGGGGAAAACTCGTAGTCACTTTCTGTAGCATTCACGGCTTCGATCCACTGACTTCCAACACGAATGGCTGCTCGCATCCATAGCACAACGAGTATCGAGAGGATAGCACCGACGAGGTAGTAACTCGATTCGACGAACCCGAGAACACTCAGGCTACCGTATATTCCGCCAAGAGCCACCGAGACGTACAGCGGCATATGAATTTCCTCGAAGAAGATACGATTGATTGAGTCGTCAGGCCAGCGGTCGGATTGGTCCAATAGCTTGTGTCCGCCCCACTCAATAAGCCGTGAGAGAACGTACGCACCAATGAGAATCGCGATGACGAGCATCCACGGCTGATTGCTGAAAGGAAGATCGTCGGCGCTTTGCAGCAAGATTTCGAGTTCAGGAGAGATATCGATCATCACCAACATCGTTCCCATAGTTGATATGGCTATAAGTGTGTGGCGAGTGGCTCCCGACTCTATTCAAGTTCGAGAGTCGCAAATTTCAGCGTCGAGCGAGAGACGCTTTACGTCGGATGCGTGAGGCGAGCCGTGCGAGCCGTGAGGGGAGATTTTGATTCGCTTTGACCATCAGCACCGAACTCTCCGACTGCCTGCCTACTTGTTCCGGTAGCGATCCGATAACGGAACGACGGAAGAGGTCTTCGGAAGTCGCTCCGAGAACAACGAGGTCAACGGTCTTTGATTGCTCTATAATTGTCTCGCTGACTGAGTCGCTCTCAACGGTTTCCTGAGTGATTACTGGGACACCAGTAAAACCTGCAATAACGTTCTCTAATGTTGTTTCCCGCTCGTTACGTACTGTCTCCGATTCGGTCGGTATATTGACAATGATGACGTGGATCTCTGCATCGTGTACCCGAGCGAGGGAGCCCGCCATGCTCGCTGCTAATTCGGTGTTTGGACCACCAGCAACCGGCAGGAGAATTCGCTGTATATCCTCGTTATCGTCCATTCGTTTCACGAGAACGTCGCACGGTGCCTCCCGGAGTACGTGATCGAGATGCGACCCCAAGATGATGTCTCGGCGGCGCGGTCTTCCCCGCCATCCCATGAGGATCGTGTCGATATCCCGTTCGTTCGCTACGCTGAGGATGCCGCTGGCTATCGAGCGAGCAAAGCGGATCCGGCTGGTCACTTCGACCGCTTGATCACTGACCAACTTCGTCGCATAGTTGAGCGTCTCCCGTTCGTTCGAAACCAGCCGCTCACCTTCGGAAAGCGGGAGTTGTTCCGGGACCCTAATCACGGTCAGCAGGTCGAGTGGGCGTCCCGTATCCGTCGCCAAATCCACAGCGGTCGAGACCAGTTGGTCTGCCGTCTCCGGATTTGCGATCGGCACGAGAATTGAGCCTTGGGAGGTCGAAGTAACCATTACGTCTTGAATGTTCGACAGTGAATATAGGGGTTTGGCTCAAACAGAACCTCTGAACCACTGCGGTACTCCACGATTTCAGGCCCGATTCAGAACGCCCTACTATCGAAATTCGAGTTCCTCGTGGAGACGGTGTTTGTTCTGTAATCGCCACTGCTCGAGGGAGACGTCGTCAGTAAGGACCGTTCGTATCTTCTCCAATAACTGTTCCGAGGCCAGGAAATCAGGAACGATGACATAGCTTGCGCCTGCGCCTAACAGGCGATCCGCTTCGTCGACACGATTCGACCGGAGCACGACGTCTGCCTCCGTGTCTAGCCCCAGAATTCGCTTTGACACACGGGGATCATCGACTGTCGAGAGGATCAATCGAGCAGTATCGGCGTTCGCTCGTTGCAACGTCTCGTTGCTTACCGCATCTCCGAAAATGTGGTTCTCGTGGTTCGTGGCTAATTCGTGATGATCTGGATCGTGATCGATGACGACGAAGGGCTGGTCCTCCTCCTCACAGGTCTGCGCGGCCAGCGTACCAAGTCGCCCATACCCGACGATAATGACGTGGTCTCGGAGAGATGAGTCGACCGAACTTCGGCTGTTCAGCTTGGAGTGTGTCGATTCCAATGGGAGACATTTGGATAACACTCGATACAGCGGCTCGCTGTACTGGCGGGTAACGGTCGACGTGATCATCGTCAGTGCTGCAACGAGAATGATCGCCTCGAAGACATCCGGCTGAATTCGCCCGAGGATCAACGCTTGGATCGCAATGATGAGGGCGAATTCACTCACTTGGTCGAGTCCGAAACTCGTCAGCGATGCCGTCCTGGTCTCGTATCCCTGGTAGAGTAGTGCGTAGATCGTCACGAGTGGCTTGAGGACGACGATAACGAGGAACAGAACGGCCGCAAACAGAAGTGCTCGTGTCGTGGGAATCGTAATCAGGCTCCCGACCGTGACGAAGAAAATCGCCGCGAAGAAGTCGTCGAACGATTCGAGCCCTGCTTCGAGTGCCAATTTGTCCGGGAACTCTCTCGTGATCGCCAACCCGGCGGCGAACGCCCCAATGACGATCGAGATACCGGTCATTTCCGCGAGGCTGATAAATCCGAGAAGCAGCGCGACCCCCGTCAGAATGATGAGTTCGTCGGAGTCGCCCGACAGCGACACGAGAACGTCGAACAGGTACACCCGGACGAGCGCGGCGACGAGGAGGATGACGACGCCGTAGCCGAGTTTGAGTGCGATGCCGTCGGGCGTGAAGACATCCGCGCTCAACACGAGGATGAGAACGACCGCGAACAGGTCCTGCGCGAAGTGAATCGACGAGATGAGGCGTCCCTGGATGAGGTTGCGACGAATATCGTGAACGGCGAGCTCCCGGCCGACGAGCGACGAACTGAGCGCAGCTGCGCTTGCGAAGTATACTGCGTTCAGCGTATCAAGCCCGAAGACGAGTCCTAGGCCGAAGACGAGCGACCCGATCAGCAGTACTTGGAGGGCGGCGACGTGCTCGCTGTCACGCGCAACTGCGCGGAACCGCCCGGGTTCGACTTCGACACCGAAGGTGAACACGAGGAACGCGACTCCCCACTGGGCGAGTTCCAGGGTCGTCCCTTGCGGGATGAACGGCGCGAGAAAGAGCCCGACGATGATATACACCGGGACCGCGGGGATACCCACCCGTGTTGCAACGATCAGAAATAGCGCAGCGGCGATGAAGATCGCACCCAGGGGCGTCAGGAGCTCAACCATCGAACTCACCTCGGATCCAGCGGAGGTGGCCAATATCGCGGTCTACCACCGACCAGAACGCCTCCGGTTCGTTGAAATACTGGCGAAGATGCTCGGCGAGCTTTTCACTCGAGAGTGCTGTACTGAGGATGACGTAGTGAGCCCCGCGGTCGTACAGATTACTCGCATCAGTGGTCGATTCGGCCTCAGCGAACACGACCGCCTGTTCTCCGGTTTCTTCGAGCAGCGTCCGGTTGATGTCGGGTTCGACCGTCGAACTCAACACGAACGCCGCTCGCTTGAGCCCGGCAGCGCTTCGAATCTCACCGTGTTTGAAATCGCCGTAGATGTAGTCGTAATCCGCGGACTGATGGATCTCAGCGTGGGCTGGGTTTCGGTCGACGACGACGACGTCTCCGAAGTGTTCCTGGAGCACCGGCAACGCCGCCCGAATGATCTCGTCGTAACCAACGACAACGGCGTGGTCTCGGTAGACGTGGAGGTCGACGTCTCGCTTCTCGTCGCCTTCGAAGCGGGCGAGGTAGGGTTTGACACGCTCGTAAATCTCGTAGTTGTAGTTGATGAGGTACGTCGAGAGGCTCATCGTGACGATCGCCATCAGACTCAGATAGCCCAGAATCGACGCGTCGATGAAGCCCTGAGTGACTGCCAGCGCACCGACGACGAGTGAGAACTCGCTCACTTGAGCCATGTTGAGACTTCCGATGAACGAGGTCTCCGGCGTGAACTGTTCGCGGTCGATGAGATAGAAGATGATCAGGAAGTTCCCGATCATGAGGGCAGCTGAGGCAATCAACGCCTCAACCCAGTAGGCGAGGAGGCTATCCGCAGCGAGTTGGAGGCCGATACTGGTGAAGAACACGACCATGAAGAAGTCGGTGATTGGGCGAACTCGCTCGGTGAGCTCGCTCGTGTACGGGACCTGTGCGAGACTCAATCCCGCGAGGAACGCCCCGACTTCGAGCGAGAGGTTGAGCTGTTCGGTCCCCAAGATGAAGACGAACGCCCAGGCGATACCGACGATAAAAAACGCCCTCCTGTCGTCCGCGACGGCCTTGAACAGTGACGGGAGGAGATACCGGGCGGAGAGATACGAGACGATACCAACGCCACTCATCAACAGGAGTATCGTTCCGACACTGACGGCGATTTCCGTGGGATTCGAGAGTGACTCAGCGCTCAGAACGGCGAGGAGGATGACGAGATAGATGTCCTGAATGATGAGGACGCCGACGTCGATCTTTCCGGGAAGCGTCGCCAGTTCGTCTTTGTCGGACAGCAGCTTCACGATGATCGGCGTGGCCCCGAAAACGGTCGCCAACGCGATGATGGTCGTTTCGAGGAGCGTAAAGCCCAGCGCGAACGCGACGACGAAGGCGAGTGCGGTCTGCAGGATCGTCTGCCAGATGGCGATGTTGACGATGGGTCGGAGGATCTCGCGGATGTCGTCGATACGCATCTTCATCCCGATGAGGAAGAGGAGGAATCCGAGCCCGAGTTCGCTCATCAAGACCACGAGTTCCGACTGAGAAACGACGTCGAGGAAGACCGGTCCAAGAACGAGGCCCGTGAAGATATACGCGACGATCGTCGGTTGTCCCGTCAATCGAGCGATATAGCTCAGCAGGACCGCCGTGATGATAATGACCGCAAAGTCAGTCGCAAAGGGAAGCGACCCAGCCTGCAGAGGTACAATCACGTCTGGCCAATCTCTCCCGAAATCAATGAAGATAGCGATTATCCACGTCACCCATCTGTCTTTAGTTAAGCGAGAAACCGCGAGATAGCGGCGGCTTATCGAGGCATCTTTCGGAAGGAATGAGGAAGTCCAGTCTGTGCACGACAAGGACTCCTCATCTCGAATTATGCGTCGACTCACTACACTGTTTCCCTCTGAGTTCCTCGAAGAGCACGCCGAGGAACTCAGAGGGAAACAGTGTAGTGAGTCGACGCATAATTCGAGATGAGGAGTCCTCAGTCGATCACATCGGGTTTGAGTGAAAGTGTCTGCTTGGGAAGGGTGTGGAAGCTACCGAAGCAGACAGCGAGATAGAAGAAGAGCACCTCCTTAATTTTGTCGTCAACAGCCTCAACGAAGAGCTTGCGATAGATCTCGACGAGAACGTCAAGGTCACGACAGAGACGTTGTACGAGGTC
>NZ_RJJW01000022.1 GCF_003781945.1 Halorubrum sp. CSM-61 | reverse complement strand
CTCGACAACCGGTTCTTCCGGTAGCTGTCCACCGATTTAGATAGCGGTCGTGAGTGGCGACACTGTCGCGTCGGCGGCAGTGCGCCGCCGACAGCGACGGTCCATCCTGAAGATCACACTCACCAGCGCTTCGAAGACGCTCCATGACCAGTTCCATCTGATTCATCGCCATCAGACGAGATTACGCAGCTGTCGATGTGATCGACTGAGCCTTACTGGGCCATGGCGTACGACGGCGGCCCGGACGGGGACCAGGCCTGCGGGCTGGTCGCCGAGGAGAACTCGGACGGATACACAGGGTTCTGGACGAACGACCCGGCGACCGTCGACGACATCTCGACGGCGCTGGGTGCGGTTTAATCCGCGCTCGTCTCGGCTATCGAACAGCCGGAGTCAACTTCTTACACACCGGCCGGCACGCACACTCAAGTCCCCGCCGCGAGACGTGTCGCCATGGACACCGAACGGTTTCTGTTCGTCTCCGCGGACGCGGCGCTGATCACGGACCTCGCGTGGCAGGTTCACCGCGAGGGCCACGACGTGAAATACTACATCGAGGCCGAACGCGATCAGGAGATCGGGAACGGTTTCGTCCCGAAGACCGACGACTGGCGCGCAGAAGTCGACTGGGCGGATGTCATCGTTTTCGACGATATCTGGGTCGGTTCCGACATCGGCACGGGTGAACTCGCCGAGGAGCTCCGTGAGAGAGGGAAGGCCGTCGTCGGCGGGACGCCGAACACCGATCATCTCGAAGAGGATCGAGGATACGCGATGGAGATCCTCGAAGAACACGGTGTGAACACCGTCGAACACCACATCTTCGACAGCTTCGACGCGGGGATACAACACGTCCAAGAGAACCCTGCCCCGTATGTGATCAAACCACTCGGCGAAGTCCAGAACGTCAAGCGCTTACTGTACGTCGGCAACGAGGACGACGGAAGTGACGTCGTAGACGTGTTGAAGGCGTACAGGAAGGCGTGGGGTCACCGCATGAAGGGGTTCCAGCTGCAGCGCAAAGTAGAGGGCGTCGAAGTCGCTATCTGCGGGTTCTTCAACGGCGACGAGTTCATTGACCAGGTCAATTTCAATTTTGAGCATAAGAAATTGTTCCCGGGGAACATCGGTCCCTCGACCGGCGAGATGGGGACCTCGATGTTCTGGGCGGGCCAGAACAAACTCTTCAAAGAAACCTTCGGGAAAATCGAAGACTGGCTCGCCAACGAAGGCTACGTCGGGAGCATCGACATCAACTGTATCGTCAATCAAAACGGGATTTACCCCTTGGAGTTCACGCCGCGGTTCGGGTACCCGACCATTGCGCTGCAAGAAGAGTCGATCGAGTCGTCCACCGGAGAATTCGTCTCCGATCTCGCGCACGGCAACAAGCCAGCGGTAGACGTTCACAACGGATACCAAATTGCCGTCCGAGTCGTTCTGCCGCCGTTCCCGTTTGACGACGAGAGGACGTACGACGAGAACTCGCGGAACGCGGCCGTGGTGTTCGAGACGGAGAGCCGCGAAGGCATTCATCTTGAAGACGCTAAAAAAGTTGACGGCCAGTGGCGCGTCGCCGGCGACAACGGGATGCCCATCGTCGTGACCGGCAAGGGAGAGACGATGCAAGCAGCACGGGAGCAAGCATACGACCGCATCGATGGCATCGTCATG
Organism: Halorubrum sp. CSM-61; assembly: GCF_003781945.1. GTDB lineage: Archaea > Halobacteriota > Halobacteria > Halobacteriales > Haloferacaceae > Halorubrum. The sequence goes on along the minus strand of NZ_RJJW01000022.1, from coordinate 502 downwards.
CCGAACATGTACTACCGCGACGACATCGGTGAACGGTGGGTCAACGGCGACGGGGACCGACTGCAGGCGTGGGGGTACCTCGGGCCGTAGTCGTCGGTGCGAAACCTGGCAGGCTATCTTTCTACGAGGAGAGAATCCCGGCGTTTACGGAGAATCAAGGAGAAAGCCTCGCGCTTCAGCGCGGGGATGAATCCGACAATTCTCTCCAGCAACCACGAACTTCTGGTCGGGTGTTTTAACTGAGTGATCGTTGTATTAATAGTTATCCGAGGCGGTCTATCCGCCCACTTAATCGGACAATATCGGGACTCCCGACCACACACAGAAAGCACCCTTTCTGTTGTAGTGTTCGGGTGGCTGTGTTGAATCGCCATACAGCAGCGAGGTAGGCCGCTAAATCAAAGGAGTTGAAGCGGGAGAATGCGGTTGTCTATGACGCAGATCTCCCGCTTCATCGAGGAAGTTGTGCCGGTTGCTCAAAGAGTTACTGGCGATGGAGGCG